>NZ_BJYJ01000008.1 GCF_007991455.1 Chryseobacterium hagamense | reverse complement strand
TGCAGGAGGACAATTACATTATACTCTGCCTATAGAGCTCCCTCCTGCGGTAAAAAATGTTTCACCTAACATTAGTCTGATTTATCTGAGTAATTCTAATAATGGTATTGCAGGATACGGATGGACAATTTCAGGCCTCACGGCTATTACCAGAACAGGAAAAAGTATTGAAAGAGATGGTGAAATAAAGGGAATTCAATTGGATTATTCAGATACTTATAGTTTTAACGGGCAGAGGCTTATCCTCGCTCCGGATAGTCCTGCTGCTTATGGACAGGATGGAGCAACCTATGTAACGGAGAAATTTTCTGCTGTAAAAGTAAAATCTTTAGGAGCTTTCCCGGCAAATGGGCAGCTTGCCGGACCTGCACAATTTGAAGTAACTTTTGAAGATGGCTCGCAGGCATGGTATGGCGCATATATGGGAGGGATGAGATCCAGTCCCATTGCTACAACACCTTCAGAATATAACATTGTAAAATGGAAAGATGCACAGGGAAATTATATTTCGTACAATTATGAATCTTCTTCAAATCATGGAGGATTTCGAAGTGATATAACTGTGGTTAGGATATCATCGATTGCCTGGGGAGGAAACGAAGCCCTTAATAAGCCACATTTTAATAATATCGAGTTTAATTATACAGATAGGGATTTAAAAGAACAGGCTTACCTTCAGGGATTAGGATTTGTTCAGGATGAAATTTTGTCAAGTATCCTCGTAAATACGAATGGATCGCAATTTAGAAAATACTCGCTTGAGTATGCAAAGAATGGAACCAATTACCAGTTTCTAAATAAAATTACAGAATATAATGCCAATAATGAAGCCGCAAATCCCGTTATCTTTTCATATCCTGATAGAGCAGGCACAAGTATCGCCGGAGCAAACTTTGGCTCCTCTACATTAGATAATGTTAAACTAACCGGAGATTTTAATGGAGATTCTTACATAGATTTCGTAATGTCTGATGGTACTGTAAAGCTAGGTGCTTTTAACGATAATTTTTCTACTTTTACAAGCAATATTTCTTTTAATAATAATGCAGTTGTCGTATCTTCATTGTTGGACGAAGAAGGACAGATCTATAATGGAAATGGTATTGTACAATACATGTATGACAAAGTTGAAGGCTATATTTTCAGAAGTAATGCTTTTGTAAAAGTCTTCGAAAAAACGGTTACTCCATCATGCACATCATGTACAGCCAATATTAATTTTAGTGAAGGTGATGTCAATGGGGATGGAATATCTGATCTTTTTCTTACGTTCACCAGCGGAGGCTTTCAGGATAGATTTATAATAGATCTTAAAAACGCAAACAATCCTGTCTTTACCTATTCGGGAGACGGAAGCTTCAGTGAAAATTCGTATACCGATCAGAAATATATGGACGTGGACGGAGACGGAAAAGTCGATATAATCAATATCTCTGATACATCTTTTACCGTATTTGAATTTATAAAGACGTCCCCTACCAATTACCTGAAAAAAATAAAGTTTACGGGCAATTTAGCGGAAACAAAAGGTTCAGGTTTTCCGGTTCTTTTTGGAGATTTTAACGGAGATGGAAAACTGGATTTTACCCTGCCGCTTACCGAAGGAAAAACAGGAAAAGATGATTGGAGATTTTACATAGGTAAAGGAAATGGTTTTAATAACTTTCGTAAAAACGATTTTTTAGTCTATAAAAATGTTGCTACTACCAATAATGGCTATTGGGTACAGTACAGTAAATCTTTCTATTCGATATCAGATCTTAATTCTGATGGAAAATCAGATATTGTACAGGTCTATTCATATTCAAATTTATCAGGGAGCAGCTATAGATCAATTGGTGTAACGGTTAATTCCATTACTTCAAATGGTACTAATGTAAGTGATGGCAGTATTAATTTCGATTTTGAAAATATCTATACCTTTCCATCACCGGGCACTTTTACTTTGATACAAACTTACTATGATCTGGCCATCTATCAGCCCATTACCAATACAATTAGATCCAATAATAATTATTATAACGTATTTCTGTTCAGAAAAGATAATTTGCTTAAAATTAAGGCTCCTACCTCTGTTCCGGAATTAGCAAGAATAAAATCTATTTCACAGGCAGGACTTACAACTTCTGTTACTTATGCAGAACTAAATCCGGATATAAATTCTGATTTTTATAAAAAAGAAAAAAAAGAATACTATCCTTTCTTTTCCATGCAGCGTGCAGACCAGTCATATGCTGTTATACAGCTACAGCAGGCTGCCAGAAAACAGGATTTCCGATATAGGGGTATGACTGGTCATTTACAGGGAAGGGGAATGTTAGGATTTAAACAAACTGCACGTTCTTCGTGGTATGCAGACGGTTTTGAAAACACGAAAATATGGTCCGGTGTAGAAACAGATCCACAAAATGAGAGTGTTCCGGTAAAAGAATGGTCAATAAGAACCAATGATGAGTCCAAAATTTTTCCGGCTGATATTTCAGAAAACAACACGCAATTGCTTTCATTTAAAGGGACTACTTACCAGGCAGATAAGCTACTAAACGGGCAGGTAGTAACTACTGTTGCCGATGCTGATAAGCCTAAGGTAGTAACGGCTATTGTTCCTAAGACGGCATTAACTAAGGATTTTATAACCAATACCCTGACTGTAAATTCCATTACGTACGGCAATTATTATCTTCCATCACAGACGGTGTCCAATATCAATAATGGATATGCAACAAAAACGACGATCTATGAATATATTCATAATCTGTCGGGAGCGGGAAGCAATTATTTTACCGGGCGACCGCTTTCCAAAACAGAAGAGGTGACCGCTTATGGAGATACTCAATCTGCTAAAGAAGAATACAGCTATAATGACAATTTGCTGAAAACAGTTAAAAAATGGAATAAGAACAATACAGGGTATATCCTGGATACCTATTCCTACGACGACTTTGGAAACATTATCCAAAAAGTAAGTACCAATTCTACAGATGCCCAAAGCATTACGGAGCAATCTCAGTACGAGGATAAAGGACGTTTTGTCACCAAAAAGACAGATAATCTTGGGCTGCAAACATTGTTTACGTATAACAACTGGGGACAGATCCTAACCCAGAAAGATCCTTTTGGGAATATCCTTACCAATACCTACGATAATTGGGGAAAACTGCTTTCTTCCAGTGATACTTTGGGGGCAACCGTTACTTATACTTACGAGAAGCTTTCCGGTAATGCCGGCACCAAAGTATCAGAGTTTTCGCCGGACGGAGATGTAAAAATAGTGTATACCAATGTATTGGGACAGAACTACAGGACGACTACAAAAGCATTTGTACAGGGGAAATATATATCTGCCGAAATCCAGTATGATGTTTTGGGACGAAAAATACAGGAATCCGAGCCTTACTTTGAAGGGCAGTCTGCCTCTCAATGGAATACCATTGCCTATGACGATACGGTATATCCTGCAAAGATAACAGCAACTGCTTTTAACGGCAAAAAGGTGCAAACCGGTATTTCCGGCAGTACCACCATTGCACAGGAGCTGAACGGGTATAACAGAACAACCAGCAAAACCACTGATGCTTTAGGAAATATAATAAGCTCTAACGACAAAGGAGGAACTGTTACTTTCTCATACAATGCAGCAGGGCAGCAGATAAAAGCAAAATACGGAAACAATACGATAGTTACTGAATATGATGAATGGGGAAGAAAAAAGAGTTTTAATGACCCTGCCAATGGTTTGTACAGCTATGAATATACAGGTTTCGGAAACATTAAAAAAGAGGTAAGCCCCAAAGGATATAAAGAATATATCTACGCATCCAATGGACTTCCTGTTCATATAAATGAAGTTTCTAACGACGGAGTTTCTACCCAGAAAAATTATGACTTTGAATATAATGCTTACTGGCAGGTCATCCAAAAACATGGTGAAGCCAACGGCAAATATTTTGAGCAGAATTTCTCTTATTCTCCAGACGGAAGACTTACTGCACATGCAGAGCAGTTTGAAGGGAAGACATTCTTTAAAGATGGCATACAGTATGATGGATTAGGCAGAATTTCGCAGTTTCATCAGGAACTGCAGTCTTCGGGTAATACAACCGAGGTAACTGTGCAGAACAATTATAACAGCTGGAATGGAGATCTGAAAACCTTAACCGACGCCAATAGCGGAAAAATTCTCTACCAATTGCAGGAAACCAATGCTAAAGGACAGGTGCTGAATGCATCACTCGGCAATACGCAGATCACCAATCAGTATGACAGTTTTGGATTTTTATCCCATGTTTCCCATATTTCAGCAGGTGTGGATTTAATGACATTGGATTACAGTTTTAATGCCATAAAGAACGAGCTGAATCATCGCACCCACCAGAATTTCGGGATTGATGAGGTTTTTCAATATGATGACAATAATAGGCTGGTTAAATGGACAAATCCTAAAACAGGGCAATTGTCTTTTAACGAATACGATGAAACAGGAAGAATAAAATACAATGACCAGCTGGGAGAAATTGGATTCAGCATTGGCGGAAATCCGTACAGGGTTACCGGCATAAAGCTTAATCCTCAAGGAATACAGAATTATGACCTTAACGGGCAAAGCAAAGTCGTACAGAAAATATCTTATAACGAAAATAACGATCCGATAAGAATAGATGGTACCCGGGGTAATTATACCTTTGGATACGGATTGTCAGAAAGCAGACAGATCATGTACTATGGAGGAAACTTTGAGAAAGATGGAGAAGCAAGATACGTCAAGTATTATAGTGAGGCAGGTGATGCCGAGATTATTCTTGATCAGAAGAGTGGAAAAGAAAAACATATCCTGTACATTGGTGGTTCTCCGTATGAAAGCAGCATCATTTATGTGAAAGATTTTAACGATAGCAAAGCTTATAAGTTCCAGCATAAAGATTATTTGGGAAGCATCCTCGCCATCAGCGATGAAGATGGAAGCGCCGAAGAACGCGGACACTTTGATGCTTGGGGAATCTTTACGCACCTGCGAATGAAAGAAGACGGAATATTAAAAGGACTGGAGTTGGAAGAGTTTTTGGCAAACAAAGCCTTATTAACAGATCGTGGATATACTTCCCACGAACATCTGCATGAGGTTGAACTTATTCACATGAACGGAAGACTGTACGATCCGCTTTTAAGAAGATTCCTGAACGCTGATGAAAACATACAGAATCCTTCCAATACCCAAAATTATAATAAGTATGGCTATGTAATGAACAACCCGTTGATGTTTAATGATCCGAGTGGGGAATTATGGGAAGCTGGATTTTTCTTATCATATATAGCACCTGTACTTTATTATGCGGCAATAGGAGCAATAGTATCTGCCGGAATATACACCATAAAATCTCTGATAACCAATAACTGGACCTGGAGTGGTTTTGGCAAAAGTTTGCTAATAGGTGCTGTTACAGGTGCTATATCCGGAGGCTTTTCCGCTACTTTTGCAGCTCTGGATTCCGAGGTGCTGTCGTAATGGGAAGTGTACAGGGCGCCATAGGCGGGAGTGTAGATGCCTTGGTTAATGGTAGAAATTTTGCTAAAGGTTTTTATACCGGAGGGTTAGCAGGAGCAGCAATGGCTGCGGTGAGTTATACGGTTAATTATTTTATCACAAGCCGATCCATAACATCATATATGGAAGCATCAGATGAGAATATTTTATCTGAAGGAACACCTGTCGGTAATAGAAGCTATGCAAGAGATCTTTATAAATCTCAATTCGGGCAACAGAAAGGACTATCTTCTAATGATATTTATAATAGAGCTGTTCCGGGAGGAACTATGAATGCGAAAACAGGATTAATAGAGTATTATGAAGGGAATGAAAAGATAGAAGCATTAGGAGTAACAAATACAAAAAAAGACTTTATTTCAGGAAAAATAAAATCAAAAATATACCTTGCTAATAAAGCTTTCAATAGTAGAGAACAATTGGCTTATGTTCTTCAGCACGAATTAAATCATGTCAGAATACATTGGTCAGACTTCGCAAGTGCTGCCCTCAATAAAATTTCATTTAAAATTGACGAACCTGGTTATGAATATAGAAGTAAGCTTAATAATGTTGGACATTATTATATTGAAGAAAGCGGTACTAATTTTATCAGCAATAATGGATGGCAGAACATGAGGATACAATATATTCCAGATAGAGTTTTCAATACTATTTGGTATCATGATTTTAATGAAGCTATTAAAAAACTTTTAATAGGTACGGATAAAAAAATAAATATAAACTTTTAACAAGAATTATCATGAAGTTACCTACAAAGACAGCAATACTTATATGTTTTTTATTAGTTATAAACTCTTGTAAAAAGAATAGTAGAGAGTATGAAATTCTAAATGATTTCATTGAAACTAATAAGATTGAGATAACTTGTTTGCAAGATGAACCTTTTTGCTTTAAAAATTTATATTTAAGTGAATTAGAAGAAAAAGCATTGGATATAAATCTTAAAAATGATGTTTTTTGTAATGAAAAGATTGATTTAAGTAAATTGTATGTAATAAAAATTAATAAAAAGATGTGTAAAAGTAAAATATCTTTTCCTATTTACAGCAATGATAAAAAATATGTCTATATAATTCTATCACATTACTATAATAATAAAGTTAATTTCTATGAATCAACCATATTATATAAACTTGAGAAAATTAAGAGCCATTGGAAAATTATTGATGAATATAAGAGTGTTACACAAAGCTAATGGTTTAAATTATCTATGAAAAAGTTTTTTACTGCTAGTGGTTAATAGAAAACTTGTTTCTATATCCCAATATTAAATTCAAAGATTATGAAATTTTTTTTTATATTAATTGCTTTATTATTCATCTCGTGTGAAAGTAAAATAGAAAATAAAGAATGTAAAATTGATTTTAAGATATCTAAAAATATGATTAAAACAAAAGGGATTATGACTAGTTTAGAATTTCAAAAGAATATTTTGCAAATATCAATTTCTAATTTTAGAAATGATACTTTACATTTTGCTACCCCTCATCTAATTTTTTCTAAAAAAATTGCACATCAAAATGATGAGTCTGGTGTTGTTATTAAGCCGTTTGTACCTAACATTATTACAGATCGAGTTGTTGCTTACCATATTACAAAAAGTAATAAAAAAGAAGTTATTAGTATAGACTCTTCAAAAACTAGAGACAAGAGACAATATGAATTTAAGCTTGCACCAAAAGAAAGGTATATTGTAGAGTATATTCTAAATTGTGAAGAATCAGATCCCGAAAAATATGAATTAGTGTTTTTCGATAGTAATAGGTTTGATAACAGTAACTATGAAAGAATAAAATATCCTAAGAATGGTTTTATAACGGTAAAAAATAAAAAATATGGAAAATAAAAATATAGCAAAGGCAGTATTATTTTGTCTACTTGCAATATCTCAGGCAGCATTTTCACAAGTAAGCTTATCCAGAAATAAACTTATAAAAGATGGACAACCCTATAAAGCTTCTCAGTATAAAGAAGTGTTTCAAAATGAACAGGCTTTGATGTATTATAAGAAGTACAGAACAAACAATACCGTGTCTCAGATTTTCGGGGCTTTAGGTGGCGGCTGTATGGGATATGGTCTGGTAAAAGTATTAGACGGTGGAGAAAAACTGGTAAGTGTAGACCAGTATGGAGTAGCCCACACAGAAAAAACCAAAAATGAAGGCTGGAGCATGGTTGGTATTGGAGCAGGTCTGGTAGCCATAGCAATACCTTTTGCTATTTCTTCAAAGAAAAATCTGAACAAGGCCATCGATACAGAAAACGGTAAAGAAATAGCTTTCCAACCATACTTTAAGTTGGAAAATGCAGGAACCGGTTTGGCACTAAGCTATAATTTCTAAAATTGATTTTAAAAATCAACTCCGCTAAGATATTTTAGCGGAGTTTTTTATTGGGAGAATTATTTTTTCAAAGTGACGAATTTCGCCGTAATATAAGTTTTAAAGATAATAGTAAATGAAGTAAAGTTTTTATAGTGCCACTCTCCGCCAGGATCTGTTTATCACGGTTTGTCTGAAGCGCCGTTTCGTAGAATTTGAATTTTACCAGTTTGCTCATGGTCTAAAATTTACTGGACAGCTGAATTTTTGTGAAAACTTTCTTGGTATATAACGGGAAATCGGCATTCTGAAGCCATCCGTAATACCCAAGATCTTTTTTGAAGACCGCTTTTACGCCCTGTCCCTTATATTTTCCGAAATTGAAGATCTCCTCACCTTTGTCGGAATACCCGATAAATCCTGCCAGATCGGCATTCTTATTATGGAAGCTATATTCGCTCAGCTGGGAGATCTCTTTCGGAAGGTCTTCGTATTTTCCGATCTGTGCATCCAGCACCTCAAAAGTAGCCAGTACATCGGCTTCCGCAGAATGGGCATTTTCCAGCGTCTTTCCACAGTAAAACTGGTACGCGGCGCTCAGGTTTCTGGGTTCTTTCTTATGGAAAATCGTCTGGGCATCCACCAGCTTGAATTTACTGAGGTCGAAATCCATTCCTACCCGCAGCAGCTCTTCAGCCAGTAAAGGAACATCAAAACGGTTGGAGTTGAAGCCGCCCAGGTCTGCGCCGGAAATCATTTCCATTACTTTGGAAGCAATTTCTTTAAAAGTAGGCGCATCTTTGATGTCTTCATCATAAATTCCGTGGATCTCGCTGCATTCCTTCGGGATCGGCATTTCCGGATTTACCCTCCAGGTCCTGCTTTCCCGGGAAGCATCAGGATTTACTTTCAGGATACAGATCTCAACGATCCGGTCTTTTCCGATATTGGTTCCTGTAGTTTCTAAATCGAATACGCAAAGCGGTTTATGTAATTTTAAGTTCATTTTAAATTGCTTTTAGCTAATGGCGGTTGCGTCCTGCTTTCCCGCCTATGTTTTAATTTATAATTTAAGAATAAAGAGATTTGAGAACGGAAACTTCCATTATTTTATCTTACTTCAATTGTTTTTGAAAGACGAGCGAAACGAAGATGTAATATATGATGACTAAAGGAATTCCAACTGTTTTAAAGAAGATCAAAATAAGGATAGACCCAACCAATAAAGCAATCTTTGGATAATTATCCTCCAGCTTCATCGATTTGAACTTCATGGCGATCATCTTTATCGGCGAAATCAGAAGCCATGACGAAAATACGGTTAAGGCAATCATTAGTAAACTGTTATTTAACAAGGAGACAAAAATTTCCTCATGTCGAAAAGCATAATACAAACCGAAAATCAAGATCGTATTGCTGGGCGTATTCAGTCCTTTGAAATAATACTTCTGGTCTTCATCCAGATTGAAAATGGCCAGCCGTAGACAGGAAAACAG
Source organism: Chryseobacterium hagamense (assembly GCF_007991455.1). Taxonomy (GTDB): domain Bacteria; phylum Bacteroidota; class Bacteroidia; order Flavobacteriales; family Weeksellaceae; genus Chryseobacterium; species Chryseobacterium hagamense. The sequence continues at coordinate 181,882 of NZ_BJYJ01000008.1, read as the reverse complement.
GGTAATCAGCAGTCCGAAATATTTAATTTCAAAAGGTAAAGAAAATCCTGAAAGATTATTTCCGAAAGGTTCCAGAATCTTAAACATCACCAGTCCCGGAAGCAACCCGAAGCTCACCATATCCGCCAGCGAATCCAGCTGGGTCCCCAGATTGGAATTGGCTTTCAGGGCTCTCGCGATAAAACCGTCAAAAAAATCAAGGACAAGAGAAAGGATCAGGCAGATTGCGGTGACGTGGTAATCATCCAGGATCAGATGAATGGCCCCGATACAGCCGGAAAGCAGATTCCCCAGTGTAATGGCATTGGCCAGATTGTTCTTTATAAAATTCATAGATACAAAATTAAAACAATAAATCAGTTAAACAATGTAGCAATTTAACAGTATAACAATTTAATACTAATTATCAAATTACTCCAAGTATTAACGCTTCATCAGTACAGTCTTGCGTTGGCTTGGTTTTCATTGTTAAATTTTATATGGTGGTTATCGATTATTATATTGCTTCATTCTTACATTGCTAAACTGTTACATTAATAAACTGTTACATTAATTTGTAAATTTGTGCCATGAAATTGTTTAAAGAATTTAGAAAGCAGGAGGTTCTTGTGCTTTTGTACCGGCTTTTTCTGGCTTATTTTTTCTACCAGATCGCGAGGTTCCTGTTCTGGTTTTTCAACAGGGGATTGATTAAAATAGATTCCGTTTCAGAATATTTCAGCCTGGCGTACCATGGGATTGCTTTCGATACGACGGCTATTCTGTATGTCAACGCGCTGTTTATCCTGCTGAGCCTTATTCCCATTGTCATCAATACCAGGGGAGGTTACCAGAAATTCCTTTTCTGGCTGTATTTTATGACCAACGGGATCGCTTACGCCATGAATTTCGGGGATTTCGTCTATTTCAAATTTTCCCAGATGCGTCTTACTTCAGCGGCAATACAGGTCGCGAAGCATGAAGACAATATGTTCAGGGTTTTTACGGCTTCCATTATTCAGAATCCTTTTATCCTGATTTGGTTCGTGGCGTTGATGGCCTTATGGGTATTTCTTTATAAAAGACTGAAAGTAACGGAGCGTAAACCTGTAAAACCCGTTCCTTACTTTATCTGGTCTATTCTGATGCTTTGTCTTACTGCTATTCTGGCCGTCGGCGGAATCCGCGGGGATTTCAAGCACAGTACGCGGCCGATCAATCTGGTGGATGCGAACCGGTTCGTAAAGCTGCCTGCCCAGGGAAATGTGGTTCTCAACAGTACATTTTCTTTTTTAAGAACTTTAAATACCAATAATTTCAAGGAAGTTCATTTTGTCGACCAGAAATTTATTGATGAAAACATACATCCGTATAAATTATATGAACGGAAGGTAACGGATCGGCCCAATATCGTCATTTTTATCATAGAGTCTTTCGGCAGGGAATATTCCGGGGCATTTAATAAAGATAAAAATATTAAAGATTACGTTTCCTACACGCCTTTTATCGACAGTCTGGCCAATGAAAGCCTGATCTTTCCGAACACTTTTGCCAACGGGCGGCAGTCGATCCACGGCATGAGTTCCGTCCTGGCGGGAATTCCCAGCCTGACGGATGCCTTCACCAGCTCACCGTATTCCAACCAGAAAATCCAGTCTATCGTTTCGGTCTGCAACGATATGGGGTACGATACCTCTTTTTACCACGGTGCCCCGAACGGTTCGATGGGCTTCCTTGGATTCGGGAATATTTTAGGGTTTAAACATTATTTCGGTAAAACGGAATACAATAACGACCGGGATTTCGACGGAATCTGGGCGATCTGGGACGAACCGTTTCTGCAGTACTTTGCTAAAAATGCAGGGAAGAAACAACCGTTTATGTCTACCGTATTCACGGCTTCTTCGCACCATCCGTTCAAGATCCCTGAAAAATACAAAGGAAAATTCAAAAAAGGGAAAATCGTGATGCACGAACCGATCGAATATATGGATTATGCGGTTAAAAAGTACTTTGAAACGGCAAAGAAACAGCCCTGGTACCACAATACGATCTTTGTCTTTACGGGAGACCATACCAACGAAATGTATTATCCTGAATATGAAAAAGCAATGAACCGCTTTGCCGTTCCGCTGATTCTGTACTCGCCGAATCCCGATTACCACTTAAAGGGAGTGAATCAGGAACCGGCCCAGCAGATCGATATTTATCCTACGCTGGCAGACCTGATCGGATATAATAAGAAAATCAGAAGCTGGGGAAGAAGCCTGGTCAGCGAAAAACAGTACCAGCCGATCATTGCCAATTCAGACGGAACCGTGGAACAGTTCATCATCGGAAATTACATCTACCGTTTCGACGGGAAAGAAATTGTAGGTATCTTCGATAAAAATGATCTCGGACTTGAGAAAAACCTCATGTCGCAGCTGAAAGGAAATGCAGAGGTTGCCAGAGGTGAAAAAACGGCCAAAGCCTGGTACCAGGATTATATGGACCGGGTAATCAACCGCAGGCTGCATTAAATAAAAAAACAAGGATATCTCGTTTTTTTTGGAATATCCTTTGTAATATATGCTTGGTATAATAAATTTTTTTGCCGTTTTAAAATTAATTTATATTTTTAGCAATAGATACAACAAGAAATAACGGTACTAAAATTAAAAGATAAAGAATATGAAAAAATTATTGTTAACCTTCGCCCTGTCATTATTTGGTGTCATGACGTTCGCACAGATCGAAGGAAAATGGAAAACGATAGATGACGAAACAAAGCAGGCAAAGTCCATTGTGGAAATCTATAAAAAAGGAGACCAGTATTACGGAAAAGTCTATCAGCTGCTGATCAAGCCTGCAAATCCGAACTGCACGGAATGTAAGGACGACCGTAAAAACAAGCCGATTCTCGGCCTGGAGATCATCAGAGGGCTGAGAAAGGACGGAAATGAATTCACGGACGGAACCATTACAGATCCTAAAACCGGTAAGACTTACAAATGCACCATCAAAAGGGACGGTGATAAGCTGAATGTAAGAGGATATTTGGGAATCTCTGCTTTCGGAAGAACACAGACCTGGCAGAAAGTTAATTAAACCTGATCAGGATTAATTACAATGAATACACGGCATTTCATCAAATGAAATGTCGTTTTTGTTATGTAAATAATAAAAAAACATTACTTTTGTACTCTAAATTTTTCAAATAAATATGGCAGAATATACTTTTCGTGAGGTAATTGCACAGGCAATGAGCGAGGAAATGCGTAAAGACGAATCCATCTTTTTAATGGGGGAGGAAGTTGCAGAATACAATGGTGCATACAAGGCTTCAAAAGGGATGCTTGATGAATTTGGTCCTGAAAGAGTAATCGATACCCCGATCGCCGAGCTTGGTTTTACAGGGATCGCAGTAGGTGCTGCGATGAATGGCAACAGGCCGATTGTAGAGTATATGACTTTCAATTTCTCATTGGTAGGGATCGATCAGATTATCAATAATGCGGCGAAGATCCGCCAGATGAGCGGCGGCCAGTGGAACTGCCCGATCGTATTCCGTGGTCCTACTGCTTCGGCAGGACAGTTGGGGGCTACCCACTCGCAGGCTTTTGAAAACTGGTTTGCCAATATTCCCGGACTTAAAGTGGTGGTACCTTCAAACCCTTACGATGCGAAAGGATTATTAAAAACAGCCATTCAGGATAACGATCCTGTAATTTTCATGGAGTCCGAGCAGATGTACGGCGATAAAATGGAAATTCCTGAAGAAGAATATTACCTGCCGATCGGAAAAGCGGATATCAAGAAGGAAGGGACCGATGTTACCCTGGTTTCTTTCGGAAAAATCATGAAGCTGGCGATCCAGGCTGCGGAAGATATGGAGAAAGAAGGGATTTCGGTAGAAGTAATCGATCTTAGAACGGTTCGTCCTCTGGATTACGATACGGTTTTAACATCCGTTAAAAAGACCAACAGACTGGTTATCCTTGAAGAAGCATGGCCTTTCGGTTCCGTAGCTTCTGAGATTACGTATATGGTACAGCAGAAAGCATTCGATTATCTGGATGCCCCGATCAAAAGAATTACGACACCGGATGCTCCGGCCCCTTATTCTGCCGCCCTGTTTGCAGACTGGTTCCCGAAGCTTGAAAAAGTAAAAGAAGAGATCAAAAAAGCAATGTACGTTAAGTAACGAAACAATTATAGAGAAAAACTTCCGAAAGGAAGTTTTTTCATTTATTATATTCATGAAGAAAAGTTCATGGGGTTATAATTTTCACCTAAATTTGCGCGTTTAAAAATTAAATTAGCTGTATGGCAGAAATTGCAGAAAGCGGTCATCATTTTGACATTAAGAAGCTTTCTTTCATTGGGATTTTAGTTTCTCTCGGAATCGTTTTCGGAGATATCGGTACCTCACCGCTTTACGTAATGAAAGCCATTGTAAACGCAAGGGAAAGCGGAAGTACAATGCCTTTCAATGAATATATCGAAGGGGCCCTTTCCTGTATCATCTGGACCCTGACCCTTCAGACCACCATCAAATATGTGATTATCGCATTGAGAGCGGATAATAAAGGAGAAGGAGGAATCCTGGCTTTGTTTTCCTTAGTAAAAAACCTGAAAAAGGGCTGGCTTTACCTGATTGCTATCGTCGGAGCTGCAGCCTTGATTGCAGACGGGGTAATCACTCCTTCACTGACCGTAATGTCGGCCATCGAAGGTCTCGAAATATACAATCCGCATACTCCGGTAGTGCCGATTACCATCGGGATTCTGATCGTTATTTTCGTAGTGCAGCAGTTTGGAACGAGCTTTATCGGTAAGTTTTTCGGGCCGGTGATGGTCATCTGGTTTCTGGTACTGGGAGGCCTCGGTTTATCACATCTCAGCGAAAATATTGAGATTTTAAGATCTTTCAATCCTTATTATGCCTATAAGCTGATCGCCAACTCACCGAGCGCCATTGTGATATTGGGAGCGGTTTTCCTTTGTACAACCGGAGCCGAAGCTCTTTATTCCGACCTTGGACACTGCGGGGCAAAAAACATCAGGGTAAGCTGGGGATTCGTGAAAATCATGCTGATCCTGAACTATCTTGGACAGGGGGCGTGGCTTTTAACCAATTACAATAAACCAGGCTTTTCCGTTGTAAACCCTTTTTTCGGAATCATGGAAGAATGGATGGTGGTTCCGGGAGTAATTCTTGCGACGGCAGCGGCTATTATTGCCAGCCAGGCCTTGATTACGGGATCCTTCACTATATTTTCCGAGGCCATGTCCCTGAATCTGTGGCCGAATCAGAAAATCGATTATCCTTCAGGGGTAAAAGGGCAGATGTATATCCCGAGAATCAACTGGGGGCTTCTAATGTTCTGCATCGTCGTGGTACTGCATTTTAAAGAATCCGGCAAAATGGAAGCCGCTTACGGATTATCTATTACCGTAACCATGCTGATGACCACAGTCCTTCTGGTTTACTGGCTGCTGAAGAGAAGGGTAAATAAGCTTTTTATTCTGGTATTTGCGCTGATCTACATGGCCATCGAATTAGGCTTCTTCAGTGCAAATGTCATCAAATTCATGGAAGGCGGCTGGATTACCGTGGTACTCGCCGGTTCTATCGGAATATGCATGTATGCTTGGTACAACGGAAGACTGATCAAGACGAAATTTATCAAATTTATCAAGCTTGATAAGTACATTCCTATCATCAAAGACATGAAGCTGGATGAAACCATCCCGAAATATGCAACCAACCTGGCTTACCTGAGCCGTGCCAAAAGGAATGATGAAATCGAGTCCAAGATTATCTATTCCATTATTAAAAAACAGCCCAAGAGAGCGGATCATTATTTTATCCTGAACATTGTCAACCAGGAAGATCCGTACACTTTCAAGTATGTTGTGGACGAAGTTCTGCCGGGAACGATTTATAAGATCAATTTCATGCTCGGATTTAAGATCGACCGTAGGATCAATGATTATTTTGACATGGTTCTGAGAGACATGATGGCAGACGGGACGATTCCTTCCAGAAGCAGCCATCCGTCGTTAAGGGCACACAATATCCCGCCGGATCTGAAATATGTCATCATCGATAATACCTATATCAACGATATCCTTCTTACCGTAAAAGAGAAGATTATCTTAAATATCTATAATTTTGTTAAATATATAGGAAGCGATGATTTCAAGGCATGGGGAGTGACTTCACATAATGTAGTCGTGGAATCTGCGCCTATGACGGAAGATTGTGTCGGAAAATCAAAAATCCAGCAGTGTGATTTCATCCGTCACAACAGCTAAATTCTTTAACACTGGCGGATCATAAGTATTTAAATAAAAATCAATAAATTTGTACATAAATTTTTTGATGGATACGATACAGAAAGAAAAAAATATCGCGCTTATAAAGGATGTTCTGAGAAACTACTTATTGGAAAAAGGTTTCCGGAATACACCTGAAAGATATACTATATTAGAAGAGATTTACAGTATGGATCACCACTTCAATGTGGATGATCTGTACCTGTTGATGCTGCAGAAAAAATACCATGTTTCCAAGGCGACCATTTACAATACCATTGAAATTTTCCTGGATGCAGGACTGATCCGTAAGCACCAGTTCGGGGAAAAAACGCTTACTTCTTCCTCTTACGAAAAATCTTATTTTGATAAACAGCACGATCACCTGGTGATTTATAAGAAGGATTCGGATAAGGAAATTGAGGAAATCATTGAGTTCTGCGACCCGAGAATCCAGGGGATAAAAGAAGCGATTGAAGAAGCATTCGGTGTAAAAATTGATTCCCATTCGCTGTATTTCTATGGCACGAAGAATGACTAATGTATCCCTGCCGGTAAAGCTGATATTTTTTGTATTGGCTTTTATTTCAACATTTGTCTTTTCGCAGGAACAGCAGAAGCCGTTTCAGAAAGACCCTTATTTCACGCCCAAAACCCCTCAGAAGAATGCTGCACCCGCAGAAAAGGTAAAGCATATTCACTCGGATGAGCTGCGTAAGGATGAGAAATATGAGGGTAATAATTATTTTGTGGGGAATGTACAGTTCTCCCATCAGGGTTCCCTGCTGAATGCCGATCTTGTTATTGTTTATGAAGAACAGAATTTCATTAAGGCCATCGGTAATGTAAAGCTTCAGAATGCAGACGGCTCGGTTATTACGGCCGACGAAATGGAGTATGACGGGAATACGCAGAAAGGGATTGCCCGGAAAAACGTGGTGCTTACCGATCCCAAGGGAACAGTGATCAGAACCGAAACCATGTATTATGACAGGATCTCCAATCAGGCCTATTACAATACCGGCGGTACCATCAATGACGGCAAAAGTACGACCTACTCGAAATCCGGCACCTATTACCTGGCAACCAGGACTATTGATCTTAGCGGAAGGGTGAAAATTGACGATAACCAATATGTTCTGGAAGGCGATAATGTCGTACAGAACCAGAATACCAACATCGTCAACATCAATGGCCCTACGACGATTGTCAATAAAAAAAATCCTAAGAACCGGATCGTTACCGACAAAGGAAATTACAACACGAATACCAAGGAAGCTTTTCTCTATAAGAATTCCAGGGTGTATTACAACGATAAGATCCTTACCGGTGATGAAATGTATTATAACCAGCTTACCGGCTTCGGAAAAGCCACGGGAAACGTGACGCTGGACGATCCCAACGAAAGAAGATGGATCAAAGGCGGTTACGGGGAAATTTTCGAAAAGAAAGATTCTGCCATGATGACCAAAAACCCATATGCTGTAAAAGCTCTGGAAAAAGATTCCATGTATTTTGCTGCGGAAAAGATCATTTCTTTCCAACGTCCGGATTCGGCGGATAGCAAAGTAAAGAAAAGCTTTTTGAGGGCATTCCGGAAAGGAAGATTCTATAAGTCAAATGCGCAGGGAAGGGCAGACTCGATCGCTTTCAATGAAACGGACGGCGTCCTTCATATGTATACAAAACCCATTCTATGGAGCAATGGGAAGCAGGTGACGGGAGAAAAAGTGGAAGCTTATTTCAATACCCAAAATGAGAATATCGACTCGCTGAAAGTTATCGGAAATGCTTTCGCCATCAGCAAGGTGGATTCCCTGAGCATGAAAGACGAATTCAACCAGGTAAAGGGAAAGCTGATGACGGTATATTACGGTGCCGACAACAACATTAAAGAAGCCAAGGTCATCGGGAATGCACAGGCCATCTCTTACTCGGATGATGAAAACAAGCAGACCGGAGAAAAGGAGAGAATCGGGATTTCCCTGACGTCCTGCGGAATCATCGATGCCATATTTGAAGAGAAACTGCTGTATGTTGTAGAATGTAATATCGGTGCTACTGCGGATACATATCCCATGAGTATGATCGAGCCTGAAAAACGGAAGTTTCCTGATTTCAACTGGAACACCAAAGACCGTATTCTGAAATGGCAGGATATTTTGGTAGATACCCCGAACTATGAAGAAGTACAGTATGAATCAGACAATACTTTATACGATAAAGCCCAAGAAACGGTAGCTAAAGAGAAAGCCAAAGAAGAGGCTAAAAAACCGAAACGGACCAGGAGATAAACCGTTTTTCGCACAATTAAATCAGAAAATTGCACTTACTCACCATTTTCCACCGGGAAATGGTGAATTATTTTTATCAAACTACAGGATTGACGGTATTTTCGATACTTTTTTTATGCTGATTCTGAAATTTTTATTTCCGTTTTTTTTCAATAATCAGTGAAGCTGAAAAGCTTATGGCAGGCATATTTGATAATTGATGAATATTCATGATATGTTGAATTGAATCAGGATATCATTATAAAACCGAAATATTTTTTACACAATGTGTATTTTTATTTAAAATTTTATATATATTTATCATATAAAACAGAAAAGAACTATATTAATATTTTGTGATTTGGTGGTATCGCTTGCAGGATTTACTGTAAGCGATTTTTTTATTCTATCGGGATTATTTTCGGATATGCCGAATGTTTTTTAGCTTTGCTGAAATTTTTTCAGGAAATGGAAATGCAAAAAGATTTTTTTAGCTATCAGGCCCAGACGACGGCATTTGCTGCAGGCTTTGAGGTGGAAAGGGCGGAAGGAAGCTATATTTACGGTAAAGACGGAAGGCGGTACCTGGATTTTGTAGCAGGTGTTTCGGCAAATACATTGGGACATTCGCATCCTAAGATTGTTGAGGCTATTAAGGAACAGGCAGAAAAATATCTTCATGTGATGGTCTACGGCGAATATGCCCAGGAAAAGCCGGTGGCTTTATGCAGGCTGCTGGCTGAAGCAACCCCGGATCCTCTGGAAGTTACCTATCTGGTAAACAGTGGGGCGGAAGCTATCGACGGAAGCTTAAAGCTCGCCAAAAGATATACCGGAAGGGAAGAGATTATTTCCTTTAAAAATTCCTACCACGGGAATACGCATGGTGCGCTGAGTGTGTCGGGGAATGAATTTCATAAAAGGGAATTCCGTCCTCTACTGCCGATGGTTTCCTTCATCGGCTTCAATGATGAAAACGATCTGGATCAAATCACGGAAAAAACAGCCTGTGTACTGATGGAAACGATTCAGGGGGCAGCCGGATTTCTGGTTCCGGATAAGGATTATTTAGTTAAACTGAAAAAAAGATGCGGGGAAGTAGGCGCTTTGCTGATCCTTGATGAAATACAGCCGGGGTTCGGCAGAACCGGAAAATTGTTTTCCTTTGAGCATTTCGACATAGTCCCGGATATTCTGGTAATGGGAAAAGGAATGGGCGGCGGTGTCCCGGTGGGTGCTTTTATGAGTTCACGGGAGATTATGAAAACTTTATCACATTCTCCCAAGCTGGGGCATATCACTACCTTCGGGGGAAATCCTCTGATTGCGGCATCCAGCCTGGCGACTTTACAGGAGGTGCTGGAAAGCGGGCTGATGGACGAAATAGATGAAAAGGAACAGCTGTACAGAACATTGCTCGTTCATCCCAAAATTAAAAATATCAATGGTAAAGGTTTAATGCTGGCGGTAAACCTGGGATCGCCGGAATATACCCTGGATGTGGCCAAAAGATGCATGGATAAAGGGCTGATTCTTTTCTGGCAACTGTATAGAAATGAATATTTAAGAATTTCTCCACCCCTGACCATCTCAAAAGAAGAGATCGGGGAAGGCTGTAAAATTATTATCGAAGTGCTTAACGGAAATTAAAATAAAACGCTTCCCCCGGAAGCGTTTTTTTATGTAAAGGATTGAAGAAATTCACCGGGATTTGATATTAAACGTCTATTTAAAATTCGCTGACAAATATCATGAAGATTGTTTAAAAAAATAAATACATTTTTGCGTAATAAAAAAATTAATTTATATATTGCGGGACGATTAAAACAAAGATATATGGCGAAACATAAAGTCCATTACGAATTTCCAATGCACTGTTTATCAGAGATTCTGTACGAATACCTGGCCACTGCGGAGGGGTTGTCTGAATGGTTTGCGGATGAGGTAACAGAGAAAGGGGATGACTTTTTTTTCAGCTGGGGCGGAGGGCCCTCTGAGAAGGCGACTTTGATCAGGTATAAGCCTGAAGGCTTTGTGCGTTTCCGGTGGGAAGAAGATGAAGGAACGAAAAATTTCTTTGAAATGACAATCACCATTGATGATATTACCGAAGACCTTTCCCTGAATATTACCGACTTCTGCGAAGAAGGAGATGAAAATGAAAACGCCTTGTATTGGGATAACCTTATTGAAAATCTAAGAATTAAATTAGGTGCTGCCTAAACGTAGGCCGCACTGCATGATAAAACTGATGAACGATTTATCGTTCATTATTTTTTTATAAACAAATCAGAGACAAGTGGAAAATCAATATTTTACATCAGCCGAAATAGCAGTACGGAACAGGGCTTTTCTTTCAGGGGACGCCGTGAAGGCTTCCTTTTTTATCAGGAACGGGAATCTGATTATGGACGAAGAATGTTATTTCTTCCTGATGGCCTCCATGCGGAAGATGAGACTGAATATTCCTCTACGTTATACCCTGGAATTTTTCCAGTCGCTTTTCAGGAAAGAGGTGATCGAAGGAAAAGGCATGGTAAACGGGATTATCAATTTTCAGGTATTCCGGAATTCCGACGGTGTTACACTTTCAAAATCGTCTGTTTCCTATCTTTACGATGTAACTGAGAAAGAAGATGTGCTTGCCGTTCATGAAAGGGTCTTGGAAATGGACCTGATCAAGGAAATCAATGTGAATAACAACCTTTTAAGCAATATCCGTGTTCACAGTCCGGAAAATATTTACGGATCGATTTATGCCCAGGAAAATGACCTGGATGATGTTATTCTTCTCAACCCCAATAAAAGGATCGCCCGCACCACTACCGGGAATCTTCTGTTTCTGGAAGGAGACGTCATCAAAGTCCCGAAACAGACGGAAGGTGCTTACATTTCGCCTTTGATGGAAAATTTCGTGACCTTTCTCCATAAAAATAACCTGGCCGATATCCAGGAACACGAGATCATCGCCTTCGAATCGCAGAAAGCTGAGGAGATCCTGTTGATTTCCGATGAAAAAGGAATCTTCTCCGTAGGAAAGATCCGGAATAAAACATTCGGCAATACCCGTTTCAGGGAACTGACGGAGGACTGGAAAAACATTTTTTTATAACAGATATTTTCATATAAATTTATATAAATGAAACCCGGTCATGTTTGGCCGGGTTTATTGATAAGCGAGAAGCGTTATAAAAAATAAATGATACCTATTCTGTAAACATCCCGCTGAGCATGATAGTAACCAAGTAGTAAATCATCATATTGCTTTGTAAATCCTTTTGAAAAGATTCCCTCTATAATAAAATGTTTTGAAATTTTATAATTCATCCCCATATCTCCGCTTATACCGAATCTTTTACGGAAATAATATGGCTGGCTTTCCTCACTGTCAGGAATATAATTAAATTTTGGACCGATAATTATAGATAAATTATTGTAAATGTTAGCTTTATAATAAATAGGCATTTCCAAGAAAGTTATTGCGTCTGTATAGGAAATAACAAATCCGGATTGGATATATGATTTTTTTGTGATTTGTTTTTCCAAAGCTATTCCACCATAAAGTTCTCCTTCATTGCTTAGATAGCCTGATGGTTCGCTATTTTCATCTATTGCATTTACATTGGAGTAGTTCCAGCCTGTTTTTATACCGTACTTTACTGGATATTTTTGGGAGTATGTGAAAACAGCCGATAGTAAAAATAAGGCAATAAGGGAAGATCTGGAAAAGTTCATCTTAATTAATAAAATAAATTAATCCAATTCTATACACATCCCGGCGGGCATTATAGTAAGTTAATACCAAATCATCATATTGTTCGGTGAATCCTTTTGAAAAACATCCCTCTATAACAAAATGTTTTGAAACCTCATAATTTAGGCCAATGTCTCCGCTGATACCGAATCTTCTTCTGAAATAGTAAGGCTGGCTTTCTTCACTGTCAGGAATATAATTCAGTTTCGGACCTGCAATTAGAGACCATCTTTTATAAAAATTATATTTATAGTAAATGGGAAGTTCTAAAAACGTGACCCGATCAGTAAAAGAAATTAATAAGTTTGATTGAATACAGGATTTTTCGGAAATTTGTCTTTCAAACACAAAGCCTGCATAAGCTTCATCAATAATATCGCTAAGATATCCGGAAGATTCGCCTTTTTCATCTACTGCATTTACGTTGGAGTAATTCCAGCCGGCTTTTATACCATACTTTAGAGGATATTTCTGGGAATAAGTAAAAACAGAGGAAAGAAAAAATAATGTAATGAGGGAAGGTTTAGAAAAAATCATACTCTCCATCTTAATTAATAAAATAAATTAATCCTAATTTATAAACATCTCGTCTGGCCTGATAGTAGGTTAGTATCAAATCATCATATTGTTTTGTGAAACCTTTCGAAAAGCTACTTTCAATCATAAAGTGATCAGATATTTTGTAATTTAATCCAATGTCTCCACTGATACCGAATCTTTTTCGGAAATAATAAAAATTGTTATACTGTTCATCTGGAATATAATTAAGTTTCGGACCTATTATAAATGAAAATTTTCGGTAAAAATCATGCTTGTAATAGATGGGTAATTCAACAAATGTTACCGATTCAGTATATGATACCGTAGGAGCAACCTGCAGATATGATTTACTTGAAATTTGTTTCTTTAAAATAAAACCTGCGTAGGCCTCATCAATAATATCACTTACATAACCCGAAGGTTCACCTTTTTCATCCACAGCATTTACATTGGAGTAGTTCCAGCCTGCCTTTATACCATACTTTACTGGATATTTTTGGGAAAATAAAAAAGTTGAAAAGAATATCAGTGAAAATTTAAGAAATTTCTTGATACTCTTATCTTTGTTAGAATATATCATTCTGTTATGTGACTTATTTTCTAATTACAAATATTGATACTGAAATTATTAAAAATAATACGCAACACCTATTCTAAAAACATCTCTTTTAGCATCATAAAAAGTTAATATATTATCATCATATTGTTTGACAAGTTGCTTTGAGTAATAGACCTCGATATTAATCTTTTTAAAAATTTCAAAATCAACACCAAAATTAGCAGAAACACCCATTCTTCTTTTAAAATACAATGAATGATTATATTGTTCATCCGGTATATAATCAAGTTTTGGACCTCCAATTACAGATAGTTTTTTATAAAAATTGTACTTATAAAAGAAGGGAGCTTCTACAAAAGTAATGACATATGAGTATGATACCAAAGCTCCAGATTGGAGGTAGGATCTTTTTGTGATTTGTTTTTCTAAAACTAAACCCCCATACAATTCCCCGCCATTGCTCAAATATCCTGAAGGCTCTCCTTTTTCATCTATTGCATAAATATTAGAAAAGTTCCAGCCTGCTTTTATACCGTACTTTAAAGGATATTTTTGGGAGTAAGTGAAAACAGCCGAAAGTAAAAATAAAGCAATAAGAGAAGATTTAGAAAAGTTCATCTTAATTAATAAAATAAGTTAGTCCAATTCTATACACATCCCGGCGGGCATCATAGTAAGTTAATACCAAATCATCATACTGCCTGGTAACTCCTTTTGAAAAACTGCCCTCGATAACAAAATGTTTTGAAATCTCATAATTCAGTCCTATGTCTCCGCTGATACCGAATCTTCTTCTGAAATAGTAAGGCTGGCTTTCTTCACTGTCAGGAATATAATTCAGTTTCGGACCTGCAATTAGAGACCATCTTTTATAAAAATTATATTTATAGTAAATGGGAAGTTCTAAAAACGTGACCCGATCAGTAAAAGAAATTAATAAGTTTGTTTGAATATAGGATTTCACACAAACCTGCTTTTCTAATACAAAACCTGCGTAGGCCTCGTCAATAATATCACTTACATAACCCGAAGGTTCGCCTTTTTCATCTACAGCGTTTACATTGGAGTAGTTCCAGCCTGTTTTTATACCGTACTTTAAAGGATATTTTTGGGAGTAAGCAAAAATAGTTAAAAATAAAAACAAGACATTAAGGGATTTTCCCTCAATGCCTTTATGGAATTTAATATACTTCATTTTCATAAGAATTTCCTTCCTGTTTGTGTACGCTAAAGAAAACATTCTTTTTAACGGCCAAATCTCCGAGTAAATATTCTCTTTGCTTAACTTTTTTCCTTCTTTTTTCTTTACCGGTTAAGGATTGACTGCCATAATCATTACACTGATAGGCGGTTGCTGTTTTACCATAAAAACCAGTGTAAATGGTTGCTTTGAATTTCTTCCATTTCCCTTTTTTCTTTCTATACGATCTTGTGTAAGTTTTCATTAGTGTCTGCCCTGGGAAATTAGGAAAATGGGCATCTTTGAATTTATGTTTCCAAACTATTTTTCTTTCAGGACTAAATAAATATTCACCTTTATCCTTAATCTCACTATGGCAATAACCGCCTTGTGGAGCAGGAACAGTAGCAACAACGGTTACTCCTGAATCTTTATACGGTTCTACAGCTTGGGATACCTGTCCTTGAGTAGCCCCGTTGATGTTGATCGGCTGTTGCGTAGGGTTGGTAATGTTGTTTAATGCAGTCAGGATATCAGTTGCTGTTCCGATATCATTGATAGCAAAGCTTGCGTATCCCCAATCATATCTTTTATAAAGCGTGTAACCATTTTTGCAGTCACCAACAATAAATTCCGAGCCTAAGCTCAATAAAGCCCTTTCGGTCTCATCATCTATATAATATTCATCAGGAGAAGTATTTAAATCCCAGGCTCCGTCAACCTGCTGATCCAGCCACGCATCATCCAGATTTGCCAGATGTTGTCTGAGTGAGCAGAACTTCAATTCTTTTTCAAAATCAATTAGTGGTTGATTCTCGTCGAAATCTACCGATTCGGCATAATCATCTGCTTCCGTATCCGTCATACCTGCGGTCTGCTGATCGAAAGCGTCATTATAATCTTCAATCTGCTGATCTAATTTTACAATAGCGTTCTCGTAATCCTGCAGGGTAGGAAATATTAAGATGTTATTCTGGCATGAAGTCGCGAGACTGTTGTCCAGATTTACAGCCTTTATACCGGGAATAACAGTACTTGCCGTAGAATTCTCAAAAAAGTCACAAACGGATTTCCGTCCTTTAGCTGATGTTTTTGCATTTGAATTGGAGTTTGTTTCAGAATCAAATTCTCTCTCGGAAGAGCAGGAATAAATTAATGAGCTGGCTATCAGGCTCATGATTAAAGTTTTTTTCATATGAGTATTTTTTTTACTCGACAAAAATAGGTGAATTTTTATGGTACCACAAAAATATTTATGAACAAATTATTAATTTTTTTTAATCCCATGCTATTCAAAAAGTGGAGTTATTTGTTTTACAGATATTTTGCAAAATACTTTCTATACAATAAAAAATTCTAAATCAGTTAGATATATCACTCTAAATTGACAAACCCGGTAAACAACCTCTGACAGTCCTTTACCGGGTTTTATTCTGAACAGGTCAGAATTTGTATTTTTATTTTAGTATTCTTTAAAAATTTCTGTAAATTTTCGGGCAATTTCCTGTCGGCCTTTTTCGCTGGTCAGGTATTCCCGGTCTTTGGTACTGTTCATAAAACCCAGCTCTACCAGTACCGTCGGTGCTTTGGATTCTCTTAAAATATGGAGGTTTTTCTCGCCGGCAATAAAGCTTGGATTAAATTTTTGGGAAATTTTTTCTGCCAGTTTCCGGGAAGCATCTGTATTTTGGGTGAAAATTTCCTGTCCGGACCTTTCCGATTCTTTATGGGGGCTGCTGTTCATATGCAGGGAAATAACCATTTCAGGATTCAGCTTGTTGATCAGTGTCGTGCGATCACTCAGCGGGCTTTCGGTATCATAATCCCGTGTCAGAATCACTTCATAGGTATTTTGAGTGCTGTTGAACTTCTGAATTTCTTTACCGATACGGAGAACGATGTCTTTTTCGTAAACACCTTCCCGGGTACTTCCCATATCGGTTCCGCCGTGGCCGGCATCGATAACGATCAGTTTTTTATTTTCAGGAGTAAAAGATAAAAAGGCTGCTGCGAAAAAAGAGGCCGCAAAAAGTTTTATTCCTTTCATATCGTCTGGATTTTGGTCTAACAAATAACGGAAATCTTAACCTTAAACTTTGTTAATGGATTCCTAAAGTTTGTTAAACTTTTATACGGATAATATAGGGGATTATCTAATTCAGTGAAATGTCTTCAGGAGAATTGGCCCAGAGCAGGAATTCTCCGCCCAGGTTCTGCATGATGGATTTCCATAAAGTCTGGTCATTGGGTAAAGTATAATCCAGATTATAAACGTCTACAACCGTCCATACTTTCCGCTGGATTTCACCGTCCAGTTGCAGGGCGGTCCATCCGGAATATCCTGAGAATATTTTCACATCGTTGATGTCCAGCTCTTCGTTCAGGACGGCACTGATAATCTTTTCGATATCTTCGGTAAGATAAAATTCAGGGGTAATTTCCGTATAGGCTTCAGTTACTTTTTTACCCTTTACAATAAAGAAAACCTTGTCGTTTTCTACAGGGCCGCCGTCGTAGACCTCGATTTTAAAATCAAAAAAATCTTTGAACTTACTGCTCATCTGGCTGTTCTTCTTGTTCAATATTAAACCGAACGCACCATTTTCGTTATGCTCTACAACGAGGACTACCGAGCGGGAAAAAATATCGCCGGAAATGTCAGGGGTGGAAATTAATATTTTACCTTTGTAAGAGTAATTCATACTCAAATTTAATAAAAAATATTTATGGAAAACCTGCACGATAAGAGAAAAGTGTATGATAAATCCCAACTTATTGAAAGTGAGATAAAACAAAACCCTATTGAGCAGTTTCGGGATTGGTATCTGGAAGCAGGAGAGAATCCGGATATTTCCGAGGCCAATGCCATGGCGGTTTCTACGGTGGAAGAAGACGGCTGCCCGCGTACCCGGATGGTTTTGCTGAAAGCCTATACGCATGAAGGGTTTATTTTTTACACCAATTACGACAGTAAAAAAGGCCGTGCCATAGAGAAAACCCATAAAGCCTGTCTTCATTTTTTCTGGCCGGGTCTTGAGCGGCAGATCATTATTAAGGCAGAGCTGGAGCGTGTAGCGGAAAACCTCAGTGACGGGTATTTCCATTCACGTCCGAAAGGAAGCCAGCTGGGTGCCGTAGTTTCTCCTCAGAGCAGGGAAATCCCGGACCGCAGGTTTCTGGAAGCGAGACTGAAAGAACTGGAGCTGGAGTATGCAGATACGGAGGTGCCGAGACCCGAAAACTGGGGCGGATACCTGGCAAAGCCTTATGAAATTGAATTCTGGCAGGGAAGGCCCAACCGGCTCCACGACCGGATTATATATGAACTAACGCAAGACTTCGACTGGAAAATCTCCAGACTGGCACCTTGAATTATCAATTATTAATGTGAACCCCAAGTAGAATTCGCATGAAAAGGCTGGAAGAGGAGTGCCGGATGCCGGAAGTTTCTCTTATCAAAAATAGGATCAAAGTTCCTGATGATAAACTGCATCTTTTGTCATTCTACCAAAAGTCCTTCTGTTTAAATCCTGAATTAAACAGCATTAATTTTATCTTTAATTAAATAATAGCTTGAATATAAGCTAAATATGATCAAAATTATAATCTTAAGTCCTGAAGGGACGGCTTATCACAGAATAGGATAAGATCCTGTCAGAAGCATGGAACATTGATTTATCCTACGAAGGGTCATTCTATTTAATTTCCTGACTGAATTAACCTTATTTAAAAAAAAAAAATAATTAAATATCTGAATATTAGTTGAATACAGCCAAATTTACGCTATTTTAAATCAGAACATAAAAAAAACCTCATCGCCTGATGAGGTTTATTTTTGTAATCGGAGTGATTATTTTTTCTTTTTACCGGCAGCAGGAGCAGGAGCGTTTGCTGAAGCTACGGCTGATGAAAGATCAGCACCTGCCTTGAACTTAGCAACTGTTTTTGCTTCGATGTTGATCGGCTTTTTCGTTGCAGGGTTGATTCCCTGTCTTGCAGCTCTTTCAGCTACAGAGAAAGTACCGAATCCTACTAAAGAAACCTTTCCGTCTTTTTTCTTCAAAGTAGTCATTACGTTGTTAATGAATGATTCTAAAGCAGCTTTAGCCGCCACTTTGGAAATCCCTGCATCCTTTGCGATTGCGTCGATTAATTCAGACTTGTTCATAATTTTTATTATTAAAGTTAGTTCGTTATAAGAGCAAATATAATACTATTTTGTAAATGTGCAATTTTAATGCAAAAAAATAATTAATTTTTTTAATTTTAAGTAAAATTGGTTAAAATATGATAATTTGATATTTTACGAAAAATCTACGTTACCCGTTACTAAAATCATGCCAATTGCTTATCTGTATTGACTTTAGTAAAATGTGAATTTTATTTTTGCTATTTATTAAATCCTGAATTTGATAGCAAGAATTAATGGTTTTGAGGATATGGTTATAAATTCGGTAACTAAAATCTTCAAAAATTACATTTAAAGAAATTAAACTGCTGTGTATCTGTTAGTTTTAAATTCATTTTAAAAGTCGGTTTTGTAAATTATTATTAATAAATTTGCATCATGTTAATAGAAGTTTTTAAGTCTAAAATTCACAGGGTGAGAGTTACGGCTTCTGACCTTAATTATATTGGAAGCATTACCATCGATGAAGAGCTGATTGAAGCTGCAGGTTTGGTTGTGGGAGAGCGGGTTTATATTGTAAATGTAAACAACGGTGAACGTTTTGATACGTATGTGATCAAAGGGAAGAGAAAATCGGGCGAGGTTTGCCTTAACGGCCCTGCTGCCAGAAAAGTACAGAGGGACGACATTATCATCATTATTGCCTATGCACAGATGACCCCTGAAGAAGCACAGGTTTTCCAGCCTAAAATTGTATTTCCGGATGAAAAAACCAACCTTTTGACGTAACCGGATGGACAAAAAATCAAAAAAGCCTTTAAAAACAATCCTTACCATTGTAATATCGCTTGCTTTTGCAGGCTTTTTTTTATGGTTTGCCTTAAAAGGACTGGATTTTAAAGTCATTCAGAAGTCTCTGGCAAAAGCAAATTACTGGTGGGTTTTGTTTGCCGCCTGTTTCGGGATTGCCGCCTACTGGTTCAGGGCCATCCGCTGGAACCTGATGCTGGAACCGATGGGGCACCCTATTTCAAATTCAAATGCTCTATGGTCAATTTCCTTTGGGTATTTAATGAACCTCACCATTCCGAGGAGCGGGGAAATAGCAAGAGCTACTGCTTTGTATGGAGTTGAAAAAGTGCCTGCCGATAAATCTATTGGAACAATTATCTTGGAGAGAGTTGTAGATTTGGCTTGCATGTTTATTGTTTTAGGACTTACTCTAATTTTTAAATTTGATACAATTATTTCTTTTTGGAAGTACATTGAAAAGGAATTTTTTAAGAAAGTGGAAAATTTGATTTTTTACTTTTATATGTTTATTATTTTCCTAACAGTTTTTCTAATCATATTCATTGTATTTAGAAAGAAACTAAAAAATAATCACATTTATAAAAAAGTTATAGGAGTTATATTGGGAATTCTTGAAGGTCTAAAAACAATTTTTAAATTAAAACAAAAAGGAAAATTCATCCTTTATACCATAGGCATCTGGGTTTCCTATTATTTTGCAGCATACCTGGTTTGCTTTGCGCTGCCTGAAACGTCGGATTTTACTTTTGATGACGGTTTCCTGATTCTGGTCGTAGGAACCTTCGGAATGATTATTCCGGCAAGCGGCGGAATCGGTGCTTTTAACCTCGCGATGAAATACGGATTCATGGCTTTGTTCATTTCTATGGGAAGAAGCGGCGAACTGGGAGGCGAAATAGGACTCACCTATTCGTTCATCTCGCTGCCACTGCAGATTGTAATCATGCTGGTGATGGGTCTGATTTCCATCCCGATGCTCGCTAAAGCAAGAAACCGGCTGACCGAAAATACGGCACCCGAATCATAACAAAACAACAATAATTCTAAATCCGGCAGCACGCCGGATTTTTTTTGCCTTAAATTTTATTCCCATTTCATTTGGAAAATTGCCGGATGAATATTAATTTAGAGGGAACAACACCTCATATTATGGCAATTAATTTACAGAAAGGTCAGCGGATCGAATTAGGGTTTACCAAAATGACCATCGGTCTTGGCTGGGACCCTAATGAAGGGATGGGATATGATTTTGACCTGGATGCTTCCGCAATCATGATTGGTTCCGACCGGAAACTGATCGGTGAAGACTATTTCGTCTTCTACAACAACCTGAATTCTCCCGACGGTGCCCTCACCCATACCGGGGATGATCCCAGCGGCAAAAACAGCGACGGCGATGATGACGAAGCCATTATTCTGGATCTGGAAAAAGTAGACCCGCGGGTAGAGGAAATCCTTTTTGTGGTAACGATTGAAGATTTTGAAAGACGAAAGCAGAACTTCGGGCAGGTGAGGAATTCATACATCCGGATTATCGATAACCTGACGCATCAGGAAATTGCAAAGTACGAACTCGATGAGGATTTCTCGATAGAAACGGGAATCGAATTCGGCAGGTTGTACAAACGCGGCGGCAGCTGGAAATTTGAAGCTTCCGGAATCGGCTACCGTGCGGATCTCAGCTTTTTTCTTGAAAAATATTACAAAGGACAAATCATCAAATAATATGGCGATCAATTTGCAAAAAGGGCAGACCATCAATCTCCGCAAAAGCGAGCGCGGAGACGAAGTGTACGATCTTTCATCCGTGACCATCGGTCTGGGCTGGGACGTAAAGAAATGCGGAGGGTTCTTCAGCCGTCTGCTGGGGATTAACAGCGGTCCGGAATATGATCTGGATGCCATCGCTTTTCTTCTCGACCACAACGGAAAGGTGGCCAACATGGGCAAAACCTGTCCGGCAGGCAATGGAAAAGAGATTGTTTTATATAAAGGCGACGTTATTTATTTCAACTCCATGCGCCATCCGAGCGGAAAGATCTGGCTGACCGGCGACAACAGGACCGGAGCCGGTGAAGGCGATGATGAACAGATCATTGTAAAATTAGACGAGCTCGATGAACGCTACCAGAAGATCCTGTTTGTGGTCTCAATCTATCAGGGGCTTACCCACCGTCAGCACTTCGGGATGATCGAAAATGCTTTTATCCGGGCAGTGGATGCGGGAGGAAAGGAAATTACCAAATTCAGCCTTTCCGGTGACGACAGCATGAAAGGCATGTGCTCCATGGTTTTTGCTGAAGCCTACCGCCACAACGGCGACTGGAAGTTCCGCGCGATCGGGGAACCGCACCGCACGGACAATTTTATCGATGTACTTGTCCCGTATACGTATTAGCGGATAGCTTCTGGCAGCTGATAGGGCAGCCGCAATAATTTAATCTTCAGCATCAAATTCTGAGGAGTGAAAGATCTGCGCCATCTGCAAAGTCTGCATGCGTTTTTTCTGACGCAAAGATTTCTATCATAAGTCTGCATATTTCAAGTGAGCAAAGAGTGAATCAGCAAGCTGATTTTGACGAAGCGTATACGTACGCTTCGCGTGGCAAATTCATTTGTCTTAACTTCTAATTTTAAAGTTGTGGAAATTCATCTTTGCGTTAAAAAGATCCACAACAAAAAATTTGCAAAATCAGCGTGATAATCTATTTCAGTGCTATTTTCAGGCCCATTT
Organism: Chryseobacterium hagamense; assembly: GCF_007991455.1. Taxonomy (GTDB): domain Bacteria; phylum Bacteroidota; class Bacteroidia; order Flavobacteriales; family Weeksellaceae; genus Chryseobacterium; species Chryseobacterium hagamense. The sequence goes on along the minus strand of NZ_BJYJ01000008.1, from coordinate 159,618 downwards.
CGTTCTTCATATACAGCAGGACTTCCGCATTTCCCCTGGCATCATCTACCGGATGATGGGTATGTGCCGTTTTTCTCAGATGCTTCCATTGGGCAAACGTGTCTTTTTCCAGCCCGCAATACAGGTCGGCCAGCCTTCGTGATGAAAACCCGAATGGATTCCGTCCGGTAAAATGATGGAAATACCAGCAGATGAACATCCAGTCGAAACCGTTGTTGTCGCTGATGAAAACCGGCCGGCCTTTGGAATTTTCCTCAATCCAGGCTGCAAAATTCAGCATTACCTCTTTCGGATCATCGAAATCCCAGGTTTCTTCCCTTGTGAATCCAGAAACTGCCAGCGCATCAGGATTAAAATTTCCGGAAATGGGCTTTAATTTTCCGTAAAAGGTTTTGTCCAGATGTTCATCTACCAGGACCGCTCCGAAACAGACCATCGAAAAATCCCCGGGAATCGGCCCGTCCGATTCGATATCAACTGCAATGTAGCTCATGTTCTGTGTTTTTGATTTAATTTTTAACCTGACGAATATATTAAAAAATTACCTCTGAAAATCCGGAATTTATGAAAGTTCAAAAAAACCTCTTTTACCGATTCTGATTTTTATTCCCTGCTGCAATTCAATTTCTTCCTGAGGATCGGTTTTGGTCACCCTATTGATTTTGACGCCGCCATTTTCGATCAGTCTCCGGACAAAAGATTTGCTTTCCCCGTTTTTCAGACGATGGCATAATTCCACCAGGTTTATGGTACGCTGTGCGGGAAAAACAGAATCGATGGAGACTGCTTCAAAAGCCTGTTCTTGCGGGTTTTTATTCTGGAACTGGCTGATAAAGAACCGGTCTGCATGTTCTGCTGCCTCCGGATGATGGTACTGCCGGACAATATTTCCGGCAATGAGTTTCTTAATATTCATTGGGTTTTCTCCGTTTCTGATCCTCTGTTTCAGTGCTTCTTTTTCGTCAGGTGAAAAGTCGGTGGTTAAATCGATAAACTCATCAATTAAAGAATCGGGAATGGACATGGCTTTTCCGAACATCTCGTTCGGTTCATCGGTTAACCCGATGGTGTTGTTTAACGATTTGCTCATTTTCTCCCTGCTGTCCAGTCCTTTCAGCAGGGGCATGCACATCACGGTCTGCGGCGGTTGCCCATGGCTTTCCTGCAATTGCCTTCCCATGGTGCAATTAAAGAGCTGATCGGTTCCGCCCATTTCGATATCGCAGCTGATCTGTACCGAATCAAATCCCTGTAAAACCGGGTACATCAGTTCGTGCATGGCAATCGGGGTGTTTTCGGCAAATCTTTTACTGAAATCCTTCCGGTGCATCAGCCGGGCAACGGTAACTTTGGACATCAGCTGAATGATGTCGGAAAAAGGCAAGGAGTCCAGCCATTCGGAATTAAAAACAATTTTTGTCTTCTCCACATCAATCACTTTGGAAAGCTGGCTGATGTAGGTTTCCGCATTGTGCCGGACTTCCCCGGCAGTTAGAGGTTTTCGGGCTTTATTTTTACCGGTCGGATCACCGATTCTTGCCGTGAAGCTTCCGACCACGATCACGATCTGATGACCCAGTTCCTGAAACTGCTTCAGCTTTTTCAGCACGACGGCGTGTCCAAGATGCAGATCCGGAGCGGTGGGATCGAAGCCCAGCTTGATGATGAGCTTCCTGTTTTCTTTTCCGGCCTGTACTAATTTTTCTTCCAGACCATTTTCAGGCAGAATAATTTCTGTGTTTTCTTTTAATGTACTGATCATTTTTTGAATTTTAAGCATGAAAAAACCCGGACGAATGGTCCGGGTTCCTTATTATTTGAGTTGAATTTTTTTACTGAAATAAATTTACAGAAGCTTTCCCGAACCATAAGCCGGGTAGTAATAATTGCTGAAAAAAGGCAATCGCAATATAGAGTTTAGTTGCTTCATTGATGCAAATATAGAAGTTTTTATTGATCCTGTGAAAAAATATTCAGGTTATAAATGGGACAGCATTAGAATATTTCCTTTATAAAACTTGGTATCATCATACAATATGGAAAAATGATGATGGATCTCCGCTGCCGGGAATTCACCGGATTTTTTTTCATGAACAGCTGCTTCAGCGATTGTGTACAGGTCTTTATTACCGGATTTCAGATAGTCGAAATGAAAGTTGGCCCGGCTGTCTTCATTGGCTAATCCTGAAAAAAAGATTCCGTAGATCAGGAAGCGGTTAAATGCTCCGGCCTCCGCTTTGTAGCCCAAACTGATGCGGAAATGTTTTTCATAACCGGACAGGATCTGATGAAATGCCTGCACATCCAATGAATCCGGAATTTCATGGAAAATATCGATTCCATGAGTAAACACCAGGCTTTTAAGTTTTTCAGGATCCGTACCGCATGTGGCATCAAACCATCGGAAAAGATCCTGCAGTTCTTCTTTTGAAAGATGATCGATATGGTCCAGCGCTTTCTTCTTGATCAGTTCCAGGCTTGTCTTTTTATCATCCTTTAAGAAGGGAAGTACCTGTGTTTCTTCACGGCAGAGTCTGTTGTACAAATTGATTTTTGCAACAACCGGATTGGTCTTAATGAAATAGAGTTTTTCTGCCATATATTATGTGATGCCTTGTATTTCAGCAATTTCATTACTAAGATAATGAAAAAAACAGATGAAACGGCAGACTTTCATAATTTCGCAGATTTTTAATTATCTTTGATCACATCATCTTTCGGATTCAAAATGAAAATGTAAACCTTCTTGTACTTTGAAAGTGAAAATACAAATGAGATTTGCTGAATCCGTTTAAGGACATTTTTAAATTAAGTTTAGACCCTGATTTTCCAATTATAAGATTATTGCGACTGCGGATCGAAATACGCTTTGAAAGTCAGCGGATCTTCCGAATAATGTTCTGCTGTTTCCAGATATTCATGGTATTCTTCAGGGTGCATCTCCATATATACCATGACGATTGCCAGATTGGTGTACAGGTTCTTATCAGCAGATCCCAGCTTTAATGCATGCTGTAAGTACTCCAGTGCTTTTTCATTTTCCCCCATATCGGAATAGATGGCTCCGATATTGATCAGAGCGGCGGTATTCTGAGGTTCTGCCGATAAAATATCGTCCAGCTCCTTAATCAGCAGATCGTTGATTTCATCCCAGTGGTCTTCGTTTTCCCAACGCTTGGCCTGGAATTTCTTTACGTTTTTTAATCTTGTAATGATATCAGTCATAAGACGTTTTCCTTTTAATTAAAAATTATATACAAATACTAACCGGACAGGAATATTGGAAACATCGTCTGCGTGATCATCATACATAATCGGAGTAAAATAAATCCTGATCCAGGTTGTGCTTTCCTCATAATCACTCCTGCTTAGAATATGTCCGTAACTGATTTCTCCCAGGATTCTGTTGTAATTTGTCTTGGGATGGTTGCCGTATTCCGATGATCCGACGAAAATTTTCGAATAGCTTGCGCCGATTCCGATATTAGTCGATCTGTGAAATTTCCATAACACTTCCACGGGCAAATTGATATGCGCAAAATTGGGAACGGAGTTTTCCGGATGTTTACTTTCTTCGTCACCCGAGCTGGGCACATATCCCGCTTTTAGACCTGTATTAACTGAAAGCTGAGAAAAACTGAACACGGATCTTGTATAGCCGATATGCAGAAACCCCAGATTTCCCAACAGGCCGAATTCAATATTGTTTTTAAGTTCCTGTGAATGGTAAGTGCCAAAGCCCAGTATAAAAACCAGGAATGTGAGGATTATTTTTTTCAAAAGACAGGCTGTAAGTTTAGTTTTTACCGCCGGAAGATAAGAAAATCCTTTGACAAAGTTTAAAATGATCTCTAATCGATTTCAAATATTGCCGAAAGTTTTTCAAATTTCGAGAGGTTGATGAACTGTTCCTGCGTAAGCTTTACGACTTCATCGTTTTTGACGTATTCAATCCCGGTCACCTCGGTATATCGGTTAGAAGCCACGTCTATCTGGGTTAAGGAATGGGAAGGAAGTATGACGGATATTTTGTTTTCGCCTTCAGGATGACCGCTCAGCTTTATCTTGTCTTCAGCTTTTTTAAAGTCTTTTACACGGGACGCTTTGCTTGAAAGCAGCGTGATATTTTTATGATAGATCCCTTCTTCTTCCCGATAGAAAGAAGTGCTGCTTCCGGAAGAAGGAAGAGTCAGAATAATTTTCTGATCTTCAGAAGTCGTATTTTTTACATAAAAATACATTCCGATAGAACAGCTGTTCATGATAAAAAGTTGGGACAGGAACAGGAAGATTTTGAAATATCTTGTCATGGAATTAAATTTTTTTTATCCATAACGGTAAATCAGATGAAAAATTTTCTTTTTTTAGAATTCATAAATTATCTCTACTTCATCCGCTAGTATGAAATAATCAGATTCTCCCTTTAAAGGATTGTAACCTGAAGGTTTAGGTGTGATTATATCGATAAAAGCTGAGGGATTGAATTGCTTTTACTCTATTTAAACCAACTGTTTCTCCATTTTAATATCCGCCCTTTCGTACAAGCCTGGTTCGAGCAGGATTTCCCGGAATCCGTATTTTTTATAAAGGTGTATGGCAGACTGTAATTTCGTATTGGAATACAGGATCAGTTTTTCAATGGACTGTTCTTCTGCAAACCGGATGCAGTACTCAAGTAAAGCGGTTCCTATGCCGTGGCCCTGGGCTTTTCCGGAAACGGCCATTTTACCGAGTTCGAAAACAGATTTGGTTTTTTTCAGTAAGGAAGCAGTCCCCACAATTTCACCTTCCAGTTTTGCGTAAAAGATGAATCCGCCTTTGTCTATGATTTCCTTTTTCGGATCGGATAATGAAATCCGGTCCCCTTCCTCGATCCGGAAATATTTTTCCAGCCATTCATAGTTGAGGATTTTGATAGGATCCTTCAGATCATCAGAGAAGGGGATGATTTCAATCGGGTGAGCATGTTTCATAAAGGTCCGTATTTTTCGTTGTTTGATCTGAAGTTTTTTTATTTTCAATCTCTTTTTTCACTTTTTCATAGTCATGATTTACGCCTGTATCTTCTCATCAAGTAATTCAAAAATTCTGATATCTCTCTTTAAAATCAGCCCCATTCTCATATTCCGCGGGGTTCACAAAAGTAATGACCCCGATATTTGAACTTAGTTTTTGTTTTAAATCATGCAAATATATTTCAGCCAGGGCGATGGTACCGTCTATCGTCAGGCTGAATATGGTTTTGTTGTCATCCGTTAGATTGACGCCAAAAGAAATTTTGTCGGGATTGTCAACATATTGGCTCCAATAGAACGTTTGGCTGATATGATCCGTATCCACAAAGTATTCAATCATCTCTTCATTGCTTTCAAATCCTTTTTCACTATCCTGTCTGTAAGTATAATCCAGATTTAACGGCTCATATTTCGGGAGATACAAATTCAACAGGCTGAATATCTTTTCGGATGACTTTCCGTCAAAATAAATCTGGCAGACAATGTCTGGTATAAATTCCATTCTTCAAATTTAAAATAAAAACCATTAAGCTAATCAACTTAATGGTTTTAAATATCTCTACCCAAATGCTCTTTTCAGTAAGCTCTCCACTTTCGGTTCGCTTCCCCGGAAGCTTTTGTACAGCTCCATTGGATCTTTGGTCCCGCCGGAAGAAAGCAGGATCTTGTATTTGGCGGCAATTTCCGGATTGAAGATTCCGTTTTCCTTGAAATACTGGAAAGCGTCGGCATCCAGTACTTCCGCCCATTTGTAGGAATAGTATCCTGCGGAATACCCGCCCTGGAAAATATGCGAGAAGCTAGGGCTCATCGCCGTTTCCGGATTGGAAGGGTAAAGTTGGGTTGCTTTCGTATATTCCTCCTCAAATTCTTTGACGCTTTTATTTTCCAGCTCTCCAACTTTGGTGTGGTAATTCATATCCAGTAATCCGAAACCAAGCTGCCTAAGGGTCTGGTAGCCTTCCATGAAGTTTTTCGACTGGGCGATTTTTTCTATTTTTTCATCCGGTAAAACTTCCCCGGTTTTATAATGTTTCGCAAAGGTTTTAAGGAATTCCGGCTCGTAGCAGAAATTTTCCAGGAACTGCGACGGCAATTCCACGAAATCCCATTTTACGGAAGTCCCGGAAAGGGTAGGATATTGCGTATCGGCCAGCATCCCGTGGAGCGCATGGCCAAATTCATGGAACAGCGTGGTCACTTCCTGGAATGTTAATAAGCTTGGGGTATCCTTCGTCGGTTTGCTGAAATTGCAGACGATCGAGATGTGCGGCCGGGAATTTTCGCCGTCTTTTTGGTACTGGTTTTTATAACTCGTCATCCACGCACCGGCTCTTTTGCCCTTTCTCGGGAAATAGTCGACATACAAAAGGGCTTTGAAGGCTTCCGGTTTCTGGTTTTCAGTTTCCCAAACTTCATAAACCTTTACATCTTCGTGATATTTGGGAATATCATTTCTTTCCTTAAAGCTAAGGTGGAAAAGTTCTTCGGCTAAGCCAAAGACAGCATCCTGAACCTGGTTCAACGGGAAATAAGGTTTCAGCTCCTCGTCATTTAAATCATATTTGGCTTTACGGAGCTTTTCCGCATAAAAAGCATGGTCATACGCCTGCATTTCATCAATTCCATCGGCTTTTGCCAAGTCTTTCAGCTCTTCGATTTCCTGGGCTGCATAAGGTTGTGCCTTGGTTAAAAGTTCGTTCAGGAAATCGATCACTTTCGCCGGAGATTTGGCCATTCTCTCCTCCAGCACATACTCCGCATAATTTTTATAACCTAAAAGTTCCGCTTTATGTTGTTTTAAGGAAAGAAGTTCTTTAATCAAATTCTGGTTGTCGAATTCGCTGCCGTCAAAGGATTTTTTACCGTTGGCCAGTGCCAGCTCCTTTCTCAGTTCCCGGTTTTCGACATACGTCATAAAAGGGAGGTAGCTCGGGTATTGAAGGGTCACGACCCAGCCTTCAAGGTTTCTTTCCTTTGCTTCTTCCGCATATTGTTCCAGAATAGCTTCGGGAATTCCGGCCAGGTCTTCCTTATTGGTAATGTGCTTAAAATAATTATTGGTTGACGCCAGAACATTCTGCCCGAACTGAAGCGACTTTAAAGACAAATCCATATTGATTTTCTTTAATTTTTCCTTGTCTTCTTCATTCAGCAGCGCTCCGCTTCTTACAAAACCTTTATAGGTCTCGTTTAAAAGCATCTGCTGTTCCTCGTTGAGGCTGTATTTTTCCTTTTCGTCGTACACTTTTTTAATTTTATTGAATAAGGCTTCGTTCTGGAAAATTTTTGAAGAATATTCTGTCAGGATCGGGGAAACTTCCTGGGCAATCTGCTGCAGTTCGTCGCTGGTTTCGGCAGAGTTCAGGTTAAAGAAAATATTGGAGGCTCTGTCCAGCTGCTCCCCGGAGTAAGCCAGGGCTTCGATTACATTTTCAAAAGTTGGTTCTGCAGGATTATTGACGATCGCATTGATTTCATCTTCCGATTTCCGGATTAATTCCTTAAAAGCGGGAAGGTAATCTGCATTGCTGATCCGGTCGAATGGGGCTGAATGATATGGCGTATTGAATTTTTCTGTTAAAATGCTCATAGTCTGATTTTAATATTTATAAAGGTAACGATTCTGGTGAACTGACAGCAAAAATGCTCAAAAATAATGCCCGAGGCAAGAGATGTGACAAAATTGACGGGATTGCATAATCTTGTCATAGGCAAAGTTGCCATGTTGAAAAATTGGTTAAATTTGGCAGCAACGGGATCGTATAACTGCTGAACATATTAACCTTTAAAATTACTTTGGACTATGAAAACCTTTTTAAAAATGATCGGGATCTTCATCTTTTTACTTATTGTGTATGCTGTAATTGCCATGCTGGCTTTCGGTAAAAACTATCATTATGAAAAATCGATGGTCATCAATGCGCCTAAAGAAAGAGTATGGCAGCAAATCAGTTCGATGAAAGCGGTCAATCAGTGGAATCCGTGGCTGAAGCTGGATCCCGGAATGAAGCTTGTATATTCGGGAACGGAAGGCCAGGTTGGCGATAAGTACTGCTGGGACAGCAAAAATGATGAGGCGGGCGCAGGCTGCCAGGAAATGAAAGAACTGGTTCTATATCAGAGGCAGAAAACGGAAATGATTTTTAAAAAGCCTTTTGAAGGGGAGGCCATGTCGGAGATGATCCTTTCTCCGCAAGGAAATACGACGAAGGTAACCTGGACAATGGATACCGAACAGGATCCCATGATGAAGATCATGAGGCCCGTGATGGATTATCAGATGGGAAAATCCTACGAAGAAGGTCTCAATAACCTGAAAAAATTAGCTGAACAATAAAAACGAAAGCCTTGTCCGTCGACAAGGCTTTTTATTAAGCTTCTTTTTTACCGATTTCATTAATCGAATTGTAATTTCCCTGGCCTTTAGGATTCGGTCCGTATTCATTGGGTCCGTTCTCGCCGTCTGCAAACAGCATCCACAGGCGTAGAAAGGAATCAGCTGGAACCATCCGGAATTGCCGCGGTCGTGACATCTCTTTGCGCCCTGCGCCAGCATAAACCATAAAAAAGGAATAAGCAGAATAAAGAAGATCGCCAGTACCGTCCCTGATGGTCCTTCGTAAGAATTTTCAGACATTCTTAAATAAACATTGAAAGGAAGGGCAAATACGAGGTAAATAAGATAAGACAATCCGTACTCCAGTCTTCTGATTCTTCCGTTAAAGGAAAATGGTGCTTTAAACATGATTTTAGTTTTTATAATTAAGGCCGTAAATGTATAAATAATTTTTAAAAATCGAAAAAATAAATCAGAATGTTATTTTATGTTAAGCCGAATACAGATTATTTAAAAAATATTATCTTTATATGAAAGATTCGATACATGGAGAAGACCGTATTTGAGAAAAACAACATAAGGAGTTATGTAAAGGACGTGATCGCCGGAAAAATTGAGAAACTGAAAAATTTTATAGAATTTACCCTTGAAGCAAGCCGCGAAATAAAAAAGACCCCGAAATATGACAGTATAAGAGAAGAAATGCAGGAGGAAATCTACCAGATGCAGCGTCAGCTGGGGGCTCTGCATGACCTTCGGAGAAATATGGCCAAGGTACTGAACAATCCTACCGGCAGGGTACAGCTGGGTTCACTGGTTATTACCAATAAGGCCAGGTTTTATATTTCGGTCTCATTGGGAGAATTCTTCTTTGAAGGCGACCGGTTTTATGCCATTTCTTCGGAAAGCCCGATGGCCCAGAAAATGATGGGCATGAAACCCGGTGATGAATTTACCTTAAATAAAATTCATCAGAAGATTGTGGAGGTTTTGTAATCGCTTCCGGTTTCCGGCATCATCTCGTGCGAAACATTAAACTTCCTTCATCCCGCTTCCGGCTTCCATCTTTTTTGTAATTTTGCCGTATGAACAAAGCAGAAGTTTTAAAAGAAATCATAGGGCAGAGAAGAAGTATTTTCCCTAAAGATTATACGGATGCGGATATCCCTCAGGAAATCCTTGACGATATTTTACATTCAGCGACACTGGCTCCCAATCACAAAAGGACGAAACCATGGCGTTTTAAAACCTTCAGAGGGGAAGAAAAAGCCATGCTTGCCTCCGAAATGCAGGCCATCTACAAAGCTACCCAGCCGGAACAGGTGTTTTTGGAGAAAAAGTACAACGATATCGGCTTCAAGATCAATAAAGCGGGTACCGTGATTTCCATCGTGGTAAATTTCAGCGGCATGGTTCCGGAGTGGGAAGAAATTGCCGCGGTTTCCATGGCGGTACAGAATATGTACCTTACCTGTACGGCCAACGGAATCGGCTGCTACTGGAGCTCCCCGAAGCTGGTAGACCATCTGAAAGAATCCCTTACCATCGAAGAAAACCAGAAGTGCCTGGGCCTGTTTTATATGGGCGTTGCGGATTCAATGTAACAATATAACAATGGAACAATGGAACAATGTTACGATATGAAAATTTAACGAGGTAACAATAGGTTCTTATTATTGTTGTACTGTTGGATTGTTCCATTTATCAATTGTTACATTTATTAATTGTCCAATAAGTTTTTTTGTTTATCTTTGCACTCTTAAATATTTAACTGGGACGAGTTCCCGTAAAATTCAAACATTATGTCAGTAAAAATCAGATTACAAAGACACGGATCTAAAGGAAGACCTTTTTTCCACATCGTGGTTGCCGATTCCAGAGCTAGAAGAGATGGTAGATTCATCGAAAAGTTAGGAACTTACAACCCAATTACAAACCCTGCAACTATCGATTTGAACGTTGATTCTGCTGTAAAGTGGTTAAACAACGGTGCTCAGCCAACTGATACTGCAAGAGCGATTCTTTCTTACAAAGGAGCCCTTTACAAAAAACACTTACAAGGTGGTGTGGCTAAAGGCGCTTTTGATGAGGCTGAAGCTGAAAAAAGATTTGCTGCCTGGGTAGAAGCTAAAGATGCTAAAGTACAAGGTAAAGTAGAAGGTTTGGCAACGGCTAAATCTGATGCTAAAAAAGCGGCTTTCGATGCTGAAACCAAAGTAAACGAAGCAAGAGTTGCTGCTGCTGCACAAGCGGAAGCCGATGCTAAAGCTGCTGAAGAAGCTGCCAACGCACCTGCTGAAGAAACTACAGAAGGAGAAGCTGCTGCTGAATCTACAGAAGAAAACACTGAAGCTTAATAACAGTCCCGTATGCGTAAAGAAGATTGCTATTTGTTAGGAAAAATCACACGCAGACACGGACTTGCGGGAAACGTTATCCTTAAACTGGATACCGACCAGCCCGAGCTTTACAATAAACTGGAATCAATATTCGTTGAAATCAACGGATTATTGGTTCCTTTTTTTATTGAAAGATCCTCATGGAGCAAGCTGGATGCTCTGAATATTGCCTTCAAAAATTCCTCAGAAGCTCTGGTAGGCCAATCTTTAGGAAAAGATGTTTACCTTCCGCTGGCTTCCCTTCCAAAACTTTCAGGAAAACAGTTCTACTATCACGAAATTATCGGATACAGTATTCTCGATGAAAACGATAATGACTGCGGTATAATCCGGTCTGTCAATGATCAGACGGCCCAGGTCTATTTCGTTACGAATCTTGACGGTAAAGAAGTGGTGATCCCCATGATCAAAGACTGGATCATTGAAGTGAACCGTGAAGAACGTTTCATCAAAATGCAGCTGCCCGAAGGACTCATCGATGTTTTTATGGTCCCTTCCAAGAAAGACGAATAATTTAACTTTGCCATAAGCCATAAGCCATAAGCCATAAGCCATAAGCCATAAGCCTTACGCTTAACTTAGTTTCTCTCCCAGACTTTCGATCTGTCCATACATTTTATTGAAAAATATCTTACGGTCCCGGTTTCCGGAAGTATTCAGTGATTTCGAATTCTTGATCTGATGCTCAAAATAATTCTGCGTCTCGCGGCAGGTTTTCTCATCATCGATTAAAATATACCCGAACATATTGGTCGGGATTGCAAACAGCGACTGTTGCGGATGGTGGAAAAAGATATCATTCGAAAGATGAATCAATTCATTTTCGTATAACTGGAACTTCGGGTTGTTTTCCGTTTTCTCTTCGATATATCCGATAAGTTCCGTTAATTCCTGAAGAATGATCAGGGCTTCATTTTTTTTCAGCAATCCGGTTTCGGAATAAAACAGGATCTGCTGCAAAATGCTGGAAACCGTGCGGTCGTTCCACAATTCAATTACCTTCTGCTCTTCATATTTTTTCTTCAGTTCTTTGGTGTCGGGTTCGAAATCTGGCGGTGCAAACTCCAGGAACGGAATGAAAACCTGCTTTTCGTTCAGCAGATTCATCCAGACATAAATTTTAAACCTCGAAAGCAGGGTATCTGACAGGGTATAAAAAAACGGGATGTCCTTCGCCGAATAGTAAATCGTCATCTTATCCGAAAGCGGAAGGTTCTCAAAAACGCTGAGGTTATGCCGGAAGAACGACTGTAAATCGTCCGTTTCGGTGACGGCTGTTGTTTTCTGTACCAGAACCCGGTGATCCGATGTCAGGAACTGATCGAGTGAAATCCGGTAATACTGGGCCAGTTCCAGGGCTTCTTCAAAACTGAATTTTGCTTTCAGGGATGTCCGGCGGTGGGCGGCGTCATAACTGATGTCGAGGATATTGGCGATCTCATCATTCAGAGACCGGTCACCGATTTTACGTCGGATCTGCCTGAGTAAAAGTTCCTGATGCATGTTTTGCGATTTTCACAAATGTAGCCATTTATTTTAATTTTTTTCCGCATTTGGTTTTGCGTATTCCACAGGTAATTTCGGATGAACATCTAAATAATCGTTATGAAAAGAATATTTTTTTACCTTGGAACCGTACTAATGCTTAGCAGTTGTGCAACTTTTGACAAAGGTAAGCTCAGTGGAAATCATTTAAAAAGGAATAATCTCGGTTTCATCAACGGGACTTATACCAATTTTCCGTCTTCCGGTGGTGGTTTTTATGTAAGAAACCTGACCGATGTTTTTGACAGGAATACCGGAATGTTTGATTTTAAAGAAAAGCATGAAGACAAAGATTTCAATATTGAATTAAAAGCAGTTGGTAAAAAAAGGCTGAACCTGAAAATATATGATGCGGGAAATCTGCAGACTGATAAGAATTTGAGAGTAGCCCTGAAGGAAGATGGTTTTATTTATCTGCAAGAAAAAAGGTTTATGCTCGATGGAATCCCGTTGGTTTTTGGAGGATGGAATATTCAGAAGTCACGCTTTGCACTGGACGAAAACAACAATCTGAAAGTCGAATCGAATTATTTTTTCTGTAATGGCATACTGGTCGTGATGAGTGATTGGAAAACTTCTCATTATGACTTAACTTTTAAAAAGCAGAATCCATGAAAAAGGTACCCTATATCCTGATTGCAACCCGGTTTATTCTGGCTCCTTTCATGCTTTTATTAGCGTATTTAAGAGGCGAAGAATCGTCGTCTTTAATTTTAAGTTTAATGTATTTTGGTTTACTGACCGATATTTTCGATGGAATTATCGCCCGAAAGGTTGGCGTTTCATCGGAAAAATTACGGAGGCTGGACAGCCAGACCGATCTCGTGTTCTGGCTTTCCCTGGGCGTATCGGCTTACCTGTTGAATCCGGAACTGATAAAGGCCGAATGGAGGGGGATCGCTTTGCTCTTTACGATGGAAGCGCTCTGTTATCTCACCAGCTGGCTCAGATTCGGAAAAGAAACCTGCATCCACGCGTGGCTGTCCAAACTGTGGGGACTGAGTTTACTGCTGGCATTTACTTTTTTAATAGGTTTCCAGGAAACGGGCTGGGCATTTGATCTGGCGGTTGTCCTGGGCTTCATTTCCCATGTCGACGTGATCCTGATTATTGTATTGCTCCCGAAATGGCAGTATGATGTTCCGAGTTCTTACCATGCCTGGAGGATACGAAAAGGGAAGCAGCGGAGAAAATCGATTTTCTTTAACTGATTTGTATGCAGAACATTCTTTTTTGATAAGTATTTTTTAATTCGCGCAGCGCGGCCTTCAGATTGCGCTGTTTTTTTGTAACTTTGCACCCACTAATAATCAAGGGGATTTATGTTAAAAAAAATTGTTTATTGCCTGTTTGTATTATGCATTTTTACGGGATGTGCTAATTTGCCTTCAATGAATATTCCTCAAAATTTTAATGAAAATGATTCGGAAGGAATGATTGTAGGAGCTTTTTCGATTAAAAATGAAAAGCCTATTTTCAATGGATATGGATTATATTATAACGTAATAGGCGGGAAAAACAAGCTGAATGGAGAGAATAGAGTCTGGATCGTTCCGGAGCAGATGGTAAAAATGAAGCTGAAGCCAGATTTTTTTGATGGCGACAAGGGAGTGTATTATTTTGCATTCAAAAAACCTGCAGGAGACTATCATTTCAATGCAGTAACCTTATTTGAGAATGGGGGCTTATATTCAAGAAATGCCGGGATAAAAATAGATTTTCCTTTCACTGTAGAAAAAGGGAAAATTACTTACGTTGGAGAAATATATTTAGACTACAGAAATCAAAATGTAACTCAGAATATGCTTTCAGAAAGAGATCTACCGAAATTAAAAGGAAAGTTTCAAAGCATAGACTGGGACAAATTATTAAGATAAAACCGGGATAAATTAAAATCCTTTAAAACAAATGAAAAAGCAGACCATTAAGGAAATCCTACAGGATTACAAGAAAGTATTACATCATGACATTACGGTTTACGGCTGGGTAAGAACGTTCCGTGCGAATCGCTTCATTGCGCTTAATGATGGTTCTACGATTAATAATTTGCAGATCGTTGTTGATTTCGAAAATTTCGACGAAGAAATTATAAATAAGATCAGTACAGCTGCCTCTTTGAAAATAGTAGGTGAAGTGGTGGAAAGCCAGGGAGCAGGACAGGCCGTTGAGATCGTAGCCAAGAAAATCATCCTGTTAGGCGATAACTTTACGGAAGAAAGAGACAAGACGATTCTTCAGCCTAAAAAACACTCATTGGAAACCCTGAGAGACCAGGCGCACCTGCGATTCAGGACGAACTTGTTCGGAGCGGTTTTCAGAGTACGTCATGCCGTGAGCTTTGCAGTGCATTCGTTTTTTAACAAGAACCAGTTTTTCTATATCAACACGCCCGTAATTACCGGGGCTGATGCCGAAGGTGCGGGTGAAATGTTCGGAGTGACCAATTTCGACCTGAATGCTATCCCGAGAGATGAGCAGGGAGATATTGATTTTTCCCAGGATTTCTTCGGAAGAAAGACCAACTTAACGGTTTCCGGACAGCTTGAAGGAGAAACGGCAGCCATGGGATTGGGTAGGATTTATACGTTCGGGCCAACCTTCCGTGCAGAAAATTCCAATACGACAAGACACCTTGCGGAATTCTGGATGATCGAGCCGGAAGTGGCTTTCAACAACCTGGAAGACAACATCGATCTGGCGGAAGACTTCCTGAAATATGTAATTCAGTATGTGCTGGATAATTGTAAGGATGATCTTGAGTTCTTAGACAAGCGTTTTGAAGAAGAACAGAAATCCAAGCCTGAAAAGGAGAGGGCAAAAGAAGGGCTGATCGAAAAGCTTGAAAATGTAGTGGCTAAGAGATTCAAGAGGGTTTCTTATACCGAAGCGATTGAAATTTTATTAAACTCAAAAGAGAATAAGAAAGGGAAGTTCCAGTATCCGGTTGAGAATTGGGGAACCGATCTTCAGTCTGAGCACGAGAGATATCTGGTGGAAAAACATTTTGAAAGTCCGGTGGTGCTGTTCGATTATCCGAAAGAGATCAAGGCATTCTATATGAAGCTTAATGACGACAACAAAACCGTTGCGGCGATGGATGTCCTTTTCCCCGGAATCGGCGAGATCATCGGGGGTTCCGAGCGGGAAGCCCGGCTGGATGTATTAAAGCAGAAAATGGCCGAAATGCACGTTGATGAGCATGAACTTTGGTGGTATCTGGATACCCGTAAATTCGGATCCGTGCCACACGCCGGTTTCGGATTAGGACTGGAAAGATTGGTCCTTTTCGTAACGGGAATGACAAACATCCGGGATGTAATTCCTTTCCCGAGAACACCGAAGAGTGCCGAATTCTAAAAAACAGACTTAAACCATATCAAATCCTTCTGAAAACCGGAAGGATTTTTCTATTAATGCCGATACTTTAATGTATTGGAATATTCATAATTTTTCAGAAAAATATTCTAAAAAATTAAAAAAGGAAGTTGAAAAAAGATTAAGGCAGCTTATTGAAAATCCTCAGACAGGTTCTCTTTCTGAGATGGAAGGTATAAGATTTATTTTGATAGGCAAGAATTTCTCACTTTATTACAGGACATAACGAAGATGCGATAGAAATTCTGGCCTTCTGGGACAACCGGAGAAATCCTGAAAATCTGGATCTGTAAAAAGATTAAGCTTTCTTTTTCTTTTAGACTCTCCGTTTTGCAATCTCTGCAGTATTTTAAATATAAACGTAAAAAAGCCCTGATAGTCATACTTCAGGGCTTTTTTTGTTTATTTTAAATAGCTTATTATGTGGCATTGAATACAAAAATCGTGCTAAAAACTCTTTTTGTCAAAATATTTTATTAAATTCGTAGAATATGTTATGTTAAAACACCATCCAGTAATATGCTAAAACAACACTTACAACTCAAATTAGGGCAAAAGCTGGCACCCCAGCAAATCCAGTTGATGAAGCTGATCCAGCTCCATACTTTAGAATTTGAGGAGGAACTTGAGAGAGAATTAGAAGAAAACCCGGCATTGGAAATTGCAAAAGAAGATTCTAAGGAAGATGAATATGCTTCCGTAGAAGATTCGTACGAGAGCGAAGGAACAGAAAGCATTGAAACGGATTTTGATGTAGACCAGTATCTCTATGATGATGAACCAAGCTATAAAACCGCATCCAGCAATTATTCTTCAGATGATGAGGAATTCGATAATGAAAGCCTGCTGACAGAAGGACAGTCATTGTATGATTATTTATTGGAGCAGATTCACCTGGTAAACATCAGCGAAGAAGACGAGAAAATTGCAGAATACATTATCGGGAACCTTGATACCGACGGCTATCTGAGAAGAGAAATAAAATCGTTGGTTGATGACCTGGCTTTTTCCCAGGGAATTTATACAACGAAGGAAAATGTGGAAGACATCCTTGAAAACTATGTCCAGAAGCTTGATCCGCCGGGAGTGGGCGCAAGAGGACTTCAGGAATGCCTTTTGTTACAGATCGAGAAGAAAGTAAGTTCCGACAAGGCCGTTTCCCTGGCTGCCAATATTTTACGGTACCAGTTTGATGCGCTAACCAATAAGCATTATAACAAAATTATCCAGAAATACGATATTGAGGAAGAAGACCTGCGGAATGCTTTGGATGAAATTTCAAAACTATCGCCGAAAGTCGGTGGTAATTTCGATACCCAGACCATTACCATCAACCAGGAGATTATCCCTGATTTTGTGATCCAGGTGAAAGACGGACTGGTAATCCCGATGCTGAACAGCAAAAACGCCCCTACCTTAAGGGTATCGGAAGAGTATAAAGATATTCTGTCAACCTACTCCCACGATAAAAACTCTTCAGAGCACAAACAGGCGGCTTTATTCATCAAGCAGAAGCTGGATGCTGCAAAGTGGTATATCGACGCGATTAACCAACGCCAGAATACGTTGTTGCAAACCATAACGGCGATCGTAAAGTTCCAGAAAGATTATTTCCTTACCGGTGATGAAAAATCACTGAGGCCGATGATCTTAAAAGATGTAGCTGATATTACCGGATTTGATATTTCTACGATTTCCAGGGTGGTAAAAAGCAAATACGCCGATACCCCGAACGGAATTATCTACCTGAAAGACCTGTTCTCAGACAGTCTGACGAATGATGACGGTGAGGAAGTTTCCACCAAGGAAATCAAGACCCATCTTCAGGAGGTTATCAGCAAGGAAAATAAGAGAAAACCGCTGACGGATGATGCGTTGGTCGTAATCCTGAAGGAGCAGGGCTACAACATTGCCCGGAGAACCATTGCCAAGTACCGGGAACAACTGAATATTCCGGTAGCAAGATTAAGAAAAGAACTTTAAAATATAACAGAAAAGCATTTCAATTTGAAATGCTTTTCTCTTCTTATGATGTGCCAGGTCTCAGGCCTTTAGGTTTTCCAGACCCAGTTCTTTAATTGAAACTTCCCGCATTTCCACTTTCCGGATTTTTCCGGAAATCGTCATCGGAAATTCCTCCACAAATTTCCAGTATTTCGGAACTTTGTAATGGGCGATCTTTCCGCTGCAGTATTCCAGCAGTTCTTCTCTGGTAACGTCGGCTCCTTTTCTGATCTTCACCCAGGCCATCACTTCCTCTCCGAACTTTTCACTCGGTACACCGATGATCTGGACATCCAGAATATTCGGATAGGTATACAGGAAATCCTCAATCTCTTTTGGCGAAATATTTTCTCCGCCGCGGATAATCAGGTCTTTTATTCTTCCGGAAATGGTAATATAGCCGTCTTCATCCATGACGGCCAGATCTCCGGTATGCATCCACCGTCCTTCATCAATCACTTTCCGGGTATTTTCCGGGTCGTTCCAGTACTTCAGCATCACGGAATAGCCTCTCGTGCAAAGTTCACCGTGTTCACCGCGTTCCACGATCTTTCCGTCCTGACCGATGATTTTTATTTCCAGGTGATCCTGGACGGTCCCTACCGTATTGACCTGTTTGTCAAAAGGCGTTCCGATCAGCGTTTGGGTAGATACCGGCGAGGTTTCCGTCATTCCGTAGCAGATGCTCATTTCTTTAATGTTCATCAAACTTTCCACCTTTTTCATAATTTCCGGCGGGCAGACAGAGCCGGCCATTACGCCGGTCCTTAAGTTTGAGAAATCGAAAGTATCGAAATTTTTTACGGCCAGCTCGGCAATGAACATCGTGGGAACTCCGTATAAAGACGTACATTTTTCATCGGATACTACCTGCAGGGTAATTTCAGGATCGAAGCTGTCATTCGGGATCACCATACAGGCACCGTGGGCCGTACAGCATAGGTTGCCGATCACCATTCCGAAACAGTGATAGAACGGAACAGGAATGCAGACCCTGTCTTTTTCACTGTATTTCAGACGGATTCCTATAAAATAGCCGTTGTTCAGAATGTTGTGATGGGAGAGGGTAACCCCTTTCGGAAAACCCGTGGTTCCCGAGGTATACTGAATGTTCACCGGATCATCGAATTGAACATGCTCTTCGAAACTATGCAGGGTATCATCGGAAATCTCCTGTCCGGTATTCAGGAAATCTTCCCAGTTGGCATCAAAGAAAATCTCAGATTTCAGGGTGGTACAGAACTCGCGGGCATCCGCGATCATCTTTTTATAATCACTGGATTTAAACGTTAATGAAGAAAACAGATGGGAGATTTCCGACTGGTTGATCACGAAAATCAGTTCGCTGGTCCTGTAAGCCGGATTGATGTTCACTAAAATAACCCCGATTCTGGCGGTAGCGTATTGCAGCAATACCCATTCATACCGGTTGGCAGACCATACTCCGATACGGTCGCCGGCTTTGGCTCCGAGAAAAACTAAGGCTTTGGCTACTGCCGTTGTCTGGTTATAGAATTCCTGGTAAGTAGCGCGGTAATTCTGGTGTACACAGACTAAAGCTTCGTGATCCGGAAATTTTTCAACGGTGCGTTTAAAATTGTTTCCGATGGTTTCACCTAGTAAAGGAATACCGGAGGCCCCGTGAACATAAGATAGTTGCATAGAATAAAAGATTTGGTGAATAAAATTAACAATAAAATCTTATATTCCTGCTGTGCCTTCTAAATTTCCTGCGATTCGATTTCCTTAAGCTGAGTCAGGTTGCGGTCGAGCTTTTTAATGATAATCCCGTATACCACCCTGTAGTAAAGCCAGACCATCAGCACCGTAAATAAAGTACTGATTACCGTTCCGGCAATAAAGCCGACCAGCGTGGAATTGGTAATTTCTATATTCTGGCTGTTCAGGATATAAACAATGAATACCGTAAAAATAGAAGTGAATGTAACCAGCAGGGCAATATTAATTAAAATAAAAGCATTGACCGTTTTTTTGAACTGGATGATTTTAAGAATGAAGTTTTTCAGGTTTTCTTCCACCTTAATGCTTCTGTAATTCAGGTAAAACCGGTAAACAAAATAAGCGGTTACCAGAAGGCTTAATATTTTCAGTACAAAGTAGATGTTATCAAATGTAAGTTCGAGTTCAGGAGTTTTCTGTACGCCGAGCCTGTCGAGAATATTGAGGAACGAATTCGCTTCTTTTCCCTGGATGATATAAAACAGCCCGACAAAGGTAAAAAACAGGAATTCCGCTGCACTGATCCAGAAAATATACTTCACATAATTCCGTGACTTCCTGTTGAGCATCTGAAGGATTTCATTGCTGCCGTATTTCTGCTGAACAGGTTGTTCCTGCCATGTTTTCTTAAAGTTGTCTAAATCGAATTCAGGCATATTTCTCCATCTGTTCTTTAAGGGTTTTCTTTAATCGGTTCATTTTCACACGCGCATTCACTTCGGTAATCCCGAGGTTTTCTGCAATATCCTTGTAAGGCAAATCATCCAGGTACATCATGACGATCGCCCGCTCCACATTAGGCAAGGTCTTGATGACGGTATACAGAAGGGAAACCTGCTGCTGTTTTTCATCATCATCTTCAATAAAATCGGCATGATTGATGTCCAGTTCGTTGGTAGGCAGGCTTTTGCTTTTTTTTCTGAAGAGGGTAATGGCTGTATTCAGGGCTACCCGGTACATCCAGGTGGAAATCTTGGAATTTCCTTTAAAAGAATCATAGCTGCGCCAGAGCTGTAATACAATTTCCTGGAAAAGATCCTCCTCATCCTCCAGAGAATTTGTATAGAGCCGCGAAACCTTGATAATCAGACCCTGATTATCCTTGATAAGCTGCGCAAATTCTTTTTCCTTTGAAGCCAATGGCGATGTAATAAATGGTTGCACGAAGATAAAAAATTAATCTAATAATGAAGCAATATAGTAATGTAACAATGTATCAATGTACCAATGTACCAATGTATCGATATAACAGTTTGAAGATAAACTGCTCGATTTAATATACAATACTTATTAAGCTGAATCGTACTGTTGTACTGTTGGATTGGTAAATTGTTACATTAAATCATTATCTTTGCATCCACGAGAAAATCGGCCTGTTGATTCTTATTTCGGTAAGGGTAGGAAAGTCCGGACACCATAGGGCAGCAAAGCGGATAACCTCCGTCACCCGCGAGGGTAGGACCAGTGCAACAGAAAGAATGTACAGTTCGGCTGTAGTGAAACCAGGTAAACTCTTTGTGGTGCAATGATAAGTATATCTGTTCTTTTCAGCAATGGAAATAGGGGCGGCCCGTCCTGAAAGCCGAGGGGTAATCAGCTCAAGTGGTGCAGCAATGTACCACGCAGATAAATAACAGGCATCCTGTTTTCGTAATGGGATACAAAATCCGGCTTATAGATTTTCTCGTGATTTATCTGGAATTCAGATAAAAAATGCGGAGCAGAGCTCCGCATTTTTTATGGATAAATATTAAAAAAAGTAAGATCCTGTGATCCTGAAGTGACTGTAAACCATTCTGAAAAGACGCCGGTAGCGGTGCCCGTTTGTGATGAATTGACCTGCATGTTGGCGGTACCTGCTACGGCAGGATCCCCGACCTGAAAATAATCATACTGGTTTCCTGTAGAAACATCCTGAAGCCAGAAGATAAACCCGGCCCACTGATTGTTGGGAACCATAAATGAGGTAATAAAAGGATCATTGTAATTGTAGGTTCCAGAATTGGCAGGATTTACGTAGTCGCTCACATACCATTGGGTAATATCCATTATGCTTCCTGTTCCGCCGGTAGTATCAAAGCTTCCATACTTGTGGTAAATACCTGAAGGCATGGTAAAGGTTCCGTAGTTGGCATTGGGAGCTGCAAACATAACCAATGGACTACCTGCAGTCGGCCTTGAGGTGAAAAATCGCCCCACGGCGTCAAAATGCGGATTCATATTGTTCATAACGAAGATGGAAGACTGAGCGAAAGTGGAGGCGCCTGATAGTGCAAGCAGTGCCAATATTGTTTTTTTCATAAAAATCGTTTTAAATTGAGTGATTGAAAATAAGCGAAAGCTGCCTGGATAGCGGCTTCCTGAGATTTAATTCTGGGATTTTAATTTACCTGCGATTTCACTGTTTTTCTGCTGATAAATCTTGGTGGCCCAGATGATGATGGCACTGGTATCGCCATTGGTCTCTCTCATCATCTGTGATTCCGAAACGCCGCTTGATAATACCAGATCTCTGCAGGCGGGTAGCAGCAATGCTTTCCTGCGGTCACTCAATTCGGTGGTGTTGCTTTTTCGTTCTTCTTCGTTAGGACGGTTCTGGGGATCTCCAAGGCTTCTGAAGGCCTTGTCGTAAGCCTGCATAGCCGGGGTTTTCATGCTTTCGGCCGTATTGGCCAGCGTACTCTCATTAGTACATGAAGTTAAGCCTAAAATAAGAAAGGCTGATAATAATAAATGCTTTTTCATAGTTAAAATTCAATGATTGGTTACTTAAATTTAATTTTTGATAAATATAATAAATTATTCAATACATAATTAATTTTTTTTCACTAAATAGTGTATTGTGATAAAACCAATCATTGAATTCTACAATATACTTAAAATCATTAATATCTATTCATTTTCCAGAATCTTTTTGGATTCGTCGAGGCTTTGTTTTTCGTCCTCCGAAAGTTCCGGGTATTTGAGGTTCATTTTTTCCAGGGTATCGATAATGATCTGGATCGCGGCGATCCGGGCAAACCATTTGTTGTCTGCGGGCAGAACATACCAGGGTGCATCCTCTTTTGCTGTTTCATTGATGGCGGTCTCATAGCATTCCATGTATTTATCGAAAAGGGCACGCTCGGGAAGATCGGCCGAAGAGAATTTCCAGTTTTTATCAGGCTCATTGATTCTGTCCAACAGTCTTTTTTTCTGTTCATCCTTAGAGACATGAAGGAATATTTTGACGATAGTGGTTCCGTTCTGGGCCAGATGCTTTTCGAAATTCCGGATGCTTTCATACCGGTTGTCCCAGAATTTACCGTCAAAATCTTTCACGGATTTCCAGGTTTTTTCGCTTAAATTATAGTCGGGATGTACTTTGCAGACCAGCACGCTTTCATAATGGGAACGGTTGAAGATCCCGATCATCCCTTTTTGGGGAAGTGCCAGATAATGCCGCCACAGGAAGTCATGCGCATATTCCTTCGAACTCGGCGTCTTAAAGCTCGTTACATTGCAGCCCTGAGGATTTACCCCGCCGAAAACATGCTCGATCAGGCTGTCTTTTCCCGCGGCATCCATCGCCTGAAGGACAACCAGAATCGACTGGCTTCCGTCGGAATACAGCCGTTCCTGCAGTTCACGAAGTTTTTCTTTTTCCCGGATCAGTAATTCCGCCCCTTCTTCCTTGGTCAGCTTGCCATTATATTCCGTTGCCGCTTTTTTGATCGAAAATTTTCCTTTGATTAAAAAGTCATTTGAAAAGTCAGTATTCATATTTTTATTTAAAGATTATAATTAGTGTGAAATTGCAGCCGGCTGATCTGCCGGCTGGATGCGGGAAGTTTTGATCGATACAGATCCGATAGCTTTAAATATCAGATGATTTTGTCAAGGTAAACTATTTTTCAAAATTTATTACATCCTTTAACCATCTTCTCCGTTAACCTCCATTGTCCGGCATCCGGCTTCAATCCTCACATAAATATACTAAAAAAACCGCCTCTTTGGGAGACGGTTTCTTTATCTGTAGTAGAAATGTATTATTTCGCGGCAGTTTTAGCAGCCTTTTTTGCCGCTTTAGCAGCAGCCTTTGCTTCAGCTTTGTCTGCCTTTTCTTTAGCTTTAAGCTCTTCAGGCGTCAGTGGCTTCGGTTCAGGAGCATTTGCATCTACGTTTCCTTTGATGTAGATTACGCTTCTGCTGTTCACAGGGTCATTGGAGAATACTTCAATCATCTTGTTGAAACCACCATTGATTGCAGTATTGTATCCTACCTTGATTTTAGCAGATTTCCCCGGCATGATCGGATCCTGGCTGAATTCAGGCGTCGTACATCCGCAAGAGGCTTTTACGTTTGAAAGGATAAGCGGCTTATCACCGGTATTGGTTACGGTGAAAAACCGGATGCCGTCTGAACTGGGCTTTACCGTCCCGTAGTCAAAGGTCGTTTTGTCAAACGTAATCGTTTGTGCAGATGCAAGAGCGAAGGTTCCGAATAATGCAATTCCTGCGATTAATTTTTTCATATTCTTAAATGTTAAATATGTTGTTAGATAAATTTCGGGAACAAAGTTAAAAATTATTTTAATTCATACTTAAAATTTTTTTTCTTTAGACTATTTTTGCAAATTGTAAAGTAAAGAAACAGAATTTATGCAGATTTCAGAAAAGTACAATCCACAGGAAACAGAACAAAAGTGGTACAATTACTGGTTGGAAAACAAATACTTCCATTCAGAGCCGAATGATAAGCCGCCGTACACTGTTGTAATTC
Source organism: Chryseobacterium hagamense (assembly GCF_007991455.1). Classification (GTDB taxonomy): domain Bacteria; phylum Bacteroidota; class Bacteroidia; order Flavobacteriales; family Weeksellaceae; genus Chryseobacterium; species Chryseobacterium hagamense. The sequence goes on along the minus strand of NZ_BJYJ01000008.1, from coordinate 135,438 downwards.
CTCCGCCTAACGTAACGGGGATTTTACACATGGGGCACATGCTTAACAATACCATTCAGGATGTTCTGGTCCGTCGTGCGAGAATGCAGGGCTTCAATGCCTGCTGGGTGCCGGGAACAGATCACGCTTCCATCGCTACGGAAGCGAAAGTGGTTGCCAAACTGAAATCGGAAGGGGTCAGCAAGTCTGATATCACCCGCGAAGAATTCCTGAAGCATGCCTGGGACTGGACCGATAAATACGGCGGAACCATCCTGGAGCAGCTGAAAAAGCTGGGCTGTTCCTGCGATTGGGACAGAACCCGTTTTACCATGGAACCCAAGCTTTCCCAACAGGTAATCAAATCTTTTGTTGATTTATATAACAAAGGACTGATCTACCGCGGATACCGCATGGTAAACTGGGACCCGGAAGCCAAAACCAATATTTCAGATGAAGAAGTCATCTTTAAGGAACAGAACGGAAAGTTATATTTCCTTAAATATGCCGTTGAAGGTTCGGAAGAATTCCTTTCGGTAGCCACCACCCGCCCTGAAACCATCTTCGGGGATACGGCAATCTGCATCAACCCGAATGACGAAAGATATGCCCACCTGAAAGGCAAAAAAGTAATCGTACCGATTGTAAACAGGGTTATTCCGGTAATCGAAGACGACTATGTGGATATCGAGTTCGGTACGGGAGCACTTAAAATAACACCGGCGCACGATGTAAACGATTACGAAATCGGAAAGAAACATAACCTGCCGATGATCGATGCCCTGGATGACGACGGAAACCTGAACGACCACGGACTGCATTATGCCGGGAAAAACAGGTTTGATGTAAGAAAACAGATCGCCAAAGAACTGGAAGAAAAAGGCCTTCTGCTGAAAGCGGAAGATTATATGAACAAAGTAGGGACTTCGGAAAGAACCGGCGCGGTGATCGAGCCTAAAGTTTCGGTTCAGTGGTTCCTGAAAATGTCTGAAATTGCCAAGCCTGCTCTGGATGTGGTGATGGATGATGAGGTGAAATTCTATCCTGAAAAGTTTAAGAATACCTATAAATACTGGATGGAAAACATCCGCGACTGGAATATTTCCCGGCAGCTTTGGTGGGGACAGCAGATTCCCGCTTACTATTACGGGGACGGCGAAAACGATTTTGTCGTAGCTGAAACCATTGAAGAAGCCCTTGAACTGGCCCGACAGAAAACCGATAACGGTCAGCTGACAGCCGGAGACCTCAAGCAGGATGAAGACGCCCTGGATACCTGGTTCTCTTCATGGCTGTGGCCGATGTCAGTTTTCGATGGATTGCTTGATCCTGAAAATAAGGATATCAATTATTATTACCCGACGTCCGATCTGGTAACCGGTCCGGATATTATTTTCTTCTGGGTAGCCCGGATGATCATGGCCGGCCTGGAATACCGGAAAGAAGTTCCGTTCAAAAATGTTTATTTTACAGGGATTGTAAGGGATAAACAAAGAAGAAAGATGTCCAAATCTTTAGGGAATTCTCCTGATCCGCTGGAACTGATCGATAAATACGGAGCTGATGGCGTTCGTGTGGGGATTTTATTGAGTTCGGCAGCAGGAAATGACCTTCTTTTTGACGAAGACCTGATGTTGCAGGGAAGGAATTTTATGTCAAAGATCTGGAGTGCATTCCGATTGATTAATCTTTGGAACCATGAAGATAAACCGGCAAACGATACGGAAAATCAGGCCATCCAATGGTTTGAAAATAAATTGAATAAAACGATTGCTGAAATTGGTGACCAGTTTGAGAAATTCAGAATTTCCGACGCACTGCATCTGATCTATAAACTGATTTGGGATGATTTCTGCGGATCTTATCTGGAAGCCATCAAACCGAATTACGGTGAAGGAATTTCCAGAGAAGTTTACCTTAAAACAATAGAACTTTTTGAAGAATTAATGAAGCAGGTTCATCCATTTCTGCCTTTTCAGTCAGAAGAAATCTGGCAGTTAATCACAGAAAGAAAGACGGATGAAGCTTTGGTAATTGCCCGGCAGAAAAAAGCCGGAGCATTTGATGAGACCATCATTAAAAACTTCGAAACGGCATCGGAAATGATTTCCGGAGTAAGAAATTACCGTCAGACCAAAGGGATTTCTCCGAGGGAAGCGGTTGAAATTTATACCAATGCAACGGAATTCGCCAATGAATCGGTTATCCGTAAACTGGCCAACGTTTCAGAAATCCATTTCGGAACGAAGACCGATAAGCCGAGCTTTACCTTCCTGGTAGGGGCAACGGAAATTTCAATTCCGTTAAGCGACAACCTGGACCTGGAAGAAGAGAAGAAAAAGACTGAAGAAGAAGTAAAATATCTTAAAGGATTCCTGATTTCCGTTGATAAAAAGCTGTCAAACGAAAAGTTTGTAGCCAATGCAAAACCGGAAGTTGTAGAGGTCGAGCGTAAAAAACAGAAAGATGCAATGGATAAAATTGCCATCCTTGAAGAAAAGCTGAAAAGCCTTTAATTTAAAAATAATAAACAGATCGATGGAGGACAACAGAGGCATCGTTACATTGGATAGTGATACCGTAGCTTCCAATCCGGGGAGCGTACGGATAATGCCTTTCGTATTGATGAGGTACATGCACAAATCTGTTTTGCTGCTGATTCCTCTGTTGGTTTCCTTGGTCTTTGCTCTTAAGATTTCCCTGCTGTGGGGCGGATTATTTTCAGTCATCTTTTTTGTGATCAATTATTTGTACTGGAGAAGAAAAAGAGAGCATTTTGCCTACGGGGATTCCAATGGCGGTATTGTGGTTTCGGAAAATCCCAAATTGATTGCCGTTACTACGGATCTTTCCAAAGGATTTGCCGGAGGAAGCTATCCGGTGGTAAAGATCATACCTTATAAAGGAAAAGGCCTGCTGAATGACAGAATCGGGACGGTTGCCCTATACGAAGGAACTTCAAGCTGTACCCCCCACTGGAACGATTTTTTCCCGGTTCCGGTAGAATATGTAAACAGCAACAAGGCCGAACTGAAAGCTGTTTTACGCTCTTATTCCGAAGAAAGCTGGGAACTGCTGGAGGCCAGGATAAAAAAAATAGGCCAGCCTTATAAAGAAGGCCTGTTTAAAATTTCCACAGAAAACAGCAGCTGGTAAAATCATTCAGATTATTTAAAATAGGATTTGCCGGATCTGAAAGTCAGGTGACAGCGATAAATTAAAATTAAATGACACATCTAGAAAACATAAAAAAACTATTTTCCAAAAACTTCGTCGAAAATCCTTTGCTGGAAAGCTTCGAGGTCGGGAGAATTTATTTGTCCAGCGGGAAGCTTGTGGCCTGTGATCCTGTAATCACAAGCGATATGAATCCGTTCACCGTAAATTTTCCGAAGGGGGATTTTGCTGTTTTACTGCATAAGGAACGGGAAAGCAATTGTGTCGCCTATGCCGAAATTATTTTCAGCAATGCAGAAGCAGCAGACTGGAAGCTGGCCGTAACGGAAGGACAGAATGTAAAAGAACTTGCGGAAGGCGAAGTGTTCGGGTATCCTGTGGAAAGCGGAATGGGATGTTTCATGGATGTTGATACCCAGAATGCCCTGAATGCCCTAGAGCAGCGGCTGTACCAAAGTAAAGGGGTAGACTTTATGGGAATCTATGAAGAATTCTTTCACGAATATTTTTTCGATGAGAACGGCGCGATCGACCAGTTTGCCTTTCTGAAACCGTCGGAAAAACATCCTGGAACCATTTTTGCCTTTGAAACCGGATATGGTGAAGGTTTTTATGCAAGCTATATTGCTTATGATAAAAACGGCGCACCGGTAAAAATTATTACTGAATTTATTGAAATCAGTTAATAAATGTTAATTGTTCTTGAAACTCCGTTGCGAGATGGTAACTTTAGCCGAATCACAAAATAATAACAGCTAATATAAAACACAATGAATTTTTCTTCAGAACAGCCGAAAATCATCGTTGTCGGAAGCTCTTCCATAGATCTTGTTTTAGAAACAGAAAGAGTGCCCTGCCAGAATGAAACCGTTATTGCCTATAATTCCGAAAGCTATTTTGGAGGCAAGGGAGCCAACCAGGCAGTAGGTGCTGCCAGACTGGGAGCCAGCGTTTATTTTATAGGCTGTGTCGGGATGGATCCTCTTGGCCAGCAGATCATGAGAAATATGGTGAATGAGGGCGTAAACGTCGGCTTTGTCTTCGAGACTGATCAGGAAGCGACGGGAACTGCGTATGTAACGACCTCTGACGGGAGCTCTGCGATCGTTGTAGTGCCTGCTGCCAACAATTATCTGAGCATCGAGCATGTAGAAGCCGCAGATAAATATTTCCATACGGCAGATCTTGTACTCCTTCAGCTGGAAGTTTCTCTGAAAGTAATTGAGTATACCGTGAAGAAAGCTAAAAAGTACCGGAAAAAAGTAGGTATATACGCTTCTCCCGCGCAGCCCTTAAGCAGCGAAATCCTTGATCATGTGGATTTCATTATTGTAAAAAGCAGCGAGCTGCATATTGTTTTCGGCGAAGAGCAGCGGGAGGAAATCCTGAAAAAATACTTTAACAAGGTTTTCGTAAGGGATGACATCAATTCTACCGTTTATTTCGATGGTACGGAAATGAAGTACTGCAGGAACGATAAAGATAAAACCGTTTATAAAATGGGAATGGGAGATGCATTTACCGCAGGATTTGCCGTTGCCCTTTGCCATGAAAATCCTATCGAGGATTGTGTAAAATTCGGGAATGAAGTTTCTGCCAGGGTTTCCGGAAAAAAAGGTTCCCAAACCGGGCTTCCGAGGATTTCCGATTTTCTTTAAATTATTTGCAGCATATCGAAAAATACGGCAAAGTCTTAAAATACAGCATAAAATTTCCACTTTTACAGTGGATTTTTTCTTTTACCTATGAGAGAATTAAAGCTTACAGCCTCTGATCAGTTTTCAATTGCCGCCCATCTTTTTCTGCCCGGAACAAGCAATGGTAGGCTGTTGCTCATCAATTCGGCGACGGGAGTAAAGCAGCAGCTTTATTTTTCTTTTGCCCATTATTTTTCACAGAGAGGATTTACCGTGATCACTTACGATTACCGCGGGATCGGTCTTTCCAAGCCTGCCCGGATGAAAGGCTTCAAAGCTTCAATGAGGATTTGGGGGACTGTAGATTATAAAGCGGTAACGGATTATATTAAAATTCATTTTGGTGACTACAAAAAATATCTTCTCGGCCATTCGGTGGGGGCTTTGATTCTTGGGATGAACGAAGACTCCCGGATCTTTGATGATTTTGTTTTTGTCGGGACACAAAATGCCTTCATCGGAAATTTGAAATTCAGAACCCGGATAGAAGCTTTGCTGGGATTCGGAATTGTCCAGCCGCTAACCACCGGATTGCTGGGATATTTTCCCGCCCACTGGTTCGGGCTTGGAGAAAGTCTCCCGAAAAATTGCGCATCTGACTGGAGAACCTTAATTTTAAACAGGAAATCCACCAACCGGCTGCTGGAAAAAACCGGTAATTTTGCTGAAGAGCTTACCCGGCGTGTATTGGTGATCCGGGCGGAAGACGACGGATGGCTGACTGAAAAAGGTGTAAAAAGCCTTTTGAACGATACCTACCCGAATCTTAAACCGGTTTATAGATTAATTAAAACTTCGGAATCTGAACAGGGGGAAATAGGCCACGTTAATTTTTTCAGGAGTTACAATAAAAGTCTTTGGAATATTATATTAAACGAATTGACAGAACATGAATAAGCTGATTGACAACACGGTAGCGTTTGTAAAAGAAAAACTGGAAGGCGCAGAGGCAGGACACGACTGGTTTCATATCGAAAGGGTATGGAAGCTGTCTGAAAAAATTGCTGAGACGGAAATCTGTAATCGGGAAGTGGTAGCACTGGCTGCCCTGCTGCATGATATTGCCGATCCGAAGTTCCACAACGGAGATGAAACCATCGCGCTGAAGATATCCGGGGCGTTTCTGGAGAGCCAGAATGTTCCGGAAGAAGTGATCGGGCAGGTGCTGTTTATCATTAAAAATATTTCCTTTAAGAACAGGGGCGAGGTGCCGCAGAACCTCCCTGTCGAACTTAAGATCGTACAGGATGCGGACAGGATCGATGCCATCGGGGCCATCGGAGTAGCCAGAACATTCAATTTCGGAGGTTTTAAAAACAATCTGATGTATCACCCCGACATCGAACCTAAACTGAACATGTCCAAAGAGGAGTACAAAAAGTCGGACGGGACGACCATCAACCATTTTTATGAAAAATTACTGTTGCTGAAAGACCTGATGAATACGGAAAAAGGGAAGGAAATTGCACAGGAAAGACATGATTTCATGCTGAAATTCCTCGATCAGTTTTATAAAGAATGGAATGTTGATTAGCATTCCCGATAAACTCTTTTAAATAAGTATCTTTGCAGTATGGTATTGATGGTCCTGCTTATTTTCTGGGCATTGGTTTTTTCCCTTATTCTTTTCAAGGTAAAGAAAGGAAAGGGTGCGGAATGGGCGAAGATCTTCCGCATCCTGACGATGGTTTTTGCCATTTCATTCTTTACCTACTGGTTTATCAAAAAAAGTTCCGTAGGTATTGTACAGGACTCCGTTGCCCTGCAGGTGATCAACAAGCTGCCGCAACCGATTGACTTTTATGTGATCAACCTGAATAATCCCGAAGCGGGAAAAGCAATTGAAACCAAGCACATCGGCAATATCCGGTCAGAATACTACCGAATCGAATATCTGAGGATGGATAAATCCGATGAATACTGGATCATAGGATATCTCGGAAAAAAAAACCTGGTCTATTTTTCCCAGCATTCCGTTCCCAATAAGAACATCGATCAGATCATTGAGGTCAACAACTACATCAACCAAAGCGTAAAGCTTTCGGAGATTGCCAAAAAGCAGGTGGAAGCCTACAATTACGAAAATACAAAGCTCGGCATCTGGGTAACGCTGGATTTCCTGTTGCTCTTCCTCAATCTCGTCCTGATTACAAGAAAACGTAAATAAAAAAAATCCCGGTAGGTGCAAAGCTCTTCCGGGATTGTATTTTAATTCCGATCAATGTAACTTCGGCCATAATTTACATTCGTGAGTTATTTGATGAAGTAGAAAGTAAAAGTCTGGTTTTATGAATAAGGATTACCAGATGATTACGTGACAGATCTTTTCATTGGATAAATCATACCTTTGATGTGACATTAACACAAATGACTTCCGGCATCCGGCTTCCCTCTTCCATCCTGTTGATTTCAGGTTCTTAAGGATAATCCAGGATCAGCATAACCGTTTCCTTGAATTCTTCCGGGCAGTTCTTTATGAGTTTATCTTTATTCTGCTTACTGATCTGTTTCGGTTCCAGCCATTCCGTTTTATCCGAGCTCAGGCTGTTGTTGTCATACGTCCTTTTTATTTTATGGTCTTCATAAAAAGTATAGGCGTCATCCAGCCAGTTGTTGGCGATGCTTATGGTGCATATTTCCTTTTCCATTGCTTTTTAATAAATAGTTCGACATTCATTTAGTGGTTGCTGTTTCCGAATGTACTAAATATAAGGACGCAAATACAGGATTGTACAGAATTTTTTTAAAGGCAGGAAAAGTGAATTATTTTCGTTAAAATAATACTTTTTAATGTAATTTATTTCACTAAATAGCGAATAATGTTAAAAATTAAAATTTTTTAAAATAAAGTTCCGATGTTTTCAGTCGCCATTTTGGGGACATGAAGGTCTGTTTTCCATGCTTCGTTCATTTTTCTGATCAGATAGGCTGATAAAAGAGGGGAGTCTTTTTCAAAGCCCTGATGGACAAAAAAGTAGATATTCTGTAAACCTTCATTTTTCCAGGCGGTCAGACGTTCGATCCATTCGTCCAGCCGGGTAAAGTCGATGGGTGTACCGGCTGCCACAAAGCGGATGAAAGTAGTCGGGGTCGTAAGCCGCATATGAAGCATGTCTCTTCTGCCGGGGGTATCTACAATAATCTGGGTAATCTGATGCTTTTCAAAAAGTTCACAGGTGGCATTGAAAACTTCTTCGTTGTTATGCCATTCGGCATTTCTCAGCTCGATAGCCAGCGGAACTTCTTTCGGCCATTCTTTTACAAATTTCTCAAGCCGGCTGTAATCCTTCGGCTGGTAATTGTCATGCAGCTGGAGAAAAGCCATGCCCAGTTTTTCTTCAAAATTCAGAACTGCGGTGGCAAATTGGGTGACATGGTCCGTAACGTCAATCAGTCGCCGGTAATGGGAAATCGTACTGGTGATTTTAGGGAAAAATTTAAAGTTTCCGGGCGTTTTGTCTTTCCAGGTAATAATCTGTTCAGGAGCCGGCATTCCGTAGAAGGTACCGTTCAGCTCAATCGAGTTAAACTGGGTAGAATAATGCTTCAGCTCGTCTTTCGTGCCTTTAGGATAAAATCCCTTCATCTCGCTTTTCGTCCATTTCGCAGCCCCTACTGAGATATTCTCAAGCCCTCTGGTATTCCGGCTTAAAACTTCTTTGGTTTGCGGATGGTCTTTGGGCAATGTAAAATCGATTTTTGACGGATCTTCCACTTTTCCGAATTTCATAACTGAATTTTTTTGATTAGGCACTAAACAAATATAAGATAAAACCTACAGAAAACTGACTTCGGTACGCTGTAATTCATTTTTATATCCGGTCACAAAAAGGCACGCTGAAAAGCGTGCCGAAGTGAATATGTATTGTTTATTATTTGGGAATCTTATGCTTCACAAGCCGTGCAGGTAACAAAATTTACCATCATTTCTTTAGAAACAGAAGAACTTCTTTGATAATAAAGGGTTTTTACACCTTTCTTCCATGCTTCGATGTAAAGGTAGTTGACATCTTTCACAGGCATTGTCGAAGGGACCTGCAGGTTCAGAGACTGCGCCTGGTCGATATACTGCTGTCTTTGGGCCGCCTGGGAAATAATCTCCATCGGAGAGATTTCCTTAAAGGTTTTGAACACTGCTTTCTCTTCATCGGTTAGTTCCTTCAAATGCTGTACCGAACCGTGATTCAACATGATGGTTCTCCATGTTTCCTCATTGTCAAGCCCTTTTGCTTCAAGCAATTTCGCCAGGTATTTATTTTTACGCATGAAGTTTCCTTTGGCAAGTCCGGCTTTGTAGTAGTTGGACGCAAACGGCTCGATTCCCGGAGAAGTCTGTCCTAAAATCGCAGAACTTGAGGTCGTGGGAGCAATAGCCATCGTTGTGGTATTCCTCAATCCGTATCCTTTCAGTATTTCCGGTTCGCCATAGATATTGGCGAGTTCCCTTGAAGCCAGTTCAGATTGTTCTTTAATACGTCTGAAAGCCCTGGCATTGAACTGGGTGGCCTCAAAACTTTCAAACGGGATCATATTTTTCTGCAGATACGAATGGTATCCTAAAACCCCTAAACCTAAAGCCCGGTGACGCATCGCAAAGTTTCTTGCTCCCTGGAGGTAATAATTTCCTTCCGTCTTATCGATGAACTCGGATAATACGGCATCGAGGAAGTAGATGGCCAGTTTTACGGCATCGGTATCCTTCCACTCGTCATACAGTTCCAGGTTCATGGAAGACAGGCAGCAGATGAAAGATTCTTCCCTTGTGGAAGGAAGCATGATTTCGGAGCACAGGTTACTTGCATTTACCGTCAGTCCGAGATCTTTATACACCTGAGGTTTGTTGCGGTTCACGTTATCCGTAAAGAAGATGTAAGGAAGCCCCTTCTGCTGGCGGCTTTCCAGTACCCTTGCCCAGATTTTACGTTTGTCCATATCGCCGTCGATCATGTCCTGCATCCAGTAATCCGGTACACAGATCCCGGTAAAAAGGTTCTGGATCGGGCTTCCGATGTCTTTGATCGATAAAAATTCCTCAATATCACCGTGGTCGATATCCAGGTAGGCGGCAAAAGCGCCTCTTCTTACGCCACCCTGGGAAACCACATCCATTGCGGTATCGAAAAGTTTCATGAAAGAAACGGCTCCTGAAGATTTTCCGTTGTCCGTTACCGCTGTCCCGCGGTTACGCAATTCCCCGAAATACCCTGACGTTCCGCCCCCGATTTTTGTCTGCATGATCACTTCCCCCATTTTGTGGGTAATGCCTTCGATGCTGTCCGGGATGTGGACGTTGAAACATGAAATAGGAAGACCCCTCTGGGTTCCCATATTGGCCCAGACCGGCGACGAGAAACTGATCCATCCTTTGGTGATCATTTCCTTGAACGCAGGCTGAAGTTCCGGCTTGTACAGTCTTTTTGCCGCAGCCGTGGTAATCCGGTCGATGGCGCCGTCCACCGTTTCCCCTTTCAGCAAATAGCCTCTGTTCAGCATTTGCTCAGACTCTTCATTGAGCCACCATATGTTGTTGTTCTGTTCGTCCATAGTTGTTGTATATTTTCGAATTCCCGAGCGGTTTTAAGGCTCAGGAATTTTGTTTTTTATGTTATTAAAGGAAATTGTAAGACAAATAATCCGGAATTGTGAAAACCAATGTTTTATTCACTTAGAACAAATCGTTCGCCGTAATACTCTTATCGTGCTTCGTATAATCCACCGGTCTTTTCGCAAAGAAATCATCCATGGAATTGGCGAAAACCTCTTCCTCGAACCATACCATCGGTCTGTACTGCTCGGCAGTGATGTTGTATCTCGGCTGCATGTCGATTTTCTTTAAGCTGTCATCCACACGGTATTTCATGAAATTCAGAAGGTCTTCTTTGGAAACATGGTCGATTTCACCCAGTTCGAAGATCCAGCTCAGGATGTCGCCTTCTCTTTCGATGGATTCGTCTACCAACGTGTAGATGTCTTCGATATCGCTGTCGGTTAAAAGCTCCGGCTGCTCCTCTCTGATTTTGTTGATCAGGAAAATTCCCGCATTGGCGTGGATCTGCTCGTCAATGGAAGTCCATGCAATGATGTTGGAAACGTTTTTCATGAATCCTTTGAATCTCGTGAAAGAAAGGATAATGGCAAACTGAGAGAAAAGAGATACGTTTTCTACCAGGATACTGAACAGCAATAAGGCCGAAACGTATTCCTTAGGGGTTGCCGAATTGGCATGTCTCAGGGCATTTCCCAGGAACTCGATTCTGCTTTTTACGGCAGGGATTTCAATAACGTTAAGGAATTCGTCATTGTACCCCAGCACCTCAAGAAGACGGGAATATGCTTCCGAGTGACGGAATTCACATTCGGCGAAGGTAGAACCCAGACCGTTGAATTCAGGTTTTGGAAGATGCGTGTACAGGTTTCCCCAGAAGGTCTTTACAGACACCTCAATCTGTGCGATTGCCAAAAGCGCATTCTTCACTGCATGTTTTTCATGCGGCTCCAGCTGCGAATGAAAATCCTGAACATCTGCAGTAAAATCCACTTCGGAATGTACCCAGAACGATTTGTTGATCGCCTCTACGAACTGAAGCACTTCAGGGTATTCAAATGGCTTATAACTTACTCTCTTATCAAAAACTCCCATGTTAAAATGTCTTTATATTTAATTAATCGGATCAGTGTGGAAAAGTCCGGTTTGGTAAGCAAGTGTTTGATTGATAATATTTTAAGTTTAAAAGTTATTCACAATCAAAACCGCTGTGCATTCCCGGCTGTCTAAGTACAAAGTTAGAAAACAAGAACTGTAATTAAAAGGGGAAAACACTAATTCGTTGACTTTTAACATTAAAAGTTTTCCACATTTGCACGGAAAGCCTTTAGATATTGACTTCCAAACCTTTATCGTGGAAAAATAGGGGATATTGTGCGATTTGTATTAAACAAAAAAATACAAAGCCTTATTAATAAAGGATTAAGTAGTTAAACATGAATTTGTGGAAAGAAATTTCCTTTCTCCGTAACAAATTAAAAAATGTATCTACTTATTGGATATAAAACATAACATTACTTCATGTTACTAATTCAGGATTTACACAAATCGTACGATACGGGAAAAAGCAAACTCCACGTCCTCAAGGGAATCAACCTCAGCATTTCTGAGGGGGAATTTGTTTCGATCATGGGAAGTTCCGGATCCGGGAAATCCACGCTGCTGAACATCATCGGGATCCTTGATGAAAAAGATTCCGGGATCTACGAACTGGATAACGTGCCGATCGAACATTTGTCTGAAATAAAAGCCGCAGAATACAGAAGCCGGTTTCTGGGATTTATTTTCCAGTCTTTCAACCTGATCGGATATAAAACCGCTCTCGATAACGTAGCCCTTCCGCTGTATTACCAGAACGTTCCGAGAAAAGACCGTAACAGGAAGGCGATGGAATACCTGGAGAAAGTAGGGCTGGCCCAATGGGCAAACCATTTGCCGAATGAGCTTTCCGGAGGGCAGAAACAAAGGGTGGCGATCGCCAGGGCCCTGATTACCGATCCGAAAGTGGTGCTGGCCGATGAACCGACCGGAGCCCTGGACTCCAAAACCACCCACGACATCATGAAGCTCCTTCAGGACATCAACAGTGAAGGGAAAACCATCATTGTCGTTACCCACGAACCAGACGTTGCTGCGCAGACCAAAAGAAACGTGATTCTCCGCGACGGCATCATCGAAAGCGATGAGTTCATCAAACAGCATGTGTTGTTGTGAAGCGGTGCTCGGTGATGGAAAAAGGAGGTTATAATAAATAGAATTAAATCAGCGGACAGGTGGAGAATTCCCTCATCCAGCTTCCCGCTTCAAGCTTAAAAATATGTTTGATCTAGATCGTTGGCAGGAAATATTCAGTTCGATCCGCAGTAATGTATTGCGGACGGTACTTTCCGGTTTTACCGTGGCTTTGGGATTGTTTATTTTCATCGTGCTCTTCGGAATAGGATCGGGGCTGCAGAATGCTTTTACCCAGGGCTTTGCCCGGGATGCCCAGAACCTGATTTCGATTATGACGGGAAAAACAACCCTTGCCTACAACGGGCTGCAGTCTGACCGGCAGGTAACGATGAACAACGACGATTATGATTTCCTTGTTAATATCGATAAAGAAAAAGTGGGAAGTTCAACACCGCGATATACCTCGAATCTACTGGTGAAATACGGAAAAGAGAGCGGAAATTACCAGATCAACGGCGCAAAGCCTGAAGAACAGGTCATCGAAAACCGGAAAGTACTGGAAGGCCGGTACCTGACCCCGACGGATCTTGAGCGGAAACAGAATGTGGCCGTGATCGGCAGAATGGTACAGCGTGACCTCATTAAAAACGGAAGCCCGGTAGGAAAAGAACTGAACATCAACGGTACCATGTTTAAAGTGGTGGGCGTTTTCTCGGACGACGGCGGCGACTGGGATGAAAGGCATATTACAGTTCCGATCACCACATTGCAGCAGATGAAGAAAGGATCCGATACGGTAAGCATCAATTATATTGCCTACAATGAAAAGATGACTCCGGAACAGGCCATCAAATACGGTGACGAACTGAAAGACCGCTTAAAGGCCAGGAAAAATGTAGCTCCCGATGATGAAAACGGTATCCGGGTCTGGAACAATGCCAAGAATATGAACGATACCTTCGCATTTATGGCGGTGCTGACCGGAATTGTAGGATTTATCGGGATGGGAACCCTGCTGGCGGGAATCATCGGGATCAGCAACATCATGGTCTATATCGTAAAAGAAAGGACCAAGGAAATCGGGGTGCGGAAAGCCATCGGGGCAAAACCCGGAAGCATCGTAGCCCTGATCGTCCAGGAAAGTGTGGTCATCACCGTGGTTTCGGGACTGGTCGGTGTCGGGCTCGGCATTCTGGCTTTGTATTTAATCGGCAATAACCTGGAAGACTATTTTATCAAAGATCCGAGTGTAGGGTGGGGGCACATTATTGCGGCTTTTATCGCACTGGTTTTTTCTGGGCTGATTGCAGGGTTCGTTCCGGCATACCGGGCATCGAAAATCAAACCGATTGAAGCTTTGAGAACGGAATGATGAAAAGTGGGTGGTGAATGGTGAATTTCGCTTAGCGAGTGAATAGTGAATTTTAAAACTAAACTGAAATTGACAAGTGAAAGATGAATTTGCTTTGCAAGTGAAGAGTAAATTTATAGCTAACGAGTTATAGGTCGTATGAAGTTTAATCAGAAGCAGAACCGGAAAATCCTTAACCTAAATTCCACTCCTCAGGAGGGGTGGCGAAAATTCTGAAAGATTTTTGAAGGGGTGGTTTTTGGAGAAGGCTGAATGGCAAATTAAAGCTGAATTGAGAAAGTAAGCATTAACAGAAATAGAGGAAAAGTGAATTTTGCTTTGCAGGTAAATTTCAGGATTATATAAAATTGACCATTGACTCCCCAGGAATTCACAATTGACAATATAAAAATGAACAGTTTAAGATGAACATAATATTTAAAAAAGATACCTGGCAGGAAATTTATTATTCGTTGCGGAATAATAAGCTCCGGACGTTCCTTACCATGATCGGGGTAGGCTGGGGTATGTTTTTGTATGTAAGTTTGCTGGGCGCAGCAAAAGGAATGGAAAACGGTTTCGATAAACTGTTTTCCGGTTTTGCAACCAACTCCATTTTCCTTTGGGCACAGAACACGTCCATCCCGTATGAAGGTTTTCCTAAGGGCAGACAGGTGCATCTTCACCTTCCGGACATCGACATGCTGAAAAGGAAAATTCCGGACATCGACTATATTTCCCCTCAGAACTCACGAGGGAGCTTTACCGGAACGCCGGGGGAAGCCATGTCTAAAAACGGTAAAACGGGAACCTATTCCTTAACCGGGGATTATCCGATAGGAAATAAAATTTCTGAAAAGAAACTGATTTTCGGAAGGTACATCAACGATGCCGATGTTTCCGGAAATAAAAATGTTGCCGTGATCGGGGAAGAAATTTATAAGAACTTCTTCGACGCCAAAAAAAACGAGAACCCGCTGGGGAAATCCATCAACATCAAAGGGATCTTTTTTAACGTCATCGGGGTTTTCCGGGTGAAGAAAGGCGGCGGTTTCGAAAATGACCAGACGGTTTTTATTCCGCTTTCCACTTATACGAAAATGTACAATGCCGCAGACCAGATCGATATGTTTGCCATCGTAAGCAAACCGAATGTAGATGTGAATTCCGTGGAGCAAAAAGTAAAGCTTGAACTGAAAGCCCAGAATAAAGTTTCACCGGAAGATACCAATGCGTTCGGAAGCTTCAATTTGGGAAAAGAATTTAAAAAACTTACCGGATTTCTGACGGGAATGCAGCTTTTGACCATTATCGTAGGAACCTTAACCATCCTTGCCGGAGTTATTGCCATTTCCAACATCCTGCTGATCACGGTGAAGGAAAGAACCAAAGAAATCGGGATCCGGAGAGCATTAGGCGCAAAGCCTTCCGAAGTAAGGAACCAGATCCTGCTGGAAAGTGTGGTCATTACGCTTTCATCGGGCCTGCTCGGCTTTATCTTCGGGATTTTTGTGCTGATGATTCTGGATATCGCCACCAAGGGCCAGGACTCGTTTCCGTTCTACAACCCGACCGTAAACTACGGGAATGTGTTTGCCGCGATGTCGGTCATGGTAATCCTGGGACTCATCATCGGGCTGATCCCGGCGCAGAGAGCTGTAAAAATCAGACCGATCGAAGCATTGAGAACCGAATAACTGAATAAATTTAATTTAACAGAAAAAATAAACTATACAATGAAAAAGAAATTCACCTGGAAAAAAGCCGTTTATATTGTCCTGGGGCTTTTGTTTGCCGTGGCCCTATTCGCAGGAATCGTGTACCTGGTAAAATCCAATTCAAAGGAAGATGAAGCGTTCCTTACCCGAAAGCCTACCGTTCAGAATATGGACGACAAAGTAATGGCCACGGGAAAAATTGTTCCCAAAGAAGAAATCGAAATCAAACCGAATATCGCAGGGATCATCGATAAAATCCTGGTGGATGAAGGCGACCGGGTAGAAGTCGGGCAGCTGATTGCCACCGTACGGATTGTTCCCAATCTTTCCGAAGTGAACAATGCGCAGCAGAACGTAACCAACCAGCAGCTTCAGATCAGCAATGCCAAACTGAATGTCGACAACATGCGCAAGCAGTTCGACATGCAGGAAAGGCTTTATAAGCAGGGGGTAGCTTCCAAACAGGAATACCTGAATGCCCAGCAGCAGCTGTATTCTACGCAGCAGACGCTTAAAAATGCCCAGCAGCAACTGGTAACGGCACAAAAAGCTTTACAGATCGCCAGAACGGGGTCTACACCGGAACTGCAGGGGCTGGCAACGACCCAGATCCGCTCCAAAGCGTCAGGGACGGTTCTTGAAGTGCCGGTAAAAGTGGGAAGCCAGGTGATCGAGGCAAACTCGTTCAATGCCGGAACCACCATCTGCTCGATTGCCGACCTGAATTCACTCATCTTCCAGGGAGAGATTGATGAAGCCCAGGCCGGAAAGCTGAAACAGGGAATGGATATGAACATCGTGATCGGTGCCCTTCAGAACAAGACATTTCCCGGAAGGCTGACGATGATCGCCCCGAAAGGGAAAGACAACAACGGAACCATCAAATTCCCGGTGGAAGGAGACGTCTTCAACCCGAACAACGAATATATCAGAGCCGGGTTTTCGGCCAATGGTGAAATTGTCCTGAATTCCCAGAAAAATGCACTGTTGCTGGACGAATCTCTGATCCAGTATGAAAAGAAAAACGGCAAGGACGTCCCTTTCGTTGAGGTAAAACAGAAAGACGGCAGGTTCAAAAAGGCGTATGTGAAGTTAGGCGCAAGCGACGGCATCAATGTTCAGATCCTGGCAGGGCTTGATAAAAACGCAGAGGTGAAAGTATGGAATCCTTCCGATAAAGACAAAGAAGAATTAAAAGACAAAGCGAAAAAATAGTAAACAATCACTATACATTTCTTTAAACATGGTCCCGGGATTTCCCGGGATTTTTTAATTTCAGCCGAAAGTTTTTTGGAGCTGTTTCCTGCTTTCCACTGTATCTTTTTTGTCACAGCCGCGCTGTTCCCGCCGCAACAAAAAAGGATGCCGTTGCAATCAGGGCTAAGACAAAAGCCGTTCCTTACACCTGACAGGGAAACTTCCGGTATCCGGTCCGGACTCTGATCTTTTAAAAATTATTAATGAAACAATGTTGCATTAATTAAAAATTGTTTTACCTTTGACGGAAATAAACGGTGCAGTACTTGTACTGGAACCCTCAATAATAAACAGTTATGGAAAACAATTTTGATGTCATCATTATAGGAGGAAGCTACGCGGGGCTATCGGCAGGAATGTCTTTAGGAAGATCGCTCAGAAAAGTTTTAATCATAGACAGCGGAACGCCCTGCAACCGGCAGACCCCGCATTCACACAATTTTCTGACGCATGACGGAAAAACCCCGAAAGAAATTTCTGATCTTGCTAAGGAGCAGGTCTTGCAGTATAAAACCGTGAAATTTTATAACGGATTGGTAAAACAGGTATCTAAGCACCCGGAAAATTTTGAAGTACGGACCGAAAGTAATGATACATTCGTCGCTAAAAAAATAATCCTGGCATCCGGCGTAAAAGATGTTATGCCGGATATTCCCGGGTTTGCCGAATGCTGGGGAATCTCGGTAATCCATTGTCCTTATTGCCACGGGTATGAAGTTCATGGCAAGGTTACCGGGATTATGTCTAACGGGGATATGGGTTTCGAATTTTCTAAAATCGTTTATAATCTAACCAAAGAACTTACCCTTTTCACCAATGGCATCTCAACACTGAATAGTGAGCAAACCGCGGGATTCGGCAGAAACAAAATTGGGATTACAGAAACGGAGATCGAAAGAATTGATCATGAGAACGGGCAGATCCGCAAGGTTATTCTCAAAGGTGGAGAAGAAATTCCTCTGGATGCCTTGTATGCCAAGATCCCCTTTAAGCAAAATATCAATGTCGAAAATCTGGGGCTGGAGCTTACAGAACATGGACACCTTAAAATAGACCATTTCCATAAAACCAATGTGGAAGGCGTTTTCGCCTGCGGGGACAATACCACCATGATGCGTGCCGTAGCTAATGCGGTAGCCCAGGGTAATTTAACCGGAGCTGTTGTAAACGGAGAACTCGCTGATGAAAGTTTTTAAAAATTCATCTTTAAATTTATTTTATTGCCTCCCGGGTGTCCGGGACGTTTTTTTTGAAAAACTTGGCTCATAATGAATATTTATCGTAATATTGCGATATAGTTTTGGATATGGGTGCTACAAAGACAGATTTCTTTACCGAACGGCAGAACCGGATTGCTGTTATTGCAAAGGCATTGGGCCATCCCGCACGTATTGCTATTGTAGAATACCTGCTGAAAGTAAATGAATGTATCGGCGGAGATATCGTTAATGAACTTCCCCTGGCACAGCCTACCGTTTCCCAGCACCTCAGGGAACTGAAGAATGCCGGCCTGATCAAAGGGAATATTGAAGGCAATTCCGTTTGTTACTGTATTGATGAAAAAGCTTTTGAAGTACTTCATCTGTTTTTTTCGGAAGTGATTGCTACCGTAAAAAAGCAAAATTGCTGCTAAAAAAAATTTAGAACAGAATATCGTAATATTGCGATATTACAATTTAAAAATAGAAATAAGATGACTCTTGAACAGATTAAAAAAATCCTTCCTGAATTAAATGCCCTGAAATTTCAGCTGGAAGACGGAACTTTTGTTCCTGAACATTTCCACGTGACCGAAATCGGAAAGGTTACCAAAAATTTTATCGATTGCGGGGGCACCGTAAGAAATGAAGCGAAAGTAAATTTCCAGCTTTGGAATGCCGGCGATGAAGAGCACCGTCTGAAACCGGAAAAGCTTCTCGATATTATCTTCCTCTCTGAAGAAAAACTGGGAATGGGAGATCTCGGAATCGAAGTGGAATACCAGGGTATAACCATCGGAAAATACGATCTTGATTTTAACGGAAGGAATTTTGTCCTTAAAAATAAGCTGACTGCCTGTCTCGCCGAAGATTCGTGCGGAACACTGCCGCAGAAGCAAAAAGTTACCTTAAGTGAATTAACCGGACAGAATTCCGGATGTATCCCGGGCTCCGGATGTTGCTGATCTTATGAAATATTTTTTGCTCAAATACAAAAAGCCTGTCGTGATTACGGCATCCGTTGCTCTTTTACAGGTAATTTTCGGATTCGACCCTAAATTCTGTTTGATTAATCTCATTTGGTTACTTCTTTAAAATATGAAAAAGAAAATACTTGTTCTCTGCACCGGAAACAGCTGCAGAAGTCAGATGGCGGAAGGTTATCTGCGGTACTTTGCCGGGGATAAAGCCGAAGTGTACAGTGCAGGCATCGAAACCCACGGCCTGAATCCAAAAGCGGTTGCGATCATGAAAGAGGACAACCTGGATATTTCCAGCCACACGTCCAATCACATCAATGAATACAGATCTCTCGATTTTGATTTTGTGATAACCGTTTGTGATCATGCCCGGGAAAACTGTCCGTATTTTCCGGTAAAAGCAGAAACAGCCCATTACAATTTCCAGGATCCTGCAAAAGCTGAGGGAAGTGAAGAAGAAATTTTCTCCGCCTTTAGAAAGGCCCGTGAAGAAATAAAAAAATATTGTGAACATTTCATCAGAGAAAAAATTCTTATAGGCTGATCTGATCATTTTTAACACGAAAAAACCTAATTCCCCATGGCTCAATCTCGCCGGAAATTTCGTACTTTTGGCATGGAAAATTTCTAAAACTAAAAGTAAAATGGACATTATTTTCGACCTGATTGAAAAAGAAAGACAAAGACAGACTCATGGCATTGAGATGATTGCATCAGAAAACTTTGTTTCTGAAAATGTAATGAAAGCCGTGGGAAGCGTATTGACGAATAAATATGCCGAAGGATATCCCGGAAAAAGATATTACGGGGGATGTGAAGTGGTAGATGAGGTCGAAACCCTGGCAATCAGCAGAGCAAAAGAACTTTTCGGAATCGAGTATGCGAATGTTCAGCCTCATTCCGGTTCCCAGGCGAATGCAGCCATTTACCTTGCCGTTCTGAAACCCGGTGATAAAATCATGGGGATGGATCTTTCCATGGGAGGGCACCTTACGCATGGTTCAGCGGTGAACTTTTCAGGGATCCAGTACGATGTGGTTTCTTACGGCGTTCAGCAGGAAACCGGCCTTATCGATTACGATCAGATGAGGGAAGTGGCATTAAGAGAAAGACCGAAGATGCTTATTGCCGGTTTCTCCGCATATTCGAGGGATCTTGATTACGCAAAATTCAGGGAGGTTGCCGATGAGATCGGAGCTACCCTTTGGGCAGATATTGCCCACCCGGCAGGTCTTGTGGCCAAAGGACTTCTGAATAACCCTTTTGAACACTGCCATCTCGTAACAACCACGACCCATAAAACTTTAAGAGGTCCGAGAGGAGGAATGATCATGATGGGCAAAGATTTTGAAAATACCTACGGACATAAAACCCCTAAAGGCGAGACCAAAATGATGAGCCAGGTGCTTGACGGTGCCGTTTTCCCGGGAATCCAGGGCGGTCCGCTGGAGCACGTTATTGCAGGGAAAGCCGTGGCGTTCGGCGAAGCGCTTGAAGATCATTTTATGACGTATGCCAAGCAGGTTCAGTCCAATGCGCAGACGCTGGCCAAAGCCATGATCGACAGAGGATTCGATATCGTGAGCGGCGGAACGGATAACCACCTGATGCTGGTAGACCTCCGGAATAAAAATGTAAACGGTAAAGAGACCGAGAAAGCATTGGTACTGGCAGACATCACCTGCAACAAAAACATGGTTCCTTTTGATGATAAGTCGCCGTTTACGACTTCCGGAATCCGTTTGGGTACCGCAGCCATTACCACAAGAGGATTGAAAGAAAACGATATGGATACCATCGCCGGATTTATTTCCGATGTGGTGGATAACATCAAAAACGACGAAGTAATTGCTTCCGTGAGAAAGAAAGTCAATGAACTGATGGAGGGCAAGGCCTTATTCAATTATTAAAATTGCTTTTGACCGATGGTCATTTGCTTTTTGACGTTCAATATAAAAACAAAGAGAGGCTCAAAGTATTTTGTGCCTCTTTTTTGTAAACAACAATTTTGAATAAACCACGATCAAAATTACAGGTGAAGATGAATTCCGATAAAAAATTATATACATTCGAAGAAATAAAGCAGAAGCTGGCCAATTACTGCGTTTACCAGGACCGGTGCCATGCTGAGGTAGAGCAGAAAATGCGGGAGTTCGTTCTGATCCCTGAGGCAAAGGAAGAAATCCTTCTGTACCTGATGAAAGAAAACTATCTGAACGAAGAGCGGTTTACCAGAAGCTACATCCGGGGGAAATTCTATCTGAAGAACTGGGGGAAAATCAAAATTAAGATGCATCTGAAACAAAAAGGAATTCATGATAAGCTGATCTCCTCCTGCTTCGATGAAATTGATGAAAATGATTATGTAAAAATAGTCCGGAAGGTATATGAAAACTATAATGCTAAGTTGAAAGGCTTGAACGATCAGCAAAAAAAGTTAAAAACTGTTAAATATCTCATAAGCCGTGGTTTTGAATATGACGTAATTTTAGAGGTAAGTGATTGAAAATTAACATAGATGTAATTTTAACATTCATTAATATTATTTAGATTTGCCTCACGAAAAAATAATTACATGAATTTAAAATTACAAACGACATCAAAGATGCTTTATGCATTTCTGATGACTCTGTTCTCGGTGTGGGGATGGAGTCAGGGCAGCTTTTCGGTTGCTCCGGTTTTCTCAGAGGATTTTGGATCGATTATCGATGGAACAAATCTTACAACAACGAATACAGCATTTTCCTATGTCAGAGTCGGTACATCAACCGGTTCGGCAAGTATCAATAATGAAGTTGTAGCAAAGAATCCTTCCTCTTTTTCTTCTGGTAGCTCCGCTTTGATCGGAGCTAAAGGAGGGAGTATTACAACGGTTGACAAAACCGGGTTAACGTCTTTCAGAAGCGGTGCTTTCACGTTTAAATTTAGAACGCCAGCCTCTTTTGGCTCTGGCACTATAGTCGGTGCGGTAGGAACAGGATCCAGTTTTGGTACCAATAACGGATTTACCGGTGCTCAGCTGGCAGCAGCATTCCAGGTTACAGGAAGTTCTTTACAGATAAGATCAAACGGTGCCTGGTCTACGGTACAAACATTGGCTACCTCCAGTGATTACACGGTTACAATAGTTTTTAATAATTCTACAGCTGCTTTAACCTATGGTGACGGAAATTCATTACCTGTCAACAGAGCTGATATTTGGATAAACGGAATAAAATCTTCAACGTCATTCGTATCAGCGACCAACAATTTAGGAGTTGCTGCTTTCAGAATTTATACGAATACAACTGAATATGAGGTAGATGATATCACGGTTTACAATTCTGTTCCCGATGGTTCTACAACCTGGAATGGTTCAACCTGGTCCGGAGGAACTCCCAATTCTAGTGTGAATGCTATTGTCACGGGTAATTACACCACCTCTTCTACAACTCCTGGTTTCACTGCTAAGAATATCACCATTAAAAACGGGGGATCTCTTGAAATAGCAGATACATATACCATTACAGGTACAGAAGTCGTGGTAGAGGATGGCGGTAATCTTATCCAAAGGGATGGTTCTACGCTTGCCTCTACTAATTTTAAGGCCTTGAGAAACAGTGCAAGCGTTGCAAACAAATATGTCTTCTGGTCTTCACCGGTTGCCAATCAGAACTTATTTACCGCTTATTCCAACGGTTCTTCATCGACGGCTCCACTTTATGTAATGAGCTATGATCCGGCAACCAATTTATATCCAACAGTTGCGAATGACAATGCGAACTTCACCAACAATGCAGGAAAAGGTTATTCGGTAAAGGTTCCGGCTGCCAATGCAAGCCTGGTTTTCGGAGGCACTTCCCAGGTTCCTAACAACGGAACAATCAATACAGCGTTAAGCAATGCCGGAGACGGATATAACCTCATCGGTAACCCTTACCCTTCAAACATCAACTTAACCGATTTTTATACGGCCAACAATTCCACCATTGAATCAACTTTATGGTTCTGGGATAACACTACAGGAAATGTAACGACGCAGACCGGTAATACTTCCGTCAATGTAGGCTTTGCCACTTTCAATGCGCAGTCGGGAACCTGGACGGAAGCTCCGAATACCCAGTCTTACGGTTCTGCAGCACTGAATGCCTTAGGCAGCTTTGCCAAGATCGGACAAGGATTTATTGTAAAATCGATAAATGCTTCTCCTGCAACCTTTACGAATGCGATGCGTTCTTCAGCAGCAGCGGTGACCATGAATAAAAATGTAAATACCGCAGAAGGTAAATACTGGATTAAACTGACGACCTCTTACGGGAATACCTTTACTCAGGCAATTACTTACAACCTAGGTGCTTCTGATGCTTACGATGCTTACGATTCAAAAGCGATGGGAACGGGTTCTGATGCGTTCTACAGTCTGGCAGGTACTGAAAAGCTGGTTATTCAGGGTAGGGCCCCTTTCCAGATCAATGATGTGGTGCCTTTGGGTGACAAACACTTTGAAAACGGGGACTTTACCATTTCTTTAGCTCACAAAGAAGGTTTGTTTACCAACGGTCAACCGATCTATCTGCACGATAAGCAAAACGGAACCTATACCAATCTGCAGTCAGGAAATTATACGTTCACTGCCAATGCAGGAGATTTTACCAACCGGTTTGAAATCGTCTATAAACTCAATGTTTTATCTACCGGCGAAGCTGAAAAGGCATCCTTTGAAGTTTACAGGGATGGTGAAGACTTCGTAGTCAGAAATCATCATACCATTCAGTCGGTAGAAGTCTATGATGCTGCCGGAAGAAAAATCCAGCAAATTTCATCGAATTCCAAATCCGTAGTGGTAAAAATTCAGACCAGTGGGGTATATATCCTGAAAGCCGTTTCTGAAGGCAAATCATTCACTCAAAAAATAATTAAATAAAAATGAAAAAGATAATCATCCTGTTTTCACTGGTTATTTCCGGCTTTTCGCTGGCCCAATCGGATAACCCTTACATTTATAATCAACCTGAAACTTCCGAAATGCAGGAAGAAGGTACGCCTGCCGGACCGGGAGATCCTGGTGGTGCTCCAATAGATGAGTATATTCCTGCACTTTTTATTGTGGCAACGGTTTTGGCATTTGCCGCTTCCAATAGGAAAAAGCAGATTGGATAAAATTAAAGTATAAATATATCATATTCCCGGAGCATTTGTTCCGGGAATTTTTTATAATCCTGCAAAATAATTAATGTTAACCATTTCCGGTTTTGTGTAGAAATATATTTATTTAATAAAAGGTTATCGATAAAAAGTTTTCTTGCTAAAACTGATTTACATTTATTTTATATTTATCTGTTGATAATGAGTGTGGTAGGTATTAAAATGAGATAACATTAACATTTAATTTTTTTATAGTCATAATATTGTTAGATTTGCAAAATTAAATTAAACACCAAAATGCTGGATGAAAAAGCTCAATGATGCTTTTAATGTACTTTACAACGGAGATAATATTGTTAAGCTCACTGAGCTTAGATATATCCCTAGATGGTCAGTCATCGTGATTGACATTTCAATAGTATTGATATCCATTTTTTTTTCCCATTTTTTTCTTGAAAAGCTTCACGTAAGAATTAATTTTCCGCAATATATCCTGGAACAGAAAATCTTTCTGATTGGGATTAATATGCTGTTTATGTTTGTTTTTAAGACCTATGCAGGCATCATCAGGCATTCTACCTTTTTCGATTTTTTCAAAATTATTCTGTCATCAGGAAGTACGTTGGTTACTTTACTTATCATTAATTTTTTAATTGAAATCTGGCTGGGAAAATCTTTGTTTTTATATCCGTACCTGTTTCTTTATTTCTTCATCTCGGTAACGGTTATGTTTTTGTTCAGGATGTTTACCAAGCAGTTTTTCAATGTCCTGATCGATTTCAAAGGTTCCGCATCCAAGGTAAGGGTCGCCGTTATAGGGGTCGGAGATGCTTCGGTCTCTTTGGCAAGAGCGATTTTACATAATCCGAATTATCCTTATCGTTTACAAGGCTTTCTTACCAGAAGGTCAGATTCTCATAAAGCCTTGCTGTTAGGGCATAAAATTTATAATATTGATAAATTTTGTGAAAACAAACCTTTTATGAATCAGTTTGATGCGGTTCTGATCATTAAGGAAATCATGTCTAAACAGGAGCTTGAAGAGTGGATGACCTGTGCATTGGATAACGGACTGAAAGTACTGAAAGCACCTACTTTAAGCAAGATGCGTGATTCTGATCTGGTGGGCGGGATCCGGCAGTTACAGATCGAGGATCTTCTGAACCGAAGGCCCATAAAAATCGAGAACGAAGAAGTACGGAAAAGGCATGCTGAAAAGAATGTACTGATAACCGGCGGCGCAGGATCGATCGGCAGTGAAATCGTAAGACAGGTGGCTCAATTCAATCCTTCTTTAATTGTAGTCCTGGATCAGGCAGAATCGCCCTTGTATGAATTGGAACTGGAATTGTTGGAAAAATTCCCGAAACAAAAATTTAAATTTGTCCTGGCGGATATTTCGAACAGCTACCGGCTGGAAAAGATTTTTGAAGTCTATCAGTTTTCCATGGTTTACCATGCAGCAGCTTACAAGCATGTCCCTCTGATCGAAGAAAATCCGCATGAAGCGATTTTTGTTAATGTTTTAGGCACCAAAAACGTGGCAGTCCTTTCAAAAAAGTATAAGGTCAACCGTTTTGTCATGGTTTCAACGGATAAGGCCGTCAACCCAACCAACGTCATGGGGGCTTCCAAAAGAACGGCAGAACTTTTTGTGCAGTCTTTGCAGAATTCCGAAGGGAATATTACCAAATTCATTACCACCCGTTTCGGTAATGTTTTAGGATCAAACGGCTCTGTGATTCCCCATTTTAAAAAACAGATTGAAAAAGGAGGTCCGGTAACGATCACCCACCCGGATATTATCCGGTACTTTATGACAATCCCCGAAGCCTGTGAGTTGGTTCTTCAGGCAGGGACCATGGGTGGAGGCGGAGAGATCTATGTGTTCGATATGGGGGAGCCGGTGAAAATTCTGGATCTGGCCAGAAGAATGATCAGACTTTCCGGATATACCCCGGATGTCGACATCAAGATCAAGTTTATCGGCCTGAGACCCGGTGAAAAGTTATATGAAGAATTGCTGAGCAACAATGCAACGACCATTCCTACCCATCATGAGAAAATCATGATTTCCAAAGATCCGTGTATGGTATTTGAAGAAATGGATCTTTTGTCCAATAAAATTATTAAATCAGCCGTCCGAAGGGATAAAGTACAGGTAGTGACGCTTCTGAAAGCGATTGTGCCTGAGTTCATCAGCAACAATTCTCAGTTTGAAGTCCTGGATAAGAAGACTGATTCGTTAGAGCAGAAAGAATGGTTAACGGGTGAACCGGATGCCGGTTGATAATCATCGATTTTTAATAGAACCAAAAACAAATTTTAATTAAAGAATAATAATCCTATTTTTGTGAAAAAATTACCAAAAATGAATTTTAAGAAATATATTATAGCGGGTGCATTAGGCTTGGCAGTATTTTCCTGTGCACCACGCCAGGAAATTACCTATATGAAGGATATCGAGAATATTGTTCTGGATAACTCGATTAAAAACAGCAGAAGCACTTTCCAGCCGGGCGATCAGTTGATCATTACGGTTACCGCAAAAGATATGGATGTGGTTAAACCTTTCAATCAGTCCTACTCATCAGGTACAACGACAACTCAATATACACTTCCCAGTTCAAATAATATTCCTCAGCAAATTCCGGTTTCAGGATCTACCTATATCGTGGATACTGACGGAAATATCACTTTTCCGCAGATCGGAACGGTAAGCACCAAAGGTGAAAATATTGAGACCCTTCGTTCAAAATTGATTGATCTTATTTCTGCTTATGTAAAAAATCCCATTGTCGATCTAAAACTGACTAATTTTAAAATTTCCGTCTTGGGCGAAGTGAATAAGCCCGGTCAGTATGTCATTCCTGACGGAGGAACCACTTTACTGGGCGCATTGGGCCTGGCAGGGGATGCGACGCCGTTCGGGATCAGAACAAATGTGTTGATTGTCAGGAATGTCGACGGGCAGATTACCAAAGAAAGAGTGGATCTGACCAGTGCCCAGTTTATCAATTCTCCGTATTATTATTTAAAACAAAATGATGTCATTTATGTTCAACCGAATGCCAACCGGGAAAAATCGGCGAGGGTTGACCCGAATACAGGATTGTATATTTCTGTGGCATCAGTAATCGCGTCATTAGTCATTGGCGTTTTAGCATTGACAAAAAATTAATATTTAACCAGTTACACCAAATCAGTGGATTACAGCAACAATCAAGACGAATTTCAGGAAGAAGATCTTAACATCAGAGAAATTATTAAACCGTATCTTTACCGTTGGTATTGGTTTATCATTGGTATCATTACTGCCACTATCATTGCATGGTTTTTTTTGAGGTATAGCATACCTGTTTACAGTACGGAATCTACTTTATTGATCAAAGAGGTTAAAAAATCAACCTCAGGCCAGCCGGAGATGTCCGTTATTTCGGAATTAGGTGGAATCGGAGGGATGGGAACCAATTCGGTTGATAATGAAATCGAGATCTTAAAGTCGAAAAAGCTGATGCTTTCCGTGGTCAGAGAGCTGTCGTTGGAAACCAATGTCTATTCCAAAGGAAAATTAAAAGAAACTGAGCTTTATAAAGACGATACCCCTTTTTTTGTGAGAGTGATCAGTGAGAAAAATAAAGGTGTTTATCCTACCAAAGAGGTTACAGCAAAAGTTGTCAGAGGTACTGTAGTTCTTGAATCCGAGAGTTTCAAAAAACCAATCCATACTCCTTTTAATAAAGCGGTATCATTGCCGTTCGGTGTGGTGATGTTTCAGAAAAATCCGGCATACAAAGTAACCAAACCGGAAGATGTTTACAGGCTTCAGTTTATGTCTTCGATGGACAGGGCAAGATATTATCTGTCCAAATTAAATGTAAGTCTGGTACAGAAAGAAGCGACCGTATTAAAAATTGCCATTACCGATCCGGTTCCGGAAAAATCTGAAGATATTCTCAATCGTCTGGCTGTAAATTACAACCGGGAAGCCAATCTTGATAAAAATTCGGAAGCACAGAAAACGGCCAATTTTATTGATGAAAGAATTACCTTGATCAGTAAGGAGTTGGGAGATGTCGAGTCCCAGAAACAAAGCTTTAAAGTCCAGAACAATATAGCCGATATTCAGACCGAAGCGGAACTCTCTTTGAAAACTGCAGCTACAGGAAGAGAAAAGCAGATCGAAAATGAATCGCAGCTTGAATTGGTGAACAGTTTGTTAAACTCAATCAACAGACAGGGAAACTACCAGGTTTTGCCTTTGAATGTCGGGCTTTCCGATGCTGATGCTTCTTCCGATATCGGAAATTATAATCAGCTGGTCATTGAACGTAACCGTTTGTTAGAGAATTCTACAACGGCCAATCCACTCGTTCAGGACATTACTTCACAAATTAACAGCATAAGAAGTTCCATTGTCCAGAGTTTACAGAAAAGCAGATCGGCACTCCAAATTGCAAGAAATAACATTGTAGATGAACAGAACCGTCTGTCAGGAAGGATTTCAAAGATTCCCGTTCAGGAAAAATTATTCAGAAGCATTGAAAGGCAGCAGAACATTAAAGAGCAGCTTTATTTATTGTTATTACAGAAAAGAGAAGAAGCAGCGATATCACTAGCAATTGCCGCTCCAAAAGCAAGGATTGTAGATGATGCGCTGACAAATCCCACTCCGGTATCCCCTAAACGGATGATGATCTATTTGGCAGCATTAATTATAGGTCTGTTGATTCCTTTTGGGATTGTTTATCTGGCAGAATTATTCAATAATAAGATCAAATCTAAAAATGATCTGGAAAAGCTCGCAAAGGGAGTTACCGTTATTGGTGAATTACCTTCTCTGGAAAAAGGAGAGCAGGAAATCGTGCAGGTTAATGATTTGTCGCCTTTGGCTGAAGCCTTCAGGATATTGATCACCAATATTAATTTTATGTTGCCGAAAGGTAAAAAGGGCAATGTGATTTTTGTGACCTCTACCGTAAAGGGCGAAGGGAAGACCTTTACCTCAGTAAATTTGGCATTAACCCTCGCGACTCCACGTAAAAAAGTGATTATCATCGGTTCGGATATACGAAATCCGCAATTACAGAGATATAATGAGAGCAGAAGAGGGCTTGTCGGTTTATCTGAATTCATGTACGATAATGAAATGAAAGCCGGTGAAATTATCCATCCGACCTCATTTAACCCGCATTGTGATGTAATTTATTCAGGTGCCATTACTCCCAACCCTACCGAATTATTATCCAACGGAAGATATCATGAGCTCATCGAAAGTTTAAAAGCCAATTATGATTATATTCTTTTAGATACTGCACCACTGATGCTGGTTACGGATTCCTTCCTTATTGCCGATGTTGCCGATGTAACCGTTTATGTAGCACGTTCCGGCTACACCGAAAAAGAACTGGTTTCTTTTATCAATAAGCAGATTAAGGATAAAAAAATTAAAAATGTTGGCTTGGTACTCAATGATGTAGATAAGATGCATAGTGGCTACGGCTATAAATATGGTTATGGATATTCAGCTGATGCGAATCAACCGTTCTGGAAAAAACTATTCAGAAAATAAATTTCAAGTATTTAACTTCTGCACAAAAAAATAAGATGAAAAAAATAATGGATAGAAACCATAAAATTGCAGTTATCGGTCTAGGTTATGTAGGATTGCCATTGGCTAGGCTTTTTGCAACGCAATATCCTGTCGTGGGTTTCGATATCAACACGAAAAGGATCGAAGACCTGCAGAAAGGAATTGATACCACATTTGAAGTAGAAGACGGCATATTACAATCTGTCCTGTCAGAAGACAATCCGATTTTGACAGAGAGCAGCAATGGATTATTTTGTTCAGCATCCGTCAATGATGTGGCAGATGCGAATATTTATATTGTAACGGTTCCGACACCGGTAGATAAACACAACCGACCGGATCTGACTCCTCTTTACAAATCGAGTGAGACGGTTGGAAGGGTATTATCCAAAGGTGACATCGTTATTTATGAGTCAACGGTTTATCCCGGGGTTACCGAAGAAGAATGCGTTCCGGTTTTGGAAAAAATCTCAGGGTTAACATTTAATGAAGATTTTTTCGTAGGCTATTCTCCTGAAAGAATCAATCCGGGT
Organism: Chryseobacterium hagamense; assembly: GCF_007991455.1. GTDB lineage: Bacteria > Bacteroidota > Bacteroidia > Flavobacteriales > Weeksellaceae > Chryseobacterium > Chryseobacterium hagamense. Next base: position 105,110 of record NZ_BJYJ01000008.1, on the reverse strand, counting down.
GATAAAGAACATACGGTTGATAAAATATTAAAGGTAACTTCAGGTTCTACCCCTAAAATAGGAAGAGTGGTAGACGATTTATATAGATCTGTGATTACAGCAGGAACTCATTTGGCACCCACCATAAAAGTGGCCGAAGCATCGAAGGTCATTGAAAATTCCCAAAGGGATCTGAATATCGCTTTCATGAACGAACTTGCGAAGATTTTTTCCCTGATGGATATCGATACCCACGACGTGTTGGAAGCAGCCGGTACAAAATGGAATTTCCTGAAGTTCAAGCCCGGTTTGGTAGGTGGCCACTGCATTGGAGTTGATCCTTTTTATTTAGCACAGAAAGCGCAGGAGATTGGCTATTATTCCGAGTTAATTTTAGCAGCACGGCGATTGAATGATTCGATGGGAGCTTTTGTGGCAGCACAGGTGGTTAAGCTGATGATTAACAATGATATCAGGGTGAAGGGGTCGAGAATTCTGAATTTAGGAATTACTTTCAAAGAGAATTGTCCCGATATCAGAAATTCCAAAGCTATTGATGTAATCACTAATTTAGAAGAATATGGCGCCGAAGTAATCACTTTCGATCCTTGGGCAAATCGAAAGGAAGTAGCCGATGAATATGGAATTAACTGTTATTCTGAAATATCACTAAATGATTTGAAAGAGGATGAAAAATATGATGCGGTCATTCTGACCGTAGCTCATGATCAGTTTCTTAATCTTAATTTAAATCAGTTAGTGAAAGAAAAAGGTGTAAGTTATGATGTCAAAGGCGTGCTTTCAAAGGAGAATGTTGACAAAAGGCTATAATTAAAATGTATTAATACTAATTTCTGTAGAATTTTTAGAAGATCTGCAGGTTAAATATAAATAAAATGTTGGAACACGATACAAGGCCCTGGGGAGAATACTGGGTATTGGAAGATGCTGAAACCCATAAAATAAAGAGAATTTTAGTTAACCCGGGCGGAAGGCTTTCCCTACAGTATCATCATCACCGGGCTGAAGTCTGGACTTTGATATCAGGAATTGGTACTATTACCATCAATGATGAAATTAAAGATTATAAAGCGGGAGAAGTTGCACAAATCCCGTTGGGAGCACATCATCGTATGGAAAACAAAACGGGTGATCCGGTGATTTTTATAGAAGTACAATACGGAACTTACTTCGGTGAGGACGATATTGTAAGAGTGGAAGATGATTACAACAGAGCATGAAAATATATAATGTCATTTTATCGGGAGGGGTAGGAAGCCGGCTTTGGCCTCTTTCCCGTAAGCAACATCCGAAACAGTTTCTGAAATTATTTTCGGGTAAAGCTTTATTTGAATTAACGGCAGAACGGAATCAGAAGGTCGTGGATCAGATCATGGTGGTAGGTAATACGGATCATATCGAATGGAGCAGGCAACTGTTGAATGAGATTTCCATTCCCAAAACTTTCATTACAGAGACGGCGGCCCGGAACACAGCGGCGGCAATTGCCTTTGCAGCATTAGCTGTTGAACCGGACGACATCCTGATTATCACACCGTCTGATCATCTGATTCAAAATCAGGAGGCTTATGAGAAAGCCATAAAGGAAGCCGTTGAATTAGCAAAAAAAGATTTTCTGGTCACTTTCGGTGTCGTGCCTTCAAAACCGGAAACAGGCTATGGCTATATTGAATATGAAGGCAAAGATGTCCTTTCGTTCAGAGAAAAGCCCAATACGGAAACGGCTCAGGAATTTTTGGAAAGAGGTACCTTCCTCTGGAATTCAGGGATGTTCTGTTTTAAGGCAGGCGTACTTTTAGAAGAGCTGAAAAATTATCAGTCTGAAGTATTTGATAAATGTCATGAAGCGTGGAAGATCTCTGAAAATGAATGTTTAAATCTTGATGCTTCCCTTCAGATTCCTTCCATAAGTATAGACTATGCTGTAATGGAAAGATCAAAAAGGATAAAAGTGGTTCCTGCCCATTTCAGATGGAATGATCTGGGATCTTTCGAGTCTTTATACGATTATTTACGTTCAGCCGGTCATTCTGTTGATGAAAACGGAAATATGGTCATCGGAACGGAAATATTTACTGCTTTTGTAGGTCTTAAAGACTCTATTTTGGTCCATACCCCGGATGCCTTACTGATACTTCATAAGGAGAAATCTCAGGATGTAAAGAAAGTATACAACCAGCTTGAAAAATATAAATCTACATTAAGATAATTAAATCGGAAAAAAAATGATTTCAAAGGAATCTAAAATATACATTGCAGGACATCGTGGTATGGTAGGATCTGCAATCTGGAGACAGCTGTCAGAACAGGGATATACGAATCTGATAGGTTTATCCAGCAGTGAGCTTGATCTGAAAGATCAAAAAGCGGTTGCCACGTTTTTTGAAACTGAAAAGCCTGATGTGGTGATCGATGCAGCAGCAAAAGTCGGAGGTATTTTAGCCAACAATTCTTATCCTTACCAGTTTCTCATGGAAAATATGCAGATTCAGAATAATCTGATTGATGCTTCATTGAAAAATGATGTTGAAAAGTTTATTTTCCTTGGATCGTCGTGTATTTATCCTAAATTAGCACCACAGCCTTTAAAAGAAGATTACTTGCTAACTAATTCTTTGGAGCCGACAAACGAATGGTATGCAGTGGCAAAGATTACCGGCATAAAGGCCGTTGAATCCATCCGGAAACAATTTGGAAAAGACTATGTGTCATTGATGCCGACCAACTTATATGGTACTCATGATAACTTTGACCTGAATACGTCCCATGTTCTGCCTGCCATGATCAGAAAATTTCACGAAGCAAAAGAAAATGGGCATGCACCCGTAACATTATGGGGTTCAGGAACTCCTATGAGAGAGTTTCTTTTTGTAGATGATATGGCAGCTTCTGTAATTTTTGCTTTAGAAAACAGGCTTCCGGAGCATTTATATAATGTAGGAACCGGAGTAGATTTAACGATTAAAGAATTAGCAGAATTGATTCAGAAAGTAACAGGACATACCGGGGAAATTCTTTGGGATTCAGAAAAACCTGATGGTACTCCGAGAAAATTAATGGATGTATCAAAAATGCATGAATTAGGCTGGAAGCATAAAGTGGACCTTGAGAATGGAATTGCAAGAACTTATCAATGGTTTTTAGAAAATATTAATAATTTTAAAGAAATGAAAATGTCTTAATTCATTAACTGAGACATATCTCTAATATATAAAACAACACATCATATAGATGAAAACAGCGTTAATAACAGGAGTTACAGGACAGGACGGTTCATATTTAGCAGAATTACTTTTAGAAAAAGGGTATAAAGTTCACGGTATTAAAAGAAGAGCTTCTTCATTCAATACGCAGAGAATTGACCATTTATACCAGGATCAGCATGAGCAGAATGTAAATTTTACATTGCATTATGGTGATTTGACGGATTCTATGAATGTGATTAGAATCATTCAGGAAGTACAACCGGATGAGATTTACAATTTGGGAGCCATGTCCCACGTAAAGGTATCATTTGATTCACCGGAATATGTAGCAAATGTCGACGGAATAGGAACCTTAAGAATTCTTGAAGCTGTTCGTATTCTTGGGTTAGAAAAGAAAACCAGAATTTATCAGGCTTCTACCTCTGAGCTCTATGGTGGTTTACCGGAAAATAAAAATGAAAAAGGTTTTTATGATGAAAATTCTCCTTTTTATCCGCGTTCACCTTACGGGGCTGCAAAAATTTACGGTTTCTGGATTACCAAAAACTATCGTGAAGCGTATGGAATGTTTGCCTGCAACGGGATTTTGTTTAATCACGAATCTCCGAGAAGAGGAGAGACCTTTGTTACCCGTAAAATTACGATGGCTACAGCTGCCATTGCCAAAGGTAAGCAGGAATGTTTATATTTAGGAAATTTAAATGCATTGCGTGACTGGGGGCATGCGAAAGATTATGTAGAAGCAATGTGGAGAATACTTCAGCAGGAAAAACCAGAAGATTTTGTCATTGCGATGGGAGAAACTACTTCAGTAAGAGATTTTGTGAGAATGGCGTTCGGTGAAATTGGAGTTGAACTGGCTTTTGAAGGAGAAAATGAAAGTGAAGTAGCGAAAGTAGTAGCATGTAATAATCCGTTATACCAGTTGGAAATTGGGAAAACTGTAGTTTCTGTAGATCCGGAATATTACCGTCCTACTGAAGTTGATCTTTTGATTGGTGATCCTACAAAATCGAAAACGCAGTTAGGATGGGTGCCTCAATATGACTTAGCTGGATTGGTGAGAGAGATGGTGGAGAGTGATTTGAAACTATAGTTATATATATTTATCATGCTTTTGAAAATAAAAGATGTACTAAGAGGAAATAAAAAAATAATTGAAAATTTTTCATTTCTAACTTTTGTTCAAATTTTCACATTGATTTCTCCATTGCTTACTTATCCCTATCTAATCAGAATTGTTGGACTCGAATTATATGGAGTAATTGTTTTCGCTCAATCAATAGTAGGATACATAAGTTTGTTTGTAAATTTTGGTTTTGGTACTTCTGGTCCAAGGGATGTTGCTATACTAAAAGAAAATCATGAAAAGCTTTCGGAGTATGTTTCGTCGGTTTTTATCTTGAAGTTTATTTTTTGGATAATATGTTTTTTAGTATATTTTTTGACGATTACATTAGTACCATATTTTCAGGATCATTTATTAATATATTATATTACCTTTTTTATTAGTCTAGGCGATTTATTTTTTCCTATTTGGTTTTTTCAGGGTATAGAAAAAATGAAATACATTACATTTATAAACATTATAGTTAAAATTATATTTGTAATCGGCGTATTTATATTTGTAAAGGAACAATTCGATTACATTAATATTGTGATACTAAACTTTTTAGGTGCATTAATTAGTGGGTTATTAGGATGTATTATGGTTTTTAGGTACGAAAAAATTAAATTTATTATTGTATCAAGAGAAATTCTGGCTAAGGAATTTAAAACAAATTCTTCTCTTTTTATATCAACAGTGTCGATACAGCTTTATATGAATTTTAATAAAATGATCATAGGTAGCTTTTTGGGAATGAAAGAAATAGCAATTTATGATTTAGGTGAGAAGATTGTAACACTATTAAAGACTCCATTATTCATGTTCAATCAAGCTGTTTTTCCTAAAATATCTCGTGAAAAATCTATTCAGTTTATAAATAAATCTATGTTGTTAGTCTTAGGTTTTATTATTTTGATCTATCTAAATGTATTTATATTTTCTGAAGAAATTGTGCAATTTTTTATAGGGAAAATAAATCAAGAAGCTATTATTATTACTAGAATTTTAGGAGTTTCTCTTGTTTTCATGACTATTAGTATGTTTTTAGGAGGTTTAAGATTAATCCCTTTTGGATATAATAAGGAATACATGAAGGCTATGCTATTCAATGGTATTGTATATTGTGTCATAATTTCAATATTATATATCTTTAAAAGTATAAATTTATATAGTTTAACAATTGGATACGTTTTAGTAGAAATTTTATGCTGTATTTATTTATTTTTTGTTAATAAAAAACTTCGGTTATTATAAATCTTTTTAGTTATGAACTTACCAATTTTATCGATTATTGTTCCAATTTATAACGTAGAAATGTATTTGAAAGAATGCATTGACAGTATTTTAAATCAAGATTTTAATGATTTTGAGCTTATATTGGTTAATGATGGCTCACCAGATAATTGCGGTGAAATTTGTGATAATTATGCACTCTTAGATAATAGAATAAAAGTTATTCATAAAGTTAACGGAGGTCTCAGTAGTGCACGTAACTCAGGGATAGAAATTGCTAGAGGAGAATACCTATCTTTTATTGATAGTGATGATTTCATCTCAGAAGATTACTACTTAAAAAATATGGAATATCTCAATGAAAATAACGATGTAGATATGCTTGTTCTACAAGTTTGCCATTATGACGGTAATAAAAACAGAATTGTTAAAAATATACCTCAATTATTACAGGATAAGGATAGTATTTTTAATTATTTGCTTTCAATGAATTATATTGGTGCTGCATGGTTAAACATTTATAAAAAAAAAATTTTTAATACTATTCGTTATCCAGAAGGGTCTATTTATGAAGATGGTTATATTTTACCAGATATTATACAATCAATTAAAAAATTGTATTTATCAAATGTTGGAATTTATTATTATAGAAATAGAGAAAATTCAATAATGACAAAGAAAAAATCATTAGGTAACTGGAACGATATTTTAAAGACACATAAAAAACAGTTGGATTTTTGTTACAGTTTAAATGATAATAAACAATTATTTTTAGAAAAATATATTGTATGTCATTTGGCAATTATTTATGCTTCATTAGAGTTTTCAAGTGCTGATTTTAATGAATTTATAGTAAAGTTTGAAAATTATGACTATACATTATCCCATTTGTTGCGAAGTAAGATGTCAAGTAGAAATATTGTAAAACTTTACTTATTAAAGAAGTTAGGCTTTAAGAATATCATTACATTATATAAGATCTTGAAGTAATTATGAAAATTCTTGGAATAGTCGTTTGTTATTATCCAAATGTCGAAGAACTTTGTTATAATATAAATCAATATGTTGACTACGTTGATAAACTAATAATTTGGAAAAATTCACCTATCATAGAATCTGAAATTTCCCCATTTGCAAATAACAATTTTAATTCTAAGATAATATTTATGGGTAATGAAGATAATGAAGGGATTGCTCATCCATTAAATATTGCTCGGGAAATGTTGCTCTCAGGAAATGAAAAATTCACTCATTTGTTAACAATGGATCAGGATAGTATATGGGAAAATTTCGAATATTATAAAGAACAAATTCTTGAATTTAATCAAGACTTAATTTTTAGTCCAAATATTAATCGTGAATTAAACTCTGTAAACCCATTTACAATCGTTAATATGTGTATTACTTCGGGAGCTGTATTTAGTAAATATACACTTATCAAAATCGGATTATTTAATGAAACATATAGCGTTGATTGTGTAGATTATGCATTTAGTTTTGAAGCGAAAAAGAATAGTATTAATATAATAAAGATAAATTGTGCCAGCATGAAACAAAACTATGGAGTTTTAGTAAATTCCAAGTTTTTTGGCTTTAATATTCAAAATAATAGTTATTCAGCTAAAAGATTATATTTTTTGGCTAGAAATTGTATCCTATTGTGGCGCGATTATCCAAAAGAGGTTGATGCTGATTTTAAGAAAATTATACTTAAATCTTATATTTTCGGTAAAGCGGTTAAAATATTATTACTTGAAAAAGATAAATTTTCAAAAATTTTTTCAATCTTTTTGGGTTTTTTTGCAGGAATAGTAAACAATAGGACAAAAAGATACTGATGTAATTAATTATATTTAATGTGGTTTTAATTTAGTAAATTATATTTTGAAATGCTTGAAGTAATATTAAACTTTATAATGTACTTTTTCACAATTATTTTTTATTGGAAAAGGTATAAATCAGTTGATAATGGTTTTATATTATTGTTTGTATACTCAGCGATTGCCTTAGTATGTGTCTTTAATTATATTTCCAATCCTAATGATTGGATAGGTCTAAGTATTTTTCCATTAATATATCTTTTTATTGTAAATATATTATTTTTTAGACCCTTTTTTTTTAAAAACAGTTTGCTTATTGAGAAAGTACAAATACAAAATAGTTCTATATATAATCTATTTATTTATGTCTATATAATTTCAGCTTTCGTTATACTTTATTACGGATATAATTCAGCAATTGATACGATATTTAGAGGCGAGTGGAGTCTTGTGCGCAATGATGTATATTCAGGTGATATGGTATTGTATCAAAATCAATTAGAAAGATTTGCAAAAATATTTTCTGGTTTTTTACAGCCAACGGCAATTCTGTTTTTTTTCTATTTGCTTACAGAAACAAAAGTGAAAAGTAATAAGGTTACTATTTTTTTATTATTATTTGCAATATTATTACCTAGTTTTATCACAATTATATCCGTGGCTTCTAGAGGATTAGTTGTTGTTCTTGTTATTCAATTTTTAGTGTCTTATTTTGTGTTTAAAAGAAAAATAACCAAAAAAACTAATAAAATCATTAGGATTTCTTCTTTGGCTTTTCTTGTGCTTTTTTTAGTTTATTCTATAAGTGTTACTAAAAGTAGATTTGGTGAAAATATTTCTGGTGGACTTTCTGATGATGCCGAAAGTTCATTGCTGTTTTATTTTGGACATTCGATGTTAACTTTTGCAGATGGATTGACAGATACGATAAGAGAGTTTCTTTGGGGAGATTATTTATTGGGGAATGAAGAAATTTTAAAAGTTGGGATTGATAACTTGTTGGGAACTCATTTTGAAACTAAGTTTTATACATTTGTTGGAAGTTTGTATTTAGATTTTGGTCCGTTTTTTACATTTATAATAGCCATCTTTTTTCCATTCTTAATATCTTTAGTATTTAAGTACAAAAAAAAAATAGATATGGCAGATTTAATGATTTATGTATATTATTTAACTTTTCTAATTAATGGGGTCTTTGTTGTTGGGATTGGTTATTATCTTGGCTGGGTAATAATTTTCATTATATACGGACTTTTTAAACTAATAAATATTTTAGAATAACATGGCAAGATTTATAGCATTTTATTTACCTCAATATCATCCAATTAAAGAAAATAATGAATGGTGGGGAGAAGGGTTTACAGAATGGGAAAATGTGGCAAAGGCAAGACCTCTTTTTAAAAACCATTACCAGCCAAATATCCCCGCTGACTTGGGATTTTATGACTTGAGACTTGAAGAAACAAGGATTGAGCAAGCAAAACTTGCTAAAGAACACGGAATTGAGGGTTTTTGCTATTGGCATTATTGGTTCGGAAATGGTAAAAGACTTTTAGAAAAACCTTTTGAGGAAGTATTGAAATCAAAGAAACCAGATTTCCCATTTTGTTTAGCTTGGGCTAATCATTCTTGGGAACGAAAGACTTGGGACTCCAAAGGAACATCTGAAGTTTTAATTGAACAAAAATATTTAGGCGAAGAGGATTATAAAATGCATTTTGAGTCTTTATTAACCGCCTTCAAAGATGAGAGATATTTGAAAGTTAATGGAAATATTATCTTTTTTATCTTCAATCCTCTTGGTTCCGAGGAAATAGTACAGTTTATGAACGTTTGGAGACGATTAGCTAAAGAAAATGGACTAAATGGTTTTCATTTTATAGCAAAAGATGCAGATTCAAGAAATTATAAAAAATTAATGGATTTAGGTTTTGATGCAACCTATAATGATGATGTTTTTAATATTCATCATCACAAATCAACTTACCAAAAAATTTACTATTGGTTTTTTAGAGAAATAATTAAACGTCCTACTGTCTTTCTTTATAAAGATGCTGTTGATTACATGGTTAGTGATACATGTAAAAATAATAATATAATTCCTGTCGTAGCACCAAATTGGGATCATTCTCCTAGATCCGCAGGTAAAGGTATTATTTTACATGATTCCAGACCTGAATATTTTAGAAAAGTTATACGTAGAGCATTAGATGTTGTTGTAAAAAAGCCGAAAGATGAGAAACTAATAATCGTAAAATCTTGGAATGAATGGGGAGAAGGTAATTACATGGAACCTGATAGAAGATATGGAAAAGAAAATTTAAAAGTGTTGAACGATGAGCTTAGGAAAAATAATTCTTCTAAATAAAAAAATAAAAATTTTTGTGATCGCTACTAATTAACATTGTATAAAATAAATAATAATTGTTTAAATTTTGAAAATATAGATGTGTTAGGCATTATTAAGAGTAAATATTATATTTATTCTGCACATAATTTTATATAAAAAAATTGAATAGATAATTGTTGGGTAGAAACTTAGTTGTATTATTAAGAAAGTCATCATTGTAAACAAGAATCTTATGAAAATACAATTGCTGCAGGAGTTACTGCTAAGGTCATAAGGAATCTATATTTGTGTAATTAAGAGTAAAATGAAAAAAGTTATTTATTTAACATATATCCCATCCCCTTACAGAGTTGATTTCTTTAATGAATTGTCTAAAAATATTGATTTAAAGGTCGTTTTTTATAATAAGAGTATGGATAACTCTCCTTGGAAAAAAGATGATAAAGTGAATAATTTTGACCACACTTTTTTATTTGAAAACTCTAAATTAAAAGGGATTTTTACACTTTTTAAGTTGCTAAGATCTCATAAAAATGATATTTTAGTTGTGGGAGGATATTCTTTATTGCCTGAAATTTTCACAATATTTTATTGCATTTTTTTTAGAAAAGAATTTATTCTTAATTCAGATGGGGGGTTTATTACTGAAGGATTTTTTAAAACTAATTTTAAGAAAATTTTAATTAGCTCTGCTAAGTATTGGTTGTCTAGTGGAATAAATACTTCTAAAACATTAATTTATTATGGTGCGATTTCGAATCACATTTCCGAATATTCTTTCTCATCTCTTCATGAAAATGAAGTTTTAGATAGTCCGCTAACTAAACAAGAAGTAAATCAATTAAGAAATCAGCTAGATTTAAAAAAAGATGTTAGATATTTAATATTTGTTGGACAATTGGTACATAGAAAAGGCGTTGATACTTTATTAAAATCCTTAGAGTTTTTAAATGATCCTAGTATTGAAGTTCTGATTATTGGAACGGGCACAGAGCTTGAAAGTTTAAAAATTATAATGCAGAATCCTAATATTCCAAATAAAGTAAATTTTTTAGGTAAACAATCTAAAGATGTAGTTTTAAAGTATTTAAAAATTGCTGATTTATTTGTTTTTCCTAGTAGAGAGGATATTTGGGGTTTAGTTTTAAATGAAGCAATAGGTAATGCTTTACCTATTATTACTACTTATAATGTAGGAAGTGCTTTTAGTTTAATTAATCAAGGAAAAAATGGTTTAATTGTAGAGGCTGAAGATTCTTATTTATTAGCACAAGCAATTAAAAATATTTTATCAGAAGATTTAGAAATAATGAAAAAAATATCTTTAAATATTGCAAGAAAATATACCATTGAAGAAATGGTTAGAGAGCATCTTGTTTTATTTAATATGGTAAATAATAAAGTTAAAAATTAAAAAATGCAGATACATGCAACTAATATTCATGGGCTTGGTGCATCACAAGTAGTAAAATCTTTCTTAGATGCAAGTTCTTCATTAGGTTTCTTAGATAACTCAAATATATATTTGCCAACTACAGGGTTACTTTCCAAATATTTACCAGAAAAAGGTCATGTTATTAGGTATAACAGGTTTTTACCTAATAGCATTTCTAGATTAATAGAGTGTTTTTTTTCTAATTTCTTATTTTATAATGAGAAAACGATAGTTCTAGGTGATATACCTTTGAGAGGAATTAAAAATCAAGTGGTTCTGGTTCATCAGCCTAATTTAGTATATCCAAAAATTAATTCTAATTCAAGTAAAAGTTTAGGTTTCCGTATAAATCGCTTTTTATTTTCTATAAATAACAAATTTGCAAGTACTATAATTGTTCAAACAGGTGCAATGGCTAATGATTTGATGAAATCTTATCCTGCTATTAAAGATAAATTAATTATTTCTCCGCAACCAGTTCCTAATTGGTTGGTAGAAAATGCAAATAAATTTAAGAGGAATATTGGTAAAGATAAAATAATCTTGTTCTATCCCGCAGCTTATTATCCTCATAAAAAACATGAATTTATTATTTCATTAAATTCTTATATCGAATCTAACTCAATTGATTTTTCGAATATTGAAATATGGTTAACACTTGAGGAAGAACACTTCAAACAATTTGAATCAATTTCTTTTTTAAAGAATTTAGGAAAACTTTCTTCGGATGAAATGAATTTATATTACAAAAAAGTTGATGCACTTTTGTTTATGTCATCTATGGAAAGTTATGGTTTACCCTTAGTAGAAGCAATATTTTTAGAATTACCAATTATTACAGTAAAATATGATTATTCACAATGGATATGTGAAGACACTGCTTATTATTTTGAACCTTATTCACCCACTTCTTTCGTTTCGGCTTTAGATAAGTTTATTTGTGATTATACTGTAGGTTCACTTCCTAGCTATAAAGATGTTGTGAAAAAATTTCCTAAATCATGGGATATTATCGCTGAAACTTTTTTTAGTCACTAAAATAATAAATATTAAAATCACTATTACAATAGTTGTTTTTTTAATGATGCAACTAAGGAATTAAAAATATTGTCTTTTTATGAAAAATATATTAATAATCTCAGCAGTATTTCCTCCTGAACCTGTAGTTTCGGCAAGCTTGTCATATGATATTGCAAACAATTTAGCAGATTATAATAATGTTACAGTAATATCTCCATTTCCTACAAGACCTAAAGATTTTAATTTTTCTGAAAGCAATACTAGTAATGAAAAATTTAAACATATTGTTGCTAATTCTTTTACTTGTCCGGATTCGGATATTATTGGTAGGATGAAAGAAAGTTATTCTTTTGGCCAATTTTGTGCAGGGTATGTTACAAATAATTATAAAAAAATTGATGTTATTTATCAAAATTCATGGCCGATTTTTAGCCAATATTTGATCTATAAAGCTGCAAAAAAATATAAACTACCTTTATTAACACATGTAATGGATATTTATCCAGAATCACTTGTTGAAAAGTTGCCTTTTGCAAAATCATTTTTGGTTAAAATGTTAATGCCAATAGATAGAAAAGTACTAAGTTATAGTGATAAAATTATCTGTATATCTGAAAATATGAAAATACACCTTGCTAAAACCAGGCAAATTATCAAAGATAAATTAGTCATAATTAATAACTGGCAGGACGAGGAACAATTTATTAATTTCAGAAATCAGGTTTCTGATGTTGTTAGAACAAAATTACCATTTACATTTATGTATTTGGGAAATAATGGACCTGTTGCAGGTGTAGAATTTCTTATTCAATCTTTCGTGAAAGCTGGTATTGAAAATTCAAAACTAATAATAGCAGGTTCTGGTTCAAGAACAGATGCTTGTAAAGAGTTGGTCAAGCAATTGAATGCGCAAAATATTGATTTTATACCCGTTCCTTCGGGGAAAGTTCCAGAAATTCAATATTTAGCCGATATTATGTTACTTCCAGTGAAAAAAAATGCGGCATATAGTTCTATACCTTCAAAATTACCAGCTTACATGCTTTCTGAAAAACCAATAATAGGAAGTTTAGACTTAGATAGTGATACGGCAAATGCTATTTTAGAGGCAGATGCAGGCTGGGTGGTAGAACCAGAAAATTCTGAGCAACTTATTAATGTCATGCAAAAAGTATCTCAATATGATATTAATATATTAAAAAGTAAAGGAAGAAATGCACTAAATTACTCTTTAAAACATTTTTCTAAAAAAGAGAATTTAAAAAAAATAACTCAACTAATTGTAAACTCTGAAGAAAATGAAAATTAGATCAGCAGAAATATCAGATTTAGATGCTATTGTTGATATACATTACAGAAGGTTTTCAAGTTTTTTTCTAACGACATTAGGAAAATCTTTTCTTAAAGCATTTTATCAGGCCTTTCTTATCAAACCAGGAATATTATTGGTATTGCTCGATAATAATGAAATTAAAGGTTTTGCAGCTGGAAGTAGAGATAACAGAAATTTTTTTAAAAAATTACTCCAAAATAATCCTTTAGGATTTGCTTTATCTGGAGTTAATATCTTTTTTACTAATCCTAAAGCATTAAAAAGAATTTTCACCAATACAAAAACATCACAAAGAGTAAGTATTGCTTGTGCAGAGTTATTAAGTATTGCAACATTACCAAATAAACAGGGATATGGGAAAGCCTTACTTGACTATTTTGAAAAAGATATTATTCTTCACAATAAGGAAAAATTACCTATATCACTTACAACAGATTATGAGAATAATGAAAAGGCTGTTAAATTTTATAAAGATTGCGGATATGAAGTCTTTGAAGTTTTTGAAAGTTATCAAAAAAGAAAAATGTATAGATTTATCAAAAATATTTAATTATGAAAATACCATTTTCTCCCCCCTATATTGATGAGGATATTATTAATGAGGTCGTAGATTCACTTCGCTCTGGATGGATTACAACAGGGCCGAAAGTAAAAGCTCTTGAAGAAGAAATTAAAAATTTTAGTAATGCAAAAGAGGTACTTTGTGTAAACTCATGGACTTCTGGTGCTATAATGATGCTTCGTTGGTTAGGTTTGCAAGAAGGTGATGAAGTAATTGTTCCTGCTTATACTTATAGTGCGACGGCATTGGCCGTATATCATGCAGGAGGAGTTCCTGTAATGGTTGATACTACTGAAGATTTTAATATTTCTGTTGAGGGCATTCGTAATGCTATTACATCAAAAACCAAAGCAATTCTTCCGGTAGATATCGCAGGATTTCCTTGTGACTATGATGAAATCATGAATTTAGTAAATGAGCCTGATATTAAAAAATTGTTTAATCCTACATCATCAATACAGCAAAAATTAGGACGTATTTTGGTCTTGAATGATGCAGCTCATTCATTAGGAGCAACTTATACCGATGGAATAAAAACGGGAAGTGAAACAGATGTAGCTGTTTTTTCATTACACGCTGTTAAAAATGTTACAACTGCTGAAGGTGGTGCAATTTGCCTAAATCTTCCGGAGCCATTTGATAATGCATCACTATACACTGAGCTGAGACAAATGAGCTTAAATTGTCAGACAAAGGATGCTTTTTCTAAAAGTAAAGCTGGAGGTTGGCGTTATGATATTACAGGATTTGGAATGAAAATCAATATGGCAGATATTAATGCTGCAATAGGCTTAGCTCAAATGCGTATTTATCCTGAGTTATTAAAAGAACGTAAAAGAATATTCAATACTTATAATGAGGCATTTAGTAAAGAATCATGGGCTAATATACCTCCAGCAATAGTTAAAGGTAAAGAAAGTTCTTATCATTTGTATGCATTACGTATAAAAAATATTTCTGAAGAGCAAAGGGATCAAGTTATTGACGAAATTGCAAAAGCAGGTGTTGCTGTTAATGTACATTTCATACCCATGCCTATGTTAACTTTTTTCAAAGATAAGGGCTTCAAAATCGAAGATTACCCACAAGCATACCAAAATTTTAAATGTGAGATTTCTCTTCCAATTTATCCTCAGTTAACAGAAGACCAATTGATATATATTATCAGATCTGTAAAACATGCATATAACGTAATTGTAGGATAAAATGTAATGAAAAGACTTTTTGATATCATATCTAGTAGCACAGGACTTATTATTTTAAGCCCTATATTTTTATTTTTGGCAATTTGGATTAAATTTGACTCCCAAGGTCCTGTTTTTTACAGGCAGGTACGAGTTGGAAAAAAAGGAAAAGATTTTAGAATTTTCAAATTTCGCTCCATGCATCAAGGTTCTGATAAAAAAGGACTAATAACGATTGGAGGAAAAGACCCTAGAGTTACGAAATCAGGATATTTCATACGAAAGTATAAATTGGACGAATTTCCTCAATTAATAAATGTTTTAGTAGGGGACATGAGTATCGTTGGTCCAAGACCTGAAGTTCGAAAATATGTAAACCTATATACGAAAGAACAATTAAAAGTGTTATCCGTAAAACCAGGTATTACAGATACAGCTTCAATAAAATATAGAAATGAAAATGAAATGTTAGAGAATGCAGAAAATCCTAATAAAATGTATATGGAAGTGATTATGCCAGATAAATTAAAATATAATTTAGAATATATAAACAATCAGTCTTTTTTATACGATTTAAAATTAATCTTTTTAACTATAAAAGAGATTATAGTTAAATAGGATTGACCATAGTCTATTGAACTTATGTGGCAAAAAGTTGTAATTTCACGATATGTCAAATAAAATCTGGCTTTCGCCGCCGCATCTTTCAGGTACAGAAATCGAATTTGTTCAGGATGCCTTTGATAAGAATTGGGTAACGTCATTGGGTGAAAATATAAATGAATTTGAAAAAGGTCTGCAGGAATTTCTCAAAGATGATGAGGTTAAGGTATGCGTTTTAAATTCTGCTACCTCTGCCATCCATTTAGCATTGATCTTATTAGGCGTTTCATTAAATGATGAAGTAATGACTTCTACATTTTCCTTTGTAGCCTCCGCCAATCCCATCGCCTATTGCGGGGCCACCCCGGTTTTCATAGACTCCGAAAAGGAAACCTGGAATATGTGTCCCGTTGCTTTGAAAGAAGCAATTGAAGACCGAGTTTCAAACGGGAAGAAACCGAAAGCCATCATCGTCGTTCATTTGTACGGAATGCCAGCACAAATGGAGGAAATCCTGGAAATTGCCAATGCGTATGATATTCCGGTGATCGAAGATGCAGCTGAAGCTTTAGGCTCGAAATATAAAGGAAAAGCCTGCGGAACGTTCGGGCGCTTCGGGATTTTATCGTTCAACGGAAATAAGATCATCACCACTTCCGGAGGGGGAGCATTGGTCTGCCACACACAGGAAGATAAGGATAAAGCAGTTTTCCTTTCCACCCAGGCAAGGGATCAGGCGCCCCATTACCAGCATTCGCACATCGGCTATAACTACCGGATGAGCAATATTGTAGCGGGAATCGGCCGCGGACAGATGGAGGTTCTGAACGACAGGGTGAAAGCCCGCAGAAAAATACACGACTTCTATGTTGAGATTTTCAGAGATATTGAAGGCGTTGAGGTTTTTTCCGAGCCATCGGAAGATTATTTTTCCAATCACTGGCTGTCGGCCATTATCATTAATCCTGAGATTACCGGAAAAACCCGGGAGGATCTGAGATTGGCTTTCCTGGAAGACAACATCGAATCCAGGCCATTATGGAAACCGATGCACTTACAGCCGGTCTTTGCCGATGCACCATATTATGGTACCCATGTAGCGGAAGATTTGTTTGATAACGGCCTGTGCCTGCCTTCCGGCTCCAATCTTTCTGATGAAGACCGATCGAGAATACAATCTGTTATCAGAAATGTTTTTTCATAAATGCACCGGCATTAATCAAATTCAAATATCATTACAACAGCTTGTTTTCCATGGAGTAAGCTGTTTTTTATTCCGGATCTTTTATATAATTGTTCAATCTTTGAATGCACAGTCCACATCTTTCGCTATCTTTACCGGGCAAATTTTTGAAATGAAAAAATATCCCTGGTGGAAAGCCATGATGGATTACGGCATCGTTTTGCCGGCAACCATTGTGCTGCTCCCTATCCTTTTAATTCTTTTTCTGGTCGCGTCTTCAGATACGGGATTTCCCGGCATTTTCCGGCAGGAACGAATCGGGAGACATGGTAAGGTTTTTATCATCTATAAATTCAGAACGTACCATACGGTAACCCATACGAAATCCCCGGTAGGGAATTGGATGCGGAAATATAAGCTTGACGAACTGCCCCAACTGTTCAATATCCTGAAAGGGGAGATGTCATTGGTCGGGCCCCGGCCGGATATCCCGGGATATTACGATTGCCTGAAAGGGAATGACCGGCTGGTCCTTGAGCTGAAACCGGGATTGACGAGCGAAGCCGGAATTAAATACAGGGATGAAGAAGAACTGCTGAGCCGGCAGGCCGATGCCTTAAAATATAATGATGAAGTCCTTTTTCCTGAAAAGGTAAAGATGAATCTCAGGTACTACCACCGGCTTTCGTTCAGGAATGACCTCAGGATCCTGCTCAGAACCTTATCCGTTCTACGCTGATACCGGCAAAAGAAACAGCAAAACCAGTGAATATTCTCTTTTAACATAAATAAAAAGTTTTTTAACAGCCCGTTATAATATTTAAATAAGTATTCCAGTTTATAAATTATAAATATATTTGCAGGGTTTAATAGAAAATAAAAAATTTCAATAGCATCCAAAAAATGGATAACAAAAAAATCAAAGAAATCAGTCTCAAAGAACTGCTGAGCCCTTATCTTAATAAATGGAAATATTTTGTTGTAATGATCATCATTATGGCGCTGTTAGGCATTTATTACATCAAATCAAGCCCGCAGATTTACAAGGCCCAGACTTCCGTACTCATCAAAGATGCAAAAAAGATGTCTGCCGCCTCCGGAGATGTAAATGTCCTTCAGAATTTCGGGAATTTTAACGGGATGGGTACCAACAGCATTGAAAATGAAATCGGTGTTTTTAAATCAAAAACCATTGTAGAAGATGTACTGAAGGAGCATAACTTTCAAACGCCTGTTTATGCCAAGCAGACTTTCAACAGCATAGAACTTTATGGGACGACTTCGCCTTTCCTGATTAATGTCATCCAGGAGAAAAATGATACAGAACTTCCGAAAAAACCGGTATCCGTAAAAATTAACGGAGATAAGATCATCCTTTCTTCCGAAGAATGGGATAAAGAGATCCAGACTACTTACAAGAAGACGACCAGTCTGCCTTTTGCAGTAATTATGTTTGTTAAAAACCCGGCCTATCAGGCTCTTTCAAAAGTGAAATTAGATGATATTTATTTCACTTATACTGATTTTGCGAGTACGGTAAATCAATACCAGGAAGCTTTACTTGTAGATTTACTGGATAAAGAGGGTACGATCATCAATCTTTCGGTAGATTTTGAAAATAGGGAAAAAGCGAAAAATTTTCTTAACAGCTTGGTTAAGCAATATAACGAGTATGCGATCAATGATAAAAACCTGGAATCGAAGAAAACAAAAGATTTTATAGATCAGAGAATTGTATTGATTTCTAAGGAGTTGGGTGATGTGGAAACACAGAAAGAAGGATTTAAATCCGGAAATAATATTGTAGACTTACAGGCGGAAGCCGGAATTAATCTTCAGTTGAAAGAACAGACCAAAAATCAGCTTTTAGAATTAGGAACCCAGCTCGAGATTCATAGAATGCTGAAAAATTCGCTTTCCCAGAAAGGAACTTCGGATGTGTTGCCATTAAATATAGGACTTGAAAATGAAGCTGCCCTGAATGCCATTAAAGAATACAATACCTTGGTTATTCAGAGAAATAAATATCTTGACGAAGCCACTCCGGATAATCCGATTGTAAAAGAAGCTAACAAGCAGATCCAGCAGATCAAAACATCCCTTACGGAGTCTCTGCAGAGAAATATTACAAATTTAGAATTTGCAAGAAGAAAAGCTGCCTCCCAGCTTGGCGGCTCAGAATCCATGATCAGCAAAATACCTACGCAGGAAAAGCTCTTCAGAAGCATAGAAAGACAACAGCAGATCAAAGAAAACCTATATCTGTTGTTATTGCAGAAAAGGGAAGAAGCAGCCATAAGTATGGAAATTACGTCGGAAAAAGCAAGAGTTATCGACCGTGCCTTCGTCCTCAAAAAACCGGTAGCTCCTAAAAAACCGGTAATTCTTGGTATTGCATTATTTTTAGGTATTCTCATCCCGTTTTTATTTATTTATTTAAAACAGCTTTTACAAAGTACTTTGGTTACCAGAGGCGATGTGATAAGGCTTACACAGCTACCGGTGATTGCAGAAATCCCTAAACTTAAAAATAAGCAAAATAATCTCATCTCTTTCAATGACGTATCTCCAATGGCGGAAGCTTTCAGGATTCTGGTGACCAACCTGAAGTTTTTATTACCCAAAAAAGATGCTCCTCATGTAATTATGGTATCGTCATCCGTAAAGGGGGAAGGTAAGACGTTTATATCCACCAATTTATCGATGATCTTAGGGTCTTCGCGCGATAAGGTTTTGGTAATTGGGGCCGACGTGAGAAACCCGCAGCTACAAAGATATAATCCGCTGATGAAGTCTGCCAAAGGCCTTACGGAATATCTAAGTGATGAAGAAACCAGCATTCAGGAGATCATTCACCCTAGCGGTTATAATGATGATTGTGATTTCATCTACTCAGGATCCATACCGCCGAATCCTACCGATCTCTTACAGAGCAACAGGTTTGATAAGCTGTTATCACTTGTTAAAGACCTCAACAAATATAAATATATTGTGCTTGATACGGCTCCCCTTTTACTAGTAACCGACTCTTTCCTGATTGCAAACAAGAGCGATGTAATTATTTATGTGACGAGATCTGAAGTGACGGAAATGAAATACATTGAGTTCCTGAACCATTCTGTGGAAGACGGTAAACTGAAAAATGTCGGCATTATCCTGAATGGAGTTGAAGACGCTAATTTCGGATATGGAAATAAGTTTGGCTACGGCTATCAGGCAGAAGAAAAGAAGTGGTGGCAAATTTTTAAGTAAGTCTTTGTCTGAGTCATGAAATCTAAGGAAGGAAAGCTGGTAAGCATAAAGTTAAACTTTATATTAAATGCTTTAAGGGTATTTTCGACAGCTTTAATCACACTGGCTACCATACCTTACCTGAACAGGATATTGGGGGTAGAAAATATTGGTAAGATAGAGTATATATATACTGTTATTACCTATTTTGTGCTATTCTCTTCCATTGGAATACCGATGTATGGTATCAGAGAGGTGTCTAAAAAAAGGCATGATTCTAAAAAGCTTTATGCTTTGGTACTGGAATTATTGATTATCCTTTTAATAACGACAGTTATATCATATATTTTAATTTTTGGGATTGTACTTCAGATCGGCTACTTTCATTCTTATAAGAATTTAATTTATATCATGTCTTTTATGGTTATTTTAAATAATATTGGTGCTGAATGGTATTTTCAGGGAATGGAAAATCAGAAATTCATTACCATCAGACATGTATTTATCAGAGTAACGATTTTAGCACTTATTTTCATAGTAATCAAAAACAGTTCAGATTATGAAAAATATGCCGTTTTATTTGTAATTATGCTTTACGGAGCAAATATTATCAATTTTATTACAATCTTAAGAAAAATTGTCAGTTATGATATCAAATATAAGGATCTTGATATCAAAAGGCACTTACGTCCTGTTTTTGCAATTTTTATAGCCACGGTCTCTGTAAATATCTATCTTCAGTTGGATACCTTTTTATTGGGCAGCATTGCCGGGGATCGCTATGTAGCCTATTATACCCTTGCAAATAAACTGATCAGATATGTAATTACTTTTATAACCATTATCGGTTCCGTAATGCTTCCAAGATTATCCTATTTATATCTTAACGATAGAATTCAGTACAATAGGCTTTTAAAAAAGGCATTTGATATAATGATGCTTCTGGCGATCCCCAGTACGATTTATTTTTTTTTGTTTTCTAAACAGATTATATTATTTATGGGAGGGACAGATTTTATCGTTGCGGATCTTACCATTAAAATATTATCGCCGTTGTGTATTATTGTTAGTTTCGCTTACTTTTTTGGTTTCTTGATTTTATATCCTCAGGGTAAAGAGAAGATTTATACAGTAGCTACAATTATCTCTGCTTTGGTCAGTATTGTTTTAAACTTCTATGCCATTAATAATTTTCAGCATAATGGTGCAGCTGTAGTTGCTTTGATTGCAGAAGCTATTGCTATTTTTATTATGCTTTATTTTATAAAAAAGGATTATAATCTACGAACTTTTTTTGATGATAATTTTTTTAAGATTATATTAGTGAACACAACGGTGGCCGTAACAGTATTTATCCTGAAAAATTTTGTGCTCATTGATGATGACGATTTTGTCTGGACCTATATGTCTTTAATCTTTATTGCCTTATATTTTGTTTTGCTCTTGGGAATGCGGGAAAAAAATATGATTGAAACGTTAATAAGGCTCGTTCCTAAATGGCAATATGGAAAAAATAAATCATAACAGTTGGTGAATATGGATGTTTCAATAATTATAGTAAATTACAATACACTGGATCTCACTGCAAATTCAATAAATTCAATATTTAAATTTGCACCTGAGCATCTTGATTTTGAAGTGATTGTAGTAGACAATGGCTCTATAGACGGAAGTAAAGAATATTTTGCAAACGACGTTAGGATTACTTATATTTATTCAGAGGAAAATCTGGGCTTTGGAAGAGCTAATAATATCGGAATTGAAAAATCCGATGCAAAATATGTCTTTCTTTTAAATTCAGATGCTTATCTGATCGAAGATGTCATCAGCCGATTCTACGATTTTATGGAAGATCCGGAAAATGGAAATGTAGCCTGTTGCGGAGCAAATGTGATTAACGGAAATGGTGATAATGCGGTAATCGGCGGAAATTTGCCAACCGTTAAAGAATCTATTGCGAGAATTGGTTTTGCAGTGTTTTTTCTTCCCTATTACAAACGTTATCTGGCTAGCGGAATCAAGCATTTTAAAGAAAGAGGGAATCTTTACGAAATTGGTTGTGTGACCGGAGCCAACATGTTTTTACGGAAATCTGTATTAAATGAAACCGGCGCTTTTGATAAAGATTTTTTTCTCTATTATGAAGAAACGGAAATGAGTTTTCGGTTTAAGAAACACGGCTATAAAAGTTTTATTTTAGCGGATTCAAAAGTTGTCCATTTAGAAGGGAGTTCATCTAAAAAGCCAGGTATTAATAAAGTCGTGGAAAGATATTATTCTCAGGGGAGATATTTATATTTTGAGAAAAGCCACGGAAAAAATTCAGCGCGATTGGTAACTTTTATCTTTGGAGTACAGTCTTTGCTGTTTGGGATCTTGAAATTTAATAAAATCCATTTTACGAGAGCTAAAATTATTTTTGCTACTTTGAGGTAGCTTTATAAGACTATGAATTTAATTATCAATAATTTAACATTACGAAGACGTGATACGATATTTATATTTTCATTAGGGATAGTGTTGTGTATCTTGATGGCTTTCTGTAAAGAATCTATTTTCCCCAAAAAATATTTTTTCGACTCTTATGGTATTCAAAATCTGATAGAAAATCCACATAAGAGCGTCGGGGATACTTCGGTAACCAATACGGCAACATTTTACCGGATATTAAAAGTTGACAGGTATGTTTTAACCCCTGCTTTGGCACTGGTTTTATATTTTACTGCTATTTACGTTATTTTTAGAAAGTATGCTGTTGAATCCATTTCCTTTTTTAAGTTTTTACTGATCGTCATCTACAGTGCGATGGCGATGGTTTATATATCAACATTCAGTAAGGATTTTGTCGTATTTTCAATGGTTGTTCTTCCCTTTATTTTTTTTGAAAAAAAGCGGTTGTGGATCTGGACGTTATTCGTGCTGTTCTATGCATTTTTTTTCAGGAACTATTGGTTTATTACCATTTCCTTATTTTGGGGAATTAAGCTTTTCATCGTTAAGAAACCTAAATTACTGTTGATTGCGATACCAGTTTATTACATTCTCATTTCGTTTGTTTACTTTTATATTTTTGGAACACCGCTTTCTTTAATCCGTTATTATGCTAATATGGACAGGGATGCAGATTCAGCGCAAACGGCAATTTCAATTTTTATCAAGGGCGACAATTTTTTAATGGAAGCAGCAAACTATTTTATTACATTAATATTTCTCATCATACCCATCCCCTTATTACTTTTAGCTAAGCCTTTCTATATTGTCTTAACATTCCTGATCAGTGTATTTTTTTTTAACTTTATTAAGCTTTATGTAAAGGAATTTTCAAATAAAGATTATACCAATATTTTTTCTTTTGTTATTTCATTCATGCTCGTTCAAAGTCTTTTTGAACCTGATTATGGGAGCTTCGTTAAGCATCTGGCACCACTTTATCCGCTTATTTTTGTCTGTATTGCCAAGAATACAAAGGCTGTTGAAAACTAAAGGGCAATCAAAATGAAAAATAAAAAAATTTTTATGGGGAAAATCTTTGTTTTCATCTGTGCTTTAATAAACTGTCAGGATATAAAAGTAAACGATAAACTGAAAGAAAAAAACTGCTTTCCGATGATATGGAACCAGAGAGTGAGCAAAAGGTCGTGGATTTATTTGAATCAGGGGGAAACAAAAATTTACAGGAAAAATTCCGATATTTCTGACGGTGATTATTTGAAAATGCCAAAAAACAATTGGGATGCAATTTACACGGATGCTCAAACGAATCAAAAATTTAGCACGGTCAATAAAACCAATGCGTCATTTAAATTAGTCACCCTGGGTTATAAAGCAGAAGACCAAAAAAAAACGGTGGGATTTGATTTTATGGTGCTTAATAAAGATAAAAAAAATAAACCGTATGTTTTCCGTATCATCAATAATTCTCAAAAAGAAAACCCTGAAACTTCAGGGGCATTGCGAGAAGTAGGTTTTGTTTTTGATAACTGGCCGCAATACTGGCCGGGTGAAAAAAAATGGACCGGTGGACAGCATTCTTTTTCTGACAATTATGAGGTAGATAAATTAAATAATCTTATTGTAAAATTTCAGTTTAAACTGGTTTATTTTAATGCTCCTCTGAATAAAAAATTAATTCAAAAAAAATGGTTGGGTAGTTATGCGACCTGTGATTTGAGGTTTAATGAATATGATGAAAACGGAAATGTTTTAAACCGGTATTTGATAGGCGTTGTTTTTTCAAATCCTTTTAATGCAGATTACAATGATAATAAGGATGATGCTATCTTTTACGGGTTAGGTAGGGCACCATCCGGTGAACAGCAGGTCCTTCTTCTTCATGGAAGTAAGAGCGGAATAAAAGAGATCAATACAATAAGTACTAAAAATGTCTTTGAAACTGTAGATTTAGATTTTAAACCATTAATTAATAGGTATTTATATCTTAAAAAAGCAAATGTTAAAAATAGATATATTATTACCGGATTAGATATCTACAGTGCCACCCGAGCAGCAGATTTTACATTTGAAATCCAGGATATACAGGTTACCGGCTGTAAATAATTTTAATAAAACCCAAGACTGTTAAAGTAAGAAATGAAAATTCTCCATATCATCAATTCACTAGAAACTGCCGGTGCCGAAAAGCTTATACTTGATAGCATTCCGCTTTACAGAGAACTAGGTATTGAAGCAGACGTTTTATTACTTTGGGATCATGATTGTCCTTTTACTCTTGCATTGAAAAAGCTTAATTGTTGTAAAATTCATATTATAAGCAAATCTCCAAATAAAAAAAACGTGTATAATCCTTTAGCAGTCTTTAGAATCAGAAAGATTATTAAACAATATGATATTGCCCATGTTCATGTTTTTCCCTCACAATATTTTGCCGTCTTCGCAAATATTTTAAATAAAAGCAAAACAAAACTGGTACTTACTGAACACAATACTTTGAATGGTAGAATGAAGGTCAAGGTCTTAAAGCCCATTGAAAGATTTATTTACAGTAAGTATGAGAAAATAATATGCATAACGGATGAAGTGAAAAATATTTATTTAGACTACCTGGAAGAATTTTCCAGAAAGTTTATTACCATTAACAATGGGGTCGATATTAATCAGATAAATAAAAATAAAGCTTACAGAAAATCAGATTTTGGTTATCACGAAGAAGACCAATTATTAATTATGGTTGCCCGGTTTAATATTCAGAAAGATCAGGATACGGTAATAAAATCTTTAGTGGGTTTACCTGTAGATTATAAATTACTTTTGGTAGGAGATGGTGAACGACGAATGGAATTGGAAAAACTTGTTATTGCATTGAATTTATCGGAAAGGGTGAATTTCTTAGGGATTCGATCAGATGTTTATTCTTTATACAAAATGTGCGATTTTGCGGTCTTGTCTTCTCATTGGGAAGGTTTTGGCTTAGTTGCTGTAGAAGCAATGGCTTGTGGAATTCCAATTATTGCAAGCAAGGTTGACGGATTGGCACAGATTGTTAAAAATGCGGGTATTTTATTTGAAAAGGGTAACACAACAGAATTAAGTCAGATTATTTTATCGTTTAAAAATAATGAAGAAAAATATCAAATGGTAGTACAACGATGTCTACAAAGGTCAAAGCATTACGATATTACTACAATGGTTAATCTGCATGTTGAGGTATACAAATCTTTATTGTTAAATTAAGATAATATCTACTTAATAAAATTCTTAAGTTTTACGATGTATTCATTCAAATTGAAAATTATTTAAGACACATGAAAACCAAAGTTGTTCATATTACACAGGGGTTTGGCGGACTTTTTACCTATATAAAACAGATCGTAAAAAAAATAGATTACGAACAGTTCGAACTGGAAATTATTGCACCGGAAAATCAGGAGTGCAGAATTTTCTGCGAAGAACATTCGATACCTTATACCGTTATTAGTCTGGAGCGGGGATTCAATCCTTTTAAAGACTTCATAGGCTTATTGAAATTGTATAACTTTCTGAAGAAAACAAAACCGGATTTAATCCATGTTCATAGTGCCAAAGCAGGATTTTTAGGAAGAATAGCAGGGAAACTCGCCGGGATCAAATCCATCTATACCCCGCACGGAATTTCTTATCTTGGCTTTACCGGAGTCAAAAGAACAGTTTTCTTTTCTCTTGAAGTTTTCGCGAAGAAATATACCGCTTATGTTTTGGCCTGTTCGGAATCTGAAAAAATAAGATGCCGGTATGAAGTTGGAATTCCCGAAGAAAAAATTAAGGTAATTCCCAATTCTATTGAAGTGAACACGACTTTGCCACAGATGATAGATTCTTCTGCAAAGCTTCATATTGGTACGGTAGCGAGGCTTACATACGCCAAGAATCCCGTCCTGTTTGTTGAAATTGCAAACCGGATTAAACAAATCTATCCGTATGCAGAATTCTCCGTTTTAGGTGCCGGCTTTACGGATGATTTAAAACCGGAATTTTTAGCTGCCATCTCAAAATATAATCTTGAGGAGTCTTTTGCTATTCACGAATGGGGTTCATTTCAGTCTGTAGAGCAGTATTTGAAGACGCTGGATATCTTTTTAATGCCGTCTATTTTCGAAGGTCTTCCTTTTGCTTTACTGGAGGCTGTCAATGAGAATGTACTTTGTATAACGAGTAAATGTGACGGCTGTTGTGTCGTTATTAACAATAATGAAAATGGTTTTTCCTGTATGGAACTGGATGATTATGTAGCAGCCATAAAGAAAGCCGTACACTCTCCGCAACTCAGTTATGACCTGAGATTACAGGCAAAAAAAGACTTGCAGGAGAAATATAATGCTGATCACTTTATCATCAATTTACAGAACTATTATTTATCAGTAAAAAATTAAAAGGAAGACTGTACAAATGCCTAGGATAAGAAATTCATTTCATTATATTTGTGCCAAATTAATACAGTAATTGATTCATGAAAGTAAAATCTACTCCGCTTAAGGACTGCTACATTATCGAACCCACTGTTTTTGAAGACGACAGAGGGTATTTTTACGAAAAGTTCAACGAACAGAAGTTTGAGGAACTTACCGGGATGAACGGTCATTTTGTCCAGGATAATATTTCAAAATCAGGCTATGGCGTTCTGAGAGGGCTTCATTTACAGAAAGGGGAGCATGCCCAGGCTAAACTGGTTTCCTGTCTGGAAGGCAAAGTTCTCGATGTGGCGGTAGATTTGCGTGAGGACTCTCAGACATTTGGAAAATGGTTCTCTCTGGAGCTTACCGGCGAAAATAAATTGCAGCTTTACGTTCCAAGAGGTTTCGGTCATGGTTTTTCGGTACTTAGCAAGACTGCGGTATTTTCCTATAAATGTGATAATTTTTATGATAAAGCTTCCGAAGGCGGCGTATTGTGGAATGATATGGACTTGAACATCGATTGGCAGTTGCCTGAAGCAGATATTATTTTATCAGAAAAAGATAAAATTTTGCCATCATTTTCTTTGAAAAATTTTTAATATATTAGGATTTAATAAAAGATGATTTAATGATTGTTTAATCTGTAATTGCTGAAGAGTAGTCTTCAAAGCTGTGAATTGTGTTTTATGTTAATTTATTTTTTTAAACACTTGCCAAGGATTTTTTTGATCATTGATTATATTACGATCAATTGCCTTTTTATTTTCGGGAAATTATATTTTTTTGAATTTGATCATAGGGATTTTGCTCAGGAATTTAGAACACAATTGGCTATTATCAATATTTCCTGGTTTGTTATTACACTTATTATAAAACCATATAAAAGCCTAAAAGTTAAGGAGTCATCGCTTCATTTTAATGCTTTAAGTAAAGCCTTTGTTCTGTTTGTCCTGGCTTCAGCTATCTTTCCGAGCCTCATATTCTCTCTTAAAATTAACTACAGAAATGTTTTCATATATTTTCTGCTGCTGGGGTTTTTTATCACCTTTACAAGATTCCTGCTTTTCCTGTACCGGAAAAAAAACAGGGTAAAGCTTGGAAGAAAGTTTTATTCATTCGATACCGTTCTTATCGGAGAAAATAAACTTTCTACTTCATTGATATCGAACAGCCACCTTAGAAGATCGATCGGAATAAGAGGAACTTATACCCCATTGAGTAAAGAAACTAAAAATAAATATCTGGGTGGTATTGATCAGCTGTTCTATGATTTGGAAAATACCAAAATAAACAATATTATATTCTGTGACGATAATATTGAGGTGGATATTTATAAAAAAATAGTAGATATTGCAGAACACAAGATGATCCGTATTTACATGGTTCCGGATTTTAAATATGTCAATTTGGGACCTAACTATTTCGATGTTATCAACGATATTCCTTTTATTAAGCTTATAAGGGAACCGCTTTCGAACCCTAAAAAGCAGATTCTTAAAAGATCATTTGATATCGCTTTTTCCCTCTTTGCCATTATATTTTTATTATCCTGGCTGATCCCTTTGGTTGCTTTAATTGTAAAAATTGAAAGCAATGAATTTGTCTTTTTTATACAGAAAAGATCAGGACTGAATAATGTGCCTTTTAATTGCTTGAAATTCAGGAGTATGAAGAGTAACAGGAATGCCGATCTTCAGATTGCAAAGAAAAATGACGTAAGGATAACAAAATTCGGTGCTTTCATGCGAAAGACCAGTATCGATGAGTTGCCACAGTTCATCAATGTTTTTTTAGGGGATATGTCGGTGGTTGGCCCAAGGCCACACATGTTGTCCCAGACGGAAATGTATTCTAAAATCACAAAAAAATACATGACGCGGCATATCGTAAAACCGGGCATCACCGGCTGGGCACAGGTTATGGGCTCAAGAGGGGAAATATTTTCAGTGAAAGATATGGAAAAGCGTATAGAAAAGGATATCTGGTATATTCAGAACTGGTCTTTCTTTCTGGATATGAAAATTATTTTTCTGACCCTGTATAATATTGTAAAAGGCGATGATCAGGCTTACTGATCCTTTTGTTATTTATAATAGCTCTAAATAGAGAACCGGATCTTTCGGTTCTTTTTTTATGCGTAAATTTGCAGCCACAAAAATTACTGATTACTAATTACTTATTATTCAATATACAATGCGCACAAAATCTGTAGGTAAGAAGAAGATAAATGTCGTAACGCTGGGATGCTCCAAAAACGTTTACGATTCCGAAGTTCTAATGAGCCAGCTGAAAGCCAACGGTAAAGAAGTGGTTCATGAAGACAAGGGGGATATTGTGGTGATCAATACCTGCGGATTTATCGATAATGCAAAAGAGGAATCCATCAATACGATTCTTGATTATGTAGAAGCTAAAAACAGGGGAGAGGTGGAGAAAGTTTTCGTTACCGGTTGCCTGTCCGAAAGGTACAAACCGGACCTGATCCGTGAAATTCCGGATGTGGACCAGTACTTCGGCACCAGGGATCTGCCGATTCTGCTGAAGCACCTGGGAGCCGACTACAAGCATGAGCTGGTTGGGGAAAGACTGACGACGACGCCGAAACATTATGCCTACCTCAAAATATCCGAAGGCTGCGACAGGCCCTGCTCATTCTGCGCTATTCCTCTGATGAGAGGCGGACACGTTTCGACTCCGATTGAAAAACTGGTAACCGAAGCACAGAAGCTGGCCAAAAAAGGAACGAAGGAACTGATCCTGATTGCCCAGGACCTGACCTATTACGGCCTTGATATTTACAAAAGACGCGCACTGGGAGATTTATTAAAAGAACTGGTAAAGGTGGAAGGAATTGAATGGATCCGTCTTCATTATGCTTTCCCAAGCGGATTCCCTGAAGATGTACTTGATATTATCAGAGAAGAACCGAAAGTCTGCAACTATATCGATATTCCGCTGCAGCACATCAATTCAGACCTGCTGAAGTCAATGAAAAGGGGAACCACCCACGAGAAAACGGATGCCCTTCTGGCGAAATTCAGGGAGAAAGTTCCGGACATGGCCATCAGAACCACGCTGATCGTAGGCTATCCCGGCGAAACGGAAGAGATCTTTCAGGAACTGAAAGATTGGGTGAGAACCCAGAAATTCGACAGACTAGGCTGCTTCACCTATTCCCACGAAGAAAATACCGGCGCTTACGTCCTGGAAGATAATATCCCACAGGAGGTAAAAGAAGCCAGGGTAGAAGAGATCATGGAAATCCAGTCCCAGGTTTCATGGGAAAAAAACCAGGAAAAGATCGGACAAGTCTACAAATGTATCTTCGACAGAAAAGAAGGAAATTATTTCATCGGAAGAACGGAATACGATTCACCCGATGTAGACAATACCGTCTTGGTTTCTGCAGAAAATACCTACATCTCCATCGGTGAATTCGCCAATGTGAAAATTACCTCCGCTGAAGAATTCGATTTATATGGTGAGCTGGTTTGAGATTGAATCGGATGAAATCTGAAAATCAGTATTGTTAAGGATAAAAATGACCGGTGAAATTTTTCACCGGTTTTTATTTTGCTTCTCAGAAGGTGGACAATACCGCTGTAACAACTGCTATAACGTGTTTTAAGGTAAATCTGGAAACCCTTGTAAGCAGTGTGAAAATATTTAACATATTGATTATCAAATCTAATTAAGTGTTAAATTTATGTTAATTTCAGTGATTTAGTTAATTTTATTAACTTTTAAATACTTTTTTTAACACTTTTTAACAATAGGGTTTAAAGTAGCTGATAACAGGGAGTTACATTTTAAATTAAGAAATTTTTTGGTTTTTGTTAACATCTGTTAACAAATAAAATAGGCCGGTTAAAAGAATCCTTATAGATTTGCCCCTGTCAAAACCAATAAAAGTTTCAACATGATGAAAAGATTCATTCTCGTAATCATAATGATGATTTCAACCTTTGGTATTTATTCTTTCAAAATAAATGCCACAGATGCGAAAAAAACAAGTTATGCATCGTACTACCACGATAAATTTAACGGTAGAAAAACAGCCAGCGGCGAAGTCTTTGATAATGCAAAGTTCACTGCGGCAAACAGAACGCTTCCTTTCGGAACAAGTATTAAGGTCACCAACCTGAACAATGGTAAAGAGGTAATAGTGAAAGTAAATGACAGAGGGCCTTACCATTCTACAAGAGCTTTGGACATGTCTAAAGCAGCGTTCGATGAAATCGGGGATACCGGTAACGGTACCATTCCGGTGGAATATGAAATTGTCGATTAAAATTTATGATTTAAATTAAAAGAGGCGGACTCAATTTGAGTCCGCCTCTTTTGTTTCTCTTAAAGGCTCAGTTCCACCAGTGCCGGGCAATGGTCCGAATGCACGGCTTCCTTCAGAATAACCGCTCTGGTAAGCTTGTCTTTCAGGCTGTAGGAGGTGAAATTGTAATCCAGCCGCCAGCCTTTGTTTTTAGCCCTCGCATTCTGCCGGTAGCTCCACCAGGTGTAATGGTCCGGCTCACCGTTGAAAAAGCGGAAACTGTCGATCAGTTCGCATTCGTTGATGAAATCGGTCATCCATTCTCTTTCCATCGGTAGAAACCCGGAAACGTTTTTGAGGCGTACCGGATCGTGGATGTCGATCGCTTCGTGACAGATGTTGAAATCCCCGGAAATGATGAGGTTGGGGATTTTCTTTTTCAGATTTTTAATATACTCCAGAAAGTCCCGGCAAAATTCCATCTTGAATTCCAGCCTTTCGATATTTGAGGCGGAAGGCACATATACCGAAATGGCGGAAAAGCCGTCGAAGTCCGCACGGATGATTCTCCCTTCGCTGTCGTAGCTTTCGATA
The DNA here is from genome assembly GCF_007991455.1 of Chryseobacterium hagamense. Taxonomy (GTDB): domain Bacteria; phylum Bacteroidota; class Bacteroidia; order Flavobacteriales; family Weeksellaceae; genus Chryseobacterium; species Chryseobacterium hagamense. The sequence goes on along the minus strand of NZ_BJYJ01000008.1, from coordinate 73,088 downwards.
CCACAGCCGTACTCTACATGGTTAGGCTTGATTTTCGAGGCGATTCCGACGCCGCTGTAGCCTTTTCTCTGGGCCGAATGCCAGTAGCTGTGATAGCCAAGCTTTTCCAGGCTCTCGATATCGATCTGGTCATTCCCTGCCTTGCTCTCCTGGATGCAGATGATATCAGGATCGGCGGTTTTCAGCCAGCCGAGGAAATCCTTGGTAAAAGCCGCCCGGATTCCGTTGACGTTGTAAGTGATTAATTTCATGCCTTAAAAATATTAATAAAAAAGGAGCGGAAAAAATCTTTGATTTTTTCCGCTCCTCCTATCATTTAAAATGAATAGTCTATTTAGGTTCCAGAACAGTGAACGGAATGATACATTCTTCCAGTGAAATTCCCCCGTGCTGATAGGTTTCTTTATAATAATTGACAAAATGATTATAATTCTTCGGATACGCCAGGAAGATATTATTTTTCGCAAAAATATATTTCGAGCTTAAATTTCCTTTAGGTAAAAACAGTTTCTCAGGATTGGTAATCGCCCATACATCACTGTCGTCATACGTTAAGCTTTTTCCGGTCTTGTAACGGATGTTGGTGGAAGTTTCCCGGTCACCGACTACCTTGCTCGGTTTTTTTACATAAACGGTCCCATGATCAGTAGTAATCACGAGCTTAAAGCCACTTTCTGCTGCTAATTTAATAATTTTAAGCAATGATGAATTCTCAAACCAGTTCAGCGTTAAAGACCGGAACGTCTTATCATCACGGATCAGCTGGTCCACAATATGGTTGTCCGTCTTCGCGTGGGAGAGGATATCGATGAAGTTGTATACGATAACCAAAAGGTCATTGTTTTTGTGCTGATTGAAATCATCATAAATCTTCCGCTCAAAATCGGCATTCAGGACTTTCAGGTACTTCATCGATCGGGAACCGAGCCCGATTCTCTTCATCTGGTCTTCCAGGAAGTCGCGTTCATATTCGTTTTTATTTCCTTCTTCGTTATCATTAAACCATTTTTCCGGAAAGCGCTTTTCGATTTCAGACGGCATCAGGCCTGCAAAGAAGGAGTTTCTTGCATATTGCGTCGCGGTCGGAAGAATGCTGTAATAATAATCTTCTGAAACTTTATTGTAATATTTCGTGAACAAAGGCTCTACCACTTTCCACTGGTCATAACGCAGGTTATCGACCATAAGGAGTAAAACCTTGTCTTTTTCAACCTCCGGCTTTACTTTCTCTTTGAAAAGCGTATGGCTCATCATCGGTTTGTCCGAACCCTGCAGCCAGTCTTCGTAATTATTCTCGATGAATTTGGCAAACTGGATGTTGGCTTCTTCTTTCTGGGACTGAAGAAGGTCTGCAAACTCATTGTCCGTTACTTTGTCGAACTTAAGCTCCCAGTTGACAATTTTTTTATAATATTCCGCCCATTCCTGGTGGGTTCTCAGGTAAGACAGTTCCATAGAAAGGTTTCTGAATTCCTGCTGGTACTGAAGAATTGTCTTCTGTTCCACCAGATTGTCTTCCTGAAGGTTTTTCTTTAAGGATAGTAAAATCTGGTTCGGGTTTACAGGTTTTAAAATATAATCGGCAATCTGCGAACCGATGGCTTCTTCCATGATATGCTCCTCTTCGCTTTTGGTCACCATCACGATTTTCAGCGAATTGTCTTTCTCTTTGATCATGGGGATGGCTTCCAGTCCGGAAATCCCCGGCATGTTCTCATCGATCAGGACCAAGGCAAATTTTTCCGAGTCCATAAGTTCAAGGGCTTCATTTACGTTGTTTAAAGGCGTTACCTGGTACCCTTTTTTTTCGAGAAAAACGATGTGAGGTTTAAGTAAATCTATTTCATCATCTATCCATAATATCTTTTCCGACATAATTAATTTTTTACACGGTTATTGTATCAAATTGCTGACCATTTAATGGTAAAATCTGCCAAAATGCGCAGACGTAAAGTTAAATATAAGTTAATGAAATAACCGCATATTTCCGGCATTTTTAAGGTATTTTAATTAAAAAAGAATTTTATTTAAAACAGCAGTCAGCCTTCTTTACTGAAAGCAGCTTGGTGGCTGAGGGATTCAACGGATACTCTTTATTTTAAATAATAACGAGAACCTGCAGAAATTGGATAAAAAGCGCAGCAATAAAAAGATGGCGATCCCTTGAAAAGCAGGTTTCTTTAATAAAATTTAATCGCAAATAAAATTTAAAATCCTTAAATTTGTTATAAATACGGACGTTTCCAATGCAGAATAAGCTAAAAATCATCAATGATCCCGTACACGGGTTCATCAAAATTCCTCACGAAATTTTATTCGACATCATCGAGCATCCTTACTTCCAGCGGTTGAGAAGAATAGGGCAGACGGGCCTGCTGAACCTGATTTTCCCGGGAGCTACCCATACAAGGTTCCACCACGCTCTGGGGGCCATGCACCTGATGTTTACGGCTTTGGAAACCCTGAAACAGAAAGGGATCAGTATTTCGCAGGATGAAGAAAAGGGAGCGATGCTGGCCATTCTGATGCACGACATCGGCCATGGTCCGTTTTCCCATGCGTTGGAATGTATGCTGATGGACGACTGGCACCATGAAAAACTGTCCTTGCTGCTGATGAACCGCCTGAACGATCAGTTCAACGGGGAACTTTCCTGCGCCATTGAGATGTTTCAGGGGAAATACCACCGGAAGTTCTTCAATCAGCTGATTTCGTCCCAGCTGGATGTGGACCGGCTGGATTACCTGAAGCGCGACAGTTTCTTTACCGGCGTTTCCGAAGGAAATATCAACACCCAGCGGATCATCTCCATGATGAACGTCTGTGATGACGGCGAGCTGGTGATTGATGCCAAAGGGATTTATTCCATCGAAAATTTCCTCACCGCCCGGATGTTTATGTACTGGCAGGTCTATTACCACAAGACCTCTGCCCTGGCTGAATTTATTTTGGTTAAGATTTTGGAAAGGGCAAAATATCTCGTTTCCCAAGGCATTCATCTGCCGGCTACCGAAAACCTGACGTATTTCCTCTACCGTGAAAAAAGTGCTGCTACCGATGAAGATGTGGAACGGTTTACCCAGCTGGACGATAACGACATCATCCAGGCCATGAAAAACTGGCAGAACGCCGATGATGTGATCTTATCTTATTGGTGTACCTGTGTAATCCGGAGAAATCTTCCGAAGACCATTATTTCCTCCCATGCTTTCGGAGAAGAATTGATTGCAGAAAAAATAAAAAACGTGAATGAATTTTTCGGAATTGACAACGGGAACGAACTGGTACATGAAATCGAAAGAAAACTCCTCCCTTATGATACTGAAAAGCAGCCGATTTACCTTCTTCAGAAGAATGGTGAAAAAATAAGGCTGGATGAATCCGGAGACCAGCTGCTGTCTGGGCTGATGATCAATAAAACCCAACGCTATATCCTTACTTTTCCCAGGGATATGGACGCCCGTATTTCTTAAAGAATATTAAAATTCAAAATCCTAAAATTAAAAGATGTTTGCGAATTACAGAATTTCTTATCTTTGCAGAATATGGAATTTACAGCTTCGCAAATTGCAGGTTTTATCGACGGAAAAATAATAGGCGACGGAAATGCGCTTATTACTGGGGTTTCACCTATTGAAGGCGGGGAAACGGGACACCTTTCTTTTATAGCACAGGACCGGTTTATCCCTTATCTGGAGACTTCAAAGTGTTCAGTGATCATTGTTTCGGAAAACCTTTTATCAAAAGATACCTATGTGCCTACCGTTATTGCTGTAAAGGATGCCTATCTTTCGTTTCAGATCCTGATGAACCTGTATCAGGAAATGCAGGGCCGGAAAAGCGGCATTGAAGACGGATCTTCCATTCATGAAACCGCAGTACTGGGAGAAAATGTCTACATAGGAACATTTACTTATATTTCGGAGAAAGCCAAAATCGGCGAAGGAACCCAGATTTACCCGCAGGTATATATCGGTAAGGGAGTAAAGATCGGAAAAAACTGTAAAATCGATAGTGGAGCGAGGATTTATGACTACTGCATTATCGGGGACAACTGCATCGTGCATTCCAACACTGTGATCGGAGGCGACGGATTCGGTTTCCAGCCGACGCCGGAAGGCTTCAAAAAAATTCCTCAGCTGGGAAATGTGATCATTGAAGATGATGTGGAAATCGGTTCCAACTGCAGCATCGACCGGGCCACCATCGGTTCCACCATCATCGGGAAAGGAACGAAGATCGATAACCTTATCCAGATTGCCCACAACGTAAAAATCGGACAAAATAACGTAATTGCTGCACAGGCGGGAATTGCAGGCTCTACCACCATCGGCGACTGGAACCAGATCGGCGGCCAGGTGGGCATCGTAGGCCATATCAAAATCGGTAATCAGGTAAGAATCCAGGCACAGAGCGGGGTTAATACCCATGTGAATGATAAGGATACCGTCTACGGCTCGCCTGCCATTACCTATAACGATTACCTCAGAAGCTACGTCCATTTCAGAAACCTCCCTGAAATTGTAAAAAGAATAAACAATCTTGAGAATACCTCAAAAGATAAAACTAATGAGTGATATGCAAAAAACACTTCAGCAGGAAGTGACCCTTTCCGGAATCGGACTTCATACTGGTAAAGAAGTAAAACTAACCATAAAACCTGCCAGGGAAAACACAGGTTTTGTTTTTGTAAGAACCGACCTTGAAGGGCATCCCCAGGTGGAAGCAGATGTAAACTATGTGGTGGCTACAGAAAGAGGAACGACATTGGAGAAGCTGGGTGTTAAAATCAATACCTGTGAGCACCTTCTGGCTGCTTTGGTAGGATGTGATGTGGATAATGCCATTCTGGAAATGGATGCTTCCGAGCCGCCGATTCTGGACGGATCTTCAAAATTCTTTGTAGAAGCCATTGAAAGTGTGGGAATTGTTGAGCAGAATACTGCCAGGGAATACCTTGTGGTAAAAGAAGTGCTTACCTACAGCGATCCGGCAACAGGATCTGAAATCACCATTATTCCTTCCGATACGTATGAAGTGACGACTATGGTGGATTTCGGCACCAAAGTGCTGGGTACCCAGAATGCCACTCTTAAAAATATATCAGAATTTAAAGACGAAATTTCATCAGCGCGTACCTTCAGCTTCTTACATGAGCTGGAAATGCTGTTGGATCACGGACTGATCAAAGGCGGGGATATCTCCAATGCGATCGTCTATGTGGATAAAGATCTTACTCCGGAAACTACGGAAAAGCTGAAAAAAGCCTTCGGTAAAGACAATGTTTCCATAAGACCGAACGGAATCCTTGATAACCTTACCTTAAACTATCCCAACGAAGCGGCAAGACACAAATTACTTGATGTAATCGGGGATCTTGCTTTGGCAGGAGTAAAAATAAAAGGTAAAGTTATTGCCAATAAACCGGGACATTACGTAAATACCCAGTTTGCCAAAAGACTGAACCGCCAGTGGAAACTGCAGAAAAAGAAAAACGTTCCGGATTTCGATTTAACCAAAGAACCGGTATTCGATATCAACGGGATCATGAAGCTGATGCCTCACCGCCCGCCTTTCTTATTAATCGATAAAATCCTTGAGCTTTCGGATTCGCACGTCGTAGGACTGAAAAATGTAACGATGAACGAACCGTTCTTTGTAGGGCATTTCCCGAAAGAACCGGTAATGCCAGGCGTTCTGCAGGTGGAAGCGTTGGCACAGACCGGAGGAATCCTGGTCCTGGCAAGCGTTCCGGATCCTGAAAACTATTCTACTTATTTTATCAAAATAGATAAAGTGAAATTCAAAAGAAAGGTAATCCCCGGAGATACCCTTATCTTTAAAATCGAATTGATCGAGCCGATCAGAAGAGGTATTGTTCATATGCAGGGATACGGTTACGTGGGAGATGCGGTAGCAGTAGAAGCAGAACTAATGGCCCAAGTAGCAAAAAATAAAGTTGATTAAATGATTCATCAGTTAGCAGCCGTAGACAAGCGTGCGAAAATCAGCAAAAATGTAATCGTAGAACCATTCACTACCATTGCAGGGGATGTAGAAATCGGGGAAGGAACCTGGATCGGCCCTAATGTAACGATTATGGACGGGGCCAGGATAGGGAAGAACTGCCGGATTTTTCCGGGAACGGTTATTTCGGCCATTCCTCAGGACCTGAAGTTTGACGGTGAAGATACCCAGGTGATCATCGGCGACGAAACCACCATCCGCGAATGCGTTACCGTAAACCGGGGAACAAAAGCGCTTGGATTCACAAAAATCGGTAAAAACTGCCTGATTATGGCAACCACGCATATTGCGCACGACTGTGTCATCGGGGATCACGTGATCATCGTCAATGGTTGTGGTATTGCCGGGCATGTGGAAATCGGCGACTATACGGTGATGGGAGGCTTATCCGCCGTTCACCAGTTTGGAAAAATCGGAAAGCATGTGATGATTTCCGGAGGGACCCTGGTGAGAAAAGATATTCCGCCTTACGTAAAAGTAGCAAGAGAGCCGATGTCTTATGCCGGAATCAATTCCGTAGGTCTGAGGAGAAGAGGGTTTACCAACGAGAAGATTTTTGAAATCCAGAAGATCTACCGTTCGATTTTCCAGCTGAAAATGAATGTTTCCCAGGCATTGCTTTACATTGAAAAGGAAATGCTGCCAACGGCTGAAAGAGATGAAATCCTTCAGTTTATCCAGAACTCCCCGAGAGGAATCGTAAAAGGATACGGAACCGGAAAAGAAAACAGCTGATCTGGAATGAACAGGTACTTTTTGTTTTTCCTTCTTCTATCCGGTCTTTTATCCGCTCAGAAACAACAGCTTACAGGTGCGGAATTCTACTATGGTTTTTCCGACTATAAAAAAGGGAATCTTTCCAAGCCTGAAGTGTATGCTGAAATTAAAAGTCAGAGTGAAAACTATGTTAAGATTTCATCATTCCGGTACAGGGGATCAGACGGTAAAGCGAAAAGAGAAAACCGGGCATGGCTCATGAAATACAATGATCATCTGTATTTCAATATGACCTATGCCGCCTATATCTTTTCTTATGACACCTTCTCCAAAGTAGATGTTATCGGCAAAAAATATATCCTGCTGTACCTGGACGAGGTTAAAGATAAAAAGGCTATTGCTTATAATACCGCCTATCCTGCAACAGGACTTATGGGGGTTTTAATGAATACCAAACCCAGATTCTCATGGAAAGACATACAGGGAAATTCCTATAAAGTACTTCTGATCGATGTAGATCAATCAAACAATACGACAGATGACAGGGATATCAGCTTCGGGCATATCCTGGATACAAAAGCGATCCTGAAGATTGCGGCTAATAATCCTGAAGTCATTGCAAAGCTGAAATCGGATCGATATTATCTCGAAGATATTATCGCACTGGTGAAAAATGAAAACAATAAATAAAAACAGATACAATTAATGGCAACAAGTAACGATATCAGAAAAGGATTGTGCATCGAGTACAGCAATGATATTTATAAAGTAATCGAATTCCTTCACGTAAAACCGGGAAAAGGTCCGGCCTTCGTAAGAACAAAACTGAAATCCGTAACCAACGGAAAAGTTCTGGATAATACCTTCTCTGCAGGTCACAAGATCGATGAGGTAAAGGTAATCACAAGAAAATTCCAGTATCTTTATGATGATGAGAATGGTTTCCACTTTATGAATAACGACGATTTCTCCCAGTTATATCTGAATAAGGAAATGATTGAAAATTCCAACCTGATGAAAGCAGGAGAAGAAGTAACCATCATTTTGAAAGAAGCTGATGAAACGCCGCTTTCTGCCGAACTTCCTCAGTCGGTTTACCTGGAAGTTGTGGAAGCGGATCCGGGAGTAAAAGGAAACACAGCGACCAATGCGCTTAAAAATGCAATCGTGGAAACGGGAGCAAGAGTAATGGTTCCTCTTTTTATTGAAGCAGGCGATAAAATTAAAGTAAGTACCGAAGACGGTTCTTATCTTGAAAGAGTAAAAGAATAATTTTAAATAAAATGTATATAAATTCGGTTTGCCTCTGCATTCCGAATTTTGTTTTATAATAAAAGCAACTGTTATGAAATTCCATTCTCCGCAAAAACTCAGAACCATTGCCGGACTGATCGGCGCCAGGTTCATAGGCCCGGAAGATTTCCAAGTATTGGGTACCAATGAAATCCATAGGGTACAGCCGGGTGATATTGTTTTCGTGAACCATCCGAAATATTATGATAAGGCGTTGAACTCCGCCGCTACCATCATCCTGATCGATAAAGAAGTAGACTGTCCGGAAGGAAAGGCCCTTCTGGTATCGGATGATCCGTTCCGTGACTTCAACAGAATTAATACCCATTTTACCAGGATTTGCAACTTTACGGAGGAACTTCATGACGTGGAAATCGGGGAAGGAACCCATATCCATCCTTCTGCAGTAATCGGCAATCATGTGAAAATCGGCAAGAATACCCTCATTTTCCCGAATGTGGTCATCGGCGACCGGACGGTCATCGGAGACAATGTCGTGATCCAGTCCAATACGGTGCTGGGAGGCGACGCCTTCTACTACCGGAAACTCAACGGGAATTTCGACCGCCTGATCTCGGTAGGGAATGTGGTGATTGAAAGCAATGTAGAGATCGGAAACGGGTGTACCATCGACCGTGGCGTTACCGATTCCACGATAATCGGCGAAGGTTCCGTACTGGATAACCAGATCCAGATCGGGCACGATACGGTAATCGGGAAAAAATGCCTCATCGCTTCCCAGGTTGGGGTAGCCGGATGCTGCATCATCGGCGACGAAGTTACTTTATGGGGGCAGGTCGGCATCGCTTCCGGAAATACCATTGAAAGCGGAACCGTACTTCTCGGGAAAACCGGCGTCAACCGTGATCTCGAAAAAGGAACGTACATCGGAATGTTTGCAGAAGATTTCAAAACTTATCTGAAAAAAGAGGTCAAGCTGAGAAACCTTAAGTAAGCTTACGGTTAAAAAAAAAATACCCGATGTTATTGCTGAAAGCCTTAAAAACTTCATAACCGGCAATCGCAGCGGGTATTGTATTGGCGAAAATTAAAATTTTTGAATGATTAGGGATAAAAACTTTTTGCATTTTGAATTATTTCATACATTTGAAACAACACAAATGCATGGATCATGTCAAAAAGAGGCGTTTCGAAAATCGCCGGAAACCCTGCTCCTGAAGTAGGCACGGCTTCTGAATATACCATTGAAGAATGGTATCCTGCCACACCTGTACAATTACGCGACCCGTCCGGGGTCATCTGGGAACTCTTTAAAAAACGTCCGGACGGAAAATTTACGGCCACGGGAATCCGGAAAAAAGGTTCAGGAACTTTTACCTTCGGGGAAGTCTCCTCAAAGCATACGTACCGGCTCGAAGCTTATCTTTATCATCCGGAAGGCAGCGGGCCCACCACGCTGGAAATCCGTCCGAAACAAGCGAACCGGCCCAAAATCACCAAAGTGGATTTACTCCATATTGATTCTTCTCCCGGAAACAGGTTCAGTTTCACGGACCGGCTGATTGCACAGGCGCACAGTGTAGGCTTGGTTGGCAAAAAAATCCTGTTCACCCTGTGGGAAGATGATGCCGCCGGTCCCGGTCATCATGCATCCAATCTTGTCATCGACCGTAAAGAAGCTCTTGTACAAAGGGATGGCACTGCCTGCGTCAGTTTTATGCTTAGCAAGGCATTGGTTAAAAAAGCACTGGACGGAGAAATTGATCCGCGAGCGCTTGAATTTTACGTCACGGCTGAACATTACTTCCATCAAAAGCAGGCTTCCTGCAATGTCGAAATAAAGAACCCGCTGATTTTCGAGATCCCCCGTAAAACACCACCTTCCAAACCAGCTTCCGCCCAAATCTCAAAACCAAAAGGTTCTCCGGCCTCCGGTAAACCGGCTTCAAAAAAAGAAGAAAGAGGACTGCTGGAAAAATTTTCAGATGGCATCAAAGAACTTTGGGACTGGCAGGAAACCCGGGGAACCATAGAGAAAAACAGAAAACCGGTCGTGCAGAGGAAGGAGGGTAAGAGTGTGAGTATGGTGGAAGGTCATGAAAATAATACCTGTTTTTGTAAAGCAAACAATTTATATTGGGGAAAATATTTTAGCTGTCAGGAACGAAAAAAAATTATAGAAATAGCAAATAGATTAGGCTGTAAACCGGATTATCTGACATCGGCAGTGGCTTTAGAAACCAAAGGAACCTTTGATCCGAAAATTGTTAATAGTCGCGGTTATACAGGTTTGATACAGATTGGAGATGTGGCGGCAACAAATATTAATAAAAGAAAAAAGACCAATATTTCTGCAGGAATAAATGGTAATATGAAAAAGATGTCCAGATTTGAGCAGCTTACTTATGTAGAATATTATCTGGAGCCCTTCAAAGGAAAATTAAATACACTTGCCGATTTTTATCTGGCGATTTTAATGCCTGTTGACTGTGGAAAAGGAAATCAAAGAAGCCATGTAGTATTTGATAAGAATTTGATATTAGATCATAATTCTCAAGGTAATGTGATTAAGAATACCAAGTGGGTTAGAAAAAAAGGCTATGTAGCAAACCCTGTTTTCCATAAAGAAAAAAGGGAGGATGGCAAAACCTATGTATGGGAGATTGCCAATGAAATAGAAGAATGGTATAAAAAAGGCGAAACTAATAAGGAATTTGCTTTTTCATGTCAAAAGAAAAAAATAAATAGTACGGAAAGCTTTACGACAATATGGCACGATCCAGTTGATAATCCCAGATTAACAAAATATAATTATGGAGGACTTATAAAGCCTTCTAGTGGGACCTATGGATGGTGTCGAAGAAATCCCGATGGCTCAAAAAAATACCATTCAGGTTTCGATTTTTTTGCAATGCCAGGAAAAGATAAAGTATATTCTTGTTTAAGAGGTAATGTATGCGAAGTCAAATATTCTGATAGTGCAGGCTGGATAATCAAGATAAAAATACAAAATGTAAAAGATTTATTAGAGCAAGAAAAAAAAGTAAATTATACGAATCAATTCAAGGATGAGCTAAGAGGAATAGATCTTAAAGAAACAGATGATGTTTATTTTGTTTATATGCATTTAGACAGTACTTTAATTACTGAAGGTGATGCCAATCGCAAAAAAGAAATAGATGCAGGAACTATTTTAGGTTATGCGGGAGTTTCAGGCTCAATTGCAAGTGGAGGTAAAGCACCGCATTTACATTTGGAAATCACTACTGTGTTAAATGCTTATGGACATGGAGAATCAGTAAGAACCAATCCTGCAAGATTTGTAAAACTTAATTCCTATAATACGAAAGATCAGGATGAAGAGTCAAGAATTAAACATATATATAAGAGATAACATGAAAAATAAAACAAAATTATTTTTAACGAAATTTTTCCTATCCATTTTAATGATTTCCTGTAAACAAAAAGAAAATGATTATAAAAGGGCAAATGCCAATTCTTTAAATATCACAAACCCAAATCGTATTCTTGATAGAGTGCAGACTGAAAAAATTGCTTCAGACACCATAGATTATACGGAGAAAAATGAAGAATTTATTTCAAATTCTTTATTTGAGCAATGGAAGGGTACTTATATATTAAAGCAAGAAGATCAATTGGATGGTTGGGGAAGAGAATCCACATCTTTGTCTCAATTGATTTTAATTAAGCCGGACAGCTGTATTTTTAAAAGTTGGCTTGAGGATAGTGATGGCAAAAGATATAAAAAAAATGATAATTACCAGGAATTTATCGGTGGGATCCTTGCTACTGCATCTAAGGACTCGATAGAATTTTATACAAAAAGAGTTGTAGCAGGAAGCAATAATTCTCTGTCACCATTGTTTGCATTATCTAAGAATAATAAGAATTACTTAATTTATAGTCTACTAACGTCGCCACCTCATAATGGGATTATAGGGATGACTATAATAAAAGTAAAATAACATTTATAAAGAGAATTTGTTTTTGTTAAAAGATCTTTTATAAAAACAGTTATTAATAGAAATGAATTTTGACAGGTCTAAAAATTTGAGAAACTGTCATAAAAGAATACTGCCCCATTGTAGAAAATAGCTTGAAACCTTAATTTAAGATAGACATAAAGTGAATATAAGGGCTGCACCTTCGTAAAGAACAAAAAGACAGAATACTATATCAGTTTGAAAAAAGGGATTTGCATTTAATCAATGAAATAAAGTCCTCAAATAAGGAGAATATCAGTTCAATTTCCAATGGAAATATTTTATAGATGATTATATTCAGGACTATGAATCTCTCTAAGCAGAAAAAATGATCCTGTTATTTATACGGAAACCAGTAATATGGGCAAAATTTACAATTAGTATTTACTTAGTAAAGAAAGATTAGCAGATGGGAAGGTTTTTATTAAATATCAAAAAACAGCAGAAGGTTTAGCAGGTAAAGCAAATCAAACATATCAGTTCGGTTTTATTTCAGGGCAAAATAATAAAATATATCTTACCGGTTCTTATATATAAAATAGGTTTAACCTACCAAAAATGGAATTGAAGAAGGAACACTGATATTCTGGTAAGCAGCTAAATTCAGTTATATTTTTTATAAGCATAATGATAAGTGATCAAGATAAGTTTAATACTTTCCAACTATATAATAAAATAGAAGATACTCACGACAAAAGTGGCAAGCCGAAATCATAAAGCGGCATTAATACATATTGAGTATGATGGTTTAACATAGTTCAAACAACGCCAAATGCCAGATAATGGAAGATTTTTCTTTTGTCTTTATCTTTTCGGCTTTGCGATATGGTAATCAAAGAAAAATAAGTAAATTTGTGAACCTTATTAAAAATAATAAATAAATTAAAATTATAATAAAATGTCAATTTTAGTAAACAAAGATTCTAAAGTAATTGTACAAGGATTTACAGGGAACGAAGGTACTTTCCATGCGGGCCAGATGATCGAATACGGAACCAACGTAGTAGGTGGGGTTACTCCTGGAAAAGGAGGCAGCGAGCACCTTGGGAAGCCGGTATTCAATACCGTGGCAGATGCGGTGGAAAAAGCGGGAGCCAATGTAAGCATCATCTTCGTACCGCCTGCATTTGCTGCGGACGCCATCATGGAAGCTGCAGAAGCCGGGATCAAAGTAATCGTATGTATTACGGAAGGAATTCCTGTAGCGGATATGGTTAAAGTAAAATCGTATATCTCTAACAAAGACTGCAGACTGATCGGTCCGAACTGTCCGGGAATCATTACTTCGGAAGAAGCTAAAATTGGAATCATGCCAGGTTTCGTTTTCAAAAAAGGAAAAGTGGGAATCGTTTCCAAATCAGGTACCCTTACCTATGAAGCTGCTGATCAGGTAGTAAAAGCCGGCTTCGGTGTTTCTACAGCCATCGGTATCGGTGGAGACCCGATCATCGGTACTACCACAAGAGAAGCTTTGGAATTATTCATCAACGATCCTGAAACGGAAGCCGTAGTCATGATCGGAGAAATCGGTGGTGGTCTTGAGGCGGAAGCGGCAAGATGGTACAAAGCCAGCGGTTCTACAAAACCGGTTGTAGGCTTCATCGCAGGACAAACCGCTCCTAAAGGAAGAACCATGGGTCACGCAGGTGCCATCGTAGGAGGTGCCGAAGATACGGCGCAGGCTAAAATGGAAATCATGAGAGAGAACGGAATCAATGTAGTGGATTCCCCTGCTGACATCGGTGCTACCGTTGCAAAAATTCTAGCATAATTTAAAAACATACAACATGAAAAAATTTTTATTAGCCTCGGCAATGGCTTTTTCCGCTATGTCTTTTGCTCAGATCGATTTCAGCAGTACAAGATTCGGAATCATTGCCGGGGGCAACTATTCCGGGGTAAAGAATGCGCATAATCCTTCAGGACCGAGATTCGGATTTCAGGGCGGGGTACTGGCTTTAGTCCCGATAGGTTCCGAAAACCAGTTTTTCTTGCAGCCGGAAATTACCTATTACGGAGCAGGGGAAACCGGTAAGGATAAAAACGCAAAAGGAGTAGACGGCTATAATGCGGTTTATGCCAACAATTACCTTAGTGTGCCGATTTATTTTAAAGGATATTTTTCTGAAGCAGAATCTGAATTCTTTGGAATGGTGGGTCCGAGATTCAATTTTTTAATGAGCCAGAATGTAAAGAACGCACCGGTTTTAAGACCTTATTATGACCCGGATTTTAAAGATCCGGCATATCCGGACGTCAACGGAAAGGCCAGCAAATTTAACTTTGGATTGGGAATAGGCGTAGGATACAGCTACAAAAGACAGCTCGAACTGGCTGCCAGATATGATTTCGGACTCAGCAATACCTATCCGGGATTGGATAAAGAACCGAAAGGAAGTACCAAAGCAAAGTCTGAGCAGGTTCTCAGTGTAACCTTAAGCTACATCTTCAACTAAAAATTCTTTCAGATTGAAACATCATAAAGGCTGCCCCTGCAAGGAGCAGCCTTTTGTTTTATTTAATATCAATGTGAATTCGACTTATGGTCAACTGTTTCCTTAATTGAAAAATAATAAAGGCTCATTCAATCCGGATTTTATAAGAATACGCTCAGATCGAATGACAAAAGACTGGTCTGATCATCAGGACTTTGATCCTGTTTTTGAAAGGAGAAATTTCCCGCATCCGGCATCCCTCTTCCAGCTTTTCATCAGGCTTCATAATAATATAAAGGATAAGAACCAATACTTTTATCCCTTAATCCATTTCCAGATCTCCTTTAACGTCGCTTTGTTTCCATACATTAAAATACCTACCCTGTAAATTTTGCCCGCCAGGAAAATCATGAAAATCGTCGTTCCCAAAAGCAGCACGATCGAAAGGGCAATCTGCCAGGCCGGAACCCCGTAAGGAATTCTTGCGATCATGGCCACCGGCGAAGTAAACGGTATAATGGAAAGCCAGAAGCCTAGAGGACCGTCCGGATTGTTCATAAATGTAAAACTGCCGTACATGCCCACCATTAAAGGTAAAATGGCAAATAAAGTAAACTGCTGGGTTTCGGTTTCGTTATCCACGGCAGAGCCGATCGCGGCATAAATGGAGCTGTAAAAAATGTAACCTAATAAGAAAAACACAATAAATACGAAGATGATCAGCGGGAAATTCAGTTCCAGCAGGCTATGGGAAATCTGGGTTCCCATCTGCAGGATATCGAATTTGCTCATCATAGTCTCACTACCGCCCGGGATATTTTTCGGGATCGATGAAAATCCGGTATTCAGCACCAAAGCCCCGACGACGGACATCGTGATCCAGACCACAAACTGTGTAAGCGCAACCATTGTTACCCCAAGGATTTTTCCCATCATCAGCTCGAAAGGTTTTACCGAAGAAATGATGATTTCCACAACGCGGTTGTTTTTTTCCTCCAGTACGCTTCTCATCACACGTACCCCATAAATGATGATGAACATAAAAGTGACATACATCAGCAGCATGCTCAGCACGCTCTTTACCCCGAAAGCAAGATCCGAATCTTCTTTGTTGTTCTCGGAAACATTAATGGTTTTTAAAGTAAAAGCTTTGTCCAGGTTATCCAGCTGGCTTTCTGCAATGCCCAGTTTTTTGATCTTTTCTTTCTTAATCACTTCATTAATATCCGAAACGATCTTCTGCTTCGTATCAAATCCGATTTTATTGTTGATCACCAGCCTTGTATTGTTTAAAAGCTGTTCATAATTCCCATTCTGCAGTTCCGGAAGAATCAGGATCCCATCCAGCGATTCATTGTTTTTCAGGGTATTCACTTTGGCCTTCTCATCTGCGGCAGGTACAAAAACATAATCGAGTTTGTCCGTAGATTTCAGGTGGTTTTTAAACAGCCCGTTCTTATCTACCACTTCGATAATGCTGTGTGACTCATTTGCCTTGAACATCAGCCCGATGACGCTTCCGAAACCGATGAGTAAGAGGGGCGCCAGCAGTGTCAGTATAACGAAGGATTTTTTCTTCACCTGCGTAAGAAATTCCCTTTTCGTAATTAAAAAAATATGATTCATCTTTAAGAATTGTTGCTTACCGCATTAATAAAAACTTCATTCATGCTCGGGATTTTCTCGTCGAATGACCGTACTTTACCTACATTCACCAGGTCCAGCAGAATACGGTTCTGGTCGGCTTCGTTTCTTAGATCGAAAGAAAGAAGATTGTTCTCATCCGTAAAGTTGAAAATCTCATACCGGTTCCGGAAAGCTTCCAGCTGCGAAGCATCCACATCAGACAAGGTAATCCCGAAAATATTTTTCTTGAATTTTTCACGAACATCGAAAACCCGCCCGTCAATGATTTTTTTAGAGTTATTGATCAATGCCACGTAATCACACATTTCCTCCACACTTTCCATCCGGTGGGTGGATAGGATAATGGTGGTCCCGTTGTTTTTCAGATCGATGATCTGGTCTTTGATCAGATTGGCATTCACAGGATCAAAACCGGAAAACGGTTCGTCCAGGATCAGAAGATGCGGCCTGTGTAGAACCGTTACCACGAACTGGATTTTTTGGGCCATTCCCTTGGAAAGTTCAGACAGTTTCTTTTTCCACCATTGGTCGATATGAAGCTTGTCGAACCATTTTTTAGCTTCCTGCAAAGCATCGTTCTTCTTCATGCCTTTCAGCTCACCGAAGTAAAGAAGCTGGTCGCCGACAGTCATGTTTTTATAGAGACCCCGCTCTTCGGGCATATAGCCGATGTCTTTGATGTGGTCGGGATTAAGGTTTTGTCCGTTGATCCGGATTTCTCCGGAGTCCGCCTGGGTAATCTGATTGATAATGCGGATAAAGGAGGTTTTTCCGGCTCCGTTCGGACCAAGAAGGCCATAGATGCTGCCTTTCGGAACATGAATGCTGAAATCATCCAAAGCTACCTTTTTGCCTGCGTTATAAGTCTTTCTTACGTGTTCAGCTTTTAGCATTAACTTGTTTTTATAATTAGTATAAAAATGTTCCGAAAGTTACGGAATAATTAAGCTAAAAGAAAAAATCCTGATGATTATCAGGATTTAATTTATTGTTTTACAATTTGCGTGACCTTCATTGTATTGTCACTCAAAATATACCGGATCAGGTATTTACCGGGCTTTAATTTTTCAATATTGATCTCGCCGGAATTCATGTTTACCGAATAATTGGCGACCTGGGTTCCCAGAATGGAATAAAAGATCACATTTTTGATCTTCAGATTCTGGTCTTTCGCCTTCATGATAAGGAAGTCCTTGGCAGGATTGGGATAAGCCACCAGCACCCCGTCATCAGCTTTCTGGGAAAATGCAGCCGGCTCTTTTATTTGCGCCTTCATATTGTTGGAAAATCCAACAAAACCGGCCAAAAAGATTAACAAAAGTAAAAGTTTTCTCATCAAATTATAATTTCTTAGGAATATTTGAACAAATCTAATTAATTCTACAATGCTGTGCAATAGTTTTTTATATTAGTTGTAGTAAATTTGTATTAAATTTTGTTCAAAAAGTATTCCAAAATGATACATTCAAGAAATAGAAGGCTTAGGGTAAATGAATCCATGAGAAGCCTGGTAAGGGAATGCACGCTTACCACCAACGATTTTGTAATGCCGGTCTTCGTCATGGAAGGTGAAAATAAAGAAGAGCCGATCCCCTCGATGCCGGGAATTTTCAGGAGAAGCATCGATCTGACAGTAAAGGAATGTAAAGAACTTTTTGCTCTTGGAGTAAAGGCCGTCAACCTCTATATGAAAGTGTCCGATCACCTGAAAGACAATACCGGAAAAGAAGCGTGGAATAAAAACGGACTGATGCAGAATACCATCAGGGCTATTAAAGATGCCGTTCCGGAAATGATTATCATGCCGGATGTGGCGCTGGATCCGTATTCCATTTACGGCCACGACGGAATCATTGAAAACGGGAAAATCGTAAACGATGCCACCAGTGACGCACTTGCCAGAATGTCCGTATCCCATGCGGAGGCGGGAGCTGATATCGTGGCGCCCAGCGATATGATGGACGGAAGGGTTCAGGTGATCCGTGAAGCACTGGAAGACAGTGGATTTACTGATGTCGGGATCTTAAGTTATGCGGCAAAATATGCCAGCTCCTTTTACGGTCCGTTCAGAAGTGCACTGGACAGTGCTCCGAAAGACGACATGGAAATTCCTAAGGATAAAAAGACTTATCAGATGGATTTCCATAATTCCCGCGAAGCACTCAATGAGGTATTCAAGGATATTGAAGAAGGCGCGGATATCATCATGATCAAACCGGGACTTCCTTATCTGGATATCGTCACCAAAGTCCGTGAAGCGATTGACCTGCCGGTAGCGGTTTACAATGTGAGCGGGGAGTATGCGATGGTGAAAGCGGCTGCCCAGAACGGCTGGCTGGATAATGATAAAACCATTATCGAAAGTCTAACCTGCATCAAAAGGGCCGGTGCCGATATGATCTTTACTTATTTTGCGAAGGAAGCAGCGATGATCTTAAACGGGTAGAATTGAATTATGAGTTAAAAATCATGAGTCATAAGTAACTGCTGAATTGTTGTTATCTATAACTCATGATTTATAACTTTTAACTTTTACATGATATTGAATTCTTTCCCTTTGGTAAATTTCGCGGCAAAGGGGGCCTGGTTCCCGGTATATTTTAAGGTGAAATTTTTCTTCGTATCGGTATTTATATGGGCCTGGACCTCAACATTCTGGGTCTGGAAGCTGACCTCGAGATTCACACCGGCTTCTTTTTCTAGGTTAATTTCCACACTGTCCGCATAGAAAAGCGATGTGCTCAGAAAATTAAACTTAATATTTCTCCGGTACGACCTGGATTCATTCTGGGTAAATTCCGAATATTTCCTTAAAATTTCAATACCGGGAGAATCGATATTCGTGATCCTGGATTTTGTGACACCGTTCACCTTCACCGAAAAATCTTTGGCACTGTTGATATCGCCCCGGATTCCGATGTTGAAGAGGGAAGGTAGAGAAAGACCGAATTCGGCCATGTTGTCTTTCGTAAATTCAAAATCCGGGATCAATGCCGGGAATTTCTGTACCGCCATCAGCTGGTTTTTAACGGTTCCCAGTTGGTCTCCCGGAAAAAGATATCCGATCAGGTTGTTGTTCGTCGTCCGCCAGTTTCTGCCGTTCCATTCGTAAATTTCGCAAAGGAGGGTATCGGTGGAAGAGTGCGGAAGCAGGTCCATATCCTGCCATCTGAATACTTCTTTGGCATAAGGCCTTCGGTTGATGATGCTCACCCCGAGATCCAGGGCAAGAAGTTCAGTGAGCTGCTGATTGTTTTCCATAGGAATAAAGTGTTGGTTCCGGATTTAAATTTAATTAAAAATGTTTTGCTGACGGCAAAAAAATCCTGCAAATTAAGATGAAAAGACGGTATTAAAATATCATAAACTTTGTATTCCGGTTTTTAATCTTGAATATCCAATTCAAAAAAACTTTATCTTTGCCCTTATGATTTTACGCGGAGAAAACTTAATCAAAGAATACGGTCCTAAAAAGGTAGTAAAAGGCGTTTCTGTACAGGTTCAGCAGGGAGAGATTGTAGGATTGCTCGGGCCGAACGGTGCCGGGAAAACCACATCCTTTTATATGATTGTGGGATTGGTTAAGCCGACCTCAGGGAAGATTTTTCTCGACAAGCAGGAAATTACGACCGATGCCATGTACCGCAGGGCGCAGAAGGGCATCGGCTACCTTGCACAGGAAGCCTCTGTATTCCGAAAGCTTTCGGTGGAAGAAAACATCATGGGCGTCTTACAGCTGACGAAACTTTCAAAGCGCGAGCAGCAGATGAAATGCGATGAGCTGATCGAAGAATTCTCTTTGCAGCACGTCCGTAAAAACCGCGGAGACCTTTTGTCCGGGGGGGAAAGAAGGAGAACCGAAATTGCAAGGTGTCTGGCTACCGACCCGAGTTTTATTCTTCTTGATGAGCCTTTTGCCGGGGTAGACCCGATCGCCGTGGAAGATATTCAGAAGATCGTCAGAAGCCTTACCGATAAAAACATCGGCATCCTGATTACCGACCACAATGTTCAGCAGACGCTGGCGATTACCAATAAAACCTACATCATGTTTGAAGGAAGGATCCTGAAAGAAGGACTTCCGGAAGAGCTGGCCAACGATCCGCAGGTAAGGGAGGCCTATCTTGGAGAAAATTTCGTCTACCAGAGTATCTTCGATAAACCGAATAAAAAAAGCTATGCCTACAACATCTGGGCAGGGAATTTTGAGTCCAAGACCCAGCTGCAGAATATTGTAGATGAAAACTTTGCACAGTTTGACGACCTGCGATTGATGTACGGTTTTGAAGACATCAGCTTTGCATCGCTGGCAAATTCTGAAATCGAACACATCTTTAACGAAGTTGTGGATAAAAATGCCAACAACGCTTTTGTGTTCCAGAAAAAGGAAATCAATTCCCTTTATTCTCTGGAAGACGCGAAAGCAGAATCCAAAGCGGCAGGCAGGCCGGAACTGCATTACCTCACCACGTATCTGTTTGAAAATTAAAATTCGGAGCATAACTATTGCTTAAAAATAGAATAAAACGTACCTTTTCTCTGCAAAACGGTACGTTTTTTCGTTAAAATCATTTTCTATGGCAAAACCTTTCAACCGGACCCTTACTTTATACGGGATTTATAAGCAATTGGTTCCTTTCATCAGACCCTACCGGCTGATGATTTACGGAACATTGTTTCTGACTTTTCTAGGGGCCCTTGCTGCTCAGGTAAACCCATTGGTACTGAAATATACGGTAGACGAGGTAACGAAGCTGACGCATCTGCCGCATCCGATGTCGCAAGGTATTCATGTACTCGTGATCATCTCCGTTATTTTACTGGGAAAGGAACTATTGAACATCTTCATCAATTTCGGTCAGAAATTTTATGGTGAGAAAATCAGGATCAATGTCAGTTCCGTGTTGGCACAATCGGCGATCGATAAAATCCTGACCTACCGCGTGGCTTACTTCAATGATGAGGACCACGGGTCGGGAAAGCTGCAGATCCGGATCGACCGTGGTATCGAAAGCCTGACCCGGCTGGTGCAGAATTTTTTTATCGATATGTTGCCGCTGTTCTCCAATTCCGTTATTGCCCTGATCATTATGTATCTTCAGAATGTCTACGTAGGGCTTGTTTCCACGATCATTGTCCCGATCTATTTCTATGTGAGCTCCCTGCAGGCGAAAAAGCTCAGCGGGGTACGAAGAACGCTAAGGAACCAGCGTGAACAGAAGACCTCCGGATTATTGAACCTGATCAATTCCATTATGGTGATCAAAAGTTTTGTCCGTGAAAAATTTGAAGGCAAAAAGCAGTACGACCTCCAGATGCAGCTGATGGAGAGCCAGATGTTCACCCGGAAAACGAATTTTATCTATGACGGGCTGAAAACCTTTATCGAACAGTTCGGCGTGGTTTTGATCATCCTGCTGACGGTCTATCTGGTACTGGATCAGCAGATGACCATCGGGGCCATTATGCTCCACATCATGCTGTTCAACAATGTTTCGGCACCGATCCGCCAGCTGCACAGGATTTATGATGATATGAACGATGCAATGATCTATGCGGAAGGCTATTTTGATATTTTAAACGCAGACGATGAGAAAGAACAGAACGGAAATTTCGTTGAAAAAGAAATCAAAGGGAACTTTGAATTAAAAAATATCAATTTTACTTATCCGAACGGGACACAGGCTCTGCATAACGTTTCCATGACCATCGAAAACGGGAAAACAACGGCGCTGGTTGGGCTGAGCGGTGCCGGGAAATCCACCGTCATCAATCTGCTGTGTAAATTTTACCTCCCGGATTCCGGGGAAATCCTGCTGGATCATGTGAATTTAAATGAATATGATAATACCTTTCTCCGGAACGACCTTGGTCTGGTCCTTCAGAAAAACCATATTTTCCAGGGAAGCATTGAAGACAACATCCGCTACGGGAATATGAACGCCTCTTTTGAAGAAATCGAGGAAGCCGCCAAAAAAGCGTATCTTCACGAGCAGATCCTGGAGCTGCCGGACGGCTACCGGCACGATGCCACCCAGCTTTCCGGTGGACAGCAGCAGAGAATCGCCATTGCCCGGCTGTTTCTGAAAGATCCGCCGATTATTTTCCTGGATGAGCCTACGGCAAGCCTTGACGCCATTGCTACGGAACAGATCAAAAATTCCCTGGATGCGATCAAAGAAGGCCGGACGGTAATCATTATTTCGCATTCGCTGTCGCAGATCCTGGATGCGGATACCATTTATGTAATGAAAAAAGGCAGGGTCGTGGAAAACGGGACCCATGACGAACTGGTGCAGATCAACGGGACCTACCGTGAAATCTTTGATGCCTCCGCAAGAAGTTTAAACCTGGATAAATTGGTAAATAGCCTGAAAATGTAACAGTAAATTAGTGTAACAATGTAACAATGTAACAGTTTATCAGTGAATTAATGGAACGATGGAACAATGGAACGATGGATTAATAGAAAAAATGTGATAATGGATCAGTTTAATGATTATAGTGCATTCGTTTACAGGTCATTGCTCATTGCTGATCACTCATCACTCATCATTTATGACTTATAACTTATCACTTATCAAGCATCATTCATAAAAAATGAACGACCATTACCTTAAGAAACTCGACCGGGTGACCGCCATTCTGACGCAGTTGCAATCGAAGCCTGTGGTGCGGGCGCAGGATCTGGCCAAAAAATTCGAGGTGAGCGTCCGGACGATTTACCGCGATGTAAAGACCCTGGAAAATGCAGGGATTCCCATTATCGGAGAAGCCGGAAGCGGCTATTCCCTGATGGATGGATACAAACTTCCGCCGGTAATGTTTACGAAAGAAGAAGTTTTGAGTTTTATTACGGCAGAAAAACTGATGCAGAAGTTCCTGCATGAAAGTCTGGGTCAGCATTACCGGAATGCGATGGAAAAGGTACGTTCCGTGCTGAAATATTCGGATAAAAACCTGATTGAGAATATTGAAAAACAGATTGACGTTTTTAATTATCATCCCAAAACAGAAGATAAGATCCGGAACATCATCCCGATCATCCTCGAAAGCATTGCCGAGAAAAAACAGCTGACCCTGGAATACGAAACCGTAGACGCCAGGGTTTCGACGAGGACCATTGAAGTGGTGGGCGTCTTCTTCGAGTTCAATTACTGGTACATCATGGCTTTCTGTACGTTGCGGAATGATTTCCGCCAGTTCCGGGTAGACCGGATCCTTAAGATTTTTAAAACCCAGAATCCTTTTTTACAGGAATACGGGCAGATCAACGATTACCGCCAGGCTCCGAACGGGAATAAAACCAGGGTCAGGCTCCTGGTAGAAAAGAGGATCATCGGCCATCTGGTCAATTCCAAAAAATATTACGGACTGGTAGAAGAGATCGAGCGGGAAGACGGATACGAGCTGATCTTCGAAACCGAATGGATCACAGAAGGATTCCCGCGCTGGCTGGTGACCTTTGCCGATTATGCGGAAGTACTGGAACCGGAATTCCTGAAAGACAGCCTACGGGATTTAATTAAAAATATTTTAAAGAAATACTGAAAATAATTTAACCATTTATATAAAAGATTATGAAGTTTTGGACGCGTTTGTTTTTAATCGGTGCTATGATGTGCTCAACGGCGGTTTCAGCCTGTTCGGCATTTCTGCTGAAAGGGAAAGGGTATTGTGTGGTCGGTTTTAATGAAAACTGGAAAACCATGCCCGGAATGATTGTCGTGAACAAACGGGATATCCTGAAAAGGAACATCAGCTGGGAAAACCTCACGACCGATCAGTCGGGATATGAAAAACAGTGGAAATCAAAGTATGGGTCGGTGACGTTCAACCTGCTGGGATACGATTTCCCTTGCTATGGCGTCAACGAAAAAGGGCTGTTTCTGGTGGAGCTTTATCTTGAAGAAACGTCCAAGGTAAAACATCCTTCACAACCCGATATGTTCTGGGCCCAGTGGATCCAGTATCAGCTGGACCATTACCGATCGGTAAAAGAAGTGGTGGATCACCTGAATTCCGGTCCGAATATCGACTGGTGGCCGAACGCGGCAGGCAGCCATTTCTTCTTAAGCGACGCACAGGGAAATACGGCAACGATTGCTTTGCTGAATGGGAAATATAAAGTATTGACCGATAAGGAAATGCCGATGCCCCTTCTCTGTAATAACCGATATGAAAAGGATCTTGCGAACGTTGAGAAATTTGATTTTCTGGGAGGAAATGAAAAGTTTGATTTTACCCAACAGGGAAAATGGGAAGACCGGTACAATCGTGCCTATTACATGCTGAAAAATTATCAGTACGACCAGAAGCCGGTGGCTTATGCCTGGAATGTCCTGAATTCCGTTCATGCCGGTGAGTGGCAGACCGTGATCGATCTTAAGAAAATGAATTTATCGTTCCGCTCCGATCTTAAGAAAGAGATCAAAACCATCGACCTGAAAAAGCTGGATTTCTCCGTCCGATCACCGGTAAAATTCCTGGACATCCACACGGAAAGCCTTGGTGAAGTCAATAAAAACTTTGAAGTGCTTACTTTACGGAAAAATAACGAATATGTGGAAAAAGGTTTTCCCATCGGTTATGATAACAAAGATTTCGGGACTTCGGAAACCTTTACGAAGCTGAAAGAGAATATCATCAGGTTCTTTAAAAATATTCTTCCGGGTTAAAAAATGACAAAAGCTTTCAGGATTCCTGGAAGCTTTTGTATTTAAATGACTTTGGTTAGATGATCAGCTGTTTGTATTGCCCTTGTTACAGCACCGGAAAACGCTCCCAGAAGAATGGCGGCTCGATGCCTAAAGCTCTCAGGTATGTATAGCCCTGTCCGCGGTGATGCACTTCATTATCAATAAAATATAAAATGTTCTGGTACACCGGGAACTCATACTGTCCGAACAGGTTGAAGCTTTCCTGAAAACGCTCTTCTGAGATTTGGGCGAAATACCGGTTGATGGTTTCCGTCTCCTCATCCCATCTTTTCAGCAGCTCCTCTTTGGTTTTGGGATTAAATTTTTCATGGTCGTAAGCCTCCATCCTGCTTTCTACGATTCCCTTGGTTCCGGGTCCGGCAATGCTGATCAGTTCGACCGCCAGCCTGGCAAATGGCCGCATGCCGCCGATTGAAAATTCGAAAAGTTCCTTTTCGGGGAATGCATCAATAACTCTTCTCGTCAGGTTGCGGTGTCCCTGCCAGTGTTCTAAAATCTGTCCGGCGGTGATGAATTGTTTCGTGTTCGTTGCTGTTGTTGTCATAATTTTCAATATGGTTTATTTTGATTGATACAAAGGTAAAACAGGATAATGACAACAGCTTGTCAGTAGGATTTTCGGGATAAAATTATTTTTAATTCTTTAAAATAATTATAGTCATTTTCCCGTTAAATAACCATACTTAAGCAATGTTAGGTAGATAAATAATTTGAAAGTGGCCGGCCTCCAGGGGACCGGTCATCTTTTATCTCACGCAGATTTTGCATATTCTTTTAATCTTTAATTAGTTTCCGCTTCGCTTGTCGTCCCGTAGGGATCTAAACATAGTATTAGAGAAAAGCATGGAAGATTCGCGTCGGTATTCCGAAGGAAATCAAAGGTTAGACATAGTCAATGACAAACTCTGTGTTCAACCATAAGGTACCATCATCAAAACTTCTTTCCAAAATTTGCCGCCTTTGGTTTAATAAAGTAATTTCGTATTATGAAAATTTATACGAAAACAGGGGATAAGGGACAGACCGCCCTTTACGGGGGAACAAGAGTTTCAAAAGCCAGCGCAAGAGTAGACAGTTACGGGAATATCGATGAGCTGAATTCATTCATCGGGATTGCCAAAAGCCATATTGAAGATGAAGAAGTTTTAAGACAATTAAAAAAGATCCAGTTCGATTTATTTACCGTGGGTTCCGAAGCGGCGACTCCGGTTGACAAACTGATGCTCGCAAACGGGAAATCCAGGCTGCCGCTGGTGATTTCAGAGGTTGAAATTGAAGATCTGGAACACTGGATGGATGCTTTTGACGAAAAGGTGGAACCGCTGCAGTATTTTATTCTTCCGGGAGGCGGAAAGGCAGCTACTTTCCTGCATGCAGCCCGGACGATCTGCAGAAGGGCAGAACGCTCATTGGTATTCTTAAATGAGTCTGAAGAGGTCCGCCCGGAGCTGATTAAATACCTGAACCGGCTTTCGGATTACCTGTTTGTGCTGGCCAGATACATTTCAAAAATCAATAACGAAACTGAAGAATACTGGAACCCGAATGAAAGATAAAGTATTGCTTTTCATCAACGGAGATGCCCCGGCCTCTTTCCCTGATCCTGAACAATATGGCCTGATTGCCTGTACTGACGGGGCCTTTCATTATCTGAAAAAACTGGGTTTTCCATTGGACAGGCTGGACTTTATTTCCGGTGATTTCGATTCGCATCCGGGAAAAGAAAATGGGATCTATGAAGAGAAATTCATTTACACCCCGGATCAGGATAAAACCGATTTCCGGAAAGCACTGGAGATTATCGAAGAAAGGAATTTTCGAAAGATCGATGTGCTGGGCGGAAGCGGGGGCGAACAGGATCATTTTTTAGGAAACCTCACCGTGGCTTTCGGATACAGAGACCGGCTCGATATTAAATTTTACGACGAATTTTCTGAATATTATTTTATCCCGGGAAATTTCACGATCCGAAATGTAAAACATAAAATGATTTCCCTGTATCCTTTTCCTTCTGCTGAAAATATTACAACCCATGGACTGAACTGGCCGCTGACTAAGGGAAATTTAAGCATTACTTCCCAAATAGGAACCCGGAATTTCGCAGTAGAAGATGCGGTTTCCATCGAATACGAAAAAGGCGATCTGCTGATTTTCATCGGGAAAAATTATTTGTAATATTGGTAAGAACGGGCCTTAGGCCGTTTATACAAAATAAAGCAGCATCGGCTTTAACCAAAACCTGAATACTCACAACTCATTTATCCATAAAATTATGAACTTATGCTCATTTGCTGAGTGAAACGCCTTCGAACGAAAAATATACTCAATATTGTAAAGAATCCTTGCGAACCATTGCGTTAAAAATTCAAGCCCATTTATCCAAACCTTAATACCCGCAACCATCTGCGGAAATCCATAGTTAAATAAATATGAAATCCCTATTAAAAATACCTTTCCTCCTGCTTGTATTCATCAGTGCTTTCTCCTGCAGAACACCATCTCTTTCCGCACCGGAATACGGAAAAATGCCAGCATTACCGGAAATGGATATTAAAAAAGTCTACAACTTCCGGCCGGTCGGAAATATCAAGAACAGGGAAGGAAAAACATTAAAAGAAGGAAGGTTATACAGAAGCGGCCATCTTTTTAAACTGGAAAGCAGGTATTTCGAGACTGTGGAAAATCTGGGAATACGGGAAATCATCGACCTTCGGAATTCAAAGGAAATCGCCCGGAAGCCGGACCATCTTCCTGAAGGGATCGTCTATAAAAATGAGTCGGCATTTGAGGATGAAGGCGACCAGCTGGACCAGGCCAGGAAACTGGTGCTGAAAGGGAAAGTAAAGGGTGACGATGCCG
Source organism: Chryseobacterium hagamense (assembly GCF_007991455.1). Taxonomy (GTDB): domain Bacteria; phylum Bacteroidota; class Bacteroidia; order Flavobacteriales; family Weeksellaceae; genus Chryseobacterium; species Chryseobacterium hagamense. Next base: position 45,425 of record NZ_BJYJ01000008.1, on the reverse strand, counting down.
AAAAAAGGATGCTGGATTTTTACAGGAATTATGTGACGGAACATCCTGAAGTCATCCGGAAAATCGTTACTGAAATTCTGGAATCCGATACGCCGGTTTTATACCACTGCACAGCCGGGAAAGACCGGACGGGAATTATTACGGCACTGGTTCTTACGGTACTCAGATTCGATCAGGAAACCATTGTTAACGATTATCTCTTATCAAACAATTACAGGCAAAAGCTGGTGGACAAGCGTCTCAGGCTGGCCAGGAGTTTCCATTTCATTTATCCTAAACTGGACATCGGCGTACTGGAAAAACTGAGCTGGGTGGAGCGGGCTTATCTGGATGCCGCTTTTAATGAAATCCATAAGGAATACGGCTCAACCGACCGATATGTTCAAGAGGTACTGGGAATATCTGAAGAGAAAAGGGAAGAATACATCCGGAAGTTTACAGATTGATAATTAAAGGTCTTTTTCGATGATGAAACTGTTCAAAATTTATAATAATTTTAACGTTCAAAAACCAAACTTTTTTAGCAATTTTGCATTCTTAATTCACTTGTTTAGAAATGAAAATAAAGTACTCGGAACTTATTGATCAGACGTTGTATTTCCCTACGGAGGAATTCAATGTTTCTGAGAACAATTTGTTGTTCCACGACATCCCGTTGATGGACGTAGTGGAAAAATTCGGCACGCCGCTAAAGATCAGCTACCTGCCGAGAATTTCTCAGAACATCCAGAAGGCGAAGAGCTGGTTTAAGGAAGCGTTTGAGAAAACCGAATATAAGAAGAATTACACGTATTGCTACTGCACGAAATCAAGTCATTTCAAATTTGTACTTGAAGAGGCACTGAAAAACGATATCTCTATAGAAACTTCTTCAGCGTATGATATGGATATCGTGAAATCGCTTTATACCGAAGGGAAAGTAACGAAAGATATCGAAGTCATCTGCAACGGTTTCAAAACAGATGATTACCTGGCGAAAATCTCAGAAATGATCAACAGCGGTTTCGAGAACATTACGCCGATCCTGGACAATTACCGCGAGCTGGACAAGCTGACGGAAAGCATCGATACCACTTTTGATATCGGAATCCGGATCGCTTCCGAGGAAGAACCGAAATTCGAGTTTTATACCTCAAGGTTAGGAATCGGGTATAAGGACATCATCCCGTATTACAGCCAGAAAATTGCCGAGCACCCGAATGCAAGGCTGAAGATGCTCCATTTCTTCATCAACACCGGGATCAAGGATACGGCTTACTACTGGAACGAATTGTATAAGTGTCTCCGGGTTTATGCCCGTCTGAAGAAGATTGCTCCGGAAGTAAATTCACTGAACATCGGCGGAGGATTCCCGATCAAAACCTCTTTGCAGTTCGATTACGATTACCAGTACATGGTGGAGGAAATTGTTTCCCAGATCAAAAAATTCTGTGAAGAAGAAGGGGTGGAGGAACCGAATATCTATACCGAATTCGGAAGTTTCACCGTAGGAGAGAGCGGTGCAAACATTTACAAGATTATTTCCCAGAAACGCCAGAACGACAGGGAAAAGTGGAATATGATCGATTCTTCTTTCATGACGACGCTTCCCGATACCTGGGCGATTTCCAGGCACTTCATCATGCTTCCCCTGAACCGTTGGGAAGATACCTATGAGAGGGTTTTCCTGGGCGGACTGACCTGCGATTCGGATGATTATTACAATTCCGAGCAGCATACGAACGCCATTTACCTTCCTGTTTTCAGCGATACCAAGCCTTTGTACATCGGGTTTTTCCATACCGGCGCGTATCAGGAAATGATCGGCGGTTATGGCGGAGTGCACCATTGCCTGATGCCTCAGCCGAGACACATCCTGATCCAGAAAGATGAAAACGGTGACCTCCAGTATGAGATTTTCCGCGAAAAACAGGAACCGGAAGATATACTCAAAATCTTAGGATATCAGTAAGAATCTGATCTTAGGTATCAATAGAAACGGACTTTAATCCGTTTTTAAAACCGAAAATTCAATTCGGCTTTAGCCAAAACTTATACAAGAGGCTGTCCAGATTTTGGACAGCCTGTTTTATTTTGTGGAGTTCAAAACCGATAAGGTTTGGAGCCTGTTTAAAATTTTAATTCATCAAACTTTCCGTCATTTCTCTTAATTTTCTGAATTAAATAAACTTTGTTTATTCTTCACTTTAATACGATGATTTCAATTGACTTAATTGAATATTGCCGGGCAACCGACATATTGATTTTTTAAGCTAAAATGCCTTAAATTCTTAATGTTAAAATATAAAAGGTAAATTTAAACAGGCTCTTAGTCGAAATACTGCGAAATTTTATCAATCTCCAGATCCGAATAATCGGAAACTACCGTGTCGGCCAGGGTATAATCCTGGTTTTTGGAATGCGCGCTCCGGTACGCAGCGCAGAAAATTTCCGCCCGGTGTGCAGCCAGGATGCCGTTGGTGGAATCTTCGATCACCATGCAGTTCTCCACAGGTTCCCCGGCCATTCCGGCGGCCAGCAGGAAAACTTCGGGATGCGGCTTGGATTCCTTCAGGTCGGCCCCGCTGATTTTACCCATGAAATACGGTTCCAGCTCAAACTTTTCAAAAACCATATTGATGGTGGTCATCGTTGCGGAAGAGGCCAGGATCAGTTTGATGCCGTTGTCGTAATAATGCAGGATCAGATCTTTCACGCCAGTGATGAGGTCGAAATCCCCGTCATGGTAGAAATATTCTTTAAAGTAATTTCTCTTGGTTTCCGCAATTTCTTCAAAGGTCTGCTTCAGGTTGAAGGTCTCAATGAGTGTGTCGCAGACCCTTTTCGTGGAAGCGCCTGTGAACGAAGTGTATAAATCTTCGGAGACATCGATTCCCAGATCGTTGAAAGTTTTGAAATAGGCTTTTCTGTGCAGCGGTTCCGTATCCACAATCACGCCATCCATATCGAACAGCACAGCTTTTAAAGGCATATCTGAATTTTTTTTACTAAAATACTAAACCTTTCAGAATTACCGAAAGCATTCTGCTATTACTTTTGCATTTCCAGGATCCAGCCGCTTATGTTATCCAGCGCAACAGGGGAGATCGTCTGTTCGATTTCCGCATATTCGGTAAAGGCTCCGGTCTTGGCTTCCTGGAAAAGATGGTTGAGGCCGGACAGCTCCTGCGTCTTAAAGTCAGGATTACCGGCTTTTTTCAGGGATTGGCTGATGGCCTGCAGGTTTTCTTTCGAAGGAACCTGGAAATCCAGGCTTCCGTTGAGGGCGAGCACCGGTATTTTCACTTTCGAGAGGTAGAGGTCCGGATTAAATTTGATGAAATACCGGAACCATGCACCGGAAGTCTGTTGCTGAATATTCTGAACGGCCGTTTCGTTCATCTGGCCTGCAAAATTTTTGGTTAAAAACTGCTGAAGGTCTTTTTCATAATCGTTTCCGGAATAGTTCTTGATAAAACGGTAAATCTCGGAATTGGCTTTTTTGCTTTGACTGATCTGATCATCACTCTGCCCCATCAGTTTTGCGGCCCGCTCATTTTGTTGGATCAGCAGCTGATCGATCGGTGTTCCGGGAGCTGCCATCAGTACCAGGAATTTTACATTCTTGTTCATGGTGGCTACCACCGGCGCAATCATTCCGCCTTCCGAATGTCCGAGCAGCCCGATGTTTTTATACCCTTTGGAAACGAGATATTCAACTGCCGTGTTGATGTCCGTAGCAAAATTATAGGAGGTGTCGTTTGCCGTTCCTTTTGAAGAACCGCCGGTGCCGCGGTCGTCAATCCGTAAAGTGGCGATTCCTTTCTTTGCGAAATTATCGGCGATCACGGCAAAAGGTTTATGCTCGAAAAGTTCCTCATCCCGGTTCTGGATTCCGGAACCTGTGATCAGGACCAAAATCGGTCTGTTTTTATCAAAGTTTTCAGGCTGGGCGATGGTTCCGGCCAAGGTGTTTTTGTCTGCCGGATTTTGGAAGGTAACGTCTTCGGTATAATAAGCAAACGGTGGTTTCGGGGTCTGCGGACGGTTAAGGGCTGATCTGTTTCCTGTATTTGGAGTAAAGGTCAGCGGCAGCTGCATCCCGTTCTGGGAAAAAGTTCCTTCGATTTTTCCGTTGGCCAGTTTTCCTTTATAATTGGCACCCAGCATTTTCTGTTCAAAGGAAAGCTCATTGTTCACAAAATCCGTTTTATCGACGGGAATATCTTTGGCTCCCTGTTTCGGACTGTCCATGGTGGAAGAGTAAAGGCTTCCGTTCTTTTTGATGTTTAAAATGAGGGGAAGTTTCATGCCCTGGAATTCAAGTTCGCCTTTCCAGGACCCTTCGATGGTCTGTGCCTGAAGAAAAGAGAAGAATAAAAGGGCAGCAAGTACAAATACGGTCTTTGTTTTCATGGATTATAGGGATATTAAAAGTTTGGAAAGAATTTCAGCAATGATCAGGGCAACAGCAAAACCTGCAAAATGCGGCCACTTTTTGGCATTGACGGAAGTTCTGAAACCATTCACCAAAAGGGTAATATAATAAGCCGTAAGGGCAAGCAACAGTATGCTGATGATAAAAAGCAGCATAAGATCCAGAGATTGAAAGTTCAGATGCTGAAGGTCACCCTGGTGGCTGATGATTTCATCTTCTACTTTTTTCAGTACGGGCAGGGCAGTGATCAGCGCACTGATGTACTGCGGGAACCGGGACACCATGGAGGTGTTAAGAATATCAACTGCCCTTGTCTTCCGGTTGATCAGTTTGCCCAGGATGAAAAGCACAAGAAAAATACAGGCTATATTTATGCCGTTTTCTTTCAGCCCCGTTAAAAAATCGGTTTCGTACTGGTGTACATCCAGGACGCCGTCAAAGGTGACATTAAAAAGAGAGCCTACGAAAGAGCCTGCCAGGGTGATCAGGATACCGGATACCAGAAGCTGCTTTTCGCTGTAAATTCCGAAAGGGTTAAAGAGGAGTTTCCAGTTCATGGGTTATTTTTTAAGGGTTTCAATTTTCGTGATCAGGTCATCCATTTTATTCCGCATGGTAGGATAGGAGAGCCCCGCCTGCTTCGCCATCTCTTTGATGCTGCCGCTTGACAGGAAGAAATTCAAAATAAATTCCTGCTCTTCACGGCCCAGCTGCAGGTACAAAGGAAGCTCATAATTGCCGTTAACCGTCGTTTCACAATGGCTGCATTTCATCTGGCTGACCTGCAGAGCCGATTCACAACTTGGACAGACTATAGGAAGTTTCATCGCTGATAATTTATACAAAAGTAAAAATTATTTTAATAAAGTTAAATTTAATTTTAATAAAATTAAAATAATATCCAATTGAGCACTCTTTTGTTTATCTTCATTAACCATTAACCATTAACCATTAACCATTAACCATTAACCATTAAAACTAACTCATCGCTTATTATCGATTACCCATCTCCAAACTTCTTCGTATCTTTGCCGAAATCATTTAATTCTACACGAAACATGAAGACATACGCAGGAATTCCTGAAGAAAATGCATCATTGGAAAATTCGAAAGTAATGCTGGTTACCGTTCCTTACGACGGGACCTCAACCTGGGGGAAAGGGGCCGACAAAGGTCCGGAACTGTTCCTGGATGCTTCCGAAAACATGGAACTTTACGACATCGAAACACAGACGGAACCTTACCTGGAAGGAGTATATTTAGCCGGAGAGATTTCTGAAAATTCAACACCGGAAGCCATGACGGAAGCCGTTTACCAAAAGACAAAAGAATTGCTGGATAATGAAGGGAAATTATTCACGCTTTTCGGGGGTGAGCATTCCGTTTCCATCGGTTCGATCCGTGCGGTAGGGGAGAAGTTTGAGAACTTAACCGTTCTTCAGCTGGATGCGCATACCGATCTCCGTCCGGAATTCCACGGTTCTACGTCCAACCATGCGTGTGCGGTTTTTGAGGCCAGTCAGAAGCACAACCTGGTGCAGGTGGGAATCCGTTCCATGGATGCTGAAGAAGCGCAGTACCTGCCGGAAGGAAGGGTATTCTTTGCCCATGAAATTGCCAACAACGAAAACTGGGTCAATGACGTATTGGAGAAAGTTTCAGGAAATGTGTACATCACCATCGACCTTGATGCTTTCGACCCTTCGCTTTGTCCGTCAACGGGAACTCCGGAGCCGGGCGGTTTGCAGTGGTACCCGACACTGGAACTCCTGAGAAAAGTATTTGAAAAATGCAACGTGGTGGCATTTGATATTGTGGAACTGATGGATTCTCCGATGGCTAAGCCAAGTGCGTTTTTAGCGGCGAAGCTGTATTACAAAATGCTGGCGTACTACCATATCTATAACAACAACTAAATTCCGCAGGAAACGGATTTTTTCTGCCGCCCGTTCTTCGGAAATTTGTGAGGTAAAATAAACGTATATGTCCACACAAAATCAGATCGATTACGAAAGAATTGCCAAAGCGATAGACTATATCCGGAGCAATTTCAGGCTTCAGCCGGGTTTGGAGGAAGTGGCGGAAGAAATCAGTTTGAGTCCGGCCCATTTTCAGAAGATGTTTTCCGACTGGGCGGGAACCAGCCCGAAGAAATTTTTGCAGTTCATCAGTCTTGAGCATGCAAAAAGCTTACTGAAGGAAGAGAAAGCGAGTTTGTTTGATACGGCTTACGAGACGGGACTTTCGAGCACGAGCCGGTTGCACGACCTGTTTGTGAAAATCGAAGGGATGTCTCCGGCAGAATATAAAAACGGAGGAAAAAGCCTTAGAATCAGTTACAGCTTTTCCGGGAGTCCTTTCGGAAATGTGATTGCAGCCTCCACGGAAAAAGGGATCTGTTACCTGGCTTTTGAGAACGATAAAACCAAAGCATTGGGAGATTTACAGGCTAAATTTCCCAATGCTTCTTTTTTTGAAAAACAGGATGATTTTCAGAAAAATGCCTTGTCGATTTTCAGTAAAGACTGGTCCGAACTGAAGACCATCAAGCTCCATCTGAAAGGCACGGATTTCCAGCTGAAGGTCTGGGAGAGCCTGCTCACAATTCCAATGGGAAAGCTTTCCACTTACGGTCAGTTGGCCGGGCAGATCGGACATACCAAAGCGTCTAGAGCGGTGGGAACCGCCATCGGGAGCAATCCGGTCGCTTTCCTGATTCCCTGCCACCGCGTAATCCAGTCTTCCGGTAAAATCGGGGGCTATATGTGGGGAACCGAAAGAAAGCAACTGATGATCGGATGGGAGAGTTCCAGGGTTTATGCTGATTTTAAACACAAATAGCACAAATTTTTGCACGAATAAATACAACCGTTTAAATAGCTTTTAAAAATGAATTTTGATTAAAATCATTTTAGGTAGAACTCTACTTCGGTGTAATCTGAACTTATTTATTGTATTTTAACATGAATTCAGTTTTATATGTTTTATATTCAGTTGTTTAATTAATTAAAAAATAAAATTTAATGTTAATTCAGTCAGGATTTTAAGTGGAAATCTTCCTGTAAGAATGAATAAATGATTCAAGATTCTGACAGGATTCTATCCTATGGAAATCCCTTCGGGACTTTAAAACAATGTAAATTTTGCCTTTCTAGTTTGCGTTGAGTCGTTTATTGAGTTAAAAAATAAAACCAAGTCTATGAGAAAAGATTCAGTTTGATCATTAAGGTATTCGGCATCCCTCTTCCGGCCTTACGATCACATTTCTATATCAAGCTTACGTTACTTTAAAGTATCTTTCTGAAAAGAACTTAAAACATTAAACCTTAAACTTTTATGCTTAACTTATTCGAAGATTCATCTGAAAATCCTGTGAACCTGCTTCCCAAAGACGGAACCGTTCATTATTACGGAAAAATTTTTACGCAGGAAAGATCGGATTTTTATTACGATTATTTATTCAACCGGATTCCGTGGGAAAATGATGAAGCGGTTATTTTCGGAAAACTGATTATCACCAAAAGGAAAGTGGCCTGGTTCGGGGATCAGCCTTTTGAATACACGTATTCCAAACGGACAAAACATGCAAAACCCTGGACGCCGGAACTGCTGGAACTGAAAAAGAAATGTGAAGAAGTGACGGGAGAAACCTATAATTCCTGCCTGCTGAACCTCTATCAAGACGGCAGTGAAGGAATGGCCTATCACAGCGATGCCGAAAAAGACCTGAAAAAACACGGGGCGATTGCTTCCTTAACGTTCGGTGCCGAAAGAAAGTTCCTGTTCAAACATAAAACGGAAAACGAAAAAGCAGAGGTATTTCTCGAAAACGGAAGCCTGCTGGTGATGAAAGGGATCACCCAGGATCATTGGCTGCACCGGCTGCCCACCACCATCAAGGTAAAATCCCCCAGGGTCAACCTGACATTCCGGACGATTGCGGAGTAATTTTTAACCACAGAAGGTGCAAAAGTTTTTAACACATGAGATCCATAAGATTTAATTTTTTCCGGTAGCTGAGCTGAGTTGAAGCCACCCACGTGCTTATCAGTGAAAATCCGTATATCTTTGTGCCCCAAATAATCAGAAAAAAATTTAACCACAAAAGGCTCAAAAGATATTCATACCGCAGAATAAAGTTAAATACTTTACGCTGAAGAGAACACACAGAAGTTTTTTAAAAATCAGAGATTTTTATGTCCTTCGTTGAAAAGAACGGTATCTCCCGCTTATCTAAGCGGCTCTAACCTCAGTGCGCTTCTATAAGTGAAACGGCTTTGTGAAACTTTCTGCGTGAAGTAAGTACATTTTCTCCCTGAACTCTGCGTTCATCATTAACTCCAAAGTTTTAAAAATCTTTGATTTTTAATCTCATGTGTTCTAAAATATTTTCAGGCAATTCAAATATTCTGGGTGACTTATGTGATAAAATAAAGTGCATGATCTGTGAAAATCTGTGAAGATCTGTGGAAAATTTTTATCACAAGAGGATCTTGTTATGAGTCTTTCCATACAATTCTCTGGTACTATGTCTAGATTCCTGCAGGATGACAAGCGATGTGGAAATCAATGAATCATGAAGAGAAACAGAATTATATGCAAAATCTGTGGGAGACAAAAAAAAAGATAGCTTTGAGAACCTCAGCTACCTTTTTTTGTTTATTTCAAAACTTCCACTTCTATCGCACTGTCATCAAATACCTTGATAAAGGCTTTCGTGTAATCCTCTTTCGTTGCAAAATTCGGATTGTCCATGAATTTTTGGGGATTGATGGCGAACAACGGAAACCAGGTGGAAGAAATCTGGATCTGGATCTTATGTCCTTTTTTAAAGGTATGTACCACATCCTGCAGCCTGAAATTCACAGCGGTTTTCTGATTCGGGATCAGGGCTTCCGCTTTCTCCCGTGAATTCCGGAACCTTGCTGGCATCATCTCGCTTCGTACCATCTGGTGGTAGTTTCCGTAGATCACGCCGTCTTTCTTTTCAACAGGTTTGAAGTCTTCGGGATAAACATCGATTAATTTCACCGCAAAATCGGCATCAGTAGAGGAGGAGGCAATATTCAGTTTAGCCATAATTTCACCGGCCAGCGTCAGGTCTTCCGTCAGGATATCGGTAGTAAAGGTCAGTACATCAGGTCTTCCTTCGGCGAACCGCTGGTCTTCCGACATATAATTTCTCGGGGTAAAGCCGTTGAAGTCCTTTAAATTATCAGAGCTCAAGACCGGATTGTTGGGATCGCTGTAATATTCCGAGAAACCTGTTCCGGCTGAGTTTTTCAGGGTATTATCGGACAGGTAGAAGTTTACTTTTTTAGCTTCTTTCGGCGGATAGGAGGTAAATTCCCTCCATTGCTTTGCGCCGGTGTCATACATCATGGCTTCCGGCAGACCCGCATCCTGTTTTGTGTTTCCTTTCAGGTAATGGTTAAAGAATTTCGTCTCTAAGTTCTTCTGGTAGTAGGTCGCAATACTGTCGCCGAAATAGATCTGGTTGTGGAAATGTTTTCCCTGCTCGTAAGCCCAGGCACCGTGGGAGAAAGGTCCCATCACAATCGTATTTTTCGCTTTCGGGCTTGTTTTTTCGATGGTCTTGTAGATGTTCAGCGGTCCGGAAAGGTCTTCTGCATCAAACCAGCCGCCCACGGTCATTACGGCATGATTCACATTCTTAAGGTGCGGCAGCAGACTTCTTTTCTGCCAGAACGCATCGTAGTTGGGATGGTTCATAATTTCGGTCATGAAGAAATTATTCCTGTAATATTTCTCATAACCTTCCTTTAAAGTTCCCATATCGCGGTAGAATTTCAGCCCGTCTTCAGAAGTGGCTTTAATCATGGAATCATTGTACCACGCTTTATTCTCAGGCTTGGTTTTCTGAACGCCAAAAACCGGGAACGTCCGGAAGTAGCCCAGCATAATCTTTCCGTTGTGCAGGAAATCGTCGTTCCAGAAATCAGAGATCGGGGCCTGGGGTGAAGAAGCTACCAAAGCCGGGTGCTGGGCAAGTACCCCTACCGCCGTGTAAAATCCGGGATACGAAGTTCCGTATTGGCCTGCTTTTCCGTTGTTGTCTTTGATATTTTTCACCAGCCAGTCGATGGTATCGTAGGTATCGGTGCTTTCGTCCACATCTTTTTTCGTTTTATGGTCCACCTGCGGCGTCATATTGGTGAAGGTTCCTTCGCTCATATACCTTCCGCGGACATCCTGGTAGACGAAAATGTATTTATCGTTCATCAGAAACGGATTGGGGCCCAGCCTGGTGCGGTATTCGTTTTCACCGTACGGCGCCACGCTGTAGCAGGTCCGCTGCATCAGGAACGGGTATTTGTTTTTTCCGGAAATATCCTTTGGAATATATACCGAAGTAAAAAGCTTGACTCCGTCACGCATCGGAATATAGATTTCCTTCTTGATAAAATTGTCCTTTACAAAGGTATCGGACTGCTTATTCTGTGCCATCGCCAAAACAAACAGGAAAGAAAGCCACATGGAAAAATGTCTCTTCATTGTCTAAAAATTTCATGCTAATTTAATCATAAATTGCTTTCCGTTAAATGGATGTTTAGATTTAAATAATAAAAATTCTGTTATGCATGTATTTGTAATATGGATGATTGGCCACTTACAAATCTACAGAAACAGTTCATCCGATTATTTGAGGGATGATACAAGAAAAGTCCGTTTCATAATTGATGAAACGGACCTTTAGAATTTAAACAGATAAAGTGAATTATTATTTTTCAACTAAAAATACAGCGGTTTTATCAACTGTGATTATTCCGCTTTTCTCATTTTTCAGTTTAAATGAAGCGGTGTGATCGTCAAATTTAAAAACAATGCTGTCATTAGTGATTTTTTTCAAATCTTTGATTTTACTTTTATCAGTAACAACCTCGTTTTGTTTGATCATAATCTCCTCGTCTGAAAAAATAATCTGGCTTTTCTGCTCAACTATTTTTTTCTTAACCATCTCATGCAATGCCAGATTCTTGAAATTAATTTGTTCTATATTATAAGAGTCAACCAGATTCCAGTTTCCGGTAAAATTATTTTTCTGGAATTCAGCAAATGAAAAGCAAATAAGTACTGCTGATAGGATAATATATTTTTTCATACCTATAATATTTAAATTAGCGAGAATATTGTTCTCGCTAATTATTATTTATTCCGGGTTATTTTTGATTACATTGTCATTTAGTTGGTACAATACATTTTGAAGATTATTATCAATTTCTATTTTAGTACCCTTTTCATCATCTGTTAAAGTACCGTCAATTGTATTTTTAATATCTCCATTTGCTCCCTGTTCCTGCATTATTTTTCCTTGGAAATGATAGTGGTGTCCACCGCCTACCATGTGAATATCATAGTGATTAATTTTAGGACCAGACCAACCTACTGAAACATCTATCCAACCATAGATATGCCATGAAGTTCCATTTGTGTCAGTAATGTATTCATCAATTTTAATCTTCTTAAAGAAGTTTACACTCTTTGACTCTAAAGTTTTAGAAAAGTTTGAAGTAAACCCAGTAGTGTTTGCAGTTACTAATCCTGCAAAGCCGATCATCGCAGTTAATAGAATTTTTTTCATAGTTTTTTAATTTAAAAGTTATTTTTAAATTGCAATCTGATGACAATATTATTAAATTTTTTTAATACACCAAATGGTGTTTTAATTTTTTTTAATTTAATCCTTTAAATAATTAAGAATATAATTGATCGGAATTAAAAGGTTTTGAGCATAATTATGTGAATTACTTTTTCTTACTTGTACTTGTAAATTTATTCAGTTTCAGTGTTAAATAAAACATAATGTATCTTCTGAGGATCAGGTCTTCCCGGTCTTCCACATAAGTGGCGTTAATGTTTCTTCTCACGCTCTGGTTCTGGTTTAATACATCATAGACTTTTACTTTTGCTGTCAGCTGTTTTTTGTAGAAAGAATAGCCGATGGCGGAATTCAGGAAGTAGAAATCCCTTTTGAAACCCGGGGCGATATTGGAGCTGGTGTTGTATTCGAAATCATTTTCAAGGATCAGGTTGGTGTTGAGGAAATAATTGGTGAGCTCCAGTGAAAAGTTCTGGTAAGTATTTCTGATGCTTCCGACACTGTAGTTTTTATAGTTTGAAAATGAATAGTTTATGGTATAGGAAGGTTTGATATTGATCTTATCCTTTTTATCGTATATCAGGCTGATCCCCGGATTAAAGATATACGAGTTCCCGGTGTACATCCGGCCGTTGACGAAGCCGCGGTTATAGCGGTAACTCAGGCCGGCTTTCGGGCTCACGGTTAGTTTCTGGCCGTTCCATTTAAACGTTTTACTGAAGCCGCTTCCGACATTCGCACTCTTGTTCCCGCTGATGTTGGTGTAAGTGACGAACTGTTTCCCGGAATCATCATAATAAGAAAAGCTGGTGGTATCGTTGCTGTTGTAGGTGAAAGACAGGTTGACGTAATAATTGATGTTTTTCGGTACATTGAAATTACTGAAATAAAGGCTCGTACGGTTGTTCCAGGCATTCTTTAGATCGGGATTCCCCTGGAAGGTCACCAGTGGATTCGATTCGTCGATATAGGGAATGAGGCGTTCGGCAGCAGGAATGGTAAAGCTGGCGGAGTTGTAGATGTTCAACCTTGAATTCTGTGAAATTTTGTACTGCAGCCCGGCGTTGTAATCGGGGAGGATGAAGCTTCTCTGAAGCTCATACCGCTGACCATTGAAAAGCGAGCTGTACTTAAGGTCGGTAAAATCCACATTGGCCGAAGCCCAGAAATTGTACTTCTGCTTGTTAAGCTCAATCGTTACCTGGGGCGAAAGCTGGTTGTTTTTCTGATCCGAGCTGTTGGATAACGGCAGGTTGTAGTTCGAATATTGCCCGGTCGCCGGATCAAAATCATTCACAACCCTTTCATTGAAGGTATTGGCTGAATTGTAATTGACACCGAAATTGATATCCAGTGAATCGGAAACCGGCTCCGTATATTTTGCATTGAAGCTGTAATTGTTATTCTGCGATTTGTTTTGGGCCAGCTGGTTCCTAAGGTCTCTTTTTTCCGGAGCTTCCACCCCGTTCTCATAAAAAAAAGTCTGTGAATTGGTAAGCCCTGTGTTTTTATTTTCAGTAATCGAAGTATTTAGGCTTGAATAAAAAGACCGTCCTTTCTTGCTGAATTTTCTTGAATACTGGATGTTCGGGGTAAAGGAATGGCTTTCCGAATCCGAACGCACCGAAGATGTACTTTCGTTCAGCAGCATTTCATCCCTGAAGGTGGCCGATTTCGAAGTGCCGATATTCGTGGTTGCCGAACGGAAAAAGGCGGGGGAAAAATAAATTGTGCTCAGCGTATCGGGCTTTATTTTGACGGATGCGTTGAAATTGTACTGTTCCGTATTGTTCTCGGCCTGGCTTTCGGAGTTGGTTTTCAGCCTGTAATCCGGCAGGAAGGTTGTTTTCGAAATTTTCGATGCGGTCTGAAGGTCGGTTTCCGTGCGGGTAAGTCCGATAGCATCCAAATCGGCTTCCCTGCTCAGCTGATCCGTATAATTCAGGCCGGTGGTGGAGGATTTCCGGATTCCCTGCCCACTGCTTCCGGTCTGTGAGTTCCGCGAACCGCCCCCGCTGCCGGCATCGCCCCGCGCATTGATGTTATTGGAAGACAGCACGAGGCTGATTTTCCTTTTATCTTTAAAATAGCTCAGGAATCCGCTGCCATCATATCTTTTGTCGGAACCATAGCCGGCGGTAAGCCTTGAAAGGAAACCTTTGTTTTTCTTATCGTCAATGGTGAAATTGATGGTCGTATTCTCCGATTTCGGTGGTTTTCCGGTGAGCTCTTCTTCCTTTGTTTTGGTCGTAGTAAACTGGATGTTTTTAATGATATCGGCGGGAATGTTCTTTAAGGCAATTTTGCCGTCCTTATCGAAGAAAGGCTTGCCGTTGATCATGATCTGGTCCACCTGCTTTCCGTTGGCCGTGATTTTTCCGTCGCTGTCGATCTCCACACCGCTGATGTTTTTCAGGAGCTCTTCGATGCTGCTGTCGGGACGCACTTTTATTGCGGCGGCATTGAATTCAATGGTGTCTTTTTTAATTTTAATGGGAGAGACGGTAATTTTCACTTCCTCAATGTCGGTTACCTTGTTTTTATCCAGTTCGATGGTCCCGATATCAACGGATTGATTAATTTTATCGAATATTCTGGAATAGGAAATAAATTTCTCTGCATCTACTTTCAATAAGGAAGGTTCTTTAAGCTCATCTGTCTTTAATGAAAATTTTCCTTCTTTACTGGTTGAGGTATAATTGATGATGGACGAATCTTTTTGCTTTAAAAGATAAACGGTGGCATTTTCCAGCGGTTTTTTTCCAAAATCCATCACCTTCCCGTCAAGGCTGAGCTTTTGTGCGTTCAGCATTAAAAAAGGAAGTGAAAACAGCAACAGCCAGAGCATCTTCTTCATAAGGTCATCTTTTGAACGTGCTAAAATATAAAAAAACATCCCTCGGAAGGGATGTCGCAATTTAAAATAATTTTAAATCTATGGGGTCTGTGTTTTGTTGCGTGCAAATTTGTTGAGCTTCATCGTAAGGGAGAACATCACGTAGCGTTTCAGGATCAGGTCGTCGCGGTCTTCAAAGAAAGTATTGGAAATCGTTCTCCTTACGCTCTGGTTCTGGTTCAGGACATCATAAACTTTTACTTTCGCCGTGAGCTGCTTATTGAAGAAAGAATAACCGACGCTGG
This sequence comes from Chryseobacterium hagamense, assembly GCF_007991455.1. GTDB lineage: Bacteria > Bacteroidota > Bacteroidia > Flavobacteriales > Weeksellaceae > Chryseobacterium > Chryseobacterium hagamense. The sequence continues at coordinate 30,246 of NZ_BJYJ01000008.1, read as the reverse complement.
TATTCCAGAAATAAAAATCCCTTTTAAAGCCCGGAGCGATGTTGGTGTTGGTATTGTATTCCAGATCGTTTCCTAAGATCAGCCTGCTCTTGAAGACATAGTTGGTAAGCTCCAGTTTCAGGACCTGATTACTGGTATTCACCTCGTCGATGCTGTAGTTTCTGTACTTAGAAAAATTATAGCTTAAACTGTAAGACGGTTTTACCGTAAGCTTTTCCTTGATTTCATAGGTAAAGTTCAGTCCCGGATTGAAACTGTAATAGCTGCTGCTGAATTCCTGCCCGTTGATAAACCCTTTGCTGAATCCATACATGGAATTGAATTTCGGATTGATCGTCAGCTTGTTTTCCTTCCACTTGAAGGTTTTGCTGAAGTTTCCCCCGAAGTTAAAATGCTTGTTGCCGCTTATGTTGGCGTATGTTACCAGCTGTCTTCCGCTTCCATCGAAAACCGCATAATTGATGATGTCATTGTTTTTGTAGGTAAAGCCGGCATTCAGGAAATAATTGATGTTCTTTACCATATTGAAATTGTTGAAATACAGATAGGTTGAGCTTGTCCATGTATTTTTAAGGTCCGGATTTCCCCGGTAGGCGATAAACGGGTTGATGACGTCGAGGTACGGAGTAAGCTGTTCGGCCGTAGGAATGCTGAAATCGGCGAAGTTGTAAAGGCTCAGTCTTTTATTTTGGGAAAATTCGTAGTTCATTCCCATATTATAGTTTGGAAGAACAAAATTTTTCTGCAGCCCGTAATCCTGGTTACTGAAACGGGAATTGACCTTCATGTCTGAAAAATCGGCTCTAACCGAACCCCAGGCACTGATTTTCTTTTTATTGATTTCAAAAGACAATTCTGGGGAGATCTCGTTGATCTTCTGGTTCATGCTGTTGGACAGAACCTCGTTGTAGTCGGAATACTGCCGGATAGCGGTGTCGAAATCGTTTACATTCCGCATATTGTTCATCGCGGTCGCATTGTAGCTCAGGCTCAGGCTTATGTTGGCAGAGTCGGAGACCGGTTCGGTATAGCCGGTTCTGAAGCGGTAATTGTCGTTCCTGTTTTTCTTCAGGGAATGCTGGTTCCGGTTGTCATTCGGCTGGGCTCCCGAGTAGAAGATGTTTTCTGAACGGTTCAGCAGGTTTTCTTTGTTTTCGGAAATGCTGCTGCTCATATTCACATTCATTTCCCTTCCTTTTTTATGGAATTTTTTCGAGAAATAAATGTTGGGATTAAAAGAATTGTTTTCGGAATCCGTATTGGTGTTGCTGTTGCTGGTATTCAGCAGGTCGCTGTCCCGGAAAGTAGCAGCATCGGACGTGCTGAAGCTGCGGATCTCATTTCTGGAAAAAGCAGGTGAAAAATAAATGCTCGTTAAGGAATCCAGGCGGATCCTCGCGGAAACATCAACATTGTACTGCCTTGAATCGTTGCCGCCGTTGCTTTCTGAATTGGTTTTCAAAGTATAATCCGGAAGCAGGGTGGTCCTTGAAACTTTCGATCGTGTCTCCAGGTTATTGTTGATATGGATGAGGCTTACGTTATCCAGGTCTACATCCTTTCCGAATTTATCGCTGTAGTTGAACCCGATGGTGGTGGATTTCTGGATGCCTTTGGCATTGTTTCCGCCGGATACATAATAGGTAGATCCTCCGCTGGTGACTACGGAACCGCCCTGCATCAGCCAGGAATTCCTCCCGCGCCCCATGCTGTCGAAAACCTCATCGCTCGAAAATCCCTGGGAATTGATGTTGTTGGAAGCTGCCAGTACGCTGATCTTGGTATCGTTTTTAAAATAGCTCAGCAGGCCGCTGCCCTCATACCGCTTATCTGAGCCGTAGCCAAGCGTAAGCCTGGAAATGAGTCCTTTGTTTTTCTTTTCATCGATATTGAAATTGATGGTGGCATTATTGGATTTCGAGGTTTTTCCGCTTAATTCTTCCTCTTTGGTTTTGGTCGTCGTAAACTGGATGTTTTTAATGATGTCGGCCGGAAGGTTTTGCAAGGCGATTTTTCCGTTTTTATCAAAGAACGGTTTTCCGTTGATGGTAATCTGGTCGACTTCTTTTCCGTTGATGGTTATTTTGCCGTCGTTATCCATCTGCACACCGGGAATCTGCTTCAGCAATTCCTCGATTTTACTGTCCGGACGCACCTTGATTGAAGAAGCATTGAATTCAATGGTGTCTTTTTTTATCTTAACCGGTGAAGCCGTCAGCTTCACTTCCTGAATATTGGCAACCGAATTTCTTTCAAGCTCAAGCTCCCCTAAGGCAACAGACTGTCCGATAGCTTCAAAATTCCTGGAATAGGAGATTAATTTTTCGGCATCTACTTTCAAAATGCTCGGCTCGGAAACTTCATCCGTTTTCAGGGAAAAGTTTCCTTCCCTGTTGGTCGAGGTGTAATTGATGATGGAGGAATCTTTCTGTTTCAGAAGATAAATGGTGGCATTTTCAACGGGCTTTTTTTCAAAGTTCAGAACTTTTCCGTTGATGCTTAGTTTCTGGGCATTCAGCATCAGAATATTCAGTAATAAAACCAGCAGCAATAAGCGTTTTCCCATGAGTTTGTATGATTATCAGTGCCGCAAAATTATATAAAAAATATCCGAAACAAAGAGCACTCAGCGTTAAATAGCGTTAATGTTTTCGCAGAAAAATTCCTGGAATTGTTAAGTTTCCATAAAAAATAAAAACACCTCTTAAAAAAGAGATGTTTCTTGTATTGAAATCAGATTTAGATTAAGCTTTCAGATATCTTGAATAAGCATATCCTTCCTGTCCGTCATCGGTTTTTACTTTCCACCAGTCGTCGGAGGTCTGCTCGATCAGGGTTAATGAAGAACCTTTTGTCACCTTTCCTACAACGGCGGCTTCCGTAGAAGGCTCCTGTCTGATGTTAAGGTTGGATTCATCGGTGGCCACGGTCAGGGAAGTTCCTGCAGAAAGACCGGCTACCTGTACGTCAATATTGATATCCGAAGCGGAATAGGTAGAGTCGATGGCGCCTAAAGCATTCCATACGGCATCTTTGGCAGCCGTGTTGGAAGCATGTCCTGAAACGTAAAGAATTCCGTCCTGTTCCTGAACCTGGAGATTGGAAATTCCTGCAGACTGGGCCGCAGAAACTACATTTGAATATTTATCCTGTAATGTACTCATGACTGATTATTTTTTTACGGTGTAATTGTAATTTACTTTTCCTACTTTCAAAGCATCTACCGATTCTTTTACTTTTCTGGCATCAGAAGAAGAAATGTTTCCGGTAAGCGTAAGCTCTCCGTTGATCACTTCCACCTTTACTCCCGGAATGTCTTTTACAGCATCCTGTACTTTTTGCTGTACTTCAGGTGCAACGGCAGATTGTGTTTCAATAGCAGGGGCAGCGGTTGCAACAGGTGCTACAGTCGCCATATCCATTACTTCTTTTACCCCGTTGATAGCCTTCAGTTGTTTGATCATAGCATCCTTGGCTTCCTGGGTTTCGAAAGTTCCGCTCAGGTGGGCCACACCGTCTTTTACTTCTACCGAAGCATTCGGATTGGATACCACGACCGTCGTAGCCTGGGTCTGAAGATCGGCATCGGAAACTTTTTTCTTACAGGAAACAGATCCGAAAGATACAGCGATAGCCAGTGCAGCCATAGCGATTGATTTTTTCATAGTTGTATATTTTTAATGTTAATACAGTTAAAGATAACAGTAAAATGTGTACCAAAATGCAAAAGTCAACAATTTTTTTATATAAATTTTCATTCAGTTTTTTATGGAGAAAAGGTGTTTTTAAGAAAGGACGCGTGCGGGATTAATCTGATGGATAATGAATTGGATAACAGCACCATCTTTTGAATAACGAGGGAAAAATCATTACTTTGGAAATGTTTGTCGTATTTAAAGAAAAAAATATTCATTTTTGCCGGATATTCAGGATTAAAATGAAGATATATAATTATGTGGCTTTCTCGGTTTACGGACTTTTGAAGAGGGTAAATAAAAAGGACGATAAGCGGAAGTTGCTGTACAAAACGTCTCTGATCATCTCTCTGATAATGGTCCTGGTTTCATTTACGATAAAGGGAATATTGGAGCTGAACGGTTATAACGATACCGTCATTCCGCCCCTCTATCTATTTTTGTGGATGATTATTGTTTTGATCATTAATTATTTATGCTTAAAAAAGAGAGGTTTTCAGGAGAACGGTTTTGAATTTACCTGGAAGAATACAGTTGTGGTGATTGTTTTGATATCGGGTATCATTACGGTTTTCATTCTGGTAGCCGATAAAAACAGAGAAAGGATTTTCAGAAAAAGAAACTATTCTCAGGATGTGACAGACCGCGGAGGAATAAAACCCTTTAACCCTGATGAAAAACCGCAGTCATTGGAAGGTGAAGTAAGATTATGGCTGTACGATACCTTTGAGAAAAAAGATAGTGCTGAGAGTAAATAGAAACCAATTGTAAAAATATTATATTTGCCAAACTTGAATTATTGATATGAAAGGACAAAATAAACTGTTTATTGCCATTATTATCGCGCTTGTTCTGGGCGTCGGAATCGGCGGACTGGTACATGTAAGCTATCCGGAAAGCGCGGAATCTTTTTCCAGGAACATCAAACTTTTAGGAACGGTTTTCATCCGCCTGGTCCAGATGATCATTGCCCCGTTGGTGTTTACCACGCTGGTAGTGGGGATCGCCAAAATGAGCGATATCAAGATGATCGGAAGGGTAGGCACAAAAGCCATGCTGTGGTTCATCTCCGCTTCCCTGATTTCCCTTTTCATCGGTCTGATGCTCGTCAACTGGCTGGAGCCCGGCCATGTGACCAAGCTTCCGATCCAGGATGCAGCCTCTGCCGAAGAACTGCTGAAAACCAGCAAAGGGTTTTCCCTGGAAGATTTTGTCAAGCATATTATTCCTAAAAGTATATTTGAAGCATTTGCCACCAATGAGGTACTGCAGATCGTCGTGTTTTCCATTATGTTCGGGATTGCCCTGGCCAATATGGGGGAAGAGTATTCTCAGCCGGTCATTAAATTATTTGATATCGTAGCACACGGAATCCTTAAAATGGTCGGTTACATCATGTGGTTTGCACCGCTGGGTGTTTTGGGGGCCATTGCCGCAGTCGTTGCCACCAACGGCTTTGAGATATTTAAAGTCTATGCGATCTATCTGAGGGATTTCTTCTTTGCCTTAGGCATTCTCTGGCTCGTCCTGTTGTTGGTCGGCTACATGATTTTAGGCAACCGCCTTTTTGAATTGCTGAGAAGAATTAAAGAACCTTTACTGATTGCTTTTTCCACAACCAGTTCCGAGGCGGTTTTCCCGAAACTCGTGGAAGAGCTGGAGCGATTCGGATGCAATAACCGGGTCGTATCTTTCATTTTACCGCTGGGTTATTCTTTTAATCTTGACGGGAGCATGATGTATATGACTTTTGCTTCGATTTTCATCGCCCAGATCTACGGGATTGAGATGACCCTCGGACAGCAGATCACGATGCTTCTGGTACTGATGCTGACGTCCAAAGGAATTGCCGGTGTACCGAGAGCTTCCCTGGTAATCATCGTAGCTACCTGTTCCATGTTCGGAATTCCGCCGGAAGGGATTGCCCTGATCCTGCCGATCGACCATTTCTGCGATATGGGAAGAAGCATGACCAATGTGTTGGGGAATGCCCTGGCTACCTCAGCCGTTTCCAAATGGGAAGGCCAGCTGGATAACCACGGCGGAAACTTATAAATCTCATGAAAGCATTATTTAAAATAGTGGTTCTTTTCATGTCTGTGAATTTATTGGCCCAGGCAAGAGAAGAACCGGTACTCACCGACAGGGAACCCGGATTTTACGAGGTTATTGATTATGATTCGCAGAAGACCGGGCTAAAAGATCTGAAGTTGTCGCCCAACGCCGGAATTTCAACAAAAGAAATTTCATCCGTAAAAAAGCATAAAAACGAACTTGATCTGTATGTTATTGACATTGTACTTACAGAAGCCGGTGCAAAGAAATTTAAAAAATTAACCAGGAAAAATATTGCTAAGCCTATTGCCATTGTGCTGAATGGAAAATTAATTTCCGCACCGCTCGTTATCAACCCGATTCCGGATGGGAAAGTTCAGATCAGCGGGAATTTTACGGAGGCGGAAATTGATGAAATCATCAGTTTGGCAAAAAATAACGGGACATCGGACCTGAGTAAATAAAATCCAGTGAATTCACAATACCATAAAAATACGATTGCGGAAAATGGCTTCACCGTCATCAACCGGATCTTCTCCGATAATGAAATTCAAAGAATCAGTGAGGTAATCCGAAATACGGATTCTTCAAAGGAAACCTTCAGGAAATCGGAAGACCTGTTTGCCATCCGGCAGTTTTTAAAGGAAATTCCCGGACTGCGGGATCTGATTTTTAATGAAAAGATGAAAACGGTGATCAGAGAGAGGTTCGGGGACCGGTATTTTGTGGTGAAAAGCATTTACTTTGATAAGCCTGAAACCTCCAACTGGTACGTAGCCTATCATCAGGACCTGACTATTTCGGTAGACCAGAAAAAGCCAATGGAAGGATTCGGCCCCTGGACTGCCAGGCAGAGCCGGTTTGCCGTTCAGCCACCTTTGGATATTTTGGAAAACATATACACCATCCGGATCCATCTTGATGACACAGATGAAAACAACGGTGCCCTGAAAGTGGTTCCCGGATCCCATGCCAAAGGAATTTACCGGCCCGAGACCATCGATTGGTCTAAGGAAACCGAAGAAATCTGCCCCGTTGAAAAAGGTGGAATCATGATCATGAAGCCCCTGATCCTGCATGCTTCCAACCGAACCACCAACGGCAACAGAAGAAGGGTCATCCACATCGAATTTTCCGAAAGGGAATTGCCGGCCGGGCTGAACTGGGCGGAAAAGATGGTGATTGAAAATTAATGCGAAACCGGATAAAGAGCTGAAAGGGCGCGGTCAACAGCATCAAGTGCAGCCTGATGTATAAGTCGAAATAAATATAAAGAGTCCTGAAAGAGTGAAATCACCAAACTGTACAAAACAAAACCCTCCGGCAATGCCGGAGGGTTATTTTATCATTGTAAAATCAGATTATTTCACAGAAATCTCATCAATAAAGATGTAAGCATCACCGCCTGCTCCCTGGTGCCATGCCGGAAGTTTGCCGAAATGGTAGGCTTTCACTTTTACATAACGGGCCTGCGCCGGTAACACATCGGTGGAGAAATCTTTTAACTGAGGCGTTTCATCTTTCGGATCCAGAGTATTGTCTACGGTTTTCAGCAGAATGAAATCTTTCCCGTTGTTGGAAACATAATATTCCACTTTCTTTGGCATTAAAATCCATGCACGGCTGTCCTGCAGGTAAGTGGAGGAAAGATGGGTAATCTCCTGAGGCGATTTCATATCAATTACCGCTTCAAAGGTCTGTCCCTGGTAGCCCAGCCATTCGCCTTTCCTCCAGTTGGCATCTCCGTTGATGCCGTCAATTAAAGAAAGCTTTCCGCTGGCCGTATACTGTGGAGTAGGGGTTGAATTTACCGTGATGTCCCAGTTATTCGGTCTTCTGTTGAAGCTGGCGGTCACCACGGAACTTTTCTCACCGTTTCTTTCCGCATAAGCAGAAACCTGGGTTGTTTTCATGATCGTAAACGGACCTTTGTAGGCGGTAAATGTTTTTCTTACGTTGGCATCACCTTCATCCAGGGTCATGTAATAAATTTTGTCCTCAGGATTCAGTGCGGTGATTTCCACTTTGGTATTAAGGTCAAAAATTCTGGCTGCAGCGATTACCGGAGAAGCCGTGAGTTCATCATACTTAAAATCTTTGAAAGATTTTGCATTTTCAAAACCTAACTTTTTCAGTTCTTCTCTCCCCGTATTTTTTGTGATGGTTCTGGTCGTTCCGTTTTCCAGATGAATTTTAACCTCATCAAAGTAAGGCTTAGTCGTCTGCCATTCGGGTAATCCGGGAGTCACGGCATAAATTCCCATCGCGCTTAAAATATACCAGGCACTCATCTGGCCGCAGTCTTCATTTCCGATCAGCCCGTCCGGTGCATTTTTATAATAGTTATCCAGGATGAATTTTATTTTAGCATCCGTTTTTTCCGGTTTTCCCACATAGTTGTACAGATAAGCGATGTGATGGCTCGGCTCATTCCCCTGGGCATACTGCCCGATCAGTCCGGTGATATCTACCTGCTCGCGGCCGGTGGTCTTATCCGGTGCGGCAAAAATAGCATCAATGAACTGCTCGAATTTTTCCTTCCCGCCATGGGCGGCAATCAGTCCCGGAATATCCTGCTGAACGGAGTAGGAGTAGTGCCACGAATTTCCTTCCGTGTAATTGTTGTTTACTTCTCTGGGTTCGAAAGGCTCATACCAGTTTCCGTTTTTTCTCGGCTGCATGAATCCGTTTTTCGGGTTGTACAGGTTCTTCCAGTTCTGGGAACGCTTCATGAAATACCGGTAATCTTCTTTTTTGCCTAAAATTTTAGCCATCTGGGCGATGCACCAGTCGTCGTATGCATATTCCACGGTTTTGGAAACGCTCTCGTGCTCATCGTCGATGCTGATGAAATTGTTCTGTTTATAGGCATTCAGACCGAAAATATCCAGCATGGCCGAATGCTTGGAGGCTTCAAAAGCTTTTTCATAATCGAACCCGGTAATTCCTTTGGCCATGGCATCGGCAATCACGGAAACCGAATGGTACCCGATCATACACTCGGTTTCGTTGGAAGCGAGTTCCCATACCGGCAGCTTTCCGCCCTGTTCGTATTGTTTGATAAACGTATTAATAAAATCGGCCGTTCTTTTACGGTCAATCAAAGTCATTAAAGGATGCGCCCCCCGGAAAGTATCCCAAAGCGAGAACACCGAATAGTAACCGAAATCCTTAGCCATATAAAATTTATTATCGCGGCCCCGGTATTTCCCGTCGACATCCATATTGATATTCGGCTGGGTGAACACGTGATACATCGCCGTATAAAAGACGGTGAGTTTATCTTTATCGGAAGATTTAATTTCGATTTTAGACAATTCTTTATTCCAGTCGGCCACAGCCTGTTTTCTTACCGACTCGAAATCGTTGGAGATTCCTTCTGCCAGCATATTTTTTCCGGCGCCTTCGTAGCCTGTCGGTGAAATGGCCACTTTTACACTGATTTTTTCTCCTTTCTTTACATTGGCTGAAAAAGCTAAAGCTATTTCGTTTCCGTCAAATATTGCTTCACTCCGGTCTGTGCTTTTCCCAGCTCTTCGTACTTTTGAAATTTTCAAAGGTTTTGAAAACTCAATTCTGGCGTAGATGTATTGGTTTGTAGCCCAGGCCTCACTTCTGCGGAAAACTTCGATGGTTTTGTCATCGATAATTTTTACTTCACCCTCTAATAATTTATCCCTGTGATTCAGGTCTATAATAATATTGGCAGTTCCCGCATTATTAAAAGTGTATTCGTGGTAACCGACTCTTTTGGTTGTAGTTAAACGGACATCAATATTATGCTTATCCAGTTTTACGGAATAAAATCCAGCAGAAGCTTTTTCGTTTTTATGTGAAAATGAGGATGAATATTCTTTCGGAGTCAGTCCCGGTTTTCCCATCGTTGGCATCAGCATGATATCGCCGTAATCCGAAACACCCGTTCCGTTGAGGTGGGTATGGGAAAATCCGTAGATCACGGAATCGGAGTAGTGGTAACCGCTGCAGCCGTCCCAGCTTCCGTCGATCCTCGTATCGGGAGAAAGCTGTACCATTCCGAAAGGCACAATGGCTCCCGGAAAGGTATGTCCGTGGCCACCCGTCCCGATAAACGGGTTTACATACTGCGAATAATTCTGTGAGAACAGACTATGGGCAACCATCCCAAAAAGAATGAGGAATACTCTTTTCATAAATAGAAATTAAAATTCCCCTAAAGTACTATAAAATTCGTTTTCACAAAAGAAAATATCTATCAGTCCTTTTACTTATTCTAAATAGCTAAAAATTACGTAAATTTGTAAACAATTTATTTAGTTTATGTTGACGAAAGAAAAGGTTCAGGATTTCCTCAGGGAAATAGAAGTTGATGATTTGGTGAACAACCTGCAGATCATGGGCGCTGACGTATATATAGACATGACGGCGCACTCTCCGGCCATGCACGAAAAGAAAAAACTGGAAGCCGCCATGAAGCAGGCTTTTGCCAGTGAATTCGGGGAAGAAGTGAATCTTAAGTTAAAGATCGTTTCTCCGGAACCGAGTGAAATCCAGCAGAGTCAGATCAAAGGGAAGCAGATCCCCGGGATTCAGAATATTATCGCCATTGCTTCCGGTAAAGGAGGGGTTGGAAAATCTACGGTTGCGGCCAACATGGCGGTTACTTTAGCCAAAATGGGATTTAAAGTAGGATTGCTGGATGCCGATATCTATGGTCCGTCTGTTCCAACCATGTTCGACACGGAAGGGGAAAAGCCGATCTCTGTAGAAGTGAACGGAAAAAGCCTGATGAAGCCCGTTGAGAATTATGGGGTGAAAATGCTTTCGATCGGTTATTTCTCAGGAGCTAACCAGGCAGTCGTGTGGAGAGGCCCGATGGCTTCCAAAGCATTGAACCAGATGATCCGTGATGCGGCATGGGGTGAGCTTGATTTTTTACTGATTGATCTTCCGCCGGGAACGGGAGATATCCACTTATCCATCATTCAGGAGGTGCCGGTAACCGGTGCAGTGATCGTAAGTACGCCTCAGCATGTAGCTTTAGCCGACGTAAGAAAGGGAATCGCTATGTTCCAGATGGAAAGTATTAATATTCCGGTATTGGGCCTTATTGAGAATATGGCCTATTTTACCCCGGAAGAACTGCCGGAAAACAAATATTATATTTTCGGGCAACAGGGAGCCCAGTATCTGGCAGATGACCTTGGTATTCCGGTATTGGGTGAAATTCCATTGATCCAGAGCATCCGTGAAGCAGGGGATGTCGGAAGACCGGCAGCTTTGCAGGAAAATTCCAAAATCGCAGAAATCTATACCGAAACGGCTCGTCAGATGATAGAAAGCCTGGTCGAAAGAAATAAAAACCTTCCGCCGACGGAAGCTGTAAAAATTACAACAATGGCAGGATGCTCGCCAAAAGCAAAATAATCCATCCTTCCCCTTTGAAAACCGAATTGAACTGAAAAATATGGAAACAAATATAGCACACGAAGATACCGTAACGAGAGTGATGGAAGCCCTGGAAAGCATCAGGCCGTTCCTGAACAAGGACGGTGGCGATATCGAGCTGATCGATGTAAAGGACAACCTGGTGTACGTAAAGCTCTTGGGGAACTGCTCCGGATGCTCCCTGAATTTTTCAACCCTGAAGCTGGGGGTGGAGAATACCATCAAGCAGCACGCCCCTGAAATCGAAAGGGTCGTAAGCGTAGAGTAGACCTTTACAGAAAATATATTCCCAGACAGATCTTTTTGATCTGTCTTTTTTTTGCTGGAACTTTTCCTGAAATTATAGATGGTTTCAAACTTAAAGGACTGTCCGGATTCTTTATGATATACCCCGCTTCCGGCAAAGAATGCAGAGCTATATAAAATACATCAGATAAGGAAAACTGTGCCGGTAAATGTAAAATCGGGTATGCCCATGCTTTTCAGGACAAATGCAATTGTTCAGGCCTGGTAAATTTTAACTGTAGTTTTTTTTTAAAGTAGATTTTTCATCTGTTTTTTTGCGGTTTTTAACAAATGTGAAAAAAAATTATGAAATTTTCATAGTAATAATTCTACATCCAGGTGAGTATTTTATGTATTATTTTTGTTGAAGATTATTTACAGCCTTTAATAGACAAAAGCTTTTATAGACTTTTATTTCATTTTTAATATCTGATATTTTCGGTTTTTTATTTAAAAAAAAGAAAGTTTTTGATTAGAAATGCTGTAGATAATACGACAATCCTTCTGAAACACATAAATAATTGTAATAGAGAATGAGGTATTTGGTCTGCTACTTGTTATGCAAATGTAAATAAAATTAAGAATGGTTTTCTACATAGCGGGAAACCATTTTTACAGAATATCTTATTGAGAAAAACTAGACTATGAAAAATATACTTATTGCTGACGGCCATTATGTTGTAAGAACAGGTACTGCTCTTGTAATCGAAACCAAACTTCCATATTCCTGTGAAATCGATTTTGCGGAAACTTATACCGAAACCAGAGAAAAAGTTTCCAAGAGGGCCTATGACCTCCTTATTATTGATATTGATATACCGCAGAGTATTTTCAAAGCCATGATCAAAGAACTTAAAAAAAAGCAGAAGCAGCTTAAAATCCTGATCTTTTCAACATATGATGAAAATGTAGGCATCCAGTATGTGGAAGAAGGTGCTGCCGGTTACCTCAATAAAATGGCATCGGAAGAGGAGATTCTTACCGCGATCAGTGCTGTTTTTGAAGAAGGCTATTATTATACCGTAGACATGATGAAAAAACTGGTCATGCAATCAGCAGACAGTCACTCCGTAGACAGGCTTTCAAAGAGAGAACTTCAGATATTTAAACTTCTTGCGGAAGGCAACGGGAATATCGAAATTTCCAACAGCTTAAATCTTAAAATGTCGACGATCAGCACCTATAAAAAGAAAATATTCGAAAAGCTGCAGGTGAAGAATATTGTGGACCTGGTAAGGATTTATGATGATATGCATTAAAAATAACCCGGTAAATTTTACCGGGTCTTTTACTTTAAAATCACAGAAATACCAAATTCTTCAAACAGACCTATTATTTTTTTTAAATCTGTTTTTAAAAGCTTTCTACTGCGCTGGTGATGATGTCAAGTAATTTCTGGGATTGATTTTACTCCGAAATCGCCTCTTAAGCAATCGTATAAAGCATACAGCTGCCTGCCGAAGTATCCTCCGATTCCGTTTATTTCCTCACCAAGGGTGCAGTAAAAACCATCTAGATTGTGGAAGTTATTTCCGTCAATGCTGATTACGAGGTTTTCGCGGTCCGGGCGGGGTTTTACAATGCATCCTGCAAAAACAAGCCAACCCTGCAATTCATCACAATGCAGTTTTTTCCAGGTATTCTTCTCCGTAACTTCATTGTTGATAAACATTTTGAAGACTTTATGAAATCCTTTAGGTTTGAACCACACCTATCCATTCAGGATCAGGCCGCTTTTGTCGGATTTACTGATTTTAAGGTTGCTTATAAAGGTGGACGTAATGATTAGTTATTATTATCCAGCAGATGGATAAAACCTTGGTTTTCATAATTTTTAACGGCCTTTTCGATTTTATCAGTCAATTTTTCTTTCTGATGAACATGTATTAATCTTATTTTAACGTGAATTCGACCGTATCAATATCATATTCAGCATATTATTTAAAAATAAAAATGAGACTGATTCAGTCAGGATTTTGATTAATACTCATCGTGCAGGAACAAATACACGGTTTATGCTTACGACAGGATTTTATCCTATCCTGTACTAAGTCGTCCTTTCAGGACTTTAAAATAAGAAAAATCTGTCCCTGATTAGAAAAAGCCGGTTATTCAGGATTGAATAAGAACTCCTCTGATAAAGCGATAACCTATTCAGTTTGATGATCAGGACCTTTGATCCTGTGTCTGAGAAGAGAAACTTCCGGCTTCCGGCTTCCCTCTTCCAGCCTTTATATTACGGTTTGTACCTCAAATTCACGTTATTTTACGATACCCCGGATTGGTTTTATTGCTTTCCAGATTTTTAACATCCTCAATAAAAGTAATTATATCAGTTTCTTTTCCGGTATCCAATGAAAATGCGAACATCCTATAGGTTTAAATTTTTAATAATCGCTTTGATCACCGCTAATGCTTCGGTTGATTTTTTACGAATGATCAGCTTATTCTTTTTATTTTTAATCAGTTCCGTAAAATGGTTGTCTTCGGTATTAATATCCACCAAGTATCCTCCGTACTTCAACGTCGTTTCAGCGATGGCCAGCGGGAGGTTGGTGGCACCGGAGGTCCCGATAACAAAAAGGACGCCGCTGTTTTTCGCAACCTTTAACGCGCTGAACTTTTTATTCGTTTTTTCGTCATAATATTCATCAAACCAAAGGATATTCGGCCGCATCCGGTGTCCGCAGTCCGGGCAGGTAAGCAGTTCCGTATCTTTCAGGGTAAGGTCTTCATCAATATCCTTTCCTGTAATCTCTTCGGGTAGGGACACAATGCCTTTGCAGCCGTTGGAGCATTTGATTTCACGGTTGTTTCCATGAATTTCATACAGCCTTGTATTGCCGGCACGGCGGTGAAGGTTATCGATATTCTGGGTAATGAGGTGAAAACGGTCCTTCAGTATACTCTCGATTTCTGACAGTTCAAGATGACTCTGGTTAGGCATGGCCGTTTCAAACATTTTCTTCCTGAATAAAGCATACTGCCAGACTTCTTCTGGATACTGTTTAAAATATTTTAATGTTCCGAACTCTTCCGGCTTATGGAACTGCGTCCCTTTTACCCAGATACCGTCGGTTCCGCGGTAGGTCGGGATCCCGCTGTCGGATGAAATTCCGGCACCGGTTAAAAAAGTAAAAAGGTTCCGTTTTTCTTTACGGTGAACCTGAAGGATAATGTCTTCGAGCTGATCTTTCATGGCTGTTTTAAAAAGATAAAAATAAATTAATTCAGCCAATAAAAAAAGCCCCGGAAAGAGACCGGGACTTATTCAATCAACTAAATAATATATTCTATTTGATAATCACTCGTTTTACCTGTCCTTCAGATGTTTTTACCAGGTAAACCCCGGTAGAAAGTTTTGAAGTATCAACGGTTAAGGCATTCTTCTCCCTATTTATTAATTTTCCGGACATATCGTATAATTCGTAATCCTGCATTCTGTTGAAATACAGGGTATTTCCTTTGTTTACAGGGTTCGGGAAAATATTAAAGGTCGACTTTTCGGCTTTTACCTCACCGGCAGCCAGGGTTCCGGCACCGGTTACCTCATACATAGACAA
Source organism: Chryseobacterium hagamense (assembly GCF_007991455.1). Taxonomy (GTDB): domain Bacteria; phylum Bacteroidota; class Bacteroidia; order Flavobacteriales; family Weeksellaceae; genus Chryseobacterium; species Chryseobacterium hagamense. The sequence continues at coordinate 15,221 of NZ_BJYJ01000008.1, read as the reverse complement.
AGTACCGCTGATTTCATTAGCTACGATTACATATCCTTTTCCGGTCGTGGTGTTGCCCGGTGCAATATAAGTGATTCCTTCAGGGCCGTTGTCGCCGCCATAGGCTGAAGTCATTCGAGAGTGTTTGTAATCCGTAAATGTAGGATTGCTAGGATCGGTAATATTATACACCATTACACCGCCCGTTCTTTCCAGGGTAATGAAAGCATAGGTCTGGCCGTTGATGTTTCCTAAAGCGATGCCTTCCGGTTCCGGGCCTTTTGCACGGCTTCTGCTTTTCACGGTATTGGATTCGTTATCGGCATTGAAAATCAAAGGATGGTTGGCGGCAATATACCTCTCGAAACGGTCTCCGCTGTCATAAACGATCTGCCGGGTATCGGCATTGAAAATGGAGAAGGAGCGGGCTCCCAAAGCAGCCATTTCTTCAAAATCCGCATCGCCGTCCGTATTTCCGGTGGCATTGGATACCCTGAATCTTCCCAGGTTATAGGATGCTTTTAAAACCGAAGCCTGAGGGAATAATGCAGGATCCAGCGTGTAGGTACCTGCGCCTACTGTGGTTCTTTCGCTAAAGCCTGAAAGATCTTTTTCATCTCCTTCGTTTGCCGTTACGATGTAATTGGTATTTCCAATCTTATAGTTCTGTACTGCATCCGGTGTGTAATAGGCTTTTACCGGCCAGTTGGCGATTAAGATCTCGCCGTTGTTGTCTGAAGCGTCAAACCCGTTCCCAGGAATGCTCATGTCTTTCTTGCCCAGTCCCCAGATTCCGGCGATGGTCTTCGTAGCCAGATTCACTTCGGCTACGGCATTGTTTTCCTGCAGGGTTACCCATGCCTTCTGGCTGTCTGCACTGATGGTAATGTATTCCGGTTCCAGATCCTGAGATAAAGTATTGTTGGTTCTTACCTTTCGTAAACCTGTAGCGGTAAGAGCGGCTACCTGTGAATCAAAGGCATTAAAGTTGAGCGTGGTCACGTTATTTTGGGTAAGATTGGTAATACCTCCCGAAATATCGATAATGCTGACAGTTCCTTCAGGGTCTACCGTATAAGTGTCATTCGGTTCCCCTTCATTGGCCGTCATTACTTTGGTGCCGTCCGGTGAAAAAGTAATCATATCCGGCAATGCGCCTACGGTTACCTGCTTCAGGAAGTTTCCGTTGATGTCGAAAAAAACCACCGATCCGTTCTGCTGCGGGTTGGTGTTAGGGGAAGCAGCGGCGATGATTCCGTTTTTTACGGCAATGCTGGTAATTCCGCCGTAGGGTGCCATATTGATGGTGTTCACAACAGACAGCTGGTTCGGATTGCTGAAGTTAATGATATCGAAAACGTCAGTAACGGAACTGATGGTAAACAGCCGCTGGGTTGCCGGGTCGTGAACCACGATTTCCGTGGAGCTGGTATTGGTTCCGGAAGGATCGAAACTGCCGATGTAATTCAGGCTGATCTGCTGGCTGGGAACCGGTGCCGGCTTATCGTTATCCACAATATAAACGGTGGCATTATTGTCTCCGGAGATGGTAGTACCTGTCGGGTTTTCAAGGCTTACCACAAAATATTCCGACTGCTGTTCTTCTGACGTATCATCAATAATCGGGATATTTACCGTATAGCTGGTCGTGGAAGGCGTCAGGGTAATGGTTTGGTTGGCTAGAGTAAAGTCTGAGCTGTCCGCCGTGCTGAAAGGAGCCGGTTTTACCACCAGGTTTACCGTTGCATTGGAAGGATTGGCAATATTTATTTTGAAAGCCAGTGTTCCTGCGTTTTCATTGACCTTAATAAAATTTTTATCCAGTGAAACGGACGTTCCTGCTGTTGTAAAAATTGATGACGTTGTTCCCGTTACCGCGTTGTCACTGGCATCTTCCACCATATTCGGCTTTAATGCCAGGTAGTACGTCTGGTTCGGAACCATTCCGGAAGTAGGAATTACCGTGATTTTATTGTTGGCAAAAGTAGTGGTGAAGGGAATTGGTGAGCCCGAAGCACTTCCGAGACGGAAATCCACAAGCATTTGTGCATTGGAATCAGTGATGGCGGAATTGTCTGTTAACCGTACGTTTTCATTAAAGGAAATAGTAGGATTTACAGTTGTGGAAGCATTATTGGTGTTGTTTGAAGGAACGTAGGTAACGGTTGGAGGCGTGGTGTCTGCCGTATTTGCCGGTGTCGCATCTACCGTAAAGTTATCGAAACGGTTGTTTCCCACCGTACCGCCGCTGCCGGCTGCAAATTCAACCTTCAGCTTGAAATTCGGGTTATTGGAAACACCTGAAACACCTGAAAAATCAAAGGTAACCAGCTGTGGATCCGCATCAAGCGGAGTGACGGTCTGATAGGTGACAAAGGTAGTCCCGTCGGTAGAATATTTCCAGGTCTGGGTGCCGGCTCCCGATCCTGATCTCCGGGTTGTAAATTTTACCACCACATTACTATATCCCGTGGTAGGAAGATTGAACTGGAGGCTGCCGTTGATCGGGTTGTTGTATCTCAGATGGGTGCCGGAAGCATCTCCGTTTCTCGCATTTAAATTCTGAACGCTGAAATTCTGTCCCGTTCCTCCGGCAAAATCAATGTCTGTGGTTCCGTTGGCAACGGCAGTCATCGATCCGCCCGTTACAGTGGAAGAAGGAGCGGTAATGGCCGCTGAAGAGGCATTGTTATTAAAATTCCAGTAATGAATCAGCGAAGTCTGCCCGAAAACCGATCCCTGAATGAGGAATGCGGCTGCAACAGAAGTTTTTAACAAGTAGTTGTTAATCATTTTTACTTACTTTAAATTAATGCAAAAATGAAGCTTTCGTTTTGCAAACTTTTTAAGCAAATTTTAATAAATGATTAATAAAAAGAGAATAGAAATAGATGTAAAGTCAAATCAAATCAAGATCATTCTTTCATGGAATATGCAGATCGTTATCAGAGACAACGATTTATATTTGCTGTAAAAATGTATTTTATTTAGAGACCTGACCCGAAAAATGTAGATTTTTTCCCGTTAATTTATTATTCCCTTCCAGCGGATGCTTCTGCATGTAGAAAAACCCTGAAATGGCAGTCAGGACCAATAAAATAAACGCAACTAAAAAAATTCGTTTTAACATTCCTTTCATAGCGCTAAATTTTTGATGTCCTTGATTTCTAATGTTGAGGTCGGGTATCCTTTCAGTACCGCATTGATCATCGCGATACCCATTTCCTGTAAAGTTAATGATTTTGAAGGGAATACAACAGGAAAAATCCAAATAAATGGTTTAAAGAACCATTTTACATTTGCCTGGCCTTCCGCGGGCTTCATAAATCCCGGCCTGAAATTGTAGACCGCCCTGAATCCAAGTTTTCTGAGGGCATTTTCTGTTCTGCCTTTTACCCGGGCCCACATTATTTTCCCGCTCTCGGTTTTATCCGTATAGACTCCTGAAACATAGTTGAATACCATCCCCGGGTTCTGGCGGAATACCGCTTTTGCAAAATGAAGGGTGGTGTCGTACGTAATTCCGGTATATTCTTCTTCACTCATTCCCATGCTGCTGATTCCGGCACAGAAAAAAACGGCATCGTATCCTTTGAGTTTTTTATCATCCAGATCTATTTTCAGAAAGTCGGAAACAAGATATTCTTTCAGTTTGGCGTGCTTTTTTCCGGAAGGCCTGCGGCTCACACTCAGTATTTCGGAAATGTTCGGATTGTCAAGGCATTCCATCAGGACGCCTTCTCCGACCATTCCCGTCGATCCGGTAAGAATTATTTTAATTGGGTTCATTTTGTTTATTATTAATAGTACTGACGTTCTGAAAGATACTTTTACTTTATAGGGTATCAAAAATTATACAGATTTGTAGAAAGGTGAATGGTCAGTTTCTTCGAGTCAATTGTCAAAAGCCAATGAATGAATAATCAAACTGTTTTGCGTCTGCTTTCTCTATCCCGCAGTGATCTCAGCATGGAAAGATCGGTTTAGATTCCTAAAAGGATGACCATCTCTGTGTTTTAAAAATCAGCAGTATATCAAATATTCACTATGTACCAAAAGGTAAATTCACCATTTACAGTTCCCTTTTATCCAAAAGAAAACCGGCCGATTGAGTTCGGCCGGTTTAAAATACGTTTAACCATTACTTCTTATCCTGAAGTTTGCTGTAAATGTTATGGATCAGCCCATCTGCCACAGAGATTTTAGGGACAAAGATCCGGTTGATTTCCGACCAGGACATGACGTTGTTGAAAACCTTCAGTGCATGCACCAGAACGTCGGCGCGGTCTTCACGGAGGTTGTATTTCGTCATTCTTTCGTCCACCGAAAGATCGTCGAACTCTTTATAGACTTTCTTAAGATGGGTAAGGGACATCGGCTTGCCGTCTTTGGTTTTGCTCATGGAGAACACCTTATTGATGTTTCCGCCCGATCCGATGGCCACGATTGGTTTTTTGCTGTTGATGTTTTTCCGGATCTCTTCCTTCATGTCCTTCCAGTTATCAGGAGTCACCAGGTTGTTCAGCAGACGGATGGTTCCGATATTAAAGGATTTTTCATAGATCATCTCTCCGTTTTCATAGAAGGTCAGCTCTGTGGAACCGCCGCCAACATCGATGTACAGATAGGCGAATTCATTATCGAGACCCTCTGCGACATGGTTTTCAAAAACCAGTCCGGCTTCTTCATCTCCCGAAATAATTTCAATGTTGATTCCGGAAGTCCTTTTCACTTCATCGATGATCTGCTGACCGTTCACCGCATCCCGCATGGCACTGGTGGCACAGGCCCTGTAATGTTCCACTTTATAGATCTTCATCAGGTCGCTGAAAATTTTCATGGAATCGATCACCATTTTTTCTCTTTCGCCACCGATCTTTCCGAGTGTGAAAACATCCATTCCCAAACGTAAGGGAATTCTCAGCAGGTTCAGCTTGATGAATTCGGGCTTTTTATTGTTGATTTTAACTTCGTTGATTAACAGTCGGGCTGCATTACTTCCTATATCTATAGCTGCAATCTTCATTTCTTTTTCGTTTTGGCTTTTAAATATCGATAGGTTTCAAGCTGAGAACGGCATTCCTCCTGATGATTATGGATATATTCGTTGCTCAGTTTTTTATCTAAAATACGGGCTTTTACATTATCTTTCAACTGAATATCAAGAATATCTTTCAGTTCTTTTTTCAGGTTCTTATCGGTGATTTTAGCGGCAGCTTCAATCCGGTAATCCAGGTTTCTGGTCATCCAGTCTGCAGAAGAGATATACATATCCTCAGCTCCTTTATTATAGAAATACATCACCCGGGCATGCTCCAGATATTCGTCTACAATGCTGATGCCTTTTATTTTTTCTTTAAATTCTTTCTGGTTTACTGCGCAGTAGATCCCTCTTACGATCATGCTGATTATGACGCCGGCATCCGCCGCTTCGTACAGCTTTTCAATCAGGGCCCGGTCGCTTACGGAATTGGCTTTGATGATCATTTCGGCACGTCTTCCGGCTTTAGCTTCTTCGATTTCCTTATCGATATGATGAACGATCTTTTCGCGCATGAACTGCGGACAGACCAGAAGGTTTTTACAGGTTTTCAGAACAGGCAGATAATCGTCCTTCGGCTTTTTCAGCACATTGAATACCTTGTTGATGTCTGCCATGATGCCCCGGTCTGAAGTCATCACCAAATGATCGCCATAGATCCTTGCGGTTTTTTCATTAAAGTTTCCGGTACTCACAAAACCGTACTGGATGGTTTTATTATGGGATCTTTTCTTGATGACACATAATTTGGCATGTACCTTTTTTCCCGGAAGCCCGATCAGTACCGTAATGCCTTCCGGTTCCAGCATTTCTTTCCATTCCAGGTTGGATTCCTCGTCAAACCGGGCCTGAAGTTCCAGCATCACCGTTACTTCCTTGCCGTTTCTGGCTGCGTAAATCAGGGCATTGATGATTTTTGAGCTGCTGGCCAGACGGTAAGCCGTGATCTGTATTGATTTTACATCCGGGTCCATAGCTGCTTCCCGGAGAAGATCGATCACGGGATTGTATTTATGATAGGGAAAGGAGAGGAGGACGTCGTGCTTTAAAATAACATCCGTTACCCGTTCCCCGTGCTCGAAATCAGGATGGGTAAACGAAGTTCTCTCAACAGGACGCTCATATTTTTCAAAGACATCCGGGAAATCCATAAAATGTTTGAAATTATGAATCTTCCCGCCCGGGATGATGCTGTCTTTTTTTGTTAAATTCAATTTGCGGATCAGCATTTCAAGCAATGCCTTATCCATATCTTTATCGAAAACAAAACGGGTAGGTTTTCCTTTCCTTCTGTTTTTCAGTCCTTTCTCAATTTTTTCGGCAAAATTGGTCCGGATGTCATTATCCAGTTCCAGCTCGGCATCTTTTGTAACTTTAAAAGCATTGGCCTGAAATTCATCATAGCCGAAATAAGAGAAAATATGGGGGAGATTGAACGTAATGACATCTTCCAATAGCATGACATTTTTCTCTTCAGGGTCTTCGGTAGGAAGAAGGACAAACCTTCCCACGAAACGCGAAGGGATCTCGATGATGGCATAGTTGCTGGAATATTTCCAGTCTTTTTTACTCATTGATACCCCGAGATACAGGCTTTTGTCCCTCATATACGGCATCGGCGTATTCTCATGAAGCAGGATCGGGATTACATTCGATTCCACCACTTCATCAAAATACTTCCGTACAAATTCCTTTTGTTTTGCCGTTAAATTTTTGGAATTTTTAATAAAGATGTGCTGCTCTGACATTTCATCCTGGATTTTTTTCCAGGTTTTATCGAAATTCTGCTGTTGCTTCATCACGATTTCATTGATCTTCTGAAGGATCTTGGAAGGCGGCTGATAGAAGGATTCTGCAATTACTTTCTCCTTAAAATCCATGGCCCGCTTTAATCCGGCAACCCGTACCCGGAAAAATTCGTCCAGATTATTGGAAAAAATTCCTAAAAAGCGGATTCTTAAATGTAAAGGGACGTTTTCGTCCATCGCTTCCTGCAATACCCTTTCGTTAAAGGCCAGCCAGGTAATATCTCTCGGATTGAAATGTAGTGACATTCTCTAGTTTATAATTTATCAAAAATACAGATTTGTGGTATCGTTAAAAACCTTTTTACATTAAGCTTTAATTAATTCTGACCGTAACCGGTAAGCACGATAACACTGCGACTTTTTAAAGTTATTAAAAAAAATCGTTGCAACCCTAATGCACCAGCTATATTTTTACCAAAAAAGAAAATCTGCAGGGATCAGCGAAAAATAAAAGTGACAATATTAATAAAAAGTATTCCGTGAAATAGTACGGGTGACAAAACTGCATGGTCCGGCTAAAACAGGTTTGAACTGATTCGAGTGCCTGTTTCTGAAATATTTGTTCTCAGAAAAAAAAGAATTTAAAACGAAGTTTATATAACGGGAATGTCAATTTGTCACAAAATTTTGAATGGTATAAATATTGAGAAATACTGAGTGTATTTTAAAACTAAAATTAGAAAAAATAAAAAATATTATGAGTAAAATAATTGGAATCGACTTAGGAACAACCAACTCTTGTGTTGCTGTAATGGAGGGAAAAGACCCTGTTGTAATTCCTAACGCAGAAGGTAAAAGAACAACGCCGTCTATCGTGGCTTTCACAGAAGACGGGGAAAGAAAAGTAGGGGATCCTGCCAAAAGACAGGCGGTAACCAACCCTACCAAAACGGTTTATTCGATCAAAAGATTTATCGGGACGCACTTTAAGGATGATGCTTCCGAAATCACAAGGGTACCGTATAAAGTAGTATCCGGACCGAACGATACGGTAAAAGTAAAAATCGACGACAGAGAATATACGCCGCAGGAAATCTCCGCGATGACGCTTCAGAAAATGAAGAAGACGGCTGAAGATTATCTGGGTCAGGAAGTAACCAGAGCGGTAATTACAGTTCCGGCTTACTTTAACGATGCGCAGAGACAGGCTACTAAAGAGGCAGGTGAAATCGCCGGCCTTAAAGTAGAAAGAATCATCAATGAGCCTACGGCAGCTGCTTTGGCTTATGGTCTTGATAAAAACCACAAAGATCAGAAGATCGCGGTATATGACCTTGGAGGAGGTACCTTCGATATCTCGATCCTTGACCTTGGAGACGGCGTATTTGAAGTATTGTCTACCAACGGGGATACCCACTTAGGGGGAGATGACTTCGATGACGTTATCATCAACTGGATGGCTGACGAGTTCAAGTCTGAAGAAGGAGTGGATTTAAAGTCTGATGCCATTGCATTACAGAGATTGAAAGAAGCGGCTGAAAAAGCAAAAATCGAGCTTTCTTCTTCTCCGCAGACTGAAATCAACCTTCCTTATATTACTGCTACGGCGACGGGTCCTAAGCATTTGGTAAAAACATTAACGAAAGCTAAATTCGAGCAGTTATCTGCTGATCTGGTAAGAAGATCAATGGAGCCGGTAGCAAAAGCATTGAAAGATGCAGGTCTGTCTACTTCCGATATCGACGAAGTAATCCTGGTAGGAGGTTCTACAAGAATCCCGATCATCCAGGAAGAAGTTGAAAAATTCTTCGGTAAAAAACCTTCTAAAGGCGTTAACCCGGATGAGGTGGTAGCCATCGGTGCTGCTATTCAGGGAGGAGTACTTACGGGTGATGTAAAAGACGTTCTTCTGTTAGACGTTACCCCGCTTTCTTTGGGGATCGAAACCATGGGTTCTGTTTTCACTAAATTAATTGAGGCGAACACGACGATCCCGACTAAGAAATCTGAAGTATTCTCCACGGCTTCCGACAACCAGCCTGCGGTAAGCATTAGAGTAGGACAGGGAGAAAGACCGATGTTCAACGATAACAAAGAGATCGGTAGATTCGACCTTACGGATATTCCACCGGCACCAAGAGGCGTTCCTCAGATCGAAGTAACTTTCGACATCGATGCCAACGGTATCCTGAGCGTATCTGCTAAAGATAAAGGAACCGGTAAAGAGCAATCGATCAAAATCCAGGCTTCTTCAGGTCTTTCCGATGAAGAAATCGAGAGAATGAAAAAAGAAGCTCAGGAAAACTCTGCAGCGGATGCGAAGAGAAAAGAAGAAGTGGAAATCTTCAATAAAGCAGACGGACTGATTTTCCAGACCGAGAAGCAACTGAAAGAATTCGGTGATAAATTGTCTGCAGACAAAAAAGCAGCCATCGAAGCCGCCCATGGAGAACTGAAAACCGCTTTCGAAGCTAAAAATTCGGATGATGTAAAAGCGAAGACAGAAGCTTTGGATGCTGCCTGGATGGCTGCTTCTGAAGAACTGTACGCCGCAGGTCAACAGCCGGGTGCTGATGCAGGAGCTCAGAACGCAGGAAATGCAGGAGGTGCTGATGATGTTCAGGATGCAGATTTTGAAGAAGTGAAATAAGGATAAATAATCCTGCTGAAACAGAACCGCTTTAGACGTAAGTCTGAAGCGGTTTTTTTATGCCGTGAACTCACGGTAAAAAAATAAGCTTCATAAGGTTTCACAAAAAAAATCAGCCGGATAAGCAGGCGGGAAACAGAACATTCAGAAGGATTAAACATTCCCGAACGGAAAAAATATTGCAGATTCAGTAAAAATACGTACTTACGGTAACTGCGCAATACCTAATTTTATCGTGGAAAAAAAATTGACAAATAACCTGTTTAAAATGAAGAAATAATTAAGATAATAAATTTTTAATTAATTTTTTTTAACAAATGCTCTTTATGTCAATAATAAAATTAAATTTGTAAGAAAAAAGAGGTGCCTGGTTACCAGGTCACTACGATAGATAAAAACTGAATAAATAACTACATCATCATGAATACCACATTAAACATCTTCTTTTTTAATTTTCACTTCACGATTTTGTGACTTATTTGTTCCCGGCAGGCTTTCCATCGGTATTATGATGAATCCTGCATTGAAGAATTATCTCTGAAATCTTAAGATTTATTCAGCAGGAATCTGTCTGACCTTTTTCCTGAATAAATTAAGCTTTAATAAATTTTTTATTCTAAAACCAAAAATTATGGACGGAACAATTGGAGAAATCCGACTTTTTGCCGCAAACTTTGCTCCCAAAGACTGGCAATACTGCAATGGTGCTTTATTGGCCATCAGGTCAAATACAGCTTTATTCTCACTCTTCGGAACTATGTACGGAGGAGATGGCGTAACTACTTTCGGATTGCCGAACCTTGCCGGCAGATCAGCTGTCGGAGTCGGGCAAGGACCCGGACTATCCTATTACCAACAGGGTGAGATGGTCGGGACCAATTCTGTGACTTTAATAATGCAGAATTTACCGGCACATACCCACAGTGTATCAGGAAACGTTGTCATTCCTGCTTATTCGGATGATGGTGACTCCGGCACCCCGGCAAATAATATTCTCGCCGCCAAGCCTTCAATGTACAGTGATCAGGGCAGCGACTCTACTACAAAAGCAGTGCCCCTGGCATTGCAGATAGGAACGGCTGGGAACAGCAATGCGCTCACTTTTGTCCAGCCTTCTCTGGGTATGAATTACATTGTATGCCTATACGGAGTTTTTCCTCAAAGGTCCTAATCATATTTAAAATAAAAATTAATAACAAAAAGACATTATTATGGAAGGTTATATAGGAGAAATCCGATTATTTGGAGGAAATTTTGCTCCGCTAGGCTGGGTTTTTTGTGATGGTACAAAATACAGTTTAGCAGAATTTACCGCAGCATTTTCAATCCTGGGAACTACTTTCGGAGGTGACGGACAAAGTAATTTTGCCGTACCTGACCTTAGAGGCCGTGTGGCAGTAGGTACAGGACAAGGAGCAGGACTGTCTGCCATCACTTTAGGACAGACGGGAGGCACGGAAAATGTTACGATGACTTCAGCACAGATGCCTGCACACAGCCATGCGGCATCAGCAACCATTACATTCCCTTGTTACTCAGATGCAGGAGACTCAGGATCTCCTACAGGAAACATATTGGCTGGTCTTCCTGGTGCCTATTCATCTCAGGCTCCGGATACCACTATTGCTCCGGCAGCCGTTACAGGTACCATATCCGTTGTGGGCGGTAATCTGCCATTCAGTATTATACAGCCAATTCTGGCTACCAATTATATCATTTGTCTTGAGGGATATTATCCTCCCAGAGACTAATTCTGTATCAACACTAAAAAACTATCATTATGGAAGGAACCATGTCAGAAATAAGAATGTTTGCCGGAAATTTTGCTCCGAAAAACTGGGCATTTTGCCAGGGGCAGACATTACAGATCAATACCAATCAGGCACTATTTGCCCTACTGGGTACTATGTACGGAGGTGATGGAAGAACAACTTTTATGCTGCCGAATTTTGCAGGAAGAACTGCTATGGGAACAGGAACGGGAGTAGGAACAAAAACCTTCCAACTGGGACAGATGGTAGGTACCGAAACGGTGACCTGTGACCAACAGCATATGCCTATGCATAATCATTTACCGGGCTCGGAGACCATCTCTATAAAAGCTTTTTCAGATGCTGGTAATACAGGTTCTCCTACCGGCAATACGCTGGCTGCTTTGCCCGGACTGTATTCCACTCAGCAGGCAGACAGTACGATGAAGCCGATATCCAATGCATTTTCTTTAAGCACATCGGGAGGCAGTCAGCCGATCAATATCCGCCAGCCTTATTTAGGGATGAATTATATTATTTGTCTGATGGGAATTTTCCCTTCAAGATCTTAACAATTATTTATTTGATCTCCGGCAATCATCTTTGCCGGAGACTTTATCAACCATATGAAAATAGCTTTACTTTTACCACGGTCTGTTATTTATTCATCGATCTCATTCGATATCATGGATGGTTTCAGGCAATCCCTTAAAAATATGGGACTGGACGGTTATCATGAAATTGTTTCGGCAGGAATCGGAATTGCTGCAAAGAATGAAGAGATTTATGACCATTGTGAACAGTTTTTATTGGCAGGAACCGATATTATCATAGGATATATGAATCCATTCTCTGCAGAATTCATACATCCTCTGTTTGAAGCTTCGGGTAAGACCCTGATTGTTCTGGACAGCGGTTATCATTTTCCTAAGTTCAGCGAAAAACTTTCCAATGCCTGGTTTATCTCCCTTCAGGGAGGACTGTGTACCCGTATGATCACTCAGAAAGCGATTGACGACGGATTCAGGAATTTTGCATTCACCTGCTCATTTTATGACGCCGGATACCGGCCCGCTTATGTATATGCTGCGGCGGCCGAAGAAAAGGGAGGTTCAATCGTATTTAACCATATTACCTCTTTAAAACGTTCGGAATTTACACTAAAACCTCTTGCCGAATTTCTTGAAAAAAGGCCTGAAACCGCTGTACTTGCTACTTTTTGCGGAGATATGGCCAAAGACTTTTTCGAAGGGAGCATCGATATGGCAGGTTATTGCAAAATATACGGTACAGGTTTTACTTCAGATGAGACCTGGCTGGAAAAAATATCTTATCCGGGATATGAATGGACTGCGGCAGTAGCCTGGTCCAGAAATTTAAATATCCCCGAAAATGAAATCTTTGTCAATATAATGGATGGCATTAAAGATGGAAAAGCTAATCTTTTTTCTTTATTGGGATGGGAAGCTGCACAGTTTATAGGAATGGAAAATACAGTGTTTGACAGTATGACCATCAATTCGCCACGCGGAAAAGTGCTTATGAATCCTGAAAACAGATTCTCGGAAGCAAAAATTTACTATACCACTGTTTCAAAGGATGAAGATACGGGAACATGTCTTTTAAAGGATATTCAGGTAGCTTCCGGTATAGAGTCGGAACGAAAAGGACTGAAAAGAAATATCGAATATATACGGACCGTAGAGGCCAACACTTGGCTTAATGCTTATGCCTGCTTAGAATCATGACGAACCCATTTAAAATAGCAGTCTTATGTAACAACCGGATGGCATTTCCGGCTTTGCAGTCTTTATTGATGGCAGGCCGGCTTTGTGCTTTAGGAGTTCCGGAAAATAATATTGAAATAACGGAATTCTGTTCGATGCTCTCGAAGCAGTCCGGAATCCCTTTATTTATTATGGCCAAAGAAAATAGCTCTGATATGATAAAGGAAATGATAAATATTTCCGGTGCTGATGCTGTTTTTACCATGACTTTCCCATGGAAGATTTCTTCTGAAATTTTAATATTGTATCCGGGAATCTTTTACAACTTCCACTATGGTCTTTTACCTGAAATGCGGGGAGCGGATCCTGTATTTGAAACCATCAGAAGCGGGGCCGGACAATCGGGAATTACCGTACATGTTATCGATAAGTGTATTGATAAGGGACCGGTTATTCTAAAAAAAAGCATCCCTGTTTCTGCAGATCTTACACATGGTGGCTTATGCACTCATCTATCATGGTTGGGAGCTAACTTACTGAATGAACTTCTTAATCTTTTACAAAGTTATTATAAAGGAACAAAACAAGACGAAAATCAGGCACGGTATTATCCGAAACCTGGAGCTTCCGATGTCTGTATTTCCTGGGAGAAACAGGATGCTAAGGCGGTCGAAGCATTGGTAAGAGCCTGCAATCCGTGGAATAAGGGAGCCTATACCCAATGGAACGGGTGGAACATACGGGTAGTAGAGGCTACCGTAATCAATAAAAATCATTATACGGGATTTCCCGGAACCATATTGTCTCTGGATAAGGAAAATGGATTGATTGTGAGATGCAGTCAGCAATCAGATCTGAAAGTAGATATCGTCTATACGGAAGAAGGCTTCATGAGCGGGTATAAATTATCTGCTTTTGGGCTAAAAAAGGGCGAACAGTTCATGAATTTATAACCTAAATATATTATCAATGAAAAATTTTTATTCTAAAATCAAAACGCTGGCGAGGACGGTCGTCATGACGGGAGCGTTGTTGCTGGGATATGCGCAGGCACAGACCACACTCTCTCCCGGAGGGATCGCGTTTACCTCCTTCGATTCCAGTTCTACTTCGGTAGATGTATTTTCATTTGTTTTGCTCAGCCCTATTTCGAGCGCAACACAAATAAGTTTTACCGACCGGGGCTATCAGGGAAATAATGTATGGCAGAACTTTTCGGCCACAGAATCTACGGTTACCTGGACCAGCGGTACCGCACTGCCTGCCGGTACGGAGGTATACATTTCGGGTTTATCGGCTTATACCTATAATCCTGCATCCAGTGTGTCTACCGCAAATGGTACCGTAGTACTTACCGAAGGATCATCTCCCAATGGCTTGACATTATCCTCCGTGGGGGATCAGATCATTGCTTTCCAGGGAGGAAGCGGAATTGTAACCGGTGGCGGTGTGACCTGTATTGCCGGGATTAATTTTTTCTATACTGCAAATACGACAACCGATGCATGGAACATTGGATCATCAAATGGTCCTAATGCCTCGTTAATGCCTCCCGGCCTTACCGGAGGAACCAATGCATTTTATACGGGAGCTGTAACAGGCACTACTTCACCGCTATCGGGGAAATTTAACTGTACCGGAGTACCTACTTCGACAACAGCAAATATCAGAACGGCAGTGATGACCCCTGGCAACTGGACGCTCAGCACTTCAGCAGGATCACAATATTCAGGATGTGCTTTTCTTGCCAGTACACCTGTAATTACAGCCAATCCTGCCAACCGGACGATCTGTGCGGGAGGTACCACGACTTTTACGGTCAGCGCTTCCGGAGCCACTTCTTACCAATGGTATCAGAATTCAGGCAGCGGATTTATTGCTTTAACCAATGCCGCTCCTTATTCGGGAGTAACAACCAATACGCTGACGATTACCGGCGCAACTGCGGCTATGAACGGTTACCAGTACCGTGCTGTGGCAACAGGTGCCGGATCAGCAACTTCTGTTGCTGCTACAATGACTGTTGTAAGCATCAGCACGGCAGGAAGCAAAACGGATGTATCCTGTAATGGCGGTTCCAATGGTTCGGCTACAGTCGTGCCTTCAGGTGGTGTTGCACCTTATACCTATTCCTGGTCGCCTGTAGGCGGCACAGCAGCAACGGCTACCGGCCTTTCTGCCGGAACTTATGTTGTGACGGTAACGGATAATGCCGGATGCCAGACCACTCGGACCTTTACCATTAATCAGCCCGCCACTGCAGTAAGCGGAACTACGGTAGTAACGAATGTTGCCTGTAACGGCGCTTCCAACGGAGCGATCAAT
>NZ_BJYJ01000007.1 GCF_007991455.1 Chryseobacterium hagamense | reverse complement strand
GAAGGAGCGATCCTGAACTTTAGTCTTTTTTTTATTCATCAACTCAATTTAACATTCTTACCTGTTTTGTCTCTAAACCATTATGACAGTTTGGGAATGGGAATGAATAAGTGCCAAAACAGCTGATTATAACCTGAATTCGACTCCATCTTATTTATATGTATTTGGTTATTAGGGTATAAATTAAAATTTAAGTTTCTGAATAAAGAATTAAACAAAATCTCTATCTGATAAAGTGACAAACTATTCATTTTATAATACCTTTATTGATCATATTGACACAAGAAGCTTCCTGCATCAGGCATCCTTCTTCCAGCCTTTTCATCCGAATTCTGTTTCGAGTTCACCTCAAGTATAAAATCATGAAAAAACTCAGTCTGATCCTATTATTTCTTGTTTCCATCCTCACTTACGGGCAGGAAACCGACAGCTTACGCATGACCGAATGCGGGAGGCAGCTGAAATCATTTTACCTCGGGATGGATATCCTGCACAAATGGCAGGCAGGCCAGCACATCAACTGGCAGACCGGTGAGCCGGATGATCCTGATGCGGTTTCCGGAATAAGAACCCATTGCAGTGCCTTTGTTGCTGCAGCCTGCGAACGCAAAGGAATTTATCTTTTAAGACCGCCCGAACATAAGCAGGAACTGCTTGCCAATGCACAGGTAAGATGGCTGAATTCCGGCCGCTCCAAAAATTCCGGATGGCATGCGCTGCCGGAGAATACGCTGTATGAAGCACAGAGAATGGCAGATGAGGGCTATCTGGTCATTGTATGTGCGCAAAATACCAATCCTCATAAGCCCGGACACATTGCTTTGGTCATGCCTGCGGACCTTTCTTTAGAACAGAACCGGCAATATGGTCCTCTGCTTATCCAGTCTTCTGCAAAAAATAGGGTGGATGCCTGGTTCCGCGATGCTTTCAGGCATTATATCGCAGACTGGAATGCTCCTGCTGATCATGTAATGTTTTTCTATAATGATCATCTGCCGTGCTCGTCAGATCGTAAATAACCGTCGGTAGAATGATTCAGTCTCTATGTATTATTTCATTAAAAAAAATAAACTGAATTTTCCATATTTATATGAGAACTGCAGTTCTGTATAAAAGAAATTATTGAAAATAAGATATTTATATTTGTAGAAAACAAAATTATTTTCTATCTTTGCAGTCTCTTTTGGCGCGAATAATTGTATACATATCTATAAAATATTGAATATCACCTCTTTCATGATTGTGAAGGGGATTTCCTGTTTATAGATACAGTGGCGGTTCTGCCTCAAAAGTAATAAAAATATTTTGCATTACGCTGTGAAAAGATATACCAGCGTTGCAGTTAGAAAAAAAGTAAGTACAGAGTTAGTAAATAGGAGGTTCTTTGTAAGCGCCAAAATACTTTTACCTTTTCATTTTAAACCTGTTACCTGTTCTTTTCTGATATTTTTTAATGAATCAAAATATTTTTTAACCTTTCTTAAAAGTTTTATGAGTAAAACAACACCTACAACAAGGGTAAACCAGAGAGTTAATTTCTCTTCAGCGAAAGGAAAAATCATCACACCTGACTTCCTGGATATCCAGATCGAGTCTTTTTCTGAGTTTTTCCAGCTTGATACCCTACCTGAAGACAGAAGAGATGAAGGTCTTTACAAGACTTTTCAGGAAAATTTCCCGATTACGGATTCCAGAAACCAATTTGTATTGGAATTCCTGGATTATCTGGTAGATTCTCCACGTTATTCAATCGATGAGTGTGTGGAAAGAGGGCTTACGTATTCCGTACCTCTTAAAGCAAGACTTAAATTGTATTGTACAGACCCTGAGCACGAGGATTTCCAGACCGTGGTTCAGGATGTATATTTAGGCCCGGTTCCTTATATGACGCCTAGCGGATCTTTCATCATCAACGGTGCTGAAAGGGTTATCGTTACGCAGTTGCACCGTTCACCCGGTGTATTCTTCGGACAGACTTACCACGCCAACGGAACCAAACTTTACTATTCAAGAATCATTCCTTTCAAAGGATCATGGATGGAATTTACAACCGATATCAACAGCGTCATGTACGCATATATCGACCGTAAGAAAAAATTACCGTTAACTACTTTATTAAGAGCGATCGGTTACGAATCCGATAAGGATATCCTGCAGATCTTCGACCTTGCTGAAGAAGTAAAAGTTTCTAAAGCGGCACTTAAAAAAGTAGAAGGAAGAACATTGGCTGCGAGAGTTCTGAACACCTGGTTCGAAGACTTCGTAGATGAAGATACAGGGGAAGTGGTTTCTATCGAAAGAAACGAGATCATCCTGGATAGAGAAACCATTCTTGAAAAAGAGCACCTGGATCTGATCCTTGATGCCGGTGTGAAATCGATCCTGATTCACAAAGAAAACAGCAATGAGTTCTCTATCATCCAGAATACATTACAGAAAGACCCTACCAACTCTGAAAAAGAAGCGGTGGAATATATCTACCGTCAGTTAAGAAACGCAGATCCGCCAGATGAGGAAACGGCAAGAGGGATCATTGAGAAATTATTCTTCTCCGAGCAGAGATACTCCTTGGGTGAAGTAGGACGTTACCGACTGAACAAAAAATTAAGTCTGAACATTCCTACAACAACTGAAGTTCTTACCAAAGAAGATATAATCGCGATTGTAAGACACCTGATTGAGCTGGTAAACTCAAAAACGGATGTTGATGATATCGACCACTTGTCCAACAGGAGAATCAAAACCGTTGGTGAGCAGTTGGCAGGACAGTTCGGCGTAGGTCTTTCAAGAATTGCAAGAACCATCAAAGAGAGAATGAACGTTAGAGATAACGAAATCTTCACTCCGCTTGATCTTGTGAACGCTAAGACGTTAACGTCGGTGATCAATTCCTTCTTCGGAACCAACCAGCTTTCCCAGTTCATGGACCAGACCAACCCATTATCGGAAATTACTCACAAGAGAAGATTATCCGCACTGGGGCCTGGAGGTTTATCAAGAGAAAGAGCAGGTTTCGAGGTTCGTGACGTTCACCATACCCACTACGGAAGAATCTGTCCGATTGAAACTCCGGAAGGACCAAACATCGGTCTGATCTCTTCATTAGGGATCTATGCTAAAATCAACAGGCTTGGATTCATCGAAACCCCATACAGAAAAGTAGAAGAAGGCAAGATTAATCTTAATGCCGATCCTATTTACCTGAATGCCGAAGACGAAGAAGACAAAGTAATTGCTCAGGCCAACGTGGAATTGAGCGATAACGGAGACTTCCTTACCGACAGGATTATTGCAAGACTGGATGGTGATTATCCGGTAGTTGAACCTTCCCAGGTTAACCTGATCGACGTGGCACCAAACCAGATTTCCGGTATTTCCGCTTCACTGATCCCATTCCTGGAGCATGATGATGCGAACCGTGCATTGATGGGATCCAACATGATGCGTCAGGCCGTTCCTTTGTTGAAGCCGCAGGCTCCGATTGTAGGTACAGGGCTTGAGCAGCAGGTAGCAAGAGATTCACGAATTTTGATCAATGCTGAAGGTACCGGTACGGTAGAGTATGTGGATGCCGACAGAATCGTTATTAAATACGAAAGAAGCGAAGACGAGGATCTGGTACAGTTCGAGTCCGCTACGAAAACATATAACCTGACTAAGTTCAGAAAAACCAACCAGAGTACCACCATTACCCTGAGACCGAACGTAAGAGTTGGGGATGTGGTAGAAAAAGGCCAGGTGCTTTGCGACGGGTATGCTACCGAAAAAGGAGAATTGGCTCTGGGTAGAAACCTTGTGGTTGCGTTCATGCCTTGGAAAGGATACAATTTCGAGGATGCGATCGTAATCAACGAAAAAGTAGTCCGTGAAGACTGGTTTACTTCCATCCACGTAGATGAATATTCTCTTGAGGTTCGTGATACCAAATTGGGTATGGAAGAACTTACGGCAGATATTCCAAACGTTTCCGAGGAAGCAACCAAAGATCTTGATGAAAACGGGATGATCAGAATCGGGGCTGAAGTGAAGCCTGGTGATATCATGATCGGTAAAATTACTCCAAAAGGGGAATCCGACCCGACTCCGGAAGAAAAACTTCTTAGAGCGATCTTCGGTGACAAAGCCGGTGACGTAAAAGATGCTTCATTGAAAGCCGACTCTTCGTTAAGAGGGGTGGTGATTAATAAGAAACTCTTCTCCAGAAACATTAAGGATAAAAAGAAAAGAACAGAAGAAAAACTTAAGCTTGAAGAAATTGAAAACACTTACAAAGCTAAGTTTGATGAGTTGAGAAACACGTTAATTGAAAAATTAAATACGCTGGTAAGCGGTAAAACTTCCCAGGGGGTGAAAAACGACCTGGATGAAGAAATTATCGGTAAAGGGGTGAAGTTTACTCACAAATTGCTTACTTCCGTTGAAGATTACGTAAACGTCAGCGGTTCAGACTGGACGGTTGATGCGGATAAAAACGAACTGATCAAACAGCTGATCCACAACTATAAGATTAAGTTCAATGATATCCAGGGGGTTAAAAACCGTGAGAAATTTGCTATTTCCATCGGGGATGAACTACCTGCAGGAATCATGAAGCTTGCTAAAGTTTACATCGCCAAGAAACGTAAACTGAACGTAGGGGATAAAATGGCAGGACGCCACGGTAACAAAGGGATCGTTTCGAGAATCGTTCGTGAAGAAGATATGCCGTTCCTTGAAGACGGGACACCGGTAGACATCGTATTGAACCCGCTTGGGGTACCTTCCCGTATGAACATCGGACAGATCTATGAAACCGTTCTCGGATGGGCAGGTCAGAAATTAGGATTGAAGTTTGCAACGCCGATCTTCGACGGAGCAAGCCTTGACCAGATTACGGAGTACACTGAGAAAGCAGGTCTTCCTAAATTCGGTCATACCTATCTGTATGACGGAGGTACCGGAGAAAGATTTTCTCAGGCAGCGACCGTAGGGGTAATCTACATGCTGAAACTGGGTCACATGGTTGATGACAAGATGCACGCCCGTTCCATCGGACCTTACTCATTGATTACGCAGCAGCCGTTAGGAGGTAAAGCGCAGTTCGGAGGCCAGAGATTCGGAGAGATGGAGGTTTGGGCTCTTGAAGCATTCGGAGCATCCAATATCCTGAGAGAAATCCTGACCGTGAAGTCGGATGACGTGATTGGTAGAGCAAAAACTTACGAAGCAATCGCAAAAGGTGAATCGATGCCTGAACCGGGTATTCCTGAATCATTCAATGTATTGCTTCACGAATTACAGGGTCTTGGATTAGACGTAAGACTAGAGGAATAATTTTAAATTTTAAATTATCAATGCCGGATGGAAACATCTGGAAATTAATCTAAAATCTAAAATCTAAAATTTAAAATCTAACAAATGTCAAATAAAAATAAATCAAGTAGATTTAATAAAATAACCATCGGTTTAGCTTCCCCCGAATCGATTCTTCAGGAATCGAGAGGAGAGGTGCTGAAGCCGGAAACCATTAACTACAGAACGCATAAGCCTGAAAGAGACGGTTTGTTCTGTGAAAAAATCTTCGGTCCTGTAAAAGATTACGAATGTGCTTGTGGTAAATACAAGAGAATTCGTTACAAAGGGATCGTTTGCGACCGTTGCGGGGTTGAGGTTACGGAGAAAAAAGTACGTAGAGAGAGAATCGGGCACATCAACCTGGTTGTTCCGATTGCTCACATCTGGTATTTCCGTTCTTTACCGAACAAGATCGGTTACCTTTTAGGAATTCCTTCCAAGAAATTGGATATGATCATCTACTACGAAAGATATGTAGTGATCCAACAGGGGATTGCCAAGAAATTGGACGGTTCCGACTTCGAAAACATGGAATTCCTGACGGAAGAAGAGTATCTGGATATCATGGAAACCCTTCCGATCGAGAACCAGTATCTTGATGATTCCGATCCGAACAAATTCATCGCCAAAATGGGTGCTGAAGCGGTTGAGGAATTGCTGAAAAGAATCGATCTTGATGCCTTGTCTTTCGACCTGAGACACAAAGCACACAACGAAGGTTCTAAACAAAGAAGAACGGAGGCTCTTAAGAGGCTGAACGTTGTAGAAGCATTGAGAGGTGCCAATACAAGAATGATCAATAAGCCAGAGTGGATGATCATGCGTGTGCTGCCTGTAATTCCGCCGGAATTGAGACCATTGGTTCCGTTGGATGGAGGACGTTTCGCAACTTCCGATTTAAATGACCTTTACCGAAGGGTGATTATCAGAAACAACCGTCTGAAGAGACTATTGGAGATCAAAGCTCCGGAAGTAATCCTTAGAAACGAAAAGCGTATGCTTCAGGAATCCGTAGATTCCCTGTTCGATAACACAAGGAAATCCTCTGCGGTAAAATCTGAATCCAACAGACCGTTGAAATCCCTTTCCGATTCATTGAAAGGTAAGCAGGGTCGTTTCCGTCAGAACCTATTGGGGAAAAGGGTAGATTACTCGGCACGTTCGGTAATTGTTGTAGGTCCTAACCTGCAGCTTCACGAATGCGGTATCCCTAAAGATATGGCAGCGGAACTTTACAAACCGTTCATCATCAGAAAACTGATTGAAAGAGGGATTGTAAAAACCGTAAAATCAGCTAAAAGAATCATCGACAGGAAAGAACCTGTAGTATACGATATCCTTGAAAACGTGATGAAAGGCCACCCGGTTCTTCTGAACAGGGCACCTACGCTTCACAGACTGGGGATCCAGGCCTTCCAGCCTAAAATGATCGAAGGGAAAGCCATCCAGCTTCACCCGTTGGTAACAACGGCCTTCAACGCGGATTTCGATGGTGACCAGATGGCGGTACACTTACCGTTAGGCCCTGAAGCGATCCTTGAAGCACAGTTACTGATGTTGGGTTCTCAGAACATCCTGAACCCGGCAAACGGTTCTCCGATTACCGTACCTTCTCAGGACATGGTTCTTGGTCTTTATTTCATGACCAAAGAATTAAGCTCTACGGACGATATGAAAGTGAAAGGTGAAGGTTTGGCATTCTACTCTCCGGAAGAAGCGGAAATCGCTTACGCAGAAGGAAGAGTATCTCTGAACGCTAAAGTACGATGCAGGCTTCCGGTAAAGGAAGACGGGCAGATCGTTACCAGACTGATCGAAACTTCCGTAGGTAGAATCCTGTTCAACCAGATTGTACCGAAGCAGGTAGGCTATATCAATGAACTTTTAACAAAGAAATCATTGAGAAACGTTATCGGTAAGATCCTTGCGGATACGGATTTCCCTACTACCGTGAAGTTCCTGGATGCCATGAAAGATTTGGGATACTCAAATGCATTTAAAGGAGGACTTTCGTTCTCATTAGGTGATATCGTGGTACCGGTTGAGAAAAAGCAGATGATCGCTACTTCTATCGAAACGGTAGACGAGATCAGAGCCAACTACAACATGGGTCTGATTACCGATACGGAAAGATATAACCAGGTAATTGACGTTTGGACCAATACCAACGCCGGATTAACGGAAATGATCATGAGCCGGATGAAGACCGACCAGGGCGGATTCAACTCGGTATACATGATGCTTGATTCCGGGGCGAGGGGTTCCAAGGAACAGATCCGTCAGTTATCCGGGATGAGAGGTTTGATGGCCAAGCCGCAGAAAGCCGGTTCTACCGGAGCGGAGATCATCGAAAACCCGATCCTTGCAAACTTTAAGGAAGGTCTTTCCATCCTGGAGTACTTCATCTCTACCCACGGTGCCCGTAAAGGTCTTGCGGATACCGCTCTTAAGACGGCCGATGCCGGTTACTTAACGAGAAGACTGGTAGACGTTGCACAGGACGTGATCGTTACCGAAGACGACTGTGGAACTTTAAGAGGTACCGAAGTTACTGCGCTTAAGAAAAATGACGAGATCGTTGAAAGAATCTCCGAAAGAATCTTGGGTAGGGTATCATTACATAATATTTATGATCCTGAAAGCGATGAATTAATCATCAATGCCGACGAAGTGATCAACGAAATATTTGCCAGAAGAATTGAAGAAGCCGGACTGGAGGCGGTTGAAGTACGTTCACCGTTAACCTGTGAGGCTAAAAAAGGAATCTGTGCAAAATGCTACGGTAGAAACCTGGCAACAGGTAAAACCATCCACATGGGTGAAGCAGTAGGGGTAATTGCAGCACAGTCCATCGGGGAACCGGGTACTCAGCTTACCCTGAGAACCTTCCACCAGGGGGGTACTGCAGGAAACGTTTCCGAAAATCCATCCATCGTGGCAAGAAGAGACGGTATCGTTGAAATGGACGAGATCAGAACCATTACTTCTGAAGATGAAAACGGTAACACGGCTGAAGTTGTGGTTTCCCGTTCTACGGAATTCAGGTTGGTAGCGGATAACGAATCCAGAACACCATTGATGGTGGCCAACGTACCTTATGGTTCCATACTGGCTGTGAAGCCGGGAGATAAAGTGAAGAAAGGCGATGTGATCTGTAAGTGGGATGCCTACAACGCGGTAATCATTGCTGAAACTGCCGGTAAGGTGGAGTACGAAGATATCATTCAGGGTATTTCATTCCAGCTGGAAATTGACGAAGCTACCGGTTTCGAAGAAAAAGTAATCTCCGAATCCAGAAATAAAAAAGCCGTACCTACCCTGAAGGTGGTAGATTCCAAGGGGGTTGAGCAGAAAGCATACAACCTACCGGTAGGAGCCCACTTAATGGTAAATGACGGTGAGAAGATCAAGGCCGGTAAAGTCTTAATCAAGATCCCGAGAAAATCTGCAAAAGCAGGGGATATCACCGGGGGTCTTCCGAGAGTTACCGAATTATTCGAAGCAAGAAACCCATCCAACCCGGCAGTGGTTACAGAAATCGACGGGGTAGTTTCTTACGGAAAAATCAAGAGAGGTAACCGTGAATTGATCGTTGAAGCAAAAACAGGCGAAAGAAAAATCTACCTGGTTAAATTATCCAACCAGATCCTGGTACAGGAAAATGACTTCGTAAGAGCAGGTTCACCGCTTTCCGACGGTTCCATTACTCCGGACGATATTTTAAGAATCAAAGGTCCAACCGCGGTTCAGGAATATCTGGTAAATGAAATTCAGGAAGTTTACCGTCTTCAGGGGGTAAAAATTGACGATAAGCACTTCGAAATCATCGTAAGACAGATGATGACCAAAGTATCGATCGTAGATGGTGGGGATACCCAGTTCCTTGAAGGAGCGCTTGAGCACAAATACGACTTCCTGGAAGAAAACAACAGGGTATTCGGGCTTAAAGTGGTAATGGATGCAGGAGATTCTAAAGTATTCCAGCCGGGTCAGATGATCACGGCAAGAGAACTGAGAGATGAAAACTCTAAGCTGAAACGTGAAGACCAGGCATTGGTTCAGGTAAGGGAAGCTTTACCGGCTACCGCAACTCCGGTATTGCAGGGTATTACCAGAGCGGCTCTTCAGACGAAATCTTTCATGTCGGCTGCATCGTTCCAGGAAACCACAAAAGTACTGAATGAAGCTGCAGTGGCAGGTAAGGTAGATGAGCTGAACGGTCTTAAAGAAAATGTAATTGTAGGACACCGAATTCCTGCAGGTACAGGTCTTAAAGAATATCAGAATGTGATCGTAGGTTCTAAAAAAGAATTCGAAGATCTTAACTAAAATTAATGATTCGGAAATTTGAGGTTTGGATTTATTTTTATATTTTCACAACCTCAAAATTTCGAATTAAAAAATATTTATAACAAATGGACAACAATCAAAATCCACAAGACGGAAACATCAACATCGAATTAAACGAAATGGTAGCAGCGGGTATCTATGCAAACTTAGCTTTGGTAAACCACTCTCCATCTGAATTCGTAGTAGATTTCATCCAGTTAATGCCAGGTGTACAACAGGCTAAAGTAAGATCAAGAGTAATTCTTGCTCCGCTTCATGCCAAGAGAGTACTTTCTGCTCTTCAGCAGAACATTGCTAACTACGAGCAGCAATTCGGAGAAATCAAAGAAGTTGAGCCTTTCGTATTAGGAGGAAACAACGTACAAGCTTAAGATTTTTCTTATATAAAAAAGATGCCCCGGTGAAAGCCGGGGCATTTTTGTTTCCTCATTTTCCCATTGCCGGATTTAAATAATTCATTGCTATTTATTGGAAATACTTAACAATTATTAAAATTTAATTTAGAATATTATAATTATCTCAAGACTTAGTATATTGCGGAAAATATTGAAAATGAAAGCACCTTTTATTTTTTGTGCGATGCTCTGTACTGCAGGAAGCTTCTATGCGCAGGAAAATCTACTTCATAAAAACCAGAAACATCTTCAGGAACTGTATGCAAAATACAGCAAAGACCTGAAGAAACAACATAAAGTCGCAAGGTCTGCTGGTATTCCGCCAAACCCTTATAACGAAGAAGATTACAAAAGAACCATGGATCCGGTAACCGGAGAAAACGGATTTTACAAGCTTGCCGCATTGAATCAGGAAATTGCCCAGGGAAGGTATGCTCCTACCAAACAAATGTCTTTCATTACCGGGAGCGGGTCTTCCACCGGAAAAATAGTAAACGAACCATGGATCGAAAGAGGTCCTTACAGCGTAGGGGGGAGAACGCGTGCCATTATGTATGATCCCAATGATCCTGCCGGTAAAAGAGTTTTTGCAGGAGGCGTTTCCGGAGGACTGTGGGTAAATCAGGATCCTTCCGTAAGCACCAACGAATGGACACCGCTGAGTACTTTCTGGGCGAATACTTCCGTTTCCTGTATCGCCTACGATCCCAATAATCCCCAAACCCTCTACGTGGGTACAGGTGAAGCCCCTACCGCCGACGCCATAGGCTCGGGCATCTGGAAATCGACCGACGGAGGGAATACCTGGACACAGATTTTTACCATTACGCCTACCTATTCCGGAAACGTAAGGAGCGGAAACTTTTATATTAACGACATTAAAGTGAGAAACAATGCCGGGGTTTCGGAAGTCTATGCAGGCGTAAGCGGCAACTATAACGACGGCGCATTCCAGGGGCTGGCCCAGGCAGGATTGTACAAATCCACCAACGGAGGAACAACCTTTACAAAAAATACCAGTTTATCGGCAATCAATACCAACACGGGTACGCCGAGCACAACGGGATATGCCATTCAGCAGATCGAAATCGGAGCAGATAATTCCGTATGGGTTTCTACCCGGTCTTCCAGATATTCCAACATCGATTCGGGAGGGCGGATTTTAAAATCTGCGGACGGAACGACTTTCAGCGAAGTCTATAACGTCGGCAATTCCGGAGCCCGGGTGAATTTTACGCTGTCGCGGACAGATGCCAATAAAGTATATGCCTTTATGCAGGGCGCCAACAGTACCTCCGAGCCGATCCGTATCGCCAGATCTACCGATGGCGGGACAACCTGGCAGGCTACCAGCGATGCTTCTCCGGTCATTACTCTGCCTACAGCTGCGGATACCAGTATTCCGGCCAACGACTTCACAAGAGGGCAGTCTTTTTATGATCTGATTATCGCCACCGATCCTTTAGATGACAATACGGTATATATCGGGGGAATCGATCTTTATAAATCTACGGACGGCTGTACCACCTGGAGCCAGATCTCAAAATGGTCGAACAACAACAGTATGGCCAATCTGCCGGTTTCCCAGGTCCATGCAGACCAGCATGAGATCGTTTTCAATCCGTTCAATAACTATGCGACCAATCAGATGATGTTCGGGAATGACGGCGGAATCTATTTTGCAGCAAATAAAAATACCATCGCAACAGCAGGTAGTTTTGCCTCCAGAAACACACGGTACAATGTTACGCAGTTTTATACGGCAATGCTGAATCCTGTTAAAACCCCGGCTAACGAAGAACTGTTGGCGGGCGCCCAGGATAACGGTTCGTGGTGGCTCTATGGAGTTCCGCAGTCCAATAATTTCCTGACCAGCCAGGCGGCTACGTCCGGAGACGGAATGTATACGGAATACGATGACCAGGACAATTACGAAATTGCCAGCTATGTATACAACAACCATTATCTGCTGACGACCGGTACCTATTATCTGATTTCAAGCGCCAACAGGAATGCTTACGGTCACTTTGTCAATGAAATCGCTTTAGACCGGATCAACAATGTATTTTATTCTTACCGTTCAGGACTTACCCTCTTCAGAACAGGCGGCCTGTCGGCGACTTCTACCACATTTACCAACGTTACCATGACGGTAGGAACCGCCCAGACCAACGAGCAGGTTTCCTGGATGAAGGTTTCTCCTTACACAACGGCTTCCACCACCTTATTTGTAGGAACCAATCTGGGTAGGATCTTTAAAGTTACGAATGCCAATACCACCTCTTATACCTCATCCGTACTTACCGCACCGGCCGCAGGAACAATTTCCGACATCGAATTCGGAGCCAGTGAAAATGAGATTATCGTCACTTTATCGAATTATAACCTGACCAGCGTATTCTATTCTACGGATGGCGGGGCAACGTGGCAGAACAAAGAAGGGAATCTTCCGGATATGCCGGTAAGAACCGTTCTGAGAAATCCTGATGATGCCAACGAAGTAATTCTGGGAACAGAAATGGGAGTATGGGGAACCACAAACTTCCTGGCCTCTTCTCCTACATGGGCTTCCATTACCGGGAATATCGGTAACGTAAGGGTCACCAATCTGGATTATCGTCCCTCAACCAGAACGGTTCTGGTATCCACCTACGGAAGAGGTGCCTGGACCACCCAGAATACAACCGTTACTCTGGCGACCGGCGAAGTGAAATCCAAAAAAGACGGAATCAGAATATATCCGAATCCATCGAAAGGAATCTCCCATCTGAGATTTGGAGCTGCTGAATACAGTTCCGTAGACATCAGTATTTTCGACGCATCGGGAAGATTGGTATATACGAAAAAGAACGTAAAATCCGACGAGGAATTCGGACAGCGTTTAACCCCCGGAAATTACGTCCTGAAAGCCGAAGCCAACGGAAAAACCGTGTACAGCGGAAACTACCTGGTATTGGGTAAAGTAAATGACGACGGAGACGACGACTAATGAATAACCCGTTATTTATCATCATATTCTGGATGCTGGCGTTTTCCTGTAAAGCGCCGGTTTCCTCTTTGGATCAGGGCAGGGTGGCTTTGGTTTCTGCAGAAAAATCGGAGTGGTCCGGTGGCCGGCCGGGTATTAGAGGAGCCGTCTACACGGTCTTTCTAAAACCGCAAGACCGCAGGGATCAGATGACCGTTACTTCTTTCAAGGCGGAAGGACATCCCATAAGCTTTATGCAGAGCCGTTCGGGAAATTCGGTTATGGTAAGAGGGAGTTTTCAGATAACCGATGAAACAAAAGGTCCTGACTATTCAGATTCCGGATCTTCTGTTGAAAAATCGGAGCCATCCGTTCACCGGGATCCGGAAGACAGCCAGATAGAATATACCGTAAAGGGTTCCGAAAAAATATACCAACTCAGAATTCCGGCGTTTATCCCGGCAGAACCTGAAGGGGAACTGATTCCCCGACGACAATAATTTCTTTTTTTTTGCGTACAAAACTATTTTTTCTGTTCCTGCTTATTCCTTTTGTGATCATATTGATGAATATGATCTATCCTGCTGTTTCCTCTATTAAAAGCAGAATCTATGAAATCACCCGGGATCATATTTCAAAACACGGAACCGATCCGTCGGAAACCGTATATTTCTCAGAAAAACAAATGGCAAATGCTGAATGGAAAGAGGAAAGGGAATTTGTCCTCCACGGATTTTCCTACGATATCATTAAAGTTGATTTAAAAAACGGGCAGAAATATTATCAGTGCTACGTGGATAAAAAAGATATTGTTTTGAATTCCATCCTTAAATTGTCAGGATTTTTCGTGACTAAAAAAGTGTGTGCCTGGCGGCATTTTACCTTACCTGCTCAGCATACGAAACTTATAAAGGCATCTGGCTTTTTTATTTTTTCCGGCACCGGACAACCGGAGCTTTTCAGTTTTTACAGGAATCCGGAATCAGACTATTTTAAAAGATTAAAAAATACTTGTGATCTGTCAGTCATCATTCCGCCTCCGGAAGAAAGATATATTGCCTGATAAACTTTCAACGACAGATAATTAAATTTTTAATCAAATGAAAAAATATATATGCATGGCAGCCGTATTGGGCTGTACCATTGCTAATGCCCAGCAGTCCCCGGAAACCAATATCGAAGAAGTTGCCATCCAGGGAAGAAAAAAAATAAAGCAGGAACGTGCGGAATTCAAAAGGCATGCGCAATCCGTAGAAACCCTTTCCGAAGAAGAACTTAACAGGAATAATCCTGCTGCTATCGAACAGACCTTATCGACCATGCCGGGAGTGCAGGTGGACAAAAGGACGAATTTCGGTGGCCAGCGACTGGTCGTCCGCGGCTACGGAAATGACCAGAAATTCAATAACTGGGGCGTAAAGGCCTACTGGAACAATATGCCGCTTACCAATGCTGAGGGAATTACCATCCTGGATGACATCGATTTTGCCTACGTGAATAATATTGAAGTCATCAAAGGTCCGGCTGCAACGATGTACGGCGGGGGCGTAGGCGGGGTTGTCCGTTTCTACACGCGTCCCGATTTTACCAAAGGAATCACCGTATCGGAAAATGTGCTGGCGGGCGCCTTTAAAACTTTCCAGTCCCGCACGCAGCTTAATGTTGCCGATGAAAATTATTCGGTAAATGCAGCTTATGGCCATCTGGAAACGGAAGGCTACCGGCCGAACGGAAGCGGGCTGAAGAACTTTTTCAATGTCAACGGAACGGTAAAGCTGGGGAAAAGCGACCAGCTGAGCTTTTTCGGCAGCCAGGCTTATTCGTATGAGCATATTTCGGGACAGATCTCTTATGCAGACTATAATGCAGGCATTGATAACGGGAATACGGCCTACATCAGTAAAAATGCAGGGAATAAAATAAAATCAACCCGGATAGGCCTCAGCAACTCGGTGAATATTCTGCCAAATCTGAGAAATTATACCACTTTATTTTACTACAACGGAAATACGGAAAGTGTTTCGGCGGGGGCTTTCGGAATCACGAGTTCACCCAATGTGGGACTCCGTTCTACCTTTACCCTGAAAAATGAATTCAAGGATTTCGAAAACCGCTTCGACTTCGGTACGGAGATCCAGAACTCGATGTCCACTACTTCCAGTTACCGCTTTACCGGAACAGATCCTTCCAATCCGTTACAGACGACAGGAATTTCCAATGCTACTTATTTTAAGTACAATAACAATCAGTCTACCTATTTTGCCATCGATTATTTGACGTACAAACCCTGGGGCGTAACATTCCTCGCGGGAATAAGTGCCAACAGAACCAATTATGACCGGAAAGACCTGTTTGCCGTTCCCGGATTAATCGCAGGGAAAAAAGACCAGTCTTTCGGGAAGCAGTACGAAACGGCTTATATGCCGCATTTTGCCTTACAGAAAGAATGGAAGCAACAGATTTTTAATCTGAGTTACAGTGAAGGCTATAATGCACCTACAGCAACTTCTTCTTACATCAATGTCATCAATATCGCCAATGATGACCTTAAACCTGAACGTGCGAAAATGCTGGATTTCAGCGTACATGGCTTACTGCTGGATACGAAGCTGGATTATCAGGTTTCTGTATTTAATATTAATTATACCAATAAACTCACCCAGTTATCCGGTAATAATGGCACTTACAGCTACTGGGCAAATACGGGTAGCCAGAGAAACACGGGTCTTGAAGTAAGTGTGGGGTATCAGTATAAAAACGACAATTCTTTTGTGAACCGAATTGTGCCTTTTGTGAATATGTCTTACTATGATGCAAAATATAAAGATTTTAAAACAGTGTTGTTAGGAAAAGAACAGACTTATAAACATCAAACGGTAGTGGGCGTGCCGAGAAACAAATATGCAGTTGGGGTGGATCTTTATACCAAACCGGGCTTTTATCTGGTGAATACCTACAATTATCTGGGCAATGTGTACACGGATTTTGCCAATACCAATGTTGTAAAAGGTTTTGGGCTGCTTAATTCCAAACTGGGCTATAAAAAATCCTTCGGCAGATTCGACCTTGATGCCTATGTGATGGGAAATAACCTGACCAGCCAGATCAATTACACCTTCCTGTTTTTGGGTAATAATATCAATGATTCCGATTTGGGTAGTAATTATCCGAAAAACCTGGCGACGGATCTCAACCCCGGTCCAAGTAAGGCCTACTTATTTTACGGGCTGAATCTGAAATACAGGCTCTGATTATTTAAAACTGTTTCATGCTTCATGAAGCAGTTTTTTTTACCAAAAAATCAATTTTATTTCCGGATCATTTTCCTGTGTGTGATGTTAATAATGATAGGTTATAAAATAATGTGAACTCGAAGAAGAACCTGGATTAAGCGGCTGGAAGAGGGGTGCCGGATGCCGGAAGTTTCTCTTGTCAAATAAAGGAAAGGTCCTGATCATCAAACTGAATAGGTTACCACTTTATCAGAGGAGTTTTTATTTAATCCTTAATAACCGGTCTTGGTTATTTTCAATCAGAGACGGATTAATCGTTTCAAAGTCCTGAAGGGCCGGCTTGGTACAGGATAGGATAAAATCCTGTCAGAAGCGTGAATCGTTTATTCGTTCTGCCAGGATGAGTGGCATCCAAAATCCCGACTGAATCATTCTAATTTTATTTTTGATTTAAATAATCGATTGAATATGATGTCAATACGGTCGAATTCACGTTAAAGTAGTATTTAGAAAAATATTGAGCTGCACCGTATTTAAATATGGAATCGGAAAGTTTATTAATCCGGATATAATGATAATCCCTATTAAATCAGGTATAAAAACGATAGATTAAAAAAAGTAGGATATAAACTTCACAATTGTATATCTTTGCTGTTAGATTTGATACAAAGGATATGGTAAATAATCAATTTATTCTTAATAAATTCGGCTTTATGGGTAGTGATTTCTTAAATGAGCTCGATCGATGTGCCGTAATGACCCAGGTAAAGGCCAAAACCGAAATTGTAAGGGAAGGACAGAAGAATAAATTTGTCCCCTTCCTGATCAACGGATCCATACGGGTATTTACCTTAAATGACGGGCGCGAACTTATTTACTATTATATCCGCAGGAACGACAGCTGCATGATGACGTTTTCATCCATCTTTACCGATTATACCAGCCGGGTCTATGCTGTTGCCGAAGAAGATTCCGAAATCATGCTGATCCCGGTTTCCGTCATCCACGAATGGCTGATCCGCTTTCCCGAAATCAATAAGGTTTTTTATCATGAATACGATAAGCGGTTTTCCGATGTGATGAGTATGGTAAATGATGCCGTATTCCATCGTCTGGATAAACGCGTCCTGAATTACATCCGGCAGCAGATCTCCGTTACCGGCAACAATCCGATCCGGCTTACCCACCGGGAAATTGCAGGAAATCTCGGAACTTCAAGAGAAGTCATCAGCCGGGTCCTGAAAAAAATGGAAAATGAAGGAGAACTCGTTCAGACCAAGGAAGGGATACGGATTACCGTATCCGACCCGGTTAAAAGATGATGATCAATAAAGTCTTAAATATTCTGAAAATCAATTGATAAAAACAATTTTAAAGTGACATTTATCACACGGTTATGAATTGATAAGTACGTAAGTTTGTTATACAATAATATTCCAGAATATTTAAAACTAATACCTCATGAAAAAAACAATCTTATTAACGATGATGGCATCCGTTTCGTTTATAGATGCTCAGGAAATCATCTTCCGGGAAAATTTTGAAAAGGGCTTTCCGGGTAGTTTTACCCAGAACTTCATTGATCAGGAGACCACCTGGATCAATTTCGGAATTTCAGCTATCGGTGTAGAATCTCCCTTGAAGGGCACAAACAGTGCCGTATTCTTCAATGGCCTGGCGACACAGCCTGTATCCACTTCATTAGACACCCCATCCATCGATCTGTCGAACGGCCAGGTAATCCTGGAATTCCTTTACCTTCAGAAAAAAAAGGAAAACGGGACTGATAATACGTTGTCGGTTGAGCTGCTGGATGAAAAAGGGGCCTGGCAGAAGCTGCTGACCTTAGGTGCCAACGAAACCGGTAAGGAGGAAAAAATCAGGCTGCCGTTAACAGACTATTCCAAAAACAGCAGATCCGCCATCCGGTTCGTTTCCACCCAGTACAGAACGGAAAGTGCAAATCCGATCGTTCTGGATGAGGTGGTGATTTATAAAACCAAGGATAGTCCGGCACCTCTTGCCCGCAATACGGATCTTCTGTATCCGAACCCTACGAAAGACACCTTCAGGATTAAGGCAGATGCCGATACTTTCAGCTGTGAAGTTTTCGATTCAAAAGGAGAACGGGTAGTTAAGATGGAAAAGATCAACAGGCAGACTTCTATCGATTTAAGCAGGCAGCTGCCCGGTATTTATTATGTGAAAATAAACACCGGAAAAGAATCCGTAACCCGGCCGCTTATCAAAAACTAATCTAAAGTATAACTAATAACTGTGAACATCATGAAAAAGATATTATTAACAATTTCTTTCGCAGCCTCCATTCTGATCACCTACAATTTTATGAAGGACTCGGGAGTCTATCAGGGCTTTAAGTCTACCATCATGCCTTTGAATGCCATGGATACCGGGAATGTGGTTCCCCAGGCTGTATTCGATACCTGGCTACCGGCCGGCGTAACGCCTGTTCAGGACGTCTTTGTAAAACCTGCGGACGGCCTGGCCTTCAGTGATTCGGCTCCTAATCCCGTGGCTTTGCATCCGTCAAACCCTTCAAATGCCTTTATCAATCTGAATTTTTACCGGTGGACCGAACAGATGTTCTTATGGCTTCTGTCGCCGACGCCCACAACCGGCGGATACGGAAGCTGCAACGGATTTGTATTCAATTCCCCTGAATTTTATGACGTATCGGCTACCGATCAGACTACCGGGTTACGGACTTTAAAGAAGCATACCTGCATGCCGGTATTTTTCTTTAAATCTTCCGCCACTTCGCAGCAGTCCATTAAGAGTGTTGATACAAAGGATGCGATGACTTTTGATATCAAAGGAACGGCAAACGGGGCGAATAACCTGCCGGTGCTTTTCGAAAGGGAGACCAAAATAATGTTCGATGTGGATAAAGCGCCTGTTTCTCCCAATGGCCTCAACCTTGTTATGGACGGAAATGAAAAGAAAGAAGTAAAATTCGTTAAATTGATAAACAATGCACCTGTTTTCTATGGAATCAATGCGCAAATCATCGAGAATCCAACACTTATTTATTCCAAACCTCTGGAGGAGAATACCACCGTACAGAAATTTACAACGGATCTTCAGAAAAATATCTTTATCGCAAGAATAAACGGGGTGATCAGGATTGTGGTGCCGGAGCAGGGACAGGCCACCGGAGATGCACTGATGGCGAAAAACGGTTCTCTCGTTTATTATAATTCCATGGTAAACGATGTATATGCCGTTTTCCTGACGATGGTAAAGAACGGAGTATTGCCTGCTTCAGCCAGATTTCCCACCACCCAGGCAGAACTCAATGCCATTATTGCTTATGCAGCCTCAAAAAATATCCCGATCGTTGAACCCAATTCTCTAGCCATGGAACTGAAAACATCCTGGATAGAAACCACCAACCTTCCTAATCTTCAGGATTATATTACCGTAAAGGCAACGGTTCCGAATTATACCCAGACCTCAGCGAGTGTCTGGACAAGAAACGGATCTAAAACCGTGATGCTGGCACTGGTAGGTATGCATATCGTGGGGAGCGTTGCCGGGCATCCTGAGATGATCTGGGGCTCGATAGAACATGTCAATAATTCTCCTAACAGGGCGTACAACTACAGAAATTCAAGCAATGGGATCACGGCGGTAGCCGCCGACACCAACTTCGGAACAGGTCCCGCGTGGCTGTTCTCTTCTGCTACGGCTACTTCTTTCAACCTTTCCCATATGTTTATGAACGGCGAGGATATCAATGCCATGTCTCCGTTTACCATCAGCGGCAGCGATACGCAACGGACCAAGCCTTTCGGTTTCGGAAGTTCTGCCGTAGGACTTACTGAAGACCGCAGCAATGCTCAGGTAATTGCAGGGAACAATGACGTCAATGCAAGGCTGGTAGGAAACGATGTCCGGAAAAAATACTTTCATATCGGCTCAACATGGAATATTTCGGCAACGAGTTTCAGCCATGTGGGAACCAACCAGTTATCCAATACCACCATGGAAACCTATTCCCAGTTTCAGAATGCAAATTCGGATCCCCGGACCAATTGCTTCGGATGTCATTCGGCGAATAATGCCACCCAGCTGAGCCCGGCGCTTTCAAACATCAGCCATGTTTTCAACAGCAATCCGCTGGTTCCGTAAGTGCGGATTCTGTCTGATACTGTTTACGAAAGAGAGTGAATGAAAAGGAAGGGCGCTTTGTTTTCAGATCTGAAATAAGATCATCCGTAATCCGGAAGATTCATTAAAGTTTAATATAAACGCATGCATCATAAACAGGCTGTCTTTCAGGGCAGTCTGTTTTCTGTTGCGGGCTATTCCCTGAAAATATGGATACCGGTGACTTTTATCACACAATTTTAACGGGCTAAGTTTCTAAGTTTGCGTTATTAATTCAATAATGCTTATGACAAAAACTCTCTTATTTTTATCGGTATTCATCGCAGGTTTTGCCTCGGCACAGGAAGATTTGCTGAAGGATATCGATACAATCCAGACCAAAACCCCGGATATGGAGCAGCCTGCCTTCAAAGCACTGCAGATTGTTACCGGGCAATCTACCAAGCTTCCTGCAAAGAACGAATGGTATATGGTGGTTGCACACCGCTTCGGAGATATCAGCAAAGGGTTTAAGGACTTTTTCGGGCTCGATAATGCTTCAACCAAATTAGGCGGGATCTACGGGATAACCGATGGTATTTCGGTGAGTCTTTCCAGGGAAACCAACCTTAAAACCTTTGAAGGGGCCATAAAATACAGACTGATAAAGCAAAGCGAAAACTTTCCGGTAGATCTTGTGGGATATCATGTAATGGCTGTGAATACAGACCTCAGCAAGGATAATTATCCGGATCTCCGGTTCGGCGACCGGCTTTCCTATCTTACCCAGGCTTTGATTTCCCGGAGGTTCAACGATAAGTTTTCCCTTCAGCTCACCCCGTCTTATGTACACAAGAACCTTTATGAGCCGGCGATTGAAGACAAAAATCAGTTTCTTGCAGGTATGGGCGGCCGTTATAAGATCTCCAAAAGGATTTCCCTCAACGCCGAATACTTTGTAAACTTCGACAATCACAGTTTCTACAAAAATCCGCTTTCGTTAGGGATGGATATAGAAACCGGGGGACACGTGTTCCAGCTTTTGTTCACCAATTCCCAGCTCAATTCGGATATCGGTTACCTGACCAATGCTTCCGGAAAATGGGAAAAAGGCCAGATTTTCTTTGGGTTTAACCTTTATCGGGTATTTTAAGTATGAAAAAGTTTATATGTATCATTTCAGCAGCCGTTGCATGCATCGCCTGTGAAAGCCGGACTTACGAGGAAATTTCAGATAATACCCC
The DNA here is from genome assembly GCF_007991455.1 of Chryseobacterium hagamense. Classification (GTDB taxonomy): domain Bacteria; phylum Bacteroidota; class Bacteroidia; order Flavobacteriales; family Weeksellaceae; genus Chryseobacterium; species Chryseobacterium hagamense. The sequence continues at coordinate 89,720 of NZ_BJYJ01000007.1, read as the reverse complement.
AATTGCACAGGTCGTCACGTACAATAAGGACGTCAAGGCCATCATCGATGCCAATTGTGTAAGCTGCCACTCGCCGGGACCTCAGGCCCTGACCAATTATTCCCAGGTTAAAGGCAACATCAACAGCATCATCGACAGGATAAGCCGTGCCAACGGGGATCCTCAGAAAATGCCGCAGGGCGGAAGTTTATCTCCTGCACAAATCAATATCATCACCAAATGGAAGACCGACGGACTTCCTGAAAACTAAATCAAATTTTATGAAAAAGCTAATTCTGGTTATTGCAGCCATACTTGTTACCCATTTTGCATCGGCACAGAAATACGTAGCCAAAACAGGCAAAGTCACTTTTGAAGCATCGGTCCCTTTGTTTGAAGACGTTTTCGCACAGGATGACACCAACGTAGCGGTAATCAATGCCGATACCGGGGAATTTGCCTCGGTTTCCAACGTTAAAAATTTCCATTTCAAAACCAAACTGATGGAAGAACACTTCAATGAAAGCTATGCGGAAACGGCAAAATATCCCAAGACCACCTTTAAAGGAAAGATCGTTAATTTCGATAAGTCCAAACTTTCCGCATCTCCGCAGAAATACACGCTTCAGGGAACACTGAATTTTCACGGGGTGGATAAAGCCTACAATTCTGCGGCTTCCCTGTATGCCAAAGACGGAAAGATCTATATGACCGGAAGCTTTGTGGTAAAACCGGCAGATCATCAAGTGACCATTCCTAAAATGGTAACCAAGAAAATTGCCGAAAGCGTAAACGTACAGTATAACTATGTCCTTTCAAAACAATGAAAAAGACCTTTTTTATCCTGAGCATGTTTCTGGGCCTGGTATTTCTATCCGCTCAGGAAAAAGCAAAATCCATCTATGATGTTGCACGCAGCGGGACGGTAGCTGAGGTGAAAGAACTGATGAAACAGAACCCGGACATCATCAACCAGACCAACGAGGGCGGCTTCTCGCCGTTGATTCTTGCATGCTACCGGGGAAACGTGGAGGTGGCCAAATTTCTGATGGACCGGGTCAAAGATGTTAATTACAAAAGCCGGGAAGGAACTGCCTTATCCGGGCTTGCCGTAAAATATAACCGGGAACTCGCGGAATACCTTCTCAGCAAAAATGCAGATCCGAATATTGCAGATGCTTCAGGATATACGCCGCTGTTCTGGGCCGTAAAATTCGGAAACAGGGAAATGACGGAACTGCTGCTGAAGAATAAAGCCGATAAAACCATAAAAGACGCTCAGGGAATGACGCCTTTTGAATACGCATTACAAACGAACAATAAAGAAATTATTAATCTGCTTAAAAATTAAAGAATGAAAAAACTTTTACTTACTTTATCCCTGGCTGTAGCTTCCTCATTCAGCGCACAGCTTTTTCAACGGGAACCGTGAGCCTCGGCTCTTCAGGAATGACTGTAAAAATGGTGACTTCTTCCACCAATGTTACCCTTACACTTACCGGACCGGATACGGCTTATCTGGGGTTGGGTTTCGGCGGCACCGGAAGCAGTGGCGGTATGGGAAGTGGTGTTGACGGATTTATTTATAACTCCAACTCAACAAACACGACCAATCTGGATTATACTTTTGCCGGAATCGGCGTGACTCCTAACGCGGATCCGGCCCAGGACTGGACCATCAGCTCCAACACGACGGCAGGAGGAACAAGAACCCTTGTAGCTACCCGGTCTTTGGCCGGAGGTACGGGTGATACCGCATTTACCAATTCCACAGGTTCGATCAATATTTTTTATGCGGTCGGACCAAGCCTTACATTAGCGAATAACCACCATTCCACCAGAGGATATTCCGTTCTTACGAGATCATCTGTCCTGGCAACCGGCGAAGTAGCGGCTGAACCTAAGAAAGTGGTGCTTTATCCCAACCCTGCCAAAGAGACTTTTACTTTTAAAAGTGTAGATAAAATCAGGACGGTTGATATTTACGAAGCGACCGGAAGAAAAGTGAAGTCCGTAAAAGTGGATGGAAAAGAAGTTAATATTTCCGAATTTAAATCCGGAAACTACTATCTTGAAATCACCCTGAAAGACGGTTCAACCGTTTTCGAACAACTCATCAAACAATAACAATAAAGGCCACTGCAAAGTGGCTTTTTCATTAATAGTAATCAACAACGTTTAATGTTTTTTTAACCGGCTAAATTTTCATGTGAAAAACAGGGGAACTAACTTTGCATAAAATATAAACAATGAAGCAAGGGGTATTATCTGTACTGCTGATCTTTTCACTGGTTGTTTCCGCACAGAAGACCAATGCTGATACGGCTCAGGTTGTTGTGCCGGGCCGGTATAACAGGGTGGAAGCGCAAACCAAACCGTATGTCATCCTGATTTCCACCGACGGATTCCGTTACGATTATGCTGAAAAATACCATGCGGAAAACCTTCTGAAATATTCTGCGCAAGGCGTACGGGCAAAAGACATGCTCCCGAGCTACCCAAGCATTACCTTTCCGAACCACTGGACGCTGGTTACCGGTTTGTATCCTGCCCACCACGGTCTTATCGATAATTACTTCTACGATTATGGAAGAAAGGAAAACTATGAGGCGAGCAGCAGAAAAACGGCAGAAGACGGAAGCTGGTACGGCGGAACTCCGCTCTGGTCACTGGCCGAAAAGCAGGGCATGGTCTCCGCTTCCATGATGTGGGTGGGGTCTGCAAGCGACGCAGGAGGCAAAAGGCCATCGTTCTACTATCCTTACCATGAGAAGTTTTCACCTGCTGAAAAAGCAGATAAAGTGATCGGCTGGCTGAAACTTCCGATGGATCAGAGACCGCATTTTATCGCTGTGTATTTCCCGGAAGTGGATGCGTCGGGCCATCATTTCGGTCCCGATGCCAAAGAAACCGGAGAGGCCGTACATCTGGTGGACCAGGCCATTGGAAATCTGGTTTCTAAAATAAATGATCTCGGGCTGAAGAATGTAAACTTTGTTTTCGTCTCAGACCACGGCATGATCAAAGTAGATGGTGAGCATCCTCTGGAGATTCCTTCTTTGTTACTGGATAAAAATAAATTCGATTACTACAATTCCCAAACCATTTTAAGGGTTTATGTTAAAGATCCGGCAGATGTGAAGAACACTTATAAGCAATTAAAAAGAGAGAAAACCGGAGACTATGAGGTTTATCTGGATAAAAAGCTGCCGAAATACCTTTATTTTGCTACAAGGGACGACCGTTACAACAGGATCGGACAGATTATACTGATCCCGAAAGCTCCGAAAATATTTCTTGAAAAGGGAAAGAAAGGTCCCGTTGGAAAACATGGTTACGATCCGCGTACCGTATCTGAAATGAAAGCTACCTTCTTCGCCTGGGGACCGGAATTCAAAGGTAACCTGGAGATCGGTGAATTTCAGAATGTAAATGTGTACCCGCTGGTTGCTGATATTCTGGAACTAAAGTTTGAACAGCCGGTCGACGGAAAACTAAAGGTACTTAAAAAAATATTGAAGAAGAATTAAATGTAACAATGTAACAATGTAACAATGTAACAATGTAACAATGTAACAATTTGAATGGTATTCATCAATGCTTGAATTTATTCCTATTCTAACTGTCCCTCAGTCTTTAACTTTACCTTAGCCTCAAAAAACAAAAAGCCCTCCGGAACCGAAGAGCCTTTGTGAAAAAATACCCGAAGGTTTATAAAGATTTCATGTCGATTACAAAACGGTATTTCACGTCGCTTTTCAGCATTCTCTCATACGCTTCGTTGATCTCGCTCATTTTAATGAGTTCAATATCTGAAACGATATTGTGTTGGCCGCAGAAATCCAGCATTTCCTGGGTTTCGGCAATTCCTCCGATCAGGGAGCCGGCTACCGAGCGTCTCTGGAAAATCAAAGGAAGCGTACTTGGCTTGGTTTCCTCAAACGGTCCTACAAATCCTACCAGCACCAGGGTTCCGTTCAGTGCCACCGTCTGCAGATAAGGATTGATGTCGTGTTCATAAGGAACAGTATCGATAATCAGGTCAAATTTTCCCTGTACCGAATCCATGTGTTCTTTTTCCGTAGAGATCACCACGTGGTCTGCACCCAGTTTTTTTGCGTCTTCCGTTTTTCCCGGTGTCCTTGAAAATAAAGTTACTTCAGCACCCAGGCCTTTGGCCAGCTTGATCGCCATGTGGCCCAAGCCTCCCAGGCCAACTACCGCAACTTTGGAATCCGGACCGACATTCCAGTGTCTCAGCGGGGACCAGGTGGTAATTCCTGCACACAGAAGCGGAGCTACGGCAGCTAAATCCAGGTTTTCAGGAATACTCAGTACAAAGCCTTCGTCTACCACTACTTTCTGGGAATATCCACCGAAAGTCTGGCCGCCCAGGTGCTTGTCTTTTCCGTTATAGGTTCCGGTAAATCCGTTCTGGCAATATTGCTCCAGGTCGTGTCTGCAGCTTTCGCATTCTCCGCAGGAATCTACCATACAGCCAACGGCTGCCAGATCGCCCACTTTAAATTTGGAAACTTCGCTTCCGATGTTGGTAATCCTGCCTACGATTTCATGTCCGGGAACCACAGGATAGATTGATCCGCCCCAATCGTTTCTGGCGGTATGCAGATCCGAGTGGCATACGCCGCAATATAAAATTTCAATTTCAATGTCTTTTGCGGTAACTTCCCGTCTTTCGATCTTTAATTCCTGAAGATCGGCCGTTCTGGATTCCGCGCCGTAAGCTTTTACTGTAAATGTGCTCATTTGTTTAGTATTAATTATTTTTTTGTTTGTTGTCTATTTGAATCGGATACCCCTGGGCATCCTTTGAAAGATGATCCCCGGCCATCGGCAGAACTGAAGGCCACTGCTTTCAGAATCTGATGCTATGGCTGCAAAATTCGAACCTTTTGCCGTAAATCGGCTTATATAAATTACGGGAAGAACTACCAATTTTACCGGCCATGCCCAATGTCCCGGAGAAAATGGTAATTTTGAACCTATAAAATAAAAGTCATGCAGAATCAGGGCGTTGAAGTTTTTAATACCATATCGGAATACAATAAAATGCTGAACCATGAAACCCTGCATCCGCTGGTGAGTGTGGTAGATTTCTCGAAATCGAATCCTATCTGCCAGTTTACCAGGAAGTTTGGGTTTTACACCGTTTTCCTGAAAGATGTCATGTGCGGCGACATGCAGTACGGCAAGCACAGCTACGATTATCAGGAAGGAACACTGGTGTTTATTGCACCGGGACAGACCTACGGGATTTATAATGCAGAAACTTACATTCAGCCTGCCGGTTTTGCATTGGTTTTCCATCCCGATCTGCTGAAAGGAACTTCTCTTGGAAAGAACATCAAAGCGTATAACTTCTTCTCCTATGATGTCCACGAAGCATTGCATCTTTCCGAAAAGGAACGGGAGACAGTTCTGGAATGTCTGAAAAACATAAAACACGAAATCGCACAGCCGATCGACAAGCACAGCAAATCCTTGATCATCAACAATATCGAGCTTTTTCTCAATTACTGCATGCGGTTCTACGACCGCCAGTTTATTACCCGGGACTATGTAAACCGGGGAATCATCGGCAGGTTCGATACTTTGCTGAATGATTACCTGCGTTCGGAAAAGCCTAAACATATCGGTTTGCCGATGGTCAATTATTTTGCCGATCAGCTGAATTTATCAGCAAACTATTTCGGCGACCTGATCAAAAAGGAAACCGGAGTTTCCGCGCAGGAATATATTCACAACCGGCTTATCGATACGGCGAAGGACCAGATCTTCGATCCGGCAAAGTCCATCAGCGAAATTTCCTACAATTTAGGTTTCAAATACCCACAGCATTTTACCCGCCTGTTCAAAAGCAAAGTCGGGGTTTCTCCAAGCGAATATAAGTCGTTGAACTGATTTTATAATTCTTAAACCGCCGATGTACACTGACCTTCTTGTCATGCCGCAGGCATCTCAACATTGTACTAAAAGTTGAATATTCGCATTGGGGCTTGGGTCGCTTTTGTGTCAGTTTAAAACCATAGTTCAGATATTTTTGAAAATTAACTAGAATAAAAAATAGTCAGATTATTAGCTTCGGGAAACTGGATCCCGGGATATCCTGGACATTGGCCACATCAAAGATCGTTACCGATTCCAGAGAAGTTTAAAAGGTGAAGTAAACCGGCAGAGTATTCAGCTGATCAATTCCGGTAATTGGATCTAGGGGATATTCAGAACGATGGCCATAATGGGGATATCCATCGTTTGTTGAGATCATTATTAATCATGTAATAATTCTGTTACCACTTAATTTATAATCATAGTTCATTCAGCTATCGATTAATCCATTTTATTGCCTCATTTAACTGACTATCTGTACCTTCAGCAACATCAGGTATGATGGGATCAATGACCTTGTCGATCTTAATACCCTTACGTTATGTTTGAGTTCCATCTGGATAAAAAATGGCATTGCCGGAAAACGGAAATTTGTATCCACCGGGTAGAACAATCTATTTATCATCACCATCTGCACCAGCACTCTGACTACCGATTGTAATGGCATTTGGAAATATATGTTGCAATAATATCGTATAATATTCACCAGCACTCAGCGTTTCGCCATTTACCAAAATGACAATCTTTGCATTCGTTACACGGTTTCTGGGTTGTGCTGTTGGCGGATAATATTCTATATTATCTGTTAATTGTCTGTACATACCAATATGCTGTTTATCCAACTTATAATATCTTGAAAACAAGCTCTTATCTTTTCCAAAAGTATTGTACATCAGATAATAGAAACCGCCCCAATCCGGATAGCTCCGCATATCTAGAATAATGCCTTTTTGCTTTCCTGCTTGAATAAAAATAGAATTCATCGCAGTTTTCAATTTATCTTCGGGCAGATTTTCAAGAAATCGGGTCGTTTGATTAGATCTGAAGATCACTACACCAGGCGCCGCATATTCTGGTTGAATGCCTAATTTACTTCCGGCAAGCTTGTTATTTATATAGGCAGACACTTTTTTGAAGTCATCCTGCTTACTTATCCACTCAACAGTTGTTTTTCTAATATTTCTTCCACGCATCAATATTAGTTCGGCATGCAGATTATCGGTTGGGAAGAGCAGATTGTCCAGGTATCGGCTTAAACGAGAATTAAGCGATTAGGATTTGAAGCTGAAAGATATTCCCCTATTAAGTCCACCCTCTTACTTATCGTTTTATTATTAACATGAGTGATCACATCGCCTTGCTTAATATCGGCTTGTTTACACAATTCAGGAATGATAATTTTAGTAACCACTACCTTGGAACCATTATTGACTAGCTGATAATCAAAAGGTGGGTAAAACTTTATCTTTAAAATAGTCTTCCAGTTTTCATTTCCTTGTAAAACCGAAGGGCATGGGTATCATTTAAAGGAGCTACCAGTCTAAGTAATTGTGTTTCAAAAGCGAGTCTTATATCAGCTTTTGCAAACAGTGGTATAGCACCCATAGAAATCTTGTCCCAGTCAGAATCCATGAGATATTTGTGAGGGAAGAGATAATTTACTCCGGCCATAATTTTAGCTGAAGACAGCATCCGATACTCATAGGGTATAGGAAGGGAATCTGGAAAAGCGTATGGCTTCTCGTGTGGAATTTCCGTAGAGAAATGCTTTGGCGTATAATAGTAATGGCTATCATCCGCAAAGCGATTCTTGTAAATATTGCAGCTTTTTACGCAGATCTACCGAAAGAAACGTTTCTTTTGTAAACCAATTTTGGTTAACGTTATCAATCATTTCTGTGACAGAATATTTTGTAGGGGCAGGTTTAAAGATTTGTCCAGAATTTAAGTTGCTGATCATTCTGGAAAGTATGGAATCTAATTGACTGGCATTCTGAATTTTATCTACAGCTTCATAATTCTTTAAAAAATACTATCAGCATCAATCCTTCCTGAAGCTAATGCTGGATGATAATATTTTAAAAATCCCCAGGTTTTTAAATAGTAATATTTGACTTTTGTCTGTTCGGTTTGTTGTGCAAAGGTATGAACAGTAAATAAAGTGCAGACAATGGTTAAAGAAAATATTTTAAGTTCATAATTATTGATTTATCTTGTTATCTTTCATAAAAAAATATGATTTTATAATCTATTCTGATCCCGCAAAAAAATAGAAGTGAAATTTTATTTTAATGAATTTGCTTCAAGCTAGTTTGTTATCATTTTCTTCTCCTTTTACCAGATCTTTACTCTATCTTTTGGTCTAAGATAAAGCTTGTCATTTCCGTTGATTTTAAAAGCTTTATACCACGCATCAACATTTCTAACTACACCATTCACTCGGTATTGAGCAGGCGCATGATAATCCTTTTCAGCACTTAGGCGGTATGCCTCAGGGGTGTAAAGGCTCCTATTTACCTGTGCAAAAGATAAAAAAAACTTTGATCGGGTGTAAAGGTAGTTATATTCTTATTTTCATCAGGATGATCTTTCAGATAAAGACGATAGGCTGCATGAGCCAAAACGACTCCGGTCAGATCACCTATATTTTCTCCCAACGTTTGCTTTCCATTCAGATGAATACCTTCCAGGGGTGAAAAGCTGTTGTATTGCTCAATAAGGCGTTGAGTACGATTCTCAAATTGTTTTCTTGTTTCCGGTGTCCACCAATCTCTCATCACACCATTACCATCAAACAGGGATCCCTGATCGTCGAAACAGTGCCCAAGCTCATGTCCGATGATGGCACCTATAGCACCAAAGTTAGCCGCTGCATCTGCATTTGGGTCGAAGAAGATAGGCTGTAGAATTCCTGCAGGAAACTCTATAGAATTGTATAATTTACTGCTTGTGGCATCAACGGTCTGTGGCATCTGGTACCATTCCTTACTGGTGAAATTTTTATCTATAATTGACTTTTCATAATCCCAGTTGGCTTTTGCGATCAGTTGTTCATTGGCAATCGGATTTTTTGCATCGAACTTTAATAATGAATAGTCGCGCCAGACTTCCGGATATCCTATTCTGACCGTTACCGCATTTAACTTATCAATGGCCTCCTTTCTGCTTTGATCATCCATCCAATCCAGTTTTCCAAGCCTTTCTGAAAATGCCTTACGAACATATCTGACCAAATCCTGGATATTTTTGAGATGCGATTCAGGAAAGTATTTTTCAACGTAAAGTTTTCCTACGAGTTGTCCCAAACGACTGTTGACATACTGAATTGATTTTTGATCTCTGGGAGTGTCTGCTCGAATACCGCTCAGCTGGGTACCATAAAAATTAAAATAGTTCTGACGGAAGTCTTTTGACAGAATTGTAGAGTGGTTAACGATCCAATGAAATGCAATATAGGATGACCAAACATCTGTCGATGTTTCTGCAAATAGCTTTGCTTTTGCCTTGATGGCCGTATCTGCCTGCAAAATCACTTGATCCACATTATCGACTTGTCTTTCCTTAAAGAAAACCTTCCAAGGGAAACCTGGAGCATAACTATCCAAATCCTCAGTTTGGATAACGTGGGAATTGATCTTGCTGTCCCGCATCTGAGCCGGTGTCCATTGTAAATTGGCTAATTTTGTTTCTATGCTCAGGATGTCATCAGCACGTCGGTCAGCATTTTTGATGCCTGCCAGATCAAAAGTTCTAATAATATACTCTTTGTAAGCTTTTCGATACTTAATATACACAGCATCATCTTTCGTATAATATTCAGGTGTCGGCAATCCGATGCCGCTCTCATTCAATGAAACTAAAAATTTGCTTCTGTCATTGAGGTGGGGTCCGGTATGAATAGCGATGATCGAAAAAGATTTCGGATCAGCCATCCATTTTGCGGCTTCTTGGTAACTGCGAATAGCGAGAATATTTTGAAGATCTTTCTCAATGGGTTTAATCCCAACTTTGTCCATATCGTCCGTATCTAAATATCCTAAATAGACTGAGTTGATCTGTTTCAAAGAGTAATTTGTTGAGTAACTTTTTTTGTCTCCATCACAAATGATTTCATTAATTCTTTGATTTATTTTATCTTTAGCTTGACTGTAGCTGTTAAATCCCGAAGAACCTGCTGGAATTTTTGCTGACTTTAACCAACCTTCATTGACATAGGTATAAAAATCATTGCCGGGTTTTAAGGTCTTACTGATGAACTGTGTTTCTACGCCCCAATTTCCGGATGTCGATTTTCCTTTATTGAGTTGGTTTATTTGTGCTTTTACAGGAAACACTCCAAATGGCAATGCAAGCAATAAAATAACTACTCTTATTTTATTGATTTCTGTAAATGCAATATTTTTCTTATAAAAGTGATGAGAATATTTCGGAATTGAGATTGATTGATTCATATTTATCAGTTGTAAATTGACGAATTTACTGAAACTAACATATTCAAACTTGTATAAATACGAATACACACTACTTTTTGATTGTAAGAAAAAATTCTTTCTCATCAAACTTCTTTGGTGTTTTGCCTACAAATGAACTAAAAGCATTATTAAAATGGGGCTGGTCGTAATAACCATTAGTTAAGGCTAACTGGGTCATTGTTTCAGGTTTATCATTTGAATATACGATATGATCTAAAGCTTCCCGTAATTTTATAATATTGATAAAAAGCTTAGGATTGATCCCGATAAAACTTTGAAATAATTTTTGAAGATGTCATTCAGAACATTTCATTGATCTTGCCACTGAGGCAACAGCAATGTTCCCTCTGTTATCCACAATTAATTGAACGCTTTTAGAAATTAGTGCAATGTTGGGACTTTTCCGAAATAAAGGAGAGAAAATTTTTGCAAGATAAATGCACACCATTTCATTGTTTAAACTAATCAGCACATCAAAATTCAATTCTTTAAAATTAATCACCTCATTTGCCCGGCAAATTTTATCAGTAAATAAGTGAGCGTTTGACATTCCAAACCAGGCTGGAGTCCAGGGAAAAAGCTGGATCATTATGGCCTTTGTTTCCGAAAGGATATCAAGAGACAATGCTTGTGTGATCTGCCCGCAAAAGTATATACCTTCAGGTAAATGTCTGTTATTATCTTTAAGCTTTACCTTCAATCCGTTTCCCTGTATGATTGCCATCGTGAAACATCCGTTGGGGGGGAACTCCTTTTTGTAAAATCGGATTGCCATTATTTAGATTATCTAAAATCCAAAACTTCTTAATGAAATTTTCAAATGTCCCGCTGATATAATATTCACTATAGACTGCATTCATTTTGTAAAACTATAAAAAGAGCCTGATATAATTAAAATTTAAAATGAATTGTAAGATTCAACAAATTTTTAGAAGTAATTAGTTAGAGGCTTGATTCTCTATAATATACAAAACATTCAGCAATTTGCAATCTAATTGTTTTTTGAAACTTTATTTTATCTACAACGTTTCAGAGCTTACCAAAGGCGTGCATTTTTATTGTAAGAGCTCAATATAATTACTAATTTTTATCTTTAAGTCTGTAACTTTTGTAAAGATTGTTGTCAGTTCTGAAGCTATCAACTTTATACTCAATTTTTCAAGAATACATAGTTCTCTTCCTTAAATTTTAAATATCCGCTCTTGAGCTTATCATCAAATATTTCTGTAATTCTATTATAAATGCAGATTCTCTTTCCAATTTTCAAAAAGAAAATCTTCTATTTATCATTATCGTTTCATAATCTTATCTGCCAGGATAATAAGTTCATTCTGAGTTTCCTGATCTGCTTCATTGGATAACAAGACAATACCGGAATTCAAGTCAGGGTAAAAGACCATATAGCTGCTAAATCCTAAACTCCCTCCAGTATGGGAAATACTTCTTCTGCCATCTTCCGTTTTTTTCACCTTCCAGTTAAGTGCAATAGCTCCGTCTTCCATTTTACCAAAAGTAGGCTGATGGCTCAGAGATACAACAGGATCTTTTTCATTCAATTGGAAAACCATATATTTCAACATATCTGAAGTGGAGGATGTGATGCTGGCTGCTACTCTAAGGTCTTCCCAATCGATAACCGGCATTATTCGCCCTCTGCCATCGTAGCCCTTTGCCATTTTTAATGGGACTTCCCCGGATTTCAGCAGATAGGTATTTTTCATCTTTAATGGCTTTGCAAAATATTTTTTCAGAAGATTTTCGTAATTGTCATTGTAAACGCGCTCCATTATATATCCCAGCAACTGTGCTGCCGTATTACAATGCTTCGATATACTTCCCGGCAGCACTTTTAATTTCACCTGATGAAGATCCCGATAGAGATCCTGTCTGCTGTAAATCGTGTGTACAGAATCTAAAATATAAGGTATGGTATCCGGATCAGCTTTTCCAAAAATATCTTTATCCGGCATCCAATTGGGTAGCCCCGAGGTAAGATTGGCCAAATTCACTAAAGTAATGGGCATTCCATTAAACTCCAGATTAGGATAATCTACCTTCAGATATTTTCTTATATCATCATTCAGATTTACCTTTTTGTCAAGAACAGCCTTTGCCAGCAACGTAGCACCGAATGTCTTTGTAATGGAAGCTAGTTCGTATATGGTATATTCTGTCGGAAGATCTTGCTTATCTTTCCGGGTTGAGCCATAATTATAGATAAACTTCTTACCATTTTTTATGATACCTACTGAAATACCGACTCTGGAATTATTCTGCATAAAAGCAGAGACCGATTGATCTACCAAAGAATCGAATGCTGTTTTTAATTTATTGTCGGTAGGAAATTTTATGGAACCTGTCTGTGCAAAGCAGCCTGATGCCCAGATTAAAGTGAATATGAATAGCGTTTTTTTCATAGAGGCTTAAGTTTTAAAATGTGTTTCCTTATATATTCTCATTTTTTATCTTTTAAATAATTGGCAGCATTGGTATTCTCAGGATTCAGCTCTAACGATTTCCTGTAGTTAAGGATGGCTTCCTTACGATTTCCAAGTGTTTCCAGTATTTCACCATAGCTATCGTAGACATTGGAACTTTTCGGAAACAACAAAGTATTCAATTTAAAAATTTCCATTGCTTCATTTTTTTTGCCTTGTTCTATAAGCTGATACCCCCAGGAATTGACTTCATCCTCAGTCAGACTAAAGTTTTTATGGTCTTTACTGATTTTATTAAAAATTTTATTGGCATCTTTAAAATCATGCTTTAACAGTTGCCGGCGCAGGAACTTCAAATTCTTACTTAATCCGAAGCCGTTTTTCAATTTCATATCCGGAAGGTAGAAACCGGCAATTTCATCAATGAACCATTCGGGGTTTGAGCCCTGAAGATTGGTTAACACGATTACCGATAAATTGTCCTGAGGATACATAAACAGTGCGGAGCGCATTCCGCCAACGGGTGCCAATGCAGGGTGCTCTTCTCTGACCACTGTCGGCCAGCCCAGGGCATAACCATTGGTCAACTTATTGAATCCTCCGATATTTCCGTTATTCAGTCTGGCTGTAGCAAACATCTGATCCAGGCTTGACTGTTTTTTCAACAGTTTTTTGCTTTGAAGTGCAATAAGCCATTTGGCCAGGTCTTCGGATGTCGAAATAATCCCGGTTGCCGTTCTGAAAAACAGAGGAAAAGTGGCATAGGCATTATGAAGCTTACCGTCATTAATCCACTTTCCTCCCTCATTGTAAATAGTGGAATACGCGTTTGAATTATGTGGAATAACATCGTTTGAATCACCAAAACGGGTGGAGACCATGCCGCAGGGCCTGAATTGATTTTCTTCAATGAACTTTGTGAAATGCTGGCCGCTGAGTTTGGTTATGATCCTTCCTAAAATATAATATCCGGTCTGATTGTAACTGAATTTGTCTCCGGGACTAAATTCCATTGGTAATTTTCTTACCATTTCCCAGTTGCGATTTTCATCACCATTCCCCAATACCTGTTCCTTTTCGTCTATATTATTGGGAAGACCGGAAGTATTGCTTAAAAGCTGATGGATCCTTATAGATTTCCATTCATTAGGAATGTCGTCAATGTATATGGATATGGGATCCTTTATGTTTAATTTACCCTGTTCCTGCAACTGCATTATTGCCACCCCTACAAAAGCTTTGGTCATAGAATTAATGGAAAAGGTTGTTTCTGAACTTGTTGCTACCTGATGTTCCAGGCTCGCGAAACCGTAATTTTTAAGTTTATCAATTTTTCCATTACGTATAATTGCCAACTGAAGACCAGGGATGTTCGACTGTACCATTTTTTGTTTGATGAATACATCAATACTATCTGTAGTGTGTTGAGCAATCACTTGTTTGGAAAATGAAACTGCAAATAACAATAATCCAATCTCAACGGTTTTAAACAGCCTTCTCATTTTAATAGTTTAGTGGTGCACTAAATTAAGACAAGTGAAGCAATAATTTTATTACATTGATCGTTTTTTGAGACTTAATTATATCTTATTTGTTTTAATATACTTTCAAGTCAGTGAGAATATCATTCAAAATTTCAAATCTTGCTTTTCCAAAATCATCTCTTTTTTCTATTGACTGAATACAATTTGAAAAATAATACACATTATTTTTTGAGAATCAACTAGAATAAAATAGTCAGCTGATTTGTTCCAAGAGATTAGGTACAGGGATATTCACAAAGATTGACTTACCAAGAATTGCTGCTAATTTATAGTTAAGTTCCTAAAAGATAACAAAGCCGCAGTACATGAGAGACTACTTAATCGACTGTGATTTAGATTTGTTAAAATATTAAATCAATTTTTCAATCTCCATTTTCCATTTTCTTTTCGCAACGTTAATCCCCAAGAACCAAAAACACGACCTTTGCTTTCTGGAATATCTATTCGCATATAAGCTGTTTCTCTTGTATTATCGAAAAGAACTCTGTAAAATCTGAAGTGACCAAGATAATGATCATTTAGTTGTGGTTTATTAACTCTATTCCTGTTATTAAGAGGCTTGATCTTATTAAAATCGATAAGAATTGATTCATTATATTTCTTATTTTCAAAAATATCGTAACTGTGCAAATAATTCCAAACATCCGCTGGTAAATTTTCTGCAAGAAGAGTATCTGACATGGAAAATGTATATTGTTGATTTTGCGATCTATTATCTAAAACGTCCAATGCTTCGACTAAACTTATTTTTTTCTGATCTTCAATTTTGGCAAGTTCTTCAGGGTCAGTTGCTTTAAGTACACATTTATCTATTACTAAATTTAAAATTTCATATTCATCTGCTTCTTGTGAATTACAAGAAATAAAGATTGAGAATAACAATAAAAAAACACAGTTTCTGTTTATGTCAATTTTTTTTTAGGATATTCATCGTTTTTGAGATTTTAATAGCAATAGCAAAGTCCTTAGGCTTTGCGGGAGTTACGGAAATTAAAATTTAGTTTGCTCGGCTGGACTAAACAACAGCAATTTTGCAAAACCATTGTTAGGCAGTTTTAGGGATTTTTCTCATTTTTTAAAATCTTCAAATTTAATATTGAAATGGTAACTCATATCGTATTGGTCTTTTAAAATTTTTGCAATATGAGCCTTTCCAATATCCATAATATTTTCCCAATCATTTATGGCATCAAATTTTTTTAAGGTTTCTATATCTGATGTCTCTAACAATACTTTTCTTTTTTCGAAACTATCATTCATATAAACATTAAAATTAGCTCCATTAAGCATTCGTAAATCTATATTCTCCCTACTGAAGATTTTTGCGAATATTTCTGAAATATTATCAATCTTAAGTGATTCTATTATTTCATTTTTTAAAAATCCAAGTTTATGTTGGCGACTATATTCCAAAGTCTGTTTTGAAATTCTTGCGGCTAAATCACCATTAAACGGATTGATAGTTTTGTCAAAACAATTAACTATAGCTTTCATCGTAGCTTCTTCAAAGTGCTCTGATCGAGTGTCCACAACATGAATTCCAATATTTGTTATTTCAAATTTCAGAAAAGTTGTTTTTCCTTTTATTCCTGAAACATAATTTGTAAAAAATGTTAATGTTTCATCTACAATTGATCTATGTCCAAAGTTGTAAGGAATTTGATTTTCACTTATGTTCCATAAAACCTCAGATTTGCTTAGATTTTCACAAATGATTGCGGGTAATTTGGGCTCCGCTCAGCCACTGGAGATGCATTTGTTCACATCGTTCAAATTTTAATATCCAGTCCTTTTGTTATGCCGCAGGCATCTCAACTTAGTTTTAGAGATAGGACAGGACCATTCGTATCCTGATATTTCTCAATGTAAACGGAGAAATAACAAAAAGCAGGTAAACAAAAATCTTATTTTCACTGTCATGTGTTCTGAAATATTTTCAAAGCCTGATCTAAATCTTACATGACTTATGGGTCAAATTTTTCCAAACCATTTTTAAAGCAAATAAATAAAAGTGCATTTAGTGTTAACTCAAAAATCATTATATTTAATAGAATATAAATTTTGTTTTCGGCATGACGACCCAGCAGCATTCAGGAATTCTTACTTTTCAGACTCCTTCCGGAAAAATTTCAGCGATACAGGAAAACGGGGTGATCCGGGCAAAAAGCATCCGGTATGCCCGTTCCGGAAGATATCAGAAGCCTGTGCCGGTAGATGTTGGATTTCATAAAATTCCGGAGAAAACTCCGGTATGCCCGCAGCACATCAGTCCGTTGCTGGAAAGGCTGATTCAGAAAACGGATGTGGAACAATTTGAACCTGACGAATCACCTCAGTTTTTAACCGTAACGCGCCCTTTAAATCCAAATGAGAATGATAATCTTCCGGTGGTCGTATGGATCCATGGAGGATCTTATGAAATCGGCTGCGGAGATCTGCCGACTTCCGATCCGTCGGTGTGGGTGAAAGAACAGCGGATTGTTATTGTTTCCGTTTCTTACCGCCTCGGGCTTTTCGGTTTTCTGGGCGGAAGCGAAGAACGTCCGGCGAATCTTGGCCTGTTCGACATCATGGAAGCTTTACGATGGATCCGGAAAAATATCAGAAGCTTCGGCGGGAATCCTGGAAACATCACGCTGTTCGGGCAGTCCTCCGGCGGTGATGCCATTGCCCATCTGATGATTTCAGAAGGAACAGACGGGTTGTTTCAAAGGGCAATTATCCATAGTGCACCGTTGGGTTTCAGGCTTAAAAGACAGAAAATGTCGCTGGAGTTTTTCCGGAAAACGGAATTCCTGAAACATGAAGAAGATCCTTTAAAAATGGTGGATGAATATGTGAATTTTCTGCCGTCATTCCGGAAATATGGTTTAAAAACCGCCATGCCTTTCTGTACGCAATATGGTTCTGCCCCGTTGTGCACAGAAGAAGAAAGCCTGGAACGATGGAAGAAGAATGCGGAAAAATATGATGTGCTGATCGGATCCAACCAGGATGAAACGGCCTTCTATGTGAAAACCGCCCAGGAAGGACTGTATACTTATCTTCACAACAGAATTCTCAACAGCATTGTCCGGAAAACAACGGAATCCATATACGAAAAACCGGCTGATGCTTTTGCCGTGAATTATGCTGATGGCGGAG
Organism: Chryseobacterium hagamense; assembly: GCF_007991455.1. GTDB lineage: Bacteria > Bacteroidota > Bacteroidia > Flavobacteriales > Weeksellaceae > Chryseobacterium > Chryseobacterium hagamense. Next base: position 72,236 of record NZ_BJYJ01000007.1, on the reverse strand, counting down.
GAAATGTCTATCGGTTTACCCTTAGACTGACTTTAAAGAATCATAACATCGGTGCTTCCCATTGTATTGATCTTCCTCTGATTTTCGAAAACGGAGAAGCCTGGAAAGATTCTGAATTATTAAAAGAAATTCCCTGGAAGTATATTCAGGAGAATGGCAGAAAGCTACGCACACTTTGGGCTGAGTTTGCGGCAACAGGAAAAATATCTGAAAATCAGGAACTTCCGGAAATGCTTGAACTCCGGAAAATTTAGTTTAAAAAAAAAATTAGAATCAATTGAAAAATAATCGCTCCGAAGAACTTTAGATTAATTTGCCGAATGCAAACAAAGCCAATAATTCCTCCGGAGCGATAATAGAGTAAAATAAAGTGGATTAGATCATATTTAATGTAATTCCAATGAATTAACAAAAAAGAACAATATTGGAAAATTCAAAATTTTTAAAGATTCTTTTTTAACAATTAATAAAGAATACCCATTTGAAGCTTTAAAATGATCGGTAGGAAAACTTCCAGCATCCGTCTTCCAGCCAATTAACCTTATTATTCTTCCAGCCATACGCTGACGTTCCCGGCAGGTACAGGAAAAGTACCCCAGCCGTTTTCATCGATGGTTACTTTATCCTCAGATCTTCCAAGGGTATCATAAAATGTTTTTCCAATGTATCTTTCGCCCATTTCCATGGGTTTTTCGTAAGCATCTTTGTTGCTCAGCACTACGGCACATCCGGAATGTTCTTCGTCACCGTAACGCACCCATCCCAGGCAGTTGGCATCTTCAAAATAATCCCGCTGCTCACCGTAAGCATGGTCTTTTCTGGCTTTCAGCAGTTCTTCGATACCATCCACTTTGTTGAGGAATATTTCCTGGTCGTTGCCTTCCTTGTCTTTGTCTACATAATGGGCACCGTATAGATCAGGATAAAAAACGCATGGATAACCGTCTATTCTTAAAAGGATCAGCGCATAAGCCAATGGCTTGAACCATTCTTCTACAGGTGCCTCCAGGTCCTGCAGCGGCTGGGTGTCATGATTATCCACCAGGGTTACCGAATGCAGAGGGTCTTCCTTGGTTAAGGTTTCATCAAAAATCCTGCGGAGATCGTACGAGCCGCCTTCGTTTGAAGCATTGTGGAAATTGTGATGTAACGAACTGTCGAATAGGCTCATGCAGCCTTCGGTAGCTTCAATGTATTTTCTAAGCAATGGAAGGCGTCCCGGAGCCCAGTATTCTCCTACGGCAAAAATGTTCTGGCCGGTGTTGGAGCGCAGCATGGTCAGCCACTCTTTATAAAATGTATAGGAAATGTGTTTTACGGCATCCAGACGTACGCCGTAAAAATCCGTCTGGTCAAAATACCATTTTCCCCATTTGTTCAGCTCCTCCCGTACAAAAGGATTTCGGTGTTCGATATCATTGAACATCAGGTAATCATAGTTGCCTTTTTCATCATCGATCATTTCTTCCCAGCTGTCGCCGTATTCGGATTTGATCATGTAAATATGGGAATCCATTCCTTCGGCATAATCCACTCCCGTAAAACAGGTGAAGTTCCACTCGAAATCGGAGTATTTTTTGTTCCTTCCCGGGAATGTAAATTTAGTATACGACTGGATCTCGAATTCGTCTGAAATAATTTTTTCACGGTCGTTCTCATCCACCTTTACCACTTTAAACGTTTCCAGCTCATCGCCGCCGCCTTTGTGGTTCAGTACGATATCTACGATCGTCTTGATGTTGTGTTCCTTTAAAGTATTGATTGCTTTGAGATAATCTTCCTTGGTGCCGTATTTGGTCGCCACGGATCCTTTCTGGTCAAATTCTCCGAGATCATACAGGTCATACGTGTCGTATCCTGTAGAATTTTGTCCGCCTGCCGCTTTGTAAGCCGGTGGGAACCAGACGGATGTAATGCCGAGACCGGCTAAATATTCTGCATCATTTTGTATCTGCTTCCATAGCTTTCCGTTTCCCTCAGAATACCAATGGAAGTACTGAATCATCGTTTCGTTCATAAAATTGTAAATTTGGTTACTACAATTTAGTGAAAAAAAACGGATTATCGATGATCAAATTCCTCGAATGGTATTTTCAGCTGTACGGAAACCTGTTTTTTTTCTTCCGTATTCAGATGGGAGAGGGAGAGTCCCAACAGCCGTACCGGCTTGTCGAAAGGCCGGAGCTCCCATAATTTTTTTCCGGTCTTCACGTATTGTTCCGGAAGGGAAAAATAATCTTCCTGCGTCATGCTTCGGGTATACAGGGAAAAATCCTTATACTTGATCTTCAGCGTTAAGGTTCTCCCCAGAATATTGTTTTTCTGCAGCCGGCTATGCAGTTCTTCACTGAGGCTTTCCAGCTTTTCGTTAACCTGCTGTTCTTCAAAAAGATCTTCGGAAAACGTCCTTTCCACGGCTACGCTTTTCTGGATCCGGTGCGGCTTGACCTCGGAAGTATGGATTCCACGGACCACGTTATAATAGTGGGCTCCTGATTTTCCGAACAGCCTCGTTAAATCTTCAAGGGATCTTTTCTTTAGGTCTTTCCCCTTGTAAATGCCCAGGCTGAACATTTTATTGGCCGTTACTTTCCCGACGCCGTAAAACTTCTCTACCGGAAGCTCTTCCAGGAAAGTTTCGATGTGATTGGGGTGGATGGTTTTCTGCCCGTTCGGCTTGTTGATGTCGGAAGCTACTTTCGCCAGGAACTTGTTAATCGAAATACCTGCAGAAGCGGTAAGCCCGGTTTTCTCGAAAATTTTCTGACGGATTTCCTTTGCAATGAGGTTCGCGGATTCCATGCCTTTTTTATTCTCCGTAACATCCAGATATGCCTCGTCCAGCGACAGCGGTTCCACCAGATCGGTATATTCGTGAAAAATTTCCCTGATCTGCCTGGATACTTCCTTGTAGCGGGGAAATCGCGGCGGTACGAAAATAAGATCGGGGCATTTCTGTTGGGCCGTCTTGCTGGGCATGGCGGAACGGACTCCGAATTTACGGGCTTCATAGCTGGCAGCAGCTACGACACCCCGGTGCTGTCCGCCGACGGCAATGGCTTTTCCTTTCAGCGCAGGATTGTCATGTTGCTCCACGGAAGCATAGAATGCGTCCATATCGACATGAATGATTTTGCGGGTGGGAAAAGAAAAATCCATACCGCAAAGATATGGATTCCTGTCAGAGTTTAATGCTCCAGGTTTAATGTCCAGGGTTAGAGGTATCTGACCCTTATTCTTAGCCTAACCTTTTTTTAAAAGCTTGTTGATGGTAGCCTGGATTTCGGGATCTTCCGGAGAAATCGCATAGTATCTGGCAATGGCTGATTTCTGGTCGATCACCATGTATCTGGGGATCCAGTTGAGATCAATATAATTGTTAAAATCGTTTTTCCAGCCGGCCGCAAACCAGTAATTTTCCTTGTCTTGCATATCAAAACGTTCCAGACTTTTCTCAAAACCTTCTTTGGAACGGTCCAGTGACAGAAACACAAAGTCGATATCCGTATTGTTTTCTTCCAGCTCTCTGGCTTTCGGAAGGGCATTAAGACAGTCGCGGCACCATCCGGCCCAGAAATCGATGACAAGTACTTTCCCTTTATGCTGATCCAGGATTTGCTGGATGGTTACTGTTTTTCCTTCTTCATTTTCCAGTTTCTGAGCCAGGGCTTCTCTGGAAAACGTCTTTTTCAGGACTTTCGGAGCCTGTTGTGAAAAGCCTGATCCGAAAATTCCCATCATTAGTAACAACAACAGTTTTTTCATGTTCAAAAAAATATTTATGCAAATGTAGCCTATAAGATACGATTAAGAATTGCTTTTCGTGCAATACTGAGAATGGGTAAGATTGAGAATTTCTATTGAGAATTTTTCACTACTCCCTTCACCAGGGCAATCACATTCGGCATCGCTTTATTGGCGGCATTGAGTACTTCTTCATGGGAAACGGAAAAGGCGATGTCCGGCCCTCCGAGATCGGTAATTACCGAAACGCAGAACACGTCCATTCCCATATGTCTGGCTACAATAACTTCCGGAACGGTGCTCATGCCCACCATATCACCACCGATGGCCTTGATCATGCCGTATTCTGCCGGAGTTTCAAACGTGGGACCCTGAAGAGCGACGTAAATGCCCTGATGAACGGGGATATTATTTTCAGCAGCCACGTTTTCGGCGACTGAAATCATTTTCCGGTTGTACGGTTCACTCATATCCACAAAGCGGGGACCGAAAGAATCGATGTTCCTGCCACGGAGCGGGTGCTCAGGCATCATGTTGATGTGATCTTTCACAATCGCGATATCGCCGATCCGGTAATCCGGGTTAATGCCTCCCGAAGCATTGGAAAGGATGAGGTTTTTAATGCCCAGCAGATGGAAAACCCGTATCGGAAAAACAACGGCCTCAATGGAGTGGCCTTCGTAATAATGGAAACGGCCGCTCATCATCAGCACTTTTTTGCCTTCCAGCATTCCGAAGATCAGTTTTCCGCTGTGTCCGGCAACGGTCGTCTGCGGGAAATTCGGGATTTCATCATATTCCAGAACCCGGATGGCTTCCACTTCGTCCTGCAGTTTTCCCAGTCCTGAACCGAGAACAACCGCAAAATCAGGAATGTCTTTAATCGTACTTCTGATAAACTCCGAAGCCTGCTTAATTTTTTCTAACATAATCTAGGATGATTTGGTTGAATTCTTCCTTTTTATCAATGATCACATTGATTGGCCAGTAGTAAACAATATCCCGAAGATAGTCAAAACTTTTAAGACGCACGTAGTCTTTTTCGGTGGTCAGGATTAATTTATATTCACCTAACTTCTTGTATTCGGCAACGATCGTCTTGATATCGGCTTCCGTGAAATTATGGTGGTCCCGGAACTTCAGATGCTTTACCCGCTGTGAAAATTTCGCCAGGTGGGTAAGCAGGGGCTTCGGGTTGGCGATTCCTGTAATCAGGAGGATGTCGTAATAATTCAGGTTGTTGTCCGGCAGCATTTTCTCCCTTCCGTACACATTTTCGTCGTATCCGATGGAGGAGAAGAACACTTTCTGGGTGCGGTCCGGCCGTATTCTGGAAATGTAATACTGCTTGGTTTCTTCCGTCAGTTCATCGGGGCATTTGCTCACCATGATAAGGTCTGCCCTTTTGGAGCCGGCTCGTGATTCCCTGAGGTCTCCGCCCGGAAGAAGATGGTCTTTGAAATAAGGATCGTTGAAATCCGTCATCAGGATATTGAATCCAGGTTTGATGGCACGGTGCTGCATGGCATCATCAAGAACCAGAACATCCAGATCCATATCGCTGATTACTTTTCGCGCACCGGGAACCCGCTCTTCGGAAACGGCGATCACGAAACGGTTTTTAAAACGCTCAAAGAGCTGCATGGCTTCATCGCCTACCGTTTTGTAATTGCTTTCGTAGTTGGTGACGGCATAGCCTTTCGTAAGACGGCCATAGCCACGGGACAGCACACCGGTCCGGTAATGTTTGGAGAGGAACTGGGCCAGATACATCACCATCGGCGATTTTCCGCTTCCGCCCACGGAAAGATTCCCGACACAGATGATCGGGGTATTGAATTTCGTCGATTTAAAAAGCCCTAAATCATACAGGGTATTCCGGATACCCGTTACCATGTGATAGCCTAAGGAAAAAGGATAGAGGTACCATCTTTTCATACCTTGCAAAAATAGGAATTTTCACATGGATTTGAATCAATATGGTAGCTTCTTTTCAATATTTATTTTAAAAATTCTGCGGTTGATTATCATTAAATTACAGTATTTTTGCAGACTTATTTTTATTACAGTGAGGTATTTCATTGAGTTTTCTTACAACGGCAAGAATTATTTCGGCTACCAGATCCAGCCGGAGGCCATATCCGTGCAGGAAGAACTGGAAAAAGCGCTTTCCACGATCTTGCGGGAACATATTAAGACAACGGGAGCGGGAAGAACGGATACCGGGGTCCATGCCAGGAAGATGTTCGCCCATTTTGAGACTGACCAGGCAGTGGATCAGAATCTATCAAGAAGACTGAACAGTTTTCTGCCGCCGGATATTTCCGTTAAAAGGATCTTCCAGGTAAAGGATGATTTTCATGCGAGATTCGATGCGACTTTCCGGACGTATGAATATTATATTTCGCTGGAGAAAAACCCGTTTACTGAAGAATCGGCCTGGCAGCACTGGAGAAAACCGCTGGATGTGGATAAGATGAATGAAGCCTGTAAAATTTTATTCGAATATGAAGATTTCACCAGCTTTGCCAAGCTCCATACCGATAATAAGACCAACCTCTGCAAAATCTATAAAGCAGAATGGGAGCAAGACGGAAGCGAACTGAAGTTCACGGTTTCTGCCAACCGTTTTCTCCGGAATATGGTACGGGCAATCGTCGGTACCATGGTGGAAGTCGGTACCGGAAAGCTGAAGCCCGAGGATGTGCGGAAAGTAATTGAAGCCAGGCACCGTAATTCCGCTGGAACTTCTGCACCGGCCCATGGGCTGTATCTGGTGGATGTGGGCTATGAGTTTGATTGAATTTAATTTAACTTAAAGCCGGAGCAGAAATCGCATGGGTAGGTTGGAAAAGGGATGCCGGGCTGGAAGTTTCTATTGTCAATATTACTTTTAAAGATATTGATTATCAAATGAAATCTTTTTGATAATCAATAGAATGACTCTTCGTAAGATGAATCAATGGTTCATGCTTCCGATAGGATTTTATCCTGTCCTGTAATAATTCGTCCCTTAAGGACTTAAGATCGTATAAGTTTGAGCATATTCGATTTGTATTCAGTCTGTTATTCAATTGAAAATAAAATTAAGGCGATTCCATTCGGGATTTTAAAGAGAATAACTGTTGGTAGAATGATAAAAGATGCGGTTTGATCATCAGGACCTTTGATCCTGTTTTTCACAGAAGAAACTTCCGGCATCCATCTTCCAGCCTTTTCATCCGGATTCTACTTCGGGTTCCGTCAAATAAGTTAACTGTAATCAAATTTCCGTCAAATAATCTCAAAAACGTATGGGCTATTTTAATAGGTTTTCGCAAATCTGCCAGATTTACTTGTGTTAATATCTGCTTAATTTTCTGAGGGAAATAAAAAGATGGTTATCTTTGTCGTTCTTATTTTAATATATTAAAACTGATACCATGATTGGAATTTTTATTTTAATTGCAGCCTACCGGTACTACGCAGGTCTTGCAGGACGGTTCGGAAAAACAAAATGGCATTACGGCCTTCTGGCGTTGGGCGTTTACCTCGGAACCCAGTTTGTCTTCGCCTTCTCTTACGGAATTTATGCAGGGCTTACGGATCCAGCTTCTCTGGATGACAACAATTTTATGCAGTTTTCGGCATTGAATCTTGTAGGATGGGTTCTTTCCGTAGCGGCAGTCTGGGGATTCTATAAAATCCTTGAAGATAAATTCAGGAAAGAAAGCCTTAAAAAACCCGCGATGGAAATCGAGGAAATTGGAAAAAAGGAGTTGTAAAAAATGTGAACTCCAATTAGACACCATATTGAAAGGCTGAAAGACGGATGCCGGATGATGGAAGTAACATCCATTAAAATACTTCTGAAAGTCTTGAAGTTCAAATTATGTTTGTTTAAAAAAACGTAAAACGAAATATATACCATATAATTCATATTAAAAAGCGGATGGCTCTGACTATAGGCAACAAACTTCCGGTATCCGGCATCCCCCTTCCGGCTTTATCCATTCCATAAATAACGGTCATCATAAATTTTCATTACGAATTCATCCATACGTAAAGCCAGACAATTCAGAAAGTCTTATTTTTGCATAGAATTTTATATAATTCTTTCTTCAATTCGTACAATGAAAAAACAAGATACCTGGGGGATCGTGAAGCGGCTGTTCTTTATCGGAATGAAGTTCCGCTCATGGTTTATCCTTACGTTAATTATATCCGTTATCCTTGCCATGGTTTCGACGTACCGGCCTTATCTCACGATGGAGGTGGTGGATAACGATATTACCAGACTGAAAGACAAAACGCTGATGATGAAGCATATCTATCTGCTGGTAGGTCTGGTATGTGCTGAAACGGTGCTCAACTTTTTCCTCGTTTACTTTTCCAATTTCATATCGCAGAATGTGATCCGGGATATCCGGGAAAGGCTGTACAACAAGCTGATCTATTTTAAAACTTCATTTTTCGATAAAACGCCGATCGGGCAACTGGTTACCAGGGCGGTCGGTGATGTGGAAACCATTGCCACGGTATATACCGACGGTTTCCTGATGGTATTCGGGGACGTCCTGAGAATTGTCTTTGTCCTGATCATGATGTTCAGTACCAATGTTCACCTGAGTTATATTACCCTGGCGATTTTACCGCTGATGGTGGTGATTACCCGGTTTTTCCAGAAACGGCTGAAAAAGGCTTTCGGGGATGAAAGGAACTGGACGTCGAACCAGAACTCTTTTGTGCAGGAAAGGCTGGCGGGAATGCCGATCATCCAGGTGTTCAACCGGCAGGAATCCGAGTTCAGAAAGTTTGATGACATTAATATTACGCTGAAAAGCGCCTTGCTGAGAACGGTTTTCATCTTCTCATTGTTCTTTCCGGTGGTCGAACTGATTTCCTCACTGTTCATCGGGTTCATTCTTTTTTACGGAGGCTACATCACGATCAGTGCGGGGGTAGTGATTGCATTTATCCAATACATCTCGATGCTGATCCGTCCTCTGAGGCAGATCGCCGACCGTTTCAACAACATCCAGCGTGGTATCGTAGGAGCCGAAAGGGTTCTGGGACTCATGGATGAGGATAATGCCATGCCGAATACCGGAACCGTACAGAAAGATCATTTCAGCGGAAAGATTGAATTTAAAAACGTGCATTTTGCCTATGACGATAAGCAGGAAGTACTCAAAGGAATCGATTTCAGGGTAAACCCGGGAGAAACGGTAGCCATCGTAGGTGCCACCGGAGCCGGAAAATCCACGATCATCAGTTTGATTACCAGATTATACGATATCAATTCAGGAAACATCCTGATTGATGATACCGACCTGAAAGATTATGAGCTGTACAATCTGAGAAGCCATATCGGTGTCGTATTACAGGATGTATTCCTGTTCCACGGCAGTATTTTCGAGAACCTTTCTTTCGGGGACGAAAGCATTACGCTGGATAAAATAAAAGCGGGAGCCCGGGAAATTGAAGTTGACGCGTTTATAGAACAGCTGCCCGGCGGCTATGATTATGTGGTGAGCGAAAGAGGGTCGTCTATTTCTCTCGGACAGAGACAGCTGCTGTCGTTCCTGCGGGCCTACCTGTCGGATCCGAAAATCCTGATCCTGGATGAAGCCACTTCTTCCATCGACCATGAAAGTGAAAAGCTGATCCAGCGGGCAACGGAAAAGATTACCAAAAACCGGACTTCCATCATTATTGCGCACCGGCTTTCAACGATTGAAAAAGCAGACAAGATCATTGTAATGGAACACGGTAAAATAGTAGAAGAAGGCAAACACCTCGAACTCTTGGATAAAAACGGATATTATTCCACTTTATACAAAGCCCAGCTGAGACATGAGATCGAGCTGGAAGAAGAGGAAAGCAAGAAATAATTGTTTTAAATAAATAAAAAGGGTTAAAATCAGCAGCGATTTTAACCTTTATTTTTTTTATTTAATTTCATAATTCTTTTTGAGGAGGCCTAAAAATTCCTCTTTTGAAATTCCTTTTCCGGAAGTAAAACGGATGTTTACCATACCTTCGCCGGTAATCATCTGATTGGTACCATAAAGATAGTCCAGCAGGCATTGAAGCTGGTAATGATCCGCTTTCAGGCTGTAAATCCTATCATCCTGAATATCCGATTCAAGACTTACCGTATCGCCGGGAAGTACAAAAGCTTTCTGTTCCATGAGTCGTTTACATAATTCCCGAGATGGAAAACAATGATAAAATGCAGTACCGGTTCAATAAGCAGCAGGTTAAAAATCAGCAGGAATCTGTTTTTTGGAAGAAAAATGGATCTGGACATCGTCGGATTTCTTTACAAAATGCCATAATCCGGCAGCATCGTTTTTCAGTCGGAGAAAGTAATTCACAGTATTCTTTAACAATAGCTTTTAGGGGAAGGAAAATTGTTACATCTTCATTCTGTTTCAGTAAAAATAAAATATTCTGCTTTTGTTAAAATCTGTTTTTTACATGATCCTGAACAGGTAATTTCTAAAGGGTAAGCCAATGGTACTTTCTTTATTTAAAGCAGAAGAAAAAATTAAACACTACCTGTAAACACTGTCTGAAGAGCGTGCTGAAAAGCTTTATTCATCAGTTGTACAGGAGAATTGAGAAAGTTTGAATCTGTATTAAATGCATTGATTTTTGAAAATGTTTTTGATTGTCGTAAATAAATTCAATTATTAATAGTAAAACGTTATGTTTGTTTAAAATAATTTGCTAACTTTATTCTGAAATTAAACAGACCCCCTTTGCTTTGGTAGGGTCTTTGATGTAAATAAGTACTTTTTAATTAAAATATCCAAAATAGATGAAAAATATCCAAGACGAATTTCAGGTTTTTAAAGACGAATTAAGAAAGTTGAATATCGAAGTACAGAAAGTGGTGAAAGTCGGGAACGGCAGTATGGATTTCCACGAAGTCTTTTACAAGTCGCCACGGTATGAAGATGTAAAGAGCGTGTATGTTCAGCGACATAATCTGGACAATATTCTGGCCAAATTTAAGCAAGCCTACCATTAAATAGAGTCGCGGCCCGGAAACGGGCCGCGAATTTTTTATCCTGGAGACAGTTAATCTTTATCCAGTGTTGAGGTTTGCCTTGTATCTTTCATTTTTGCATACACTACGAATGAGACAAAGATGCAGGCCGTAATATACCAATAAAAATAAGTCTCCACATTTTCCTGCTTGAACCATAAGGCAATATATTCCGCCGTTCCGCCGAAAACAGCAACCGTTAAGGCATACGGAAGCCCTACCCCCAGCGCCCTTACTTCAGAAGGGAAAAGTTCTGCCTTTACCACGGCATTGATCGAGGTGTAGCCGCTTACAATAATAAGAGCCGACATGATCAGGAAAAAAGCACTCCACATGGAGGTGGTATGGCTCAATGCATTCAGCAGCGGATAGGTACAGATGGTTCCGAGAATCCCAAAACCCAGCAGCAAAGGCCTTCTGCCGATCTTATCCGATAAAGCTCCGAAAACAGGCTGAAGGCAGGCAAAGAGGAAAAGCGAGATAAACGAAATTAAGGTGGATTCTTCTTTCGTCAGATGCACGGTGTTCACCAGGAATTTCTGCATATAAGTGGTGTAGGTATAAAAAGCCAGGGTTCCGCCCAGTGTTAATCCGATGACGGTAACCAGTGCTTTCGGATGTTTCAGCAATTCTGCAATCGTTCCTTTTTTCTTTTCACCCGTTTCTTTTTTGTTTTCAAAGGCTTCGGTTTCATGAAGGTTGGTTCTTAAATACAGGGCAATCACGGAGAGCAGCGCCCCGATAACAAAAGGAATCCGCCAGCCCCAGTTTTCGAGCTGGGTTTCCGTGAGCAGAAATTTCTGTAAAATCAATTGGATGCCAAGGGCAATCAGCTGTCCGCCGATCAGGGTGACATACTGGAAGCTGGAATAGAATCCCCGACGTTCCGGAGTGGCCATCTCGCTGAGGTACGTTGCCGATACGCCGTATTCACCGCCGACACTTAATCCCTGGAGCAGCCGCGCGAGCAGCAGCAATAGAGGGGCCAGTACGCCGATCGTTTTATAAGTGGGCGTAAGCGCAATCAGCAGAGATCCGAAGGACATAAGCAAAACCGAAAGCGTCATCGCCCTTTTCCTTCCGATCCTGTCGGCAATGCTTCCGAAAAGCCATCCTCCTACGGGCCGCATCAGGAAGCCTACCGCGAAGATTCCTGCCGTATTCAGCAGCTGGGCCGTCATGTCCGAATCCGGGAAAAAAGCATGGGAGAAATAAATGGCAAAGGCGGCATAAGCATACCAGTCGTACCATTCTACCAGATTTCCGATTGATCCGCCTACAATGGCTTTGATCCTTTGGGCAGTAGTAATTTGTGAAGTGTTCATGATTTTACTGAATAAGCAGCCAAGATACAACTTTCAGAAAAACCGCTCTTCAGAAAAAGAACAGTTCTGTATATTCAGTTAAAGATCTTAAAAACGGTATCCTACGGACAGTCCGCTCCGGAATCCCAGCCATGGCCCGTCCACATTCACTTTTGCTCCGCTGGAATTGGTTTCCACCGTATAGTTTACGTAAGGAATATCCAGGTTTTCGATTTCCTGTTTCAGCCTTGCCTGCATATCGGGGGTCAGCACGACATCGCTGGTCATGATGAAATCACCCTGACCTTTTCCGTAGTGGGCACCGGCAATCCACAGGTCCAGCACAAGATTCCTGCTTTTTGTCAGGAAAAACTGGGCACCGACCATTAGTCCGCCGCTGTTTCCGTGGGCACCGCCGTTCCCTTTCAGCGGAATCTCAAAAGTTGTCCCGTTGAAGGTATAATCATAATAAAAATCGAAGGTGTTGGAGGTTATTTTGGAGTACCGGTAATACGGTGCGAAATAGAATCCTTTTCCATATCCTGCACCCAGGTAAAAACGCGGTTCAATTGTAAAATTAAAGGATTTTATTTCAAGATTCTGGAATCTTCTTTCATCATCATCTTTCAGAAAGGAATTGATAAAAGGTACTTTTCCCTCAGGCATGGCCCCAAATCCCATATTCAGTGAAAACCACTGGTTGAAGGCTCTTTCATAATAAAGATTAATATTCCTGAACGCATAAGCGGTAACATTCGTTTTAATGATGTTCAGCTTATCGGAAGTTTCGGAAGCGGAAATTTCCTGTGCGGATACTCCTGAGAACATCAGGCATGGAAACAATAGAAAGTATTTTTTCATAATCATATATTTAAAGTGTTGCTGAGGTGAAAGCAAAAAGCGGGCAAATGATTGCGGAATTTACAGTCATATAGTAAAATTAATGATCTCTCTATAAAATAGGTGTTGGTCTTTCGTGAATTAAATTGCGCCGTGATGTAACAATTCATGAAGTCCGTTTGTCTTATTTCAAATGATTCAAAGTTCAAAATGAAAAAAACTGTAGGTTCGCTGTTTTTTCTATGGGGAATATTGGTGTTCTCACAGGAAAATGTAAAGAATGATACCATAAGCACCACCAGAACGGCAGAGATCCGTGAGGTGATCATTAAAGCCCGGCGTAAAAAACAGATGGCGGACCATTCTGTGTATACATTTGACAAAGAAGCCCTTGAAAAAGCAAGGTATGCCAAAGATTTGATCCAGACTTTACCGGAACTGCAGCTGGACCCCATCACCAACACGCTGAAGAGTACAAAAGGCGGAACGACCTTATTTTTAATCAATGGGATTGAGGCCACGGATATGCAGATCCGCAGTGTGGCGCCGGCCGAAGTGGTGAAAGTAGAGTACTACGACATTCCGCCGGCCCGCTGGGCCACCAGGGCGGATATGGTGGTAAACCTGGTTACCCGTTCTCTCGAAACCGGCTATGTTTTCGGAACCGACGTAAGCTCGGCGCTGAATACCGGTTTTGTAAACGGGTCAGCCTATGCCAGCTTTACCAAAGGAAAAAACAACATCGGCCTGGAGTATTCCATCAACCTCCGCGATTACAACAACCGGAAGGTTCACAGCATCTACGATTACCAGCTGGACGGCAGCCATTACCGGACCAATGAAAACAAGGTTGATCACTTCGGCTATACCTCACAGAATGTGGCGTTGCGGTATACGAGGATGGTTCCTGACCATTATGCTTTTCAGGCCAAACTGGATGCGGATATTTTCACCAGCTTCATCAAGGGAACCGGCGGCAGCATTTTTACCAAAGACAACACTGCCGAAGAGCACACCATGCTGAAGAACGGGTCTTCCAATTATACCACACCGACTTTAGATCTTTATTTTTCAAAAAATATAGGTAAAAAAGATGAGCTCAGCTTAAATGTAGTGGGTTCTGCCTTTACGACCCGTACTTCCGAATTTGCGAAAGAATGGGTGATTTCTTCCGGAGCTCCCGTCTTTGATAATGACATGAATCTGCAGACCCGGCAGACCGGCATTGTCGGAGAACTGGCCCATATCCATACTTTTGAAGCAGGAAAGCTTGCTTCGGGATACCGGATCTCCAATACGGCGATTTCCAATGACCTGCAGAACCTGGCCGGATTTTCGGAATACAGTGTGAATTACCTGGAGCAGTATTTTTATACGGAATTTTCAGGAAAAGTAAAGAAGTTCAGCTACCGGCTGGGAGCAGGCCTTACGAATATTCACAACAAAAGTGCTGAAAATACCTTCGATCAGTGGACTTTCACTCCCAAAGTTATTTTAGGATACCAGCTGAAAGATAATCAAAGCCTGCGTTTTACCAGCAGCTATAAACCGGTAAGTCCATGGAGTGCCGCTTTGAGCAGCAACATCGTACAGATGGCACCGAATATCGTACAACGCGGAAACCCGTTCCTTAAATCCCAGCAGATCTTTGGCAACAACCTGATTTATTCGTTCAGTAATAAACATTTTGATTTTAATGCCAATTTGTTTTACCAGTATACGGACCGGATCATCAACCAATATTATGTTGCAGATGAGAATTTCGGCTATGCGCTGACCTATGAAAATGCGAAAAATGCCCAGCGGTTCGGGCTTCAGTTATCAGGATCCTATAAGCCGTTCGGCAGCAGCCTGCTGGTGGTTAAGCTCAACCTGACTCCGGCCACGGAGACCGTCAGGACCAGCAAAGGGGCTCTGATTAAAAATGATTACCTGGCCAATAACCTGGTATTGTCTTCCGAATATAAATCCTTCAGTTTTCAGTACCAGCTGAATATTCCGGTTTATACGCTGAACGGTGCTTTCTTAAGTACCAACGAAAACCAGAACCATGCGTTTGCCAGTTATAAAAAGAAAGCGTGGACCTTTATGGCGGGGATGTACTGGATCGGCATGCCTTCGGAGTATAAAACCAAAAGCCTTCCGGAAAGCCTGGTGAATTACAGCCGGGTCAACCGGATCATGAACAACAAATCCATGTTCGTCTTAGGCTTCAGCTATGATTTTTCGAAAGGCAAAAAGACGGAACTGGATAAGAAACTAAACAATTATACGGCACCTGCCGCTACTTTTTAATCCGGTTCCTCATCTTCTTTTATGATTAAATATAAGAATCCGCCCGGGAATTTCCGGGCGGATTCTGTGATCTGTAATAATATGGATCTTATTTTTTGATGAACTTCGCAGCTTCCGGCTTCCGATTGTTTTTACCGGATACTTCAATAAAATAAGAAGCGGCAGGAAGATCGGCAACCTGGATTTTTCCGGACTGGATATCGGATGTTCTGATGAGTTTTCCGTCTACACTGTAGATTTTAGCCGTTGAGTAATCGCTGGTCTGCCCTTTGAACCCGATAAAATCCTGAGCGGGATTCGGGTATATCTGTAGTCCTGATTTTTTTGTGGCGGTTTCTCCCGTTGCAAGGAACGCCGAACTCAGTGCCTGCGCCCCGTCGGTTGTCTGGTTATTAATGCCGGCCACTGGTACGTTAACTACCGTCTGAATGGTTGTCAGCAAAGGAAATTTCTTTGTGCTGCTGTAATAGGAATAGGACGTATTGGTAATGGTTCCGATTGGTAAAAGGAAATTGGTATCGTTCGGTAAATGTAAATTGAAGGTTTGCACAGATTTCACCCGTAAGACGTTGGTGAACGTAGTACCACCCAGGATCAGGGTTCCGGAAGCGTTGGGGTTAATGGTGATGGTCCCTCTGCAAAGGCCGCTTATGGCAGTGGAAGAGAATGTTCCCTGGGCCTGGTCGGTTTCCGTTGCTGTTGTATATTGGGTAGGATAGCTGATGAACGTCCCGTTGTTGGCTGATAAATTCAGGGTGGCATCCGCCGTTACCAATCCGGTAATTTCGAGCTTGGAAGCGGTCTGCTTATAATATACCGTATTTCCGGTACCGGTCATTTTCAGGGTAGATCCTGGGAAAGTTGTAATCTCGCTCGCCGTAGGGGTAGAGTAGACGGTGGTGGCCGATCCTGCAAATGTCAGTGAACCGTTGTTGAACGTGGTATTGGCACCCGTGGCAGAATTGTCAGGCGTTCCGACAACGCCCAGGTAGGCTACCGATTCCCCGGCTACCGGATCATTGAATGCTTTGGTAATGGTGGTCTGGGCTGACAAAAGGCCTGCTGATGCCAGCAGAAGGAATAAAGTTTGTTTCATAAAATTTTTTGTTAAAGGTAAGCAAAAAAGACACCGTGGTATTCAGGTATTTTACGGATTCCAAAGCGGCGATCTCATTATTCACTAAATAATGATTTTTTATTGTTTTGGTTTTCCTTTGTATGAATGGGTTTCAGGAAAGCTGTCCACGTTGGAATATTTATTTCCGGAAGATTAAATATTTTATCTGATTTCTGAAAAATGTTGACAAGGCGATCAAAGCCGGATGATGAAAGTCTTCAGATAATCCAGCCTACCGATTTTTTCCAGGCTTCCATTTCTTTGTTTCTTTGCTCCAGATCTGCCGGCGCATGTTGGTTTTCTTTCCGGGCACGGCTTCTGATCAGGGCAGTCTGGTCTTCGAGTGAATTCAGTCCGAGTAATTTCCGTCTTTCGTTTACCTGATTCAGATCATCATATACATTCGGACTCAGCTGCCCATTTTCGTCCCAGTCGAACTGGGTTCCGTACAACTGCGGCCTTCCCTCGAAAACAGCAATCCGGTCGGAAAGATAGGCAATATTGATTCTCTCGGCATGGGATATAGGAGCAGAATCTTCCATCAGCTTCAGGCATTTTCTCATAAAATGCGGCTTGCCGATGGCATGCTGGATAACCATCCATGCCGCATCAGCAGCTTCCTGACCAACTTTTTCGGCCATAGGATATCCGATGCTATCAATGATTTCATTTAAGATCTCCGCGTTCTTATGGTGAAGGGCCTGCATTTCTTCATGATATCCATTGCCCAGTTCTCCTTTGCGGATCAATTCATCCCGAAGCTGAAGATCGGCGTTTTTAAGGCGGATCATTTTTTTAGCGATGCTTTTGAAATTCATGAGGTAAAAAGGATATTAATCCTGATAAAAGTTTTCCCTGCGGACGGCATATACCAACTCATCCTCCAGTTCACCGTTTTTGATCAGGGTTTTTGCAAATCGTGCTTCCGGTATGAATCCGTTCTTTTCCAAAACTTTCTGCGAGGCGGTGTTGCTGCCGAACGGACGTGCAAAAATACGTTCGATTCCCTCATAGTTCCGGAACGCAAAATCCACGGCCTGCCAAATGGCACGGCTGATGATTCCCATTCCCCAGAAAGGTTCGCCCAGCCAGTAGCCGAGTTCGGCATTTCTCCGGTGGATGTCGTCCTGAAGATGGATCCCGATGCCGCCTGCCGCTTCACCGTCCACCTCAATGGCAAAAATATGGGCAGAATCCGCCGCCATAGCAAATTCAATAAATCCGATACCGTCCTTTTCCGAGTAAGGATGCGGAAACCGGTCGGTCATATTCCGGGCAATATTTAAGTTGTCTGCATATTTTACCAGACTGCCGAGGTCTTCCTTTTCCCAGGATCTCAGCCTGAATTCTTTTTCCATATCAATTTTATGTAAAAGCAAATGTAGGGAATCTATGAGTCCTGCCCTTTAACAACGAATTAAATTTTATCAGCCGGACAGCTGAAGACTTTAAAAATTCAAAATTATTGATTAACTAAATTTATCGTTTACCATAAACTGATTTCATTCAATGATTAATTTCACATAGGTTTCGCCGTTCTCTCCTTCAGTATTGGTATTATATACGCTTTTCCCGACAACGGATTTCAGAAAACGGCGGACATCCCCGAGACCGCCGGCAAATTCAGCGCTCAGGTAACGGGATTGGCCAAAAACTTCCGGATCAATAAAATCTGAAATATACAGATTAAAACGGTCCAGCAGATCTTCCAGGGGATATTGGGAGTCTTCGTTGTCTTCCAGTTCAAAGCTCAGGGCAGTGACAAAGTTATTTTCTTCCGTATTTCTGTAAACAAAATTGTCTACAGATTCATAAACAGGCGTGCTGTATTTTTCAAGGGGAATCGGTCTGATGTTTTTCATCATGGGAATATTTAATTTTATATTGAAAAAGGAACTTCCGGCATCCGGCTTCCCTCTTCCGGCTATTTTTAGCTTACTTCAGTTTAATAAAAATCTTCAAGTTCCAGTTTTTTAATCCGGGCCACAATGGCTCCTCTGGTCCTTCCGAGATGGTCGGCAATTTCTTTGATCGGACATCCGTCACCGAACATACCGGCAAGCTCATCATCTTCATCCTGCGTCCATGGCTTATAAGCGCCTTTGTGGGTCGTTCTGATCTGTTCAAGAGAATACGCTTTCTCTGTTTTATTTCTGGTTTTTGCAGCAGTGGAAGAAGTTTTCTTTGGCAGATTGTTTTCTTCTTCTTCTTTTACTTTTACCACCTGAATGGAAGGCGATTCCAGAATAAAGGCATCCGGAAGTAAAGTTTCAGGAATAGAAAGGCTGTTTTTAGCCCGGGTTACGGCCACATATAACAGGTTGATCTCTTCATTGAACTTCGGGATGTTCAGCTCAAAGCTTTTCCGGTCTTCCCTGAGCTTGGCCAGCCTCTTTTCAGAGATGAAATCATTTACCAGCTCTACCGAATCGTATTCCATCCCTTTGCAGCGGTGAACGGTGGAGAAGATCATGTCGGCCTTGCTTTTATCATTGTCTGCTACATGTCGCTTTTTGATGGTATTGATGATTGCCGGAACTTCACTTTCATATTCTTTGATAATCTCCACCATCAGGGAGAGCTGCACATCTTCCGTTTTTTCGATATAGTCTTCGAGCTCACGGAGGTCTTTCATCGACCGGATCAGCTCGTCCCTGATCAGATGGCGTTTGTTGGTGTAAAGATTCAGGACATCATAAAGGGAGGCACCTTCATCGGCATACGTGTAAGAGTTGATATTGCCTTCAAAATAAATCTGTCTGGATTTTTTATTTTCCGTTACATATTCGATGGCTTTCAGCAGCAGTCCGAGATTGGTTCTCGCCAGGGTAGCCCTGGTCTTTACTTCTGTGCTGTTTCCTGCTCCTGTTATGGAAACAGAATTTTTAAAGTTTTCATCAAGGTAGCTTTTCAAATCCAGTATTTCGGAAGCCAGACCGGCAATATCGTGTCCGAACCGGAAGCTGGTGGAAAGGTGATAGGTGGCGAAGTCTGCTTTCTCCAGGGAATTTACGGCATACCGCCAGCTGTAGATCTGCTGATGGGTATCGCCGACAATGACTTTCACGGCTTTCTGGTTTAAGAAGAGGCCGAGCATCGCCGGAGAAGCATCCTGCCCTTCATCGAAGAGGATATAATCATAGCCGAGCTGCGGATTCAGCAGCTGGAATTTCTTCAGGTAAAAATCGTGGGTTACCTCAATTTCTCCCTTGTCCATTTTACTCAGCAGGAGCCGGGTCTGGGCAATGATGTAGTCGTAGAATGTTGAAACGAATGCTTTGGCTTTCGGATCGGTCACGGTATCGAGGTAGTTCAGGTCCTGTACTTTCCTTTTGTCGCTGTTACAGAAATAGGCAATGCATTTGTTGATATGGTTGGCGACAATATATTCGGCATGTTTCTCGCCGTTACCCTGCAGGTTCAGGAGAGCGGCGATTTCATGGGTTTTATAGCCCTGTGCACGGACTTTATAATTGTGCCGGAAAACGATATGCCGGAAAGCCAGCGAATGGGCGGTTTCCACCGTGACGTTATGAAGCCCTTTATCGGCAAACTTTACAGCTGCTTCCATTCTCACGGCTTTGTTGAAGACCAGATAAAGGATTTTGCTTCCTGCAGGTCGCGTTGCAGCATATTCGATAACGGTGGTGGTTTTCCCCGATCCTGCTACGGCGTTGATCTTAATGTTTCCGGACGAGTTGATGATGTCCTGCTGTTCTTTTGTTAAATTCATCGGTTTTGTGTTTTTGGTGTATTGATTATATCAGTAAGTCAGAATAATTACGGTTGGTGTTTACTCCAACAAATGATAATTTTCCAGTCTGAAATTTTTTATTAGACTTTCCGCATCCGGTCTTCTTTCGTCATGGCGG
Source organism: Chryseobacterium hagamense (assembly GCF_007991455.1). GTDB lineage: Bacteria > Bacteroidota > Bacteroidia > Flavobacteriales > Weeksellaceae > Chryseobacterium > Chryseobacterium hagamense. The sequence goes on along the minus strand of NZ_BJYJ01000007.1, from coordinate 52,028 downwards.
TGAATATCAGCCCCTGCTGAAATGAGGGTTCTGAATATTTTTCTGAGCTGCTGCAACAGAATACCGTCAGACAAATCCGTATTCGGATGATTGATCATCTGACTGGCATCCAGAATGGCGCGGTGCAAGCAATTGTTACCGTACGAATCCATCGCGTTTGGATCTGCATTGCGGTTCAGCATCTGCTGAAAAAGAGCAAAAGCCTGGTCAAACCGGGCAGTATCTTTCTGAAGCGTAAAGGAATTAAAAATCATGGCCCGGATGCAATCATGAAGAACAGGTGCCGTCCACTCGTTGATGGCGGAGGTTTCCATGAAATTGACGTCTGCTCCTTTTTCGATCAGAAACCTGGCGATATCGAAGTTCCCGGTTTTAAAAGCCACCTGCAGCCCGGACTGTCCGTCGTTCTTTTTAGGCGGTGACAAGCTGCATGTGGTAAGATAAGCCTTATCCGCTTCAACAAGTTCCGCTACTTTTTGAATGTTGCCATCCGTAATGGCTTTGAAATAAGTTCTGATCTCTTTCTTCTTCATCCGGCAATTCTTTTAGTATTTACTCCAAAAATTCTTCATTAATAAAATCATATCCTTTTTCCATCAGCATTTTCAGGTATTCTTCAAAGCTGCCGGCGATGACGCTTAATTCATCCGGATCATGGACAAAACGGATGATCTGTCCTTTTGTCCCTTTTTCCGACGGACTGAAATCGATGAACAGCTGCGAGGTCCCGCCGTTGTTCATGCAGTCTGAAAAATGGAGCCATTTCATATCTTTTACCGTGGTGGTAATCTTTTCGTCCACATCCACTTCATCATATTCCCGTTCGATATAATCTTTATAATATCTCACTGCCAGATCATGATTTTCGATCATTTCACCGGAAGACAGGAGGTAATAGGGATATTCTTCCATATCGGAACCGAGAAAGTAAAAGGCTATTTTCTCACCACCATATTCCCGCCAGTAGGTCCCGTCCACAAATTTCAGAAGATCAGTCAACGCTTCAGGAATTTCCGGGTAAAGTTCTTTAAGCTTCTGAATATTTTCTTCAGCAGCGCCATGTTTTATTTTTTCAAAATGGTCCCAGCTTTCTTTGCCCTGATTTTTAAAGTACGCTTTTTTCAGTCCGGCAATGTACTGTTCAGCAGTCGGATTCATGTTTTTTATTTTAAATGTACGGAATTCCGTTGAATTTTTACAGCAGGGTGAACCTGCAATATAAGGTCCTGACTAATTTTTGAATCAAAGATCTATTTTCTCTATGCTTAAATCAGCGTATCAAAAATAGGATCAGCCGGCTAATTCAGTGAAGCTACCCTGTCAGTTTTGCAAAGCGGATGTATTTTTGAACTAAATCGATTCCGCCAATTACATTTCCTTTTCAAAACGGAAGCCCTGCGCCTGCAGATATTCGTCCAGGTCTACTTCAAACGGAAGATAATACCCGTTATCGAGGTCATAAACCGCACTGCTGGAGTCCGAAGCTTCGAGAAATCCAAGGACTTTTGAACGGGTCTGCTCTTTGGCTTTTTTCCAGCACTGCCTCAGGAATTCGTGTTCCAGCCCGGACTGGTTTTCCCAGTAGCCGCTGGTATCCAGCCGGTTGTCTGCATTAAGGTTTCCGGTATACTGAATATCATTTTCATCCAGCACTTTCCGGCACAGGTCCTGAAGGTCTGCCTGCGTATAATCTTTAAAGCCATGCTCATTCAGGTGAAGCTCTGCGATATGAATATTTTTATCAGGTGCATAATAGGCGTAGTTGGGCATGGCAAAGAGGAAGCTCAAAGGGCTGGCGGCGTAATAATACAGGCCAATCACTTCCACTTTCCGGTCATCTTCCCTGAAAGTGTCGGTTGAATTTAAAACCTTTATCAGAAAATCCGTGACTGCTTTTTCCCGCGGGAAAAGAACGGTTTCCTGAAAGGCTTCATCTATTTTTGATTCCAGATTCTTCATAAGTAGCTGTTTGAGGGATAAAAATAAGGAAAAGACTTTGGAAAAGCAGCGCCTGCATTATTTTTTAAGCATTTCTTTTAAGATGCCGGTGCTTCTGTCAGCCCCTTTTCGGAATATTTTTCAAGTAACTATTTCCGGTTCAGGTCTGTAATCAACAATCCGTTGAACTGTCGCAGCTGGTCTATCCGCTTTTCAGTTTCGGAGGGAGCCGGATTCTGTTCCAGCTGTTTAAATTCATCGGTGGTGAGTCCTACGATCTGTAAGAAGGCAACTTCTCCGTGTGGCGTGTCTATCTTTCCGAGTTCGGGATCGGGGACAAAAGTGAGTGCTGTGATGTCGGTATCATATCCTACCCGGATCGGTCCGTTGGCCGGGATCAGGTGGTATTCTTCAAACCATTTGCCGGATTGGAAGACATACCGTGCCAGATTCTGGAGGAGATTGCAGACCCAATGGATGTTGTCATCTTCCTGGTTCATCTTCAGCCTGAAAGTCAACTCAAACCCGAATTTACTGAATTCGCCGCCGGCACTTTTTTCACGGTAATACAATTCCGAGAATCCATAGGTCACAAAATGGAAATGCTTGTCCTGTTTTTCGCTCCGGTATACACTGATGCCGTCCAGCGGGTCATTGCCGCCGACTGCATAATGGAGTGGCGGTGCAAAATGAAGCGGTTCCTGCCCGGGATAGATTTTTTCCAGTTCCTGATCAATGCATTCCCAGCCGACGGCATTGTCTTCGGTAAATTGTTTTCTGTATTCTTCTGTGTTCATTGGTGGATTTTTGAGGAATTAAGGTACGGAAAAATTAATAAAGGACTACAATTCCGTAAGATGAAGAGGAATGAATCTGTCTATTTCAGCATGTATTCTTTCGCGGATCCAGTATTTTTCATTTTCGGATAAGTCGTTTAAAAGATGGTTGTTGTTTTCATTAAAATCGGTTATTGCATCTTCCAGTAATTCAGTTTTAATTTCAGACATCCGATGTGGATTATCGATATCCGGCTTGCCTGTTTTTGAAACGGCACTTTTTAACCGATTCAGAGTAATATAATTTCTCAGCTCTTCCACAATAAATGATAAGTCCTCTGTTTTGGAGGAAACTCCTGGAATGAATGACCATTTTTCGGCTTCATGAAATTTGTCTTCTTCATCAAATTCCGGATTTTTCAATTTAACAATGGGCCTCGAAAAAATTGTGTGGTCGGTCTGGTTAAAAGGTTTCACTACCACGCCCTCAATTAGGTTGTCCTTCAGCTCGGGAAGGCCGAAGTCTTTCGGAACAGCAGAGTTGATTCTGATATTGAAATTCAGGGCTTCATTAAATTTTCCAATGAATAAAGGTTTTGCATAAAATATTCCGAACTGCTCAAAATAATCCATTGCTGTTTCGTAATCCAAGTAATATTTGGAAGCGGGGCCAGCTGTTTCTAAAGCGATATCAAAAGCACAGAATTCTATAGAAGGTGCGTAATATACTCCGGTTTGAATAGCATGAATATCTTTTACACGCTCAACCTCAGCATGGGGATATTTACCACCGAAGAGTTCACCATAAATGATGTATTTCTCAGCAACAATTTCGCTGCTCAACTTTTCAAAAAGACGAAGAATCCGGTCTTCCAGTTTGTTAACTACAAGTTGAAAACCGAAAAAATCGTCGGTCCAAGAAAGATATTCTTTTCTTTTGGCAAATTTAAGGTTGCCGTTTTCATAGACAAAACTGAAGTTGGCACCGTGTACTTTTTCCGTGACCACCCATTTCAGCTTTTCCATTTGTGAAAAGTCGTTTTCGCTGAGTCCTAATTTTTTTAAGCTGCTGGGCATTTTTTCGTAGCCTGAGAATTCATTCATTGTTTTAGTTGATAATATTTTGTCAGTTTTTAGCATCAAAGATAGGACTCATCAGATTTTTGTTACTCATAAATCCTTTCTATTTCCAATAAATTGGCCAAGGTTTTCAGCTGGCTTCAATGGTAATACTATAATTTCCGGAAGCAAGTTCTACTTGGGTGTATATTGTCTTTTCCCAAATATAAAAGAAATTCCCAACACTAAAATTCCGGCCATTACGCACAGAAGAATCGTTAGGTTTCTGTTTTCAGTTTTCAGGGCTTCGTATCTGGATTCGGCCAGATCGGCTTTTCTTTTAAGCTTTTTAATGTAGATGTCCGGCTTGTTTGTTTCAAGCTCAAAGTCTTCTATAAAAGGCTTTACAACGGCATATTCATCCTGGATCAGATATTCTTTCTCCAGATCCTGTAAAATTTTCAGGTCTTCCTTCGTGACGTTTTTCAGGGGTCTGGTATAAGTGCAGAATTCAGAGTAGAGCAAGCCGGTATCGGGCTCGATATATCCGAAAATCAGATATTCGGTATTTTTATTGTAAGACAGATCGCATGACCTGAGCGGGGATGAAAAAAGGACAGCCTCTTTTTTGTAAAATTTTCCATAAGCCTCCGACTTGTAAATTTTCCCGACCTGTATTTTGCTGAGGTAATCATGTGAGGTCTTGAACCCCGAAGGAATCTGAACAATATCATACACTTTTCCTGTAAACACAAAATCTGCATGCTTAAAGGATTCCTGAATGCTCATGTTCTCGCATTTGCATCCGGATAATTTTGCTGCAATCAGAAATGATAAGATAAGTAGTTTTATTTTCATGGGTATTTCAGGGAGATGTGTAAGGGCATACGGTTACATTTTCTTTTTCATCAAAGGCAACTGCATCACATCGATTTTCCCTTTCTTATTGGGATAATACAATGATTTTCCATCGAGAATAAAAAATTCGTCCCGGATGTTGTCTTCATAGGCGGCGATATCTTCGATTTCAAACTCGAAGACATTGGAATCCTTATTAGCTTTATTGAAAATAAGGTAGTTGCTGAGATTGTGGGTCCTGAAACCGAGCTGTGAAAAAATTTTTTTGGAAACACTTACGGAATTTTCCTTATTAAGGATATTTTGCCTATCTATATACGGAGCCCTGCCGCTGCTTTTTACATAAGGTGACTTCAGAATATTGATATAATTTGCTTTTTTATCAAAATAAACGGTTGCCATTTTGAAGCCGTCGCTTAGCGTATTTCCGGAATCATCCTTTTTCGGAATGTAGCTGATCTTAATGGTAATGGAATCCGAATTGTTTCTGGATTCTTTCATTTTTACTTTGGCAAATTCTTTCTTAAGGTCGGGATTCAGCAGAACCCTGTTTCCGGAAAGCTTCCAATGGCCCTCATATTTTTTTCCATAATCGTTGTAGATGAAAGTGGAGTCCGTTTTTAATTCAATATAACTTGCTGCCGGGTTGAGTCTGTTGAGAAGTCCTTCGCCATATATTCCTGCAATGTCTTTTGTTTGAGAATGAAAAACAGAAGCCATTAATAGTAAAGCAACTGAAAGAATGGTTTTCATGATTTTAACTGATGTTTAAAACGGTAAAAATAAATAAAATATCATGGTTTTCTGCCAAAACACATTCCAAATAACACTTACAGCCATCATAGAGGTTGTCCGTTCAGATCCGTCGTCAGCACTTCGCTCATGTAATCGAAGAAAGGTCGCATGGCCAGGAAGGTGAGGACTGCTTCTTTCGCGAAATCATCCGAAAAAACTTCCTGATCGGTAAACGGCCGCATGACGACGTACTGCTTTTTTCGGATAAGGCCGATGGCGGGATGGCTTTTATCGAAACCTCTCGGTGCTGTTTTCACTGAGTCGCCTTTTAATTCTTTAAAATAGTTGATGAAAGTCCGGTCTGAAGTAATCTTATCAATTTCCGTGGTGCTGATCTCCAATTCCTTGCGGATGCGGAGCAAGTCTTTGGCATCCGGTCCCCAGAATCCGCCGCCCACGAAGCTGTTGCCGGGTTCCAAATGGATGTAATAGCCTCCTCTCAGCATCGGTTTCAGGCGGGAATACCCGGCTCCGAAGTGGGTCTTGTACGGCGTCTGGTCCTTGGAAAACCGGATATCCCGGTAAATGCGGTACATATGGATGCCGTTTACCCGGTCATGCTGCTGAAGTTCGGCGTAGATCCGGTTGAAAAGGGCTTTGTTTTCTTTTACCACCGCTTCGTATTCCGCTTTGTGGGCGGCAAACCATTCGCGGGTGTTGTTTCTTTCGAGCTGTTTAAGGAATTCAAAGGCTTTTTTCATCTTACGATTTTTAGCAAAAGTAAAGTAATTTATTTGGTGTAGTCTCCCGAAACAATGGATTTTTCCATTACGTTTACAATCTCGGAAACAGGGATGGAAAACACGCCGGCATTTCCTTTGTCAAATTCTTTTTTCCAGTAAGAATATCCATCCACTTCAATGGAGTCGGGCATCCGGCGGGTATCTTTTTTAATGCTGATGACACTTTGATCCAATGCTTCTTCCGTTATCGGAAGGTGGCTTATTTTATCGGCAATCCCTTCCGGATGATGGGGATCTTTCATCTTTAATCCGTTGATTGAGATATGGATCACTTTTCCGCTGGCCGGATATTCTTCAGTTTTTAAAATTTTCAGGATCGAGTTTTCTTCTCCCGGTCTGGTTTTATAGTTCCATTCCTGGCCCACACGGTATTTCATGCCGTCTTTTTTTGTGCAGCTGAAGAAAAATAAAAGGATGACAGCTGCTAATGGATATAGTTTAATCATCGATGGTTCATTTAATTTTTTACAATATTAATCAATTCAGGTTTTCCAGAATTGCATTCACCTGATCCACAATTTCTTTTTTCTCTAAAATTTTTTCATCATACTTTACCTTAAGCTTTGTTTTTTTCCAGAAAGGAAACAGGACCAGGCCGGAATTTCCGATGTCGACAAGGGTAGCATCGGGATATTCAATTTCTACAACTGTTTTAAATACCGTGTTTCCTTTTAGGTAGTTGGTTGTTCTGACTCTGTTGGTCAGTAAATCAAAGGCCTGGACGATTCCGTCGTCTAAATTTCCGAATGCTTCGCTGAAGTGCGTATGATGTACACCGTAGCCCACCACCAATTCCCCAAAAGTGGTTGAAATCCAGAATTCTGAATTTTTAAGAGCCAAAGATTCGGTTCCGTCTTCGTCTTTTGAATACTCAACTTCATCTCCTAATCTATCAATGAGGACCTTTTTGATATCTTCAAATTTCTTTTGGTTAAGGTTCATGTTTTAATTGAGGTTGAAGTTTGGGTTTAAGATTTAAAAAGTTCTGGTAAGTTGCATTAGCAAGAAGCTTTCACTATTTCATATCAAACCTGATTCTTTTAATCCATCTTTTTGAATCGGTATGGATTTTATCCCGTCCGTGCAGCATTAAATCGTTTCTGAATAAGATCAGGTCGCCTTTTTCCAGCTTAATTTCGAAGGAAAGGCTTTTGAAGAGCTTATCGAGTTTATTTAATTCATCAATTTCCGTTACCTCAAGCCTGGAAAAAGATTCCATCGTAATCCGGTCGTAGCAAAGGGCATAGTTTCCGTCTTCAAATGATAAAATACTTCTCAGCTGATTTCCGAATTTCCATTTTTTACCCAGCATTTTCTGCTTTTCGTCTTCGGTAAGGTGGTTTAAAAGACTGCTCAACAGCATAAAGGTATTCGTACCCTGGCCTTCCTCATCCGGCTCCATGCACAATAGGCCTATCGTATTGGGAATGGTATCGAAATCGGCACAATCAGTGTGTAGTGGAAAGGCTAAATTGGAGTTGGCAATAGAGGTGAAAAAGTTGTTATGGCGGACAATGGTTACATCAAAAACCGATTTTCCGTTATTATTCCGTCTCTCGTTTAATGCGGTTCCCAACCGGCTGATGAATGATTGCAGTTCTTCGTCGGACAGAGGGAAATTTTTTATCACCAGCGGATATCCCTGCTGCAGGTCTTCTTTGATGGTAGCCTCATTGGGATGTTCTCCCCACTGATAACTAATTAACCAGCCTGGTTCTTCCATCGATTACGATAATCATTGCTCCGTCCTGCCCATGCCTAGGAAATTTACTAATTTTTTCTTCCATGTCTGTAATCCTAAGGTAGTCATCATATTCGCCTTTTTCGATAACATAATAGGTACAGGATATTTTTTCGATAAAATCTTCCCACTTTAGTTCTACATTGGCGGGAATATTCGTCTGTTCATGGATTTTATCGATCAGCTGCCCGATTGAGGATGAATTTTCATCGATATCGACTTCAATCATTTCTGGAAATTCGTCGTATTCAATGGAGAATTCCGGTTTTAATTCGATTTTCATTTTAAGAGGATTAATTTTTAGGCAGCTAAACTAAGAAAAATCGGGGCAATGTAAGAAGGGAATAAGAAATAAATCACGAATGGTATTAATGCTGATCATCCAGAAGTATAAATATTGGTCTTTTAAACCTACGGAAGACTACGGAAGTCTCCCGCAAGTTGCGGGAAATAAAATACAGTTGTATTTTATGACAAACAGGTATGTTTATAACAAAATACAGTTGTAGGAGATTACAAACAAGGTTGTTTTAAACCTCGGAAAGACTACGGAGGTTACAAACAGGAGTGTTTGTGACTAAAGAAGTTTTGAAATAATTTAAAATGACCGAAAGCCTCAGGGAATTCTCTTAAAATCTGATTACAGATCAAATACTTTTTCTATAATGCTCTTAGACTTTGCCTTTGACAAAATCATTTTGCTTTGATCAAAGACGGAGGTTAATTTTTTTCCTGCCGGTCCAGCGTAATGGTTATTTTATTTTTTCTCTGCTGTACTTTGATGGTATTGCCCTGTTCAAAGCCGATTTCCTGAAGCCATTTGCCGCATAAACGGATTTCAGGAAGTAGGTTAGGTCGCCGGGAATTGGAATTTCCGGTGTATTTTCCATATACTTTCAGATGACGATCCCTTTTGTATTGAAATTTTTTTTCTTGCTTCATCATGCGGATTTATTGTTGTAAAAGTATAATTAATTATAATTAAAAACAAATAAAACCGCATTAAATTATAATTTTAACTATTTTGAAGATGATTTTCAGGTCTTTAGAATTTTACGATATTTGCGGGAGAAGTTAATCATTGAGCCCTGTGTCGAAAATAAATTTAAATAGAATAAAGTCTGTCTTAGCGGAAAAAAATAAAACCAGTAAGGATCTCGCTGGTCATTTGGGAAAAACAGAATCCACCGTTTCACGCTGGTGTACCAATGAAGTCCAGCCTTCCATTGAAACACTTTATGAAATATCTAAATTTCTGAAAGTAGATATCCGGGAATTACTGGTATCGACGGGTTCATGATCAAAGATCAATTAAAGATAGCATTAGGTAAACGCATTATCATGCTTCGCGGAAAGAAAGGCTGGAGCCAGTCTGATCTTGCCCGTGCCTGCAACAAAGACCGCCAGGCCATCGAAAAACTGGAAAACGGCAAAGTGAATCCTACGCTTTATACATTGCTGGAACTGGCCAACGCTTTGGAGGTTTCTTTACCGGAGCTGGTGGATCTGAGGTGATGCTTTACAAGACGGGCGCGAGCCTGGAAACTCGCGCCAGCGTAGATTCCTGGAAAATCCCTACAGCGAGTGGTATCAACGGGTACTTTCAGCGGAAAGCGCTCCCTCGCTGATATCCGCAGCCTGAAGGCTTTTAAGGGCCGATTTGGTGGAAGACGTCGTACTTCCGCCGATGATGTAGAGTTTATCGTTATAGATTTCCGCAGCGGCATGTCTTCTGGGAATCATATTGGAGGATAACTGATGCAATGTGTTGGTCTCCGTATCGAAATAGGCTAAGAACGTCTGATTGTTACTTCCGCCTGCAATAAAGATCTTGTGACCGGATACCGCCAATGAATGACCGGCTATTGCCAAAGGCATTTTATATTGCTCCGTCCAGACATTTTTGCTGAGATCGTAAACATTGACCAGACGGGAAGGCGTACCGTTGAAACCGCCGATGACATACAGCTTATCCTTTACAATTTTGCCCTTTGTTTCCCTGGCCGTGGGCATATCGGGTAGGGGATGCCAGGTATCGGAAGCAATATCATAGTACTGGAACCTGTTGGAAAATACAGTGGTGGCAGCATTATTCAGCCCGCTGCCGCCGAACACATAGATTTTTCCGTTATGGAGGGCAGAACCTGCATTTCCCGTGTAGGCACGGTTCACCGCTCCTTTTGTGATTTTATTGGTTTCAAGGTCCAGGATTTCAAGGTGGCTGTTTCCCCAGCCATTGAAAATATAGATTTTATGACCATCCGTCTCGGAATTACCGAATCTTCTGGGAAGCAGCTTGGCGTTGACAACACTCCAGCGGTTATTTTTAATGCTGTATTTCTCGATAAAAGTGGCATTGCCGTCATTGTCCCTGTACCCGTTACTCACATAAATGTCATCATCTGCAACGGCACTGCTGATCCCTCCTCTGCGAACGGATAGATCCGCCAGATGCTTAAAATTCAGGGTTTGGGCATTCGCCAGGAACAAGCTGAAAATGAAGAAGAGAAATGATAGTTTTTTCAATGGCGGTGAGGTTTTGTTGAATTGATTTTTAAAGATAGCGAAAAAATAAGGAGTGTAAATCGCCGATGTTAAGTTTGTCGTGTGCTTTACGCAGAATAGTCTTTCTGTGGAGGGAGAGTTGAGGTATCAATGCAAGTATAGGATACGAGCCTGGAATCCTGCGGCGGCGGTAACTTTCACCAAATCCGTCAGGTTTTATGGTTAAGCTTTAGCCTTAGGTAATAAAAGTATTGATCATTTTCTTCACAATCCAACTTCCGTCTTCCTGTTTTTCCAGCAGGTATCCGAAGCCGATCCCGAAAGAAGTATCGAAGAAGATTGATTCGATATATACGGTATGGTCGTTGAGATAAAGCGGATTTGAAAATTGGTAAATCCTGTTCCGCTGATCCGTTTCTTTTTTGCCCGCCAGCCTGATGTCTGGATTGATGGTTTTATCCAGCGGAATGGAATCAAAAACATACTGTTTCTGCTTTAACAGATGTAAAGAATCCGATCTTCTCTCATCCAAGCGGCTGTGATTTAAATCAAGAATGCGGACAATACTTCTGCTGGAAGTAGAAGACAGTCCCGGCTCTTCTCCGGATAGTTCTTTTGCCGTCGGAACATATACCGCTAACGGCTGAAGTTCTTTATTGATGGTGTATTGAAGATGGGCGGATTCCCTGCGGGCCGATTCGTTTTTCAGGACGGCATTCAGAATGCAGTTCAGTTCAGCACTTTCTTCTTTTTCAGTTTTGGAACAGCTGAGCAGAAGAATACCCGAAAGCACCGCCAGGAAAATCCGGATCACGGTTTCTGCAGGTATTGCTCCAGCTTCGCCATCATTTCGTCTTTCTCTTTCAGCATTCTTTCGTACAGGGCTATTTTTTCTTCGTGAAGTTGCAGAACTTTGTCTATAGGATGGAAAGAAGGATTATAGTTGATTCCATTAAGTATGGAACCATTGTCAAAAGTATTGGAAATAATATTGACCGCCTGTTCGTCGTCCATGTTTTCAATGGCTTCCACGGGAATTTTCAGAAGTTGTGCTATTTTTTCTAAAATATCCTGTTCTACGGTTTGTTTCTGTTCCAGCAAGGAAACCTTCTTCTGGTTCCAGTCTTCTCCCAGATCGAAAGCCAGCGCTTCCTGCTTGATGCCCAGCATTTCCCGGAACCGCTTGATGTTCCTGCCCTGATGTATTTTCTTGTCCTGCATATTTGTGTATTTTAAGAAAAACAAAGATAAGTAAAAGTTTTTCGGATTGGAAATGGAGTGGGTGGGTAAATTATTCTGGGAGGATTGGGTGTTTTTGTTGATATCTTCATTCTTTTGCTAGCGCGAGCGTGTCGCTCGTGCTTTACGCGAAGAGTTTTCTGTTGGGGTAAAAGACTTGTGGAAGTGGGGCACGAGCTTGGAAGCTCGCGCCGGCGGGGGAAACAGTTTTATTCGATTAATCCTTCGATAATATCAAAAATTACATTAAAGTTTTCAAAATCTTCTTTTGATGCGTTTTTACAAACCCAACTACAAAAATTTTTTTTCTCATCCTTATTAACTTCGCAATGCTCTCTTTGATATTTTATTCCTCTGGTTATACCAGATTCACTTTTAAAATCTATATATGCATCTTTTTCTTTAATTGCTTTTTCTATAAGAGTTTTAGGAAAGAGATTTTCAATTCCATTTTTTATAAATCCATTTTCTAAAGTTGGGATTATTCTTCTGTAATGGTGCCCAAAATCTTCATTTTGCTTTTGAGTGTCACAATCATAAAGAAAAATTTTTATTTGTGGTATTGTTTCCCAACTATCTTTCTTCAATTCACTCCATAGTTTGTCCAAATTTCTAAATCCATCTCTTTGTCTTAATTCAATTTTCCCTAATAGTTCAGATTTGCCTAATAATTCGGCAGCCTTGATTATATAAGTTATATCGTGATCGCCTTCTAAAAAAATCACAGGTTTTAATTTTATTATGTTGTCTGATTTTGAAACTATTTCACCATTTTTCCATGGATTGTAATATTTTTTAGCAATTTTAATTAACGTTTGAAATAAATTCTCAACTAAAATAAAGTAATCTTCAATATAGTTTACCTCTATAAGCTCAGGACTCTTTTCAATACAAAAATAATTGTAATTTATTTTTTTTATTTTTTTACTTGTATTTAAAAAAGACGGAGTTGGTAAAAATGGCGGATAACGCTCACTCACTTCATATTCTTCCAAATGATTTCTTTCAGTAGTTTTATTTTTAAAAAAAGAATCACTATCCTTCTCTACCTGCTCTTCATATTTTTTATATATTTCTTGATTCCATTCATTTACTTTTTCTCTTAAAAAATCTTCAGATAAATGATTGTGGAGATTTACTAATAGGTTGCTAAGTTGTTTAAAATATTCGTCTATAGTGTTTTGATTAGTTGTATTGACAACTTGAAGAATTTCGTTTTCAAAACTTACCAATCCTTCTTTCCAAATATCAATTGATGTTTCAAAATACTCTTTTTTCCAAGAATCAGGATTTTTTCTAATTTCAGAATATTCTTGGACTTTTGATTTATCTAAAAAATCCCACAATTCATTTACTGTAATATTTCTAAAAGGAAAATTTAGTGTCATGATTTTGTTTTTGAGATTAAATATATGAATTAAATTATTATTGATTTAGTAATAAAACCGCCCAGAAAAAATCTGAACGGTTTAATTTTCTTGGTACGAACGAAATGCTCGCATAAGATTTGTTACTTCTCAATGATATTTTGTTTAAACTTATCTATCTCTTTATCAACTTGCAATATTATATAGTACAATTGAGTATATTTTTCTATAAGATCTGAAGAGTTATTATTTAGTTTTGAAACTTCCATTATTTTCTCCCTTAAATTACTAATGTAATTGTTAAGATTAGCTGAATTTTCTTTTTCTATGTCATTACTTATTTCATGGATTTTTTCGTAATAATCATTAACAGAATTATTTATATCAAATAAGTTTATACCTTTAGGTATTTTATTTTTCAAAGCAATTTTTTTAACTTGATATATTGTTGTTTTAGCTTTTTCATTAATATTTGAATATTTAACAACTTTAAATTTAGAAAAAATTTCTTTTTTTGTTTTACGTATAATTCTCACATTAAATAATGACCAAACTGCACCTGCAATCGAAATAACTGAGGAGACTACTCCTAATTTTATTGTCCAATCCATTAGATAAGATACATGTAACTAATGTCAAAATCTCGGGTTATTCCGCTTGCTTCAATTGGATGTTGCATTGGTTCTAATAATTTATCCCAAAATTCTTGATCAAAACTATCTCTTAAAAACATGTATCTAAAAACTGAAATTAATGTGCTTCTAGAAATTCCCATTACAGGATTTGTACGACATTCATAATGTTTTTCATATTCATAAAAGTTATAATATTTTTTCTTTAACCATTCACTGTCGGCATAATTTGTAATTTCATCGACTTGTTCTTTAGTTACAGAAAAATATGGCTGTAAATCTTCATGTAAATTGTTTTCCTCTAATAAAGGATAAAGTTTTTGATACCATGCATAAGCGTAATCATTTGGAATCAAATTACTTGTTGCAGGATTTAATTTAGTTTGAAGAATTTGAAACCTTTGTAAATTAAATATTGCTTTTCCAATCTCTTTCATTTTGTTAGTGTTTATTGATTATATTTATTTTGTTCGAAAATAAAACCGCTCTGAAATCAGAACGGTTAATATGTATTTGTCTCGGTCGCTGACCGTTACATCATTCCTGGCATTCCTCCGCCCATTGGCATGGCCGGTTCGTCTTTTTTCACTTCAGTGATCACACATTCAGTGGTTAATAACATTCCGGATACGGAAGCCGCGTTTTCAAGGGCTACTCTGGTTACTTTCGTAGGGTCGATGATTCCTGCTTCAAGCATATTGACGTATTCGTCGGTTTTCGCGTTGTATCCGAAGTCGGCAGTTCCTTCTGCTACTTTGGCTACGATTACGGAACCTTCACCTCCGGCGTTGGCCACGATTTGTCTCAACGGCTCTTCGATCGCTCTTTTTACGATTTTGATACCAGTGGTTTCGTCAGAGTTGATTCCGGTAAGGTTTTCCAGGGAAGAGATGGCTCTTACCAAGGCAACACCCCCTCCGGCAACGATTCCTTCTTCTACGGCAGCTCTTGTTGCGTGAAGCGCATCATCTACTCTGTCTTTTTTCTCTTTCATTTCCACTTCGGAAGCAGCCCCTACGTAAAGTACGGCAACTCCACCGGCTAATTTAGCCAGTCTTTCCTGAAGCTTTTCTCTGTCGTAGTCGGAAGTTGTAGTTTCCATTTGAGCTTTGATCTGGTTGACTCTTCCTTTGATCTTGCTTTCTTCGCCGCCACCGTTTACGATAGTGGTGTTGTCTTTATCGATGGTTACTTTCTCAGCAGTTCCCAGCATATCCAGAGAAATGTTTTCCATGGTGAACCCTTGCTCTTCAGAGATTACGGTTCCGCCTGTCAGGATCGCGATATCTTCCAGCATTGCTTTTCTTCTGTCCCCGAATCCTGGAGCTTTTACCGCAGCAATTTTAAGGGAACCTCTCAATTTGTTTACTACCAAAGTAGCCAACGCTTCACCTTCCACTTCTTCAGAGATAATCAATAGCGATTTACCACCTTGTGCGATTGGCTCAAGAACCGGAAGCAATTCTTTCATGGAGGAGATTTTCTTCTCTACCAGAAGGATGTATGGGTTTTCTACCTCAGCCACCATTTTCTCAGGGTTGGTTACGAAGTACGGAGACTGGTATCCTCTGTCGAACTGCATCCCTTCTACAACGTCTACCGTTGTATCGATACCTTTCGCTTCTTCTACGGTGATTACCCCTTCTTTACCTACCTTTCCGAAAGCCTCAGCGATCAGAGCACCGATGGTTTCGTCGTTGTTGGCAGAAACGGAAGCGACCTGCTTCACCATTTCCGTAGAATCACCTACGGTTTTAGACTGGGATTTCAGGTTTTCCACCACAGCGGTTACCGCTTTGTCGATCCCTCTTTTCAGGTCCATCGGGTTAGCCCCTGCTGCTACGTTCTTCAGACCTTCTCTTACGATCGCCTGAGCCAGAACGGTAGCGGTAGTGGTACCGTCACCTGCGATGTCATTGGTTTTGGAAGCGACTTCCTTCACCATCTGGGCACCCATGTTTTCTACTCTATCCTCAAGTTCGATTTCTTTTGCCACGGAAACCCCGTCCTTGGTTACGTGAGGTGCACCGAAAGATTTCTCAATCACTACGTTTCTCCCTTTAGGACCTAAGGTTACCTTTACTGCATTTGCCAATGCATCAACCCCTCTTTTTAAAGCGTCTCTAGACTCGATATCGAATTTTATTTCTTTTGCCATAATTTTTGATTGTATTTTGTATTAATGTACTTTGTACAATGTATAATGAATTTTATATTCATGAAATCATTTTACATGAATACATTTTACTTTTTACAGATTAACCAATAACTCCTAAAAGATCTCCTTCTTTTACAATTAAATAATCTTTTCCATCCAGTTTCAGCTCAGAACCGGAGTATTTTCCGTAAAGTACTTTGTCGCCTACCTGTACGGTTGTCGGCTCGTCTTTTTTACCAGGACCTACGGCCACTACGGTACCTTCCTGCGGCTTTTCTTTAGCGGTGTCCGGAATAATAATCCCTGAAGCGGTTTTTGTTTCTGCAGCGATCGGCTCGATCAAAACTCGGTCTGCTAATGGTTTAAAGTTTACTGACATAATATGTTTAATGTTTTAATTATTGCTGACTTGTATTTCCCTAATAGTATGCCATCGGCAGTCTGTGACGGAAATGGCAGAATTTTTTTGAAAGAACTGAAATTTTGGCAGAAAAAAAGTCCACCGGGGTGGACTTAGTATTGTTGTTTATTTGCACGAAGCATCATAATCGTCGAGCAGCTTTTTATACATATCGGTAAACAGCGCGGTGCGGTATTTCATGTTGATCCTGGAAGCTTCAGCGCCTCTTTTCCCTTTCAGCAGGGCCTTGCGTTCGGCATCCGTGGCTTTTTTGTTTTCTTTGAAGGTTTTGTTGGAGAAATAGTCGTTCTTCCGGGCTTCATCCACTTTGGCCAGGAATTCGGGGCAGTCGGCACCCACTTCTTCATACGCGCGGTAAAACTTTTTGTACAGTTTCTTCAGGTTGAACAAATCGAGCGGGGTCAGCGAACTGTAATCCACCGGCGCGATGGCAAAGGTTTCATTGGGCTTGCTCAGGTAAATCATCACATAGGTAAGCTGGCACTGGTCTTCATTCCCATTGAATCCCGCGGAATTGTTGTCTCCGAAATCGGCCTTGCACATCATACTGCGGTAACCGTACATATTGATTTTTCCTTTCTCCATCAGTGGCAGCATCAGCACCTTTCCTTCCGATTCCACTTCCAGGTTGCTGTTGATTTCCTTTACCAGGCGTTTGTCCAGCTGGAATGTTTCCTGGGTTTCTTCGTTGGTATAAAGCAGGCTTTTGATTTCAGAAACGGGAATCCGCTGAACCTGCGTATCGCTTTTGGCAGATTTGAATTTTACTTCCTTACGATCCAGGTTCGCATATTTCGGGCCTCTTCCCATCACGCTGAAGGTGGCTACGTCCGGAAGCATGAAGTCCTGGGCAAACCCTTTTCTGGTACTGCCGTCTTCCATCAGGATTTCGATAGGGATAAAATCCCGCTTGCCGGTATAGAACTGTAAAGACTGGGCGAAGAACTGCTGAACCGAGAGCAGCACTAAAATCAGGAAGCTGAGTTTTTTCATGGTTTTAAATTTTTATAATCTGCGCAAAACTAAAAAAAGTACCCAAATGATGAGTACTTTTTAATAACAATTCGTAATAAATTTTAGTTTTTCTTTCCGGCGGCCTGCATCGGGTTGACTCTTCCGTTGGAAGCGCCTCTGGTGGCCCCGGCTTCTTTCTGCTTAAACAGATCGAATTTGGAAACCTGGGTGTTTCCGCCGTCGTTGCTCCAGAAATTGTTGGAGGTATCGATATCGGCCGTTTCCCGCATCGGGTCCAGCTGGATGGATTTTAATTTCTTGTCGAAATAATAGGTCTTGGAAACTTTCTGTTCGTTCAGTCTCCAGATCTGGGCAGACGATTTGTCTTTCAGCTTTGTTCCGTCCTCGAAGGTAAATTCAAGAATGATCGGCATGACCAGTCCGCCTTTGTTGGTGAAGTCGATCTGATAAGCGGTCATGTTTTTAAACTTGTCTTTTTCCTTTTGGGTTAAAGGCTCGGTTCCTTCAGTTTTGAGAACGTATTCTTTGGTATTGTCCACTTTTTCCTGGCCCCTGTCGTAGCGGTAGTAGAAATCCTGGGCTTCCTTGTCTTTATCGACGTAGAACGTAATGTTCTTGTCCTCCCGGTTCCTGATTTTGGAAATGTCTTCAAAATCATTCTGTGCAGGCTTGTCTACTTTATATTTGTTTTCCTTAGCTTCCCTTGGTGCCGTTTCAAGATCCGGTGTGGCAATGGTTACTTTATCGATGGCGATATCCACGGGGTCCGTTCCGTAGAACCACCCTCTCCAGAACCAGTCGAGGTCTTCGCCGCTCGCATCTTCCATCGTCCTGAAGAAATCCGCAGGCTCAGGATGCCTGAAGGCCCATCTTTTCGCATAGGTTTTAAAGGCTTTGTCGAAAAGCTCCCTTCCCATAATGGTTTCCCGGAGGATATTCAGCCCCGTTGCCGGTTTGGAATAGGCATTCGGACCGAACTGGATGATGTTTTCCGAATTGGACATGATCGGTTCCAGCTGGTCTTTCGGTAACTTCATATAGTCGGTAATGGTCCAGGCCGGGCCTCTTTTGGAAGGGAATTTATTGTCCCACCGTTCTTCGGTGAGGTATTCCACAAAAGTGTTCAGCCCTTCGTCCATCCAGCTCCATTGTCTCTCGTCGGAGTTGATGATCATCGGGAAGAAGTTGTGTCCCACCTCGTGGATCACCACACCGAGCATTCCGTTCTTGATCCCTTCGGAATAGGTTCCGTCTTTTTCCGTTCTTCCGTAGTTGAAACAGATCATCGGGTATTCCATTCCGTTAGCCGCTTCCACCGACTGCGCTACCGGGTAAGGGTAAGGAATCGTAAATTCCGAATACGTCTTGATGGTGTGCGCTACGGCTTTGGTTGAATATTTACGGTATAAATTGTAGGCTTCTTTCGGGTAAAAGCTCATGGCCATTACCTTGTTGTTGTTTTCAGGAATGGTAACGCCCATCCCGTCCCAAACGAATTTCCTGGAAGAGGTCCATGCAAAATCCCTCACGTCATTGGCTTCAAAGCTCCAGGTCTTTCTCTGTTTGGAATGGTTTTTCTCCGCTTTTTTCGCTTCATCCAGGGTCACGATCTCCACCGGTTCCCCTGAAGTTCTGGATTTATTATATCGCGCTAATTGTTCTGCCGTTAAAACCTGGTCGTAATTTTTACATTCTCCCGTTCCGCCGACTACGTGGTCTGCCGGAACGTTCATGTTTACTTTAAAGTTCCCGAAAACCAGGGCAAATTCGCCCCGTCCGGTAAACTGGTGGTTCTGCCATCCGTGGAAATCGCTGTAGACGCACATTCTCGGGTACCACTGCGTCATAGTGTAAAGGTCGTTTCCGTCTTCGGCAAAGTTTTCATAACCGCCGCGGCCGCCCATTTTTATCCGGTTCGGGATGTTGTAGTTCCAGTCGACTTTAAAAACCAGCTTTTCTCCTTTTTTCAGGACTTTCGGCAGGTCGATCCGCATCATGGTTTTGTTGACCGTATATTTCAGCGGTGTTCCGGAAGCATCGGTTACTTTTTCAAGGTTTACCCCGTAGCCATTGTCGGAAGCAGGAAGTTCCGTCGGGCGGAGCTGCTGGTCGTTGGAAGCTTTCGGAAGGGTAGAGGAGGAAGGGAAATCGGCTTTTTTTACCGTCGACTGCTGGTTTTCGTCCAGTTGGAGCCAGATGTAATCCAGGTCGTCGGGAGAATTGTTGTAATAGGTAATGGTTTCCGAACCTTTCAGATTCCTTTTGTCTTCATCCAGATAGGCATTGATGGTATAATCTGCCCTGTTCTGCCAGTAGCCGTGACCCGGTGCTCCGGAAGCTGTTCTGTAGATGTTGGGTGTAGGAAGGATGGTTCCCAGCTGTTCGAACCGGTTTCCGTGGTTGCTCCCCGGATTGTTCTGGATATTTTGTGCGGTGAAACCTGTATACGCAAATACAGAAAAGGAAAGTATGGCAACTTTTAGTTTCATAACCGAAATTGTTTTAAGGATTTTCAAATATAACGATAAGTAGCTGAAAAACCGGAAATGTTTCAGCGTCAGAACGGAATTCTTTCCAATGTCATTTTCAGGGACAGGGCAAAGACTCCGGAAGAGACAAACAGCACCCAGTCTTTCTGGTTGACTTTAAATATTTTAAGAAGGATAAATAAGACGATCAGAATTCCGAAAACAATGGCGATCTGCCCGAGCTCCAGCCCGATATTAAACCCTAAAAGCGGAACGGCCAGACTCTGGCTCTTGGCGATCATTACCCTGGCCGTATTGGCAAACCCCATTCCGTGGATCAGGCCGAAGATCAGGGCTAAATAATAATTGGCTTTCATCAGCGTCTGCTTTTTGTTCTTCATCAGGATGTTGTCCAGTGAAGTTAAAACGATGGTCAGCGGAATCAGGAATTCCACCCAGGCCGAATTGATCCTGACAATATCGAAGGTACTTAAAGCCAATGTGATCGAATGGCCGATGGTAAAAGCCGTGATCAGAATTAAGATCTTTTTTAAGTCGTTAAAGGAATAAACGGCGATCAGCGCCAGCACAAAAAGCTGATGATCAAGGGCGTCGAGTGAAATAATGTGTTCCCATCCCAGGTTGAGGTAAAATAAAAAATCCTGCATTGTTAAATGATTTTTTCGAACTGCGATGATACAAAATTTATTCTAACTTTGTGTAAAATTAAACGGTATGATGGTCAATATAGAATTGGAAAATACGGCAGATTTCGCGTTTATAAAGAAACTTCTGGAAAATATCAAAGGCATCAAGTCGGTTTCCATAGCACAGGATGAGGAATTGTATGAAGACGGTACCCCGAAATGGTTTATCGAAAAGCTGTCTGAATATGCTGATCGTCTTGAGGAAAAAGAAATGATTTCCGAGGAAGAGTTTTTTGCAAACGCCAGAAAAAAAGTATGCGAATTATATTCTCGGAAATAGCGAGCCGAAGTTATGAAGATATCATTGAATTTCTTTCCAGAAATTGGACTGAGAAAGAAATTAGCCTGTTCATCGATGAAGCAGAAAAAGTAGCCGAAAAATTAAAAAAAGGTAAATTTAATTTATATCAAAAATATTCTCATAATGTCCGTTCAGCGCTAATCGGTAAAAAACACGTACGAATGTTTTTTAGAAAGGAAAGTGAAGACCTGATCAAAGTCCTTCTTTTTTTTGATATGCGGCAGGATCCGCAAAAACTCCTAGATTTGTTGTCATGAAAAAACTCCTTTTCTTTTTTTCGGTCTTATTGGTATTTTTCTCTTTTACCGGAGCGAAGCATCCTTATCATGTAGGCTCGGTGGAAATCAGTTATAATCAGAAATCAAAGACTTTTGAAGTCACCGGACGCTTTTTTCTGGATGACCTGGAAAACGGCTTGAATACCAAATACGGAAAATCCCTGCATTTCAACGATCCGAAATTTAAAACCCAACTCAACGAATCCCTGAAAAACTATGCTTCCGAATATTTTAAGCTGAAAGCCAACAACAAATTCCTGAATGTAAATTATGTAGGTTACGAGGAAGACCATGAGTCGGTAAACATCTATCTTGAATCGGAAAAGATCGAAGCACCTAAAAAAGTAGAAGCCGCCGTAAGCTTCCTGTATAATTTATTTGATGACCAGATCAACATCGTCCACATCATCGTGAACAGGGAACGGAAAAGTGAAAAGCTAACGTATCCGAACCGGTACCTTTTCCAGCAGTTTTAATCAGTTTTCCAGCTGCAGCAGAGCATGGATCCCTTTGGCATGCTCCAGCAGATCCGGAAAAAAATCATCATAACATTCCTGAAGGAAATTTTTATTTTTCAGAAAAGCTTCATGAACGGGAATGTCCGTATTTAAATATTTTGCTTTGTTCAGAACGTTCCGCATGCTGTAGCCGATGTTCTTTTCGTACCGGTAGTTGTACAGCCAGTCACCTTCTTCCATCTTTTCCAGCATGCTCCTGAAGTTTTCAGGCAGGTATTCGTAATTTTCATTCAGAACCCGGTAGACTTTTACCGAATGGTTTTTCCAGCTCTTTAAGGAATGTAATTTCATATCATTCGCCACAAAATAATCCATTGACACATCTACAAAAGCACCTGCATACAATCTTACCAAAGGTGCAAACACTTTTTTCGCTTCATGAATGGCCGGATGGGCATCGGTAAACGTATCGATCGCCCGGTGCATCGTAATCCCGTCCTGAATGTCTTTCGGAAAAGAAAAACGATCCCTGTTCCGGATAAAATCCTCCAGGAACTGGCCGACGATCTGCCCGTCGGTAAAGGATAGAAAAGAGTGCGCAAGGTAATTCATTAGGTAAAAATAAGAAAAATAACGTTGGTAGCGCTGTTAGGGCTTAAAGCCCTAACAGCGCTACCAAAGCTAGAATCTCCTCCAGCGCCAGCATCGGATCATCAATCCCATTGCTGATTTTAAACAACGATGAATACCGGTATCCTTCAACATTTTCCGTAATTCCGTGTTTCAGCGGATTGTTATGGATATAGCGGATGGTATTGATCAGTTGTTCTTCAGTAGTAATTAATTTTCTCCTGAACGGTAATTCAAACAATTTTCCCGTCCTTCCGAAATGTTTGTTGATGGCCTGGGTGTAGCTGTTGAAGGTATTGGAAAATTGCTGGCTGATGATTTTGGGAACGTCGGTTTTGCTTTTTTCCGGGAAGGCCTGCCGTATTTCCTGCTCCGGTTTTATCCGGATCAGAAAATGGAAGTGGTTCCGTAGAAGGCAATAGGCATATACCGAGGCAATCGGTGCGATTTTACGGCGCATCAGGGAAAGGAAATAATGGTAATTCAGATCATCGAAGAATAACCTTTGTCCGTTGATTCCTCTGTTGTACACATGGTAGAAGCATTCCGCCTCTAAAGGATAAACATTTTTTTTCATAGCGTGTTTTTTAAGTGGTTGGCAAAGGTTGTTAGAGCTTTAAGCTCTAACAACCTAGAAAAGGCGTTCGTGAAAATCTTCGATTTTACTCACTTCTTCTATTTTGATTCCGAATTTTTTCTTCGGGAGCTTGTTTAAATTGGAAATAAAAATCTTTTCATAACCGAGCTTTTCGGCTTCGGTAATCCGCTGTTCGGCCTGGGCAATCGGGCGGATTTCTCCACTAAGGCCGATTTCTCCGGCGAAACAGTAATGTTCGGAGATGGCGATATCATCATTCGAGGACAGGATGGACGCTACGACGGCTAAATCCAATGCCGGGTCATCGGTCTTGATTCCTCCGGTGATGTTCAGGAAAACGTCTTTGGCACCCAGTTGGAAGCCTGCTCTTTTTTCGAGAACCGCAAGAAGCATGTTGAGTCTTTTGGCGTCAAAACCGGTTGAGCTTCTCTGCGGGGTTCCGTACACTGCGGTGCTGACCAGGGCCTGGATTTCCAGCAGCATTGGCCGATTTCCTTCTAGGGTCACGGCTACCGAATTTCCGGAAAGTTCCTCAAATTTTTTAGTGATAAGAATTTCGGAAGGGTTTTTTATTTCCTTTAACCCCTGGGAAACCATTTCATAAATCCCGATCTCGGAAGTGGATCCGAAACGGTTTTTATTGGCTCTGAGCAGGCGAAACAGGTGATTCCGGTCACCATCAAAATTCAAGACGACATCCACCATGTGTTCGAGCACTTTCGGGCCGGCAATCTGGCCGTCTTTGGTAATGTGTCCCACCAGGAAAACAGGAACGTTGTTTTCTTTCGCATATTTGATAATCTCGTTGGAGCATTCCCTGATCTGGGAAACGGTTCCCGGCGAGCTTTCAATGAGTTGTGACTGTAACGTCTGAATAGAATCGATGATCACAAAATCCGGCTCCAGCTTTTGAGCTTCGTGAAGGATCTTTTCCAGATTGGTTTCCGTAAAAAGGAAGCAGTTGGGATTCTGGATCTCCGTAAGCCGGTCGGCCCTCATTTTAATCTGGGACGCGCTTTCTTCCCCTGAAACATAAAAAATTTTCTTTTTCATTTTCAAAGCGAGCTGAAGGAGCAGGGTAGACTTTCCGATGCCCGGCTCACCGCCGATCAATGTAACGGAACCCAATACGATTCCGCCGCCGAGTACCCGGTTGAGCTCTTCGGAAGGCGTCTTGATCCTCGGTTCCTCACTCGTCTCGACCTCAATGATATTGATCACGTTCTGTTTCGATTTTGAAAAAGGCGGGGTTTTGTGGGAGGAGGGCTTCTCCACGATTTCTTCCACCAGGGTATTCCACTGTCCGCAGCTTTTGCATTGCCCCATCCACTGTGAATACTGGGCACCGCAATTCTGACAGAAATATGCTGTTTTTAATTTTGCCATACCGCGAAGTTCAAAAATTTTTTTGAATTTTTCCTCCGGATTTTAGTTAATTTTCGGCCATGAAAAATATTTTTTTAAGCCTGATGGTTTTTGTGGTGATGTCTTTGCTGCATGCGCAGTTTGCAGATTGGGAGGTCGGTTTTCTGAAATTACCGGGTGGAAGTTATGGAATGTTCTCTGGGTTTATGCTTATTTTCTGCTCCGTCGTTACCGGGATAGGTGTATTGACGGTCGCTATTTTCAGGAGAAATTATTATTCCATACTTAGAATGGCTGTTTTGTTTGAAGTGATTCATCTTCTCTTTTTAGCTATTTCAGGAAATAATCCCTTTTTATATTTTTATAAGGCGACCCATGAAAACCTTTTAATGGTGATGGTGTATGGGAATGCAATTGCCGTATTCCTGATCATGTATCTGCTTGATGTTTTATACTTAAAAATAAATTCTTTAAACCGTAAAAAATAACATAGATCAACTCGCTATTATAGGAACTGGTTTATATTTGTATTAAAATTAATCTTAAATATTATGAAGAAAGTATTCTTAACTTTTGTACTGGCACTATTCGGTGTTATAAGTTTTGCACAGACGACCTGGAGAGTAGACCCTATGCATTCCTCCGTCAATTTCAATATCAGGCATATGGGGATCAGCTTCGTACAGGGGCGATTTGATAAATTTGACGGAAAAGTAATCACTGCAGCCAATAATCTGGACAATGCGGAACTTTCCTTTTTTGTTGAGGTAGCCACGATCAACACCGGTGTTGAAATGAGGGACAAGCATCTTAAGAGTGCGGATTTCTTTGATGCTGAAAAATTTCCGAGGATGAGCTTTGAATCAGGATCCGTTACGAAAGATAAAAACAATACATATCTGCTGAAAGGAAAACTGACGATTAAAGAGGTAACCAAAGAAATTACCGTTCCGGTAACTTTCGGAGGAGTTACCAAAAACCAGCAGGGAAAAGAAGTAATGGGATTCCAGACTGCCTTTAAGGTAAACCGTCTGGATTATAACATCAAATATGATCCTACCGGAGCCGGTGTGGCAAAAGACGTTGACGTTAACTTATATTTTGAGTTGGTTAAGCAGTAATTCCATGTTATATGGGTTTAAAAAAAAAGGTTCTCAAGATGTTGGGAACCTTTTTTATATAGAGCCTGTTTAAATTTACCTTTTATATTTTAACATTAAGAATTTAAGGCATTTTAGCTTAAAAAATCAATATGTCGGTTGCCCGGCAATATTCAATTAAGTCAATTGAAATCATCGTATTAAAGTGAAGAATAAACAAAGTTTATTTAATTCAGAAAATTAAGAGAAATGACGGAAAGTTTGATGAATTAAAATTTTAAACAGGCTCATAGAAAAATGAAAAATATTAGCCGATTACATTTTTAAACGTTTTTCTTCTGATAATAATACCCCATTATCATTGTTGCCAGAGCAAGTAATAAAAGGATCAGGCCCTTGGTCCCGGTATATTTATTAAGCAATAAAGCAGATAAAATGAGGATCCATCCCGAGAGAAAATAATAATTTGCCGTCCGGGAGTTCCGGTATTCGGGCTTGTTTTTGCGGTAGGGAATGATGATAAAACTCAGATGCGCCAGAATGGATCCGTTGAGGATATCAATCAGGTGATGCTGATAAGTCGTCAGTGTTGAAATACCCAACAGGATCAGCCAGATCATCAGGAAAGTCCGCCATTTTGAAAGTTCTTTAAACACCGACCAGAATAGGAAGGCAAAAGCAATGTGCAATGATGGAGACTGGTTGAAAGGGGAATCGAACGTTTTTAAAAATGAAAAGGGAAGTTCCAAAATACGATGGGAAACTTCAGGTTTTGCAAAGGAAAACTTCAAAGGCACGGCAATAAAGAAAATGCCCGCGATAACCGTTACAAAAAGTATACGCCAGGTTAATATTTTTAACTGGTATTTGTCTTTACATGAAAAAAATACCATGCAGAAAAAAAGCCCGCCTGCCATGTACGGAATGATCGACAGGGGCACAAATGGGATCGACTTTTCGAAGCCGAAAGTGAATGACGGCACATCATCCAAAGAAGATGCATACCAGGTACAGAGATTATAAATGGTCATGAAGGCGATAGTACAGACGGTTAATGCAAATATCTGCTGCCAGATTTTCAGTTGCTTTTCAGTCATTCGTTTTCTTAACATCATAGGATTTAGCAGGAAGGAGGAAATATCCGGTCGTAATTTCATGATCTGTTTATCTTTGAAGGGGAATAATAATTCATTTTCTTCAATCACTTTGAAAATGATTTTATGTAAATTAAAAATGATTTTATCAGCAGCCTGATGCGATTTCATTTAAAAGAAAAGCTTTGGTACTATGCAACTTGCAGGATAGCACATGCTGTGACGGGATAAAACGGAACTTTATGTTCGGTATAAAGTTATGGTACAGGATGTGGCAGCTGTTGCCATTTTGATTCGTTGTAGAGGCGGGAATCATGACTAATATTAGGTTTCTTGCGTTTCGGTAAGATCAAATATAAATAAAAAGTTTCATTAAATTTATGAAACAAGCTGCTATTTCTTAATTTGATAAATCTAAAAAATTGCTTTGTATTTCTTTTTCCCATAACTTTGCACAAACCTAATCTAATGAGTAAAAAGAATACTAAGTACATCTTTGTAACAGGAGGTGTGACTTCATCTTTGGGAAAGGGAATCGTTTCTGCTTCTCTGGGCCTTCTACTAAAATCACGTGGCTTCAACGTAACCATCCAAAAGCTTGATCCTTATATCAACATTGATCCGGGAACCTTGAATCCGTATGAACATGGAGAATGCTATGTAACCGAAGATGGTGCGGAGACGGATCTGGATTTAGGTCACTACGAGCGCTACCTGGATGCGCCGACTTCCCAAAACAACAACGTTACAACAGGAAAAATCTACCAGACGGTAATTGA
This sequence comes from Chryseobacterium hagamense, assembly GCF_007991455.1. Taxonomy (GTDB): domain Bacteria; phylum Bacteroidota; class Bacteroidia; order Flavobacteriales; family Weeksellaceae; genus Chryseobacterium; species Chryseobacterium hagamense. The sequence goes on along the minus strand of NZ_BJYJ01000007.1, from coordinate 25,043 downwards.
AAAGGAAAGAAAAGGAGATTTCCTGGGGAAAACGGTTCAGGTAATTCCTCACATCACGAACGAAATCAAGCGGAGAATTAAAATTTTATCCAAACAGAACTACGACATTATTATTACGGAGATCGGTGGAACGGTAGGGGATATTGAATCTCTGCCTTATATCGAGACCGTGCGTCAGCTGAAATGGGAATTGGGTGAAAAGAATTCGATGGTAATTCACCTTACTTTATTGCCGTATCTGGCTTCCAGCGGAGAATTAAAGACAAAACCTTCCCAGCATTCGGTTCGCCAGTTAATGGAGAGCGGAATCATGGCGGACGTCCTGGTTTGCCGTACGGAGCATAAAATACCGAAAGATCAGAGAGCAAAACTAGCCCAGTTCTGTAACGTATCGTTGGATAATGTTATTGAATGTAAAGATCTGGATACCATTTATGAAGTTCCGATGTATCTTCAGAAGCAGAACTTCGATGATGTGGTTATGAAAGAGCTGGATCTCAAGAGCGATAAGGATGCGGATCTTAAAGAATGGAAAACTTTCTTAAAGAAATTCCAGAATCCTAAAAAATCGGTGGAGATCGCTTTGGTTGGAAAATATGTCTCTTTGCAGGATTCCTATATCTCCATTGCCGAAGCCTTCAAACATGCCGGTGCGGATCTTGAAACCGAAGTGAAGATCAGATGGGTATACAGCGGGGATCTGACTAAAGAAAATATAGGAGAAACGTTATCCGGAGTAAACGGGATCCTTGTGGCTCCGGGATTCGGAGACCGGGGAATTGAAGGAAAAGTACTGACTGCTCAGTATGCAAGGGAAAATAAGATCCCAATGTTGGGGATCTGTCTGGGAATGCAGATCATGACGATTGAATTTGCAAGAAATGTGTTAGGGTATTCCAAAGCAAATTCTGTGGAATTCGATACTTCAACGGAACATCCTGTGATTTCATTAATGGAAGAGCAGAAAAATGTAGTTGAAAAAGGAGGAACCATGCGTTTGGGCGCCTGGAAATGTTCTCTCAAGAACGGCTCTAAGCTTAATGACATTTACGGGACTAAAAATATTACGGAAAGACACCGTCACCGGTATGAATTCAACAGCGATTATATGGGCGAGTTTGAGCAAAACGGTTTCCAGGCAACCGGTACCAATCCGGAAACAGGCCTGGTAGAAGCATTGGAAATGCCGGACCATCCGTTTTATGTAGGGGTTCAGTATCACCCGGAATATAAGAGTACGGTGTATACGCCGCATCCTTTATTTATTGCTTTTATAAAAGCATGTACCCGGAAATAAAGTAATCAAAAAGTAAAGACGTCCTATTATAAAACTCAGGCTGAAATAATCAGCCTGAGTTTATTTTTTGAGCCAGGCAACAATTTCTTTAAATACCTGTTGCCAATGGTTTTCGTTTTATTGTCATTGCATTTCCTTATTAGTCTTTAGGTTAGTCATATTGATTCTGCTAATTAAATCTTTTCGGCTAAAAGTTGGTTAACTCTCATGTTCGTTGGAACCGCCGTAGAAAGTAAATTTAAATCTCATGCGTCTCATCATACACCTCTACTGATTATTCTCATCCTGAGTTTATTATATTGTAATAGAGTAGAGTATAGAGTTTTGATAAAAAAACAGTATTTTTGTCGACTCAAATCAGGTACATACGATGATGTACAGAAAAAGATAAAATTTAATTAAAGATAAAATGCAACAGAACAACGGACTCGATAAAAGTCAGATTATCAGTTTTGCGGTTTTATGTGTGATTCTTTTCGGGTTCATGTTCTATTTCCAGAACAAGCAATCGAAAGAGGATCAGATGAAAGCTGAGCAACAGAAGACCGAGCAGGTGAAAAATGCCGTAAAACCTACTCAGGCCAACAATATCAATCCTAATGTAACGCCGAATGCCATTCAGACCGCCAGTCTCGCAAACAACGCACTGAAACTTGAATTCAACAGTTTAGGAGGACAGGTCTCTAAAGTGGAGCTGGTAAAATATAAAGCCTACGATCACAAAACAGACCAGGCAGATCTTCCGCTGTATCTGATTACCAAAAACAACTCCAATTACGGGTTTCAGTTTAAAGATAAAACCGGAAAAATCATCAACACGAAAGATTTGGTTTTTGCTCCGGCAGTTAACGGAAATGTGGCTACTTTGACAGCTGACTATAATGGGGCAACGATTCAGTTCGTTTATACCTTAAATAATAACCCGAAAGCAGAACTGAAAGACCAGTATGCCGTAGACTTTAAAGTAAGGACCCAGGGGCTTTCAAAAATCACCGCTGACAATAAAGCGGATTTTATCTGGGATTACAATGTAAGAAATCTTGAAAAAGGCAGAGCCCAGGAACAATCCCACTCTGAATTCTCCTATGCATTCAATAATTACAAAGATTATGACTATGACGGAAGAACAACGATGGATGAGGAAAAAGAGACCCTTAACTGGATTGGAGTAAAGCAACAGTTCTTCGCATCGGTGATCGAATCCAAAACAGGATTTACCCAAAGTAAAGGAAACCAGGAAGCGGTAGAAGAAGGGGAATATCTGAAGAAATTAAACTATGAAGGTTTTGTTCCAATGGCCGGCAGCGAGCTGAATCAGGATTTTACCTGGTATTTTATGCCTTTGGATTTGCCATTGTTGAAATCTTACGATAAAAACTTTGATGAGATTCTTCCGTTGGGATGGGCTTTCATCGGATGGATGAACAGAGGATTCTTTATTCCTATTTATAATTTCATTGCTTCATGGGGATTAACTGCAGGATGGGCCATTTTCTTACTGACGATTTTGGTGAAACTGATCCTGTCGCCGATTATGTATAAGCAGCATAAGTTAAGTGCAATGATGAGGGTAATCCGTCCGGAAATTGATGAGGTGAATGCCAAATTCAAGGATGCCGATGCCATGAAGAAACAGCAGGCTACAATGGAGGTCTACCGGAAAGCCGGAGTGAATCAGATGGCGGGATGCCTTCCGGCGTTGGTTCAGATTCCGATCTTCTATGCCTTATTCCGTTTCTTCCCGAATTTTATTGATCTGAGAGGACAAGGCTTCTGGTTTGCCAAAGATCTGACAGCTTATGACGACCTGATTAAATTGCCTTTTAAAGTACCTTTCCTTGGAGACCACTTAAGCATTTTTGCCTTGGCCTGTACCATTGTGATCCTGATCTATACCATAATGACTTCGGGAAATATGCAGCAGCCGCAACAGGAGGGAATGCCGAATATGAAAGTATTGATGTATATTTTCCCGATTACATTCCTGTTTTTCTTAAATACATCTGCATCCGGTCTTTCATGGTATTATTTTGTATCGAATGCAATTAACATTCTTATTATTCTTGTCATTAAATATGTAATTCTGGATGAAAAGAAAATCCATGCACAGATCCAGGCTAACAAAGAAAAGCCGAAGACTGAAGGGAAGTTCCAGAAAAAAATGAGGGAAATGATGGAGAAGGCTCAACAGCAGCAAACCTATCAGGAACAACAGAAAAATAAAAAGAAATAATCTTATTATTTATTGATAAAAAAGAATCCGCTTCATGTAATGAGGCGGATTTTCTTTTATAAGAAGAAAGAGCATTTATTTAAAATAAAAGTCTGTCTAATGTTTTGATATAGGGTTTTTACATATATATATTATGGTATGACTTTGTAAGTTCAATCATATTTAAGCCTGAAGGATTGGCGGTGATATTTGGTTGGCCCGAATTTAATCAAAGCTTCCTGATGTTTTTTGGTAGCATAGCCGAAATTGGTATCCCATCCATACTCCGGATGTTCTTCATGAAGTTCGATCATCAGCTGGTCCCGATAATTTTTTGCGAGAATAGAAGCGGCGGCAATCGACAGCACTTTTGAATCGCCTTTAATGATGCATTCATGAGGAATGAAATTGTACGGATGAAACCTGTTGCCGTCAACCAGAATCAGTTCCGGCCTCGTCATCAGTTGGTCGAGTGCGCGGTGCATTGCATGAATACTGGCATTCAGGATATTATGTTCATCAATGAAAGCCGGAGGAAGTTCGGCGATCGCATATTCTTTAACATGCTCTTTGATATAGCCATCAAGATCCATCCTTGTCTTAAAATTAAGTTTTTTTGAATCATTAACTAAATTTTGGTTAAAATTTTCATCCAAAATAACCGCTGCGGCTACTACAGGGCCACACAAACAGCCTCTACCTACCTCATCACATCCTGCTTCAACATAAAAAACAGACCATTTTTTTATTAAATCCATAATTATTATAAAATATGAAACATTTAACTATGCAATATTAAATATTTTTAACAAAATATTTGGTTACTTTAAGAAAGTTTTACATATTTGCAAATAATAAAAAATAATCAATTTAAATATGAAGAAATTAACTACAAGTGTTTTGGCAGTTGTTCTTACATCCTCTTTCATGGTTGTGAACGCGCAAAATACACAAGGTGATACTTTAAGAACTCAGGACATTCGTGAAGTGGTTGTTACGGGAGCTTTGGGTATTAAAAAGAGACAAGATGCTGTTGTTACCAGTAACAAAGTAATTGATACTAAAGAACTTAATCAGGCTGTAAATCCAAATGCCGCGCAAGCATTAACAGGTAAAGTTCCAGGATTATTAATTAACACGACAAGTAACTCTGTAAATAGCCAAGCAACGGTAACGATAAGAGGACCGAGATCTATTTCAGGAAACAATCAGGCATTAGTAGTAATTGATGGTGCAATTTCTACATTAGGTATTTTCCAACAGCTACCTCCAGAAATAGTTGAGAGTGTGAATGTAATTAAAGGACAGCAAGGTTCAGCATTATATGGTGAAAAGGGGAGTAACGGAGTTATTGTTGTCACTACAAAAAGAGGTACTAAATCTGAAAAAATTCAATTTACACTTACATCATCTGTGGATGTATCTTCGATTTATAAAACTCCAATTCGTCAACAGATTTACGGACAAGGTTGGACAGGTGAACCAACCGCTTTTAGTAGTACAGAATATGGTGGTACAAATTGGGTTCCTTATGAAAATGGAAGCTGGGGACCTGCATATTCTGATCCTCAGATTGGCGGACAAAATCTAATTGCAGGTTTACCGCAACCAGACGGCAGAGTTATTTATACTACTTTTTCTCCAAAAAAAGATAATATGGATAAATTCTTTAAAAATGGAGTATTAATGCAAAACGGAGTCTCGATGAATGTTGGTGGAAAAGATTCCTATTCTTTTTTATCTTTCAATAGAGTCGAAAATGACTTTATGATTGAAGGCGATCAGTTAAAAAGAAATACCTTCTTTTATAAGGGAGGCAAACAATTAGGTAAATTCAGAATTGATGCGACATTTAATCTAATTGATCAGAATACTTCACAGACGGGAGGTAACTTATATGCGCAGCTTTTACAGACTCCTACCAATATCAATGTTAGAGATTATGCAAGCGGTAGTATGTCAGGGCATTGGACTGGATTTTCATATAGTCCTTATTGGCTAAGAGATCATTTACGTAATGATTCTAATACAACCACTTTTAATGGTATTGTATCTATGGGGTATGAATTTAATAAGAATATTAGTTTAACCTACACAGGTAATATGACTACATTATCAAGTGTAACAGAAGCTCATACAGATGGATATACTTCAGTTGATGACGTACCATATTCTGGAACTGGAACTCCATATGATGGAACGGCTTTTTTAGATTATGGATCTACACCAGTAACATCTAGTTATAATAAATCTTTGACAAAATCTTGGAGATATTATGGTGATTTGATGTTAAATTTTAATTATGATTTAACAGATAATCTAAATTTTAAATTAAATGTTGGTAATAATATTCAAGATACAAAAGAGGAATATTCTCAAGTCGGTGGAACAAATTTACAAATTCCAGGATGGTATAATATTCAAAATGTACTTAATCCAACTCCTTTTTATAGTCTTAACAATAATAAGTATAGAAAAAGAAATGTTGCATGGTTTGGTAACTTGGATTTAGGGTATAAAGATTATTTATTCTTAAATGCAACTTACAGATATGAGCAATCTTCTGTTTTAAGTATACACGAAACTCCACTTCCTGGAGAAGCACAAAGACCATTGAAAAATCAGGGCTATTCTTATTATTCTGCAGGGGTTTCATTTATTCCAACAAAAGCTTTTGTTAATTTAACTAACGGGAATATATTATCTTATGCAAAGGTAAGTGGAGGCTTCACAAGAACCGGAAACTCTATTTTAGATGCTTATTCTGTTGATGAGGTTGGAGTTTTTCCAACTGGTTATCCGTTTGGGTCACTTTCTTCATACATTCTAAATAGAAATCCTGTTTCACAAGATATTAAACCTGAGTTCAATAATACTTTAGAGGCGAACCTAAGTTTAGGTTTTGTTAAAGATAGAATAACATTTGACGGATCTGTATATCAAACAAAGACCGATGGATTGATTACTAATAGTGGTGTTTCAAATACAACAGGGATTAGTGCCGTTTTTGATAATGCAGGATCAATGAGAAACCGAGGATTTGAATTGGAATTAGGCTTAACTCCATTTAAGTCAAAGAACTTTGAATGGAATTTAAAAGGATCTTATGCAACTTATAAATCACTCGTAACTAGTTTAGATAATGGTGCCGTAACAGTACCTAGAGCAACGTCTGGATATGGCATACCAGCAGGGTTGTATGCTGTTTTGGGAGGAAGTGCAAACACTATTATGGGTACTGCATATCAAAGAGATACACAAGGCAGAATTATTGTTGATGCTGCAGGTTTACCTGTAGTAAGTAGCCAATACCAGGTATTAGGTAAATTAGATCCTGATTATACTTTAACTTTTAGTACATCAATAAGATTTAAGAGCTTTACGCTAAGTGCAGTTGCAGACTATAGAACTGGAAACAGTTTTGTTTCAGAAGCTAAGAATTTAATGTCTTATGTTGGAACGCTTGAAAAAGAAGCAGATTTTGATCGTTCTAAAGGTTATGTAATCCCTAATTCAGTACAGAATACAGGAACTGCTTCAAACCCAGTTTATGTAGTGAATACAACTCCTGTAGGAAATAATGCTTCTTATGCAGGAACAGTAAACTATTTTACAACTAACTATGGAAGTGATATCGCAGAAGAATTTGTAATCGATGGGACTGCACTAAAAGTTAGGGAAATAGCTTTAAATTATTCTATTCCAAAAACAGTTCTTTCAAATACTTTTGTAAATAGTATGAGTATTGGAGTGTATGCTAGAAATCCTTTTGTGATATATGCTAAAGATAACCGAAACTTTGGTGATGCAGAGATGCAATCTTTTAATGCCGGGAGTTTAGCTGTAAGTCAGTATCCTACAGCAAGAAACTTTGGGTTTAACGTTAATATAACTTTCTAAATCATTTAAAATGAAAAAATTTAAATATATAATTTCGTCACTTATTACTGTGGCATCTTTAATATCTTGTAATAATTATTTAGATGTTAATGAAAATCCTAATGCTATTCATGCGGAAAATATAACACCGGAATTATTATTTCCAGGGGCAGTATCTAATGCTTATAGAGTGCAGGCTGGTGATATGATGCAATTCGGAAATTTAATGATGAATTCTTGGGCCGGTGATGTATATCATTATGGAGGTTTATATCCTAATGAATTTTCATTATCAGCAGTAAATAGTCAGTTTTATGATGGAATTTGGGATGGAATTTATCTAAATGTCAATAATTTTGTTGCAATAGAAAATTATCCCAATACAGACCATAGACAAGATAAATATATTGCCATGGCGAAGGTTATGAAGGCTTTTTATATGCAATACATTGTCGATTTATACGGTGATGCACCATTTAGAGATGCCTTTAAAGGTCAAAATAATCTTGCTCCAAAATATGATAATGACGTTGATATCTATAAAACTCTTATAACAAATCTTGATGAGGCTGTTGCTTTAATAACATTAAATGATCCTGATGCTATTGCTCCTGCAGGTAAAGATATTGTTTTTGCTGGAGATATGAATAAATGGAAATCTTTTGCATATACTCTTAAGCTGAGATTTTTATTAAGAATGTCCAATGTTACAGGTGATTTAGCAAATTACAGAAATACACAATTAGCTTCTTTAAGTGCAGCAGTTGGTACTTCTGGATCTGGATTTATTTCAGGTGACGTTCTTGAAAATCCTGGTTATAGTACTTCAACTAATGATAAAATGAACCCATTCTTTCTAGGTTATTTTTATAATTCAGCTGGAAATGAGGTTCAAAACCACATCGTTATTACTGCTTCAGAAAATTTAGCAATTGCTTTAAATGGAAATATCGGAGGCAATACAACTGCTGAATACCAAAAATTTAATGGTCTTACTGATCCTCGGAGATTTAGATTGTTTACAAGCGTAACTTATAATGGAGTTCCACAGGTAAAAGGAGTAAGGCAAGGCGCGACGTCTGGTCAGCCTGGAGCTCCAACAGATAATCAAAATGTTTCAAAATTAGCAGTTGGAAACGTTGTTGGTAGTACAGCCGTAGGTAGTATTGCTCAACTATTAGCTGTAGGAGGCACTAGATCAGGGGTAATTATGTCTCTAGCAGAAGCTAAGTTTTTACTAGCAGAAGCTTCTTTAAGGTATCCTTCCTTATTTACTAGTGGTCAGGCGGCATTTAATGCTGGAGTTTTAGCATCTGGAGTTTGGGTTGGTGCCAATTCTGCTTCGATGAATACTTATATTACTCAAACCGCAACTAGACCAGGTCTAGGTTGGGTTGGTACTGATGCTCAAAAATTGGAAGCTATCATGACCCAGAAATGGATTGCTCTTACAAACGTAAATCCAACTGAAATGTATGTTGAATATAATAGAACAGATCTGCCTTACAATCCTGTTGCTGTATCTGCAGTAAAAACAAGAAGACCATATAGATTGGTTTATCCTAATTCTGAATATGCAACCAATTCAGCTAATGTTCCAAATATTTCAAGCGACGTTGTATTTACTAAGAATCAATACACTCCATTCTGGAACCAAAACTAATTTTTGCCTAGCAAATTTTAATATCAAAACCGCCTTCGGGCGGTTTTTTTATTTCCGTATATTTGCAGTTCGAGAATAAGAAGTCTCATTATTTTAAATAACAGATAATGAATATTAAAAAAATAATAGAAGAAAAACTTTCGGAGGTGATTTTAAATGTTTTTCAGTTGAAAGACATCCAGCTGGAAGTTCAGGAAAATAAAACGGAATTCGAAGGGGATTTTACGGTTGTGACTTTTCCATTGGTGAAGCAGCTGAAGAAAAATCCTGAAAGCATCGGAATGGAACTGGGAGATGCCTTAACACAACAGACCGAACTGTTGGATAGCTTTAATGTGGTAAAGGGCTTTCTTAACATTAAGATTAAAAATCAATTTTTTGTCGATAATTTTCAGGGAATTTCCGAAGATTTTAATGCTATAGAGAAACAGAACTCTACGGTGATGATTGAGTATTCTTCCCCGAATACCAATAAGCCATTGCATTTGGGACACGTCCGAAACAATTTATTAGGGTTTTCTGTAGCCGAAATTTTAAAAGAGGCAGGCTATGAAGTAATCAAAACCCAGATTATCAATGACCGCGGAATCCATATCTGTAAATCGATGCTGGCCTGGGAGAAATTTGGCAAAGGCGAAACTCCGGATGTTACAGAAACGAAAGGTGATAAATTCGTTGGGAATTACTACGTAAAGTTTGATCAGGAATACAAAAAAGAAGTTTCAGAACTTGTTGCTCAGGGTATGACTGAAGAGCAGGCAAAGAAAGAAGCACCGCTGATTAAAGAAGCCCAAAAAATGTTGCTGGACTGGGAAAACGGCGAGGAACATGTAAGAAACCTCTGGAGCGAAATGAACTCGTGGGTCTATAAAGGATTTAACGAAACCTACACCAGACTGGGCGTTGATTTCGATCAGGTACAGTACGAAAGCAATACGTATATTTTAGGGAAAGACCTGATCCAGGAAGGACTGGAGAAAGGGATATTGTACCAGAAAGAAGACGGTTCGGTCTGGTGTGACCTGACAGAGGAAGGACTGGATCAGAAGTTACTGTTGCGTTCAGACGGAACTTCGGTATATATGACGCAGGATCTGGGGACGGCCGTTGAGCGTTTCAAACAGAATGATATTCAGAAACTGATTTATACGGTCGGAAACGAACAGGATTACCATTTCCAGGTATTGTTTAAAATATTAGGAAAGTTAGGATATTCCTGGGCAGATCAATTGTATCATTTGTCTTATGGAATGGTGGAATTACCGAACGGTAAAATGAAGTCCCGTGAAGGAACAGTTGTGGATGCCGATGAACTGATGCAGGAAATGTACGAAGCTGCTAAAACCAAAACCACCGAATTAGGAAAGCTGGAAGGGCTGACGGAAGAAGAAAAAGAAGTTTCCTATGAAATCATCGGGCAGGCCGCGCTGAAGTATTTTATGCTGAAAGTGGATCCGAAGAAAAAAATGCTATTCAATCCGGAAGAGAGTATCGATTTTAACGGGAATACTGGGCCTTTTATCCTTTATACGTATGCCAGAATCCAGTCTTTATTGGGGAAAGCAGATTATCAGTTTAAAGTTATGGCGGATGTTCAGCTGAATGCTCAGGAAAAAGAGCTGGTGATGCTGCTGGCCAATTACAAGCCTACGGTTGGCAAAGCCGCCGAACTGTTAAGCCCGGCTTTAATCGCCAATTATCTGTATGAGCTGGTGAAAGCCTATAATTCCTTCTATCAGAGCAATCCGGTTCTGAAAGCGGACGATAAAAATGTAAAGCAGCTAAGACTGAATTTATCAGACTATACGGCAAAAACCATACAGAAATCCTTAGGTTTATTGGGAATAAAAACCGTAAACCAGATGTAAAAATAAAACCTTCAGTATTCCTGAAGGTTTTTTTATTCTTTAATGCAAATTCAATTAGAAATTGAGCTGAAATATTGATTAAAAAACTTCCACCTCCAACTTCCATCTTCAAGCTTAAGCTATACATTTTCCCTTTCCATCTTCTCTCTTAAACTGTCCTCATACAATTTTGCGTCGCTCCACTGGGCGTGTTTCGAAGGGATAATACTGAATCCTTTCCGCTGGGCATACACTTTGGTATATTCAGCACCAAAAAAGATCAGCATGCAGGAATAATTGATCCACAACATCACCAGGATGACTGTTCCGGCAGCTCCGAAAGCTGAAGTCGGTTGCGCTTTGCTGAAGTAGAGGCTTAAAAGAAATTTCCCCAGAGTGAACAGGACAGCCGTTAAGAAAGCACCGCTCCAGACCGGTTTCCACCGGATCCGTACGTCCGGAAAAAATTTAAACATTAAAGCAAACAGCAGCATCGTTATCAGGAAGCCGACACTGAAATTAATAAACTGTACCAGAATATATGTTTCCAAACCAAAATAAGCCGTAATCCAGTCATTCAGAATACTGATAAGCGAAGAAAGCAGCATGGTAACCATCAATAGAAATCCGATGATCAGGATCAGTCCTAATGAGTTGGCGCGATCGATCAGGAATTTAACAAAAGCTTTTTTAGGAGCCGCTTTTACCTCCCACAGACTGTTAAGTGAATGCTGAAGCTGGAAAAATAAAGTAGTGGAACCGAAGATCAATGACCCGATTCCAATAATTTTCATAATAATATTTTCCTTATCAATCAGTGCTCCGGCAATCATATCCTGGATGCTTTTGGCAACATCCTGTCCCATAATCCCGCTGATCTGGCTGCTGATTTCCCCACGGATGGCTTCTTCACCAAAAAAATTCCCTGCAATCCAGATAATGATAATCAGTAAACCCGGAATGGAAAAAATTGCATAATAAGCCAGGCTCGCGGAATCATTGGAAGCAGAGGAATTGTTCCACTGCGTAAAGGTTTCTTTTAGTGTCTCCCAGAAAAATTTAATACGCTTCATCATTTTGTTATCATTTACATTAGAAAGGGTAGCCGATGGCAATGTTTAGTATAAGATTATCTTTCCGCCAGCTGGAGTCGCCGAAATTAATCCGGTCGAAAGCCCAGCGGTCACCTTTTTCGTAATAAGGAACCCTCAGCGGCATCGCAAGATCCAGCCTTAAAATCAAAATTGAGAAATCAAGTCTCAGACCGACACCGGCACCTACCGCGATTTCGCTTAAAAAATCTTTGGAGAATTTTGCCCCCGGCCGATCGGTGTCCTCATTAACTAACCAGACATTTCCGGCATCTGCAAAGACTGCCACATTCAGAAACTTATAAAGATTGGCACGGTATTCGGCATTCAGTTCAAGTTTTATATCACCCGACTGATCAAAGTAATAACCTTCCTGAATCGTTCTCGGATCAAAGCTTCCCGGTCCTAATGTTCTGGCGCGGAAGGCCCGTACACTGTTGCTTCCCCCGGAGAAAAACTGCCTGGAAAAAGGGATGTGTTCCGAATTCCCGTAAGGATAGGCAATGCCGGCAATAGCCCTCGTAGCGAGAGATGTTTTTTCATTGAACTTATGGTAAAACCGGAAGTCATTCTCAATCTTGGCAAACTGGCTGAACGGAACCCCGAAAATACTTTTTTCCTTATCCTTTTTTACATTGGCACCGGTTAAAAGGCCGGTTAAATTTCCTGCCAGATCCAATGTCCCTTTGTAATAAAAGGTATTGGCCTTAGGAAGCATGGTATTGGTATATGTGTAAGAATAGATCGGACCAAAAATCAATTGTCTTTCAACAACTCTTTTGATGGCATCACTTTTGGCCGCTTTCTCTTCATATAAAGGAGTGACATTGGCCGGGGAAACATAGGTAATATCCAGGATCTTCAAATCATGCTCTTTCCTTGCATTCTCTTTCCATACGTACCCGAATGAGCCGGTGAAGGTGTTCAGCGAGTAATATTCCGTCCGGTTCTGGAATTCGTAGCCTAAGGAAATATTGGTTCTCGGTACGAAAGCACTGGAAGAATTAAACCTGAACGGTGCTACGATCCTTGGAATGGAAAGCTGCGCATTGGCCCCGGTCCTGAAAATATTCTTAGCATTCTCCGGTCCGCCGATCTGAAAATCGAAGGCGCCGTACACCGAAGCTTTAAACTGCTCGGCACCGCGGAAAAAATTCCGGTGGGTCCAGTTAAGGTTTACTTCGCTCCCGGCATAGTTGGCTGAATTCGTTCTTCCCAGGGTTTCCAATCGGAGTGACTGCAGCTGTCTCGGGGTCAGTAAATAATACGCATCAAATCTGTGCTGTAAAGAATCCGAAACGATAAATTCATTTTTCACAAATTTGAAGACCCCTAAACTGATCAGCCGGTTCAGCGTAAGGTTATGATTGGTCCGGTTATAGAGATCTCCCGTTTTAAAGTATAAAGCCCGGTCGAAAATCTTCGGTTTGAACTTATGCTCGGGATCAATAACGTAAATATCGTTGTGCTTGTATTTCTCCAGCGAATCAGCATCCATCGGTACATTGTACTTTCCTTTTTTTACATCCTGAAGGTTATAATTAGGGAAAACGATTACTTTATCAATACTGAATTGCTCCGTTGAAACCTCCGGGGTGTTATCCTTCAGCTTTACACTCAGTTCAACTTTATGGTTTTTGCTTACGGTACTGTCGGCCTGCACAATAATATTATCCGGATGGAAATAATAAAAACCTCTTTCCTTTAACCGGTTGTCAATTCTTTCCCTTTCGGATTTAATGACATCCAGATCGAAAGGATTTCCTTTTTTCAGCAGGGTCCGGTCTGAAGTATTCCGCATTTCCTGGTTCACCAGAGAAGAATCTTTCTGAAACTTTACTTCGCTGATCAGGTACCGGGCACCCGGTTTTACGGTGTAGATCACCTTTGCCTTTTTGTTTTTAGAAATGGTATCGTAGGTGGCCTGTGCATTGAAATAGCCTTTGTTCTCCGAATAGTTAACGATGATATCTTTGTTGAATTCACGGTCTACATCACCCAGCAAAACAGGTTTTTCACCTATTTTATATTTCAGCCAGTAATTGAAGCCTTTTTCTTTCTTAGGCTCTTTGGCAATATTATAAAAATACAGTTTAGGCCGCAGTCCTAAAAACGACGAATTGGGTTTTGGTGTAAGATTGGCCTCAAGAGCACTCTGAAGTTCCTTTTTTTCTTTTTTAGGAAGGGTATCGTTTTCAATCTTTACTTCCGCACCGGTATACAGCATCTGTCCTTCTTTCAGAAACCTCGTGTTGCTACAGGAAAGTGCAACCGAAGCCATTCCGAAAGTAAGTATATATCTGAAATAAGTCTGATAATTTTTGTCCATTATTTAAATTCTACAACCTGGTTTTGCTTATTTTTTTTCTGTTCCTTCTGCCTGTTGTTTTTGGATCTTTGGAAGATCTCCCGGAATTTGTCGTAATCCAGCGTGATGATGAATCCTAATCCGGTTTCCACGATCTGCCCCTGAAGAGCCACCTGGTATTCGTTCTTACGGTAGGCACGCAGCATATATCTTTCGTCTCGGGAAAGGCTGTAATCTACGGTTACGTCCCCCGCAATATTCGTCATGTTTTCATTCTGGCGGGCATCTCCTTCAAGGGCAAAATTGCTTCCTACCGAAACTTTCAGACGGTCGTTCAGCAGTTTTTTGCTGAGTCCGACATTCAGGTCGGTTCTTGTATTTTTATTTCCGGTGGAATAATCCTCGGAAGATTCAAGGTCAAAATTAAGGTCTACGCCTTTGATCAGGTCGGAAGCCAGATTATTCAGCTGTTGCGAAAGAATCTTGCTCACACTCTGACGGGCCAGCATTTCCCCGGAGGTCCCGGCTCCGGATTGGAACGGATTTTCCCCTATAAAACGGTTCAGAAGAAGGAGGGCGAAAACCTGTTTGTTCATTTCGGACTCCTGGGTTCTCAGCTGCGACAGTTTCTGATCGACAATATCCGTCACGTTGGAAGAAACCGCATTGTTCTTTTCATCGGTTGTAATATCGAAAGTAATCACAGGCTTCAGCAGTTCCCCTTTCATAATCAGCAACGTGTTGAAAGGAATTTTCTGCTTAAACTGGTTTAAAGTAGAGGCCGCCTCACCGCTGATCTGCTGTTCCACCAGGTCGATCGGCGCCGTCTCGGTTTTATAAACGGCCGTAATATCCAGATTGGCGGTGGTCGGTTCGCCGGTCCAGGTAATGGTACTTCCTTTCTGGATGTCGAACTTACGTTTCAGGACGCTTACCGACATTTCGTAACTTCCGGATTCCACTTCATAGACGCCGACCAGTGTGGTTTTTCCTGAAGGATCCACACCACCGGTCAGTTCCGCTTCTCCCTGTAGTTTTACGAAATCCCCGTTGGCTTTATCAATAAGCAGTGACAGTTTGGCTTCCTTGCTGAGCTCGATGTTCACACTTACATCCATTCCTTTCATTCGGGTCTGCGAACTGATGGAATCTGCTTTGATGGTTTTATTTAAAGCAACCTGATCCTGATCGATAAATTCCACAATGCCTTCTCTTTCCTGCAGGGTAGGGGAAGTTTGGGGCAGGACAAAGGTAAAGTCAGTATCGTCCGTAACGGCCAGTCTACCATCTACTTTCGGCAGATCCAGGTTTCCTCTGATCCTTAAACCGGCGTCGATGGACAGGACCCCATACATAATCGCTTCGTTGGATTTTTCGGAATTGACCACTTTAAAGTCCTTTGCATTCACATCAAGATTGAAAGCAAAATCCCTGTAGGTCTGTGTTAAAACCTGACCGTCAATATTCAGGGAATTTCCGTCTTTATCATTAATTTTAAAATCGTTGAATTCAATACCACGGCTGGTAAAATCGATTTCATCATTCAGCTTTCTGAAATCGCTTCCCGTTTTGGCAATTTCGAGTCCTGCATCATTGAATTTTACCTTACCTAAAATATTCGGTTTGGCGGTGGTGCCGGTAATCTTTAGGTTTCCGGAGATATAGCCTTCGGTATTGGTGATCGCATTCATCGAGAATCCCTGTACGGATTTCATCTGAAGCTGGTTAATGGCCATATTCATGTCGAAGGTACTTGTGGAAGTATTGTAGTCGCCGAGAATTTTTACATCATTGTTGTTTCCGGAAAGTGCAATATTTGCATTCAGGAGATTCGGCGAGGTATTGTTCACTTTTACGGCAAGATTTCCAACCGGATTTCCATAGACAATCAGATCCGAAACATTAAGGTCGGAAGTAAACGTCAATTTTTTGGTTAAATCTCTCAGCTGTGCGGTTCCGTTGATGGTTCCTCTGGCTAAGACCGTATCTTTTTTAACCAGCTCCATAATGGTTTCGATCCTGAAATCTTTCAATGAAACATTCAGCGGTGCATTTGCGGTCTGACTTTCCGACTGTAATGAGATTTCACTACCACCGTTGGAGAGCCTGAAATTATCGGCCAGGATTCCGTTTTTACCGATCTGGATCCTGTTGTTTTCAGCTACGGTCCAATCAGTATAATTTAATTTTAAACCATTAGGATTTAGTGAAATTTCAGTGATGTCATTCAGGGATTTTGCATTTCCTGCGATCAGGAACTGGGTCACGTCTTTTTGATCCTTTGTGGTGATGTTGTAATTGATGGTATTGTTGGCAACATCTCCTTCGATACCCACTTTATTCAGGGCAAAACTCGAGCTTTTCAAGCCGCCCACATACAGATTGTACTGTAAAGCCTGATTTTGATTGGTTACCCTGATGGTGGCATTTTCAATGGAGTTTTCACCGTACAGCACCCGTGGAATCTGTCCGTCGATTTCTATTTTCTGCGAATCGGCATCGTAATTTCCGTTAAGGTTAATAGTTTCAAAACTTTTCAGCTCGGGAACAAACTTCCGGATCAGATCGTCATTTTTAATTTTTGCATTAAAGGTAAAAAACTGTCCGCCCTGGATCTTCTGCATTTTCCCCGGTTTCTGGAACTGATAGTATTGGTTAACGGTATTGGATAAAGCCCCGAAGATCTGGGTCAGTTTATATTTTCCCCTTAATTCCACATCGGCAATCTGCGAGTTGAGAACAATATTGGTAGAGTCGTTTGTAGAAGAGGCTTTCAGATTAACTTCCTGGATCGGATAGATTTCTTTGGTATCCGAAAAAGCAAAATCTTTTAGATTCAGATAGCCGTTCAGGTTGTCCGGGTCAAGATTTTTAAAATCCCCGTCAATTTTCCCGGCGAGGATCATCGGGTCTTTATAGAATCCTAATTTGTTTAAATCTAATTTATTGATGTTCCCGTTGATTTTTACGGTAGGATTTTTCTCATTGTAAACTCCGGAAGCCGTTAAAAATAAATTGGCGTTCGGATCTTTGGAATTTAAAACAACATCGTATGCGCCTCTTCTTATTTTCCCGGTCAGGTTCATATTCTGATAACGGTATCCTTTGTATACAGCGGAAGCGACGTGGCCTTTCAGGTCAGCGTTGGCATTTTTGAAATCGAAACTTTCTCCCTTGGCATAGATCTGTGCAGAGATAGGTCCGATGTCTTTATTCTGGATGATTTTTCCGATCTGCAATCCCTGTAGATTAGCTTTTACGGTGTAAAGCTCCCTGTTTTTTCTGCGCATATCCAGGTTGGCATCCATGGAAGCATTTCCTAAAGTAGAGTAGAGGTTCAGATTGGCATTTACCACTTTGGTCGTACCTTTTGCCGTTCCTTTGATACTCATCTGCGAAGGCAGGGAGATATTGGATGGAATGGTATTTTTAGGAACAAGGTTAAAGATAGTCCTGGCGGATGAAGACAGTTCGGCAATTCTTAAATCATAATACAAATTATCAGGGTTCATAGCATTTTTTACCCTTCCCGAAGCGGCAACCCGCAACTGATCCAGTCCGGAAACTTTAAGCTTATTGATCAGAAGGTCGTTTACGCTTCCTTTTACATTGGCATCCACGTTAACGATAGCATTCGGATATTTATTGAAAGGTGCTGTATTTCTCAGGGTCGGAACAAGGTTCAGGATATCGGAGAACCCGATTCTGGAATCTTCGATATTGGCAGAAACCTGTACGGCACCTGGATTGGAGCTTAGCTGTTCGATGGAATTGTAATTTAACACCACCTCATCCCGCAAAACAGTTTTTGGGGTCTGTAAATATAAATCTTTTAGATAGGCTTCTTTCTGGTTATAAACAAAATCCGTATTGAATTTCTGAATATTCAAACCTCTGGCTTCTTGTATTTCCGCTGAATTGACGCTTCCCGCGAAGGTATTGTCCTGCATTTTGAAATCCTTTACTTCGATATTCAGCTTTGAAAAGTTCAGGTGGTTGAAATCCATTCCCTGTCGCGTCGGGGCAATGGCGGTATTGTTGTAGACCACTTTCACATCATTCAATACAAGTTTTCCAAGCAGCACCGCCAAGGCTTTCTGTTGGTCTGCAGTTTTGGTTTCGGCATCTTTAGTATCTTTCGGATTGGCATCTTTGGCAGGAAGATACAGGTTGGCATTGATATTTGCTCCTGAAAGGATAACGTTACCGACATCATAAGCGTTGTTCTGAAGGTCAAGTTTATTTACTTTTGTGCTGAGCTCTTTGAATAAAACCTTGGCAAAAGTTTTGGTATTGTCATCACCGTAATCGATGTTGAAGTTCGTCAGTTTAATTCCTTTGAGACCAAGCTGCATCGGCTTTTTATTGTTCAGGGAATCTACTTTTTTCTCAACTTTACCTGAAACTTCCTCGATAAGATCCTGTTTCAGCTTCAGTTTTAATCCGTCCAGATTGATGTCGTTGATCGCATACTTATTGTTCTGAAGATCGAAAGTCTGTACCCGGGTATCAAAGGATTTGAAATACAGCTGGATGTCGTTTCGTGACTGCTGGTCGTTAAACGTAACCCCGATATCTTTTAATTTAATTTTATCCAGAGAAATAATGAAAGGTTTTGAAGGGCTTTCCTCTGTGTCGGTAGTGGCAAAAGCATCGAGAATATAATCGAAATTAAAGGTGCCGTCTGGTTTTCTTACTACATTGGCTCTGGCACCTTCCAGATCTACTGATGTAATATCTGCCGTGGAACTGAGGAGCTTTGTCATATTCAGGCCGACATCCAGTTTTTTTACCGCAAGAAGGGTATCGATGTTCTGACCTTTTAAATAAAGGTTTTCCATGATAAGGCTGTTCGGAAAGCCAATGTAGACCCTTTCGAGGCTGACCTTGGTTTTGATTTTCTTTTCAAGATATACGACCAGCTTGTCTTTAACAAAATTCTGAACGGCCGGAAGTCTTAAGCTGAGGATAATTAACGTAAAAAATACCAAAATGGATATAATGGTAATGGCAAAACGCTTGAAGAGTTTTCGGGTGTTGATTTTCAGTTTCAAAGTGTGATTGGGTTTAAACAAATATAATAATACTTTCTGTACTGTTTAGATGTTATGGTACCCATTTGGAATACAAAAATCCTGCCTTGACTGCCTGCTAATGGAATTTAGTTTAGTTAATTGTCAAGTGAATCAGTTGATGGAGGCAGTCAAAGCATGGATTTGGTTTAAAAAGCCCTCTTTTTTAATCATTTTCTCTGTTGAAAAGGTTGCGTAAAATGAAGTTTAATTTAAAAAAGAGGGCATGGCATGGTTTATATGTTGAGATAAAAATGTTTTATTCGTTTCCGTTTTCCCATTTCACTTCCTCTCCCTGCGGAGCGGCACCGCCTTTGGCTACGGTAACGGGCGGGTTTTCCTGGTTGATGTGGTAAATATAAGCCGCAATTTTTTCGGCATCCCTTCCGGTAATGGTTCCTTCTTTGATCATGGGACGCATGGCCGGATTGTTGGGCGAACCGTTTTCCAGCATCCAGATCACGTTCTTGAACAGGCTTTTCTGTTTGACGTTGATCCAGTGGGTATCGGTTAAGTTCGGTCCTATTCCGCCTTTCGCACTTTCACCATGGCAGGTAACGCAGTTGGTTTTAAATAATTCCTGACCTTCTGCGATGTTGTCTGCACTGTATTTTGCGTTTTCCAATGTGATCTGAGGGGCTGTTTTTTCAAATTCCGCAATGGAAGCCAGCATTATTTTGGTATCGCTGTTGAGTTCAGCCTCCGGATGCGCATAATCAGTAAAGGCGAAAGCCGTAAGATAAACCGCACAGAAGATACAGCCGAAGTAAAACAGGCCGATCCACCATTTGGGAAGCGAATTGTCGAGTTCTGTAATGCCATCGAAACCATGATCGATCAGGAGGTCTTTTTCCTCCGTCGCCGACTGTTTCCTGAAGGCGGAATTCCAGAGTTTCTGAAAATAAGGCGTGTTTTTGTTTTTTATAAATTCTGCCTTTTCTTCGTCCGACAGTTTTTTAAAGTTCTCGTTCTCGATCAGATCCCCGATGGAATTCAGGATGAGAAGAAGAATAATTGCAACCAGCATCAGTCCCCAGAAAAAGGGTGAAGAAAAATATCCTGAATCCGGGGCGAACATTTCAAATGCCATGATCGCCAGACCTGCCGTGACGAGGATATAGATGGAAATGGGTGTTCTTGTTTTCATGTTAATTCATTTAAATTATTCAGCACTGGCAGTTTGAATCTGAGTGGTTTTGATATCGGTTCCCAGCCTTTGCAGGTAAGCGATCATTGCTACGATTTCCCTTTTTTCCAGCGGAACAAAAGAAGCTCCTTTGGCCGTTTTATCTTTTTCGATCTGGTCTCTGACGTCTTTCGCTTCGGAATAGATCCTTTTCACGATGCCGCTGGCCTGGTTATCTGCCCATTGGTTGGCGGAATCGATTTCAGCTTTGGTGTAAGGGACGTCGAAGTAATTTTTCATCAGCTTCATTTTGTTTACCGTCTGGGTCCGGTCCAGCGTATTGCTGATCAGCCATGGGAAGCGCGGCATGATGGAGCCTGCTGAGGTAATCCTCGGGTTGTACATGTGTTTGAAGTGCCAAGAATCCGGGTTTCTTCCGCCTTCCCGCTGCAGGTCCGGGCCGGTTCTTTTGGAACCCCACAGGAAAGGCCGGTCGTAAATGAATTCCCCCGCTTTGGAATATTGCCCGTTCTTCCCTTCAAACCTTACGATTTCATCACGGAACGGGCGGATCATCTGCGAATGGCAGGCATTGCAGCCTTCCCGGATATACAGGTCCCGTCCTTCCAGTTCCAGCGGCGAGTACGGTTTTACGGCGGTAATTGTCGGAACACTCTGTTTTAAAGTCAGGGTCGGGATAATTTCCACCAGACCTCCTATCGCTACGGTAATAAACGCCAGGATGGCCATAATTCTCGGGGTCCTTTCGATCCACAGGTGAAGCCCTTCGCCTTCTTTTCTTCCGGAACCGATTTTGGCCAGTGCCGGAGCTTCCGCCGGAACGTCTTTCTGGAATGAACCTGCTTTAATGGTTTTTATCACATTCACCACCATCAGTATGGCACCTGACAGATAGAAAAGTCCTCCCAAGAAACGCATTTTGTAGTACGGAATGATCGCAGTTACGGTATCCAGCCAGTTTTTCCAAACTAGCGTTCCGTCCGGGTTGAACTGCTTCCACATCAGCCCTTGGGTAAATCCTGAAATGTACATCGGTACGGCGTAGAAAATAATTCCCAGGGTTCCCAGCCAGAAATGCCAGTTGGCTAATTTTTTAGACCAGATTTCCGTTCTCCACATCACCGGAATCAGGTAGTAAACGATCCCGAAGGCCATGAACCCGTTCCATCCTAAGGCACCGATATGCACGTGGCCGATCACCCAGTCGGTGTAATGGCCGATTTTATTTAAAGATTTAGTCGCTAAAAGAGGACCTTCGAAAGTGGCCATCCCGTAACAGGTAACAGCTACGACGAAGAATTTCAGGATCGGGTTTTCCCTTACTTTATCCCAGGCTCCCCGTAAGGTAAGAAGCCCGTTCAGCATTCCGCCCCACGATGGTGCGATCAGCATGATGGAAAATCCGGTTCCCACCGCCTGGGCCCAGGCCGGAAGCGCGGTATACTGCAAATGGTGCGGTCCTGCCCAAAGGTAAACGAAGATCAGCGACCAGAAGTGGATGATGGATAATTTGTAGGAGAATACAGGCCTGTCGGCGGCTTTCGGTAAGAAATAATACATCAGGCCGAGAACAGGCGTTGTCAGTACGAAGGCTACCGCATTATGGCCGTACCACCATTGTACCAAAGCATCTTTTGCGCCTGCGTAGATGGAATAGGATTTCCAGGTGGTAAACGATAACGGAACTTCCAGGTTATTGAAGATATGAAGCATCGCCACGGCGAGCCACGTTCCCATATAAAACCAGATGGCTACATACAGATGGCGCACTCTTCTTTTCGCAATCGTCCCAAACATATTGATCCCGAAGATCACCCATGAAACGGTAATTAAAATATCGATAGGCCATTCGTGCTCCGCATATTCTTTAGACGTATTGATTCCCATTAAAAAGGTAATCACTACGGAAACAATCATGATCTGCCAGGTCCAGAAGTGGATCCAGGATAAGGTATCGCTGTACATTCTGGTTTTCAGCAGCCGCTGCATGCTGTAATAGGCCCCGCAGAAAAACGAGTTGCAGACAAAGGCGAAGATCACGGCGCTGGTGTGCAGCATCCTGATCCTCCCGAAGCCCATGGCGCCCTGGGTATTGATGAGTCCCTGGATATTTCCTGAAGTTAAACTTTTAATTGTGGTGTCATCGGTTCCGAACAGGAATTCCGGCAGTTCGGGATAAAAAAGCATCAGGGCGGCGGTAAGTCCGAGTAAGAATCCTACCAGGCCGAATGCGATGGTGGCATAGAGGAATGCTCTGACAATATTATTGTCATACTTAAATTGTTGCGTCTCCATAATTCTATGTGTTGTACTGAGTTGATATTGGTCTCTGGAAGCAGGATTTTTTAAGTAAAATTTTAACCCAAACCGTCAGAAGACAGAAATATCATGCGGTGTCGTAATGTTTTGACAAAGGTATTTACTAACTTTGTGGAATTCTAATAGATATCCTTCTAAAATATACCGAAAACTACTAAAATGAAAGAGCTGAATATATGCGGGCAGAACATCAGGAAAATCCGGCGGAGCAAAGACCTTACGCAGGAATACATGGCTTTCGAGATGGGGATTTCCCAGAAGGCTTACTCGGATATTGAGAATTCCAAAGTGAAGATCAATCTGGAGATCCTGACTAAAATTTCGGATATTTTAGAAATCAAGCCCTCCGATATCTGCAGCATCTCTCATAAATGCGGCAACGATTTTGAAGACAAGTACCACGAACTGGTTGCATATATGAAGAAGAACGGGATTGAGGTTCCGAAAGAGCTGTTGTAATATCTTTAATTTATATTCTATATATTTTCATTAACATCCTTTAACTTTTACCGGTCTTTCCTATCATAACAGTATCTATGATTTTTCATTTTTCAATGAATTATTTATTGGATATAAATTCCTATTTTCACCGATGATTAATTGATACAATATGATAAGACTATTTTTACTATTTTGCTTTACACTTCCTGTTTTGGCTTTGTGTCAGAAAATCGGAATAAAGAAGGACAAAGTCCTCTACAACGAGAAGGAGGTAGCCGTAATAAAATCGCCTTACCGGAACCATTATGAAGTATATACCCTCGATGATAAGAAAGCTTTTGATCTGGACCTGAAAGGCGTAGCGCTGAGTGGACAGGAAATTTTATATTACCTGGACATGAAATCCGCGGACGGACGCACAACCCAGATTCCTTACGAGGTACTGGTAACTTCTTTTAAAGTAGACCGAATTATTGCCCATCAATTGGGCGTAAAATATAATTTCTTTACGGATAAAGGATTAAATACGGAAGAGATCAACCGCTTTTTCGATGTGAAACGCGAAAACCTGGGCGACAAATACCTTCAGGCCAAAGCCGGAAGCATCGCTGCGGAGAATGACCGGCAAAGTACGCTGAGCAACATCCGGTCCATCTACAATCCTAGAATCGGCTCGAAAGGGGAGATCCTGGTGAATAACGGATCCTATCCGGCGAAGATCATCGGCTATTCGTCGATGTTCAACTGCGGCTTCAGTTCTGCAAACCCCTGCCTGGAGGTGCGTGACCTGGACGGAATCCGCGTAGCGACTTTGTACCAGAGCAACCGGGGCATTAAAACCTATGTTGTAAAGACGTTCGACAACAATGAATTTACGTATCCTTCCCCACGGACGTATGCACCTTCGGATTATGCTTTTATGAACGAATTCGTTACTTATCTTTTCGCGGAAGGCTATACTTTGGGGCACCAGGCGTACCAGAAAAACCAGGAACTGCAGCAGGCCAAAATAAAAGATGCCGTAGACCGCAGCATCAACCTGTATGATGTTCCGGGATATGTGGTGGACCGTTCCGGCAAAAAGACCGAAGGCCTGATTACCATCTGGTTCGAGCAGCTGGATACCGAAAGAACCGGCCAGAAGCTGCCGTCGGAAGGCGCCGATCTGTTCGGGCAGCGCGTAACCCTGAAAACCAGCCTGCCAAGAGGAATGGGAACAAAAACCTACAACGCGGATTCGGGGATCCGTTTCTGTGTACCGTATAACGGTGGCGAAGACTGCTATTACGGACTGGATGTAAAAGGAGAACTGATGAAAAAACTGCAGAATTACGGAGCGCTTCACGGCAACAACTATTATTTCTACCGTCTGGTGGCAAAAGAAAATAAAATTATGCTTCTTCAGGATCCGGTGGAGCTTCAGAAATATGTGATCAAAACCGACATCCAGCCGAAAGGGCAGATGATCGATAACCGGTCCAGCGAAAAGCTATCCCTGAAACTGGCCGATTACCTGAAAGACTGCAAACCGGTTTCCGAAAGTTTAAAGAACAACAACCTGGATCTTAAAAACCAGGACAACCTGATCGGCATCATCACCGAATACGGCAAGTGTAAGAAATAAAGCGGATTAAAGGCTTACCCAAGGCGGGGCAATCAATTTCAATTTGATTGCCCCGTCTTTTTTTATGTCCATAACAGAAATTTTTTAAAAATAAATTTTAATGCGACGAGTTTTGACGCTGTGCCCAAATACTTTTGCCTCAG
>NZ_BJYJ01000006.1 GCF_007991455.1 Chryseobacterium hagamense | reverse complement strand
GCTTTGCCAAAATACTTTTGCTTCGGAGATGACAAAGAGGTAGCAAAATGAAAGGTATTAAATTTTTTAAAATAAATTTTAATGCGACGAGTTTTGACGTTGTGCCCAAATACCTTTGCTTCAGAGATGACAGAGAGGTAGCAAAATGAAGGGTATTAAATTTTTTTAAAATAAATTTTAATACGACGAGTTTTGACGCTACGCCCAAATACTTTTGTTCCAGAAATAACAGAGCGTTTAAGTAACGAAAGTTAAAATGCCTGTCAGATAAAAATTTTTTAATAATCAATTGGCCGATTGATATTGTTTAATCAAAACTAATAAACCATGAATAGATGATACCGACACCAAATTCCGGGAACGGAATTTCTACAACAAGCAAGCTTTCTCGAAAAGCTATTCAAAAATTATTTAACACCAAAAAATTAACACCAAATGCCACAAAATACGACACAGGCATCGATGCCCACCTCTTCGGACAGCAAAGGCCTGAACGTGCGGCCGGACCTTCTGCCGGAGTCTTTTTTCTATCTGGAAAAGGGCAAAACATTTAACCAGGGCGCCAGTGAAAAGTTCGGCTCTAATGGTACCATGTTCAGGACCACTTCCAAAATAAGCAGCTACAACGGTAAGGTCTATACGATTTGCCAGGGACAGGTTTTTCTGCAGCCCTGCGGAACTGACACGACTAAAGTAAATGTGATCCTAAAGCCTTTCAGTCAGCCGATCAAAGGACTGGCTATTAAATATATTGTCTACAGAGGCCTTAAAAAATCCGATTTCTTCAGTGGAAGCAATGACGTCATCAACGGACTGGGGTCAACCGGTTTTGTAGACGTCATCAGAAAAGAATTTACCGCCCTTTACAATATGCTGGGAATTGCGGAGCCAACATTTACCGCGCAGTTTATCGGGTTTCCGGGATCCAGCAGCCCGCAGCCTGCCAGTACGCTGATTGATGATTACTTCCTGAAAGTCTCCAAGACGCAGACTACCGGAACCACAACCACCGAAGCAGAGCCTGCAAAGGCATTCGAACTGCCGATGATTCCGGTAGGAACCCACCTGGGAACAGTAAATGGAAGTATCGGTATCGACATCGTTCTGAATGAAGGAGACTATACCATTGCCAATGATCCCAACCCATTTCAGTTGAATCTGGACTTTGCCCGCAATCCGGACCATGTTTTAAACCAGGCTTCAGGAGCAAACGATTTCCAAAAGAAACTGATCCGCGAAACGGCGACCCAGTTCCTTGATGTTGCCGCTTTCTATGGCTTACATACCCAGGGAAAAGGGAAGATCCATCTCAATGATCATTCTATCCTGCAAACGGTGGATCAGATTGCCGCTCAGATTGTCTCTTTTGCAACTGCTGAGACTACCTATTTGTACATCCAGGGCAGCAGGCAGAGATCCTATAATTTCTACGGTAATCACAGTCTTCAGGGAAGTATGAACAATATGAAGATCGGAACGGCAGCCAACAACCTTTCCCTGCAGCAGTTTGAACAGGGGTGGCCCGTAAAAGAGCTCAATGCACAGCCGTCGCTGGTGATCCAGCTGACGACCGACAACAACGATGCCGCAGCGATGTATGTAAAACAGGGTGTTTTGCATACCGACACCGATAACGAAGACTATTTTATCCGGGGGAAAAACCTCCTTCAGGAAGCCGGTACCGGAATCGATACCAATTTCACAAAACCGATCGCCTTTAGCCTGAGCAGAACCAGCGGCAATAAAACGGTTGCTTCTTTTATACAGCTGATTTATGAGGGGAAAACCTTACAGATCACTTCTGAAACACCGGGTGCTAATCCCGGGGATCCTGTTGTAACGACAAGTTATAACTTAAAGGATATTGATGATGTCTTTGGATTAATTAATGTTACTCCGGGTATTCAGACCAAGCCTAACACAAGCGAGCTTACTTATGTTATTGATCCGAATTTATTATTGATTGATTTTCAGAATAAAGCAGGCGGGAAAGATATAGCGACGGTTACTACAAAAAAGGTTGAAGATCAGATCATGAAAAATGATACGGAAAGTCTGGAAAGGGTAACTTATGAGACTTTGCTGAATAATATCCGACAAGGGTTTGACGGTTTTTATCAAAGTAGATCAGCTTATCAGGATAATAGTAATGGAGGTACGATCACTTATAGTGATACAATAAATAACTTTTACTCGCCCGAAAAACCTTACTATTTACATACCGAAATATTTAATGATCTAGAAGGCAATACTATCACTGGATTATCTATTAGAACAGAAGAAAAAACGCTTCCAAGTAAAAAGCTTTTAGGAATAAGTAAAATTGAGAATGATAAATTTATTCTTCTAATTAATCAATACTCATTAAACAATCCAAAATTTTACTTGAAAAATGAACTTTCAGATGAAACAATAGCATATACATCTTTGGAAGGTATAGAATATAAAAAATATTCACTTTGTATTATCGGGGAAAACCAGACCGGAGGACTTGAAATAATTTTTCCAATTAATAGTGTATATGTAACGACGATTGATAATTTGGTTTTTACTTCTAATGACTATGCAAAGTTTTATCCAAAATTTTCAAAAGAAATAATTTTTAAACTCGATTTATTCTAATGGCACAAGCAATTATTCTTAAAAACGGAAATGTAGTAAGAAAAGGTAATATAACAGAGGAAAATTATTTTACTACTGGACATTTGGCATCATTTAAAGCTCCGGATGGTACAAGGTATACTTGTGCAGCCTATCTGGATATTAAAAAAAATCTCACATTTTATGTGCAGGAAAGCAGTTTTTATACTAACATCGAAACTGGAGAATATAGTAAAATGAAAATTTATAATGATACAAATTGGGGTAAAGCAGAGGAAAATGATATAATTGAAATACAGAAACGACAAATATCATCGATAGGGAATCCCAGCTATTGTTGGAATACTTTTAATAAAGCATATCACATTGGTGAATCTTTTTCTGATAGAGATATATCATTAGATGGATTCACAATAAATACTTCAAAAAGTTATTGCAATAATTCAGCATTAACAAATACTGCTCTTGAATTTTTCAATAAAAATGTAATTTTATCAACTGAATTAAAAGTTAAAGAAATCATTGCAGATGTTGCACAACTTATTAATAATATAGATAAATATATCTATCAATCTTTTACTTCCGGAATAGATTTATTAAAAGAAAATCAAAAAACATTATGGCGTAATTTAGATACTTCATCTTTAAGTGATTCTCAGAAGGAAGCTTATTATAATCAGTATTATATTCATTTATTAGATTATTACAATTTAGTAAAAAAACGACTATATATTTTAAATAATTCTACTAATATTGAAAACAGTATTTTGATAGCAATGAGTATGCATCCTGCAATCTTAATAGGATTAAGTGTCAGTATGAAAATCAAAATGCTAAATTATTTAGTGAAAAATATACTTTCTAAATATATAGATAAAATAGAATATGAGGAATTTATTGTAAATCTCGTATATTCTTTTGATGCAAATGATACGAATAATATAAATTTGTTTTTAGATAGTCTCATTAGTCCTAGTAACTCGGTACCCGATACAACACAAAAAGAACAACCAAAGCCGGAAGAATTTGAAATTTTCCGAAATTCAATAACTTTATTTGAAGCTATTTATGTAAGAATGTCTCAAAGTTGGGATTATACTGAAAGTATAATTTCTTGGGTTAATTATATTCCTGGAATTAATTTTGAGCCGGTTTTAACTAGGTACAATTTTGTAGATGCTGTTTACAGATTATGGAGATATAGTAAGTTTAATCCTTATAAAGATAATATTTATAATGCACAATTACTAAGTTTGGTTGAGGATAATCAAAATACAACTTTTAAATACAGTAAAAGCCCGTCTATTAAGTATATGTCAAATTTGAGTCTTACAATTGATAAAACCGCCGGGCCTGTTGTTATTAATTATAAATCCAAAGAAAAATTCGGAATGTTTGATCAAAATTTCATTTTTGAATTTACAGGATATAATAAAATTTGTGCTGTTACAAATGACTGGGAAGTAATTAAAACTGAAGAAATAACTGAACCTCCACTTTCAAGAAGATGGTTTCCTTACGGATATTACGATATATTCCAGCCAGTATCTCTTATAGATCATTCTAATGGTGCATCATTGCCAATATTAACTGTTGATAATGCAGATCCAACTGGTGACTTGGATAATTATAATTCTATTATTCCCATATTTTATATTAAATATATCGCAGATTTAAGTAAGAGAAAAAATGCTGAATTTCTTATCTTTAGAACTGCAGATATCGTTACTTTTTTCAGAAGTGGAGGAGGCTTAATAAATAAATTATCTCATATTAGAAGTCTCTCAAAATTTCAACAGATTATTACTTTAACAGAAACAATTCAATTTTCTGCAGAAGTAACAGATGCTGTATTGGGCTATACTGCAAGCTGTAATGGTACTGATTCAAAGTTTTGCCAAAAATTAAAAATACTTTTAGGTTGGGTAGAATTAAGTGTAGTAGGGAATGATGCAATGTCTAAACTACAGAAAAAAATAGCAGCTAAAAGATTTATAAAAGAGGTAGATTTCGGAGAAGGTGTACCAAATGATTTTAATACTACTGAAGGCCAGGAATTTATTTCAAAAATAAGGGCTTTAGCAGCAGAAATAAATGATTTGGAATTACTGAGCGAATACAAGGAGGAAGCGAAAAATAGATTTATTAATAAATTAAATAGGGATACGGAGTATTTTGAAAATTATTATTCTGATAATGAAATTGATGAGTTATCTACAATAGCTTTTGGAAAAGATCTACCTATTGATGATATTGCAGGAATTATTCACCAAGCTTGCAGAATACGTGATACTTTTTACAAAGCACCAATAAGTGAGCTTACAATTAGAATGGATAATATCATTGAAGTTAGGAGAAGAGGCTTTCCATATCCGTTTACATCAAAACCTCAATTTAATGATTATTTAAATAACAAAGTAATACCTACTTTAGATAAATTTGGTCTTCC
Organism: Chryseobacterium hagamense; assembly: GCF_007991455.1. GTDB lineage: Bacteria > Bacteroidota > Bacteroidia > Flavobacteriales > Weeksellaceae > Chryseobacterium > Chryseobacterium hagamense. The sequence goes on along the minus strand of NZ_BJYJ01000006.1, from coordinate 93,373 downwards.
AAAAGATAAGGCATATGTAGGGGGGTCTGGTCTTACTTCAACAACTAGTTTAAGTGGTGGAACGCAAGACACCGATTGGGTAATATATTTTAGTTCAAAAAAGAAAGAACAAGAATATATTAATAAATTATTAAATAAATTTGATGAAATGGTTACTGTAACCCCTAAAATTTTAAAATCAAAAGAAGCAAAAAAATATAAAGAAGGGCTTGTAGAAGATTATAAAGCAAAAGGACGAATTCACAAACAATATATAGTAGCAATTGAAAACGGAAAAAAGATTAACTTATTTAAAGATAAAACAAAAACTCAAAATTATATAGTTGATTTCTTCGGATCAACACCAACAGATATAACACCAAAAGTTTTTGGTGATAATGATAATATTCCTCAATTAAAAATTAAATTAGAATAATATGGCAACAAGTATTTCTTACGAAAATGAGTTTGAAAAGGCAATAACTTTAACTCAAATGGATAATATGGAAAATTATATAAAAGTATTTTCTGTAGACGGTTTAGTTAAAAGAAAAGAAGAACACAAAAAAGGAGAATTAATTTATTTAATCTACTACAAAGATACTAATGAGTCTATTGCTAATATATTATCTGAAAACAATTCAATTCGAACAATAGAAATTAGAGAAAGACAAGTAGTTGGAAGCTATGTTCAGGTAAATGAATCAGAATATGTTGATGGGGTTCTATCTTTTAGAGGTATTTCGGTTTTTGATAGTAATGGTAATGAAATTTACACGAGCCCAATTGATGTAACAACAAACCAGCATGATTATGAAGAGACAAATAAATATTTTTATGATGATAATAATAAAAAACTATATATTTTCTGGTATGGTACAAATGGTCAGTTTAGTAATATGATGAGTTATAATCCTAACCATAGTGTTTATTTAAATGAATTCAAGCAAGAGTTTCTATTAGAAGATCTACCGGGATTAGTGGATTTTGATTGGGCAAGTATGGGGTATTATCACAGTGCAAATCCCATTATTCCCACTTAATTATTTCTACCTGCTTCAATTTTCATGATTTTGAGCAATATTAAAAGTTAGTTATACCAAAACATAAAATTTCTATATAAATCACTAAGTTATTATCGAAGCTCTCCTCTTTAATTCAATATATATGTCCAAGGATATATATATAAATCAACTGAAGAGCAAAAGCGGGCAGCAGACATTGTAAAAGATAAATAAATATTACAAAGGCATTTATCTAATTCTTCTAAGGCGGGGAAAAGGGTCACTTGAATTCCCTGCCTTTTATTCCACAATAATTTTTTTTAAATAAAAAAATAACACGTCAAGTTTTGACGCTGTGCGCATATACCTTTGTTTCAGAAGAAGAAAGAGCTCAGCGCGTAGGAGCTTCAAGTATTACCTGATAAAATTTTTAGATATTCAATGGGCCGATTGATATGATTAAATTAAAAACTAATAACCTATGAAATAACCAATTATTCCACCAGAGGGATATAATAAAAATGGATTTACCATGATAAAATAAAGCTTTTAACATACACATCATTAAAAGTTTTTTACGGATCATTAAGATGGTAATTGACATTTATATGCTCTCAATAGTTTAAAAAGATGATAGGAATAAAATATCCTGCTTCCACAGCAAAAATGGCAAAGGTCATTTCTCTTAAAGAACTGAAAAGAGCCTTTTTATAATGGAGAGCATATTTATTTAATGCTATCATGTTGTTTTAAATAAACCTCAAACACAAAAAAAATTACATGCCAAATCAAACACCGGTAACACACAGGTATTACCCGAGGTTATCCTCTGTGGTTACACCTGACCAGATCCCAGACATTCTGGGCTTCATAAAAGACGGAGTCATTGGACTCCTCGACAAGATCTATTACAAAGATTTACAGTACAGTAAAGGCCCGAAAGGAGACTCGGCTTTTTACAGTTTATCCATCGTATCGAAGAGATTGGATATTGAACTTCCGGGAACCGGAATTTCCTTGGTTCTCAATCCGGATATGGTAGGAAACGACTCTAAAATTTCGGCCTTTCCGATCACCATCGAATACCAATGGAAAATCCTGGCGTACCTGCGCCAGTTCAGCTTAGGGAACTTTTCCTTTGAGCCTCAGCAAATCTTTGAAGTCGCACTCAGAGTGCTGAACATCACGGAAGAACAGGCCATTGCCCATATCGTCAATACTTTGGTAGAGTCTGACGATCCGAATGTTACACCGTTGATGAAATTTGTTCAGCAACTCGATACGGATCAGAGTTTAGGATTAGCAACTGTTACCAGTGTCACAACGGTAACGGATGTCGTAAAAGACATTTATGCAAAGACAGGTAAATATGCTTCCTTGGTAGCGTTTGCCACTTATTTATTAACAACCGACATCCAGGAAACGGGGCAAAAAGTAAAAGAATTTTTCCGCTCGCTGATCCCGCAGGATATTGATGAGTTCATCAAGGAAGTCATCATCCCGAAGTTCAAAGCGACACTGATGCTTTCGGCAGCGATTGAATTTCCCAGGAATATTTTAACACCGGCCTATCCCCGCAATCATCCGAATGCTTTGGATCCTATTCCGGAAAATACACAGGGATTTCCGAATAAAGTAATGCTGAAATTCGGTGAGGCCGTCTTTTACGCGGATACCGAAAGAGGCTTCGGATATAATATGGATCTTGCCCTCAGCACCAGTTCGCCTGCCTTGATCGGTAATACAGGTTTTGCCATCGATATTCACAACATGAAGATCGATTTAAGCAAAAAGGAAAACATTGCAGAAGCCGATGCCGATGGAAGGCCCAAAGAATTCATGGGCGTCTACATGGAATATACCGAAATCTTCCTGCCTAAAAAATGGTTTAAAAAACAGCAGACCGGGCAGACCCTCGGGATTTCTGCCAACCATTTGCTGATCGGTACCGGCGGATTGTCCGGAAATATTGCCATCCGTCCTACCTACAGTACGGCAGCAGTGGGCAACACCACACAGGTAGTCGATTATTTCGGCAATTTCTTTAACCTGGATTATACCAACCTGAAAGTACAATCCATGGATGGAGCATCTGTACAGCCCATTGCCAATAAAACGGCTTTGCTGGGTTATATCAACGGATTGGAATCCCCCGCACAGCTGAAATTTGTTTTTCCTTTGGAGCTGACAACCACAGCAGGCCAGCATAGGACATTCCAAAAAGAGGAAGAGTATACTAAATTCTTAAGCAGCCTTGATATCAACCAGCTTGCTGATATAAGTAAACGGACGTTATGGTTTAACCTTGGGAAAGATGCTGATAAATCCTGGGAATTGGGATTCAGCAATTTTGAAATAGATTTCCATCAGGGCAAGGTTGTTCATTCTTCATTGCATGCTGCCCTGAGAATTAAAAAATTCAAGCCTGACGATGGTGCGCCTGAACTATTAATTGACGTTGTCGGAGAGTGGGAAAGCAAAGAAAACTTTAAACTTGCCGCAGCCTTCTTACCGATGGGGCTTACCATGAATTTATTTGATATTCTTAAATTCAACCTTCAGAGTATTGAAATCGGAAAGAAAGATGACAATTTCTATATTGAAGCCGATACACAGATTTTCTTCCCGGCAGGATCCTTCGGAGAAAAGTTGTTTGGTGAGCAGGGGATCGATCTTCCGTCAATCCGCTATTATGCCAGCGGAAAATTTGAACTCGGCGGCGGGAATTCGATTGTTCCGGTTCATCTTAACCTGAATATCGGGCCGGTTACCATGAGCGTTTCTGCCATCCACATCGGGACGGTGCAGAAAATGTTCGGTAACGTGATGCGGGAGTATAATTATATCGGATTTGATGGGGGTATTAATGTAAACCCTTTGGGAATCGATGTAAGAGGAAACGGGGTAAAATACTACTATACCAATGATAACGAGAAGTTCAACGGAAGCGGAGATCATTACTTCCACATCTCAACACTGGAAATCGACCTGGTGATCCCGGGAACGGCCAGTGCAGATGCTGCGGTAGCAATCATCAAGGGATCATTAACGATTCCTGAACCGGGAGTTTCTACGGAATATCGCGGAAAAGTAGCGCTTCAGCTGCCGCAGATGAAAATTTATGGCTCCGCCGAAATGGCATTCGACCCTAAATATCCCGGATTCCTTATTGATGCCAACGTAGAGTTTCCGTTTGTGATTCCGCTCGGGTCTTTCGGGATCTTCGGGTTCAGGGGACTGCTCGGTTATCGCTATGTGGCCCACAAGAGCGCCATTGGGATGAGCGATAACGACAGCTGGTACGATTATTATGTGCATCCGGAGCGGGGAATCCACATGGATAAATTCATCGGTCCGCAGCACACCAAAGATATGGGCTTCCCGTTCTCCATCGGAGCAGGAGCTTCCCTGGCCACGCTGGACGGACGTCTGGCTTCACTAAGGGCGATGGTATTGTTGTCCGTTCCGAGCATGTTTGCCATTGATGCCGGTTTAACCATCATCAGTGAGCGTCTCGGGTTGGCAGAAGACGATCCGCGCCTGCCGCCGTTCTACGCCTTCGTGATTGTCAGCAGCGATTCTCTTGAAATCGGTGCCGGCGGAAACTTCCAGCTGAACAAGAACAACGGTTCGTTCATCGATATCAAAGCCGAGGTGCAAATGGGATTCTTCTTTAAAAACCAGAAGCCGTGGTACATCAATTTCGGAACGAAAGAAAAGCCGATTACCGCAGCCTTGTTAAAAGACTCACTGAATATCAAGGCACAGGCGTATCTGATGATTGCCGCCAAAGGAATCGAAGCCGGCGCAAGGGTGGATTTCAACCTCAACCTGCTGATCCTGAAAGTATGGGCCGCCATTGAAGTAGGAACGAAGATCAGTTTCGAACGTCCTCAGGTCGGCGGTTATATCTATGTGGAAGGAGGCGCGGAAATTAATCTCTTCATTGTCAAAGTTTCCTTATTCATTTCCATTTACTTCAGGGTAGAATTGGTGAAGCCGTTCCTGATCCTTGCCGAATTCAAGCTGGAACTGAAAGTAAAAGTCCTGTTTATCAAGGTTAAGTTTAAAATTCATTTAACCATCAAATGGGAGAAAAATAATGAGGTGGATACATCTGCCGTTCCTCCGATTACGTATGTTTCGGATGATCCGGGTATTGATTATCCGAAGGTTGCCAGGCTGGAAAGTGCCGCGAAAGGGGTAAACATGCTCACCAACGAAGATTTTAAAATCAAAACCTTCACAGGGAACCAGGTTCCTACGCCTGAAACCGTAAGAACGAGCCCGGAAGTGGAATACATCCCGCTGGATACCTATATTGATTTCAAAGTGGAAAAAGGGATGATCCCGACAGTACTGGCCGACAAGAAAATCGGCGGCCATACCAGCGGAGCCAGCGGATATACCGATCTGATACCGCCTGAAAAAGTACAGCCGGGAGGTCACGTCATCCGTCAGGTAAAGCACCAGTACTCTCTGGAAGACGTACGTATCCTGATTGCTAAAGGAAATGATTGGGTAGAGTACAATCCTTATCGGGGTGTATTGTCCGAACAACAGGCTAACGGCATTACAGGAATCGATAACTTTAAGGTTGGATTCTGGCAGAAAACCAATGAAAAATATGATACGGTAAGGATTCTGGCATCCACCCCATTTACTTTCCTTGACGGAGGGCAGCCGGGATGGTTTGTTCCGGAACAATACGGAATCACCGCTTCTTCATTGTTCTGTACCGATCATACACCGGTATGGCATCACTCCGATGTACTGAATAAGGCCGTAGGCACAATCTATCATCAGCCGACGATGTATCCGAATGAGTTCATCAACGGGGCTTATTACAATATCCTTGGGACAGCAACCGACGATGATTATATGGTGGTTTCCAACGCTTCCAATCCTCATAACTTTGCAAAATCCCTGAAGATTACCAACGGAAGCGCCATGGTGATTATCCTCCCTGAAGCTTCGGCCAAGATTAAGATGAAGCTTTCCACATGGGCAAGCAACGTAACGATCAGGCTGTATAAGGAAGTATTCTCCAATGCTATCTATCAGAGTTATGATCTGATTACTGAAATCACCAGGACAAAAGATGAGCTGATGACAGAGCTTGAGCTTAATGAAGCAGATCTGCTTAACAAATATGTGAGCAAGATTGAAATTATCCCTTATCATACCAACCAGTCGCAGATTGATGCGATCAATGCACAGATCGATCAGATCTGGGCCAATGCTGCTGCCAATACAAACGGGGAAGTCAGTTCAGTCGTTCTTTCCCAGGCAGACCAGGATCTTTATGATGAACTTATTGCCCAGCTGGATAAACTTAAGGAAGGAGGATGTACGACGGCCCAGTGTAACGAACTTGATTTTGAAGTGCTGGAAACCGTTAATGATTATCAAGGATTATTCGGTTCAGGAATCGTGGATTTTGGTCAGTCTACTGTCATCAATAACTGGACTGAATTTGAAACCATGTATATGCAGACCACGTACGGTGGCCAGGCTCCTTATGTGGATTTCAATACCCACTCTGTGATCTTCCTTTACCTTCCGGACAACCAGTTTAATACATTTATCGAAAGAAACACTGTGATTTCTAAAATTTCCGATAAATCAGCTGGAATCGATATCTGTTATTCTTCCGAGTATCCGAAAGAGAAGACGAATAAAGCGGTAATCATTAAAGTAAACAAAGTAGCTCAGAAGCCGATCGGTCTTAAATTTACTCCGGCCTGCGGATGTGATGAAAAAACAGAACCTTGCCAGAAAGATGATCTGCTTTGCGGATTCCTTAATGAGATCAAGTATGATCTTAATACTTGTCTTTCAATGAATCCTACTGGTAATTGGAAATGTTTCCAGATATTAATAGAGCAGATAAGGAATTTTGATAGAGAATATCCTTATTATGAACTATTGAATGGTAAAGAATATCTGGCTGATCTTATAAAAAAACTGGAAAGCTTATATGCTACTGATTATACCACGCAAGACGCCCTGGAAATTACTCAGATGATATTTGATGTTATGTATAACCTTGGAAATTGCGGATGTACCGATACGGTGGATTACGTAACCAACTGTTATACCATGCTTCAGGAGGTTTCCTGGATGACGGTTACCGATTATGAATACCAGCAGACCATTCCGGCACAGGCAGCCGTTCAGCAGGATATGCAGCTGATGCAGGATGCCATGTCTACCGTAGTGCAGCCGATCTGGAGACCGAACAGTGCTTACTGTATTCATGTAAAAACCAGGGATAATGTAAACGGAGATACCCCGCACGATTTCAATTATTATTTCACTTTCAAAACGGCCGGTCCTATAGGGCACTTCGAACAGAAAAACCCGGATTATATCGATTGGATGCGGGACGAAAACGGAGTTCCCGTAAATCCTCCGAAGAAGAAAAAGAAAGAAGAATATCCGATTACCTCGCTTAAATCTTATATCGATATGAAAAAGTCCTATCCCAATGCAGACGGGGATTTGCTGATGTCGAAGCCGTTATTCTACGGTCATGAGGAATGTGAAATCCATCTGTTCTTCAATAAGCCTTATGTCTACAATATGCTGAAGAAATGGGAAGCAGGCCAGGGCCTTAATCTGATGAAAGGAGAGATGAATATCATCATCAAGGACCCGGTAACGGATGTGATCATTCCGTATCCTCTGCCGGAACACTGGACGCATGCGACCGTACCTGAAACCACTGCTTCATGGGTGTCGGATACTGATCCGAATATGCCGTTGGGAATCCAGCAGATGATGAATTACGTAAACTATGTAAATTCCACAAACAGCAATTTAACATGTAACATCACCTTGGGCCAGGCCGTAAAACCTATGTCCAACAGTTATTCTGTCGTGCTGGACAACCTGAATCCGGAAAAGCTTTATACCGCCATCATATCCAATGCGTTCGATGCGAATGGCGACAACGGTTTTGCATCATGGCCGATATCACCAAAAGAAACGTATAATGAAAATCCTCCGGTACATGAATTTGTGTTTAAAACCTCAAGGTATAAAAACTTTAAGGAGCAGGTGGAAAGTTATAAGCTGAAAGAATATGATGATCATCAGGCAGTTGTAGCGGAAAGAAATGCGGTTTACGGAATCCGTACGGATTTTAATCAGCAAAAGCTAAATGATCTGTATGCATTGGTATCCAAAGGTCCTGAAAATGACCATCTGAAAAGCTTGGCCAATACCTATTCAGAAGTTTTCGACAGGGCATTGGAAGGCGTAGTGGGTCTTAAACCATTGGATCCGCCTAACAATACGGAATTTGTGAAAATTGTGGATCATGCGACGGAAAATGTCGTAGCGTTACTGATCAGGAACCCGGAACCTTTCAATGATCCGCGGATTCCACTGACCGATATGGCCGATTGTTTCCAGGTGCTCAGCCAGAACGGAAATCCGAATATCGAATTTAAAGTCCTTTATTCAAAAGACTATTCACAAATCCTGGTGATGCACCAGAGCAAGAAGATCATCAATTCAAAACTAAACTGCAGGTTCAGATACAAAGCCTGGAACGGAACGGCGTATGTAGAAAAATCTGCCGTTACAGTAAACGAAATTCAACTATAAAATTAAAATTAAAAATGAGTTTTTTCAAATATCATAATTACACAGATATTTCCGGGGCAGGAATTAATTTTACCTTTCATAAAAACGGAAATATATTTAATGTAGGCGGTGAAAGCCGTTCCGGATTGATCACGGTACTCAGTGAAAACGGAAATCTGGTCTGGAACAAAATCTACAGTTTCAGAGACCGGGCGATTACGTTCACCAGGATCATGTCTTATCAGAGCGATTTTATGCTCATAGGATTTGAGAATTCTACAATTCCTTTTCTGATGAGGATCTCCGTCAACGGAGAAATTAAATGGTACAAAAGTTTCCCTGACGCATCAGTCAGGGGGCGTTTGTACGCTACGGTACATGAAGAGCGTATGATCTTTGTCGTATATCATGATGCGAGGCAGGCAAAATCTTACATGATGTCCGTAAATGAAGCAGGAAACGTTCTTGCCAAAAAAGAGATTGCAGTCGGCAGGGCAGGCGGAACTTTCCAGGCAACCGGGACTGTTATGTTCCAGGGGCAACTGGCCGTCTGCGGGAATCATATTCAGGGAACACAGATGACCGGTACAGTGATTCTTGCGGATTCCGGTCTTAACATTTCAGGATCAAGATATATGTATTTGCCTGACGGAATCGATATGGTCTCACTGGACGGCATTTATTATGCCAATAATAAGTTGTATACTTCCGGAATGTGGGGCGGAAGACCGGTACTGATGCTTCCTGATGAATATTACGGATACTATTATAAAGAATATACCGGCAAAAGTCCGAAATATGTTTTCGGATCCCAGTATTTTCTTATCTGCAGCAGCGATAATGAAGTCATAAAATCCGATTACAACTTCGTGCATCAGTCGAATAAAAAGATGGATGTCTCCGGTCTTTTTATCGATCAGATTACAAATGATCAGGCGGTACTTCACGGAGTGGGCGATAACAAACAGTTCTCAGGATTTTTTAGCAGCCAGTTTGATAATTGCAAGGCATCCTCTTTACAGGTCTGGACTCCAAGAGCTTTTGAGCATACCCCTCGGACGGCTAATTTCAGCACTGCTACTGCCACCTACAGGGAATTTGCATCCAAACCCTCTTTTTCTGAATTAGCGTACAGCAACGAAGATGTCTGCGATACAGGCGGAACGGATATCAGCTTTGATGATTTCTCGGGACTTCAGACGCCCGGTTTTTATCTGCAGGCAGCAGGTTCAACGGGAGCCGACAGTACGAAAGGGATTCATTTGAGATGGAGTTTCGGAGGAAAGCTGGGCGAAAACCATTTACCTAAAGGCAATGCAGCTTCCACTTCCTATAACTTCAATAAGCCGGAAGATTTCGTTAAAGTATACAGAACGCCCTATGTAAAATCTGTCTTTTCGTTAGATTTTTCGGTGGCTCCGCAACTGGTTGATGATAATCAGAAAATGTGGGTTTATAAATTTAATAACAATACAAGGCTGATCTACGTTTATTTTAAAAATAAAAATGTTTATACTCAGGTAAGGCAAGTGGTTAATCCACTGACCAATCCTTTGCAGTTTATAGAAAAATACGGAAATGAGCTGATCGAAGTACAGTGTAAGACTGATCTTTTCTTTGCGGCTTCTTTAAAGGTAAATAACATGCAGTCTTATTCAGGCCTGCAGCTTGAAGCGTTGTCGGTAGCGGAGAATACGTCTGTGACCCAGCAGAACCTTACTTACAGAAAAGAATTGTACAGCAGTGAAGTAAGCACCAATTATTTCAATTCGGAAAACGGTAAGACCATACGTTTCAAAGCCAACAGCTGCTTTGTATCGATGATTGACTTTGAATTTTATTCGGATTTCATCATCAGCCGCAATCAGGCACAGGCATGGAAATTATTAGGGGAATTTGCTTTAACGACAGATAATTCCGAAGCTTTTACCCGGCTGGATCCTCTTCCGGATTCCAATCCGGTGCATGGCGCATGGCTGCGGTACAATGACGGTGCTTTTGTCAATACTAAAAATTACAAAGACAAATGGGAGCATACTTCCCAGGGACCTTTAGACCGAGATATAAAAACTGTTGTAAATAAATACATCAGTCTGAGTGACGCCCAGCCAAATCCCAAGGCTAACGAGACACTTAATCTGAATTTCGGTGCCGCACAGGGCGATCCGGCGGTTACAATAACCACAGATCCTGTACAGGATGGGCAGACCGAAGTTTCCAATCTGGATATTCTGAATATTGCTTCACTAGACTATCATGTCGCCAGAATGCTGGGATTAGGCCATCTGGACCTGAATAATGCGGTGATGACCGGTGAATTTATTTATATTGCGGAGTATCATACCAATACGAATCTGGATATTAATTCGCCGGATAAAACTTATCAGTTATTGTCCATGTCGTTGCCGGTATCCACAGAGATCGAAAGATTATCGCTTCCGGTAGACCTCCTGAAAATTGCCAAAGGTATGGAAGGAAACAACCCGAATTCGGCAGGTCTTTATAATAGTGAAGGATATTCGCCTGATGGAAAATACAGGTACATCAGCATCTATAACATCCAGATCCCGGATTTTCAGATAAATCCGACATTTTTTGACTCCAGCCAGCCTTTCGATGCTTCCGCATTTACCAATCCGGTTTATGCCGGCCTTGAGCACAGGCTCGTCAAGCCGGGGGAAGCAGATTCCTATATTTGGGCTAAGCCTGAACTCTGTCATGATACTCAATATCTTAATACAGATGGCTCTTTAGAAACATTGCCGATTCAGATTCCTTCCACCTATGCACCGCTTTACATGCACAGACAGGATAAAAGCGGGATGTATTTCTATAAAGGATATGGGATCAACTGGTTCTCCAGAGCTCAATACGGGGAAAAAGAACTGTCTGTTGAGACGGATATCAAACCGGCCAACAGACTTTTGCCGCCTTCCGGAGCCAATGTGTTCAATATTCAGAAAGAAGTTCCTCTTACCTTTACCACGCAAAACGAGCAGCTGCGTCTGAATGCGATCCCGGATAATGAGGATAAAACCTTGGTAAGGCTTACTTATGATTACCATATTTACCAGGATATGATCGGTTATTCCATTCCGTTTGATTCCGGAATTTCGACTATGGTGTATGAACAGGACCCTGAAAGCTTATTCCCGGATAACAAAGAGGTGTTTGCCGATGAGGTGGAAATTTTTTACAGGAATTATACGCCTAAAATTATTTCAGCCCAAGCTTATGATGTGCTTCCCCATGCTAACCAGCTGATGGCAATCATTAAAACCAAAGATTATTTAGTTCCGGGTTCGGGAGCCGCAAATGCCGGAGCAACACAGCCTTCGATCCAGTTGCAGACGTATAAATCTGAAATTCCGGCCGGAACATCGGTAAGCGATTATATCGGAGCAATCTTTCTGATGGATGGGGACAGCTATATCATCAATGGCATCGACCAGACTTCAACAGGTCTTCATTTCACGGTCTTTAAAAAAGCGGCCAGTGCAGCCATCATTGCGGGAACCACTCCTCTGATTGCCCAGGCCAGCTTGACCCTTCCTGTCATTAATCCCGCTACGGAAGGACTTTTCAGCGTAACGGAAAACATGCAGAATACCTCAACCTGGGGTATAAAAAATCCGAATTCACTGAAGGTAAAAATCGGTACTAACGACTGGACGGTTCACCGGGAAGTTATTGAAACCCTTTCGTCTAACGGGGAAACCCAGCGTTATCTGGAAAAAAGCCGCGGATTCTGGAAGCAGGCCACAGTTGAGAAGTATTTCGAAAAGCTCACCGTATATCAGAACAGCCAGGGAGACGTGATCAATTATCCTGCAGAGCCTCATGTGCATAAAGGGGTTTATAAAATTACGTTCCCCGGATTCAAGATGGCACAGCATATCCAGTATAATGCGGGTGTAGAATGGCAGAACGGTATCGTGAGGATGTTTACCAATGAAGACTACAACAATGGAACCCCGAAAGAATCAAGGTCTGTTTTCAAAGTGGTGAGAACCGAAAATATCGGAACCAATAATGACCTGGTCTTATATATTTATGACAATAATTTCATTATTGAAGAGGATACCAATCATCAGCCTAAGTTTCACGTGCTGGGAGGCCAGACACTTCCTGCCAGGCCTACGGATCCTGTTCTCGGGACATCGCTTCAGCTAAATTATTATCCTTCGTACAAAGTATATCTGTATAAGAATGTAGCCAATAATCTGACGCAGGATGCCATCTTACCGGATGATAATGAAGATGTGAGGTATTCGATTTTCGGTTTACGGAGTGTGGATAATGATAATCTGGATATGCAGGGCGCAAAATATAAATCGAAATTCGGGGTTCCTGCCGTTATGTTTGCGAATAAGATTATCGAACCGAAACAGCCAAAGCAGCCTACGGGATCAAAATATGCCACCAGACCGGATAAATTCGGAAAATCGACCTACAGTTTTATTACCGAATATGCTCATAAGCCTTATTCCGTACAGTTTTTCAGGGCCAATAATACCCTTTTAATGGCTGCTTTATATAAGCCGTCCACGATTGAGCTGATTAAAAATAACCTAAATGAACTGGGTGGAATGGATGAAGTCTTTTTCAACAACCGGTGGATCAATTTTATGGATTTTGATATGTTAACCAATTCCGGAAGTACGGCATATATGGAACTTCCTGATGTGGGACCCAAAAAATTCACAATGCCGATTCCGGATAGTGAAGATTTCCTGGAAGCCATTAATGCTTTTGTTAAAGAACATAACCGTTACTTCAGTTTAAGCACGTCACAAAATCCGTTGCTGGATGAAACGGCATGGAAAAACCGGACTTATCCCCTGAATCATATTGTCATCCATGCAATTCCGAACAAGTCTGATGAATTAAGGTTAGGGCACTTCATCAAAGAAAGAATCTTCAACTGTTTCCTGCCTTTAACAGAAGTACCGATGATCTATCAGCATATCAAGAATATGAGTTTCTCCGATCCGGCAGGCCATCGACCAAAGAATAAGAAACAGAATATCCGGGATGCTTCAGGATACCTCTTACCGGTTACCCATACCGATTTCGACATGGCTCCGATGGCAGCGGTATACAGTTCCATTCCAAAACATTCCACCCTGTTTACCGACTTCACGCTGGACGGTGCTTCAGACAACTTCTATTTTTATGGAGCCAGGGAGTTCGGAAACCAGATGCAGATGGGAGAATTCAGTACATTTTTAGGACCGATCAAGCTGGTAAATACCAATCCGGCAGAACCGCCGAAGATTGCGAGTCTTTTACCGGTAGTCGATAATGCAACCCTGGGAATTACGGCCAAAGTAAAAGTGGAAGTTAATCCTTATCCGGAAGTACAGAAAATTACAAAAGTATCGCTTTACAGGGCCAACAATAAGCTGGATGCAGATTCAATCTTGAGTATGCAGCACATCAAAACGGTGAATGTAGCCGATCTGGAGACTGATACGGCATCCGATAACTGGGTAGTGTATGATGAATTTGAGGACCTCACTGACAAGCCGTACGGAGATCTTTTGTTTTACCGTGTTGTTGTAACCCGGAAAGTGGAATATTCTACAACGGATTATAACGTATCTCCTCCTGCTTCAAAAGTCGTGGTGGAAGAAGCGCCATCCATGCCTTCAAAAGTAGTGGTAAGTACATTGGTGGAAAATTATAATCCGTTAACCCCTGAACTAAAATACCATTCCGAACCGGTGCCTGTAGATTCGGATACCATCAATTGGGTAATTTTATCCTGGGAGCAGGTGTGTTATAAAGGAAAGTACAGCTTGTATAAAATGAGTAACCAGGGCAACTGGAAAGAAATTGCCAGAATCCAAACGGATGCTAAAGATACTTCAAAAGCCAACCTGTATCTATCGGAAACAAATACTGCAACCGGTGCAGAATCGTGGGTACTTAAGGAGACTTTTGATCTGACGGGAAATGAATTCTATCTGCCGCTGGAACGATTAGATATGGATCCGATGCCTATTAAAGATGCTGAAGGGAATGTGCTGTATCACCACTTTAAACTGGTGGCTCAGAATACATCGAACATGTACAGCACACAGGAGAAAATTTTAACCATTTACAAAAAAGAAACCTGGTCGGATATCGGCGGAATCTCATCGGACGGAACCGACGGAATGATCATGCAGGGAACTTTTATCATCAGACCAAACATTTAAAAACAGTAATATGTCAAAAAAAACAGTACCGCAGCTAAAAGAATATTTTAAAGCCGCAAAGAGACCTACGGAAGGGCAGTTTGGAGATTTACTGGACAGCTATGTACATTATACTAAAAATTTAAACAACGATTTCACAGATTTAAATTTCAGCTTCCCGAATAATGAAAGCAATAAGGCCATCGATGTATTATTTGGAAACAATTTTATTAATGGATTTATTACACTTGAGATTGTTGGTTCTTACGCATACCAAAACAGTGTAGGAATCATTAAGAAACAGTTTCAGATAGGGGCTAATCCAGATAATGGAGTCTGGTACGGCACAACGTCAAGAATCGTAGAAGCTGAGGGAAGTATCCTGGATAATATTTATATTGGGGATTTTGAATGGGATCCTGTAATTAACCAATATAAAATTACAATATTCCACACGGTGTCTTCGGGAAATCCTTATAATGTAAAAGTATCCCAGCAGAGTGTTGGAGAACTTGTTATAGATAAGGTCTCACTGTCAGGATTTTACAACAGACCTATTAGCGGACAAGGCAGACATTTTGTGAATTATAATCAAAATGTAGGTATAGGAACAAAAGTCCCGGAGGCCAGGCTTCATGTAAATTCTGCCTTTTCGACGCCTAATCAGTATGGAAGCCTGATGTTGGGAGATGCCACCAACCCAAATTTAAGAATGGGATCCAATGCACAATATTCATGGATTCAAAGCCATTCCGGTGCTCCTTTACAGGTAAATCCGATTGGAAATAATACGGTATTCAACAGAGATGGCGGAAATGTAGGAATTGGTACTGATAATCCTCAATCCCAATTGCATCTCCAATTCCTGAACAGCGAGCCGAAATCTATCCAATTTGTTCAATTTACGAATTACGTAGACAAAATGAATGCGGCCATCCGTTACACATGGTACAATGAATATTGTGATGTTGGAATTGTAAGGGGTGGATCAACTGATATTTCGGCTTATGCTATTAAATTTAATGGGAATGAAAAAGCCAGATTCGCTGCAAACGGAAATGCTGCTTTTCAGGGGAAAGTGGAAGCCAAAGATTTTGTAGTCTCCGCTTCTCCTACGGCCGATTTCGTGTTTGCTCAGGATTATAATCTGCGGGGAATAAACGATTTGGAAAAATTCATTTCAGAAAAGCAGCATCTTCCGGAAATCCCTTCGGCGAAAGAAATGACGGAGAATGGGGTTACGGTTGGGGAATTCCAGATCAAACTGCTTCAGAAAATTGAGGAACTGACTTTATATGCCATTGCCCAGCACAAAGAATTAGAACAATTAAAATCAAAAATAAATAATACCAATGCCTAAAAAAACAATACCGGAATTAAAAGAATATTTCAAAGCGACAAAAAGACCTACAGAGGCTCAGTTCGCAGATCTTTTGGACAGCTATGCCCATTTAAGTGGTCCGGAACTTAAACGAATTACCAATAATATCAATACCGAAAACGGTTATCTGAGGCTCAGAGGGATGGATAACTCCATTGTGGCGCAGATTTCCCTGCAGGATATCAAAACCAATATGGGAATTCCGAACAGCCTTGTACAGACCGTGAACGGGCAGACCGGAAACGTAGTCCTGAATCTGGAAGGCTCTGAAGATCGGGGAAGCACAAGACAGGGAATCTTAAAGTACTTTACCACAGTATCCAGTACAACAAATATTTTCCATATCAGATTACCATATAGGATCGATACCCATCATGCCATGTATCATTTGAGAGCTACAGGCTATAATTATCAGCAAGGGGATATTATCGATATTACCTGGGTGGGATATTGTTATAAGCCTTCAGGAAATATCATTAATAAAAAAACTCACGTAGCGATTTCTACCGCCATAACGGCAGGTCAGTATGTGGGTTCGGATCAGTATGTTTACCTTTGGTTTAAATTACCGGATACGTATTATTCAACATTCAAGATCGATTCGATGTATGTCGGAAACGGTGGGATATTAAGAGAAGGCGATCTGAAGCTTACGGTTAGCAGCGCAGCCCAGCTTTAATTTAAGTTTTATAAAAATCATCTAAAGGTGCAGAATAATTTCTGCACCTTTTTTTGCTTTAAACACGATTAAACACAAAAAAACCACCCTTGAAAAGGATGGTTTTCCGTAGACTCACAGGGATTCGAACCCCAGATGACTGAACCAAAATCAGTAGTGTTACCGCTACACCATGAGTCTCTGTTTGTTTTAGTGGTGCAAATTTACAGCTTTTTTTATCACATGCAAATACTTTTTAAACTTTTTTTTAAATTTACAGGAGTTTTAGAAACACTCCTTATGCTGATCGATTTTAAGAATCTCAATTTGAATCAATTATCTTTCCAATCGGAATTTGAAATTAAAATCCGGAATTTTCTGGATGAATGGTTTTCGGATTCAAAAACGGTAAAGGTACAAACATCCGGTTCTACAGGAACGCCGAAGATTTTTGAAATCGAAAAAAAGAAAATGATCAATTCTGCAGAAATGACCTGTAATTTCCTGGGATTAAAAGAAGGGGATACTGCGCTGATCTGTCTTCCTGTTGAATATATATCCGGAAAAATGATGGTGGTACGGTCTGTTGAAAAAAAATTAAAACTGATTATTGCTGATCCATCTGTAAAGCCGCTTGAACAGTTAAACCAGAAAGTTGATTTCTGTGCCATGACGCCGCTACAGGCAGAAAACTCTCTGGATCAGTTGCATCTGATTAAAAACCTGATTATCGGAGGAGCAGCCGTTTCCGAAAGTCTTAAAAATAAAATCCTTCAAACTTTGGCCGAATCCGGTGCATCAGCCAGAATCTTCGAAACTTATGGAATGTCCGAAACGCTTTCCCATATTGCTTTAAAGCAAATCGCTCCACAGGCGGAAGACTATTTTAAAACTTTTGAAAATGTAGAAATTTCCAGGGATGAAAGAGGCTGTTTGAAAATATTTGCGCCCAGCGTCAATTCCGAAATATTACAGACTAATGATTTAGTTAAAATTAAAAACGGGAATCAATTCCGGTTTCTGGGAAGGGTGGATAACGTCATCAATTCCGGAGGAGCAAAGATTTTTCCCGAGCAGTTGGAAGCATTGGTAAAGAAAGAAATTGGCAACGAAGCGGTCTTTTTGGGCATCGACGATGAAAGTTTGGGACAGAAACTGACATTGGTGATTGAAGGAAATTCGTCGGAAGAGCTAAAGCAAAAATTATCTACGGTCGGGTATCACGAAAAGTTTCATAAGCCCAAAGAGATTATTTATATTGAAAAAATTCCCAGAACACCCAACGGAAAAGTGGATAGGATTAAGCTGAAAAAAACTTTAAATCATAAAAATTAAAATGAAAGATTTCACCAGGGAACTCAGTTTCAAAACCTCCCGCAGCAGTGGGGCAGGAGGGCAGAATGTAAATAAAGTCGAAACTTCGGTAACGGTTCTCTGGAATGTCATGGAATCCGGATTTTTCAATGACTATCAGAAAGATGTAATTCAAACTAAATTAAAAAACAGGATCAATGCTGATGGCGTATTGTTTCTAACCGTTTCCGAAAGCAGGACGCAGCTTGCCAATAAAAACAAAGCCGTTGAGAAAATTCTCGATATCGTCAGTCAGTCTTTAATAATTCCAAAAAAACGGTTGGCCACAAAACCTTCCAGAAACCAGAAGCAGAAAAGACTGGATACCAAAAAGAAATTGTCCGATAAAAAAGAAAATAGAAAGTTTAAATATTAATGAGCCCTTAAACAAGGCTGCGGTCTGATGTTTAGGACTTGTCGATACTAAAAAACTTCCAGCCCATCATCCAGCTTCCTTCATCCGGCATCTTCAACAGCTTTTGTCTCAGTTCACATAATTTTAACTGTTAAATTTTTCCGTTTATGCCCTCAATTCACAGATTCGTGTTATTTTTGCGGCAAATTTTAGAACTAATGATCAAAAAACTTATCGCATTGGGTTTATTTTCCATTTCAATGGCTTCTTTTGCCCAGAAAATTTCGATTTCTCCATCCGTAGGATATGCCTGGAGGCTTGCCAAGACATCACCGGATCTTTCCAGAGACCAGAAAGAATACTTGAAAGGACTGAAAAGCGGGGTAAACTTCGATGTTGCCTTACGTTATGAAGTGAAAACCGGACTTCTGATCGGCTTTAAGTATTCCAATTACAGTGCTTCGACGAGCGGAAGGTTCAGTGTAGCCGATAATATGGGGAATTTGGTTTCGGCCAACCTTACAACAAAAGACAATATCAATTTTTACGGCCCGGAACTTACCTTAACCAATGATGCCCACGAAACAAGACATAAATTTTTTATGTCTGCCGCTTTAGGTGCAATGACCTACACGAGCAAAACGGAAAACATCAAAGGAAAAGGAACGGCTTTCGGTGCCGAACTGGATTTTGCCTACCAGTACCAGATCAGTAAAAATATTTTGATCGGGCCCAAGTTGGGGCTTTCCGGAGGGACGCTGAGCAAATTCAGCTACAACGGGCAGACGGTGGAACTGGGCGATGACCAGAAAGAAAGCTTAACGAGACTTTCTTTAAGCGCAGCCGCTACATTCCGTTTTTAAGTTTTATCTTTGCACAAATTTAAAAAAATGAGCAAACCGATAACAGAATTCATAGAAAAGTATTACCTGCACTTCAACGCAGCAGCTTTGGTGGATGCTTCCAAAGGATATGTAGCCCACCTGAAGGACGGCGGGAAAATGATGATCACGCTGGCAGGAGCCATGTCTACTGCTGAGCTTGGGAAAATCCTGGCCGAAATGATCCGCCAGAATAAAGTGGATTTCATTTCCTGTACAGGCGCCAACCTTGAGGAAGACCTGATGAACCTTGTGGCGCACTCCCATTATGAAAGAGTTCCCCATTACAGGGATCTTACGGCTCAGGACGAGTGGGACCTTCTGGAAAGAGGGCTGAACCGGGTAACCGATACCTGTATTCCTGAAGAAGAAGCATTCAGAAGACTGCAGAAACATATCGTTGAGATCTGGAAAGATGCCGAAGCAAAAGGTGAAAGATATTTCCCGCATGAATTTATGTATAAAATGATCCTTTCAGGGGTTCTGGAGCAGTATTACGAAATCCCGAGAGAAAATTCATGGATGATTGCTGCAGCAGAGAAAAACCTTCCGATCGTTGTACCTGGATGGGAAGATTCTACTATGGGGAACATTTTCGCCTCTTACTGCATCAAGGGAGAGCTTAAGGCGACCACGATGAAATCCGGAATCGAATATATGACGTACCTTGCCGACTGGTATACGAAAAACTCTGCCGGAAAAGGCGTAGGTTTCTTCCAGATCGGAGGAGGGATCGCCGGGGATTTCCCGATCTGTGTAGTGCCGATGCTGTATCAGGATATGGAAATGCATGACATTCCGTTCTGGTCATATTTCTGCCAGATTTCAGATTCCACCACTTCTTACGGATCTTATTCCGGAGCGGTTCCGAATGAGAAAATTACCTGGGGGAAACTGGATATCACGACACCGAAATTTATCGTTGAAAGTGATGCCACCATCTGCGCACCACTGATGTTCTCTTATATTCTTGAAAATTAATAAAAAGAATACTATAAATTTATATAAAAGGCTTATCCCGTAAGCCTTTTATTTTTTTACCTTTTGGATACAACCGGAAAAAATAAATTTGATGCGCTGACGGGGATGCGTGCCATTGCGGCGATTATGGTTTTCGTTTACCATAACCGGAAATACTGGCGCAGGGACCTCCCGTTTGAAATCATGCGCTTTATCAGCGAGTGGCATATCGGGGTCACCGTTTTCTTTGTGCTGAGCGGTTTTTTACTGGCTTACCGGTACGAAGATTCTCCTTTGCAATCCGGGAAGTCCTACCTGAAGTATCTGTTGCTCCGCATTGCACGGATCTTTCCGTTGTATTGGATTCTGCTTACTGCTTTTTTCCTGGATGTAAAATATTCCAAGGATGTGGATACCTACTTCCTTCAGTATTCCCTCTTGTATTCCCTGTTCGAGAAATATTCGGTTTCGGGAATTGTACAGGCCTGGTCGCTCACGGTAGAATTCTGCTTTTACCTGCTGGCTCCGCTTCTATTTCTCTTGCTTAAAAAAAACTGGATGTATTGCCTTTTGTCCTTATCCGGACTTTTCCTGCTGGGCTGGGGGACAGGCTACGGATGGCATGAGTATAACGGAAACCCCGAAGGCTTTTTATATCCTCTGAAATTCATGATCGGCAGTACCTTTTTCGGGAGAAGCAGTGAATTCTTTTTCGGAATGCTGCTGGCTTATCTGATGAAGAAGCAGACCGGAATGGAATTTTTGAAGAAAATAAAAAAGCCGACGCTTTTCGGTGGAACCGGAATGACAGTCTTTACGGTGGCCATTGCCTGTTTTGCCCGGAATAATTTTATCCACGGCGTAGAGCAGTGGGAAGGAAGACTGATCCATGAGTTTCTTTTACCGGTATCGATTGCTCTCTTTTTCTGGGGATTGATGACCGAAAAAACATGGGTTTCGAAGATCCTCTCTTCCAGGCTAGCAATTCTTCTGGGAAATGCCTCATTTGTTTTTTACCTGATCCATCTCAGTTATTTCAACATGAAGCTGAAGTCCTACATTTATTTGCCGGACCGCAACTTTGTACTCCTCTGGATTTGCTCTGTCATCATCTATCTCCTCATCGAAAAACCTTTGTACAGTAGTTGCAGGAAGCTGATTTCAAAAATTAAATAGTATTTATTCCAACGAATGAATCAGGACAAAATAGCGGTACGCCAGAATGCCTTTCTGAAATTTTGTCAGTTTATTGGGGTCTTTATCACTTAATTTCGGAAGCACGGCTCTATTGATTCTATTCAAAAAGCGGAAGAATGACTTTTTCATGATAAAATTTTTAATTTTCTAAACCCTATCCAAAAAGTATGCGGTTTTTAAACTGATTATAATCAATAACTAATCCCTCTTCTTAATTTTTATTTGAAAGTTTAAATGGGGTTTTTGTTAAAGGCGATGTTCAATAATACACCACTTGCCATCCCGCAGGGGATCTGAACATCGTATCAGAAAAATGCCCGGAAGCTTTGCATTTAAACTCATCCAGTCATCTGCAAAATCTATAAAATCAGCGTGAGACTTTTATTATTATTTCTTCTGGTTTTAAATAAAAGGTTTAAATTGATTTGACGAAAAAATCAGCTTCAATTTTTTATATTTGAATACAACAATCATCAATGAACGAAATTTTCAAACAGCAGGTCTGGGAAATCACCAGGCTTATTCCCAAAGGCCGGGTAACCAGCTACGGTGCCATTGCCAAAGCCGTCGGTTTTCCCAATCATTCCCGCCATGTCGGAAAAGCGATGGGCGGATGTCCGGAGGATGTTCCGGCACACCGCGTGATATCGGGCTCCGGTGCTCTTTCAGTTCCGGAATTTCAGCAAAGACTGGAAGCGGAAGATATTGTGGTGGAAAACGGCAGGATCAAAAATTTTAAAACCCTGTTCTGGGATCCGTTGGAAGAGTTGTAGGAATTTTGACGGCTAAGGATTTAAAAAGTACGGCTGGGTCTGTTTTTTTAGCAGGAAATATTTTTGTGCCTTAGTTTTGAGGCATAAAATCATACGCTATGAAAACAAAACTCCTATTTTCCGCACTTTTTTTACTCACTGTCTGCTTTTTTAAAGCACAGATGGATGACAATTTCTATAAGCCGAATAAAGTAATTCGCCCCATTGAAAATATAACTTATGAGGATTTCTCCATTCCTGTAGAAAAAGATACGATTACCGGGATTATTTTGAAGCCGAAATCAAAAGTAAAAGCTACCGTTCTGTTTTTCCACGGAGCCGGAGGTAATGTTTCTTCTTACCTGTTCATGACGAAGCCTTTGGTGGATAAAGGTTTTCAGGTGGTGATGGTCGATTTCCGGGGCTATGGGAAATCAACCGGAAAACCTACGCATTTGAATGTTGCCGCAGACGGACAGATCTTTCTTGATACGATGATCCAGAGACCTGGAATTGCAGGAACTAAAATCATCCTTTACGGAGCTTCCCTGGGTTCGCAGATAGCTGCCCATCTGGCCCGGACTAATAAAGACAAAATTGCCGGATTGGTCATGGACGGAAGCCTTTCTTCATTCACTGATATTGCCATGTATTACAAACCGGAATACAAAGAAATGATTTCCCGGTACGTGGTTTCGCCTTATGCTGCCAAAGAAGATCTCCGGGATACGGAAGGCCTGCCTAAGCTTTTCATCCACAGCAAAGAGGATAAAGATGTTCCTTATGAGGAAGGCTTTGAAAATTATTCCAAAGCTTCCCTTCCCAAAGAGCTTTTAGAATATTCAGGGAAGCATCTGGAAGCGATGAAGACGGATTCTGAAAAGATCATCTCGTCCATTGAAAAGATGGTAATGAAATAAGTATCAGATTCTATGGGCTGACTACAAGACTAAAACCCCCGGCGGAGCTTTGCTCCGCCGGGGGTTTATTAAAATATGTGAATTAGATATTCAACACGCCTGGAAGTATCTTGGCTGGGTACTTCCAGCCTTTCATAAAACTCGTCAGTTTATTTTTCCAGTTGCTTATAACTTCTCTGAATGAAGTCGGTAAGCTCTTTTCCTTTCAGTAGATTCTGGGAAAGTTTGGCAAGATCCAGTGCATGTTTAATTAATCCGGCTTTTTGTTCTGCATCTTCCGTTTTCAGGATCTGTCCGGCAAACTCACTGTTGGAGTTGACTACCAGGTTGTACATTTCCGGGAAACCGCCCATCCCGAACATTCCGCCGCCGCCGGTCGCCTGCATGTCTTTCATTCTTCTCATGAATTCAGGCTGAGTGATCGTGAACGGTGCATCGCTGCTGTCTAAGTCTTCAAGCTGAACCGTAAACTTACTGTCCCCGATAGACTCTTCCACATTTTTCTTCAGTGATTCTTTTTCAGTTTCGTTCAGTTTGGAAATCACCGGCTCATCCTTCTTAATCAGGTTGTTGATGTGATCCGCATCCACTCTGGCGAAGGAAATATTGTCTTTTGACGTTTCCAGCTTCTGGATCACGTGAGGGATAATCGGTGAATCCATTAAAAGCACTTCATAACCTTTATCTTTGGCAGCCTGGATATAAGAATGCTGTTCATCGGCATTGGAAGCATACAGAACAATCAGTTTACCGTCTTTATCCGTCTGGTTCGGCTTGATTTTCTCTTCCAGCTCATTCCAGAGGAAGTATTTCCCGTCGGTTGTCGGATACAATGTAAACTTATCGGATTTTTCAGCAAATTTTTCTTCCGTTACGATTCCGTATTCGATCACGACCTTAATGTCGTTCCATTTTTTCTCGTAATCTTCACGGTTTTCGTTGATCAGGGAGGCCATTTTGTCGGCTACCTTTTTCGTGATGTAGGATGAGATTTTCTTCACGGCACCGTCGGCCTGCAGGTAAGAACGGGAAACGTTCAACGGGATATCCGGAGAATCGATGACCCCGCGAAGCAGCATCAGGAAGTCCGGAACAATACCTTTTACCTCATCTGTTACGAAAACCTGGTTCTGGTACAGCTGGATTTTGTCTTTTTCGATATTTAAATTGTTGCTCAGTTTCGGGAAAAATAAGACCCCGGTTAAATTGAACGGATAATCAACATTTAGATGGATATTGAACAGAGGCTCTTCAAATTGCATCGGATAAAGCTCGTGGTAGAATTTCATATAATCTTCATTCGTAAGCTCGCTTGGCGCAATCGTCCAGGCCGGAGTAGGGTTGTTGATGATGTTGTCTACTTCTTCCGTTTCGGCTACGGCATCTTCAGGAGCATCTTCCGGTAGAGGCAACGTATGCGTTTTGGTTCCGAATTTAATCGGTACCGGCATAAACTTGTTGTATTTCAGCAGCAACTCACGGATCTTGCTTTCTTCAAGGAATTCAGTGGAATCTTCTGCGATATACAGGATGATTTCCGTTCCTCTTTCAGATTTATCCGCCGTTTCCTCTAAAGTAAATTCAGGGCTGCCGTCGCAGATCCATCGTACCGCCGGTTCGTCCTTATAGGATTTCGTTACGATTTCCACTTTCTCAGCCACCATAAAGGCCGAGTAGAACCCAAGCCCGAAATGCCCGATAATTCCTGAATCTTTTGCCGTATCCTTATATTTCTCCAGGAACTCCTCAGCTCCTGAAAAAGCCACCTGGTTGATGTATTTTTCGACCTCTTCACCGGTCATTCCGACTCCCTGGTCGGTAATGGTAAGCATTCTGTTTTCTTTATCGATCTTCACTTCGATCTTAGGATTTCCGTACTCCACTTTGGCTTCGCCGATGCTGGTTAAATGCTTTAATTTTAAAGTAGCATCCGTGGCGTTGGAAATTAATTCTCTTAAAAAGATTTCGTGGTCGCTGTAAAGAAATTTTTTAATTAATGGAAAAATATTTTCCACCGATACATTAATATTTCCTTTAGTCATAATAATTTTTGTTTTTAATTTCCTTTGGTTTCTCAAAAAAAGGGCCGTTTAAAATAAACTGACATTTTGACATTTTTTGACATTCTATGAATTTGTCGGGGAAATAACTTATTTTTAATCTTTAAAATTTGATAATGAATTTGAAATATGCAGTTTGTATGCTGTTCCTCATGACGTGTATCATGTATGGACAGAAAAAGCCGCTGGACCATTCCGTGTATGATGGCTGGCAGAATATCGGAACAAGAAAAATATCAAACGACGGGAAATGGATTGCGTATTCCGTGGATGTTCAGGAAGGAGATTCCGACCTCTTTTTATATTCGGTTAAAAACAGGAATACTAAAAAGTTTCCGAGAGGTATTAAATCCGAATTTACCGCTGATTCGAGGTTTGCCGTTTTCCAGATCCGTCCGTTTTATAAAGACATTAAAGCCGTAAAGGATAAAAAGCTCAGGCAGAACAAACTCACGAAAGATACGCTGGCGATTGTTGATTTTGCAGGTGGCAAAACGGAAAAGATTCCGGATGTCAAAGGATTTAAAATACCTGAGAAAGGAGGTGCCTATATTGCCTACCTGCTGGAGAATTTAAAAGATAAATCTTCGGATGATGCTGAAAAGGAGGGTGATGACAAAAATGAAGACGATAAAAATACCAAACCGCTGCCGCTGGCCGTTCAGAATCTGGTTAATGGAAAAACAACCATTTACAGTGACGTAGTACGTTATGAATTCAGCAAAAACGGAAAGCAGCTGGTGTTTGTTACTAAAAAGCAGGAAGAGAAAATCGGTAAAAATAAAGAAGAGAAAAAAGATTCTGCCGATGTAAAGCCGGCGGATAAAAAGAACACCGATAAATCCACACCGAAGAAATATCCTTTGGAAACCGTACAGATCGTCAACCTCGAAACAGGAGCCGTGCAGAAAATCTCAGAAATGGAAGGTGATTTCTCCCAATTGGCTTTCGATGAAGCAGGAAGCCAGCTGGCCTATGTAGGTACTTCTTCTGCGCAGAATGACCTCGTAAAACAATATCAGCTGTATTATTTTAATGTTAAACAAAAAAAGCAGAACGCCATTACCGATAATCATTCCCAAATGAAAAAGAATTGGGTGATTTCCGAAAACCGTTTGCCTGTTTTCAGCAAAAACGGGAAGCAGCTGTACTTTGGGGTTGCTCCGAAACCGGTGGCTAAAGATACGGCGATGATCGCCAACGACCATGCGGTAGTGGATATCTGGAATTATAAAGACGATTATCTGCAGACGGTACAGCTGAAAGAACTGAAAAATGATCTTAAAAAATCCTATGCAGCGGTTATGCAGACGGAAAAACCGGATTTCTTCGTGAACATCGACGGGGAAGACCTGGATACCCTCCGGCTGGTGAATGAAGGCAACGCGGAATTCATATGGGGAAGCAGCAGCTTAAACAACCGCATTGCTTCACAATGGGAAGGCGGAACAAAAAAGACCTATTATATTATCGATAACAGAACGGGGAAGCGAACGGAAATCGTAAGAAACCTGACCGGTTCGGCAGCACCATCCCCGCTGGGGAAATTCATCGTGATTTTTGACCGGGAAAAAGGGCAGTGGCTGAGCTACAATGTGGAAACGATGCAGACTATACCTTTAAATACAGGCTTGGCCATTTCATTCGTAGACGAAGAGTTTGACATGCCGGACTTTCCCGGCGCTTATGGGATTGCATCATGGACAGAGAATGATGAATCGGTGATAATCCGGGACCGCTATGATCTTTGGGAGTTTTTCCTCAGCGGTTCAAAGAAACCGAGGAATATTACGAACGGTTTCGGGCGCAAAAATAAAATCACGTTTGAAACCTACGATTTAAATAAAGATATCAAAAGCCTGAACCGGAAATCTACGGTGTATTTATCGGCGTTTGACAATACCACGAAAGCCAACGGGATTTTTAAAACTTCCATCAGTTCGAATGCCGATCCTGTAAAAGTAAAGATGGAAGATGTCTGGGGATACCGCAGCCTCCAGAAAGCTAAAAATGCGGATGAATATATTCTGGTAAAGGAGTCTTACATCCGATCACCTGATATTTTTGTCACCTCCGGTTTTTCAGTACAGGAGAAGCTGAGCAATACGAATCCGCAGCAGGCGCTTTACAATTGGGGAACGGGCGAACTGGTTCACTGGACGACTCCCAAAGGAAATACTTCTGCAGGGCTTCTTTACAAACCGGAAGATTTCGATCCTGCTAAAAAATACCCGATGATCGTCTATTTCTATGAAAAGCTTTCGGACAACCTGAACCGGTATGTGGCACCGGCTCCGACGCCTTCCAGACTGAATATCTCGTATTTTGTAAGCAACGGCTACCTGGTCTTTACCCCGGATATTTCATACACCGACGGGCAGCCCGGAGAATCGGCTATGGAATACATCAATTCCGGAGTGGAACAACTCAAACTGAATTCTTGGGTAGACGGAACGAAAATCGGAATCCAGGGACAGAGCTGGGGCGGATATCAGGTGGCCTATCTGATCGCGCATACGGATAGGTATGCAGCGGCGTGGACGGGTGCACCGGTGGTCAACATGACTTCTGCTTACGGCGGGATCCGCTGGTCTTCCGGAATGAACCGGCAGTTCCAGTACGAAAAATCACAGAGCCGTTTGGGGAAAACCCTGTGGGAAGCACAGGATCTGTATATTAAAAATTCACCGCTGTTTGCCATGGATCAGGTGAAAACACCGGTGGTCATCATGAGCAACGACAAAGACGGTGCAGTGCCCTGGTACCAGGGGATTGAAATGTTCACTGCCTTACGACGCCTCGGAAAGCCGGTCTGGCTGCTGAATTATAACGGTGACGACCATAACCTGATCAAGCGGCAGAACCGGAAAGACATCCAGATCCGCGAACAGCAGTTCTTCGATTATTACCTGAAGGGTGCCAAAGCTCCGGTATGGATGACCAGAGGGGTTCCGGCTACCCAAAAAGGAAAAAACTGGGGATTTGAACTGACGGATGAAAAGCCTTAGTAAGCAATACATAAAATAAACCCGGCGGAACTTTGCTCCGCCGGGTTTATTTTATAATACGTATAAGAAATTACTGCTTTTTATTCGCGATTTCTTCTTTGATTTTATTTTCCAGCTCTTCTGCAAGCTCAGGATTGTCTTTCAAGACATCTTTTACGGCATCACGGCCCTGTCCAAGCTTTGTTTCCTCATAGCTGAACCATGAGCCGCTTTTCTTCACGATCCCCTGTTCAACGGCCTGATCCAGGATTTCTCCCGTTTTGGAAACGCCTTCTCCGTACATGATGTCGAATTCGGCCATTTTGAAAGGCGGCGCTACTTTGTTTTTCACGATTTTCACCTTCACCCGGCTTCCGATCGCCTCATCGCCGTTTTTAATTGGCGCACTCGCTTTTCTGATATCTACCCTTACCGAAGCGTAGAATTTCAAAGCGTTACCACCGGTAGTCGTTTCAGGGTTCCCGAACATGACCCCGATTTTCTCTCTCAGCTGGTTGATGAAGATAACCGTACATTTGGTCCTGTTGATCGTAGCGGTAAGCTTTCTCAATGCCTGGGACATCAGTCTGGCATGAAGACCCATTTTGGAATCTCCCATTTCCCCCTCGATTTCCGCTTTCGGTGTAAGAGCTGCTACAGAGTCAATTACTACGATATCGATCGCTCCCGAACGGATCAGGTTATCGGCAATTTCCAGCGCCTGTTCCCCATTATCCGGCTGTGAGATGATCAGGTTTTCAAGATCGATTCCCAGTTTTCCGGCATAGCCTCTGTCAAACGCGTGCTCCGCATCAATGAATGCTGCAATTCCGCCTGCTTTCTGAGCTTCGGCAATGGCATGAAGCGTTAAGGTGGTCTTACCGGAAGATTCAGGCCCGTAGATCTCAATGATCCTTCCTCTCGGATAACCGCCCACTCCAAGAGCGATGTCCAATCCTAAAGATCCTGAAGGGATCACTTCGATATTCGTGTCAATTACACTGTCTCCCAGTGTCATTACCGTTCCTTTTCCGTATGTTTTATCTAATTTGTCCAGCACCAGAGCCAGTGCTTTTTTCTTGTCGTCTATATTACTCATCTGTTGTTTAAATAATTAATCAAAAATACGAAAATTTAAAGTCAAAAACTAATAATATCTACCACAAGGACCTGTTTTTATAGTTAAAAAAAATATAAAATTCCATGATTTTTCAGCGGTATTCCGTAATGCTTTTTTCAGGAGCTTTTTCGCGCTTTCCGCTGCAATCTTTTTCTTCAAAAAAGGATTTCCGCTGCAATCCCGGCTAGGGTCGTGGTCGGTAAATGATAAGGCTGGCCCGGATATCCAAGCATCTTCTGTACTCTGAAATATATGCAAAACGAGGTGAAAAATCTAATGCGCCTGATATGTTAAATTAACGTGAACTTGACCGTATTGACATCATATTCAGCCGATTATTGAACTTAAAAACAAAATCAGAATAATTCAGTCGGAATTTTGGATAACCACTCATCCTGGTAGAACGAATAAAAGGTTCACGCTTCTGACAGGATTTTATTACCCTGTACCAAGCCGTTCCTTCAGGACTTTAATCAGTTTGATGAACAACCCTTTAATCCTATTTGACAAGAGAAACTTCCGGCATCCGGCACTCCTCTTCCAGCCGATTAATCCAAGCTATTCTTCGAATTCACGTTAAGTTAAGATGAGTGAAAATTCGAATTTTCCATAATACTATGATAATCATTCAGCACCTTCATCTGCGCCTGGTTGCCTTTGCTGATCCTCGCTTCCCGGCTTACTGTTTTTTCATAAATCTTCGTGATGGTCCGTTTTACCAGCGGGAATGCTTTACGGTAGGCTACTTCAGGAATCTGAAGCCTTTTGCAAACGTCATCGTCCAGCAAAAACCAGGTGCAGCAAATGTGAAGGTAGCGGAGGTTTTTTCTCTGAAACTGATATCTCAGTGCAGGGTTGATTAATGATTCATTGAGTAAGGAGTGGGCCAGCAGAACAGAATCCTTATCCGCCGGTGGCTGAACGGAAGTCCACAGGTAAAAATATTGGGTGGCTTCCTGTTTGTTATTCGGTAAAAGATGTTCAGGAATGCCGAGAAGATAACCGACGTATTTCCAAAGGTGAAACATTCCCTTTTCTTCTTCTTCTGAAATTATAGTACCCAATTTATGCAGGCTGTGCATGAAAACCAGGCTGAAACCGATGTAAGTGGCCATCATATCCCAGGAATTGATCGGCTCGCCCCAGTTTTCGGTATCCCAGTTTTTAACATGTTTTTTAATGGAAAGCCTGGCGTAAGAATGGATCAGCCGGGTCTTAACAGCAAATTCATATCCTTTTTGATGAAGTTTCAGTGCATCGTACCGGGTAACATTTACCCAGAAATCCAAAGTTTCGGAAAGACGTTTTACCGCACCTTTTTTCAGGGCTTCGGTGGCAATAAGCGGTTTGTTGAGGTAAGCATAGTCGTAGCCTCCCATCAGGCAGTAATCCCGGAGCGAAATCAGCGCATCGAGGTTGCTTCTCATACAGAGTTCAGCACCTTTTTTGATGAGCCTGTAATCCAGCCAAGCGGGAATAGCCTGGGTTTGACTGAAAAGCTGTTTTACACTTTCAGGCACCCCGTCCTGCTCGGAAACGCCGTTGCGGATGTAGCCTTCCATTTCTTTTGAAGCGTCATGGAAATTCTTTTTGAAATAAATATCTTTCACGACCTGGTCCCCAACTTCATCCACATGGTAGAAGTAAGGTGAAAACTGCTCAAAATGATCAAAGTTCACTTCTGCGCCGGAAAAATCCAGCAGGCTTTTCCCGTTGCCCATGGTCCAGAAATTCCTGAAATGTTCCGAATCCTTAAAGCGCGGCTGTAAAATCATCCCTTCCATGGGAATGAATCTACAAGTTTTACGCCGCACCGGCAAATGACGGATCGTAAAATGGAAATATCGAATAGTTAATTTTTAACAATAATAAAACAAGTAAGCAGTAATCAATCCACCATTCACTGCGAAGCAGATTCACTGTTGACCATTCAGATCAGCCCGCATTCAAAAGCTTTCCTCAAAAGTTCCTTGCTGTTCCGGGAATTGGTTTTGGCTAAAATATTCTTGCGGTGGGTGCGTACGGTATGCTCGGAGATGATGAGCATTGTTGAAATTTCCGGACCGGAATATCCTTTGGCGATCAGGGCCAGGATTTCATTTTCCCTTTTGGTTAAACTGATTCCGGAAGCAGGCTTTAAAGGATTCTCAATTTTTATCTGATGAAAATCGTTTCTCGGACCGATGCCAGTGATCAGAACGGTATACGGATTTTGTTGAGTGATGTGGTGGATGTTGGTATGGATGTTCACAGACTGGATAAGATTCCTGTCTTCGTCTTCCATTGTAAGAACTGCCTGATGGTGAAACAGTTCATAATTTCCTCCGGCGGTTTTCATCCTGAAACAATAGCTGGATTTCAGGTGAAGCTGGCTTTCTCTACCTACTTCAATGATCTTACGCACCACCTCTTCTTCAGCTTTCACCACAAACGGAAGGTCATCAGGATGTGTAAGATCGATAATGTCTTTCAGATTTTCCGGATATTCCCCTAATCCGTGCAGCTTTAAAAGGTTAGGATGGTGATTCGAAAGGGTACTGTTGGTGAGATTCAGGACATAATAATAAAATTCGCCGATGGCAAACATTTCCCCGATAATCCGCTCGATAGGGGGAATATGGGCAATGGGCCTGTTTTCTTTTCTATTACCTGAATAAGTGTCCCAGATATCAGTTAGGGCATGCTTTTTCTCTGAATTATCCATAAAAAATGATCATAACGAAATATAGTTAAATTTTTCTTAAAAAATACCACAAAAGGGGGATTTTTTTGTAAGGATAAAATGCTAAAATTTGTATACACCATAATCATGAAAGCTCAATTTAAATAACCTCTCATTCTGAGCTGGTTCCTTTCTCTCGAAACACAACTTTTATATAGGCATAGAAACCTATGCCGGAAAAGTTTAGAATTTTCTGTTAGCTGTTTGAAAAGGATAAACTGGGAATCCTCTGCAAAGTGCAGGGGATTTGTTATTTAACGTGAACTTAAAAGTAAGGTTCAGAGTAAATAGCTGGAAGAAGGGATGGCTGAATCCTTATGCAGATCCCATTTAAATATAAACAAAAAACCTTCCCAAAGGAAGGCTTTATTACTTATTGCTGAACACTTATTATAAAGAAGCAGCATGTACAAGCATATCCACCAACTTGTTGGAATAACCCATTTCATTGTCATACCATGAAACAAGCTTCACAAAGTTAGGAGAAAGCATGATCCCTGCATCTTTATCAAAGATAGAGGTTCTCTTATCCCCAACGAAGTCCTGAGAAACTACTGCATCTTCAGTGTATCCTAAAATCCCTTTCAGTTCACCTTCGGAAGCGGCTTTGATTACAGCACAGATTTCTTCGTAAGAAGCGGCTTTTTCAATTCTTACCGTTAAATCCACTACGGAAACGTCAACAGTCGGTACTCTGAAAGACATCCCCGTCAGTTTTCCGTTCAGGGAAGGGATTACTTTACCTACCGCTTTTGCAGCACCGGTAGAAGAAGGGATGATGTTGTTCAGGGCAGCTCTTCCACCTCTCCAGTCTTTCATTGAAGGACCGTCAACCGTTTTCTGGGTTGCAGTAGTAGCGTGTACCGTAGTCATCAGACCTTCTACGATCCCGAAGTTATCGTGGATTACTTTAGCCAAAGGCGCTAAACAGTTGGTTGTACAGGAAGCATTTGATAAAATTTTGATATCGTCTGTCAGTTCATTATGGTTTACCCCCATTACGAACATCGGCGTATCATCTTTGGAAGGTGCGGAAAGGATTACTTTTTTAGCCCCTGCATTGATGTGCTTTGCAGCATTGTCTTTATCTAAGAATAAACCTGTAGATTCAACGATATAGTCAGCTCCGATTTCATTCCATTTCAGGTTGTTCGGATCTTTTTCAGCGGTTACCCTGATTTTTTTCCCGTTTACCACAAGGTCGTTTCCTTCTACGGAAACTTCACCCGGGAAAACACCGTGTACAGAATCATATTTAAGCATATAAGCCATGTATTCTGCGTTGATCAGGTCATTGATACCTACCACTTCGATGTTATCTCTTTCCGTCATTGCTCTGAAAACAAGACGTCCGATTCTACCAAACCCGTTGATACCTACTTTAATTGTTGACATAATAGTTTGTTTTAAATTATATAAAAAATATTAGATTGCTAAAATTTCCGAAATCAGTAAAAGGTCCTGATTGATTTCGTTATGCTTTTTGATGGCTTCCTCGATCGGGGTATAGACCATGGTATTGGAGCGCATTCCGGCCATTACGTTGGTTTGCCCTTCCATCAGTCCGGTTACCGCACCATAGCCCAGCCGGCTCGCTAAAACCCGGTCGGCACAGCTTGGAGAACCGCCTCTCTGCATGTGGCCCAGAACTGCTACCCGGATGTCATAATCCGGAAATT
Organism: Chryseobacterium hagamense; assembly: GCF_007991455.1. Taxonomy (GTDB): domain Bacteria; phylum Bacteroidota; class Bacteroidia; order Flavobacteriales; family Weeksellaceae; genus Chryseobacterium; species Chryseobacterium hagamense. The sequence continues at coordinate 59,590 of NZ_BJYJ01000006.1, read as the reverse complement.
CGTGTTTCGTTTTTTCTGCAAGCTCATAGACGTTGGCCAGCTTTTCTCCTTCCGCTACCACAACGATGCTGGATGCTTTCCCGGTCTTCTCCGCATTTCTGAAATTGTTGAAAAGCTCATCGATGCTGTCTTTGGTTTCAGGAATCAGAATATCAAGGGCTCCTGTAGCCAGTCCGCTGTTCAGGGCAATAAACCCGGCATCACGGCCCATTACTTCCACAAAGAAAACGCGGTTGTGGGAAGTGGCGGTATCACGGATCTTGTCAATGGCATCCATTGCCGTATTCAGTGCGGTATCATAGCCGATGGTGTTATCGGTCCCGAAAATATCGTTATCAATGGTCCCCGGAATACCGATGACCCGGATCCCGAATTCTTCGTTAAAGATTTTTGCTCCGGTAAACGTTCCGTCCCCTCCGATGCATACCAGTCCTTCAATGCCGTGTTTTAAGCAGTTGTCATACGCTTTCCGGCGGCCTTCCGGCGTTCTGAATTCCTGGGATCTGGCGGATCTCAGAATGGTTCCGCCCTGGTTGATTATATTTTTTACGGAACGAGGTCCCATTTTAAGGAAATCATTATGAATCAGGCCGTTATAGCCTTCTCTTACTCCGTAACATTCTATGTTGTAATAATTTGCGGTTCTTACGACCGCCCTTAATGCTGCATTCATACCCGGAGAATCACCTCCTGAGGTTAGAACTGCAATTTTTTTTACAGCACTTTCTTTCATCTGGTAAAAAATTTCGAACACAAATTTACAAAAACAAGTTCAGATAACGGCAGTAACTTCATAAGAGATTTGAATAGAAAGAATTAAAAACTTCAAAAATTTGTGATTTTGAAAATAGACCGCTGACTTTATGGTATCAAACGGGAAAGCCTTTAAATCCTCATCCGGAATCAAGTGAAACGTTACCATTTTTCCGTCAAATATTTCCAGTACCTCCTCGGCACATGCTGGATATGCAGTTTCAGATTTTTCCTTTCCACGATATTGGTTCTCGTGAAATACCGCTGCCAGAGGGTCTGGTACCTTTTCTCCTCGTCGTGGAACTTCTGATGATACTGGTTAAGGTCTATCTTTTCTTCGGGATAGAAAAAGTCGCAGGTTTTTAGGTCGTACAGGATACCGTAATGTCTCCGCAGATCGTAGATCATCCACTTCTGATCCTGGTAGCGGTCCTTGAAATGTTTCCGGATCAGCGGCAGGACATTAAAGTCAGGATCTACTTTGGCAAAGAATACACCGTCCTGCATTTTTTCGAAACGGACGAAAGCGGTCATCCGGTGCCGTTCCCGGTTCACCGATTTGCAGATCTTGGAAATTTTTAGAATGGAATCATCGGCATAATTCTGAAGGATGTTTTCATCCGGATGCTTCACGGATTGCCTGATGGCTGCTAAAATCAGCTGTTCCATTTCCGGATCTTCCGAAAGATAAACTTTAAGCAGTTCATTAATCCCCTGTTTTCCGATACTCGATTCCAGTTTATGCAATACCCTTTCCGACTTGCCGGTCTGTGTGATGACTTCATGAATTTCCGCAAAGATGTTTTCCTGGTGAAACCTTTCCCGGCTGGCTATTTCCACATCATTGTATTTATATTCGAATACCTCAAATACTGCTGTTAAAAGTCCGTCAAAACTGCCGTCGTAGAGTAAGGTGGTCATGGGTTAATGTAACAATTTATGCAGTGTAGCAATGTAACAATTTGAAAATGTACTAATTTGAAGATGTAATCTGTACATGTTTTATTTATCGTTTCGCAGGAATCCAGACATCCAATCTTATATGATGTTGGGATTTTACGAAATGACAAATAAGATATTCATTGCTAAATTAAATTTTTCTAAAACAAAGTCAGCTGCTGGGAAAACTGGTTGTGGAACTTGGAAGAACTTCCGCCGATCAGCAGTTTCTTTAAATTGTTATCGGTTAAATATTTCAGGAATACATTGCCTGCATTAAAATCGATAAAATACTTTGCCCGGTTGACCGCCGCCCCAAGTTTTTTAAGGTGGTCTATGTTCAATACCTGGAAACGTCTGGCGCTTACAATTTTTTTTGCCGTCTTTACACCGATTCCGGGAATCCTCAGGATCATCTGGTAATCGGCGGTCTGTAAATTCACCGGAAACTGCTCAAGGTGACGCAATGCCCAGCTCAGCTTCGGGTCTATTTCCAGATCGAGGAACGGCATACCCGGATCCAGGATTTCTTCAGCTTTAAAACCGTAAAACCGCATCAGCCAATCCGACTGGTACAGACGGTTCTCCCGCAGCATTGGAACCTCAGTGGTTAAAGAGGGGAGCCTTTTATCTTCCAATACCGGAACGTATCCTGAATAATATACCCTTTTCAGGCTGAAATTCTTATAAAAATGATCGGCCACTTTAATGATCTGCAGATCGTTTTCATTGGTAGCACCCACAATCATCTGGGTAGACTGGCCGGCCGGTGCAAACTTCGGGGTTTTCCTGAAGATTTTCTTTTCATCTTTATACTGGGCAATCCCGTTCTGGATGTACTTCATCGGATTGAGCATATCCTGTCGGTTTTTTTCAGGAGCCAAGAGTTTCAGTCCGCTTTCCGTCGGAATTTCCAGATTGATGGATAGCCGGTCTGCATACAGGGCTGCTTCCTGCATCAGTTCATCACTCGCTCCCGGAATCGATTTCAAATGGATATATCCGTTGAAATTTTCTTCCAGACGCAGTTTTTTGGCAACACGTACCAGGCGTTCCATCGTCGTATCTGCATTTTTAAAGATCCCTGAACTCAAAAACAGGCCTTCAATATAATTCCTCCGGTAAAAGTTGATGGTGAGATCCACCACTTCCTCTATGGTAAAAGCTGCTCTTTTAATATCGTTCGAGCTTCGGGAAACACAGTAGGCACAATCATAAATACAATGATTCGTAAGTAGAATTTTAAGAAGGGAAACACACCGCCCGTCTTCGGTATAGGTGTGGCAGATCCCGCTGGCAGAGCTGTCTCCCAAAGCACCTTTTTTATTTTTCCGTGACCCTCCGCTGGACGAGCATGAAACATCATACTTCGCTGCATCGGCAAGGATTTCAAGTTTTTCTTTCAGGCGGTCAAAATTCATATATCGTATTGAAAATAATTGTTTTGGATCTTATTTACTTTTCAAATATAACTCCAAAATTGATAAAAATCAACCTTTTTTGATTGATGTTATCAACAGTTTAAAGTGACAAAATTAGTATATTTACGCTCATCAAATAATGGATGAAATCAGCAGGATCAGATTTGATCAATGATATCAAAGAAATAAACCCATCACTTATGAACCATAAACCCGTTGAAGGTTTTTCCAAATTAACAAAAGAGGGGAAAACCGATTGGCTCGTTAACGAATACCTTGAAGGAAATGTAGAATACCGGAAAATATTACAGCAGTACTGGAATGAAAATCCGGATCTTCAGAAGCTCCACGACGAGTTTTCCGAAAACACGATTTCCAATTTCTATATGCCTTACGGAATTGCCCCGAATTTCCTGATCGACGGGAAACTTTTCGCGCTTCCGATGGCGGTGGAAGAAAGCTCGGTAGTGGCAGCCGCTTCAAAGGCCGCTAAATTCTGGCTGGATAAAGGCGGTTTCAAAACGACGATCATCAACAATGAAAAACTGGGGCATACCCATTTTATCTTCAATGTGGAATCCCACAAACTGCTTCACTTTTTTAATTTTAATTTAAAGAAAAAATTACTTGAAGCAACGGAAGACATTACTGCCAATATGAGAAAACGCGGTGGTGGAATCTTAGATATTAAACTGGTTGATAAAACGGCCGAAATGCAGAATTACTACCAGCTGAAAGCGAGCTTCGATACGGTAGATTCAATGGGGGCCAATTTTATCAATTCGTGCCTGGAACAGTTCGGTAAAACTTTAAAGCAGGAAGTAGCCATAAGTGAGGATTTCAGCCAGGAAGAAAAAAACTCTTTGCAGATCGTCATGAATATTCTTTCCAATTTTACGCCGGACTGCCTGGTAAGGGCTGAGGTCTCCTGTAAAATTGAGGATCTTAAAGATGACAGCGGGATTTCCAATGAAGAATTCGCCTGGAAATTCAAACAGGCGGTTACCATTGCTGAAATCGAGCCTTTCCGTGCAACGACCCACAACAAAGGGATCATGAACGGAGTAGACGCCGTAGTCATCGCGACCGGAAACGACTTCCGGGCTACGGAAGCCTGTGCCCATGCCTATGCTGCAAGAAACGGGAAATATTCTTCTCTGACCCACTGTACCACCGATAACGGGATTTTCAGATTCTGGATCGACCTTCCGATTTCCGTAGGAGTGGTGGGCGGTTTAACAAATCTTCACCCGTTGGTTAAATTCTCGCTGGCACTTTTGGGGAAACCTTCTGCGCAGGAACTGATGAGCATCCTGGCCGTTTCCGGGCTGGCCCAGAATTTCGGGGCGATCCGTTCACTCGTCACTACCGGAATTCAGAAAGGGCACATGAAAATGCACCTGTTGAATATCCTGAACCAGATGGGGGCTACCGAAGAGGAAAAGCAGCATTTTGTGACGTATTTCAAGGATAAGACGGTGAGCCACCATGAGGTGATCCATGAGTTTAACCGGTTAAGGGGTCAATAATGTTCGGAATTATCCTATCCGCTTTGATGTTGGTTTTCGGAATTTTTCTGCAGCTGACTAAAGATCCCGGGTTTGCAGGCAGTAAAAAATTTGCGTGGATGTTTATGACTATCGGGCTGGTGGCCCTGGTATTTAAAATGTATATGTTCAGTGAGAATAAGTAATCTTTTTCCCGGGGTTTTTCATCGGGTGGTTTCTGCGGGCCGGAAAGTACGGAGTGGGTCCGTTTTAAAGAAAACGCTGTTGTTTTTACTCATTTCCGGACTGGGTTTCAGCCAGCAGCAAAATGTAAAGATTACCGATCTGCCGCCCAGATCCGAAGACTTTGTTTTTCCGTTCGTTTCTTATCCTCAAAATCCGAAAGCAGCAGAGAAAATCAATAGGTATCTGCAGGTGGATCAGTTGGAATACATTCCCGGATCGGCAGGAAATCCTTCTGAACGGGTATCTTCAGGCAAAACTTCTTATTCCAACTATGTCTATTTTTATAATTGGGAAAAGCTGCCGGCGCCTGAAAATATTTTGAGTATTGCTTTGGATGGTGAAGCTTCAGGGGCTTATCCCGAAGGCTTTGAAATCTGGAAAAATTTTGATCTGAGAACCGGAAACCTGATCAATGCCAAAGATCTTTTCCAGCCTGATGCAGTTAAAACGATAGAAGGCATGATCCGTAAAAAAGTCCGGAAAGAGATTGATGATTTTCTGAAAGATCTGAAGTCGCAGAAAGATTCTTCTAAAGAAATGAAAGATCAGATGGCCATCTACGAAGATTGTTTTACGGATTACACTTTGGGCAGCATTCAATATTATTTTACAAAAGACAAAATAAAATTCATTGCCGAACGCTGTTCCAATCACGCCATGCGGGCATTGGACGAACTGGATACCCATGAAGTTGATTTTACCTATAAAGAACTGGAAAAATACTGGAGCCTTTATGCTAAAAATATATGGTCCGGTGCCCGGCAGACCGATCAGACCGGCTTCAGCAATAAATTATACCACGGAAGAATTGACGGAAAATATCCGGTAACGGTTCTGATGGGAAATGTAAATGAAGACGGCTCTTTTTCCGCAAAATACTGGTACGATAAGAATAAAAAGATCATCGGGTGGCACGGAAAAATAAAAGGCAGCCACATTTCCCTGGTAGAAAGCAGTGAATATAGCGAAGAAGCCAATCAATGGATGGTGACCGCTTTGATAGAAGCAGATCTGAAAGGAAATAAAATTACCGGGACCTGGCAGGATCAGAAGACAGGAAAAAATTTAAAACTGGAATTAGAAGAATTATAATAAATTTGAAAAAGGCTGTTTTTTAACTTTACTTTTCATTAATAAAAGCTTTAATCCTTTTTTTTAGTTTAATTTTGTAAACGATTTACAAAAAATAAGATAAAAAATGATAATTAATTTCAGTGTAGAAAATTTTGGTTCTATAAAAGAAAAGCAAACTTTATCTTTTTTGGCCAATAAATCTGATCATCTAGAAGATTATTATATTATTGAGCCAATAAAAGGTTTAAGACTTAATAAACTGGCTCTTATTTATGGTGCCAATGCTTCTGGTAAGACTACGATTTTAAAAGCTTTAGACTTTTTAAGAGAAATCTGTACAAATCCTTTTAGTAAAAAAACAGAGACGTTTAATTTCGAACCCTTCCTTTTTGATGAAGATACACCAAACCAAAACACCAGATTCGAATTAGAATTTATAAAGAGCGGAATCAGATATTTATATGATGTTGAATTAAATAAAAATTCTATCATCAATGAAAACTTGTATAATTTTAATCCGAACAAAGCATTAGTATTCGGAAGAATAACGGATGAAAAAAAGGAATTAACAAGAATAAGATTTGGAGGTAAAATTTCTAAAAGAAAAACATTAAATGATAATTTAGAAATTTTCACTCTTTGGAATAATACTGTTTTGGGAGGGTTTCAAAAAGCAAATTTAGATAATTTTGAACTTAAGCAAGTCTCAGAATGGTTTAAAACTTTATTAAATTTACCAGCTGATAGTAAAAAAACAGAAGATCTTGTCACAAGATTATTGGAGAAACAAAATATAAAGAAATCATTCATATTAGATATTCTGAAAAAAGCTGATTTGAATATTGTCGATTTAGATTTAAATATAGAATCTGAAGACTTAGATGACGATACAATAAGTTTTTTTGCAAAAAAATACGGAAATGATGTAGTAGAGGAATTAAAAGATAAAGCAACCGTAAGAGAAGTTATTTTGACACATAATGTAAATGGTAAAAAATATTCGCTAAGTGTAAATAATGAATCAAAAGGAACTCAAAGGTATTTAGGGTATTCAAGTTTGTTGAGCATGCTAATTGAGTTCAATGGATTCATTATGCCAATTGATGAACTTGAATCATCTCTTCATCCTGATTTATTTCACCATTTTCTTCTAACATATTTGGTGAATGGAAAAAAGGAATCTCAATTAATAGCTACGACGCACAACAGAGAGATTCTTAATAACCGGGATTTGTTCCGGGACGATGCTATTTGGTTTACTGATAAAAATGGAGATTCTGCAACAGAGTTATACTCATTAGCAGATTTTGATTCATCCGTGGTCAGAGATACTTCTAATGTTTTTAACGCTTATAAATCCGGAAAGTTAGGAGGTGTACCAAATCTTGGGGATTACTATATTGATTTGGAAGATGAAGAATAGAAAATCATTTTTTAGCAGAGGAAAAAAAACTTACGCAATTGTAGGGGACGGCGATTGTGAAAAATGGTATTTTCAATTATTAAAAGACAAAGAGCAACTTACAATCAATATCCAGCCTCAATTATTAAAAAAAGCTACTCTTGCAAAGCAATACGAATATGTAAAAGAATTGGCCAAAACTTTTGACAGAGTTTTTTGGATTGTAGACTATGATGTAATAGATAGAGAAACTAAGGAATGTAAAAAGGGAGAAGAAAAACGGAGTTTAGAATTTGTAAGGTATTATAAGGAATTAGCTTCAATTGAGAACGTAAAGATATTAGTTGTTAATACTTGTTTTGAGTATTGGTTATATCTTCATTTCAAATATTCTAAAAAGAATTACAAAGATTGTGATGAAATAGGTAAGGATTTAAAAAAAGAATTCCCGGCTTACGAAAAAACTGAGAAATTCTATAAGAAGAATAATTCGGATATTTATTCTACCTTAAAACCTAAACTATCGACAGCAATCTCGAATGCTGCTAAACTAGGAGATTTTGATATGAAAAATCCTGGCAATCCTGTTTGTGAAATACATAAATTATTTAACGAAGACGGGAGCTTTAAAGAGGATTAGGCAATAAATTTAAATAATATGAAAACAATTACTTTGGTTTTTGGTGCCGCTTACGGAATGCTTTCCGTGATTCTGGGTGCATTCGGCGCGCACGCTTTAAAGAAGATTTTATCGCTGGAACGGCTGGAGAGCTTTGAAACGGGCGTACGATATCAGATGTATGCCGCCTTCTTCTTAATGATCGTCGGCTATATCTTAAAATTCGATACGTCTTCCCAAAAATGGATTTCCATCCTGATGATTGCCGGAACCCTACTGTTTTCATTCAGCATCTACGGTTTAAGCATGCAGGATTATTTTGGGATGAACCTGAAATTTTTAGGACCGGTTACCCCGCTGGGCGGATTGCTGATGATCATAAGCTGGCTGATGCTGATTTTTTACTTTGCTAAAAACAGGATTTAGTCTTCAAAGGTTCAGTACTGATCCGGAAGATTAATTTTCTGAAGATTGATCGGATTTTTAAGGACGAAGATGCAGTGCTGACCCATGAGTCACAAAGAGATTTTAAATAGTTTGAAAATATTTTAGAATACAGATTCCACGCATGACGGTATGGCTTCGGCTTCGCTCAGCCACCGGAGCAGCTGTGCGGCGTATAAAAATCTTTGATTTTTTCTGATGTGCTCTAAAATATGCGCCCGGCAGGAAACTAAAAATCTGATGTGACTCATGTGCTGAAAGGCTTTTTGCAACTTTTACAGTGGGGTATCGGTTAAAACAAATGATGATGGTAATCTAAATTTAAATTAAAATGAGAATCAACAGAAAACGGAGGATTATCAGAACCCTGAATTTGCTGGATCAGCCGATCCGGTTCAACCCGTTTGTATTCAGCCGAACTTTTTTTATGTGGGCCATCACCGGATTGGTCGGCGGGATTATTGCCGGCGGTTACTGGATTGTTCTGGAGCACTTCACTGAGTTTTTAGCGGAGTTCAAGGGCTGGATGGTAATTCCCGTCATGGCCATCAGCGGGCTGCTGGCCGGGCTGGTGATCCACTTTATCGGTGACCCGGGAGAAATCCATCTGATTGTAAACAACATCCGGTTCAACAAAGGAAAGCTGGAGCCTAAAAACAATCCTTCGATGATCCTGTCGTCGCTTTTCTGTGTGGCATCCGGCGGAAGCCTGGGGCCGGAAGCACCTTTGGTACAGGTCACCGGTTCTACAGGAACCTGGCTGGGGAAAATTTTCAGACTGAAAGGGGAGGAGCTGCGTTCCTTAAGCATTGCCGGCATGGCTTCCGGATTTACCGCATTATTCGGGGCGCCGCTCGGAGGAAGCCTGTTCTCACTGGAGATCCTGCACCACAAGCATGCGGTGGAATATTACAAAGCCATCATCCCTGCATTGGTGGCGAGCTGCTTCAGTTACCTGATGTTTGCCCTGATCATCCACCTGGGAATCGGAGCAATGTGGGACCTCAAAGCCTATCATTACACCGGCGTATACGATTTTTTATATGCTACCTTATTCGGCATTGTAGGAACCTTATTCGGATGGATCTTTATTTTTGTAGTTAAATTTTTCAGGAAAATTTTCGAATACAGGACATTTCCGATTTATATTAAAACCTTAACCGGCGGCCTCGTTTTAGGCATAATCGCTTTTTACTTTCCCATTACGCGGTATTTCGGGCATAACGAAATCAATCAGCTGATCAACGGGGATTATGCCCTGAAATTTCTGATTGTTGTCCTGATCTTTAAAATTATTGCCATAGCGGTTACGGTAACTTCGGGGTGGAGAGGCGGTTTCATCATTCCGCTTTTTTTTGTGGGAACGACTTTAGGACTGATCATCCATCAGCTGTTTCCGACGATTGATACAACGCTGGCTGTTGTGAGCTGTATGGCAGCCATCAATGCCTGTGTCACCAGAACGCCGATGAGTACAACGATCATTCTCGGAACCTTAACGGGATTCACTTATTTCGTACCGATCCTTTTTGCAAGTTTAACAGGTTATTTCCTTGCTCCTAAAATTCCGTTTATCGGTTCGCAGTCTCATCAGCTGTCGGAGGAATAAAACTAAAAAAGTTCAGGCTCTCCCTGAACTTTTTTATAAAATGCAATGATTCCGTTTTATGATCCATCCCTTTGATCCTGTTTTTACAATAGGAACTTCCGGCATCCGGCTTCCCTCTTCCGGCATATTTACCTGATTCCTATTCTGGATTTGCTGTATTATAGAGGAAATTTTCCCTCATCCATTTCAGCTTATTGAAGCTTTTCAGGAATTTTGTACGGATGGAGATAAATTTTTCCTGGGCTTCAATGACTTTATTTTCCCTCGAGTTGATCAGAAAAAGGGAGCTTTCCCCGTTGCTGTATCGGGTTTCTTCGGCATACAGCAGTCTGCGGTAGTTCTGAAGGTTGTTTTCCGATAAGCTGATCTGGGTATGATAATTCAGGATTTCGCTTTTATAAGTCTCGATCTTTACATTCAGTTCCCTTCTTTTAACGTCCGTATCCAGTTCATTCTGCATCAGCTTAATTTTCGCCATCTGGTAATTGGCCCGGGCTTCCCGCTGGAAAACGGGGATTTCCAGTTTCAGCCCGTATTGAAAGTTATTGTCAAACAGCGGCAGATAGTCGGCCCTGTAATTTTCCTTGTTGAAAAAATTATAGGTAAAATCGATTTTGGGGAGGAAGCTCTGCCATTTCAGCCGCCTTTCGCTTTCCAGGATATTCTGCTTCTGGCGGTAGTATAAAACAGAAAAATGGGTATTGATCTGCCTGGATTCTACATCATCGATTAAGAATTCAAAATCGGAATAGGCAGGATGACGCGAAAGGCCATCAGCAGGATAGATCATCTGAGATAATTCGTAAAACTGCCGGTTTTCTTTCCACAGGAACAGCTGGAGCTGCCGGGTGCTTTTCACAAAGTTCAGGAATGCGTCCTGCTGCTGAAGTTCAAAGCTCTGCAGCTGGGAAAGGGCTTCTACCGTATCGATAGCCGGCTTTTCCCCATATTCGAAAGTTTTTTTGGTCAGCTTTAAACGTTCTCTGTTGATGTTTACGATTTCCGATTTCAGTTTATACACCTCATAATTCTGCACCCATTCCCAATAAGTATTTTCCGCTTCCAGCAGCAGATCGTTGGTTAAGACCGCCTGTTCCGCTTCCGTCATTTTCTGTGCAAATTTTGCCTGGTCCAGCAGCGCCCGTCTTTTGTCGTAGAGCAGGTTTTTGGCCAGGGGAACGGTGACCCCAAACTGGTAGAGCCCGCCTCTGGTATCACTTGGGTCCAGCTTTTCACCATCCAGGTAGTTGTAGCTTCCGGTAACTTCAACTCCATACCAGGTGGGAATCTCCAGGGCTGCATTTCTCTGTTCGTAGTACCGGGTTCCGCCGATATTCTTTTCCCCGAGCTTTCCGGCCAGAACAGGATCGAAATTTCCCCTTGCCCTGGTGATTTCAGCTTCCGCCATTTTATTCTGGAGGCGGTATTTTAAGGCTAAGGGATGATAGCTCTTCACCACCGAAATAAATTCATTGGCAGATATTTTAAGGGAATCCTGTGCAAAACCGGACTGGAAAAGCAGAAAAATCAAAACAAAAAGTACCTTATTTGCTTTTTTCATCTTTTGCTGATTTTGTGTTCGTTACTTCATAATAATCCGGCGGGAAGCCATTGATATTCCGCCATAGCTCGTACCAGATCGGTACATCGTTCAGGATGGCGATTCCCTGTACGCCGGTTCCCATCTTTATTTTCGGCGGCCATTTCTTCTCGTTTTTATCCTCGATCACCAGGGCTTTGAAGAGCCCGTTCGGACTGATGTTGCTCTCTACCGCAACCACTTTGCCGGCAAAGGTTCCGTAGCTGGAATCGGGCCATCCGGAAAATACAATGGCCGGGAAACCGTCGAAAATACACATGACACGCTGCCCTTCCTTTACCAGCGGAAGATCCACCGGCTTGATGTAGATTTCCACGGCATAGTCAACCGTTGTGGGAACAATGGTCCCGATATTCTCTCCGTCTTTCAGGACTTCCCCGATACCGGCTTTATTCAGCTGGACAATCTGCCCGTCCTGGGACGCAAGAATGAAGTACAAACCCTGTCTGGCTTTGTAGTTGGCAACCTGATTCTGAAGTTTGGCAATATCGCCGTCGCTTCCTTCAATCTGTCCCATACTCTGGAAACGTTCCCCTTCAGTTTTGCTCAGTTTTTCGGTATAATCCTGAATGACGGAATTCTGCTCGATCTGCGTGTTGACGATTTCCTGGCGGGTCTGTGCCACTTTATTTTCAGTGGCGGTCTTCTTGGCAACGGCATTCTGGTAGGAAATGCTCCGCTGCTGAAACTGCGTCAGTGAAACCAGCCCTTCATCATACATTTTTTTCTGTCTGGCAAACTGATCTTCCGAAAGTTTCAGCTCGTTTTTAGCAGCTTCGAGTTCCGCTTCTTCCCCGGTGAGCTTATTGTTGAGCTGGCTTATTTTAATTTTCAGCTGGTTCAGTTTGAGTTCCCTTGAGGCATTTAAGGCCTGCAGCTGGTTTTTTGCCGTTCCCACTTTGGCTTCGTAATAATCCCTGACGCCCTGTTTTGCCTGCACCTGTTCCTCGGTTCGCTGCACCAGAAGCGGGTCCAGGTAGTCGTCTTTAATCTCGGACAGCTGCAGCAAAGTATCGCCTTTTTTTACGTAATCCCCGTTTTTCACATTCCACTTAATGATTCTTCCGGGAATCGGTGAATTCAGCTGCTGGGGCCGCTGTTCCTGATAAAGGGAGCTTACGTTTCCTTTTATTTTGATGTTCTGTGTCCATGGAAGAAACAGGGTAATGATGCCCGCCAGAAGGATGAAGAAGAACCACCTTTTGACCCTGGATTTTTTATGGATGCGGTATATTTTATCGAATGATTTCAGTTTCATTTTGTTTGAATTTTAGGGGATAATTCTTAAGGTGCCGTTATCAAGATGAAGATGCCGGTCTGCGCCGGCAATAAGGTGCCGGTCTGAAGAAACGATAACAACGGTAGCTCTTATCTTAACTTCATGCAGGTACTGAAGCAGCTTTTGCTGAAATTCTTCCGGCATTCCGGCCATCGGGTTTTCCAGAAGGATCAGTCTCTTCTCGCCCAGCAGGGTGCGGAGCAGCAGGATTTTTTTTCTGGAACTGAAGGTAATCTCAGAATCCGTTTCGCTGATATCGGTATAAAAACCGTTGCTGAAAAGATGAGAAATATTTTCGATGCCTATTTTTTCGGAAACCTGCAGGATGTTTTCGGTATCGCTCCTGGAATTTCCCAGCAGGATGTTTTCCTGGACCGTCCCCTGGATCACTTTCATGTTTTCAAGATACAATCCGACCTGTGACCGGAAAAGCGGTTTATTTAAATTTTTCAGCGGAATCTTATCAAAAAGAATGGCTCCTGAGACCGGTTCATAAAATCCCGCCATCATATTCAGCAGAAGGGATTTCCCGGCTCCGGTATCTCCGGTAATCACATTGAGGGTATTGGGCTGTATTTTAAAATTCAGATCATTAAGAATCGGATGGGCATCCTGAAATCCAAAATTAACGTCCTTGAATTCCACCTCCGTACCGTAAGGTTTCTGAGAAAGCTCGATATCACCGTCCGTTTCTTCTTTCAGCTCAGTCACTTTCGTCAGTTTTGCATAGGAGGCAATCAGGTCATAATAGCTTTCCAGGCTTACGATCAGCTTTTCCACGGCAGCCATAATGCTGAGCACCACGATTTCCGTAGCAATAAAGGCCCCGATGTTCAGCTGCTGATCCAGCATCAGGTAAGTCCCGATTACAAGCATGACCAGGGTGATAATCACCTTAAATGCAATAATAGTCTTGTACTGGAACATCAGCACCTTAAAGTGGGAAGTCCGGTGATCAAGGTATTCCAATACGCGCTCATCGGTTCCCTGGAGGTGCGTCTCATTCTCAGAATGCATTTTGAACGTTTTTACGGAACCGGCAATATCTTCGATCCAGGCTGCGGTATCGTATTTTTTATCACTTTCCTCAATGCTTGATTTGATCCCGCTTTCCATAGTGTATCTGAAGATCACCGCAACGGAAAGTACCACCAGTCCTCCGAATGCCAGAAACCATACATGATAAAAGGAAAGGAGCAGGATCCCGAAAACAATCTGGATAAGGGCGGTCGGGATTTCAAGAAGGATCTTAGAGATCCCTTTCTGAAGATTCTGCACATCAAAAAAACGGTTAACCAGTTCAGGCAAGTAATATTTTCTGGATGACGAAAGGTCTGTTTTAGGCAGCTTTTCGGTAAAAGCAACGGAAAATTCAACAAAAATTTTCTGCTGGATTTTCTCAATGATCTGTAAAACCTTCAGTCGGAAGTGCCCGACGAAAAAAGTACCGAGCACCACAAAGAAAATCAGGAGGTAAATAGAAGTTACCATCGTTGCCCCCATCACAAAACTGATGATGGACTGAATTCCCAGAGGAATACTCAGGGAGACCAGCCCGTTGAGGATTGCGTAAAAATAAATATTGGTAACATCTTTTTTCTCTTTGGTGATGTACTTCAGGAGTTTTATTCCATATTCATTTGCTGTTGCCGCCATTTTATTGATAATAAATTATGTGATATACCTGTTCAGGGCATTGCTATATGTCCTGATTTTATATGATTAATAATCAATATTGTGTTTGGTGCATCAGCCACATATAAAACATATGTTTTATGGCCAGTTATATACAAAGATAGATGATGAAATCCATAATACCACATCATGAAATTAGAATGCCATTAAAATCAGATTAGAATTAGTAGACTTATTTTAACGGAATGCTTACTGCCAGGTCCTAAGTACGGAAAAATAAGGATCAGAAAATCAGCTGACTTTTCCATTCCGTTAAAAGTTCCACAAATTTCTTTTTAACCTTGTTCATTTTTATTAAATTTGTCAACCTTTAACTATTAAAATAAAATAATAAAAATAATATGAATCTTCACGAGTATCAATCAAAAGAGATTTTATCAAAGTATGGAGTAGCTATCCAACGCGGTTTCGTAGCAAACAACGTAGACGAAGCTGTAGCGGCTGCTGAAAAACTGACGGCTGAAACCGGCGCTCAGGGTTGGGTGGTAAAAGCTCAGATCCATGCAGGAGGCCGTGGTAAAGGAGGCGGTGTAAAGTTCTCTCCAAATTTGGATAAGCTTAGAGAAAACGCTCAGAACATCATCGGAATGCAGCTGATCACGCCGCAGACTTCTGCTGAGGGTAAAAAAGTAAATTCTGTTTTGGTTGCAGAGGATGTATATTATCCGGGAGAATCTGAAACAAAGGAATTCTATGTTTCTATCCTGTTAGACCGGGCTGAAAATAAAAACACCGTAGTCTATTCTACCGAAGGAGGAATGGATATCGAGCATGTGGCTGAAGTAACGCCGCACCTGATCCATAAGGAAATCATCGACCCTACTTTAGGGCTTCAGGGATTCCAGGCCAGAAAAATCGCTTTCAACCTGGGTCTTGAAGGGAATGCTTTCAAAGAATTTACAAAGTTCATTACGTCTTTATATAACGCCTACACGGGAATCGATGCTTCTCTTTTTGAGATCAACCCGGTATTGAAGACTTCCGATAACAAGATTATCGCAGTAGATGCCAAAGTAACCCTGGACGACAACTCATTGTTCCGTCACAAAGATCTTGCTGAGCTTAGAGATACGAGAGAGGAAGATCCGATGGATGTAGAAGCAGGGGAGGCAGGTCTTAACTTCGTGAAGCTTGACGGTAACGTAGCCTGTATGGTAAACGGTGCCGGTCTTGCCATGGCAACGATGGACATCATCAAATTGTCAGGCGGTAACCCGGCCAACTTCCTGGACGTAGGTGGAACTGCAGATGCACAGAGGGTACAGACGGCTTTCGGAATCATCTTAAGAGATCCGAACGTAAAGGCAATCCTGATCAATATCTTCGGTGGTATCGTAAGATGCGACAGGGTAGCACAGGGAGTTGTGGATGCTTACAAAGCAATGGGCAGTCTTCCGGTTCCGTTGATCGTAAGACTTCAGGGAACCAACGCAGTGGAAGCTAAAAAACTAATTGATGAATCAGGTCTTCCTGTACATTCAGCAATTACTTTAGAAGAAGCTGCCAACAAAGTAAAAGAAGTTCTGGCATAAGGCTGAAATTTTTATAAATCTGAAACCGTTTCATTTTGAGGCGGTTTTTTTTTTAGGCAGGGGCCTGTTTTGAAATCAGATATACGAAATTTGTAATTTTTAAGTTTAAGATGATAGAACCATGGGTTCAAATTTTATAATTTAAAAAAAACTTACATCATGGAAAAGATAAACATTCCGGATCCCTGTTCTGAAGACTGGGACCGTATGACTCCCTTTGAAAAGGGCCGCTTCTGTGCGGTTTGCAACAAATGTGTAATTGATTTTACGCAGAAAACACCGTCCGAAGTCCGTCAGATTTTAGCCGAAAGAAAAAATGAGAAAACCTGTGGACGATTTTATACCGTACAGCTGGATCCGGTTCGGAATTCCGGAAAAGTAGGTAATCCACTCTTCGGGTATCTGCCTTCAGCATTACGGAACAGCAGCATTTTACTGGGCATGTTGTCTTTCATTCTTTTTCTGGCCGGTTGTTCGAAAAAGCACGAAGACTTCAGAACTACAGGTCTGATCGTTTCGGATACGGAACAGGACAGTATCCGTAACAAAGATGTTATCATAGGTGAAACCGTTATTCCGGAAGACCCGGATACTATAAAAATGCCTGCTAAGGACAACGTTCGTTATGATCGGAAAATGCCGGAAAAATAACCGGCTGGTCATGCCGTCAAATAGCTTAAGATTATCAGTAATGCACCAATTATTTAAAAAGCAGTCTCGTCACAGGCTGCTTTTATAATTCATATTTATTGAGGAGAATTACTGTTGCTGATTATTCAGCAGTGCTGAGGAATTTCCGTCTGCGATGCTGATGCTGGTGGGGGTTACCAGCTGAATGCCGCTTTGATCCAGCCTTTCCTTGATCTTAAGGAATGCTTTGCTTTTCAGGACCCCCATATTGGCTCCCACAGTCATCCAGAATTTAACCTGTAAGGTAAAAACCCCCTGTTTCAGGTCGGTGAAAATAACTTCCGAAGCTTCAGGACGGTCAATATCATGAAGTTCCTGAAGAATTTCGGAAGCAATGACACGGGCTTTGTTGATGTCCTGATCTGCCGGAATTTCAAAATTGAGAATGATTTTCCGCTGCGGCGACGCACTGATGTTGGAGAACGGAGCGTTGAAGATCACCTGATTCGGGATGTAGACTTTCTTCCCGTCGTCACTGATGATTTTCGTCGTCAGGAAACCGATTTCCATCACGGTACCTGAATTATTTCCGATACTGATATAGTCTCCGATTTTAAAGGCTTTGTCAATCCCGATCAGCATTCCGGAGAATATACTGGAGACGAGATCCTTCAGCGCAACCCCGGCAATAACCCCGGCTACTCCTAAACTTCCGATAAACTTCCAGAGGAAGCCACTGAATCCCATAATCTCCAGCGCAATGAATGTTCCCATAATCATGATCAGAAAACGGAAGATACTGATGGTTGTCACCAGGGAACTTTCTCTTTTGCTTTTAGGAAACAGCTTATGGAAAAGTTTGACGGCAGCCTTACTCAGATATTTACTGGTGATAAGAAACAGTGAGAACACCAGAATTCCGACGACGAGTTTGGGGGTAAGTTCTGCAAATTTCAGGTACCAGTTTTCCAAAACCCGGTACACCACATCAATATATCCGAGAGTGCCTTCCTTCATGCTAAAAAAAAATTTGATTAAAGATACAATTTTTAAACAAAAATTTTGCCAGTTTCAAAAACTCTACTAAATTTGTAGACTAATAAGAACAAAATATTATGTCAATCAAACTAGGAGACACCGCACCCGATTTCCAGGCAGAAACTTCTGCAGGAGATCTTCATTTCTACGATTACCTGGGAGATTCCTGGGGGATTTTATTTTCGCATCCTGCAGATTACACCCCGGTCTGCACTACAGAGCTGGGTTATACTTCCAGACTGAAAGAGGAATTTGATAAAAGAGGGACAAAAGTAATTGCCCTGAGTGTAGACGGAGTAGAAGACCACCGGAACTGGATCAGAGATATTAATGAAACCCAGGAGACAGATGTACAGTTTCCGATTATAGCGGATAAGGACAGAAAGATTTCCGAACTGTACGACTTTATTCATCCGAATGCTTCGGCAACGGCAACTGTCCGTTCTTTACTGATCATTGATCCTGAAAAGAAAGTGAGGCTGATTATTACCTATCCTGCTTCCACAGGACGCAATTTCAATGAAATCCTGAGGGTTCTGGATTCCCTGCAGCTCGTGGATTCCCATAAAATTGCTACGCCGGTAAACTGGCAGGATGGCGACGATGTGATTGTTCCGCCTTCGGTTTCTACGGAAGAGGCCAGAAAAATCTTCCCGAAAGGCGTAACCGAAGTAAAGCCGTATCTGAGATATACGCCCCAACCGAATACATGATTTATTTGATTTTTTATAGTTTAGTTTTAATTTGTACGAAAATCGTCCCGGAAATTTCTTCCCGGGACGATTTCATTACTAAAGTATATAGTGAGTGTGAAGTGATTGCTTCTTTTTATCTTACATCGTTTACAACGTCTCTTCCTTTTGAAGATGGAATAAAGATGCTGAAACCAACGTTGAAAGTAATATTCGAGTTTAAGCCTTCGCTTCCGAATCCTGCCTGCCCCTGATATTTTACCAATCCTTCTACCCCGATGTTCGGTGTAATAAAGTAAGAATATCCAGGACCAACACCGAAATCAAGACCGCTGGTAGAAATTCCGTTTTCAACAGAAGATCCTCCTACTCCCAAATTTCCTTCGAAGAACCAACGACCGTGGTTTAATAAGTTATCCACTCCTTTTTCTCCCGGAGACAGATAATAACGTCCTAAACCTCCTACTGCATAATCAAATCTTGTAGGGCTTCCGTTTGTTACTTTGCTTACTCCCAGATTTACATAACCACCGACAGCTACATTATCTTCAATAAAATAAGCCGCTTTTGGCTGGATAGCAATGTTATAACCACCTCCTGTGTTCAATCCGAAATTACTGGTCAAAAGGCTGCTTCCTACCATCCAGTTTCCTCTTTGGATCTGTGCATTGGCAGTAGTTGTCAAACCAGCAACTGCTAATATTCCTGATAAAATTAACTTTTTCATAATTTATTATTTTAATGTTTAAATGCTTATCATTTGTGGTTTCAGAAAAACAATAAATGTGCCATACTCATCCTTATGTAGTGAATTGAACATAATTAAAACCAATTTCGGGGATACCACATCCTATAATACATTCTGTCTGGCGATGGGCATTCAGACAAGCAGCAGGATAACGGCAACGGCCAATCCTGCCACCGTAAAAATCATTCCCCTCTTGAACGCTTTTGTCTTAGGGTTGAACATCCAGAAACTGGAGATCACAAAAAAGAATAATGAAATCCCGAAAAATGTATTAAGCGGCGATAGGGTGTCTTTGGACTGGGATTTATGAAGCTTTGTCATTTTGTCCAGCAGGAAGGGCAGTTCCTTTTTGGTATACCTTGCCTGTCCTGTAGCTGAATCGTAGGTTCCCTGCTTGAATTTTAGAACATTACCTTCTGTTTTCTGCACTTCCAGGTTTTTTATTTTTAATTCTTTTCCTAAAGCTTTTTCATCCAGGTTTTTGCCGATAATTTTGTCATAATTTTTTTCTTTTTTCAGGAAATCCGTGTCCCGGTAGACCAGCAAAACCCCGCTTACCGCATAAACGGCCATAATCCCGGCAAGGAAATAGCCCAGGTAACGGTGGGTAACCCTCATAAAACTTCGTGTGTCTTTAATCTTATCCATATCTTATTTGTTTGTTTTAAATTTCAAAAGTGGAAACTGCAAAATTGCAATTCCCACTTTGATTGAAGAAATTATTCTAGTTCTGTTTTCAGAGTTTGTACGTCAGGGTAAAATAATAATTTCTCGGCGTAATCGGATTCACGGAATAGTTCTCATGAACATTGTAGTTGATCACATCGAAAAGGTTTCCGACCTTTGCCTGAACGGAAAATTTACTCCATTCATATCCCAGGGAAAGGGAAACCGTGGTATAATCCTTAAGGTCAAACATTCGGCTTACATTATTCCTGCTTGTGTTGGTAGATTTGGTATCATTCCAGCCTGCAATCCGGTCACCGATGTAATAAATCCCGGCACCTACTTTCAAGCCTTTTGCATAATTCGTGAATTTATAAAACACAGACGCATTGGCAGTGGTAGCAGGCGTTCTTACCAACCTCTGATTTTCAACATATCCTTTTTCCGGAGTATCTATGTATACCGAATTGTTATAAGAAAAACCTCCGATGATCGAAATGTTTTCTGTCGGGTTTCCTGTAATGTCCAGTTCAGCACCACGGCTCCTCATTTTTCCTGCAAATTCTTTGAGATTGGTGTCTTGGGAAGTGAGAGGCTGCCCGTTTTGTCCGAGATACCAGTAAGTCTGGTAATAATTATTGTACATAATCTGGTAAGCTGTTACATTTACCGCCAAGGCATTATTCCACAGGTTTTTCTTGAATCCGATTTCATATTGCTCTACGGTAGTGGGTTTTATACTTAATCTGGAAAGGCCATTTAATTGGCTTTCAACCTGTGTGGGTACACTCGTATTTACCGTATTGAACTGATCGGAAGTATATCCTGTATTGGCAACGAATGAATTGGTATAGGTGGCAAATGCTGAAAAATTGTCATTCGGCATATAGACGATTCCTACTTTTGGAGAAAATGCCGTATTGGATGTGGATGAATTGGCAACCTCAGACTTTTCGTTTGTCGTTAAGCGGGTCATGATGGTCGGCATATTTTCTACATAAGACCATCTTAATCCGGCAATTACCTTAAACTGTTTGGTCAAGCTGATAAAATCCTGTGCATAAACACCGATTCTTCTTGTATTGATCCTGCTTTTTGTATTACCAACCGCATTTGGCATATCAACACTGCCCCACGTAGAAGGATCATCCAGATATAGTAGATTGACAGGTGCACTGACATTGTAGGTATAAGAGTCTGCCTGGCTGTAATCGGCATCTGAACCGATCAGTACCTTATGGCCTATTGTTCCGGTACTGAATTCACCATTGAGGTTCACCTGGGCAGAAGTATAATTCTGCTCGTTGTAGGTTTTTCCGAACGGTCTTTTCCACGACAGCCTGTTCGGATCTACCGTCTTATCTTTCGTATCGTAAATCCACTGTACCCTTTCGGTAGAAAAATAATCTTTGGTGTAATTCTGGTATGAAGCCGTGGCATTCAAAGACCATTTTTCATCAAACCGGTGATTGAAAGTGACATTGGTGGAAGCCTGTTCTACATTTTGATACTGCCAGTCCGTTCCGAAGAAGACATTCCGGGCAACCGTATCGTTCAGGCGGTAGCTCTGGTCTTTTTCGGTGATGGAACCGATCCCGAAATCGGGAGTAAAATTATTTTTTAGATAGTCTGCTTCAATGATCAATTGTGAACGGTCGCTTAGATTAAACAAAAATGAAGGATTGAAATAGTATTTTTCCGATTGTACCACATCTCTGAAACTTTCTGCATACTCATACGCCCCGTTCACCCGGAAAGCTATATTTTTTGACAGCGGCCCGTAAAAATCAACCACAGGCTTGTAAGAATTCCAGCTCCCGGCATTCATTCCTACGCTTCCCCCGAAATTGAACTTCGGTTTCTTGGTGATCATATTGATGACACCGCCGGCTGCCGTATTTCCGTAAAGCATGGCATTTGCCCCTTTTAAAACCTCAACCCTTTCCAGCCCCGTTACTTCAGGGAATACGCCGCTGTTAATTCTTGAACCGTTCTTGAAAATATTATCATTCCCCAAAATGAAACCGCGTCCGCCGAAACTGTCCTGGGAATTTCCTCTGGAAGACGTTATATAAATACCGTTTACATTCTGCAGGACGTCGCTCAGCTGCTTGGCCTGCTGCTGCTCGATGATCTCGTGTGTTACGATAGCGATCGGCTGGGGCGTTTCCATCACCGTAAGATTGGACTTGGTAGACATAGGCCTTGCTTTATTCGGATTTCCCGTTTTGTGAAGGTTGACGTCTTCAATGGTCTGAATCCGTACGGTATCCGCTTCGGCATTTTTCAATTGTGCCCCTAGGGATACGGCTGTGAATAATAATCCTAAAGTTACCAGCTGCTGTTTCATGTTGAGTTTATTATTTAGAAGAGTTTTAAATAAGCCGCAAATGTATAGTTTATTTAGATTTATTCAAAATAAAAATAATGATTTTTATCAGTTGATCTCAGGCTGCCGGAATAGAAATTCCGGGGGAATAAAAAATTTTATAAATATATTTGTTAAAAACAGACTTATGCAATTAGTAAAAGTTGGGCTTTGTGCCTTCGGAATGAGCGGAAAAGTATTCCATGCCCCATTCCTGAAAGAACATCCAGGATTTTCTTTGTCGGCCATTGTAGAGCGGAGCCGGGAAGAATCCAGGGAAAAGTATCCTGAAGCCACCCTTTACCGTTCGGTAGAAGAAATGCTTCGAAATGCAGATGTTGAATTGGTTATTGTTAATACTCCGGTGCAGACCCATTTCGAATATGTAAAAAAAGCTTTAGAAGCGGGAAAGAACGTCGTGGTGGAAAAGCCTTTTGCCGTTAATGTGGAAGAAGCGGAACAACTGGTGCTGCTGGCAGAAGAAAAAGGATTGTTTCTGAGCGTTTACCAGAACCGGAGATTCGACCGCGATTATCTTCAGGTACAGAAAATCGTGAGTGAAGGCAGATTGGGGAACATTAAGGAGGCGGAGATCCGTTTCGACAGGTTCCGTACCGATCCTAGCGGAAAAGCACATAAGGAAAATCCCGAAGCTGCGGGTTCCGGTTCGCTTCATGATCTCGGGTCGCATCTCATAGATCAGGCGGTGCAGTACTTCGGATATCCGGAAAAGCTTTTTGCTGACGTATTTTCGATGAAAGGAAAAGAATTCGCCAATGATTATTTTGAAATTATTTTATTTTATCAAAACGATCTCCGGGTAAGATTAAAATCTTCCGTATTTACCAAAGAAGCCCATTATGCCTATGCCATCCATGGGGAAAAGGGCAGCTTTTTGCAGGAAAGATCCGATGATCAGGAGAATGAGCTGGTTGCAGGGAGTATTCCTGCCTACGGTGAAGACTGGACACGGCCACTGAAAGAAGCCGACGGAATCCTGAATTTTTTAAATGAAAATAAAGAAACCGAAAGAACATCCACTTCCAGCGAGCCCGGCAATTATATGAATTATTACCAGCAGATTTACGAATTTATCGTCTTCGGGTATGCTCTGCCGTCACCGGCCGGAGAAATCATCAGAAATATGAAAATCATCGATGCTGCCCTGGAAAGTGCCGCGGGTGAGCGGGTGGTTTATCTTTAGAAGTTAGGGCGTTTGAGCCTGCGAGTTTTTGGGGTGATGGTATCAGACAGTGATAGGGGTTGGAGTGTTTGAGTGTTATAAAGTTTAAGGTTAATAGAGTTTGAGTTTTTTTGAGAATAAAATTCAGAATAAATTTTATTCTCATACCCTCAAACGCTCAAACGCTTCCGCTCCAAAACACTCAAACCCATCAGGCTTCTCCCAGCATCTCCTGAAGTTCCAGCCAGCGCATTTCATGGTCTTCCAGTTTGCCGGAAATGTTTTCCAGGTCTGCGGAAAGCTTTGAAATTTTTTCGTAATCGCTTTCATTATTAAGCTGATCCATGATTTTTGCCCGTTGTTCTTCCAGTTCGGGCATTTCTTTTTCAATGGTTTCCAGTTCGCGCTGTTCCTTGAAGGAAAGCCTTTTCTTTTTGGAGGCATTAGGAGTATTCACAGCCTGAGCCGTTTCTTTTACAGGTTCCGGTTTTGCCGCAGCCGATTTTTCCAATGCATCTTCCTTGCTTTTCGCTTCACGGTATTCCGAGAAATTACCGGTAAAATCACGGATCTTTCCTTCGCCTTCAAAGGCCAGGATATGATCTACGATCCGGTCCATAAAATAACGGTCGTGGGAAACGATGATCAGTGAACCCTGGAACTGCTGCAGGAAATTTTCCAGCACCGTTAAAGTCGGAAGATCCAGGTCATTCGTCGGTTCATCAAAAATCAGGAAGTTCGGGTTCTGGTACAGGATATACATAAGATGCAGCCTTCTTTTCTCTCCACCGGACAGTTTGGAAATAGGAGAGTACTGCGTCTGGTCGTCAAATAAAAACAGTCTCAGGAACTGCGATGCCGAAAGGCTTTTGCCATTGGCCAAAGGGTAATACTCCGCCACTTCTTTAATAAAATCGATGACTCTTTCGTTTTCTTTATAAGTAAGCCCTTTTTGCGAAAAATAGCCGAAGCTGATGGTTTCACCGGTTTCGATTTCCCCTCGGTCGGCTTTTTCCAATCCCTGGATAATATTCAGCAGGGTCGATTTTCCGGCTCCGTTTTTTCCTACGATTCCTACTTTTTCGCCCCGTTGGAACTGGTAACTGAAATCTTTCAACAGCACTTTGCTTCCGAAACTTTTATCGATATGGTGGAGCTCCAGGATTTTGCTGCCCAGCCTTTTCATTTCGAAATCCAGTTCGAGGCCCTGTTTCCGGGTATCGGTTTTGGCTACTTTTTCCGTGTCGTAAAAAGCATCGATCCGCGATTTGGATTTTGTGGTCCTGGCTTTCGGCTGCCTGCGCATCCACTCCAGCTCTTTCCGGTAGAGGTTGTTGGCTTTATCGATGGTCGCGTTGAGGTTGTCCTCGCGGATCATTTTATTCTCCAGATAGGTTGCATAAGACCCGTTATGCATGTAAAGATTCCCGTCTTCCATTTCCCAGATCGTATCGCAGACGCTGTCGAGGAAATACCGGTCGTGGGTAACCAGCAGCAGGGTAATTTTTGCTTTGCTTAAATAATTTTCCAGCCATTCCACCATTTCCACGTCCAGGTGGTTGGTGGGCTCATCCATGATCAGCAGGGTATGGCGGTGCTCGGCACGGGTTTCCGTAAGCAGCTTGGCCAGGGCAACCCTTTTGATCTGTCCTCCGGAAAGGGTTCCCATTTTTGCTTCCAGATCCGTAATTTTAAGCTGGGAAAGGATCTGCTTCATCTCGTTTTCCAGGTCCCATGCCTTATGGGCTTCCATATCCAGCAATGCTTTTTCAATAAAACCGGTGTCGGTGGAATGAAGGGATTTATGGTAATTCTTCAGGGCCATGATCGGCGCCGAATCCAGGGTCATCATAAATTCGTCGATGGTAAGGCCCGGATCAAAATCAATTTCCTGATCAAACAAGACGACCTGGATGTCTTTGTTGATGTTTACCGTTCCGCTGTCGGCAATCTCTTTTCCCATCAGGATTTTCAGCAGGGTGGATTTTCCGCTTCCGTTTTTGGCAACAATGGCTATTTTATCACCTTCATTGACATGGCAGGTAATATTTTCGAACAAAACTTTGATGCCGTAAGATTTGGTCAGGTTTTCAACGGAAACGTAATTCATGGGAAACTGATGGTTTGGGTTATAACTTCTACTGAGCCGCAAAAGTACGAAAATGTAATAAGAAAAAACGGCCGCTGTTATCTTCCCCCGATAATTTCCCTGAATGGCGATTGATTAATAATTGAATGTTGATATTTCTGAGGGGAATTAAAAAATAATTTTAACGGTTTGAAAGATAAAGCTACTTTTGTACAGTCTCTTTTATGTCATATCATTTAAAAATCTATACAGCAGTTGCCGGTCTTCCTGAAGATTGGGATTCGGTGACCGGCAGTCATAACATCATGCTTTCCACAGCGTACCTCCGTGTTCTTGAAGCCTCAGGACCTGAAAATATGACCTGTTGTTTTGCAGGGTTCTTTGATGATGAACATTTGATCGGCGGAGCTTTGTTTCAATACCTCGATTTTATCCGGCACAGGACGTTCCAGAAAGATGAGGTCTGGTGCAGCATCCGTAATTTTGCCGCAAGGAAGTTCAGCAGGGATGTGATGATTCTAGGCAATAATATGCTGACGGGGCAAAACGGATTTTATTTCGATCCGGAAAAAATAAGTGCTGAGAATATGCTTGCACTGCTGGGGGAAGCGGTACATCAGATGCAGAAAGAAATCAGGAAAACGGCACTCATCATTTATAAAGATTACCGGCCGGAATTCTCCCCGTTTTTCCAGGGTATGGAATCTCAGGACTATTTTAAATTTTCCGTACAGCCGACGATGATTCTCGAAATGCGGGAAAACTGGAAGACTTTTGAAGATTACCTCAATGATTTTTCCACCAAGTACAGGACCCGGGCGAAGACGGCACGGAAGAAGCTGGCGGGTATCGAAAAACGGGAATTGGGTGCTGAAGAAATCTGCAGATACCGTGGAGAGATGAATATACTGTATCAGAATGTGGCTGATAATGCGCCTTTCAATACTTTTTTCCTGGAAGAAAACCACTTTGAAAGCATGAAGGAACATTTAGGAACCTGTTTTAAAGTGTTCGGCTATTTTTCGGATCTTGAGCTGATCGGTTTTTATACATTAATTCTGAACCATGATGATGTGGATACCTATTTTCTAGGTTATGACAAAAAACTTCAGAAGGAAAAACAGATCTACCTGAACATGCTTCTGGACATGACAAGGTTTGCCATCGATCATCAGTTTAAAAGAATTATTTTCGGAAGGACGGCACTGGAGATCAAATCCACCATTGGTGCGGAGCCGGTTGAAATCTTCGGACTGATCAGGCATACTTATTCAATAATCAACCCTTTTATGAAAAATATTTTTCCTTCCCTTTCTCCAAAAACGGAATGGGTGCAGAGAAATCCTTTTAAAGCTACTTTAGATTCTGTTAAAGGCGGAAAAACAAAGTGATCCAACTTGGTTCCGGAGCAATTGCCAGTTGAAAAGGCTGCCGGAAGTTCTTTGTGCCGGTAATACAATCAAAGATAATGAGTGATCATCAGATGAAATCATTTTTCACCTGAGCAAAAAATGAATTTTATTCAAATCTTCAATCAGAAACATGGTTTTATTTTTTACCTTGACAACCGATTGGATATACATTGAACAGGGTAGGGTTTATGTTAATCCAGTGTCAGGCTTTTCAGGGACCATGTGCTTCCGTTGTAGATGTCCAGGTCCACTTTGGTATTGATGCCGTGAACGATCCCGTTTTCCGTAAACTGCCAGAAATCCCAATGTCCCTCGGGGGCGGGCGCCGGAACATCGTTGTAATTGGCCAGCCATAGCGGATAATCATCGAATTCGCCTTTCAGGAAATCTTTATAGTAATAGTAATACGTATAAATGATCGGTTTTTCACCATAGGTTTCCTCCACAATTCTGCACCATATTTTCAGGTCCTCGATCAGCTTTTTATTGGTTTTGCGTTTCGGGATTTTTTCAATATCCAGGATTGGCGGCAGGTCCCCGCTTTCGAGTTTTACATTTTCAAGAAAATTATTGGCCTGGATCACCGGGTCTTCATCGGCCCTGTAAAAATGATAAGCCCCGCGGATCATCTTCTGTTTTTTAGCCTGCGCCCAGAAGTCGTCGAAGTGCTTATCGGCATTGCGGTTTCCCATCGTGGCGCGCATCACGACAAATTCCAGCGGAATGGTTTTGTTCCCGATGGTAAGGCTGTCCCATCGGATGTCTTCTTTGTTCTGGTAATGCGAAACATCGAATCCGTAGGTTTTATCCAGGTTGTCGGAGAGGATTTTCTGGATTCTCAGGGTTTCGGCTTCGCTGTTGTGGAGTTTTTTGTGGGTGAATTTATTGAAGTAAAGGGCATAGTAGTAACTGATCGACTGCTTGAGATAGAAACCTGTTCCTGCCAGGGCGATAATCAGGATGGCCAAAAGGACTCTGCGGCGGAAAAAGTAGTTTCTCCGTCTGTTGCCGTGAATCTTTTTGGCGGTTTTTTTGCTGTACTTTTTAGGTGGCATAAAGTTCTTGCAAAACTAACTTTTTTCACTTCTAAATGCTAAATAAAATCAGTAAATTTGTCTACTATGGAAACACGCGAAAAGATCATCATCATCGGAGGTGGTTTTGCGGGGCTGCAACTTGCAAAAACATTGAATAACAGGAATAAAAAGGTAATGGTCTTAGACCGGGTCAACCATCACATGTTTCAGCCTCTTTTTTATCAGGTAGCGTGCGGAAGGATCGAACCTTCCAATATTTCCTTTCCTTTCAGAAAAATTTTCCAGCGTTCCAGAAATACCCAGTTCCGGCTGACGGAAGTAAAAGAAATTGATACCGCCAACAACAAGGTGATTACCGATGAAGCGGAGTTCAGTTATGATAAGCTCGTTATTGCTACAGGCTGTAAAACCAACTTTTTCGGAAACAAAGATCTTGCGGGAAGAGCTTTCGGAATGAAAAATACCCAGGAAGCCATCGGCATCCGGAACCATATCCTGATGACCTTTGAAAAGCTGATCCTGGAAAAAAGCCGGAGCGACGACGGAAACTGGAATATCGTAATCGTGGGCAGCGGACCTACAGGAGTGGAACTGGCAGGTGCATTTGCCGAAATGAAGAAAGACATCCTTCCCCGCGATTATCCTTATATGAATTTCGACCATTTACAGATCATTCTGGTAAGTTCTACGGAAAAGCCCCTCGCGGTGATGAGCCCCGAAGCACAGGTGAAATCCGAAGAATATTTAAAAGACCTGGGCGTGATATTCATGAGCCAGGAATACGTAACGGAATATGACGGGGATAAAGTGCACATGAAAAGCGGGAAAAGCATCCCTTCCAACAGCGTCATCTGGGCAGCCGGTGTCACGGGAAATGTGATCGGCGGTTTCCCGGCAGAACATCTGATCAGGAACCGGTATATTACCGACCGGTACAACAGGATAAAAGGCTACGATAATATTTTTGCCATCGGCGATATTTCTTATATGGAAACCCCTAAATATCCTCAGGGACATCCTCAGGTAGCTAATGTAGCCATTAATCAGGCCCGGAATTTAGGTAAAAACCTATTGAAAAAGAATTCCGAACAGTGGGTGGAATTTGAATATAAAGATAAAGGCTCCCTGGCCACCATTGGTAAGCACCGGGCGGTAGTCGATCTGCCGTTCATTAAGTTCCAGGGGCTTTTAGCTTGGTTTTTCTGGATGTTCTTACACCTGATGCTGATTCTGAGCGTAAGAAACAAGCTTGCCGTATTTTTTAACTGGATGTGGAGCTATTTCAATAAGGATTCCTCTTTAAGATTAATCATTTCGCCGAATAAGAAAAACGAGACATTACAATGAGAATTGATATTATAAGCGTACTTCCCGAGCTGATGGAAAGTCCGTTCAAAACTTCTATTTTAAGAAGAGCAATGGATAAAGGCCTTGCCGAAGTACATTTTCATCATCTGAGAGACTGGGCAATCAACAAGCACCGCCAGATCGATGACGAACCTTATGGTGGCGGAGCCGGAATGGTGATGATGGTAGAACCTCTGGATCAGTGTATTTCGGAGCTGAAATCCCAGAGGGACTATGATGAGGTGATTTATCTTACCCCGGATGGGGTTACCCTGAATCAGAAAATTGCCAATACTTTATCCATCAGGAAAAACCTGATGTTTCTATGCGGCCATTACAAAGGGATCGACCAAAGGGTAAGGGATCTGCATATCACCAGAGAAATTTCTATCGGTGATTATGTACTGACCGGCGGTGAGCTGGCGGCCTGCGTGCTGGCGGATTCCGTGATCCGTCTGATCCCCGGTGTGCTGAATGACGAGCAGAGTGCCCTGACCGACAGCTTTCAGGATAATTTGTTGTCACCTCCGATCTACACCCGCCCCGAAGTATATAAAGGCTTGGAGGTACCAAAGATTTTGCTGAGCGGTAATTTTGCCAGGATTGAAGAATGGCGCCATGACGAAGCCGTGAGGATTACCCGGGAAAAACGCCCGGACCTTTTAGAGGAATAGCCTTTTTGGATTACCGGTTTATTTTGTTAATCCGTTAAATATTTATCAGACTTTAGCGGTTAATTCATGGAGTTCCGCAAAAGGCAGTTTGTTACTTGTTTAGACTCATTTAATAGTTAATTTTAATAATTTCTGTGCAATCTGTCCTTGTGCATTAAGATTCGTATGATTTACGATTCTTATAATGCAAAAAGGTTTAAGATTTTAAGCGAAATATTTATTATATATTAAATAAAATAATAAATTTACACTTTCGATTAAATGTCAGTGAAAAATTCTAGAAAAGCGTGTTGATGGAGCTGTTCAGTTTTTACAACGTTGAAAATTTATTTCTTCCTGATCCTCCGCCGGTCCATAAGCTGGATCCTACGGCATCCGGACTCAGAAATTGGGATGAAAGGAAATACAGAAATAAGCTTCTGAAGATCGCTCATGTTTTTCAGCTCATCAGGGACGAAAATGGGGTACTGCCTTTTATGATCGGCCTTTCTGAGGTTTCCGGCAAAAAAGTGCTGGAAGATCTTGTACAGCTGCATCCTTTTGATGCCCGGTACGGAATTGTGCATTACAATTCCATGGATGAAAGAA
This sequence comes from Chryseobacterium hagamense, assembly GCF_007991455.1. GTDB lineage: Bacteria > Bacteroidota > Bacteroidia > Flavobacteriales > Weeksellaceae > Chryseobacterium > Chryseobacterium hagamense. The sequence continues at coordinate 29,018 of NZ_BJYJ01000006.1, read as the reverse complement.
AGGTAGATGTAGCTTTATTATATGACAAAAACAAAGTAGAAGTACTGGATTCGGAAGCCATTACTTTTTTTTTCGAAATAACCGATAAAAACCATGAATACTACGATACAACTAGAGATGTACTATATTCTAAAGTGAAATATAAAGGAGAAACCGTACATGTTTTCATCGCTCATCTTCCCTCAAAACGTGAGAAGGATGTCAACAAACCGAAAAGGGACTTTATACTGAACGAAATCCGTACCCGGATCCTGAATATGGTACATGGAGATAAGGAAAATGTCATATTGTGTGGTGATTTTAATGAAAACCCGGATGATGAAAATTTAAAGAAAATTCTTTATAATGATGCTCATGAGAAGGTGATGGAAAACCCTTTCGAGCATCTGTATGCTTCAGGAACTTACTCTACTTTTCATTATAAATCCGGCTTGCTTTTCGATCAGATCCTGTTATCCGGATCATTCTTTTCCGGGGATAACGGACTGGTATTTCAGCAGGCAGAAGTATTCAGATCAGAAAAAATAAAGAGCCGCGACCGAAAGATGCAGGGGCGCCCTTTCAGAACCTATGCAGGAAGCAGGTATCTCGGAGGCTACAGTGATCATTTTCCGGTTTTTGTAAGATTTAAAATGAAAAAAATAAAGTAAAAACATAAATAAAAAATGAAAAATTCTAAAAACACAAGCTATCAATTAGATTCTATTGACAAAGAAATTATTTACATGCTGATGGACAATGCAAAATCTTCCCTGGCCAATATTTCGAAGAGCGTAGGAATTTCCACGACGGCCGTACATCAGAGAATTAAAAAGCTTGAACAGGCAGGGGTTATTGAAACTTCAATTTCTTTTTTGAATCCCAAAAAAATCGGATATAAAGTGATTTCTTACATCGGGGTGTTTCTGGATCTGCCCAGCCATTACCCGGATATGGTGAAATCTTTGAAAGATATCAATGAAGTGGTGGAAGCCCATTATACGACGGGAAATTATACCATCTTCCTGAAGGTGATCTGTAAAGACAATGACCACCTGATGCAGATTCTCAGCAAGCTTCAGCAGCTGAAAGGAGTCATAAGAACAGAAACTTTCATATCTTTGGAACAGGGAATTTACAGACAACTGAAAGTATAACAGATGATGAACATTGCGCAATATTTGGATTCAACTTACCTTAAAACGCCTGCACAGTCGGGACTTTCGGAAGAAGAAACTTTACAGAAAGATAAGGAACTGGCTCAGGAAGCAATCGACCACGGGATTTTTGCCGTGATGATCCGCCCGGACTATGTATCTGAAATTAAGGAGTACCTTCGCGGGAAAAGTTCGGAGGTGGTTGTAGGAACGGTCATCGGATTTCATGAAGGAACCTGCACCACTGAAGAAAAGCTGGCAGAAGCCGAAAAAGCAATTGCCGACGGAGCCGATGAATTGGATTTCGTGATCAATTATACCGCTTATCTGAACGGAGATTTGGATTTGGTAAAAGAAGAATTTGTTAAGTGCACCGCTTTATGCCTGCAACACGGTAAGATTGCCAAATGGATTATCGAAATTGCGGCGTTAATGGATGATCAGATTGCTGAAATGACCAAACATATTTCCGGTTGGGCTGAAGCGAATTTCGATGAAGACCGGTTGCCCGGAATCTTTGTGAAGTCCTCAACCGGTTTCTATGAAACGGAAAACGGAAAACCCAACGGGGCAACGTTTGAAGGAATACGGATAATGCTTGACAATGCCGGTAAGCTTCCGGTAAAAGCGGCAGGCGGTGTGAGAACCCCGGAAGATGCCGAGAAGATGATCACGCTGGGCGTAAAAAGAATCGGAACTTCATCTGCGTTGGCTTTGATTAGAAATACGTCGTCAGAAGAAGAATATTAGAAAATAGATAATCGCAAAAAAAATAAAACCATCAGAACAGCCTGATGGTTTTTACTTTTTTAAGCCTGCTGGGCCAGATATCGGGTGTAAAATTCCTGCGTCTCTTTGATGAGGATATCCATTTCCTCCAGAGTAAATACTTCGAGGAATTTCTTTCTGAAATCCTTAAAATGCGGAACTCCGCGGAAATAATTGCTGTAATGCTGTCTCATCTCTACCAGGCCTAATCTTTCCCCTTTCCATTCTGCACTCCATTCTGCATGCTGGCGAACAGCCAGAAGGCGGTCTTCAATGGCAGGAGCCGGTAAATGCTCTCCGGTTTCAAAGAAATGTTTGATCTCGTTGAATATCCACGGGTATCCGATGGCTGCACGACCGATCATAATTCCGTCGCAGGCATATTTCTGCTTGTATTCCAATGCTTTCTCCGGAGAGTCGATATCACCGTTTCCGAAAATCGGAATTTCGATATTGGGATTCTGTTTGATTCTTGAAATATGGTTCCAGTCTGCTTCTCCTTTATACATCTGGGCACGCGTTCTTGCATGGATCGTCAGTGCCTTGATTCCTGTTTCCTGAAGCCGCTCGGCTACCTCGTCAATATTGATGGAATTGCTGTCCCAGCCCAGCCGTGTTTTTACGGTCACCGGCAGGCTTGTTGAACGTACAACTGCCTTGGTGAGGCGTACCATCAGGTTGATATCTTTCAGAACACCGGCACCGGCGCCTTTACAGACAACCTTTTTTACCGGACAGCCGAAGTTGATATCCACCAGATCAGGATTTACCGTTTCCACAATCCTTGCCGACATGGCCATGGCTTCCTCATCACCTCCGAAAATCTGAATACCCACCGGCCTCTCATAATCAAAAATGTCCAGTTTCTTTCTGCTTTTTATTGCATCACGGATAAGCCCTTCGGAAGAGATGAATTCAGAGTACATCAGGTCTGCACCGTGCATCTTACACAATCTCCTGAAAGGCGGATCGCTGACATCTTCCATCGGTGCCAGCAAAAGCGGAAATTCCGGCAGTTCTATGTTGCCAATTTTTATCATGGTGCAAATTTACGAAATTATAATGATTGTGCAGAAAGCCTTAAAAATAGGCTTACAAAGAATTTATCATATTCTTGTTATTTAATTATTTTAACGTAATTACTTTTTTTAGTAAATTATTTACGTTATAATTTATTTAATAATTAATATTTTGTATTATTTTAACTATATTTATAGAATCAAATACCATTATATTATGAGAAAAACTCTATTTTGTTTATTAACAACAGTAGCGGCTGCCCATTTCAGCGCGCAGATCAGCCTTACCGCGAGCGGCGGTACGACGACAGGAACTTATACTACATTAAAAGCAGCATTTGACGCAATTAATGGAGGCGTACATCAGGGAGCAATTACCATTAACGTAACAGCCAGCACCACAGAAACAGCTTCTGCCGTTTTAAATGCCAGTGGTTCAGGCAATGGTAGTTATACGAACGTATTGATTAAACCGGCTGCCGGAGTAAATGCTACTATTACCAGTGCGGATCCCGCCGCTACCATTAAGTTCAATGGGGCTGATAATGTAACTGTTGATGGCAGCAATAATGCGACAACGAGCCGAAATCTAACGATCAGCAATTCTTATGTAGCAACTACCGGAACCACACCTACCGTGCTCTGGGTATCAAGTACAGCAACTGACGGTGCTGAAAATATTACGATAAGAAATACAAATTTTGCGGGATCTTCATCTACCGGAACTGTCGGGACCCTTATTGTCTCGGGATCAACCCTCGGGGCCGCAGAAGTTCCGAATAACAATTTTTCAGCAATCAACAATACTTTTGTACGGGCACAGAACGGTATTTTCGCTGTTGGAAATGCGACCAATACAGATACAGGATGGATCATCAGAAACAATGTTATAGGCTCTGCTGTAACGGCGGATAAAATGTTATTCAGAGGGATTGCCGTTCAGAATGCAAAGAATTTTGAGGTAAGCGGAAATACAATAACCGGTGTTGTTTTACCGGCTAGTTCCACCAATACTTCTCAGGGAATACTGCTGGGTGCAGCAGTGACCAACGGAACCGTATTTAAAAACAGAATTTCTGACATTAAACAGCTGAATACAGCAGGCTACGGCGCAGTGGGGCTTTACATCAATTCAAATGTTGCCGCGTCCAATCTTTTAATTTACAATAATATCATCAATGATGTCGCAGGTACCGGATACGCATTGGGCGGCGGACTGGCAGATAACGGGAATGGTATCGTTATCGGAAACGGTGGAGGATTCAAGCTTTATTACAATACGGTGGTCATGGATACTAACCAGACAAATGCGGGGAGGCCTTCGGCGCTGAATATTCTCAGTACCGTCACCGCTGCCGGAGCTATTGATATAAGAAATAATATTTTTGTCAACAAGCAGACGCAGGCCGGAGACCGGTATGCCATTTATGCAGGAGCAGCAACTACGGTATTTTCCAATATTAATTATAATGATTATTTTTCTTCCGGCGCTGCCGTGGGATATATAGGAGCTATTGCGAGAGCAACTCTGGCAGAGTTACAGCTGGGCTTCGGAGGTAATGTGAATTCACTGAATATTTCGCCGGTATTTGCCTCTGCCACCGACTTTCACCTTTCTGCTTCCGGCAATGCCGCACTCGATAACAAAGGGACTTTTATAGCCGATGTAACGGTAGATGCCGATGGGGTAACCCGAAATGCCACCACACCGGACTTGGGAAGCTTTGAATTTTCCGCTGTTGTTCTGGCTGTTCAGGATGTTAAAGCCAAAACCGGTCTGGAATATTATCCGAATCCGGTCGTTGATTTTATCAATATCAGCAATAATATGAAGATCAAAAACGTAGAAATTTACGGTGCTTCCGGACAAAGAGTAGCCAATGAAAATATCAATGCCGAAAAAGGATCCGTTAATATGAGAGAATTGCCTTCCGGAATTTATATCTTAAAAGTAAATACGGAAAAAGGGTCCCAATCGATAAAAGTAATGAAAAAATAATTGATGAATAATTAATCAGGAACCCCGGTAAATCCGGGGTTTTTTATTTGTGAGATGTTGTGCCCGGCAAATTTATCCAATGAAAGACACGGCCTAAAAGCTTGCCTTTACCTGCATACTTCCGATATGGATCGTCCGGTCTCCTGAATTCCTGCCTTCATAATTCAGATTTAACTGAAGGAAGGAGTTGATGGCCTGCTGGATAAATACACTCCAGACCTGGTTTTTTCCGGGCTTTAAACCGTCCAGCATCTGATTTCCTACAATGCTGAAATTATTTCCGGTAAAATCATTATTGATAAAGGAGAAATTTCCCCGGATGGAGGTTTTCCTGCGTTCCCATTGGATGGTTCCCGTGACATCAAAAGCTTTCAGGAATTCTTCGCCGTCCACGCGCTGCTTCTGCCGGTATGCGGAAGAAAACTCTGCCTGGATGGCATCGGTGAATTTATAGGTCGCTTTCGGCTTGGTCTCAAAATTATTCAGACGGTAATCCCGTGTGGCAAATAACTGTGATGAATTCCGGAGATCGTGCACCGAGTTCTCCCAGTCGATCCTGAATTCTTTGTTGAACCAGTAGCCGATATTCAGGAAATGAGAAGTCTGTTCCCGCTCTTCATTGCTGAAATTGGCATTGATGAGGTTGTCATTGGAAATGAAGCGGTAGTTCCCGTTCCAGCCGGACTTATCGGTCGGGCTGAACTGCATGGAGGCCAGGATGTTCTGGTTTTTAAGGATCTGGTCCTCATTTTTTTCAAACGGATTCAGTACCAGGACCTTGTCTTTTTTATAGAATGAGTTCTGGGAATTCAGGGAAATATTGAAATTCCACCGTTTTAAGAATTTATTTTCAGAATTAAAAACAATCGAAGGGTTTACGAATAAAGCCAGCTGGATTTTATTTTTATTGGAAGGAATATATCGTACGGAATTCGTGTAAATCCGGATGTATTGCGCCAGATCCGAATATTCGGCAATTTCGAACTCATCCAGCTGCTGGACACCGTCTCCGTTGTAATCGGTCCATTTATAAATACCTTGTCCGTCCGTCACTTTTATATACTGGAATTCCCTTTGGGCTTCCTGCCCGTTACCCAGCTCATAAAAAGCCTGTAAGCGCATCCCGTTTCTGAAAAGCTGTTGGTTATACAGGATATTCCCGACAACAAAATCGTTGTTTCTCGAAAGATCGGTATCCTGGTTCTGGTAAAAGAATTTCCGGTAATGGAGCAGGGCATTCAGCGTTGTTTTTTCGGTTTTGATGATCTGGCTTTCCGCCATGAATCCTAAAATATTGTTCATGCTCTGCAACCTGTTGTCGCGCACCGAGTCGTTATCCCGCATGTAGACTTTGGCCAATAGTTTCGTCCTTGTACTGTCTCCGACTTTCTTCTGTACAAATACTTCTTTCCAGCTGAAGCTGGTAACATCCATCAGGCCGGTATCGTTGTACTTTTTCTCGTTGTGCTCCATGCTTCCTCCGAGTGCCCAGCTTCCTTTCTTACCGGTGAATTCCGTAGAAGCACCGCCCCGGATGAATTTGGTATCCTGCAGCACGGCATTGGTGCTCAGGTAGGATAAATTTCCCTTGGTGAAAAATTTCCCTTTGATCCATCCGAAGTCCAGATCGTTCTTAAGCCCTTTATAGGTATCCTGCTCGTCCAGATAATTGATTCTGTAATTCAGGGTCGATTTGTTGGTCCACTTATTTAAGAAGCTGAAGATAAAGCGGTTTTGGGTCCGTCCGCTGAATTCCTGGGCAAGGTTGAAATCCCGGGAGAATTCCACATCGTTGATCCGGTCTAGGATATGGAACTGCCGGTCGATATACTGGTATTCGAAATTCGGGGTTCCTTTCCAGCTGTTTTTGGTAAAGGTCTTATTTCCGAAAACCCGCCAGGCATATCCGATGTTCTGTTCGGAATCTTTGGATGAAAATAAATTCAGATCATAATTGCTCAGGGAAATATCAGCACCTACCTTTCCGTCTTTCAACAGGTATTCGGAATTGAACGAGTAGACCTGCGATTTTTGCGGAGACGGCAGTTTCCGTACGGCCCGGTAGTCGCCCATATTCGGACCGACATACTGGAAAACCCTTCCGTTATTGGTGGTCTGGGTAACTTTATAATCACCGAGATTGGCTCCGAAATACGTATAAGAAACGGTATAGAGCGTCTGCGTTGCGTCGGTTGAAAATTCATAATGGTTTCCGGAAGGATCCTGAACCAGCCGGTACAGAATTTTGTTCACGTCATATTCAGCCACAACTCCGGAAGGCGCATACATCAGGTTGGGGTCATTTCCTGCCGCTGCCAGGATCTGCTGGTCTTCCTGCGAAAGGTTTAATGACAATGGTGCATTTTTATTGTCATTTTCCATGAACCAGTTTAGTCCCAGCCTCAGTTTTTCCCTTTTATGCTCCAGTTTTCCGGTAAACAAATACCGTGAGTAATTCCGGTTTGCATAATTATAGGAGATCGTGATGAAATTCTGCTGGAAAATAGGCCGGAAGCTGGTAAAGGTAACTTCCCCGGTATTATAATTAATGATATAATCCTGGTTTTCTCCCCGCTTCATCAGGATTCCGTCGATGAAAACCTGTTCGGAGCCTGAAATCAGGGTAATAAACTGTTCCCCATTCTTTCCGGTCAAGCGGTAAGGTCCCTGGTTGCCTTCCACCCCCTGGAAACGGATCCTGTGGAATTCACTCCGGGCGACCCCCATGGAGACATCAACAAACGTCTTGTTATCTTTTCCGAATTCGGTCTGGAACTCAAGTCCCATGCTCCGCCGCTGGTATTTGGCAAAATAATTCTTGGCTTCCACCAGATCCAGGTGCCCCGCTCTCAGGATGGATTTGTCCTTGATGTTCAGCTGCATGTAGATCTTATCGAATTCTTCCAGCGTCTGGGTATAGCCGTCGGCCTGAATCGGTAAATTGTGGTCGGAAATACTGGCGAGAATGGTTACATCCTTGGAAAGCCTTCCGGAAATCTGCAGATCCATTGAACTTTGCACCGACTGCCCCTGGTTGTTCCCGAAGGTGATTCCCCTGATAATGGATCCTTTTGAATTCAGTTCGCCCAGAAATCTTTTTTTATCGTTTCTGGCAAGTACGCCTTCATCAACGATAATCCGGTTGTTTGTTTTTACAAAATCCAGAGTATCTTTTGCGAAAATATCCTGCCCGAAACGGACGGCCAGAATACTGTCCTGCCGGATGCTGTCCTGTTTAAGGCTATCCTGTGGGAGATTGGGGTTTTTCCATGTGAATACCTGGGCATTACCGGAAAATAAGCCCATAAAAAACAACATGAATACCAGAATATAATTTCGCAAACCTGTAGAAATAGTTCGTAAAAATACTTAAAAATACCTTACGGTAAGGACATTAGTGTTATTAACAGAAAATTAACCTTATTATTGTCTTATTTTGAAAATTTGACTTATTTTTGCCATGTAAATTATTAATAATTAAATTTTTAAATCATGAAGAAAATCTTTACTATCGTTGGACTGATCTCAGCAGCAGCCTCAATGAATGCACAAATTGTGATTAATGAAGTATATGGTGGCGGAGGAAACAGTGGTTCTGTTTACAAGAACGATTTTATTGAATTAAAGAATATCGGATCAACAACTATAACATTAAGCGGAGCAACGTTACAGTATGGATCAGCTGCAAATCCTTTTTCACAGTATCATACTTTACCTGATATTACATTAGCGCCTGGGAAAACTTATTTGGTTCAGGAAGCTGTAGGTAATGCAGGAACAACAAATCTACCAACTCCTGATTATATTGCGCCTATCCCTACAAATTTTGGAACAGGAACGAATACTACTGCTGGTCTTGCAATGTCAGCAACAGCAGGAAAAGTTGCTCTGGCTAGTAATTCAACACAGGTTACTTCACCTACTGACAGTAATGTGCTTGATTTTGTTGGATTTGGAACAACAGCAAGTCAGTATGAAGGTGCAGGACCTGCTCCGGCTCCCTCAAATAGTAATTCTATAGCGAGAATTTCAGGAGATACAAATAATAATGCTGCTGATTTTGTTGCAGGTGCGCCAACTCCTCAAAACTCCACCTCAGGAACCCTCGCCGTTTCAGATTTAGCTAAATCCAACGGAAACTTCATCAGAAACTCTTTCGTAAAGAACAACGAGATCACTTTCGGTGCTGAAACAAAAGATGTGAAAGTGTATACTCTGAGCGGACAGCTTGTGAAAACGGCTTCTGTAAAAGAAAACGAATCGTTAAGCGTTGCTGAACTGGCAAAAGGAAACTATATCGTAACAGGTATGGTAAACAACAAACCGGTTTCCCAAAAAATCTTAAAGGACTAAGAAATTAGTTGTTTATAAAATATTAATCTCCGTTTCAAATGAAGCGGAGATTTTTTTTGCTGAATTAGAAGCATTTAAGAAGTCTTAAATAGGCAATCATCCAATTTTGATGGTACTGTTTTTGCATTTTTTATCATATCCACAAATTAAATTGTTATGAAAAAAATTTTTACACTCATCGGAATTGTTTCTCTTATTCATACCGAAGCCCAGATTGTCATCAGTGAAATATACGGTGGTGGCGGAAGTCCAAGCCTGGCGCTGAGCCATGACTATGTTATGCTTAAAAACATCGGTGCCGAAACCGCTGCCCTGAATGGGGCAACCCTACAATATGGTCCTGCTGACGGAAATTTCACGCAGTATCATCTTCTTCCCAATATTACGCTGAATCCCGGACAAAGCTATCTTATTCAGGAGGGAACGAATATCGGCGGCATCGTTGATCTTCCGGCTCCGGATTTTATTGCCGATCAGGTAGTTTATTTCAACGGGGCACAAAATTCTTCCGGCGGCATCGACCTTGATAACAGGGCAGGTAAAATTGCTCTGGTCAATGGTCCGGTACAGATTCAGGATTTCAAAAGCAATGAGATTATTGATTTTGCAGCTTATGGAACAACCAATGCGGTCCCGGTTTTTGCTTCTGCGGCCAACACGGCATTTAAAAGAGTAGTTGAAAACACCGGCAACAACAATGTAGAATTTGTTACCGCACCTGCCTATCCCATGAATTCTTATGCCGGAAGTACAGCTATTGCAATTACTCCAGCGGATCCTGATTATTCCAAATTTAATTTTATTGTCAATCCTTTTTTAAAAGACAATAAAGAAGTTGTTTTCAGCAGTGAAATACAGAATGTGAAAATATATGATGAATACGGACAGGTGGTGATGCAGTCTCCTACAAAAACATCCTATGGAATGAATCTCATCGAACTGCCGAAAGGAAAATATACCGTAACCGGAATGATCAACAATTCCCCGGTATCCCAGCAGATTGTAAAAGACTAGATCATTTGAAATCAAATTAGAGGGTTCACTTTAGCTTAACGCGAGTTCGATCGTATTGATATCGCTTCAGTTGATTATTTAACTCAAAAATAAAAATGAGGCTGATTCGTCAGGGTTAAATACCACTCTTCTTGTCAGAAAAATAAACGGTTCACCTTTGTGACAGGATTTTATCCTGTTCTGTACTAAGCCGTCTCTCCATGATTTTCTTTGATCTTATGTTTGGCTGGTGAAACTTCCGGCATCCTTCTTCCAGCCTGTTAATCCAGGTTCTTTTCCGGATTAAGGTTAATAAATACATATTAATACCAGCCTCTTCGTGCTGCATTGATAATGGAGCTCAGGTTCAGGATCAGGGTATACCGTATTCTTTTTCCGTAATCTTTGAAGGCAGGCTCAAATCCAAGGGAAGACTGTACCGGCAGATAGACTTCGAGGAAGTCAGGAATGATTCTCACTTTCACGCCACTGTCCCAGATAAATTTCGTCGATTGGTTTTTGTTGTCGTAAACGCCTGCATCGGCATAGACATGGAAGATTTTCCATACACTGGTGTCCACATTTACGGACGTGATCCATTTGTTGACTGTGCCGGGAATAAAAGACTTAAAGCCACCGTCCGCAAGAATAAACTGTTGTGAAAGGATTCCGCCTGTCGCACTTTGTCCCAGCAAATTATAGGAGAAGGAGTAATCTGAAACCCTGGAGATCCCAAAATTAAAGGTATTGTTGCGCGTATTGTTTTTAATAAAGTATCCTGCAAACAAACGGACACTGAGTTTCTGCCTGGGTGCAAATTCCCAGCGGTAAAAACCCTCTGCCGTTACTTTATGGAAATCTTCCATCCATTGGGTGCTTACCCCCAGACTCTTTTCATGAATGCTCTGGCTGTCGTTATAGCCATAACCTGCGCTCCAGAGATTGTACCGGTCATAGTCATTGTTAGCAATCATCAACTGGCTCAGATCCCTCTCAAAATAATTGTACGAAATCCCGAAGCTGCTGCTTACCGTGCTCCGCGGATTTTTCATAAAACTTAAGTTGGAATAAATGGAAGCTTTCCGGTACGCCAGATCATAATCATAATGGAAATAAGATCCCGAAACACCGAAGGTCAGGCTTCGGATAAGGCTTTCAGCAGGGAGGAAAGAGTAGGCGATAGCTCCTGATCCCGTCAGTTTTCCGGTTCCCGTACTGTAAGTAGGAGTGAGGGAATACAGGAACTTCTGATCGAAAAACGACTGGTTTTTAAAGTTAAGCCCGATTAAAAATTTATCATAGGTATTGCTGAACCGGACACGGGGATTAATATAAATCTCGTTGAATTCAGGATTCGGAATGTCTTTAATCAGTTTAAGCTTGATTTTTTTAGTATTGGAAAATAAACCTTTGGCATAGAGGTAATTGTCCCGGTAGTTGGATTCCGGAAAAATATATTCGTCATTCAGGGTTATTTTATAAATGTCCAGGGCCGGAATCGAAACGGTTTTTATTTTCCGGCTTTCTTCCGTTTCCACCCAGTATTCTTTCTTCTGGCCATCACGGGAAGTCGTCTGAAGTTTCACGGGGATATTGGCTGGAGTATTTTTCTGGATTTTAATATCCAGGAAATCGCCGTTTTTTCTGAACCTTTTTAAGGTAAAATTTACCCTGTTCTTGTGCTGGATAAACTCAGACAGGTAAGATGCCCTTGTATCTTTTACGGCCAGTTCCTTTAAAAAATCTTTGGGATTGGTTTCCTGGTCTCTGTTTCCGGCAATAAATTCCTGAACCAGGCTTTCAAAATTCTGGCGGCCCATTTGGTCCGCGGTATAATTGAAAAGGGTTCCCGTTTCAAAGCCGCTGATGGCCATATCGTTGAAATTACTCAGGGCAGAGAACTTCTCATCGATTTTCTGATCCAGGTTCTGGGACATGATGTACTGATAGGCCAGGCCATACCGTTCAGTCAGTTTTACATCCGAAGCGTGGAAAAGTTTCAGGGGCTTGATGCCGAAAATTTTTGTGTCATTCAGCATGCCCAGCAATTTGGTGTCCGGATAGAATTTCCTGAGGTACTGGATTTCAAGATAGGATTTCAGTCCGTTTTTAAACCAATGGAAATCTTGCTTATCGGTAATGATGCTTTCATCCAGGACCTTTTTAGAGATGATTCCGAAATAATCCATATCCCTGTTTTCCGCAGCAGTAAACAGCCTGAACCGGTATTTCCAGAAGGTAATGTCGTTATTCCCGAAAAAGTCTTCTTTATTTCTGAACTTTTCAGAGATGTAAATGCTTTCCGGGATGGTACCGATTCTTTGCTTGATAAAATTTAAATGTAAAGGAAGATAAAATTCCAGATCCTGCTTTTCTTCCGGCTTCAGGGGATACCCGAATTTTACCTCTGTGTGAATATCATCGGTATTGATGGCAATGGAAGGATATTGATCGGGTGAAATCAGAAATTCCGGATCGGCATCCAGGTATCCTGTGAATGAATTGGGCTGGCTCTGCTTTAAATTGCCTTCTGCAAAATAAGTAGCAGGCAGATCAAAGTTTACTGTCCAAAACGTATTGAAGCTGACTGATTCTTCGATATCCTGATATTCCCGGGCAGAAATATTGTCCGGATCGAAACGATCCGGAACAATAAAGAAATATTTTAAGGCGGTACCGGTGGCCGAGGTTCCGTATCCCGTAAATCTGCTGTCGGGGAGCTGGAGTATGTATTGCAGCTGCAGTCTGATCTTTTCTCCGGGCTTTAAAATTTCTTTTAAAGGAAGAAAAAGATTTTCTTCAGAAGTATCGCTTACAGGAATATCCTGGTCCGAACTTTTTACCTGTAATTGCAGCAGTTTACCCAGCTGGTCCTGCCTGGCAAAATGTAGGTCGGTATTACGGTCTTCCAGTTTGCGGTAGGCCAGGGAAGTACCCCGTTTGTTGTAGGCAGCTACCCAATTTAAAAGTTTAACGGAGTCCAGGTCTTTGGCAGAATGGTTATAATAAACGATTTCCTCACTCACCTCCAGCGTCTTCCTGTCCTGCGACAGCTTGGCCTGAATATGAATACTATCCTTCTGCGCAGAAACCTCGGCGACACCCAAAAATAAAATAAGACAAATGCTGATCCTTTTCAATTACTGTGATAAAGTATCAAATATAACTTATTTTGTATAAATTCGGTAAAGATTTTAATCCTGAATTGCTTTTTTTTCCAGGGAGCTTAAATAAGCATTCCAGCCTTCGTTTTTGTAGGTGATGGCAGCTTCTTCCGGATTTTCTGCTTTATAGATGCCTCTTCCGACAATGATGAAATCGGTATGGAGCGTTTTAAAGACGTGTTCAGGCGTATTGTACTGCTGTCCTTTTCCGTCTCCGGAGTCGGCCAGGTTTACGCCGGGAGTGAATAAAAGCATTTCGTCCGGCAGCGGGTTCTGCGATACGCCCCCGATGACATTCGGGTGAGAAGCAGCCACTTTTAAAGCTTCTTCCCGGTAAGCACTGGTCGTTAAAGCGCCTTTGGACGACATTCCGATGATGGCAACTACCCCCACGTTCCGGAAATAGTCTAAAGATTCAAAACCTCCGATGACCTGCGAAGTAACGAAATCTGCCCAATCGGTAATTTTGAAAACACCGCTGGTAAACTGAAGTTCCTGCGTATTTCCGATGTCTGCAAATTTTCGGTCTTCCATCAGAAGGAAATTATGTTGGGTAGCCAGCGCTTTTAAAGGGACAATCGTTTTTTCATAATCAAAATCGGAAATGATGTCGATATGTGTTTTCAAAGCAATCACATGCGGACCTACTTTTTCAGCAAGATCCAACAGTTCCTGAGTCGTGGTAACATCGGCAGAAGCGATGAGATTGGATTCTTTGGCCAGTGCAGTTTCAAGAAGCTTCTTTGAAACGGAATGCTGGGCCTGTTCAAATTTTTCCTGGTAGGAAAGCCTGGTTTTCTCTTCAAACTGAATGTGGTTTCCTTTTAAAAAATCCTGGATTCTTGCTACTTCATCATCCGATAATTCCCCGTTTTCCTGCAGGATTCCACAGACTTCAGAAATATTGAAAAGGGTATGAACCCGGTATCCCCTGTTTTCCAGAAGCTGTTTACCTCCCTGTTCCCGGTCGAGAACCACAACGATATCCGCAACTTTAAGATCCTCCTGTTCCACTTCGGCAATCGTTTCGATCAGAGATTTTCCGGAAGTGATGACGTCTTCTACCAACAGGCAGTTCTGGCCTTTCTGGTAAATGCCTTCGATCAGCTTTTTGGTACCGTAGTTCTTGGCTTCTTTTCTTTTGATAATTAACGGAATGTAGCTCTGTAAAGACATCGCCGTAGCCATCGGAAGTGCAGCATAAGGAACCCCGCAGATCAGGTCGAAATTATCCAGCGGAAGCATATCCAGCAGGTAATTGGCAAGATTTTTCAAAATCTTGGGATCTGATGCCAAAGGTCTTAAATCTACATAAAAAGGGCTTTCGATACCGCTTTTTAAAGTGAATCTTCCGAATTTGATGATGCCCAGTTTGTAGCATTCTAAAAAGAATTCTTTTTTACTTTCCATTATTTTTTATTAGATGTTTGCAAATTTAAGGATTTGAGATGAAAGGTTGAAAGTGAATAGTTAATTTTGCTTCGCAAGTCAATAGTCAATTTATGATTTGGAATAAATTCATCTTGTGTAGTAGCGAAATGTAGGGTACGAAAAAACCATCCCTTAAAGATGGTTTGTTACTTATTCTACAATTTCGGCATCGATAATTTTTGCACCGCCGGTATTATACTTCCGGTCGGCTTCCCAAAGCAGGAATTTATCGACTTCCCTGATGAGTTTCGGGATGGCCAGTGACAGTACGGCAAGGTCATCCAGAACTCCGATTACCGGAACAGCCACTTCCGGAAGCAGGTCGATCGGGGAGATTACGTACAGAAGTCCCAGCAGAGGCAGGATAATATCCAGTGAACGCATCGGATAGGCTCCTCTTCTCCACATTTTTACCATTCTGAAAATATCGGGGATTTTCTGTACAAAACCTTTATGGCTGATGGCTTCTTTTGCCAGGTTTAATTTGGAATACTTCATTCTGTGTCCGGCTTTAAATAATTTTAAACCCTATGTATTTGACAAATTCTGTACCAACAGACTGTGAACTTCTGTTAAAGTTATTTAATTATATTATCAATAAACTGATGGGTAGATTCTGTATTCCAGTCTCTTGAAGCGTCTTCCTTAATGAGGATCCTGCCGTTTTTATCCAGAAGATAGGTGGTTGGGAAAACCTTCGGAAGGATCTTTTCGGAGATCGGACTTTGGGCAATATAAACGGGAACATTGTAATGGTTTTCCTTTAAAAATTTTCTCACGGCATCTTCCTGGTCGTTCATGGCAATCAGGACAAAATTTACATGCTCTTTCCGGGTATCGTACAGCTTCTGGATGGAAGGCCATTCTTTCCGGCAAGGCGGACACCAGGTTCCCCAGAAATTCAGGAATACCGCTTTTCCCTTAAATGTTTTAAGGTTGGTGCTGGGAGCGTTGATTCCCTGCAGTTCGACATCGTAATCCTCATCGTCAATATGGACGGCATTTTCGATAGCGGCAATAGGGAAAAAGGTATCCTGCAGCTTCTCTTTTACTCCCGGCACAAAAGCAATAACGGCAATCAGGGCAATCAGGATAACATAAATGATGTTTTTTTTCATTTTAACGCTTGATAAAAATTATTTTATTTAAACGGAGATTTTACGGAACGGGTATTATTGGAGATAACCCGAAAATCACAACAATTCCAGGATTTCCTGAATCGCATCTTTTCCTCTGTTTTTAGCATAATAAAGCTGAAGGTCGTTGTAAAATAGATCCCGGGTATAATGCTCAGGATCCGCTTTAAATTTACCAAGCAGCTGCCTTCCGTATTCCGGTCGCGGTCCCCATGAATTTTTTACGCTGAAATCGCTGTTCAGAATGATCACTTTCGGGATCGATTCCGTACCGTTGGTAAGAAACCGGTTGATCAGGCTTTTATCGCTGTCCCGCAGAAAAATCCTTACCTCATTTTTCCCTTCAAAAAATTTAACCAGGGCCGGAACGGTGGAGCTGGCATCGCCGCACCAGACTTCGGAAATAATTAAAATTTTTCCGGTGAAATTTTTGGAGGCCAGCTCTTTCAGCTGTTCTTCATCAGCCACGTACTTTTTCACGGTTCTGTCGATCCGCTGAAGCCCCAATTCGTAATAATGTTTATAATCGATTTCCTGTTGGTTGGCAGGGTTTTCCAATCTTTGTTTTCCGGTTTGCACATACTCTTCAAAAGAGACGGCTTTTTCCCAGTAATTTTCCATTACTAAAAATATTTATGTTTAAAAATTATTGATGTTTCTGGTTTTGTTGATCAGGAATAAATCGGCCAGTACAAAAGCGGCCAGGCTTTCCACGACGGGGACAGCCCTTGGCAGAACACACGGATCGTGACGGCCTTTTCCTTCCACAATTACAGGGTTCCCTTCTTTATCCACACTTTCCTGAGGCCTTAAGATCGTAGCGATTGGTTTGAAGGCTACGCGGAAGTAAATATCCATTCCATTGGAAATTCCTCCCTGGATTCCTCCTGAAAGATTGGATCTGGTAGTGAAGTCTTCATTGAAAAGGTCATTGTGTTCTTTACCGGTCATTTTTGCCCCGCAGAACCCGCTTCCGTATTCGAAGCCTTTGGCCGCATTGATATTGAGCATGGCTTTTGCCAGTTCCGCCTGGAGTTTAGAGAAAACAGGTTCGCCGATGCCCACCGGAACATTTTTGATGACACACGTAATGGTTCCGCCGATGGTATTGCCTTCTTTTTTGATCTCTTTAATCCTTTCGATCATTCGCTCTGCCGTTTCTGCATCGGGACAGCGTACTTCATTGCTTTCCGTTTGGGAAAAATCCAGAGCCTGATAAGGTTTTTCACAGAAGATATCCCCTACTGAGGAAACATAGGCATTAATTTCAATATCCGACAGCAGCTGTTTGGCCAAGGCACCGGCTACCACCCAGTTGATCGTTTCCCGTGCCGAAGATTTCCCGCCGCCGCGGTAATCCCTGATCCCGAATTTCCGGTCGTAGGTAAAATCGGCATGGCTGGGACGGTAAGAACCGGCGATATGATCATAATCTTTCGATTTCTGATTTTCATTTTCGATGATAAAGCCGATCGGGGTGCCTGTGGTTATCCCTTCAAAAACTCCTGACATAAACTTTACCGTATCGCTTTCTTTCCTTTGGGTAACAATGGCAGACTGTCCCGGTTTCCGGCGATCCAGTTCATACTGGATTTTATCGAAATCAACCGTTAATCCTGCCGGAAAATTATTAATGATGCCACCGTAAGCCAGACCATGACTCTCTCCGAATGTTGTAAGACTGAGAAGATTACCTAGAGTATTTAACATGACACAAATTTAAGGCTTTTTATTCAGATGGAAATGCAGCGAAGTTCAGTTCTGTTTATAAGAACGGTTGATGGAATGAATGATCTGATCTGCTGCTCTTTTTTCTTCCGCATCCAGCTTTTTCCAGATAAAGCCATTTTTTATCTTTTTCGGATCTTTCAGCTGCGGAAAAATTCCGGCTTTCACATCATCAAAAATATAACCTTCCGAAATGGCCGGCAGTTCCGTATCGAAGTTATAAGGGTATTTTTTAGAAACATTAAACCTCAGATTTCCAATTTGATAGGGAGTGTATTCATGATATTTATAGGCTGAAGGCCGGTACAGCTGTTCTGCCTCAAAGGTCCCCATGAAATTGCCGGGCCTGAAACTCGGAAGCCAGGTCCGAAGAATATGGGGTAAAGCCATGGCCCCGATGAAAATGACGCTTAATACCGAAAATGCAGCAATCGCTTTCTGCCGGCTAACATGATTCCTGAAAATTATAAAGAAGATTACAAAAAAGACATCGGTAAAAAACCGGTACTGGGCAGAAAAGAGGAGCACTAAAATACTTTTAACTAAAATTGAAATACAGATAAGATGGAGGATCCTGTTTTTTTTGATACAGCTGAATATGATAAAGCCCAGCAGGCTTACGATAAACAGAATATTTATTTTTGATTTGATGCCTTCGAGAAAAAGCCAGTTTTTGATGTAATCGAACGGAGAAAACTGCCGGATCTCTTCATAAGAATACTGCATATCATAGGTTTTCTGAAGGGCAAACTTCGAAGAATTCCGTAAGATTTCAGGATTGGGCTTCCACAGGATATTCAGATCTCCGGCAGCAATGGGAAAAACCGGATATCCGAAGGTCCAGATGTTTTTTGCAAAAAACAACAGCGCCATAAGGAAACCGGGGATAAGACCGGTAAATTTTGATTTGATAATGAAAGCAGCGTAAAGAAAACTCACCAGGGGAAGCCAGATCATGGTGGGCTTTACCGCAAAAACAAACACCGAAAAGGCAAAGAGGATAGAAGTTTGCCTGTTTTTCTTCAGCATCTCATCTACAATGATCAGTGAAAAAATAATGACGGGCAGATCGGGGCTGGGAGATTGCGAAAATAGAAGGAGAACCGGAATAAACAAGAAGTGGATCCATCTTTTGTTTTCTATCATATATAAGGTGTAAACAACCAACAGAATGGAATTGATCCTTAAATAAGGATCGGAAAAGTTAGAAAATCCGGCCTGAAAAATATGCCAGAGCGACATTTGGCCCAGTGTAAGGTCCAGATTGGATATTCCTTTAACAAGACCGAATTCCCGCAGCCATTTGACCGTAGGTACATAATAACCGAAATGATCCAATATATAAGGATAGAAGGATCCGCAGAATAGAATTATCCCCGTTACCGAAAACAGCAGTAAAACTTCTTGCTTTGAAAACCGGAAAAACGCGCTGTATAACTGATCCCTTATAAAATAAAACAGCCCTAGGGCTATTATAGGAATTTCAACGTATATATTCAAGGGAACAAAAAAGGAGATTATGGTCAATAATATACTGATCCCTGCAATTCCCAACAGAATATCCCCTGATATTCCATGAATAAAATTCCCTGAGAAGCATTTCGTGATATTTCCCAGTCCCATTAGAACCGGAATCAGAAGGAGGATAGAAAGGAAAAGTAATAACATAAAAAAAGATTGCTTAAAATTAAGCAATCTTTCTATGTTATGTTAAAAATATTATCTTGGCTGAACCCTTCCGCTTTTCCGGTCCTGGGCTCTACCTAAAGTATAACCGGTAGCACCCCCGATTACCCCACCGATAGCGGCACCTGCGCCCGGACTTTTCTTATTTACGATAGCTCCTAAGGCAGCACCTCCGACAGCACCGATAATCGTACCTTTTGCTGCTTCACTCATTCCTTTCTTTTTGGCAGCAGTCTGCGTTGAAGTTCCGTTGCTGGCATAATTGCCGTTGCTTGAACTTGAGCTGGAACGGTCTCTGTATACCGTACGGGTTTCTCTGATTACCTGTGGTCTGGCATTTACTGCAGCAGCCGTTTTAGCCTTTTGCATTTCAGCAATGCTGTCTGCTTTTTTCTGTGCTTCGTAAGCCATTTTTTCTTTTTCAATGGCTAATTTCTGCTTCTCTATTTCCAATTGTCTCATCTGGAACTCCATCTTCTGTTGTTCCAAAGACTGTTGTTCAGCGATCTGATCATCTTTCTTACAGGCCGTCAGTAAAAAAACCGACATCAGCCCTGTTAACACTATATTTCTCATAATTCAAATTTTTATAAGGATGTTAAGTCAGTCTGACTTTGAATTTATAGTATTTCCAATTATGAAGCCAAAGTCCGTTAAGCAATGTTAAAAAAAATGAAAAAGTATTAATATTTTCTTATTTTGAAGCAATTCAGCAATGTTCATTGAGCCATGCCGGGCTTTTATACGATGAGAGACATTCTCTGCGAAATGTAACTTTCGCTTAATATTCCCCGGGTATTGAATTAATATAGAATGATTATTTTTGTTTTACCTAAATGATATTAATATGAAAAATTCACTTGTAAAAATCCTGCTGATGGCAGGTGTTGTTATCGTGGGAAGTTCTTTTTCCACTGAGGCAAAGGATTCACACACAAAGAACATCGTTTCTAAAGAACCTGCAAAAGCCAAAACGTATAAAATCCGTTATGGCCTTGTGGGACAGGACGGAAGCAAGACGCTTTCCGGGAGTTATGACGTGGGAAGTTTTATCGCGACCCATACGGTAACCGGGCAAAGTTACGATACCTATTACGGAGGCGGCTTCCAGACATTACCTGCCTATTCTGAGGATTTGCCTGCCGGAACTTATACTTTTACTGCCATGCAGGGACAGGGCGGCTGGGTAGGATACGGCTCTGTAACCTCTGAAGTTTCGGATGCACAGGTAGATCCTGACGGTTATGTCACGATTTATATTCCCATTGTCTGGGAAGAATAAAACGAATGAAAATCTCACCTGAAACGGTGGGATTTTTTTATTATGAAATAACAGAACTGCTAAAAGTCTGAAAGACTTTATGATACGTATAATTTCTGTTTTTCTGAAATTTTAATACTTACTATTTTGTTTATTTCATTAATGCTTATTATCTTTGGCCTCTCTCATCTATAAAAGTTAAGGGTAAGATCTACCATATTATTACAATAACTTCATATAAGCGGAGGAATTGTAAATCGAAGTATAGCAGCAATAGCTGCATATAAGCTCTGTTCAGTGCACTCTGAATAGATTTTTTTCATCATTTGTGTTTTTACGGCCTCCTGCAAGGGAGGCTATTTCATTGAATATTTATCCTGTGTTATGACTCCGCTCATAGAATTCCCATTTTTTTAAACATAATTTTGATTTAATATTTAAACATCAAAAAATTATTATATGAAAAAAGTAATGCTATTAATGCTGGGATTAAGTCTTTTTGCAGTAAGCTGTAAAAAACAGGAAACACAAAATGATAACACAACCATGGCAGATTCTACCGGTACTTCGGGAACCATGTCTGATACTTCAGGAGCCATGCCTTCAGATTCTGCGGGCACCGCCGGCGACAGTGCGATGAACCAGGGGAATACCCAGAATAATCAGAGAAGTACTACAACGAACCAGACTAACGGCTCAACCGGCAGTACACCATCGAATGGAACGCGGACGGATTCTGCAAGATAAGACACTTTTTCCAACCCATATACACCTTAAGAAGAGGCGGCCTTTTAAGGCCGCCTCTTTATTTTAACGTGAATTATGTCCAGTTGTTTAATTAATTTTAAAAATAAAATTCACTGCTAATTCAGTCAGGATTTTATCCCATCCTGTAGAAAGCCATCGCTTCGGAACTTTAAAACAATGTAAATTTTGCTTTATTCAATTTGTGTTGAACCGTTTATTGGTTAAAATAAAACCAAGCCGCTGACAAAAGATTCAGTTTGATCATGAGGACCTCTTATTATATTTTTGACGAGAGAAACTTTCTGCATCAGGCATCCCTCTTCCAGCCTTATGATCATATTTCTACATCGAGCTCACGTTATTTTAGGATCAGATTTCCTGGAGAGATCGGCTACTCAAATTTAAGCTTGGTTGGTTATTACTCAGTTGCTGATCGTGCTGAGATGAAGTTTTATTTTATTCATTAACCTATAATGGATTTTCGTCTGGTAATTCAGCATATCATAAATATCCTGGGCATCCGTATAGACTTCAGGGACGGGAGTTCCGTTAATGCTGGTAATTTCCCTCCGCTGCATGGTTTCATGAATAACACGAGCAAAAGATTCTTTTACGCTCTGTTTGGAACTGTGCTGGGAAATCCCGTCAGGATGAATCCTGTATTTATAAAGAACTTCATCCACGAATTTAGCGTCTCCTGTTTCAAGCAGTTTAAGATAAAGATCCTGATCAACGGCATTCTTAAGATCCGGATTAATACCGGAAGTTTTCAGGTACGCTTCTCTTTTAAAAACAAAAAAGGCGTGAATCTGTATCGGGATATTAAAAAAATACCTGTTGTTATGAATTTGTTTTATTTTCGAAAAGACCGCTTTTGGATTGAGGGATTTATCGCAGAAAATTAATTTGGAATAGGCTGCAATGATTTTCTGATTCCTATTGAATTCCTTTAATATGCTTTCTGCCGCATTATCAAAAAGCGCGTCGTCAGGATCAAGAAAGGCACAGAATTCACCGGTCGCAAGATCCAGACATTTTTTCTTGCTGTAGCCGCATCCTCTGTTGGTTTTGTTCTGATAGAATTTAAAACGGTTATCCTCCTTAATAAGTATTTTTATAAGATCCGCAGAGCCGTCTGTAGAGCAGTCATCGACAATAATCACCTCCCAGTTTTCCCAGCTTTGCGAAATAACGGAATCATAACAATCCCTGAAATATCTGCCATTATTATAATTCGCAATAAGTATGGAGATTTTATTCACGTCAATTTGATTTATTCAATACGGTAAAACTACTTAACATAATATTTAAATATAATGATCTAAATCAATGAATTTTTATAGAATTAATTCTATGGTTTTATGACCGGTACTTGTTCAGAGTGTTTGGATCCATACTTATTAAAGATTACTTCATAAATATCCTGATCGAGCTGGTAAACAATTATTTTTATAATAAGTATTAAAATGAATCTTATTTATCTGGAAAAAAACTGCCGGTATGATTTCAATCATAAATAAAATAAAGCATGCCTGATTAATTTTACGGCATGGATTAATAATAATTGATTCAATAAAATTTTTTTCATCATTTGTGTTTTTTTTGGTCTCCTTTACAAAAAGGAGACCTTATTTTTTTCATACCGATTACAGATTATTGTACTGGCCTGATTTCTTCAATGATGAATGATTATATATAAAAACCCATTAACAACCAATTGATTTAGATTGTCCGGAAAACAATAAAAGTATACATTGAACGTTTACTGTCTAAATGCCTTTATATATTTGTTTTTCAATAGATGGACTATTGGATTTACTGTAATTTATTTAAAAATTATAGTATTTTATGCTACAAATTATCAAAAAACGGATTAGATTTGCAAGGATTAATATTAAATGATAACTTATGAAGAAAATTTCTACTTTCTTAGTACTTCTTCTGTGTTTGTTAAATTTAGGCGCCATTCCGGATGTCTATGGACAAACACCTGCTCCATTACCGTATTCACAGAACTTTAATACCGCCAATGACTTTACGTTACTCAACGGAAGCCAGACCAATAAGTGGTTTTACGGTTCTGCAACGGGAAATGCGGGCAACTCGCTCTACATCTCAAATACGAATGGAACGACGAATGCTTATTCAACCAGTGCAACGAGTGTTGTACAGGCCTACCGGGATCTTACCATTCCAACGGGTGCTTCCGTAGCCAACTTTTCATTCGATTGGAAGGGAACAGGGGAGTCCGGATGGGATTACCTCCGGGTATGGATGGTTCCGGCTACGTTTACTCCTACCACAGGAACACAGATTACTGCCGGTGGCGGAAGAATCCAGATCGGGACTGAATTTATAGGACAGACTGCATGGCAGACCTATAGTACCATCAGCTTGAACATCAGCTCTTTTGCCGGGTCAACGATGCGTCTCGTCTTCGAATGGAGAAATGATGACAGTTTCGGGACACAGCCGCCAATTGCCATTGATAACATCAACGTAAGCGTACCAAGCTGTTTCCCTCCTTCTGCACCAACTACAGGAACTATCACCACCAACAGTGCGGTTTTATCATGGACGGCTCCCGGTACCGTTCCGGCCAACGGATATGAGTATTATATAAGCACTAATCCTACAGCTCCTACTGCGGCCACTACCGGGGTAGCAAATGCAGGAACCAGTGTTACCGTACCATTATCTCCAAGTACTACTTATTACTGGTGGGTACGTTCCGTATGCGGGGCAACCAATAAAAGTGTCTGGATCGCTGCTTCAAGTTTTTCAACGCTTCAGATCCCTACCACGATTCCTTATGTACAGAACTTCTCAACGGGGAATGATCTTCAGCTGACCAGTTCCGGACAGCCTAATATCTGGTTTTACGGTTCGGTAACCGGAAACCCTGCCAATTCTCTGTATATCACCAATGATAACGGAGTTACCAATGGGTACAATACGTCCGCTTCAAGTGTGGTGCATGCTTTCAGGGATATTATTGTTCCTGCAGGAAGCACCAATGCAACTTTATCGTTCGACTGGAAAGGAGAAGGGGAGTCCGGATGGGATTACTTAAGGGTATGGCTCGTACCGATCTCTTATACACCGGTTGCCGGAACACAGATTACAACAGGTGGAGGAAGGATCCAGCTGGGTGGTGATCTGAACCAGCAAAGTACATGGCAGAATTATTTCAATACCCTGGTTAACCTCAGCAGTTTTGCCGGTCAGAACGTGCGCCTGGTGTTTGAATGGAGGAATGACGGTGTTTTCGGAACGCAGCCTGCTGCAGCTATTGACAATATCAATTTAAGCATCCCGACCTGTCAGGTTCCTACCAATATTGCCATCAGTACCGTAGGAAGCAGCACGGCAACCGTTACCTGGACCGCTGCAGTACCGGCTCCGGTTGGCGGATACCAATATTATTTATCCACTACCAATGTAGCGCCTGTTGCAGGTACCACACCAACCGGTACATCTGCAGGAACAACGCTTAACCTGACGTCGCTGACCCCTAATACGACTTATTATATCTGGATACGTTCCGTATGTTCAGGACCGGACAGAAGTTTCTGGATGGCCGGACCAAGCTTTACGACTACCCAGATTCCTGCTACCATTCCTTATATCCAGACCTTTACAACCGGAAGCGACCTGGGATATACAAACGGTACCCAGACCAATAAATGGACGTATGGAAGTGCAACCGGAAATACCGGAAATTCACTGTACATTTCCAATACCAACGGAACTACCAATGCTTACAGCATTACATCAACCAGCGTTGTTCATGCCTACAGGGATATCATCGTACCGGCAGGAACTACAACGGCGATTTTCTCATTCGACTGGAAAGGCGTTGGGGAATCAAGCTTTGACTATCTAAGAGTATGGATGGTGCCGACGACCTTTATGCCTGTTTCAGGAACTCAGATTACGGCAGGTACCGGTAGAATTCAGATTGGTAGCAACTATAACCAACAGACTGCATGGCAGAATGTCTTTAATCCAACATTAAATATTTCAAGTTTTGCCGGAACAACCATGCGTCTGGTATTTGAATGGAGAAATGACGGAAGCGGCGGTACACAGCCTCCGATTGCCATTGATAACATCAACTTACGTATCTGCAGCAATGCAACGCCAACCGTAACACTGGGTACGCCAACGCACAACTCAATCGTGTTGACCTGGAATCAGGATATCGGTGGAGCTACCTATACGGTAAGATACAGACCGATTACTTCTCCGGCTTCAAACTGGCAGACCGTAAACGTGGCAGCCGCTGCTTCTCCGGCAACGACCAACACAACAACACTGACCAACCTTTTATCGGCTACCCAGTACGAAGTAGAAGTAGCTGCCATCTGTAATACCAATACAGGAGTATATTCACACAGTACGTTTACGACCCGATGTGATCCTACGCCTCCAAATGTAACGGTAAGTGCTATTACTACCACATCAGCATTAATCACATGGTCTCCGCTTGCCGCAAGTTCTCACTATTTCCTGAGATACAGGATCGTAGGAAGCGGTACCGGTGGATGGAGTGCAAACATCCCATTGCCGCTGGCTCCGGCCAACACCTACACGCTGTCGAACCTGAATGTGTTTACCAATTATGAAGTGCAGGTGGCCAATATGTGTGATAATGAGAATACATTGAATCCATGGTCCAATCCTAAAGTATTTACTACGGAAAGAACCTGTGAAATTGCTCCTCCGGGACTGACGATCACGAATATCACCACCACGACAGCACAGGTAACATGGGCTGCTTTCCCAGGCGCAACCTACGTCCTGAGATACAGAAAAGTAGGCATTCCAAGCTGGACGACGGTAACATCCAATACCAACACGATTACCTTAACCGGCCTGCTGGAACTTACACAATACGAAATGCAGGTAGCCAACATCTGTAGCGGAACACCTGGTAACTATACGCTTCCGTATCTGTTTACGACACCAACTATCGTATACTGCCAGATGCATGCGACAACAGCCAGTTCAAATTATATTTCGAAGGTAACAGTAACGCCTAATGGCAAGCCGGTCATGACCAACCCGTCAGTAGCTTCAAACTATACGGATTATACCGGTGTAACCAATAATTTTATCCAATTGGTTCAGGGATCTGTAAATAATAAGATCAGCATCGATAAAACTTCAGGAAATGCCGGAGTTGCGGTGTGGATCGATTTCAACAGAAACGGATATTTTGATATTGATGAAAGAATCCTGGTATCAGGACCGAACACGGATCAGACGGTAAGCGGAACATTTTCTGTACCGGCGGATGCATTCATCAGCCTGACGGATTACAAATATGTCGTAATGAGAGTGGCTATGTCGAAGGATGCTGTTCCTGTAAACTGTACCAACTTCCCGAATGGTGAAGTAGAAGATTATACGGTAAGAATTTCTAAGCTTCCGGTACCTAATGCAGTAGACCAGAATGAGATTTTAATTTACCCTAATCCGGTAAAAACAGTTCTTAACATTAAGAACATTAGTCCTAAAGCTAATTATAAAATTTATAATGCCACGGGACAGATGGTATCATCAGGCATCATTTTAAATAACAAGATCGATGTTCATGCATTGATTAATGGAATTTATGTGATTGATATCGATGATGTGAAAGGTACTGCACAGAAAAAGTTTATCAAGGAATAAAATTAAATTAATTGATAATCATAAATGAATAAGCTCTCAGTAATGAGAGCTTATTTTTTTTAACATTTTTTAAATGAATGTTTAATTTTTCAGGTCGTAAAATTTCAGCATAAAATAATGCAAAGATTCTCCAAATCCCGATGTATACAGGTATTCTGCATTCTTATCATACATTAAAGTATTTTTAATCTATACTAAAGTTATGTTAATGGATAAAATTTATCCTGCCAATAGATGCATTTAAGATGAACATTTCTTACATTTGCAGTCACTCATGTTTAATTTGAGTTTTCATGGTTATTAGTTTTTTAATCCCTGTAGCAATACGGGGATTTTTTATTTAAATTTATTTGATGAAAATTGATAACTTATACTGTAGGTTTCTTTTCAGATCCGGGTTTTCGGTAGAAGAAATATCTTGAATCTTGCATTGCTGCTGTATTTTTTACAGCTGTCATCAGGAAAAGGAAGAGAAGCCTTTTTCAGTTCATCCATATATTTTTTACCTTCATCCTCAAGCTCAGGAATAATTACATAGTCATATAGGGTCTTGGTAAACTCACTTGTGTTTTTCAAAATATTTTTTTTCTGTCTAAGTGCTTCGTTGAACGTCATGGTATTGAATCAGTTTGTACAAATTTAATCATTATTGTGTGAAAAATAGAATAATTTTTAAAATAATAGTCATCAGGCTGATCAATTAAATCCATCTTCTAAAGTGGCTGTCTCATGTTCAGGTCTTTTTTATCCTCAAAAAGTTAAGATAATTTTTTCCGGTTGTGATTTCGGTCATAAACATCTTTTTGGAATGATTTATATTTTTACAATAGCAATAACACAATATTTATTCTCAGTAAGTTTGCCTCTCATTACGAGAGGTTTTTTTTTGACCTTAAATTATAACTGCAGCATCCTATGACGCAATAATTCTACAGAAATAAATCCCATCTGTTTTAAAAATTTTTAAATTTCTAGGAATGCTGAGAAGTTTTTTATTGATAGCTGCAGAATATTTAGGAGGATTCAAATTCATTTCATTGTGAAAATGCAATAAGGATACTGAAACCGGTATCCGGTAATTCTTAATATAATTGAAATGAACTGTAAAAACGTGCATCTTCAGTAATGCCGTTTACCATTTTTGAAGGTGAATCTGCTATGCTTTAAAGTAAAGAAAGTTATTCAGATTGCATAAAAAGTGTCATACCTAATCGAAAACAGTCCGGTTAAAATTAATTATTTTAACTGCTTAACAGGAAAATCTGAAATGTTGGTACGTTCTTTGAATTTAAAATGATATTTAATCACCACTATATCTTTCAAATTATTCCCTGGTTTCGGCCGGGGACTTTTCATTTAATCTCATTGATCTCAGAAACCATCTGATCTGGATTTAAATCTCCGCTGTTGATATGATTGACATAAAACGAAAGGCCCAATGATTCCGGTTGGGAAAGTTTCGACGTTTCCGGCGTAAGGGCAGCTTTAAGTGTATCGCCGGATACGATAACAACTTCGTCATCCAGATTGAAGTCTCTTTCAAAACGTTCTCTCATTTTTGCTTTCAGCCAGTTCATTGCAATAGCTGAAGCCTCTTCCTGATTTTGTGAATGGGTATGTTCCATATTCTTAATTTTTCTATTATACAGGAACAATTGGGCCAATTTTAATCTTTGGAAGATTTTAGATTTGAAACGCAACTTAGAAAACGATCAGTTATTACATTAATATGTTTTAAAAAAATTACGATGAAAGTAGCTGAATCCTTCAATACTGAAATCAAAGCTTTAGAATGCAGTTCCGGAGAGTCAAAAGACAGAACCCTTTTCCTATTAAGATTGACCAAACTTTTTGCCTAGTCCCAACTTTTGCGCGTGATCCAACTTTTGCGCATGATCCTTTAAAACGGATCAGTACT
>NZ_BJYJ01000005.1 GCF_007991455.1 Chryseobacterium hagamense | reverse complement strand
GCAAATAAAAAAAAGCAAAGTTTTCACTCTGCTTTTTGTTGTTGATAGATGGTACTTAAGAAGTAACCGTAAGAAGATTCGAGACCGATGATATCGCCGCTTTTCAGGTTCAGCCCTCCGGTTCCGGTATTATCAGATTTGATTTTCGCTGCAGAAATCTGAAAATACTGATTCGAATTGTTGTCTTTAGGCTGTATTTTAATGGTAGAACCTAAAAGCTTCTTTGTAGAAACCGTATAGATTTCTCCGGGAACCGTTTTTAGCACAATATAAGATCTAGGGGAAATAATGTAGTCTTTATTATTAACCGCGATTTTCTGGTTTTTATCCGAAGAAGCAAAAATATACATCAATCCCGTCTGTTCTGAAAGTTTCGCATCCGGTAAAAAATAAAGGCTCAGCCTGTAATTGGAAGGGTTGAAATCCTGTTTGGTTCCGTCTATATTTTCAAAAGGTTTAAGCGAATATGTATTGGCTCCTATTTCTTTTGCTTTTTTGTATACCAATGCAAAAACTTCATCGTCGTATTTAGAAAAACCCTGGACTTCGATTTCGCCCAGGTATTCAGCATCTTTTACTTCATTAATTTTGTACAGGAACCGGTCTGTATTCTCATGAGTTTTTTCAACTTTTGTAAGGTATACATTCTGGGCATTAATAACCTGTACCAGAAAAACAAAGGCAATAATCAGTGTTTTTTTCATTTTTTATGGATTGGATTGAAGAATTTCCACACATTCTTCGAGGCTGTTTTCCCAGTGCCTGGGTTCGATTTTATACACCTGTTCAATTTTATCGAGACACATCGTGCTTCTCTTCGGTCTTTTGGCCGGTGTAGGATATTGTTCGGTGGTTAATTTATTCAGTTTTATTTTTGCTCCGGAGAATTCTGCTATTTTTTCAGCAAATTCAAACCAGGTAGTCTCGGGATAATTGGAAAAATGAAAAACACCATATTTTTTTTCACGGGTTTCAATAATCATCATGATGGCTTCGGCCAGATCGTTGGCATTGGTCGGCTGGCCAAACTGATCTCCTACAATTCCAAGTTCGTCTTTCTGGGCAAAAAGATTCAGCATGGTCTTTACAAAATTCTTATTGAATTCGGAGTACAGCCATGATGTCCTGAGGATAACTGTTTCCGGGTTGATTTCCAGTGCAAGTTCTTCTCCTTTTAATTTGGATTCGCCATAGATACCAACCGGATTCGTGAAATCATCTTCAGAGTAGTCTAAATTGGTTTCCCCATCGAAAACATAATCGGTAGATACATGGATAAGCATCGTGTTGCTATCCTTACAGGCCTGCGCCAGATATGCTACGCCATCTGCGTTTACCGCAAATGCTTTTTCTTTTTCCTTTTCGGCAAGATCTACGGCCGTATACGCAGAGGCATTGATGCAGTAATCCGGTTTGTATTCAGCAAAAAATGCATTTACCTGATCTTCATCGGTAACGTCCAGTGTCTGGGAATCGGTAAAGGTAAATTCGTAATCCAACTCAAATTCGGGAGCGGTTTTCCTGATGCAGTTTCCCAGTTGTCCGTTCCCCCCAATAACTAATATTTTCTTCATTATGAATTTTTTGCGTTCTGTGATCTTAAAAATTTAACTCTCGACTGGAAATCCTTCTGTTCCAGATCTACATAAAATTTATGGAAGGTCTCTTTGATATCCTCAGGATGCACTTCCGATTTTCTGGTCTTGATATTAAAGTAAATTACCGTTACCCATAAGACCGCATGTATCGTTTTTTCATCCAGACTCTTCATGAGAATCTCCACTTTTGCCGTCCGGTCCCCAACCTCAATGGTCTTGCTGCTGATGACCACTGAAGTATTGTATCTTACTTCTTTGAGATAAGCAATTTCATTCTGGATGGCAATCCAGGTGCAGCCGGTAAGTTTGGTATATTCTTCATAGGTAAAACCGTAAAATGTTTCCACATGATCCTCCCTGGCATTGAACATATAGTCCAGATATTTTACGTTATTCAAATGACCGATCGGATCACAGTCGCTGAATCTGACTTTTACCCTGGTTGATACTTCTTTTTCCATTCTGCAAAAATAAAAAAACCACCCCGATGAGAGATGGTTATTTTATAAATGTTTGTTAATTTCTGAAAATTACTGAACACCCAGTTCTTTTTTTACTGCTGCAGTAGCATCAGGTCCTCCTTTGAAAACAAATGCTGCTGAGTTTGCATCCATGATATAGTCATATCCGCTTGCTTTCGCCACTTTAGAAACTGCATCATTAAGCTTTTTCTCGATCGGCTCATACGCTGCATCCTGCTTAGCTACGAAATCTTTCTGCGCTTTGTCGTTCATCTGCTGGATTTCTTCCTGCATTTTTGCCAATTCCGCTTCTCTTGCTTTGTTTTCGTCAGCTGTTTTCTTAGGTGCTTCTTCTGTATACTGTTTTACTTTAGCCTGTCCTGCATCTGCTTTTTTCTTGATTTCGGCTTGTTTCGTATCTAAGAAAGCTTTAAGATCAGTATCAGCCTTTTTCTTTTCAGGCATTGCGTTAAGAACACCTATAACATCTAAAGTAGCAATTTTTTGAGCTTTTGCCATACCTACCGATACAACCATCATTACCGCTGCAAATAATACACTTAATTTTTTCATAATGGGTAAATAAATAATTTAATTTGTTTTTTAGATCTGTAAATTTAATAAAAGTTAAACTTTTATTTTCTTGTTTTTGTTTTTTCTTTCGGCTCGCTGTCTTTTAACAGGATGGCCAGTACTTTATCTGAATAATCGGATCTTTTCTGAAGGAAAATGACGTTGTTACTCGTTTTATCGAGTACGATGGCCAAACCGTTTTTTTCAGACATGGTCTTGATGGCTTCCCAGATCTGATCCTGGAACGGCTGTACAAGATTAGCCCTCAGCTTTTTGATTTCCCCGGTAGCCCCGAAACGTAAGCTTGTGGTGGTTTTGATGTTCTTATCCAGATCCATCACTTCTTTTTCTCTGAGCTTGAGCTGATCACCTATTAAAAGTACTTTTTCACTTTCAAAGGCAGATCTTTTACGCTCGTATTCCGCCTGCAGATTCTGAAGTTCCGTCTGCCAGGTATCAATCTGCGCGTTCAGTCTCGCTTCAGCTTCTTTATACTGGGGCATTTTGCCCAGTATGTATTCGGTATCCACTACGCCTACTTTCTGCGCATTGCTTAAACCAAAAAGCAGGAATAATACGAATGAAAAAACAATTTTAAAATTTTTCATGTTCTGGATTATAATGACTGGTTCATCAGGAAGTGGGTCTTCCATCCGGAAGGATCAGTTCCTGTAATTGTTTTATCGAATCCGTAAGCGAAATCAAATCCAATCAGACCAAAAGCACCCATGTATACTCTTACACCGACACCGACTGACCTTTTCAACTGGAATGGATTGTAGTTCCCCCATGAATTCCAAACGTTCCCTCCTTCAGCAAATGTCAACGCGTAAATCTTCGCGGTCTGATTCAGTGAAATCGGGTATCTTAGTTCTAACGTAAATCTGTTGTAAATAGTACCTCCCCCTGCAGGTGTAATATCTTCAGAAGTTCCTCCGTAGGTAGAAGCATTTTCATATCCTCTTAACGGAATCAATTCTCTACCGTCATACCGGCCACCGAATAAACCGGTACCCCCTACATAGAATCTTTCAAACGGCGGTGCTCCGAGCTTGGAGTTGTACCCGTCCATAAAGCCCATTTCGGCAGAAGATCTCAGGACCAGCTTGCCAATGATCTCGTTATAAACATCAGCCTTGAACTTTACTTTATAGAATTCCATCCACTTGTATTTTTCCGTAGGACTCAGTGTGGAATAATCTTTGTTGTTGAACGCAGAGTAAGGCAGCGTGAATTTAAGCGAAAGGTCTAAGTTAGATCCTGACGTCGGGAAAATAGGGTCGATCCCGGCCGAGTTTCTGCTCAGTCCCAAATTGATGCTTAAGTTGTTGGCAGAGCCATAATATTCGGTTGTATTACCAAACTGGAACGGATAATTCTGGAAGTCATACTTCTGGTACTGTAGCCCTGTGTATAACGAGAAATAATCATCCGGCCATCTTAATAATCTGTTTAAACCTACCGAAGCGGAGAAGATGTTCAATTTCTGGGAATTCCCGGAAATATCGGAATATTTTACTCTTGAATTATTTAAACTTACTGAAAGCGCAGTCGGCTTTGTTCCAAACAACCACGGTTCCGTGAATGAAACACCGTAGTTCTGGAAATATTGTCCGGCCTGTGCCTGAAGCGATAAGGTCTGCCCGTCCCCCTGAGGAACCGGCTTGAAGTCTTTAAACTTCAGGAAGTTTTTCAGTGAGAAGTTGTTGAAGGTAAGTCCCAGGGTTCCGATGAAGCTGTTTCCTCCGTAACCTGCCTGCAACTGTACCTGTGAAGATCCTTTTTCTACCAGTTTCCAATTGATGTCCACCGTGTTATCCTGCTGGTTAGGCTGGATGTCCTGACCTACCTGCTGCGGATCGAAGAACTGCATTCCTGCCAGGTCAAAGTAAGTTCTTTTAATATCGCTCTTTGCAAAGAGATTACCCGGCTTCGTTCTTAAAGCTCTTAAAATTACATGGTCATGGGTGGTGGTATTCCCTTGCCATGTTACTTTATTCCAGGTTGCCTTTTCACCTTCATTGATTCTGATTTCAAGATTGATCCGGTCTCCGTCCACCGATTTTTCAACAGGGGTGACATTGGAGAAGAGATAACCGTTGTTCATATAAGCGGACTTGATATCGGAATCATCTTCCTTACCGCCATCTTCCCCAACCTTCTTGTTGAATCCTACGGCATCGTAAATATCCCCTTTCTTATAGCCCAGCAGCCTTTGCAGATAATCTGTAGAATACACGGTATTCCCGGTAAAGGTAACATCACCGATATAGTATTGTTTACCTTCATTCAGCTTAACATTGATTTCGTAATTGTTTCTTTTGTTTCTCCATACGGAATCTGAAACAATAGTCGCATCCCTGTACCCCAAAGAATTATAGTAGTTGATCAGGTTCTGCTTGTCTTCCTGATATTTGTCTTCGATAAATTTCGAAGATTTTAAAATACCACCGATCCCGAATCTTTTCTGCTTCGTTTCTTTGAAAGCTTTTTTTCTAAGCTTCCGATCGGTCACCATTTTATTTCCTTCAAATTCGATATGATCGATTTTGATTCTCTTGCCTTTGTCTACATTAATGGTCCAGTCTACCAGATTAGGATCTCCGGCATTTACTTTTTCCTGAATGGTGATTTTGGCATCGGCATATCCTTTTTTTACAAAGTCTTTAGGGACATTTGTTTTAAGGCTGGAAATGAGATTCTGCGTAATTTTAGTACCCGGCTTCAGATTGTTGTCTTTAGCCATTTTTTCGTTTTTGGATTTTCCGATCCCTTTTCCGGTGAACTTTACTTCTCCGAGATCTTTCAAGTCCTGGAGGTGAAACCTCAGGATGATCGTTTCGCCTTCAACACTCTCCACGTACACTTCAACCTCAGAAAAAGATTGGGTATCCCAGAGCTTTTTTACAGCGTTACTGATTTTCTGCCCCGGAATGTCTACGGTTTCCCCTTTTGACAAACCTGTAAATCTCAGGATCTGAGCCGGCGTATATTTTTTAACCCCATCTACAACGATGTCTTTCAATGTGTATGTTCCTGCCTGGTTTTCTGCATGCACCGCATTATTTACTCCGGTGCTGTCTTGTGGCGTAACCTGTCCATAAAAATGTGCAGAAGCAACAAACATAATGATGGGTAATAGTCTAAACTTCATTTTATCGTAGTCTTTCTTTTCTTAATTTTTACTGAATTTTTATCTGTTCGCCGGTCATCCCGAATCTTCTTTCTTTGTTTTGATAATTTACAATACACTGAAAGAAAATGTCTTTTGTAAAGTCCGGCCAGAGAACATCTAAAAACTGCAGCTCTGCATAAGCGATCTGCCAAAGGAGGAAATTACTGATTCTGATTTCGCCGCTAGTCCGGATCAGGAGATCCACCGGCGGAAGATCTTTTGTATACAGGTAGCTTTCAAAAAGCTTTTCATCGATATTTCCGGCATCGATTTTTCCTTCTTTCACCTCGTTGCTGATGCTTTTTACGGCATTGAGGATTTCATGCTGCGATCCATAGCTGATCGCCAGTACCAAATTGCCCTTTGTGTTTTCTTTTGTAAGCTCCACCACACGCAAAAGCTGATCTTTCACAAGCGGAGGAAGTTTTTCCAGATTCCCGATTACATGCATCTTCAGCCCTTTACTGAAAATTTCCTCTGCTTCCAGCAACAGGGTTTCCACCAGTAAATTCATCAGTGTATTTACTTCTTCTGCAGGCCGGTTCCAGTTTTCCGAGGAAAAGGTATAAAGGGTTAGATACGGAATATGTATTTCATTACATGCATTAATGGCATTCCTTACTGCATCAATGGCATTTCTGTGGCCGAAGGTTCTTTCCTCACCACGGGTTTTTGCCCACCTTCCATTACCATCCATAATGATTGCCACATGTTGCGGCAAATTTTCAGGATCTATTTTATCTTTTATCAATGACATATTAATCACAATAACATGGAGGTCTCCCGAACGAATAAGTAAGTCCTAAACTCACGGTATTCATCCAATCTTTGGATCGGGTATCTCCAATATTTCTTTGTCCAATAAGGGCAGCCTCTCTTTCTTTAGATACAACGTAATAAGCATCGGTCTGAAGAAGGGACCCTCCTGTAACAGGGCTCAGGATATCTCCGTTATACGTAGCTACGACATCTTTGTTCAAGATTTTATTGTAATCCAGCTGATCCGTAAGCGTATATCTGAAGGTAGCTTCTGCAAAAATAGCCCAGTTATAATTAAATTTATATTTCAAACCCACTCCGAAAGGGAGGTGTGCCGTTGTCTTTTTACCGGTAGAATACGTAGCCGTGGTAGTAAAATCAAGTTCATTGATCGGTGCCTGCGCCACTCCATCAGCATCTCTTCTGAAGTCATTGACAACCGTAGCTTTGGGAGCATCGAACATCAAGGCCCCGATTCCACCGAAAATATAAGGACTCACCATCCCTTTCTGCTCGTTGTTCACCGGGAAGAAATTGTATTCGAAAACCAGACTCGCTTCATAGACATCATTTTTCCCGAACGAATTTCTATTTCTCCTGTAGTCTTCTTTTGCCACCTTATCATTGAACTGAATCTGGTTATATCCAAGATCCAGTCGTACAGTCTGATAAGGATTAAAATTAAATCTGTATAAAATCCCACCATAAAACGGAACTCCCCAATCCGATGCTCTGCTTAAATCCAATGGCTTTTGTAAAAGATAATTCGATCTCCCTATATCCCCAACTAGGTTACTCATACCTAGACGAACTCCCAGTTCGTTTCTTTGTGCTTTAACACTTACCACAGTTCCTAGAGCGGCAAGGAAGCTAAACAATAATTTTCTATTCATAAAAGAATATGGATTTATGGTTATTTTAAAATTTAATTTTTGCAAATATAAAACATTTTTATATTAATGATAATCTTAATGTTTAGTTAAAAATAAACAAAAAAACATAATTTGTTATAAAGTAAACGACAAACTCGCTAAATTATTCTTTTTTTAATAGAATCAAAATTATCAGCTACAGTAAACCCCCATTAAATGAGGGCTTAAATGTATTATTTTTTATTGAATATAGACTGTACTTTGTTCCTAATTCTTATCAGTAACGGTTCTTTATAGTTTTTATCTTCATCGAAATATCCATATCCGTAGCCATACCCGTAGCCATACCCGTAGCCGTAACCGTACCCCTGTTTGGTATTGTAATCATTGTAGACAAGTCCCAAGTGATCGATTTCGCCGTTATGATACCTTTCCGTGATCATTTTCAGCATATATTTTTCAGTATACTCGTGACGTACCACGTAGATATTGGCATCGGAGTGTTTCATCAGTTCATAAGAATCGGCCACCAGACCTACCGGCGGAGAATCTATAATAATGAAGTCGTATAGATTTTTAAGATCCTCGATAAACTGGATATTCCTTTCGCTCATCAGAAGCTCTGACGGATTAGGAGGAATAGGTCCTGAAGTTGCCACATCAAGATTTGGAATTCTTGTTTTGTTGATGATCTGATCCATTCCCACTTCGCCGGTAAGGTAATTGGAAATCCCGTATTTGTTATCGATCTGGAAATCCCCGAAAATCTTCGGTTTTCTTAAATCCATTCCCAGAAGGATGGTCTTCTTATCACTCAGTCCGAGCACCGAGGCCAGATTGATTGAGACGTATGTTTTTCCTTCCCCCCCGATGGAAGAAGTTATCAGGATTACTTTACTGCCGTTGTTTTCACCGGAAAGGAATCTTACATTCGCCCTGATTCCGCGGAATGCTTCAGAAACGGAAGATTTCGGCTGATCCATAACGGTAAGCATATTATCATTGCTGTTGTTCCCGATAACTCCCAGTAACGGAATCTTGGTAGCACTCAGCAACTCTCTGATATTTCTGATTTTGCTGTCCAGTAATTCCCCGATAAGAATAAACAGGAGCGGCAATACCAGAAACCCGCCGATGACCGCCGCTTTTGTAGCTTTCACATTCGGTCCTATCGGTGGCTGTCCTACATTTTTAGCCGGGTCAATAACTGTAATATCAGATTGGTTGGCAGCCATTCTCATCTGGGTTTCATTCTGTCTTCCCAGCAGGCTGTTGTACGTCGCTTCAATCATGTTATACCCTCTTTCCGCATCCAGGTACCTTCTCTGCTTTTCAGGATAAGTAGAAAGGTCAGAATTGGCCTGGGCAACTTTCTGATTAATTTTACCGATTTCATTATAATAACCGGAGTAATAATTTCTCAGAGCTGTATTGGATGTCATTTTAGCATCATCAATAAGCCGGTTGATCTCCTTCATGGGTTCGGAACCCGGCTTATAAATCAGTGCCAGTTCGCGTCTTTTCAGGTAAAGGGCTTTCAGCTCGGCTACAGAGGCACTGAAGAGGCCGTCCTGAAAGCCTGCTGCCGTCGTACTGATCATCTTTTCAAAATTCTGAGCATCAAGGCTTCTTTTAATTTCATTGAGAGAGGCAATCTTACTGTCGATGTCCGCTTTCCTGGCCTCAAGCTCTTTAATGGCACCCAATGACTTTTCATCCCTGTCTTTAATGTCATAGAGTTTTTCTGTAGTTTTCATGTAATTCAGGACATTGGCACTTGAATCCAGTTTTTTCCTGATATTGGCGAGATTTTCCTGCAGATAGACATCGGTGTTCTTATCAACCGTTATTTTATCGGCCAGCCTTTTCTTTTGCAGCTGATTCACCGACATATTAAGAAAATTTACGGTGCTGTTGAGATTAAAACCTGTTTTGGTAATGATCATAATGCTGTTGATTTCCTTATCGAAATCGATACCGATGGTAGAAACAATCCCGTTTACGGATTGATTGACTGTACTCAG
This sequence comes from Chryseobacterium hagamense, assembly GCF_007991455.1. Lineage (GTDB taxonomy): Bacteria > Bacteroidota > Bacteroidia > Flavobacteriales > Weeksellaceae > Chryseobacterium > Chryseobacterium hagamense. The sequence goes on along the minus strand of NZ_BJYJ01000005.1, from coordinate 224,899 downwards.
CTCAACAATAATCTTTTCCAGTTTTATCTTAGGAACTACAGGATTACGGACCAGCCTGAACCTTAAATTCGGGGACGTGTACCATTCGCCTATTTTTATGGTTTTATTCGCCGGCCTCTCATAAGGATTAATGGCTGAATAACCTTCCGACTCATAGCTGTACAGACTTGTGGACTGCCCTTCCTCCGGAAGAACAACTTCGTAAGTATTTATTCCTTTGGGCACCAGTGTCACCGGATAGCCCATCTGCTGCAGGTGTTTCTTATCGACCTGAAAAATCACCGGACAGTCGTCTTTATCCAGATAGGTGGATTTGATAAGCCCCTTTGTAGAATAATTGACAAAAAGGTCCAGCTCCTTTACCAAAAACTCATTGTGGGTCCTGGATAAAAGCATTTTCTTCAGATATACTCCGTCCTGGTTTCCTCCTTGTCCCCAAATGAAATTGATAGACTGGTTAGGCGTAAAATAACTGGACGTATTGTTTGAAACACTCAGTGATAGATTGGAAGCATAAATATTCTGCGCATAGTATTTGCTGTAGACCCATGCGATGCTGTATCCTATCAGCAGCATTAAAACAAACCAGTACCAGTTTTTCAGTACTCTTCTTAAAAAATGTTCGATGTCGAACAGGGCAAAGGAACCGTGCTTTTCCTTCTGGGCCTCCACCTTATCTACCGTGGCGTCTTTTCCTGGAATCATGATATTAAAGGTTTTTTAGAAGTAGATAAATGGATAATGCCGTTGTAATTACCGATACTCCTGTCGTTAACGTCTGGATCGGATCCTTTCCAAGACCATTCAAACTTTTCGATCTCGTATTTAGATAGATTTCATCGCCGTTCTGTACATAATAATAGGGAGAATTCATTACATCTTCCCGGGTAAGGTCGATGCGTGCGGTCTTAATTCCTTCAGGCAATTTTCTGTGGATCATAATATTTCTCCGGTCAACCGTCCGGTTCAGGCCGCCGCTCATAGCGAGAGCTTCGGTAATTGTGAGTGTATTTTTATGGACTACCTTTTCACCGGTAACTCCCGTTGTTTCGATATCTCCTAAAACGTAAAAAGTAATTCCATTGGTATTCAGACGTACCTCTGATTTTCCTTCCTGGAAATTTTCGTTTACTTTATCCTGAATCTCTTTACTGACTTCTTCAATAGTCCGTCCTTCAACTTTGATGAATCCAATGCCGAAAACATTAATATCCCCGTTGGCATCTACTTTTAACCCGTTAAAATAAAAATTCGCATTTCCTCCTCCGGAAGCTGCTCCTGACCCTACACCGCCGATGGCCATATTTGACATGCCAGTACTGCCTCCGGATCCGCCGGAAGTGTTGAGCGCAGAGTAAAACTGTGCGGCATCCCCTTTGGGTGTCGTAACAATATTCAATGTTAAAATATCATTTTTAGTAATCCTATAAACCGGAACATTGTAAGGAACAAGACCTTCTTCATTAATGACAAGGCTTTCGCTGGGCTGCATATACTGTACATCTTTCGTTGTGATGCAGGATGTCATTATCAAAAGCGGTAATGTTAAAAGTAATATATATTTACAATTCTTCATCATATTTTTCAATTGTTTGCAAAAGTAAAGATTTAATTGATAGCCTTCTTATTATTCTTTAAAAGATAGATAATATCCGGCAAATAAGCTCCCAGAAAGCCCAGGAAAAGTATAATGAGTAACAAAAGGTTAATATCAATATGCCTGTAATAATAGGCCACTGAAACAATAAAGAGGTAATAGACAATAATATAAAAACTGGATCTCCTGTGGGTGAGATTAAGTTTCAGCAGTTTATGATGGATATGGTTTTTATCAGCATCGAAAGGGGATTTTTTATTAATGATCCTGATAATAATCACATTCATCGTATCGACAATCGGAAGGATAAGGATGGCGACAGCCACCACCGGTGCCGACTGCAGATGGTATCTCGGAACCCCTGCAATTTCACGATCGATAAAAATATCAATAAAGCAGATAGACGTGAAGGCAAGCAAAAATCCAAGAAGCATCGAACCGGTATCTCCCATAAAGATCTTATTGGTTCTGTAGTTGGACAGATTGTAATACAGAAAGGCCAGAACGGCACCGATAATAATTACCGAAAGGACTACCAGCGGATAATTATACTCTCCCAGTCTGTAATAACTTACTCCGAAAAGAGCACTGCAGATCACGGAATACCCTCCGGCGAGACCATCAATCCCGTCAATCAGGTTAAATGCATTGATAAGAATGATAAAAGTAAGGACACTAAAAATAACACTGATAAAATAGCTCATTTCATAAATTCCGAAAATCCCGAAAAGACTCCGGATCCGGATGTCCGATCCTATAACGATCAATCCGGACACCATGATCTGAGCGACCAGTTTTTTGTAGGCCCTCATCACCACAATATCATCCATTACCCCTACATAGAGAAGAATAATAAGCGATGCAAAAAGAAATTTGTAAAGATCGAAAAGTTCATACGCAAAGATCGAGGTACAGATTCCTATGGAATAAAAAATGGCAATACCTCCGAGATTGGGAATTTTCCTGAGATGGGAACTTCTTACTCCAGGTTCATCCATCAAATTTTTTCTTCTGGAAATTTTTATGATGGTAGGAACAGAGTAATACGTAATAAGAAACGAGAACAAAAAACCCAGCCCTATCTTTATATAGAAAATAGGAACGCCGGACTGAGACAAGAACAATTCAAAATTCTCCATTTTTTTCCTGATCTGGCACTTGATTTCTTTCAATAAAAAAGAAAAGTTTCAACGACTTTAAAAAACTATTAACCAGATTTTTACCGAAACTCAAGCACTTACATTTGTGTTAAATTAATTTTCTTATCAGTTTTTTCTGACCTGCAAAAAACAACAGATAAAATATCTTTTTTTTCAGGGGCAAAGATAACAGATAATTTTGATCAAAACGACTATACCTCAATATATCTTTTAATTTTATTTTCCGGTGGTTCATAAAATGCTCTAGTTGCTGGGCCATCATTGTGAAAGTTTCTGCATTTTTTACAAAAGCCAGGTAAGCCAGATAGGAATATACCCCCTCAAAGATCTGAAAGTTTTTCAGTTCATCCAGCCGGTCTGCATACTCTGATTTCTTAAAAACTTCCTCTACATCTTCTATTGCTTTCAGAATATCCAGCCCTCTTTCCGTATGGGTTTTCGTAATGGAATCGGTACGTTCGAGATACTGATAATGAAAATTCTGGGTCTGGGCAATAGATTTACATTCCAGCAAAAGCTGCGGAATCAATTGAATATCTTCAAAGTGAGCTTGCTTTTTAAAGCGTTTTTCCTGAAAAAGCTCTTTTTTAAACAATTTATTGCAGGCAAAATAACTCAGATCCGAAAAGACAGAGAAGTTTTTCTCAAGATCAATTTTTTCAGGCATATTGGGAATCTGCGTCAGTTTCTGAACCACTCTGCCATACTGATCTACTTTCTGGATATTGCAGATTACCATTTTTACCTGATGTTTTTCTGCCAGGCCTGCCAGTTCCTCAAACATAGAAGGATCTACATAATCATCACTGTCTACAAAGCCCAGATAATCCCCTGTAGCCCTGTCGATTCCAAAATTACGGGCATCACTCAGTCCACCGTTCTTTTTGCTGAAAGGTTTGATTTTACCCGGATATTTCCGGGCATATTTCCGGATAATCTCTTCCGAACCATCCGTACTCCCGTCATTTACAACAAGGATCTCAATCTCCTGATGCGTCTGATGTATTAACGAATCGAGACATTGGGCAAGATACTTTTCAACATTGTATACCGGGACAATTACGGAAACTTTCGGGAGCACGTCTGCCATATCTTATATTTTCGTCAGCCGGGCATTCAGCCAGCCTTTTTTAGCTTCATCGAAATCCCTTCTGGAACACGGAATGCAGTTCTCTATATTTTCGTCGTCCCCGAAGTACCAGAGGTTGCTGAAAGTATCCCGTTTGAAAGCATACTCCCGGTCGTCCACCAGTACGTAAAATACTTCGTACTGCCTTTCTTTGGGATGGGACCGCTGAATGTTGATTCCTTCGATAAGATACCAGAGCATCTGGGCAAGAAGCTGATGGTTCAGCTGATTTTCAGCATAAATATTATAATTGAAAATGCCGACGGATTTCAGGTTTTCGCTTAACCCGATTTCTTTCATATAAGCACAGACTTCCCTCCTGTTCAGGCCGTTAACCTGCGGATTTATAGAAAACGGTTCGCCGAAGCTTTCAATGGCATCACAGTTTACCGTTACCAGATCGGCTTTCCGGAAAAAAGGCTCCGTCTTTTCCGTAGCGTTCATCATCTCTGCGAGGCGGATGATATCAAACTCCACTTCCTTGATCAGCCTTACGGAATCCGCCTCATTCAGATGCTTCTGATAGCCTAAATGATGGTAATTTTTAATGGAAAAATCCTTCGCTCCGAAAATTTTGCTCAAAAAAGTGAATTCATTAATGGCCTCACCCTGCTTTAATGAAATGATATTGCTGATCTGGGTATAATTGATGCTTTTCGTAAATAAGTTCAATGCTGAAAAAAGCGAAAACGAAAAATCATTGGATCCGCCTACGATGACCGGAATCGATCTTTTATGATGACAGGCCGATAAGACTTCCTGAAGAACATAATGTGAATCCTGAACCGACTTTCCTGAGACCAGGTCACCAAGATCGATAACCGGAATTTCAAAATCCAGCTGCGATAACTTATAAAATTCATTCCTGATTCCTGTAAAATCCTGTACTTCTGCATCACCGTTCGCCCCTCTGTAATCCGAAACGAAAAGAAGGACAATGCTGTCTTCCTTAATTTCCTTGGTGATCCCGGCACCCATCTGCCAGCTTTCCGTCCTGAAATTCCTCGGGGGTATGATAAAGTCTTCAAAATTCATGTATGCTTCGCGTTATTTCCGCAAACTTACAAAAAGTTATTAAATGCAGTCTCTTTTACGCTAAAGTAAAAGCACAAACCTCAGTTTGTGCTTTTTTTATTTAATTTATAAAAACTTATTTTTTCTTTACAGCAGTCACCTTTTTAGTCGTAGTTGTTTTCTTGGCAGCAACGGCTTTTTTAGGAGCAGCCGCTTTCTTGGCGGCCGGCTTTTTCTTTTCGGCAAATGCTTTCGGGTCCTGGTCGGTGATCCATTTTTTTACTTCTTCCAGGGAAACTTCCCTCAGTTCGTCGGCTTCATATTTGTTTTCATCCGCTTTTCTCGGAATTTTAAACATAGCTTTCCCGAATTTTACGAAGGGACCCCATCTCCCGTTTTCGATGGAAATTTTTTCCTTTTCCCACTGCTGGATATAGCGGTTGGCTTCTTTCTCCAGCTTGGCATCAATCAGTTCGTTGATGTCGCTTTGGGAAAGATTTTCAAAGTCATACCGCTTCGGTACATTAATGAAAATATCTTTGTATTTGATGAACGGTCCGAATCTTCCGCTTCCTTTGGTTACAGGCTCTCCTTTGTAAGTGGCAATCGGTGCATCGGCAATTTTCTTTTCATTGATGATCTCTTCCGCACGCTTCTGGTCTACCGAAAGCGGATCTTCTCCTTTCGGAATACTGATGAAAGTCTCTCCCCATTTTACATAAGGACCGAATCTTCCGACCCCTACAGAAACCGGCTGGCCGTCCACCTCTTTCAGATCAAAAGGAAGCCTGAACAACTCCATCGCTTCTTCAAAAGTAATGGTCGCAATATTCTGGCCCGTCATCAAAGAAGCGAAAATAGGCTTTTCTTCATCTTCCGTCTCACCGATCTGGATCATGGCTCCGAATCTTCCGATTCTGGCATGAACATTTTTTCCGGTTTTCGGATCCACCCCTAATAGACGGTCCCCGGTCGCGCGGTCCGCATTCTCTTCCACATCTTCAATCCTAGGATGGAATTTGGAGTAGAAATCCGTCATCATCTGTTTCCACTTCTGGTCTCCGTTGGCAATTTCGTCAAAGCTTTCTTCCACTCTTGCCGTAAAACCGTAATCCAGGATTTCCTTAAAATTATCAGTCAGGAAGTCACTTACCACCTCACCGGTGTCCGTAGGAACAAATTTATTTTTATCCCCTCCGAACTTCTCTTCCAGGATTTCCTTTTTAATCGTGTCTTTGGCCAGGGAAATTTTCACCACTTCTCTCGTCTGCGGTTCGATTTCTCTTTTATCAACATATTCACGGTTCTGGATCGTCTGGATGGTCGGGGCATACGTAGAAGGACGCCCGATGCCCAGTTCTTCCAGCTTTTTTACCAGTCCGGCTTCCGTGTATCTCGCACTCGGCCTCGTGAATTTTTCGGTTGCCGTGATCTTCTTATAATCCAGGATTTCTCCGACTTTTACTTTCGGAAGCAGTTTTTCGTTATTTTCGTCATCTTCGTCTTCAGCTTTTACAATACCGTATGCTTTCAGGAAGCCATCGAAGATAATGACTTCTCCCTGTGCTTCAAAATGCTGGACGAGCTTCGGATTTCCGATTTCAATAACGGTTTTTTCTATTTTGGCATTGGCCATCTGTGAAGCTAATGTTCTTCTGTAGATTAACTGGTACAACCTGTTCAGCTGGGCATCACCGATACTTTTTACGGCAAAATCCGTTGGACGGATGGCTTCGTGGGCCTCCTGAGCAGATGCAGATTTCGTTGTATAATTTCTCGGAGCTGAATATTCTGCGCCATATTCTGAAACGATCTGTTTTTTTGCCCCTTCAATAGCTTCCTGGGATAGGTTTACCGAGTCGGTCCTCATATAAGTAATGTATCCTTCTTCATACAGCCTCTGGGCAAGACGCATGGTATTGGTTACGTTATATCCTAATCTGGAAGAAGCTTCCTGCTGTAAGGTGGAAGTGGTAAACGGCGCAGATGCCGAACGGGTTCCCGGTCTGGTATCAACATTTAAAACTTTGAATTCGGCAGTTCTGGACTGTTCCAGGAATTTCTCAGCTTCTTCTTCCTTATTGAAATCTTTCTTCAGCTTTGCAGAAATTTCCTGTCCGGCTTTGTTTAAGAAGATACCGTCGAGTTTGAAACTGGCTTTCGGCACAAACTCCCGGATTTCCTTTTCCCTTTCAACAATTAACCGTACGGCTACCGATTGTACCCTGCCCGCAGATAACCCCGGCTTTACTTTTTTCCAGAGCACCGGAGACATTTCGAAACCTACGATGCGGTCCAGCACCCTCCTCGCCTGTTGGGCATTCACCAGGTTCTGATCAATATCCCTTGGGTTTTCTATTGATTTTAGAATGGCATTTTTGGTAATCTCATGGAATACAATTCTTTTTCTGTTTTCCGGCTTGAGTTTCAGTTCCTCCGCAAGATGCCAGGCAATGGCTTCTCCTTCACGGTCTTCATCGGAAGCCAGCCATACCATATCGGCCTTTTTTACAGCAGCTTTCAGCTCTGTCACCAGCTTCTTTTTGTCGGCAGAAACCTCGTAATCCGGATTAAAGTTCGACAGATCAATCCCCATTCCTTTTTTAGGCAGATCCCGGATATGACCGAAGCTGGATTTCACATCGAAATCCTTCCCTAAATACTTCTGAATAGTTTTTGCTTTTGCCGGTGACTCAACGATTACTAAATTTTTCGACATTCTGAAATTTTTGCAAAAGTAAAGTTTTTTTATCAGATAGCTTTTTCGAATCACATTTTATTTAGCAATTCTACCGGGGCAACAAAGACCCTGTAGAGAATTCCCTCGAAAGTAAAGCCCTTTCCCGACATTTCCACTCTGTACAACAAAGAGAAAATAATGATGAGTGAAGCAATATAGAATTTCCGGTTTACCGTGATTTTTGCAAAGCTAAGAACCGACTGCCCGTTCCTTATTGGAAGGGCGAATAGCACGATCATGAGCATCATGTGGATGTACATCCAGCGGCCCCAGTCGATAGCCAGATAAAACAGCGGCAGGGAAAATAAAAAGGCACCGGCCAACATTATAGATAAAACCTTTCTGTTATTTAGAAATTTTAAATAATAAGCTATATGGAGGATACTAATCGCCAGACTGATCAAATAGAGGATATATTCGCGGCTATGTTGCCTTATATAATCCCGTTCATTGATATTCCAGTAAAAAATTCCGTAAACCGGATGAACGCCCCGTTTTGCCAGGATCTGCAGCGACATCCCTTCATTCACATTTTTTCCGAATAACAGGATCAGAGCGGTAGGAATACCTACTGCAATAAAATATTTAATATACCTCTTGTATTCCAGTACACCGGTTTTCAGATACAGCGCGATCGCGAAATACGGGATATAAAACAAAACGACTTCATGAAGAAAAGTGGTAATAAAAAGCGCCAGACAAAAAAGATATTCCTTTTTCTCTGAAAGCTTATCCTGATCTAAAAGATACGCAAACCCGGTAAAAAGCAGAAAGACGATAAATTCTTTTTTACCTACATAGGTTACGGTGTTAAGTAATCCGACAAAACCAATGGCTGATAAAAGAAGAGACAGGTAAAGAAGATCCGTTATCTTATATCGGATCAGCCGGCTGTAAAGCCAGAAAAAACCGGAAATAACGGCAAACTGGACACTGTATACCAGATAATTCAGCCGGAGCCCGGTAAGATCCTGCGCGAGAAAGAAAAAGCTTCCGGATAAGCCGCGCCGTTTGAACCCGCCGTCCTGGTAATTGATCAGCCAGTCGGCAAGGATATATCCGTCATCTTTAAAATTGTAGTAATAAGTGAAAGCAAGCGTATAAACAGCCGTTACTGCAATTAAAAAATAAATAAGAATTTTAATGTTAAAATACTGCAGAACGTTATTTAGTCTCATAATGTGTTTTGAAAATTGGAACAAAAAAAAAGAGAAACAAAACAGCTTTTGTCTTGGTCATCATTTTTAAGATTCAAAAATAATGAATTTAACTTAATGCTGTTTTATTTCTCTTCAGAGATCTTTTGATTTTTTACCTATTCTTTGATAATTTTTACAATTTCTTTCGAATCATTAATTCTTAAAAGATAGGCTCCGGCGGTTAAACCGGAAAGGTCTGTCTTTTTGTTTTCAAATTTTCCTGATTTCACCAGCTGTCCGGACATATTATATACCTGATAATAATACCCTTCGCGATTGTCAGGCGTCTGGATATACAGTTCACTTTTTACCGGATTCGGAAAAAAAGAAATCTTATCCTTTTTAATAACCTGGATATCCTCCGGCTTTAAACGTGCTACCGGTGCAGTCGCCGGCAGAGCGGTAATCTGAAGTCTTGGGATTACCCCTTCCTCATTACCGTCGGCATCATACTTAATTTTCACACAACGGCAGTTCATCCCGAAATACGGGTCATTGTTGTCGTGGAATGCAATCATCCGGTTGGCTGAAGCCGCAGCATCAAATAGAACATTGATCGGTCTTCCGATGTAATTTGAATTAAGCGCAGCCGTCCAGATTGCCGGGTACTGATAGTTGATGAGGTTGTAAGTGCCCGCTGCCGACTGATTGGTCGTTACACTTCTTGACCCCCGGGATCCAGAATTCGGGTAATTCCCGATAGGGTATGAAGAATTACTGAAGGTATAACCGATGGTATAGCTTGCAGAAGAGCTCCTTCTTACCCGTACTCCTGAATAATCACTGATAACACTGTATGCAGTGGTTACCACTTTATCTTTTTTATACCATGGCGTAAATCCGAAATCCTGTCCGCCCGGTGCCACCCCCGTAAGATCAGGAATTCTCCAGCCTGCAGGACAGGGATCAAACGGCGATTTTTTACCGCCTCTTCCCCAACGGTCGGGTGCCAGGTTAGGCTCGTTGGCCAGCCAGTCGGTTCCGTTTGTATAAACGGGTGTGGTGCTGTTATACGGTGCAAAGGTGCTTGGAACCATATACACCAGAGGATTCTGTACGGAATACGACAGAACTTTTGCTACCTTATCCGAAACTTTATCTGAAGATGAAACATTGGCATTTGCAGCATTGGTGTATGTATCATAAGGCACAATGTAACTTCCGGATAAATTGTTGTAAGCCGCATTGGTAAGGGTGGTATAGCTTAATGTTCCGGCTGCTGTAGCCACTCCTAAATAAACGGAATAAGCGGCACGGTCATCTGCATACTGGAAAACCGGAAGCGGATCTTTCCGGCCCCATTGATAATGAAGCCCGGTGGAAGCCTTTATTTTTGCAAGCTCTGCAACAGTAGGCGTCAACGGATCGGCAACAACGGGAAAAGCATCTGTGGCGCCCAGGTTACGGTCCATAAATTCAGTTTGAAAGACATTATCTCCTTTCGGAATATAGTTGACGTAATTCGTTACAGAAGATACCGGCAGTTCTGTGGTATAATTATAAGATCCTACGGCAGTATCCGTAACCCATAGATGCCAAGACCAGTAAACCGGGTTTGAAATACTTCCGTTATGGAGGGTAACTACTGCATTCCCGCTCTGATTGGGGTTAACCGTTACAAAGATTTTTGATGCTGCAAGGGCATCCAGTGAGCCCGGGGAAGGATTAACAACGGTCACATTATTGACAAGGTCTGCATTGGTAGTCCACAGGACATTGGCTTTAAGATCATTAAAGCTGGCTGTGTTCAGGATATCTTTGTTGTTTAAAAGCTGGCTTTGCACTGAAAATGCCTTGCTTACAGGAATTTCTACCGTAAATTCAGCCGTATTTTTTACTACCTGATACGTATTCGGATTATCCAGCCCAACGGTATAATTTGTTTCAGAAACCATATATTCTGTCGGGAAATCATAGCTGTTTACCACGTAGAGCGGATCTTTGATACACCGGCAGGCGTTGGCATTCGAAGTATTCGCTGTAGCCAAAGGAAAATACCAATACCTCCCTTTAACGTTGGGTTGGTTCGGATCCGGGACATCATTCTGCTGACGATCAGGAATCATAAAAAGGGATCTGGCACTGATGGCAGGAGTGGCATCGAAAAACTTCGGCATCGTAGCCGTCCACAGCGCCACCTGATGCTGATCGCTGTACTGTCCCTGATGTGCCAGGAGAGATATCCCTCCTGTTCCGGGGAACATTCCCATGTTTTGTCCTCCCGCGTTGGAAAGGTCAAAGCCAAAGTTCGGATACAGTTTAAAATTCGTCATAAAAGACGGCACGCCAGAATCCGTAGGCTTTATAATATGGTAGGTATTTGATTCAAAAACATTTTTAGGGGTATTCGTGCGTACGCCGAACGGTGAATAATCAACGCGTATATCATCCACATAACCTCCGGAAGCCAGATTGGCGACCAGAACCGAAGGAATCCTCCATCCGTTCGGACACGGGTCATAAGCAGATTTATTGCGGTAAGGGGCCGCTGCTGCATCGGTATTATAATTCGTGCTGATTCTTCCCTGAGCATTGTCGGACCATAAATTAAGTTCAGTTAATTTACTGTCACTCAGACCCGGCATCTTTCCAAACCAATTGACCATCAGATTGGCGTTATTGTTATAATAAGCCGGTCCGGAATTGTCATCTTTATTTACGTAGATCAAGCTCAACGGATTTCTTACGGAAAGCTGGATGTTGTTGGCGATGGTGGCATTTGAAAGCAGAACGTACCTTCTGAGGTTATCAAAACTGGTGGCCCCGGTAAAGTTCTTGGCACCCCGGTGACGGACCCGCCCAACGGAACCGGAAACCTCATAAAAATCATTTCCCCGGTACACGAGCGGCGGAATAGGATCCTTTCTCCCCCACTGATAAAGCAGACCTCCGTTTCTGTTCCAGTCGTCGGCAGTGATGGACGCGCTTACGGCGCCAAGATTACGGTCCATCCACCCCCAGTCTGAATCCGGAATGGTTTCAACGGTTCCGTCAGCACGCTGCCGCTTTACGTTGGGATAGCTTTTGTAGGCAGATCCGTTGGAAGGATCTTCCGTTACCCAGATATGCCACGACCAGTAAATCTGGCCATCCACCCGGAAAACAACTACGGCATTTCCTTTTTTAGCTTTGTTAACCGGAATTTTAATTTTAGCATTCTGGCCGGTATCCACGACTTCCAGGGTATATTCTGCACCGGATCTTATCAATCCGTGAACATCTTCCCATAAAACATCAGCGGTAAGTTTTCCGTTGGGAATTGCCGATCCGCTGATCAGCTTATCCTGTTCCCACATTGCATAAGCCTTTCTTACGGGAATATAAAGGCCGTCAGCATTCCGGGTAGGATCGAAAATATAGCTGTTGGGCGCTTTGGTCCAGTCTACAACCGCTTTTGCAGCATCGGTAATAAATTTCGATTCATTAGAAACAATAGATTTTTTTCCACCATCAATTTGTTTTTTTTCTGAAATTAAAGGTTTAAGTAGTGAATCCGTTTTTTTGAAATACATGCTTCGCGACGTTTCAAAACAGCCGGATTTTTTTTCTCCTACGCCTCCCTTTGCGTAGATGCCATGCGTTGCCAGGCAGCATAAAATTGCTGCCACACTTTTAATTGATTTCTCCATTTCTTTAAACTTTGTGTGTGTCTGTATGTTAATACAACATTTAAACCCTTGTCAAAAAAAATCAATTTATTTTATAAATAATTAATACATAAAGCCATTAGAACATTAGGCGCATCAAAAGTATTCAATTATCAATGAAGAAATTATTTTTTTAACTCAAGCATTACGAAAATACATCATTTTTCAATATGATTTTGAATTACCAAAAATATTTTACGAAATATTAATACCGTAAAATCAATAGACACCGTGAATACCAATCAATAATACAATACCTTTAAATACATCCGGATATCACTCCACAAGGAATAACATGCTGATAATTACGGACAATCAATCATCCATACGCTTTAAATACCGGATCTGAAATTTCAAATCCGGGGACAAGATCCGGTAAAATGCTAAATAATTTTTTTTAATATTTTCTGGGAAGCAGGCTCCAGAACATAGGCAACCACACTTGCGAGCCCGCCGATAAGAATAAATGAAATAACAGGCAGCAACAGATAAGGAATCTGGGAAAAGGTATGGTGAATCTTAATAATCAGGGCAACCAGCATATTCTCATGCAGTAAATACAGCGGATAGCTTATAAAACCGACAAATTTAAAAAAACGGGTTGAAAAAACAGCTCCGAAGCTTTTCAGAAAAAGTGCTGAATAAAAAATAAGGCACAGTACAACCAGATACACCAGCATAACCGGATCCTGGAATTTAAGAACATACAGAAGAGCGCAGAGCATGGTGAAAATAAGCATCCACAGGTATTTCTTTTCCCTTTGATAAAAATAAATATATGCCACCGCACCGGCTGCAAACCACCCGAAATGAATAAAAGAACCGATGTAAATTTTCATCCATGATGTTTCATGCAGAATACCTCCCAAGACCAGGAGCTGCAGGGCCAGTGCCGAAAGATAAATTAAAAAAATCCCGCCCAATGCAATATTCCTGTTGAATAAAAAATAAAGTGCCCCGAAAATAATATAAAATTTCACCTCGACAAACAACGACCAGAAAGACAGTTCCAGTACGGGGAAATCGGTACCGAAAGCCTTTTCCAGAACACTGTTGTTGATAAAGGTAATCCCGGGAAGAATCGATTTCAACGGAGGTATCCCAAACGGTCTTTCATGGAAAAAATGCGCGGTTGCGTAGATAATCAGGCTACAGATCAACATGCTCGGAAAAAGCCGGACCCATCTGTTTTTAAGGAATTTCAGGTAGCGGTCCGTTCTCTCTACCGACATTAAAATCACAAAACCTGAGATCAAGAAAAATAGCTGAACGCCAAGACTTCCATATTTAAACAGAATATTATCACCATAAAGCTTTTTATAAGGATAATAATCGGACCAGATATAGTACCCGTGAAAAAGCAGGACCAGCAGGATAGCCAGCCCTCTCAGACCGTCCAGTACCAGAATCCGCTCTTTCTTTGGTGCATTCATAAGTTAATGGTTAAGGCAATAAGTGGTTTTTATACTGTTCAGCGGTAAATCTTCCTGACGTAATATTCCTGAAACTTGAAAAGACGATGAAGTTGAATATGACGAAAGAAAAGATAAAGAGGTAAATCATCCGCCGGGTATTTTCGGAAACCACGTACATGGTATTCGGAATAATGATATACCCGAATCCTACAAACGTCCCGGCAAGGCGGGAAGCGAAAATCGGGTTGTTCCTGAAAATGAAAAAGAAGCATATTCCGATAACTGCATAGATCCTGTGATACTCATAATAGGGATATTTTTCCACCATCTTGGTATCAAAGGCAAACAGGAAAAACGTAAGAATCGCCATCAATGCTTCGGGAATACCGAATCCACCGTTCAGCCGCTCCACACTTTCATCTACATAACCATTAAAACCTACGGAGATGGCATTATCTGCCGAAATATTACTCAGGAATCCGCCGAAGGACCGGTACACCTCAAAAGGTGATAAAAATATCGAAGTGATAATCAGAATCAGCATCAGCGTTTTGTTCATCGGGAAGCGTACCAGCCAATACATAGGTAAAAACAGATAACATACCGTATGGATACCTCCGGCCAGGTAAATACACAGCAGATAGGCCCATAATTTTCTTTCTTTAATATACCGAATGGCAAAATATACGATGAAAGATCCCAGGTTCTGCCGGATCTGCCCGCTTTCCCCGATAAAGAACCCCGGAATGAAGAGCATCGCCATTACAGTAAACGGATAGAATGAATTATCATCGATGTATTTTATTTTAAAAAAGACAGCAATAGCAGCCACAACAAGCGTCAGCATATAAAACGGAGCATCGAAAACATTAAGCAGAATTTTATTGATGAGTACGAACAGCCACTCGACCTCCATCGGTTGGGGAGGCTCCAGGTGAAGCGCCGTAAATACAAAAGTGATGTAATCTTTGGTATCCGAATAAATATAGATTCCCTTGTAGCTTCCGTAGTCCGGCCCCACATTGTCACGGAGTCCTGCAATGACAATCAGGTATACTCCCAGAAACCAAAGCATTCTTTTATCGACCTTGCCACGGAAAACTTCCTGATAGCTGAAAACCAGCATGATGACAAGGGCAATAATGTAATATGGATGTAATAAATGCATTCCTAGATATAATGTTTTTTAAACTGATAAGATGCTGCCACGAATCCTGTAACAGTCAATGGCATAAACAACCTTGTTTCCCAGAAAAGCCCTACAAAAGTAATCATGATAAGGTAGGGTGAGGAAAAAAACAGGTATTTCCTGATGATTGCCCTTCCGTCGTCTCCTGAAAAGCTATAGCCACAATAGAGGCTTATTATTCCGAACAGGAGCCCTGCCAGGTTATAGGGACTGATAAAATTCTTAATCACATATATTCCTTCTACAAAAGAAGCATTCTGCTGAATGATCAATCTTAATCCCATATAAGGCAGAACGAAAGCAACGGCCAGCAACAGGCACGCTCTCACGGAAACAAAATTTCCCTTTTTAAGCTCCCCCGGCTGAATAAAAACGGCTGCAAAAAAGGCAATGTTCAGGCAGGCCGTCTCTCTGACCAAGGTAGAAATAAAAATAATACCGCTCAGTAAGATAAGATCGGCCGGTTTTCGGTTTTCAGAATATTTCAGGGTGAAAAATAACCCAAGGACATAAAAAAACAGGGCGATACAATCGCAGTTGGTCGGTACATACTGCATGATCACAATAAAAAAGACGGCGATCAGGTGTACCATGTGCCTTACCTTATCATTTAAAAGAAGCCCGGCGGGCCGCATCCGTAAAATTTTGTGCAGCACCAAAGAGGTGAGCAGGAAAAAGAAAACGTTGATCAGGAAAGTACTGTGATAAAAAAAGGATCCCTGTTTAAGGATAAAGGCCTTTGCAGAAGAAAAATTGTTGTTTACGGCATAAGCCAGAGCCTCTGTTACATGCACGCTCAGGTAATTCGGAATAACGCGGTATGCATATACTGATGAAAACATGAAATCAGGTACTTTTTCCCAGGATTTGATGCCTGCCACATAAGAAGTCTCAAATCCGTAATAGGATATGAAAAACAGCAGGAAAGGAAGAACGATTGTAAATAAAAAACCGTTTATTTTTTCATCAAATATTTTAAACATATTAAATCTAAGCTTATTACTTAGCTATTTTGTCTTAAAATGTATTTCATCAGTCGGGAACTTTTGCAAAAGTAGATTTTTTTTTCATTTCGACTAAATATTTTATTGATTTTCAAGCAAAACTTATTGTTAAAACATTTTGAACTAATCGTGAAAAAATTAAATTTGCAAACTTGATTTTTACAATGCCATGCATCGGTTTTTTATCTTTTTATATTATCTGATCTCCAGAAACAGGTTTTTATCCGTGCTTTTTGCCGTCGGAATTGCCGTTGTGTGCGGATTTTTCGCTTCAAAAATTAATTTTGAAGAAGACATCAACCAGATTATTCCCAAAAGTGAAAAGTCGGATCTTACCGCAAAAGTCCTGAAGCAGCTTAACTTTTCAGACAAGATCATCGTTATCATCGAAAACAGATCCAAAGAAGAAGATTTCCAGCTTTCGGAAACGGCAGACGTTTTCTTGAAAGATATCGAACCTTTACATAAATACATCGGCTCCGTTCAGGGAAAAGTAAACGACAGCGAAATTTCGGAAACTTTTGATTTTGTCAATCAGAACCTCCCTCTATTTTTAAATGAAAGCGATTACCGCGAAATTGAAAGGAAAATTCAAAAAGACAGCATTGCCCGGCAGGTGGAAAATAATTATGTCTCCCTGGCCTCCCCCACCAGCCTGGTGACGAAAGAATTCATCAAAAAAGATCCGCTCGGCATTACTTTTTTAGGAATCAAAAAACTGAATGCCTTAAACATCAGCAAAGATTTCAGGCTGGAAGACAACTACATCGTTACCAAAGACGGCAAAAACCTGCTCCTGTTTATCGATCCAAAAAACAAAAGCAACGACACCAAAAACAATGAAAACTTTATCAATCAGCTTAATGAAATAAAGGATCACCTCAACACCCGGTTGCAAGGGAAAACGGAAATCAGCTATTTCGGCTCACCGGTAATTGCCGTGGCCAATGCACAGCAGATCAAAAAAGACATCCGGAATACGGTGATGATTTCCATGACGGTGCTCCTGGTCCTGCTCATGTATTACTTCAGGAATTTCTTCACCCCGATCATCGTATTTCTGCCGACGGTTTTTTCGGTACTCCTGGCATTGCTGATCCTGTATTTTATCAAGGATAAGCTTTCAGCCATTTCATTAAGTGTGGGAGCCATCCTGATCGGGATTACCATTGATTATGCCCTGCATATTCTCACCCATTACAAGCATAATAATAATATCGAAGAACTTTATAAGGAAATTACACAGCCGATCATTTTAAGCAGCGCCACCACAGCCGTTTCCTTTCTGTGCCTGATCTTTGTACGTTCGGAAGCCCTGAAGGACCTGGGGCTCTTTGCTGCACTTACCGTTATTCTCTCTTCGGTTACCGCCCTGATAATTGTTCCCCAGCTTTATAAGCCGAAGGAAAAAGGCGGACACGTTAATACCAATTTTATCGACAGGATCGGATCTTATCCCTACGAGAAAAATAAACCTCTTATTATTATCTGTTCCGTTATCATCATTGCCTGTATTTTCGGTTTCAGGAAAGTAGGTTTCAATGAAGATATCGGCGACCTCAATTATATTCCGAAAGACCTGAAGATCAGTGAAGCTAAGCTCCAGAAACTATCGGATATCACTTCAAAATCCATCTACACCATTTCTTACGGGAATTCCGAAAACGAAGCCCTGACCAGAAATTCCGGGCTGAACCGGTTTCTGGAAAAAGAAAAAAAAGAAGGCAAGATCCTCAGCTACAATTCCATCGGAAACGTAGTCCTCTCGGAGCAGGACCAGCAGAAAAGGATTATCGCCTGGAAGGAATTCTGGACGCCGGATAAAAAAAAGCAGACGGTTTCGGAACTGGTGAGAAACGGAAACGGGTTTGGGTTCAACAGCTCCGCATTCGATCAGTTTAATGAAAATTTAAATAAAAATTACACCACCCTCAGTTTAAAAGATTACGAAAGGGTCAAAGCTTTGCAGCTCCCGGAATTCCTGAGCCAGGAAAATGGGTTCTACACCGTTTCCAACGTGGTAAAGGTGGATGAAGATAAAAGAAACGCCTTCATTAAGGATATTGAAAAGAAACATGAGGCCCTGGCTATTGACCGGCAGCAGATGAATGAAAACTTTCTGGGGCTGTTGAAAAGAGACTTCAATACCCTGATCAATTATTCCCTTTTAGCAATCATCTTAACGATCATTGTCTTTTTCAGGAATTTTGAACTGACGGTACTTACCATGTTCCCGATTGTTTTAACGGGAGTCGTAACCGCCGGAATCCTTTATTTCCTGGGATTGGAATTAAATATTTTCAGCACGGTGGTCTGTACCCTCGTTTTCGGAGTCGGTGACGATTTCAGCATCTTCCTTACCCAGGCCATGCAGAAGGAACACACCACCGGAAAAAATGAGCTGCCTACCTACAGGACATCCATTATCCTGGCTGTCTTTACGACCATCCTTTCTATCGGTTCCCTGATTTTCGCAAAACATCCGGCCCTGCATTCGCTGGCACTGGTCGCTCTGATCGGGATGTTTTCCGTAATTATCATCACCTCTACCTTATATCCTTTCTGGTTCCGGCTGCTTATTACGAACCGGACGAAAAAAGGACTTTCCCCGATTACCTTCAGGCTGTTTCTGAATTCCGTTCTTTCGTTTATTTATTACGGATTGGGCGGATTGTTTTTTTCCCTTATCGGAAGCATTTTTGTGAAGAGGTCCAAAGGCCGGAAATTAAATTTAATCAAATTAATCATCGCCCGCTTTTTAACTTCTGTCCTTTATACGAATCCATTTGTAAAGAAGAAGTTCATTAAAAATCCGGATGAGGATTTCGGCAGGCCTGCGGTACTGATTGCCAATCACACGTCTTTCCTGGATACCCTGACGATGGCGATGACCACGCACAAGATTATTTTCCTGGTGAACGACTGGGTTTACAACTCCCCTGTTTTCGGAAAAATCGTGAGGGCATTGGGCTTTTATCCGGTTTCCCAGGGTATCGAAAACGGGATACAACAGCTGAAGGAGAAAGTTGGCCAGGGCTATTCACTGGTGGTATTTCCTGAAGCGGAACGCTCTTATACCAATGATATCAAAAGGTTTCATAAAGGCGCCTTCTATCTCGCAGAACAATTGGGGCTGGATATCGTTCCGGTATATATCCACGGGAATTCCGAAGTGCAGCCGAAAGGAGATTTCATTATCTACGACGGGGCTATTACCGTAAAGGTGGGTGACCGGATTCGTAAGGAAGATGAAAGCTTCGGGAAAAGTTACTCCGAAAGAACGAAGAAGATCAATGCTTTTTTCAGGGAACGGTTTGCTGAGTTAAGAAATGAGCTGGAAGATGAAAACTATTTTAGGAAAAAATTATTTTTAGCCTATTTGTACAAAGACAATGAGGTAGTACAGGCCGTAAAACAGGATTTTAACCGGAACAAATCCGTTTATTATGAGTTGAACAAACACATCCCGAAAGATGCCAACATTTTACACCTGGCAGATGATTTCGGACAGAAAGATATCCTGCTGGCCCTACAACAGGCCGGCCGTAGAATTTTCAGCTTGATAGAGGATGAAGAAAAAAGGAGAATTGCAGAACAGACCTATCTGGTAAAAAGAAGAAAGATCCATTACCTGAAAAGCATCGAAGACATCAATAAAAAAATTGACGTCCTTTTGATTTCCGATAAGGACTTTGACCTCAGCACCCTGCCGGAGCTTCCGGAAACAATTATCTGTATGAATGGAAAAAACAATACATTTAGCACCGCAAATTACAGCCTAAAGTTTGGTTCTGAGACATTACAGGTCTTTAGATCTCAATAATAAACAGGAAAAGCATATTTTTGTAACCTGAAAAATAGAATTATGAAGAAAAATATACTCGTTATTTATTACACTCAGTCGGGACAGCTGGAGGATATCATGAAAAACGTCGCCCGTCCGTTTGAAGATAAGAACGAAGAATATGAAGTAACCTATTACCATATACAACTGAAGAAGGACTTCCCTTTTCCGTGGAGCAGTGATGTATTTTTCAATACGTTTCCGGAGTCTTATCTTCAGATCCCCAGCGAAATCCTTCCCCCGCCGGAAGAAGTGCTGAATAAAAAATACGACCTGGTGCTTTTCGGATATCAGGTATGGTATCTAACCCCCTCCATCCCGGTAATTTCGTTCCTTAAAAGCGGATATGCCGAAGGCCTCCTGAAAAACACTCCGGTAGTCACTATTTCAGGCACAAGGAATATGTGGATGCTTTCCCAGGAAAAGCTGAAAGTTTATCTGAAGAAGCTGGATGCTAAACTGGTCGGGAACATTGCCCTGGTAGACCGTCACGATAATTACACCAGCGTCCTCACGATTCTCCGCTGGATGACCACCGGAAAGAAAGAAAAGTCGGGAATACTCCCGGCAGCCGGCGTATCGGATCAGGAAATCAAAGGTGCCGGAAAATACGGAACCATTATCGAAAAACATTTTTCGGAAAACACCATGGAAACCCTGCAGCCCGACCTGGTGAAAAACGGGGCCGTGGAAATCCGGGCATTCCTGGTACGGGTGGAAAAAGTGGGAAACAAAATTTTCACCGTCTGGTCGAACCTTATCATCAGGAAAAAAGAAAAACGACCATTGCTCATTAAATTCTTTAAGGTATATTTGATGGCTGCAATATGGATTATTTCACCTGTTGTGTTGGTTTTGCATTTGCTGACGACCCCCATCTTCTGGTTCAAAAGAAAAAAACAAAGAGAATATTTACAAGGAATTAATTTAAAATAGAATGAACGACGTATTTATAACAAAAGCATTTACCTATCTACCTAATGAACCGGTTTCTAATGATGAAATGGAAACGTATCTCGGTTATATAAACGGCGCTCCTTCCAAAGCTAAGGCAATTATCCTGAGAAACAACAAGATCACAACAAGATATTATGCTTTGGACAAAGAAGGAAATCCTACCCATACCAATGCGCAGATTGCAGCAAATGCGGTAAAGGGCCTTTTTGATGATAAATTCAGGAAAGAGGATATGGAGCTGCTTTCAGTAGGAACTTCTTCTCCCGACCAGATCCAGCCTTCCCATGCTTCCATGATTCACGGGGAACTTGACATGAACAAATCTTTAGCCATCAACACGGCATCCGGCCTCTGCAACTCCGGAATGAATGCCCTGAACTACGGTTTTCTTTCCGTAAAGGCAGGCGTTCATAAAAATGCAGTCTGTGTAGGTTCGGAGCGAATGTCTGCGTGGATGACAGCCGATAAATTCAATCATGAGGCAGAAAACCTGGCTCTACTGGAAGAAAGACCGATCATCGCATTCAAAAGAGAATTCTTAAGATGGATGCTTTCGGACGGTGCCGGCGCTTTCCTTCTGGAGGGGCAGCCGAGAGAAGATGAGGTGTCTCTGAAAGTAGAATTTATTGATTTCTATTCTTATGCCCATGAAATCGAAGCCTGCATGTATGCAGGAACCGAAAAGCAGGAAGACGGAAGCCTGAAATCCTGGGCAGACTATCCTTCCGACGAATGGCTGAAACAATCGATCTTCGCATTAAAGCAGGATACTAAGATTTTAGATAAATATATTCTGGTAAAAGGGGCGGAAAGCTTAAGGACCTCTTTCGACAAGCACAACCTGGATCCAGATACCGTAGACCATGTACTGGCCCATGTTTCTTCCGGCTACTTCAAAGAAGGCCTGAAAGAAGAATTTGCCAATGTAGGCCTGGATTTCCCCTGGGAAAAATGGTTCTATAACCTTTCTGAAGTCGGCAACATCGGGGCAGGATCTATTTTCATCGCCCTTGAACAGCTGATGAACTCCGGACGATTGAAAAAGGGGGAAAAAGTATTGCTTTGTGTACCGGAAAGCGGAAGATTCTCTTATTCCTGTGCCCTGTTAACGGTTTGCTAATGGAAAACAGACTGCCTACCTCCGATCCGCAATTCGTTGAAAGCTTAATCCCTCAGCGCTTCCCTTTCGTTATGGTAAGCAGCATTGCCGAATATTCTGAATCCCATCTGGTATCCGGTTTCGAAATCAGGGAAGAAAACCTTTTTGTCGTGGACGGAATTTTTCAGGCTTCAGGCCTGGTAGAGCACCAGGCACAGAGTGTCGCCCTGCATACCGGCTATAAATTTTACCTGCTTGGCAAGGAAGCTCCCACGGGATACATCGGGGCTATCAAAACATTTGAAGCTTTCGCATTGCCGAAAACCGGCGACCGGCTGAAATCCGAAATATCCATTATCAATGAAATGATGGGTGTAACGCTGGTGGACGTGGTAACAACAATTAATGATAAGGTGATCGCAAGGTCCCAGATGAAAACAGTTATTATGTAAAATTATGGAAACAAAGGAAGAAAACATCATCAACATCCACAATTTCCTGCCGCACCGCAAGCCGATGCTGATGACGGATTATATCCTGGAACTTACCAAAGAAAAGGTAATTACTTCCTTTGAAATAAAAGAAGATAATATTTTTGTGGATCAAGGGCTGTTCGTGGAAGCCGGACTGATCGAGAATTCGGCCCAGACCTGTTCTTCCATTTTAGGACAGAGCTTTTTTGAAAACCCTAAAGCCGATACCAAAGTAATCGGTTTTATCACCAACATCAAAAAAATAGAAATCTTCTCTCTGCCGAAAGTGGGAAGCACGATTATTTCCAAAGCCTCGCTGATTTCACAGTTTGAAAACATCTGCCAGATTTTCTGCGAAACTTTTCTGGAAGACGAGCTGCTGATCCGATCGGAAATCAACCTTTTTATTCAGGAAGTAACGCCATAAAAATTAAATACAGAAAGCCGCTTTTTACGAAGCGGCTTTTTTTACGGACTTTAGTTACCTCACCGATACCACACGGAGGAACGGCAGCACTTTATTTGATGTACCGTGAAAACACACAACCACAAAAACAAATATACGGCTCAGATTACTAATTTCGACAAAACAGATTTTGTCCCCGAAAAGAAAACTTCTTCCATTATCAATCATTCCCTTTCGATGTATAAAGGCGTAGCCCTGTATGGCATTATTGCCATGCTTATTTATATTGCCGGATCTTACCTGATCCAGAGACTAATCGGTTTCGATTCTGTAGAAATGCTGGACGAAATAAAAAATAATGGGATGGATTATTATAATTTCAATTACTTTACCCTCCCCGGGTTTTCAACGTACCTTTCTTTATCAGGACTTTTCGGATTGCTGGCATCACCGTTATACGCAGGACTGCTTTATATTGCCGATAAATACAGAAGAAGGGAACCCGCTCGGTTTTCCGATCTGTTTACCGGCTACCGGCAGAATTTTATCAACATTATTATTTTCACCCTTATTTCAGGAATCATCTCCGGGCTGGCTCTGTTTTTCTGTGTCATCCCGTTTTTCTTTGTCTATCCTTTCCTGATGCTGGGCTACCGGTCCTTCTTTTTCAGAATGCATCGGCTATGGAAGCCCTGAAAAAATCGGTGAACCTCGGAAAGGAAAATTACGGAACCCTGCTGGCTACAGGATTTACAGGCATGCTTCTTTCCTGGATCGGGATTATCCTCTGCGGAATCGGATTCGTTGCAACGGCGCCGTTTTTTGCAGTCGTTATGTATTCCGCTTACTGCGCCTGCGTTGGCAGGCCCGTACAACGATAACGGATAAGTGAGGCTCTAAGGTCTCACTTTTTTTATGCTTTTAATTCTTGTGCCCTGAAATCGGGATGGTACTATGTTCTGCATTTTTATTATCTTAGCGAATTGATTTAAACCATAATCTAACGCAATTTTTGAGTGAAAAAGCAAGATCTTCCACAGGACGAAAGCAATTTAAAATCCGCAAACATGACCGAGGTCCTGTATGTAACGGATGAAAACAACAATTACACGACGGCTAACAGCATCGGCTGGGAGGCCAAAAAAGCGGCTCTGGATGAATCTTTGGCTTTAATCAACGAAAGAATTGAGGAAGCCCGGCAAAACGTAGCCAACCAAACGGCAAGCCCCATTGTTTATTTTATGGAACTGAATAAAATGGACCTTCAGGTGCTGGCCGCCTATGTAGGCATGTGGCAGTGGCGCGTAAAAAGACACGGCAAACCCAGAATATTTAAAACACTAAGCGACTCTGTACTGAAAAAATATGCCGATGCTTTCGGGATTTCAGTAGACGAACTGAAAAATTTCAACGGAAAATAAAAGGAACTTTCCGGGTTCCGTAAAACCAAGCTAAGAATGAAACTTAATTTCGAACACCATCAGACTGCGCATTGCGAGAACGGTGTTGCCTCCAATTTATTATTAAACAAAGGGTTGAAACTCAGCGAACCCATGATCTTCGGAATCGGCTCCGGGTTATTTTTTGTGTATCTTCCTTTCTTAAAAGTAAATTTTGCACCCGGATTCAGCTACCGTCCGATGCCCGGCGCTATTTTCAGCAAAGCGGCCAAAAGGCTGGGAATTAAAATCAAAAGGCTGAAGTTTTCCAATCCGGAAGAAGCCCGCAAAGCACTTGAAAAAAACCTGGAAAACAACATCCCGACAGGATTGCAGGTAGGGGTTTTCAACTTAACCTATTTCCCTGAAGAATATAAATTCCATTTCAATGCCCACAACCTGGTGGTCTATGGCAAAGAAGACGGAAAATTCCTCATCAGTGATCCGGTGATGGATTACACCACTACCCTTACCGAAGCGGAACTGGAAAAGGTGCGATATGCCAAAGGCGCCCTTCCACCGAAAGGCCACATGTACTACCCTACTTATATTCCGGAACGCGTTAACCTGGAAGAAGCGATTAAGAAAGGCATCAGCGATACCTGCAAAAATATGCTGGCCCCCGTTCCGATTATCGGCGTAAAAGCTATGAGATGGGTCGCGAAAAGCATCCCGAAATGGGCGGCGAAAAAGGGAACGAAAACCACGAACCATTATTTGGGCCAGCTGATCCGGATGCAGGAAGAAATCGGTACCGGCGGCGGCGGATTCAGGTTTATCTACGGAGCATTCCTGCAGGAAGCAGCCGTTATCCTTAAAAACGATCAGCTCCAAGAGTTATCCAAAGAGATCACCATGATCGGTGACCTCTGGAGAGATTTTGCCGTAGATATCGCCCGGGTTTATAAAAACAGGAATTCCAAAAGCGATATCTACAACCAGCTTTCGAAAACCATGCTTCACATTGCCGATCTGGAAGAAGCTTTTTACAAAAAACTGAAAAAAGCGATCTGACGTGGAGTATTTTATAGAAATTAAAAACCTGTACAAGAAATACAAAAATGCGGAAGATTTTTCCGTTAATGATATTTCTTTAACCATCGATAAAAATGAGATCTACGGAATCCTCGGTCCCAACGGTGCCGGAAAAACAACGCTGATTTCCATGCTGTCAGGACTGATAAAACCCACTTCGGGACAGTTTAAAATCGACGGACTGTCTCACCACAGGCACGGTTTCAGACTCAGACAGATCATGGGAATCGTTCCGCAGGAATATGCATTGTATCCTACTCTGACGGCCAGGGAAAACCTGATGTTCTTCGGAAGCCTTTACGGTTTAAGCCATAAAAAATTAAAAACATCCATCGAGGAATCCCTGGAAATCATGGGACTGTCGAAATTCGCCGATAAAAAGGTAGACCAGTTTTCAGGAGGGATGAAGCGGAGATGCAACCTGATTGCAGGAACCCTTCACAATCCGAAGGTACTGTTTCTGGATGAGCCGACCGTTGGAGTCGACGTCCAGTCTAAAAAAGCCATCATCGATCATCTCCTGGACCTGAATAAAAAGGGGACCTGCATTATTTATACTTCCCACCACCTTTCCGAAGCGGAAGAGTTCTGTACGCGGATTGCCATTATCGACCATGGAAAAATTCATGCTTCAGGAACCCCGCAGGAACTTATCGGCAAGGTGACCCATGCACAAAATTTAGAAGATGTTTTTATTTCATTAACCGGAAAAGAATTAAGAGATGTTGTTGTATAAATTGTGGAGAAGCTTTATTAAAGAAGTTCTTCTGCTGAAAAGAGACATCGGGGGGATTGTCATCATTTTCGTGATGCCTTTGCTGCTGATCATTACGATTACCCTGATCCAGGATTCCACGTTTAAAAACCTGGAAGGCTCTAAAATCCCGATTGTTTTCGTGGATAACGATCAGTCTGAGGTTTCGAAAAGCATCAAACAGGAGCTTGAGCGCAGCAAAAGCTTTGAACTGCTGACCAATTTCAATGAATCAGCGGCACAGAAAGCGGTTTTTTCAGGAGATTACCAGATGGCCATCGTAATTCCTGAACATTTGACGAAAGACATCAATTCCAATATCGATTCCAAAGTGCAGGCGATTGTAAGCTCATTCGGTCTCGAAACGGATTCTGCCAAAGTAAAGAAAGAAATTCCGAAATCGAAGGAAATCCATCTGTATTTTGATCCGGCCACCAATATCGGATTTAAAAATAATGTGATGAATTCCATCAACAAGATGGTTTTCGAAATCGAAAATAAAAAAATCTATAAAGCCTTCCAGGATCAGCTGGGAACAACGGAAGACCTCTCCAAAAACAAAAGCCTGATCGGGTTTAAAGAGATTACGCCCAAAAAAGGAAAAACGGATGTTTTGCCGAATTCCGTTCAGCACAATGTTCCGGCATGGGCCCTTTTTGCGATCTTCTTCATCGTTGTCCCGTTATCGATTAATCTGGTTAAGGAAAAAAGCCAGGGCACCAGTGTGAGGGCAAGGATCAGTCCGACCCCTTATTTCATTCATATTTTAGGAAAAACATTTACTTACCTCATCATCTGCGTCATCCAGTTTTTACTGATGGTAGCCGTTGGGATTTACCTCTTCCCGTATATGGATTTGCCGCAGTTTGATGTGACCGGAAAAATGTTCCAGATGATCGTGGTGACTATTTTTGCAGGCCTGGCCGCCATCGGCTTCGGCGTATTGCTGGGAACCGTTGCCGACACCCAGGAACAGTCGGCCCCATTCGGAGCGACTTCCGTAGTGGTCCTCGCGGCAATCGGAGGCATCTGGGTTCCCGTATTCCTGATGCCTGAA
Organism: Chryseobacterium hagamense; assembly: GCF_007991455.1. Taxonomy (GTDB): domain Bacteria; phylum Bacteroidota; class Bacteroidia; order Flavobacteriales; family Weeksellaceae; genus Chryseobacterium; species Chryseobacterium hagamense. The sequence goes on along the minus strand of NZ_BJYJ01000005.1, from coordinate 197,741 downwards.
TTTATGCAGACCATTGCCGGATTCTCCCCGATGAACTGGGGACTGAATGCCTATTACGACATTATTTTGAGAAACAGCGGGATCGCCGGTATTGCCAAAGAAATCATTTTTTTATTTTTATTCTATGTAGCCATGGTGGGAATCTCATTATTTTACGAGAGAAAACAAAATGCAGTTTAAGATTAACCACTAAGAGCTCAAGCATTTATCTTGCGTCCTTTGTGGAGCCTATTATTATTTTTGTGGTAGAAATAATTATAAAACACAAAATGATATGAATGAAAATGAGATTTCAAAAGTTATCTTTAATGCATGATTAAAAGTTCATCGCCAACTTGGAGCTGGACTTTTAGAAAGCGCATACGAAGAATGTTTGTACTATGAGTTACAGACATCCGGATTACTAATAGAAAAACAGAAACCAATGCCATTAATTTATGATGATATAAAACTTGACATTGGCTATAGGATTGACTAATTGATTGAAAGGAAAGTTGTTATTGAAATAAAATCCGTAGAATCATTAAATGAAATTCATATTGCTCAAGTTTTAACATATTTAAAATTAAGCAATTGGAAATTGGGCTTATTGATTAATTTTAACTCAGTTTTATTTAAAAATGGTGTTAAAAGATTAATCAACGGGACGATATAAAATTTAGAATAACCATTGTGAACATTGTATATAACTTTGTGAACCTTGTGGTAAAACGAAACAAAATGCAGTCTAAAGAACATTCATTAACGTGTACCGAAGAAGTACGGGTACGGTTCAACGAAACCGATCCGCTGGGAATCGTATGGCACGGTCATTATATCGTCTATTTTGAAGACGGAAGGGAAGCTTTCGGAAGGCAGCACGGCCTTACCTATCTTGATATCCAGCAGGCGGGATTTGTGACACCCATCGTAAAAAGCACCTGCGAACATTTTTTACCTTTAAAATACGGCGAAACCTTCAGGATCGTTACGACTTTTGTAAATTCGGTTTCGGCCAAACTGATTTACCGGTACGAACTTTTTAACCAGAAGGATCAATTGGTCTGTTCCGGAGAAACCATTCAGGTGTTCCTGGATGCCGATAACAATTTATGCCTGTATAATCCTGAATTTTTTCAGGCGTGGAAAGATAAAATGGGATTATTATGAAGGCAGTTTACATCACCGGTTATCAATGCATTACTCCCTTAGGCTTTGATGTTTCCTCCAACTGGAATGCCCTTCTGGAAGGAAAATCCGGCGTACGCTTACATCAGATCATTGAAAACCAGCCTGCTTTTTATGCTTCGATGATCGATACCGAAATGCTGAATGAAGAATTCGACAAAAATTTCTGCGGAGATCAGAGAGACAGGGATTTCACAAGGCTCGAAAAAATGTTTATTTTATGCCTTAAACCTTTGATCGAAAAGCATCCGGTTTCAGAGAATACAGCTTTCATTTTATCCACAACGAAAGGGAACGTTACTTTGCTGAAAAACCAACAGGCTTTACCGCAGGGAGCTTATCTTTCGGCATTAGCTCAAAAGATCGCTGATTTTTTCGGATTAAAAGCCAAACCTGTTGTGGTTTCCAATGCCTGCGTTTCCGGAGTGATGGCAATGGCCGTGGCGAAAAACCTGATCCAGTCCGGAAAATACAGAGACGCCTTTGTGGTGGCCGGAGACGAAATTTCGGAATTTGTAATTTCGGGATTCAAATCATTTCAGGCCATCGGTACGGAAATCTGCAAACCGTATGACAAAAGCAGGGATGGCATCAACCTGGGTGAAGGAGCCGCTGCTGTTTTCATCACTTCAGAACCGGAGAAGAACGAGAAGTTTAGTTTTAAAATAATCGGAGACTCAGCCATTAACGACGCCAATCATATTTCCGGACCTTCCAGAACGGGAGACGGTTTATTCGCCAGCATCCGCAATGCAATGGCCGAGGCTCAGGTTACGGCAGAGAACATCGATTTTATCTCTGCCCACGGCACGGCGACTCTTTATAATGACGAAATGGAAGCCATTGCTTTCAACCGGATGGAACTACAGGATGCCCCCCTGAACAGCCTGAAAGCCTATTACGGTCACAGCCTGGGAGCAGCAGGTTTGCTGGAAAGCATTATTTCCATGGAAAGCGCATTGAAAAGCACCTTGATTGCGTCTAAAAATTATAAGGAACCGGGAATCTCCCAATCTCTGAATATCATTAAAGAAAATCAGGCTGCAGACATCAGGTATATTCTGAAAACCGCTTCCGGATTCGGAGGGTGTAATGCGGCTGTTGTTCTGGAGAAAATGTAAATAATAATTTTGTATTTTTATAGACTAAGTTTAAAAAATGGAATCTACTTTAGAAATCAGAAAAAGAATTCACGAATTCATTGATACGGCAGACGACAGGATGCTGCGGATTTTCAATGGGATTATTGATGCTGAAGAGCAGGAAGAGGATCAGCCGTCTGTCCCTGAATGGTTTTATGAAGAGCTTGATAAGAGAAAAGAAAAGTACATCAGTGGAGAATCAAAATCATTTACCTGGGAGGAAGTAAAAACAAAGGCAAAAGCTTCTTTAAAATGATTTATAAATTGATAGTACAGGAAGAAGCCGGTCTTGAAATTCTTGAGAATTACATTAATTACGAAAGTATACAAACGGGCCTCGGTGAAAAATTCCTGTTGCAGGTTGAAAAATATTTTCTTCAGATAAAAGATAATCCCAGGCATTTCCAAATCAAAAAAAATAAATATAGAGAAGCTTATCTTCGTAAGTTTCCCTATATTATCATTTTCGATATGGTGGATGACAGAGTAATTGTTCTGTCTGTTTTCAATACCCGTCAAAACCCGGAGTACAAATCTTAATCCTTTTTTTAAACGTATTCATGAAGAAAACAGAAATCTGCCTTATCGAAAATTCAAAAATTATCCTGAACAACAAAACTGTTTTTGAATCCCCTGCCGGAAATTTTTCAGATTTTGCCAAAGATGCCTATAAAAGCATGGACCTTGGTTATCCTAAATTCCATAAAATGGATAACCTGAGCAAACTGGCTTTCCTGGCCTCTGAAATGATTCTGAAAGATGAAGATCACCGCCGCACTGCTGTGGTGTTATCCAACCGGTCATCAAGCCTGGATACCGATTTTAAATATCAGGAGAGCATCAATTCACAGGAAAATTATTTTCCGAGCCCTGCCGTCTTTGTATATACTTTGCCTAATATCTGCGTGGGTGAAATCAGCATCCGGCACAAAATGCAGACCGAAAATGCTTTTTTTGTACTGGATGAATTCGACGAAGAATTTTTAAATGACTATGCCCGACAGCTTCTGCAGTCGGGAAAGGCTGATAAAGTATTGTGCGGCTGGACCGAACTATATCAGGAAAGTTATAAAGCTTTTGTATATTTGCTGACTGCGTAATGTAACAATATAACAGTATAACAATGTAACAATCATATTCGGTACTATCCTATTGGTAAACTGGTAGATTGATACGTTGGTAAATTTTAAAAAATATGGAAAACTTAAGAGAAGAATTAAAACACAAAATCATCGAAGTTCTTAATTTAGAAGATGTTGCGGTAGAAGAAATCAAAGATACGGACCCGTTATTCGGCGGAGGTCTAGGATTGGATTCGATCGACGCTCTTGAACTGATCGTTCTCATGGACAAAGAATACGGAATCAAATTATCCGATCCTAAAAAAGGAAAGGAAATTTTCTCTTCTATCGAAACCATGGCAAAATTCATCGAAGAAAACAGAACAAAATAATTCAATCTAACAATGTATCGATCTGACAGTGTCACAATATTGGTAAACTGCTAGACTGGTACATTGTTACATTATAAAAAAAATGGGTCAAAAAATTGCCATCACGGGAATGGGCATCATTTCTTCCATCGGAAACAACGTGGAAGAAAACCTGAATTCGTTACAATCCGGAAAACATGGGATCTCAGACATCCAATTGTTTGAAACGCGCCATGCAGGACATATCAAAATCGGTGAAATCAAACTGTCTAATGAATTACTAATTGAAAAACTGGAGCTGAAAGATGCAAAAAATGCGACCCGAACCGCTTTATTGGGCATGGTCGCGGCAAAAGAGGCTATCGAAAGCGCCGGAATTTCGGATATCAATGAATATAAAACAGGGCTGATTTCCTCAACCAGCGTTGGCGGAATGGATGTCACTGAAAACTATTTCTACACCTACGAAGAATTCCCCGATAAGCAAAAATATATTGACTCCCATGATGCGGGTAACTCCTCCCTGCTGATTGCCGATTATCTGGGATTAAAAGGCATGGTTTCCACCATCAGCACCGCCTGCTCGTCTGCAGCCAATGCCATCATGATGGGTGCCAGGCTCATTAAAAACGGAGTGCTGGACCGCGTTATTGTAGGCGGAACCGATGCGCTTTCCAAATTTACCCTGAACGGATTCAATACCCTGATGATCCTCACGGATTCTTACAATACCCCTTTCGATAATGACCGCAAAGGGCTGAACCTCGGCGAAGCCGCTGCCTTCATCGTCCTGGAATCGGAGGAAATCGTAAAAAAAGAAAACAAAAAGATCTTGGGCTATCTTTCAGGCTACGGGAATGCCAACGATGCGCACCATCAGACCGCCTCTTCGGAAAACGGACAGGGCGCTTACCTGGCCATGCAAAAAGCACTGAAAGTTTCCGGCCTGGCCAAAGAAAAAATCGACTACATTAACGTTCACGGTACCGCCACCCCGAATAACGATCTATCGGAAGGTATTGCGATGATCCGGATTTTCGGAGAGGGAAAAGTTCCTGAATTCAGTTCTACCAAAGCATTTACCGGCCATACGCTGGCCGCAGCGGCAGGAATTGAAGCGGTGTATTCATTATTGGCCCTTCAAAACAATATTATTTTTCCGAATCTTAATTTTAAAACCCAAATGGCTGAATTTGATCTGACGCCGGTAACGGAGCTTAAGGAAAAAAGCATTAACCACGTCCTTTCCAATTCTTTCGGCTTCGGAGGAAATTGTTCAACCTTAATTTTCTCGAAATCATGACTGCCGTTTACATCAACAGTGCCGCCTGCATTTCTGTACAGGACACTTTAAATGAAAATTTCTTTGAGAATCTTCAGCCTGCCGGTGCGGGGCAGGTGCTGAAAGCCATTGAACCGGTGTATAAAGAATTCATTCCTCCGGCGATGATCCGACGGATGTCCAAGACCGTAAAAATGAGTTCCGTAGCCTCTTCATATGCTTTGAAAGAAGCCGGAGTTGAAAATCCGGATGCCATTATCGTAGGAACCGGAATGGGCTGTTCACAGGATTCTGAAAAGTTTCTCAAGAATGTACTGGACAATAACGAAGAGTTTCTTACGCCCACTTATTTTATCCAGTCGACCCACAATACGGTAGCCGGGCAGATTGCCTTAGGCCTGCAATGTCATGCCTATAATTTCACTTACGTCAATTCCTCTTCCTCCCTTGAATTTTCGATGCTGGATGCCAAGCTTCAGGTCACCGACGGTGAAGCAGAACATGTTCTGGTAGGTTCCACGGATGAACAGACCGAGAGAACCATGGGGCTTTATGAATTGAACAAAACCATCAAAAAGCAGGAAGACCTGCCTGTGGATTACCTGAGTTCCACCACAAATGGCGTTGTCTGGGGAGAAGGTGCCAGCTTCTTTGTTTTAAGCAAAGAGAAAAAAGACAGCTCTTATGCACGCCTGAAGGACATTAAAATCACCAACCGCCTGGATCTGGAAGAAACCCAATCGTTTATTGAAGATTTTTTAGCTGAAAACAACCTGACTTTCAATGAAGTTGATGCCGTCATCTTAGGTTTCAGCGGCGATGCAGAATCTGATGTTTATTATACAAAAGCCATGGACCGGTTTACGGATTCCGTATTGCTGTATTACAAGCATTTAAGCGGAGAATTCAATACTGCCAGCGGTTTTTCGACTTTCATGGCGTGCCGGATCCTGAAAAAACAGGAAATCCCGGAAGTCATGAGGATTAATGAAGTGAAAAAAGAAGGGGTAAAAAATATTTTACTGTACAACCATCTTGGCGGGAATGACCATAGTCTGGCTTTGCTGGAAAGAGTCTAGCCTAACTGCCGAATTATTTTTAACGCAAAGAACACAAAGCTTTTTTTTAAAGTTTGACAATATTTTCCGTTCGCAAAGGCGTTTCACTCAGGAAAGCACATTACAGATATAAGTTGTTGCTATTTTTAACCTCATATTCAAAAAATAAAGATGAAACATTACTTCTTTATCCTGTTCTACCTCTTCTGCAACGTTTTTATCTATACGTTTCACGGGACGTTCTGGGTATACCTCTTTTGTTTTCTGATGTTTTCCGCAACAGTGGTATGGGGTTCCTTTGATATCGGGCTCGGCTATTTTGTCAACAGCATCACGCACAGAAGAACAAAAATCAAGGAGGTTGCCCTCACTTTCGATGACGGTCCGACGGAATTTACCCCGAAATTTTTGGATATCCTGAAGGAAAACAATGTAAAAGCAACGTTTTTCTGTATCGGGAAACAGATTGAAAAATATCCCGAAACCTTTCGGCGGATTATTGCGGAAGGCCATACGATCGGCAACCACACCTATTCCCATTCCAGTCAAACCGGGTTTTTATCCACATCAAAAATGGTTGAGGAAATTGAAAAGGGTGACGAAATGATGTTGAAGGCTGGAAATTTAAAGACCGATCTTTACCGTCCGCCTTTTGGGGTGACCAATCCGAATATTGCCAAAGCGATTAAGCAAACCGGAAAAAAAAGCATCGGCTGGAACGTCCGCTCACTGGATACGGTTACTGAAGACGAAAACAGAATTTACCGTAGAGTCACCAAAGGACTGAAGCCGGGAAGCATTATTCTCCTTCATGACACTTCGGAAAAAACGTATCATGTTTTGGTAAATTTATTAGTATTTTTGGAGCGTGAAAAGTATTCGACATTTACCATCGAATAATTTACGCAGAAGTTATTTTGAAACACAAAAGTCACAAAAGATTTTGTCCTGCTCATAGAAGTTTATAATAGAGCAACTTTAATAAGAGCATATAAGCTAAAAAATCAAAGATTTTTAATTAAACGATTCAAAACTTTGCAATTTTAAGGTCAGACAGGATTTGTTCACTTGAAAAATAAAGCAATGATTAAAAATATTTTCATCACCATAGGATTATGCGTTTCTGGCTTTTTCTTTGCCCAGAACACCGCCATGTCAGGAGCAGAAGCCAAAGCATTCGTTGCCAGAGTCTCCTCTGAAACCAAAGAAATCAAAACTTTGCAAAGCGATTTTACCCAGACCAAGAAAATGGATTTCCTGGATAAAAACATTGTTACCTACGGGAGAATGTCTTTAAAAACCCCGAATATGCTGAGCTGGAAGTATACCAAACCGTATCAGTACAGCATCGTTTTCAGGGAAAATAAAATTTTCATCAACGATCAGGGTAAAAAGTCTGCCGTGGATGCCAGGAGCAAAACGTTCGAGAAAATCAATAAATTAATTGTCGGCAGTTCCAACGGACAGATGTTCAACGATCCGGAATTTTCCGTAGCCTATCTGAAAAACGGCAGTTCCAACATTGCCCGGTTTACGCCGAAATCCGCCCAGCTGCTGAAATACATCAAGCAGATTGAATTGTATTTCCCGAAAAACCAGTCGACGGTTTCACAGGTGAATATGACGGAAGCCTCGGGAGACACCACCAATATCGTTTTTAAAAATACCAGGATCAATGCGCCGGTTGCTGCTTCGGAATTCAGTTTATAGCCTCGTTTTCATTCTGTTCGCCTCCTGTAAAAGCTATAAGCTTGCAGATGCGAAACCAGTTCTGAACACGGACAAGACGGTGGAAAATCTCTATTTTTCGTCCAAGGAAGATTATGTATATAAATGCCAGATGGACATCTACAAAAACCACGTCAGCGGAATCCTGATATTAAAAAAGATTAATGAAACGACCCACCGGGTGGTGCTGACTTCGGACTTCGGAAATAAATTAATCGATTTCGAAATTTCGGAAACTGATTTTAAGCTCAATTATGTACTTCCCGATATGGATAAGAAGATTGTCATCAACTTCCTGAAAAACGACTTCAGGGAACTCCTGAGACAGCAATATCCTGTTACGGAAACCTTTGAAAACGGGAATTCCAATATTTACCTTTCAAAAATTGATCAGAAGGAATATTATTTATTCTTTAACAAAGAGAATAAACTGCTGAAACAGATCGTTTACACGAAAAACAGTAAAGAAAAAATCGATTTTACTTTTGATGCAAAAAAACATATCTTCGCGGACAGTTTAAACCTTCAGCACAAAGATTATAAGATCAATATCAAACTATTTCAGATAACCGAAAACGAATAACTTCACATGAAAAAAATTATTTCTTTATTTACCTTAATCATTTCAGCCTTCGCTTTTTCACAGGTCACTTTTAATCCGGGAATCCGGGCAGGTGCCAATTTTTCACATTTTACCAATAAGGCACAATGGTATTCTTACATGGATTACGATTATTATGGCAATGCTGACCCCAATATGGAATTTAAGACAAAAGCCGACTTCTATCTGGGGCTTTTCGGCAATATCCGCTTTGCGAAATTCTATGCTTTACAGCCCGAGATCAACTATTCAAGACAGGGGGCAAAACTGGACACGAACATCAACAACTGGAACGGACAAACGCTGACAGCTTCTTATGTAAGCCTTCAGCTGGTTAACAAGTTTTATTTCAATAAATTCAACATTCATTTCGGCCCGACGCTGGAATTTCTGGTAGAGCAGAAAAACTTCGATGCCGCAAATGAAATCGACCTGGGAATTACAGCAGGGGCAGGATTCGACATCACGGAGCATTTCGGGGTGGAAGCCAGGGTAAAGAAAGGCTTTATCCCGGTATATTCTTTCTATAACGACCATTCGAACATTACCTTCCAGGCCGGCGTTTATTATACCTTTAACATGAAAAAATAATTGTATGCAGACCATCCTTAACGATTTTTACACCTTGCAATCCTACGAACAGGCAGAAAACGGAAGCTATACGGCCTACATCTCCCTGAATAAAGACCATGAGATTTTCAAAGGGCATTTTCCCGGAAATCCTGTAACACCCGGGGTATGCATGATGCAGATCGTAAAAGAACTTTCCGAGGAAATTACCGGTCTGCCTCTGTTTCTGAAGACGGCTTCCAACATCAAATTCATGGCAATCATCAACCCTTTCGAAACGCCGGACCTGAAGCTGCAGTTAGATATTACCCAGACCGACGGAGACGTGAAGGTAAAAAATACCACCTTTTTTGGCGGGACTATTGCATTAAAGATGTCTGTTAACTACCAAAAATTGACTTCATGAAACTGATATTTTCACTGATTACCGCTTTCGTTTTTTTCTTCCAGTCGAACCTCGAATCGTTGAGGGAAAGCTACGCAAAAGCCAATGCTTCCAATGCCAATACCGAATCTTTTATTAATCTGGCAGAAAAAGCATCAGGCTCGGATGCGGCAATCCAGGGATATAAGGCAGCAGCACAGATCATGGAAGCTAAGATTACCAAATCCAATAGAAAAAATTTGGTAAAGTCCGGAGCCACCAGCCTTGAGGCAGTTATTAAAAACAATCCCAATAATGCGGAACTAAGGATCATCCGGATGAGCGTTCAGGAAAACATTCCGAAAATCGTAGGGTACAGAGGAAGCCTGAAAGACGATAAAGCTTTCCTGCTGAATAATTACAGCAGGCAGAACACGGCCCTGAAAAATTACATTAAAAGGTTTGCGGCACAATCCAAGACCATCACGCCTGCTGAAAGAGCAACCCTAAAATAAAACCATGACCCTTCCCGAAGTACAGAATGCCATTTCCGCAAAGAAAATCTGTGTTTTAATACCGACTTACAACAACGGGAAAACCCTGAAACGGGTGATTGACGGGGTACTCGATTATACACGGGACCTCATAGTGATCAACGACGGCTCTACCGACTCCACCGGAGAAATCTTAGCGCAGTACCCTCAGCTTCAGGTCATCCATTTGCCGGAAAACAAAGGAAAGGGAAACGGCCTGAAAACCGGCTTCAGGAAAGCGAAAGAGTTGGGTTACCATTACGCTATTACCATCGATTCCGACGGACAGCATTATCCTGATGACATTCCTGTTTTCGTAGAAGCTCTGCTATCCGAAAAAGAAGATGTTCTGCTCATCGGAAACCGCAACATGGCCCAGGACGGCATCCCGAAGAAAAGCAGCTTCGGAAACCGGTTTTCCAACTTCTGGTTCTGGTTCGAGACGGGAATCAAGCTGGAAGATACCCAGTCCGGCTACCGGCTGTATCCGCTGCATAAAATTCCGAAAAAATACTTTACGCCGAAATTTGAATTTGAGATCGAAATCATCGTACGGACTGCCTGGAGGCATGTGCCGGTAAAAAACGTGCCGGTAAAAGTGCTGTATGATCCGGCGGAACGGGTATCGCACTTCAGGCCGTTTAAGGATTTTACCCGCATCAGCATCCTCAATACGATTCTGGTGACAATTACTTTACTGTACATCATCCCGCGGAATTTCATCAATAATTTCAGAAAAAAAAGCATCAGGAGATTTATTAAGGAAGATGTGCTGGAAAGCGACGGGACCAACCGGACGAAAGCATTTTCCCTTGCATTGGGGGTCTTTGTAGGCTTTTCCCCTTTCTGGGGTTTCCATACGCTGATCGTTATTTCACTGGCAGTCCTTTTCAAGCTCAACAAAGTTCTGGCCTTCTTTGCCTCCAACGTGAGCCTGCCGCCATTCATCCCGTTTATTATCGCCGCTTCCCTGTTTCTGGGAGCGCCCTTTGTAGACGGCAACAGCAACCTCCTCAGCCAGGAACTGAATTTCGACCTGGTAAAAAACAACCTCCTCCAATATGTCATTGGCAGTATGATTCTGGCCGTCTCGGCATCTGCATTGACCTGGATTGTCATCTACTTTTTACTGAACAAAGTAAGCCCGGACAAAACCGATTTCTAGAAGCTTTATCCCGCTATCCACTTCTACTCCTCGCGCCAAAGCTTTTCCTGACGCCTGCTGCGGGGTAACCGTTCCTATCGGGGCTAGGGCAGCAGTCTTTTATTTTTATACTAGTCTGGTATCAATAGTGAATCCCGCTTTGCCGGTGAATGGTGAATTTCGAAACTTAGTGATGAGATATGAATCTAATATTGGCTGCTCATCTTTAGTTTTAAAAAATTAACTATTAACCATTCATTTGCGAAGCAAAATTCATCATTTTAAAACCACCCCGTCAAAAATTCTTTTAGAATTTTCGCCACCCCTCCGGATCGGAGGGGAATTTTTACAGCATTGATAATTAATCCATTACACAGATAATTGAGATATAAAAGAATGGTGTCTTCTATTTATTAATACACAGAAAACTTTCCGGTCACCAATGATTTATAAAGCAAAATTTACCATCCCTTTATTCATGGCTATCATTTGCTGAACGAAGTGCCTTAGCGAACGAAAAATATACGCTCTGCCTTTTAGAAAACCTTGCGGACTTGGCGTTTTGAAAGTCAGCAGTATTAAAAAATGATTCACCATTCACTTCTCACCTCAGTTTCTTCTCCGTCTTTTTCAGATATTTTTCGACATTCTCACGATCAGAAACGGTCGTTATTTCCTTTGACAAGGCTTTTTCGAATTCGGGTTTTGCCCTGGAATAGTCTTTTCGGTTGAAATAATATTTTCCGGCCTCATAATACACCAGCCAGAAGTCCGGGTTCAGCGATTGGTAATGCGGAATAAATCCGTCAGTGAGTTCTATGGTTTTATCGTTTACTGCATCACTGATTTCAGCATTGGCAAATTTGTATTCTTCATAATTTTTAAATTCCCGGGAATCCAAAAAAAGATCTTTGGGAATCGTAAGTTCAGGGCTTGCCAATGTTCCGTCGACCGGTTGTCTACCGGAAAAAATCTCATTCAGATCATAGCAGACAAATGCTCCCAGCTGATACGGATTGGCAGAAACCCAAACCAGTTTCTTTTGAGGCGAAAAGATCACCGCGTGATGCGCCAGAAGCTGGTTGATTGCCTTTTCATTACCGTAGCCGATCTTCTCCCCTTTCAGCCCCGATTTGTCCCGTAAAATGGCTGCCATCTTTTCGGGATTCAGCTTTTTGTTTTCCTGCAGAAGTTCCTGCAGCTTTTCGTAGCGGTATTCGGAATGGCTTTCTGCGATCTGCTTCCGGTTTCTCCTATCGTTTTTGTAAGCCTCCGACTGGAAATGGTTGGTACAGAAAACTTTATTTGTATTCTCTACTTTATAAACGCCGAAATTATCCGGCGAAACTTCGATAATCACTGCATTTTTATCATTCGCGCTGCCTACCATAATGGATTCCGATACAAAGACCTTTCTCTTTTTCGCAATGGCAATCGCTTCGTCAATAGTTTTCGCATACTGCAATATCTCCCTTGTTACCAGAGAAATCGGGGTTTTGGCCGTCAGCGGAATCTTCGACCTTCCGGCATTGATCGTTACGGTAATTCCTTCCTTATTCATTCCGGATACCACCCCGATCATTCCGGGCCAGCTTACAGACAGGTAAGGAATCCCCTCCTCCGGTTCCACAAGTTCGATCAGTTTATTTTTAGCGAAATCATCACCCACGTAGAAATCGAAATTCCGGCCGATCAGCAGGTTGCCGTCTTCCGTGTTTTCATTCCATACGGCAAGCGATGTACAGCCAATCATCATCAGGTCCTGCATCGCATGGCCGATGTCATGGGCACCGTGCAGGTACATGCTCCTGAGGAATTTAGAGGCTATAAAATCATATCGGTCCGATGAATAGCGGGATAATCCGTACAATTCCGCCTGGTAATCTTCCCGGATGTTCAGGTACATCTTCCGATTGTACCATTTCAGAAAGCCTCTTAAAAGATTTTGTTTGAATTTTGACGGCACAAGGCCTTCCACTTTGGAGAAAAATACCTCTTCCTGTTTCTGCATCAGGTTCTGCGTCAGGGCACCGTTGTTATAGCCCAGCTGCAAAGGGTTTCCCTTGACACGCAATTCCCAGAGCTGCTGCCTGTTTTTTGTTAAAGAATTTTCATTAAAACTGAAAGTGGAATCATTAATCTTATCGACCTTCGGAATTTCAAGGGAATAATGCTTGATATCGGGAACGTGGTTCACCGATTTTCGTACCCCGCAGGAAATAAGGCTGAGATTCAGGATCAGGCTGAAGCAGAGAAATGCAAACTTTTGCCGCTTTGAAAGATATCTTTCGATCAGGCCGCAAATCCTAATTTTCTTCACCATTATTTTTATTAATCAGTTGGATCAGACGTTCATCAACCACTTCTTTGCCAAGGATTTCCCCGCAGGTATTGAAAGCCCCGATGGTACAGCCTAAAATCCCGTGCATGTTCACCGATTGCCCCGTTAAAAAGAGGTTGTCGATCTTTGTTTTCGGAGAGACCATGGTTTTAAGGGGATTTTCCGAGCTTTTCATATAGCCGTACATATTCCCGTTAAAACTTCCGATATAATCCCTGTACGACAAAGGCGACGAGGTGTATATTCTTTTAACTGACTTTCTTAGATCCGGGATTTTCTTTTCCACGGCAGCAATCATCTTTTCCGCTTTTTCGAGCTTGAATTTTTCATAACCTTCCCCACGGTCCTGCTCTTCCACCACGGTGTTGAACGTATTTTTCCAGGCTTCCACTTCGTCAAAATCCATATAGGAAATAACCGTCAGGCTTTCGGCAAAATCCGGGTGGCGTTTAGACCGCGTTGAAGACAGCATATAGTTCTCCGGCCAGGCATTTTTTTGATACCGGTGTGCATTCCACACCGATTCCTCATTGGAAAAATGGTAAATATTGTAATTGAATTCCGGAATGGCCTGTGGCTTCAGCACCAGGTAAACGCTGAAACAGGAGGATACCGGTTCCCAGCTCTTGATCCGGTTCAGGAAAGATTTCTTTAAGCGGTCCTCTCCGATCAGGTTGATGGCAGAACGGATTTCTATATTGGAAATAAAATTTTTTGCACGGTATTCTTTACCTGCCGAAGTTTTCACACCCGTCAGGACCTGATTTTCATTGAAGATGAATTCTGAAACTTCGGAATGTTTATGAACTTCTGCGCCGTGTTCACGAAGCCTCCGGATCAGCAGCTTCGAAATCTGGCTTCCTCCCTGTGTACATTTATAGGCACTCTGGATATACGAGTTTACGGTTAAGGCGTGTACATAAAAGGGTACATTTTCAGAATCTCCGGCGTATAAGAAATTCGAGCCCAGTAAAACCGACTGAAGGGTCCTGTTAGGGGTGATGGATTCTATAAACCTTCTGGTATTGAGATGTAGGATTTCTTCGTTGTAGTTTTCTTTTCCTACCAGGTTATATCTGGGAAACTGGCTGCAGACCCTCTGGATTTCTTCACAGTAATTCTGCAGGTTTTCCCGTTCTTCAGGGAAATGCTGAGCCAGTTGCTCCACAAAATTGTCATAGCCCTGGGCATGCGGATATTCGGTCTGATGATCGCCGAAAGTTATTCTGTCATAACCGTCGTCAGCCATCTGCTCAAGCTGCAGATCGTCCATGATCCCGAGATAGGAGAAATACTGATGCAGGTTCTGCCCTTTGGACAGCCCGCCCAGATAATGGACACCGGTATCGAAAATCAGCTTGTCACGGGAAAAGGTCTGAAGGTTGCCGCCATACTGGTTATTTTTCTCCAGGACGCAGACTTTCAGGCCTTCTTTGGCGAGTACAAGCGCCGAAACAAGACCTCCCAATCCGCTGCCGATTACCAGTATGTCGAATTCTTTGTTCAAGGAAAAAGTGTTAGCCATGATTATGAATGAAGTAAAGCCTGCAAGAAGTTGAGCAACAATGAATATGTACATTCACAAAGCAATAAATATCCGGCAGGGGCCTGCAGTAACTGCAGTTTACAGATCAATTCATAACCGTTAATGGTAAGTTAAATATTAGTTTTTATTTTGGGTAAAAGTAGGAAAATTAATCAATATCATCCCAAAAATCGAAATAATTGAACCATTGAAGGGGATATTTCCTGATCATGGATTCCAGATTTTGGATATAGGAATTGAGAAGCCCCTGGGCATCGCGCTTTTTAACGTTTTGGGCTACCCTTGCATACAAATGGTAATGAAGGTTCTTTTCTTTCATTACATATACATACACCACCGGAACCCCCAGCCTTGAAGCAATCAGGAAAGGCCCGGCCGGGAATTTTGCCGTTTTTCCGAGCAGTTCACCTTCCAGGAACTTGGAACCCTCAAAATAACGGTCGCCGGTAAAACAGATCAGCTCATTTTTCGATAACGCTTCGTTGATCTCGAAAATATGGGACATATCCTCTTTTACATAGATGAATTTTATATTGCTTCCCTTTACGGAAACACTTTCCAGGTATTCTTTAATGACGGTAACCTCCTGATCGGTCGTCACCAGATTGATCTGGCATTCGAAATCGATATCGGCAAAGAAATGTTCCGCAATTTCAAAATTCCCGATGTGGGCACTGATGAGCACGCCGCCTTTTTTTTCGGCCAGAAGATTCCTGAGATTTTCGATTCCGTCGAATTCATAAGTGTATTTATCGCGTAATCCGGCCGAAATCGCCGTTTTATCGATCAATACCGTTCCGAAGGTAAAGTAATTTTTAAATAAGGATAATTTGGTTTTCCAGTATCTGTATTTCAGCCTCTGGCTGAAATAATAGCGGTAATAGGTATTGCTCTTTTTCTCGAACAGGAAATAGTAGAAAGCGACAAAGTACAGGACGGCATATGAACTCCGGATACCCATGTTTCTGATGCACCAGACAAAAATCCTGTATCCCAGGATGGTTCCTCTGGACTTACCTTTCCATTTGTTCATAGTATTAGTTTTAATAATGTAGCAATATACCGATGTAACAGTTTAACAATTATTCAATGAAGCATTGGTAAATTGTTATATTATTACAATGTTACATTCATATATTATTTATTTTTTTCTGTGATCTTATTTTCAATCGTGGTATAGAAATCATCAAACGTCACCATCTTTTTGAAGTCGGCTTCGCCAAGCTTTACACCGAAATTGGATTCGATAACCACCACCATATCAATATAATCCAGGCTGTCCAGCCCAAGTGTTGTTTTCAGGTTGGCCTCGTTGCTGATCTCATCACCGTCCACCTCAAATTCATTCACTAAAAAATCATTAACGATCGCGATAATTTTCTCCCTTTCCATGTTTTTAATTATATTTTTTTACGATTAATGCGGAGTTGGTTCCCCCAAATCCGAAAGAATTCGACAAAAATACGTCAATTTTTTGACTTTTTGTTTCGGCCACCAGATTTATCCTTTGGGCTTCATCATCAGGATGTTCCAGGTTGATGTTGGGGGCGATAAAATCATTCTGCATCATCAGGATCGAGTAGATTACTTCACTGGCACCGGCCATCCAGCATTCATGCCCGGTCATGGATTTTGTGGAACTTACCGGAACTTCACCGCCGAAGATTTCGTAAATTGCTTTGGCCTCGTTGGCATCGCCGATCGGGGTAGAAGTGGCGTGGGCATTGATGTAATCGATGTCCTGAGCGCTTAAGCCCGACTGTTGCAGAGCTCTTCCCATCGCCAGGGCCGGCCCGTCTACATTCGGGGTCGAAATATGTCCGCCGTTTGAAGAAAAACCGTACCCTACGATTTCTGCGAGGATATTCGCCCCTCTTTTCTGTGCCGATTCCAGGCTCTCAACAATCAGCGTTGCACCGCCGCCGCTCGGGATCAATCCGTCCCTTCCGGAATCAAAAGGCCTGGAAGCTTTCGTCGGTTCGTCTTCCCGTACGGAGAAAACACCCAGACCGTCGAAGCTCGCCATCGAATATTTATTGGTTTCCTGTGCGCCTCCGCACACGATCATGTCCTGGAAGCCGTTTTTAATCATCATAAAAGCCAGCCCCAGAGCATGAGACCCGCTGGCACATGCCGCACTGATGGTGAGATTAATTCCCCTTAATTTAAAAATCGTTGAAAGATTCATCGTCACTGTAGAGTTCATCGATTTGAAAATCGCTCCCGAACCCATCAGGGTCGTATCTTTTTTCTCTCTGGCAATGTCTATCGATTCTACAACAGCCTTGGAGACACTGTCGTTTCCATATAAAATTCCTACCTCGTTATGATCTAAAAAGTTCTGATCTATCCCTGCCTGCTTCAGGGCATCTAAAGTGGCAATATAGGCATACTCGCTTTCTTCGCCCATGCTCACCCGTTGCCTGCGGTTCAGGAGATTCTTCAGATCCGGCTTGGGAACAACGCCCGTAAGCCCCGACCTGAAGCCGAACTCCTTTCTTTCGTCTACTAAAAAGATACCGGATTTTCCCTGATATAGAGATTCCTTCACCTCTTCCAAAGAAGTTCCGATACAGGAATAAATTCCCATTCCGGTAATGACAACCCTGTTTTCCATTTATTAAATGTAACAATTTATCGGTGTAACCGTGTAACAATTTTTGACCGATCTGCTTCTATTGGCAAACCGATATATGGGTATATTGTCACATTGGTACATTGGTATATTATTTTATGAGTAGATTCCTCCGTTAATATTAATGACTTCGCCGGTGATGTACGATGATTTTTTCGAGGCTAAAAAGGCCACCAGATCCGCTACCTCTTCCGCTTCACCGAACCGGTTGGCCGGGATCATGGCTTTCAGTTCATCTTCATTGAATTCCTGCGTCATATCCGTTTTGATGAACCCGGGGGCTACCGCATTGACGGTAATATTTCTTTTTGCCACTTCCTGCGCTAAGGCTTTTGTGGCCCCTACCAGGGCCCCTTTGGCCGCAGAATAATTCGTCTGCCCGGCCGTCCCTTTTACGCCGGAAACAGAAACCATATTGATGATCCTTCCGTATTTGTTGCGCAGCAGCTTCTGGATAAAGAAGTTGGTTACATTAAAAAACCCGTTCAGGCTGGTGTTGATTACGGCATTCCAGTCCTCGCTCGGCATCCACATGAAAAGTCCGTCCCGGGTAATTCCGGCATTGTTTACAATCACCTCAACGAGTGCTTCCGGATTGTTTTCCTGCCATTGGGTTAAAATACTTTGTGTTTCTCCGGCATTGCCGACATCGAATTTCAGGATCTCTCCTGTAGCACCCAGTTCTTCAACTTTAGCCAGCGTTTCTTTTGCCGCCGCTTCGTTGGAGGTATAATTGATCAGCAGGTGGTAATTTTTCTCTTCTGCCAGTTTGATACAGATTGCTCTTCCGATTCCCCTGGAGCCGCCTGTGATGATTGCACATTTCATGTGTTGCGTATGTAAGTTTTAGTTTTTGTATCTATTTTTATGACCACTTCTTTAAGCCGGAAGTTACAAGCCCTTCAGATAATTTTTCACCTCTTCCTGGTACGGATACATCACCATATCCTTTGAAAACGCGGGAATAATCTTTCTTATTTTGTCATACAGTTCTTTTGTAGCCGATGAGATTTGATCCTGAAAGCCAAGATATTCGATTGCCTGAACGATGGTGATGGCTTCAATCGTCAATACTTCAAAAGCATTTTCGATCACTTTCCGGCAGATGACCGCCGCATTGGTTCCCATGCTTACGATATCCTGATTGTCATTGTTATTCGGGATACTGTGAACATACATCGGGTTGGAGAGCATCTGGCTTTCCGCCGTAGTGGAAGTAGCCGTAAACTGCACGCCCTGCATTCCGAAATTGAAGCCTAATTTTCCGAGATTCACAAACGGAGGCAGAATCTCGTTGATTTTAGAGTTTAAAAGATAATTCAGCTGTCTTTCTGCGAGCATCGTCAGTTTTGTAACTACGATTTTCAGCTTGTCCATTTCCAGTGAAATATAATCGCCATGGAAATTTCCGCCGTGGTAAACGTGCTGGTCCTCCACATTGATGATCGGATTATCATTGGCAGAATTGATCTCGTTTTCCAGTACGGCTTCGGTATATTCCAGCGTATCAAGCACAGGACCCAGAATCTGAGGCACACACCGCAAAGAGTAATATTCCTGAACCTTTTCTTTAAAGACTTTTTCCTGTTCTTCAAAATGCGTATATAAATGGTCGGCTCTTTTCCGGATCAGCTTGCTGTCGGACAGATGGGTCCGCATTTTCGCAGCCACTTTCTGCTGGCCGGCATGAAGCTTGGTTCCGTTCAGCACTTCCGATAAATGGTCGTCGTAAGCCTGGACAATCTCATTAATCGCACAGGATAATTTTAAAGAAATATCAGTTAACTGATTCGCTTTATGTGCATTCACCACACCAATCCCGGACATCACGGAAGTTCCGTTCATCAGGGCCAGCCCTTCACGGATTTCCACCCGGATCGGCTCCAGTCCTTCCGCTTCAAATATTTCTTTCGTCGGTTTTCTTTCTCCCTTGTAAAAGACTTCCCCTTCTCCGATCAGTACCAGAGCCAGGTGGGCCAGCTGCACCAAATCACCGCTTGCGCCTACTCCGCCGTGTTCAAAGATCAACGGTGTAATATCCTTGTTTATTAATTCTTTAAGAAGATTAACTACCGACTGATGGACACCGGACTTTCCGAGAGACAGCGTATTCAGCCTCGCCAGCATACAGGCCTTTGCTTCATCGGCAGGAAGCGGGTTTCCCATTCCGGAAGAATGGCTCCGGATCAGGTTGTACTGAAGCTGATGCGTATCTTCGTCGCTTATTTTGAACTGGGCCATCGGTCCGAAGCCCGTATTCACTCCGTATATTACTTTATTTTTTGAAAATTCTTTCAGAAACAGGAAACTTTCATCCACTCTGGAAAGAAGCGTTTCATCCAGTTCTATTTTTTCATTCTCCATGATGACTTTTTTAAAGTCGCTCAGTGTTAAAAAGTTATTTATTTTCATTAATTAAAAAGTAATAAGAAGATAATTTTGTAATTATTAATTAATTGTCATTAATTTTGCGGCAAAGATAGAAGTTATTATTAAAATAAAAAATCAAGATGAGCAAAGAATTTGTTGACGTTCTTGTAATCGGCGCCGGGCCTTCCGGGTGCGTATCTTCTTCATACTTAAAGAAGAACAACGTCAGCGTAAAAGTTGTTGAAAAAACGAAGTTTCCCAGACTGGTGGTCGGGGAAAGCCTTATTCCGCGGGTAATGGACCATTTTGATGAAGCCGGCCTGTTCCCGGCCCTGGATAAAATGGGCTTCGAGAAAAAACTGGGCGCCCGTTTTTTAAGAGGCAACGAAGTGTGCATTTTTGATTTCAGCAATAAATTCGGGGAAGGCTGGGACTGGACCTGGCAGGTTCCGAGAGCGGATTTTGATAATGTTCTGGCTCAGGAAGTGATCAACAAGGGCGTTGACCTGGAATTTGAAACCGAAGTCACC
Source organism: Chryseobacterium hagamense (assembly GCF_007991455.1). Lineage (GTDB taxonomy): Bacteria > Bacteroidota > Bacteroidia > Flavobacteriales > Weeksellaceae > Chryseobacterium > Chryseobacterium hagamense. Next base: position 177,298 of record NZ_BJYJ01000005.1, on the reverse strand, counting down.
GGTATTGAATTCAACGGAACAGATTCTGTAACGACTGTAAAAACGAAAGACGGCGAAACAAAAGAAATTCATGCTAAATTCGTTATTGATTCCAGCGGCTACGGAAGGGTACTGCCCAGGCTGCTGGATCTTGAAAAGCCGTCGAAGCTATCGCCCCACTCTGCGATCTTCTCTCATGTAAAGGATATCAACCGGGAAGAGGGCACTGAAGGAACCCTGATTTCATTTGATATCATCGAAACCGAAGTGTGGCTTTGGGTAATCCCTTTCTCCAACGGAAATACCAGTGTCGGCATTGTCGGACCTACCGAATATATCGACAGATTATCCGAAAACGGCGATGCGGCGGAAGCTTTAAGAAAAGCCATTTCTTTGTCGGATTATTACGTAAAGCGCTTTGGGGATGTGGAATTCCTTTTTGAGCCGAAGCATCTGAAAGATTATTCCTGCTCGGTAAAAACATTATTCGGCGACGGGTTTGCCCTGACAGGTAATGCTTCCGAATTTCTGGATCCCGTTTTCTCTTCGGGGATGGCTTTTGCCACGGAATCCGGGATGCTGGCCGCCAAATTAGCCTTACGCCAGCTGAACGGTGAAACCATCGACTGGCAGAAAGAATATTCGGATTATATTTTGTACGGTGTAAATGTTTTCACGACTTATGTAAAGGAGTGGTATACCGGAAATCTCCAGGAGCTGTTTTTCCACCAGCCGGAAAACCCGGATGTGAAGAGGAAAATCTGCGCCGTGCTGGCCGGCTACGTCTGGAACAAAAAGAATACTTTCGTAAGAATACATAATACGGCGATAAAAAATTTGGCCGAGTTTATAAAAACGGAAAAGCAACAGGCATAAAAAATACGCTTCCATCACCGGAAGCGTATTTTTTTATCTGATTTTTCTACCTGATCTTCTTTTCGATCATATGGGCCAATGTCTTTGCTGTTTTGGCATATCCTTCCGAAATCCGGTCGTTGTTATTCGGCAATCCTACAAAATTATCGCCGGGCGCATTTTTGCTGTCAATTTCCAGTAAGACATGGGAAGGGTCTGCGGTTTCAACAAATTTCAGAAGCGTACTCAGCTTCGACGGCTGGTTCATGACGACTGCGAACCAACCCGGATAAATCCATACCGTTTCCACGATCAGGGTATACTTTGCTGATTAATTGTTTACTGATGTTTTAATATCCGTGTTTTTATTCATCGATGCCAGAAATTTATCGACAAACTGAGTGGTCTTGGAATATTCCCAGTCTTTTTTCCACTTTTCGAATTCATCCGGGCTTTTTCCGGCTTTCCGGATATCATTTTCCTGTTTGGCAAGATAGGCCGTTTCATCCATATTTTCTTTATAAAAGGTCATGTGGCTGTAATCCATCTGGAGGTTCAGCTCGGTCTGTCCTTTTAAGAAATCGAAATTCCCGGAAGTTACTTTCATCTTTTGCGCACAGACCATGCCCATTAAGAAAACAAAAAAGGCGAATGCTAATTTTTTCATGAGTTATTAATTGATGTATTGTTTTTAGTTTCTTAGATCGGTAAAGGTAATCGGCTTCCTGCTATTCGGATGGAACACGGTTTTGGACAATACTTCGAAATCCAGGATTTCAATTTTCGGGCTTACCCGTAATTTGGCCCTGAAATGGTCCCGCACTTCATTCACAAACGTTTCGGAATCGCTGTCGGTACTGATCCTGATGATGATTTCATCCAACCCTATTTCATTCGACTGGATCACGATCTGGTAACACAGGATATTGCTGAAATCATTCAGGATATCATTCATTGCCGGCGGATAGAGCGTGGTTCCTTTGTATTTGATCATCTGCTGTTTCCTTCCGAGCACCGGTCCCAGCCGCATCGTATTTCTTCCGCATGGGCACGGCTCGTAATGTGCCTTTACGATATCGCCGGTCTTAAACCGTAATAGAGGCAGGGCTTCAACTCCTAAAGTAGTAATGGTCAGCTCTCCGCTCTCTCCTTCTTTTACCGGGTTTCCATCATCATTCAGGATTTCGGTAATAATCAATTCCGGGTGATGATGTCCGCCGATCTGCTGATCACACTCCGTAAAAGCGGTACTCATTTCGGTGGAAGCATAGGTAGAGAAAAGCCTGATATTCCATTTCTCTTTAATCTTCTTCGATAAAATATTATCCGTAAAATCCTGATTTTTGATGCTCTCTCCTATACAAACCGCTCCATACACGCTGGAATTCTGATAATCGATTCCGTGCTTTTCGGCATAATCGATCATTTTCAGCAGGAAAGAAGGAACGGTAATCAGATATTTTGGTTTGTACCGGAAGATAGAATCCCACTGCAGTTCCGGAATCCCCGGCCCCATACGGATAACGCTGGCTCCCATTTTCCGTAGTCCTAAAAAATAAGCCAGCCCGGCCATGAAGCGTTTGTCGATGGTCGTAATCATCTGCACCACATCGCCTCTTTGGATTCCCGCACAGGCGAAGGAAATTGCTTCATTGTATGCCAGCCGTTCCAGGTCATTATCGGACAAACCGAACGTTACCGGATCGCCCAAAGTCCCGGAAGTGGTGCTGTAGTCCACAATCTTATCCGGGGTGATGCAGAAAAAGTCGTCATTGTTCTGCTGGATATCGTTTTTCGTTGTCGTGGGGATTTTCTGCAGATCTTCCAGCGTACGGATATCGGCAACCTGAATATTGTTTTCCCTGAATACCCTTTGATAAAAAGGCGAATGCATGTCAAGATACGCCAGCAGTTCCTGAAGTTTCTGCTCCTGCACTTTTTGTATCTCCTGGACGGATGCTTTTTCGATGGATGGATGAAATTCCAAGGCTTCTTATTTTTTAGAGGACAAATTTATTTAAAATTAAAAGACTATCGAGCAATGAACCCTAAAAATAAAGCCCGGCAGCTTGCAGAAAATGTTTTTTTAAAAATTTCAAAAATTATTTTTTAGACGTCAAGTTTTGTCGCTACCGGCATTGATCTTTGCATCAGAGAGGTTGAGATGATGCCATAAGATCAATCTCTATTTATCTAAAACATAGTATAAACCAAAATACAATATTAATCATGAAAAAACCTGAATATGAATTTTAAAAACACTTTAAAAGGAATGGACGATTTTGATAAGATCGCCCGGGAGATATGGGCCGATATGAGAGGAGAAAAAGTTGCCACCAATTCCATAGAACCCTTTTTTACCAACCTTTGGGTGGATGAAAGGAAGATTTTCTCATTACTTGCTTCGTCAACCGATTTTAATACCTACCTGTTTGATGCAGAGAAAAACTTTATCAATTATTCTCAGGAAGTAGAAAAAGTAAATCTGAAAGACATACCTCCGGCAAAGATCGATAATGTAAGAGTAAAGGCTAAAATGATTGAGAAATTAATGATCCAAGAGCCTGAATTGGATGAAAAACAATTTCAAAACTCATTTCTGGAACGCCTTGATAAAAAGGTCTGGGTGAATATAAGCCCGGGATATATTGACCCCCGAAAATATACCCATCATACGGCGATTGGAATCCGGGAGCGAAAAATAGAATGTACGATCAATATCCCTTATCGTAATTACCACCGGGAAGCCACAAAAACCGTAATAAATGAGACGGAAGCCACTGCCCATTATTCTTCAGAATCTCCTGATGCCATACAGATCAGGCTGAGTGATGCCGAAGACTACATGGCTGCTATTACTTACCTTTTTCCGTACCATCGACAGGAGGCGCAGGTTGCGCTTATAACTCATTTTGAAGAGGCAGGAAACGGTCTTACTTCTATTGATGACCTGATGTTCTTCTATAATCAGCTTCCAAATTTTGCCCTGACCGGGGTGGATTATAAAGGAAAAGCAAAGAAGCTTTCAGACGAGCTGTTATGGGATCATTTTTTACAGTTTTTGAATTTTGATTCCCAGCTAATCCGCGATGTAGATTCAATAGGGAAAGCTGCTGCTCTGGCAGCAGAGCCGTTCAGAGACAAGAGCCGTTATGCGATCCGTATCCTTACGGCAATATCCGGAGAATTTGTTTACCGAAAGATTAAAAACGACCCTAAGCTCATTCTGCATATTTATCATTCTCTGGATGGAGAAAGCGTATACATGGGAAAAGGCATTATTTCAGATACGAATCAGGCTGCCCATGGTCAGTTGTTTGAAAACAGGGAACTTTTTGTCATCTATGTAACCGCTTTCATGCAGGCTCAGCATGCAACGGATGATGCCCACCAACCTTTACAAAGAGGTTCTCTTTTCGCACTGGGCGTCAGCAGGGATTCTGATACGATAGAAAGACATTGTGATCTTACAGGATATTTTATGGAAGGAGATCCTGACAATATCGTAACCCTGATCAATACGGTAAAAGTGTTTAATCTGAAAACAGAGAAAATTGAAGCTGAAAACGAAATTGAAAACGGAGAATTCAGGCCACTGGATATGCTGCACCTCAAAGTGTATGAACAGGAAAAACTTCGGACAGGTAAGGTTCAGACTCATGAAACCGACACTGAGGTTCCGGCTTTGTTTCTTTATCATATCGCTCAGACAAAAGCTGCTGAAGATGCATTAAGATGTCTTCGCGTCGCCGCGGATCTCATGGTGATCTCCGCCAGCCTTGCAACCATTGAATCCGGAGTTTCGGGATTGCCTTTATATGCGGCTTATGCAGATATCGGAATGACCCTTTCAGACTTTTATATAGAGACCCGGCTCAGAGATGAGCTTAAATTCACCACTAAAGGGAAAAAACTTCTGGAATTATGGGATGACATTTATATGGTCCAGGGCACAGCAGGTGCCATGGCAAGCATGTTACCAAAGGCAGAAAAAGCCTTGGACGTCACGGTAGAAGTCCTGTATACATCCAGGTATCCGCGTCAACAGGAAAGTTTACAAAAATTAATTAAAAATGCATTATATTCGTTTCCGTTAAGGAATTATTCTAAAAACGGATTAAGGGTTCTTTCAAAGGATGGTATAAAAAGCTTTACCACGCACGCTACTGATTTTGAGAAGCTGAAAGTGCTTTTTATAGAAAATGCAAAGAAAGAGGTAGCAGTACTTTATAAAGGGAAAAAGTTCTTTCAAGCAGATTCCGCCGGAAGAACGGGGAAATTCCTAGATTATCTTTACAGGAAGGCTGGCGGTAATATTACAAAGCTTGATCAAGAGATGAGCCGTCTTGCAGGAATGGCGGAAAATCTTCCTCCTAACTTCAGTATGAAAGCTGAAGAGTTTGAAGCAGGATGGAAAGCTCTTCAAGAAGCTATAGTTGAAAATAAAATTTCTAGTGAAAATGCACTGGATTATATCTATGAAGTACTACCATATTTTAATCATCATGTAGTAAATGGAGAAGTCGTTATGATTTCTAATACCAACTGTGTAAACGTTGTTAAAAATTTAATAGAATATCTAACGACAGGTGAATTAAAGACTGCACTACCTTCTGAAGGACAAGAAGTTGATTTATTAGAACAAATTTATAATGATAAATTTAAACCAACAACTTTGGAAGATCTTAAGGCAGAGAAAGGAATGAAAGAAGGAGAAATTGGGATTATTTTTGCCTACAAAAATATTTCCACAACTATTAAAGGTCATGTTTTTAATATTGTTAAAAAGAATAACAGGCTGATTCTGCCCGATGGACAGTTTGGAATATTAGCCAGAACAAGAGACTATAAATATTTTGAATATATTAAAGTAAAATAAGATGATGCTAAGCAATGAAAAAATAGATAAAATCGCGGAAAGATATGTAAAAATGATATCTGAAAATATAAATGTAGAATTAATTATTCCTAAAGATATTATAATTGATAAACCTTATGGAAGAATTTATTTTTATGGAGCTAAAGATTACAAGAAACATCGATTGGCAGGAAATGGACCTTTTCTGGTGAAAAATGACACCGGTATTGTTATTCCATTTGGTACCGCTATGGATGTTGATTACTATATTAGAGGATATGAGGATGGTACCTGGAAGCCCGCATCATATGGTATTTGGGATCCTAATTAAAATTAATAGATTTACTCTTATATTAAATTAAAAATCATGATGTTAAAAGAACAAGAAGTAATAGAAATTGCGAAAAATCATGTGAAAAACCAGAGTGAAAAAAGTGGATATGATCTTGTCATCTTGGATAATGCCGAAATTAAGAAACCATACGGAATAATATTCAGATACAATACAAAAAAATTCAATCAGACAAGAGATTACAATGATAAAACATTAATTGGAAACACTCCATTCCTGGTTGAAAATAAAACTGGTAAAATTATAATATTCGGTTCTTCACAAGACTTAGACTATTATATTAAGGAATACGAAGCAGGCAGATGGCCGGATATGTCAAGACTCAGCGATTTCCAATAACAAAAAAGCCTTCTTTTGACAGGTGTCATTCTTAAAAGAGGTAAGCTTTAATACCTATTAAGCCTCTGAATAAATTTAATTTCCATAAAATTCACCCGTCCACTATTCCACATTGACCATTCACCTTTCACTTTATTTTTCTGAAACAGAACATTTTCATGGGAACGATCAAAATAAAACATATATTATAAACCGGTAAATTTTAGTAAATTTGCCAACTTAATTAATCAACGATATTGATCTGATACAATGAGCCAGTTTAAAGAATACAAAAACCTCAACCTTATTGACGTCGCCGAGAACATCTCGGAATTCTGGAAGCAGAATAAAACCTTCAGTAAAAGTGTTGAGATCCGTGAGGGGCAGCCTGAGTTTGTTTTTTATGAAGGTCCGCCTTCGGCAAACGGTATGCCCGGAATTCACCACGTAATGGCCAGGGCACTAAAGGATATTTTCTGTCGTTACCAGACCCAGAACGGAAAGCAGGTTTTCCGTAAAGCGGGTTGGGATACCCACGGACTTCCGGTAGAGCTTGGTGTGGAAAAAGAATTAGGAATCACCAAAGAAGATATTGGCAAAAAAATTTCAATCGAAGATTACAACAAAGCCTGTCGTGAAGCGGTGATGCGCTATACGGACGTATGGAATAACCTTACCGAAAAAATCGGGTACTGGGTAGACCTTAATGATCCGTACATCACGTACAAATCCAAATACATGGAAACCGTCTGGTGGCTGCTGAAACAACTGTACGATAAAGAATTACTGTACAAAGGGTATACGATCCAGCCGTACTCTCCGAAAGCCGGAACCGGACTTTCTTCGGCAGAATTAAATATGCCGGGAACCTACCACGACGTTTCGGACACCACGGTGGTGGCCCAGTTCAAGGTAAAGAAAGAATCTTCCGAACTGTTTAGCGATGTGGACGGAGACGTGCACATCCTGGCATGGACGACAACCCCATGGACGCTTCCTTCCAACACGGCTCTTACTGTAGGAAGAGATATTGAATATGTCCTGGTAAAAACTTTCAACCAATACACTTTCGAGCCGGTAAATGTTGTTCTGTCAAGAGTGCTGCTGTCTAAAGTTTTCGGGAAAAAATATACTGAAGGAACGGATGAAGATTTTGAGAATTATTCTGCAGAAAACAAAACAATTCCGTTTAAAATTCTAAAAGAATTCACCGGAGAAAAACTGGTGGAAACCCGGTACGAACAACTGGTTCCATGGTTTACCCCGAATGACCATCCTGAAAATGCCTTCAGGGTAATTTCAGGGGATTTCGTAACCACGGAAGACGGTACGGGAATCGTTCATACGGCGCCGACTTTCGGTGCGGATGATGCACGGGTTGCCAAAATGGCAAAACCTGAAGTTCCGCCGATGCTGGTAAAAGATGAAAACGACAACCTGGTTCCGTTGGTAGACCTTCAGGGAAGATTCATCAAAGGGGAAAACGTTCCTGAATTGTTCTCCGGGAAATACATCAAGAACGAATATTACGATGAAGGAACTGCTCCGGAGAAATCCTGGGATGTAGAGCTGGCGATTTTACTGAAGACGGAAAACAAAGCCTTCAAAGTAGAAAAATATGTCCACAGCTATCCGCACTGCTGGAGAACGGACAAGCCGGTATTGTATTACCCGCTGGATTCATGGTTTGTGAAAATGACGGCCGTAAAAGAAAGGCTCGTGGATTTAAACAAAGAAATCAACTGGAAACCGAAATCAACGGGAGAAGGGCGTTTCGGCAACTGGCTGGAAAACGTGAATGACTGGAATCTTTCCCGTTCAAGATACTGGGGAATCCCGTTACCGATCTGGCGTACGGATTCTTCGACAGGCTCCGCACAGGAAGAAAAAATCATCGGTTCCGTGGAAGAACTGTACAACGAGATTGAAAAATCCGTTTCGGCAGGGTTCATGAAAGAAAATCCGTTTAAAGGTTTTGTGATCGGCAATATGGCTGAATCCAATTATGAGCTTGTTGATCTGCATAAGAATGTAGTGGACAAGATCATTCTGGTTTCGGATTCGGGAGAGCCGATGAAGCGTGAAAGCGATCTGATCGACGTCTGGTTCGACTCGGGTTCGATGCCGTATGCCCAGCTGCACTACCCTTTTGAGAATAAAGAGCTGATCGACAACAACAAAGCCTTCCCTGCCGATTTTATCGCAGAAGGGGTTGATCAGACCCGCGGATGGTTCTACACGCTTCATGCGATCGGAACCGCGGTATTCGATTCGGTAGCGTATAAAAATGTAATGAGCAACGGGCTTGTTCTGGATAAGAACGGACTGAAAATGTCTAAATCCAAAGGAAATGCCGTAGATCCGTTTGAAACCCTTTCGGTATATGGACCGGATGCTACGCGTTGGTACATGATCTCCAATGCGAATCCGTGGGAAAACCTGAAATTCGATATCGAAGGAATTGACGAAGTAAGAAGGAAATTCTTCGGAACCTTATACAACACCTATTCTTTCTTCGCTTTATACGCGAATGTAGACGGATTCAGCTATTCCGAAAAAGAAGTAGAAAACCGTCCGGAAATCGACCGGTGGATTTTATCGGAACTTAACTTACTGATTAAAGAAGTTAAAGCTTTCTATGAAGATTACGAACCGACGAGAGTCGCCAGAGCGATCAGTAATTTTGTGAACGACAACCTGAGCAACTGGTACGTAAGGTTGTGCAGAAGACGTTTCTGGAAAGGCGATTATTCGGAAGATAAAATCTCCGCTTACCAGACCTTATATACCTGCCTGGAAACGGTAGCCAAATTATCCGCACCGATTGCCCCGTTCTTTATGGATCAGCTTTACCAGGATCTGAATAAAGTAACCGGAAAAGACACGGCGGAATCCGTCCACCTGACGGATTTCCCGGTAGCCGATGAAAGCCTGATCGATCAGGACCTGGTGGAAAAGACCCATCTGGCACAGAACATCACCAGCATGGTGTTCTCTTTAAGGAAAAAGGAAACCGTAAAAGTACGTCAGCCGCTGCAGAAAGTACTGATTCCGGTTTTAGATAAAAAAACGGAAGAGCAGATTCTGGCAGTTGCAGAACTGATCAAGCAGGAAGTTAACGTGAAAGAACTCCAGCTGATTAATGCTGAAGAAGCGTCGCATCTTATTGTAAAACAGATCAAGCCGAATTTCAAGGCCTTAGGTCCGAAATTAGGGAAAGATATGAAGACAGTAGGCGGAGCGATTGCCGGTCTTGAACCGGAACAGATCTCAAAGCTTGAAAAAGAACGGAAACTTGAAGTTCAGGGGTATGAAATTACGCTTGACGATGTGGAAATTTCCACCAAAGACATCCCGGGATGGACGGTAACTTCCGACGGGAAAACAACTGTGGCATTAGATTTGACGTTGACAGAAGAATTAAAATCTGAAGGGATCGCCAGGGAATTCATCAACAGAATCCAGAACCTGAGAAAAGAGAAAGATTTCGATTTAACGGACAAAATTACCATCTTCCTGGAAGAAAACTCACCATTCCTTGAAGATATTAAGAAGAATGAGGAATATATTTCTTCAGAAGTCTTGTCAAATAAAATAGAAATTGTATCTTCACTTTCAAATTTTAACGAAATCGAGATCGATGAGGTTAATTTTAAGATAAATGTTGAAAAAATTTAACATATAGTTATTGTTTTTCAATTTTGATTTCATAATTTTATTAAAAAAGAGAAAAATGATTATGTCAGACGAAAGAGTAAGATACAGTGATGCTGATTTACAGGAGTTTAAAGCAGTAATCCGGGAGAAAATAGAGAAAGCGGAAAAAGATTTGCAGCTGATCAGAGAGAGTTTCATCAACGACCAGAATAACGGTACCGATGATACTTCCCCTACCTTCAAAGCATTTGAAGAAGGTGCTGAAACGCTGAGCAAGGAGCAGAATTCTATTTTGGCAGGCAGACAGGAAAAATTCTTACGCGATCTGAAAAACGCTCTGATCAGAATTGAAAACAAGACCTACGGGATCTGCAGGGTTACCGGCAAACTTATTCCTAAAGAAAGGTTATTCGCCGTTCCTCATGCAACTTTAAGCATCGAAGCGAAAAATATGCAGAAATAACCATCCGGTTATCTACAATACATTGGGTTTATATCGTATTTCACGGAATACTTTATAAACCTGATTTTTTAATATAGGCCCATGAGCGAAATACTTATTGTAGGAATTATTGTTGTTGCCGTACTGGCGTTCTTCAATTGGGAACGGATCAGAAACAGGTTCTTTCCGGATGAAAAGCGAAATTACACGATCGATGACCAGTTCAATTCCGAAAGACGCGACCGGGAAAAAGAAATAGACCGCCTGCTGGGCAAGATAGGCAAAAACGGAGTAAAAGACCTTTCTGAAAAAGACCGGAAAAGGCTCGACGAACTTTCCAGAAAATAGAAAAACTTATATCAAGACAATGGAATCCATAATTGTGCACACCAAGAATGCTATGGAACTGAACGCCCTGAAAAGCGTTTTAAAGGAAATGAACATTAAATTCGAGAAATTCCATACCAAAAACACGCACCACAATGAGAAGACGATTAAAAAAATCGTTGACCGTAAAAATGAGAAAATAGGAAAACCTTCTAAACCAAAAGGCCTGTAATGAAGAAGATCGCACTTGTCACCTTTCTTATTTTACTGATCGACCAGGCTTCCAAGATGTATGTAAAAACGCATTTTGAGCTGAATGAAAGCATTCCCGTTATTCAGGGATTTTTTAATAAAACCTTTGTAGAAAACCCGGGAATGGCTTATGGCTTCCATTTCGGAGGGATTATCGGTAAATACTTTCTCGTGATTGTAAGGATTTGCCTGATCGGAGGAATGGTGTATTTGTTTAAAAAATGGCTTCAGAAAGGCGAATCGAATTACCTGCTGATTCCTATGGCCATGATTTTTGCAGGAGCTATCGGAAATTTAATTGACGGGATGTTCTACGGAATGATTTTCGACAGCGGAACCATTTTCGACGAAAGTACCGGCCGTTGGATCGGATATGGCGGCATTTCACACTTCGTCCCTTTCGGGCACGGCTATTCTACGTTCATGAAAGGCTGTGTGGTAGATATGCTCCACTTCCCGATCGTCGACTGGAACGTTCCTGAAAGCTGGCCGCTGATCGGCGGAAAGCATATTGAATTCTTTAAATATATTTTCAATGTTGCCGATTCTGCCATTACCGTAGGGGCAGCCCTTCTCCTGATTTTCAGAAAAAGAGCCTTTCCGAACGGACTGGAATTCTAAGCATTATCCACGATGAAGAAATTAATTAAGAACATACTTAAAATTTTCCTGCTCCTATTTGTAGCAGGAATTATTTTTATTGCCTGGGCCAACTACAGCATGAAAAGAAATACGGAAGCTTATATTTCCTACCTGATGACTGATCTTCCCGATACGAAAACAGGCCTGCTCCTGGGAACAAGCAAAAATCTGGACAACGGCCAGCCCAATGCCTATTTTCTATACAGGATCCGAGCTGCTGCCGATCTGTTTAAAAGCGGAAAAATCCAATATCTCATTGTGAGCGGAGACAACAGCCGGAAAGATTACAACGAGCCGGAAGATATGCAGCAGGCACTGATCGGATACGGTGTTCCCGAAAACAGAATATTCCTCGACTTTGCCGGATTCAGGACCTTGGATTCCGTGGTAAGGGCAAAGGAAATTTTCGGACAGGAAAAGCTGATCATTATCTCCCAGAAGTTCCATAACGAACGGGCGGTGTTCCTTGCCCGTGAGCATGGAATGGAAGCTTACGGCTATAATGCGCCTGACGTCAACAAATATGCAGGCTTTAAAACCAACGTAAGGGAATATCTGGCTAAAACAAAAGCCTATCTGGATCTCATGACGGGTGTTGAACCAAAGTATGGAGGAAAGAAAATTCAGATTCCTTAACCTGATGAAATTTCTAGGGATCGTTCTGCTGTTAATTCTTATTTCCTGTAAAAAGGAAAATATTTATTATTACGCCGATAAAAAACCGATCAAAGACAGCACTGTCATCCGTTTTATTGATGATGAGCTTGAAAAATTAAAAATAGATCCGGAAGAAAAGAATTTGGAAGTTTATACGGCCCTGGATTCTGCTTCGTACAAAAACAATGCAGATTCCATAAGAAATAAAATCTTTAACAAATCCCTTTCCTATAATCTCAAACCTCAGTATAGAAAGGCATTTGACGATTGGTTCAGAGAAAAAATCATTGTCGTGGACAACAGGACAGGAAAAATCATTAATTATTACAGTTCTTTTAAAAACAAAAAATATGACCGGAAAGATGTTTCGCTTAGCGGATTGAGAAGGCTAATCCGGACAGGAAGCATTCTTTACAGAAATCCCGGCACTGAAATTCCCGGTAATTACCTCTTCGAGCATTCCTATCCGCTCGTATCCGGGAAGGAACTTGAAATAAGCCGGGATGAAGCCCTGTTCCTATCGAAATTCGGTATTGCCGTTAAAGAATCCTCCTACTTTTGCAACTTTATTTCATTTCAGGATGCTATCGGCCTGTTTCGTGCCTGTAACGATGGCTCTGCCGGGAAACCTTTTGTTATAGACCGGATTTTTAAAAACGGAAAAAAAATCTATACCCACCGAAATAAGCTGCGGAAAATTTTCAACAAGGAATCATCAGAGAAAATAAGGTATCTCCTGTCTTACATGAAAGACCATTCCTTCGGCGCATTTAAGAAACAGCTTAAAAACACTGAAAATTTAATTTTCTTTGGTGCCGGATACGATTATTTTACGATGGTCAACGACGGCAAATACACCTATTTTATTTACATTTCGGGAGTTGTTGTTACCAACCTTAAGAAAAAAGAGTATAAGGTTATTCTTCCGGGCATGTTTAAAAGGATCGAAATTCAATACTACAACGCGATCCGAAAATAATTTTAACTAAATTTGCAATTCATTAATTTTAAATATAAATTTTAAACAATGTCAAGAATTCTTACCGGCATTCAAGCCACCGGAACCCCGCACCTCGGGAATTTACTGGGTGCTATTATTCCTGCAATTGAACTCTCCAAACAGGAAGGAAACGAATCCTTTTTATTTATCGCGAATCTTCACTCGCTTACCCAGATTAAAGACGCGAAAGAACTGAAACAGAATACCTATGAGATTGCTGCGGCTTGGCTTGCTTGTGGGCTGGATACCGAAAAAACCTATTTTTACAGACAGAGCGACATCCCTGAAACCTGTGAACTTTCTTGGCATTTATCATGTTTTTTTCCGTACCAGCGACTGACGTTAGCACATTCTTTTAAAGATAAAGCAGACCGCCTCCAGGATGTGAACGCAGGGTTGTTCACCTACCCGATCCTGATGGCTGCCGATATTCTTCTGTATGACGCGGAAATCGTTCCTGTAGGAAAAGACCAGCTTCAGCACCTGGAAATTGCACGTGACGTGGCTTCACGTTTCAACAACCAGATGGGAGAAGTTTTCGTGCTGCCACAATCCGAGCTTCAGGAAAACACCAAATATGTTCCGGGAATAGACGGCCATAAAATGTCTAAATCCAGAGGAAACATCATCAACATCTTCCTGCCGGAAAAAGAGCTTAAAAAACAGGTGATGAGCATCGAAACCGACTCTAAATCTTTGGAAGAGCCTAAAGATCCTGAAACCGATAAGGTGTTTGCAATCTATCAGCTGGTGGCAACGCCTGAGCAGACCGAAGCATTAAGAGCAAAGTATCTGGCCGGAAACTTCGGGTATGGCCATGCAAAAAAAGAACTGCTGGACCTGATTCTGGTACGGTTTGAGAAAGAAAGGGAACTTTTCTCGTATTACATGAACAATCTGGATGAACTCGAAGCCAGGCTTCAGGAAGGAGCGGCAAAAACAAGAGTGATCGCGACGGAAACGATGAAAAGAGTAAGGGAAAGTTTAGGAATTTAATAGCCTAATTGTAATATCGCTTCAATCACAGGTTGAAGCTAATAACAACCCCTGGAAGGATTTCGTAAACAACGGCTTCTTTTCAGGGGTTGTTAATTTAACGTATTCGAAGAAGAATCCGGATTAACAGGCTGGAAACAGAAAGCAGAATGCCGGAAGTTGATCTTGTCAGGATAGGATCAAAGGCTTTGATATTGAAACCAAATATTTTTCATTCCACCAAAGAGCGTTCTTAGGTAGTTCTCAATGCCTGATTTATATTGTTTTAAAGTTCCGAAGGGATGGCTTACTACAGGATAGGATGAAATCCTGTCAGATGTGTAACTGCTTATTTGTTCTGCCAGGAGGAATTCCATTTAAAATCCTGACTGGATCATTTTAAATTTTATTTTTGAATTAAGTAATAGCTGAATATAATTTCAATACAGTCGAATTCATGTTAATTTTAAATATACCAATTGATTTTAATACATAGTCAAAAGTTAGAATATCTTCTAGTTCTCTATTGTTTTTGAAAACTAAAATTACCGGTTAAATTGTTCTTTGTCCATATTCCGCTGCTTTCGGAATCCTTCAAGTAACCTGAAAATTTATAATTGCTTTTGGTATTCATATCAAATTTTCCGTTGAAACTGACATAGCCGCTAATTGGTTCTTTCATATTGCCCGGAAGCAAAGTAATTTCTCCGTCCATATTGCCGTCTTTTTTTACTGTAAATGCAATAGAACCATTAGCGTCTCCGCTGAAAGTGCCGGACCAATTGCCCTGAAATCCCGAATTTACCTGTCTTGCGCTTTCTTCATCAGAGATGCATGAGCATAAAGAGAACAAAACAACAAACAGGAATACAATATTGGTTTTCATGAAAGTCTTTAATTAATTTTAATTCTATAAATATTCTTTAATCTGCAAAAGGTGCTTAATCACTTTCAGTCCTTCCCCTTCTTTGTTTTCATTCAGGACATCAAAGAAGATGACATCCATCCCGAAGCGTTGGGCTCCGGTGACATCCGCGATCCAGTCGTCACCGATGAGCATGCTGTTTTCTTTTTCCGCTCCGGCAAGATTTAGGGAATATTCGAAAATTTCCGGCCTGGGCTTCCGTACGCCTACCGTATCGGCGCTGGTAATGGTTTTAAAATATTTGTCGATTCCCGAGAGGATGCATTTCCGTTCCGTCACTTCTTTAAAGCCGTTGGAAATGATGTGTAAAGTGTAATGCTTTGCTTTAAGATATTCCAGGATATACCCTGCTCCTTCTACCAGTTTGTTATGGTTAAGGATTTTATCCAGGAAATGTTCCTCAAAATACACCGAAAGGGTTTCATCATCCACCTCAAAGCGTCTGAAAGTATCGTAAAAACGGTGCTTTCTCAGATATTCCTTATCGATGATCCCGTCGCGGATATCTTCCCACAGCTTTTCATTGATTTCGTGATAGACTGAATGGAATTCATCAAAAGCAATATTGTATTTCAACCCGATCTCTTCTTTATTAAAAAGTTCCTGGATGGTAAGATAGGCATTCCGGCGGTGGTCCCAGAGCGTATTGTCGAGGTCAAAAAAAATGTGCTGAATTTTCATACAGCACAAAATTAATTTTAATTTTTGGAAATCGGATAATTCTTGCCCGGGGTTTTCACAACCTCTACACTCTTTGAAAAGCTGAGCAAAAACTCAATGGTTTGTTTCTTAGGTTTCAAAGCTTTCACTTTTAAGGAATCATTTTTTCTCATAGGCGAACGAATGTTTTTCCTTAAAACGGGAATATTCCGAAATTATTATCTATCGTGTCAAGACAATATGATTTTCATCCATGATTTTTCTCAGGTTGATCAAAGCGTACCGTACCCTTCCCAATGTGGTATTGATGCTCATATCGGTATGGTCTGCGATTTCCTTGAAGCTCAGACCGTCAAAAAATCTTAGCTTGATCACTTCCTGCTGGTTCTGCGGCAGAAACTGGAGCATCCTTAAAAGGTCTTCCTGGATCTGGTTGGTCACCAGCTGGTCTTCAATATTTTCGGAAGGTTCTTTCAGCAGGTCAAAAATAGAATACTCATCGGTTTCGAAAGTCGTCTCGGAAACCTTGATATTTTTGGCTTTTGCCCTGAAATGGTCGATAATAAGGTTATGGGCAATTCTTTTAGCCCAAAGAATAAATTTTCCTTCCTCGTTATAGCGTCCTTCTTTCAGCATCACAATGATTTTCATGAACGTATCCTGAAACACATCGTTTGCCAAATCTTCATCATTAATTTTGTAAAAAATGAATGTAAACAGTTCTCTCTGATGGCGGTGAATAAGGGTAGACAGCGCCGCTTCGTCTCCTTTCTGGTAAAGGGAAATTAGTAAACTATCCGTTTTTGATTTCATAACTTCTTCTCAATAAATATACTTGCCGAAGATAATTTTTCCAGATATTTCATCTGGCTTCAGCGGTAAATACAAAACAATTCTTCAGAGTAAAGTATAATCAATAGGCGGATACAATTTTTCTATGTTGTAAATATAATAAATTTTTAATAACTGTTAACCATTTATTAACTTTTTACAAGAAAAATTTAAAAAAAATCACTTAAACATATCGTGAATGAATACAGTGGGGATATTTAGTGTAAAATTAACATTCACACCCCTCAGTTCCTTACCATTGATTCCACTGTTTCCTACCGGAAAAGCATACCCGCCGGTCAGGTCAAGGATCCCGAAAAGCGTAACCCCGATCTTCGGCGCAATATATTTATTGGTTCCTTCAGCCCCGATCAGGAAATAATACGAATGGTAGAAATCGACATTTTTTTCAAAATTCAGCAATACATCTGCCGACAACTTGGGCATAATCGCAAATTCCGAATGAGCGGACCCCATCAGTGCCGAAGCGCCCAGGCGATAGATCACATCATCATTTTTTAAGAAAAGCAGTTTACCGCCCAGTTCCCCGAAACTCTGGTTCTGATAGGTATACCCCAAACTGATCATTTTATGCACGGTAACCTGTGCTTTGGCGAAAGTACTCAGGAAAAATACGGTTAGGATCGCAATGGCGGATCTGGCGTTCATCATCTTTAATTTATTATTGTATGTAAAAATAAAAAAAACTGCCTTACCGTAAAGATAAAGCAGTCATTTATTATATCGGTTTAAAAATTAAATTCCGAAAGCGGCTTTAATTTCGTCTACTTTGTCTAATTTTTCCCAGGTAAAGAACTCAAGGTTTTCAAGGGTCAGCTCGTTTTTATGCCCTTTGTTGAAAGTCTTGGTTGCCACATAGCTTTCTCTTCCCATGTGTCCGTAAGAAGCGGTATCCTGATAGATCGGATTTCTCAGCTTCAGGTTCTGCTCGATTGCATAAGGTCTCAAATCGAAAACAGTAGAAACTTTCTTCGCGATTTCACCGTCATTAAGATCCACTTTCGCGGTCCCGTAGGTATTGATGTACAATCCGCAAGGTTCAGCTACACCGATCGCATAAGAAACCTGCACCAGTACTTCATCAGCAACGCCTGCTGCTACCAGGTTTTTAGCAATGTGCCTTGTAGCGTAAGCCGCACTTCTGTCTACTTTTGAAGGGTCTTTTCCTGAGAAAGCTCCGCCTCCGTGCGCTCCTTTTCCACCATAGGTATCCACGATGATTTTTCTTCCCGTAAGACCGGTATCTCCGTGAGGACCTCCGATAACGAATTTCCCTGTAGGATTGATATGGTATTTGATCTGATCGTTGAATAAAGCTTTGATTTCCTCAGACTGCAAAGCCACTACCCTTGGGATCAGGATATTTTTGATGTCCTCTCTGATTTTATTCAGCATTTCTTCTTCTGCTCCGAAATCGTCATGCTGTGTAGAAACCACGATAGAATCGATCCGGATAGGCTTATGATCATCGGAATATTCAATCGTTACCTGGCTTTTTGCATCGGGACGAAGGTATCTGATTTCCGTATCTTCTCTTCTGATGGCAGAAAGCTCCTTAAGAATGGTATGCGCCAGATCCAGCGCCAAAGGCATATAATTAGCCGTTTCGTTGGTGGCATACCCGAACATCATTCCCTGGTCACCGGCTCCCTGAGCATTGGCTTTTGCTTCGAAAGACTCATCAGAAACAGCCCTGTCCACACCCTGGTTGATATCCGGAGACTGCTCGTGGATGGCGGAAATAACTCCGCAGGAATCCCCGTTGAACATATATTCCCCTTTGGTATATCCGATTCCGTTGATCACTTCTCTTGCAATCGTCTGTACATCAAGATAAGCACCGGACTTCACTTCCCCTGCCAGTACAACCTGTCCAGTCGTCACAAGCGTTTCACAAGCTACTTTTGAAGATTTATCGTATGCTAAAAAGTGATCGATTAGTGCATCGGATATCTGATCGGCGATTTTGTCCGGATGTCCTTCTGAAACGGATTCAGATGTAAATAAATAAGACATGTTATTCTGTTTGTTTGAGATTAAAATTCACGAGGAAAATAAGAATAATTGTCGAAAGGCCTAAAAAAGAATACTGTTTTAGCATTTTTTTATAGAGGTTGCAATCAGGTCAAATTTTTCCTCGTCCGTAAACGTTGGCAAATTTAAGTACTATTTTCTAATACTCAAAATTTTTGCCGGTTAATTATAATTTTCTTGAAATTAGCGGTTTAACAACCGGCTGCCGATAAAAAACTATTGGGGTTTTATACTTACGAATTCTTTCGGGCTTTTATGGTAATTCAGCTTTTTTTCCAAAGAAGTACGGATCGAATGTGATAATTCGTCAATAATTTTCTGCTTGAAGGTCGGCTTGTAGTAGATAATGCTGATTTCACGGTACGGAAAAGGCTTCTTGAAACGGTAGACGTTTTCTTTCTGCTGTTCGGAAAGCTGGTTCAGGGCAAGCTCCGGCAAAATACTGATTCCGCCTACTTTATCTACCATGTGCACCAGAGTCTGAATATTGGAAGCCAGAAAATCGAGGTTTTTGGGTTTCAGGGTATTTTCTTTCAGGTGACAGATGTTTTCAAACTGGTTTCTCAGGCAGTTTCCTTCTTCCAGAAGCCATACTTTTTCCACATTCAGCTCTTCCGGAACTACATAGGAATTTTTCTTATGGTTTTCGGTTTCGGAACTGTAGATCATCAGTTCTTCGTTGAACAGGAAATCCTGATAAAATTCATCCGCCGCATCATACGGCGTCGAGATGATTCCGGCATCCAGTTCCCCTGCTTTTAAGGATTTGATAATATTATCGGTTGTCATTTCCTTAACGTTCATCTGGATTTTCGGATTGTCTTTCAGGAACTTGAAAATCTCAGTCGGTAAAATGAATGAAGACACAGTTGGGATAATTCCGATATTAATGGTTCCTCCCAGGATATTGTTCAGCAGATTGGCCTTATTCTTCAGTTCATTGACAGATTCTATAATCACTTTGGCCTGATCGATAATCTGAAGTCCCACATCCGTTGTCCGGATCGGATGCGTGGTACGGTCAAAAACCTTTACATCCAGTTCATCCTCGAATTTCTGTATCATGGCACTTAATGTAGGCTGGGTAATAAAGCACGCCTGAGCTGCTTTCCCGAAATGCTTGTACTTATCCACAGCGATAAGATACTCCAGTTGCTGAATGTTCATCTGATTAATATTATCTATTACAAAGATAAAATGTTTTTGGTATTGACAATTAAAAATTCAAGTAATTTTGATTATTACTACCTTTACATCATCAAATACCACTCCGAAAATATTTTATACAAATTGCAACTATTATGGATTCTAAAAAATTAACCTTAAGCAATGGTTCACCCTATTATGAACACCAGGATTCGCAGACGGTAGGCCCGAGAGGTCCGGTCCTGATGCAGGATTTTATCCTGCAGGAAAACCTGGCCCATTTTGTGCGGGAAAGAATTCCGGAAAGGATCGTTCATGCCAAAGGAACAGGTGCTTACGGAACATTTACGGTTACCCACGACATTACCCGATATACCAAAGCCGGATTATTTTCGAAAGTAGGAAATTCATGCAGGATGTTTGCCCGGTTTTCTACCGTCGGCGGCGAAAAAGGAAGCGCAGATACAGCAAGGGATCCGAGAGGTTTTGCCCTTAAATTCTATACGGAAGACGGAAACTGGGATCTTGTAGGAAACAATACCCCGGTATTTTTCATTAAGGACGGCAAAAAATTTCCGGACTTTATCCATACCCAGAAAAGGGTTCCGAAAACCAACCTGAAAAGTGCCACGATGATGTGGGATTTCTGGAGCCTGAACCCCGAATCGCTCCACCAGGTCCTGATCCTGATGTCCGACCGGGGAACCCCCTACGGTTACCGGCACATGCACGGCTTCGGCTCGCATACCTATTCCATGATCAATGATAAAAATGAAAGGATCTGGGTGAAATTCCATTTCGTAACGAAGCAGGGCATTAAAAACTTTACCAATGATGAAGCCGTAAAAATGGCAGGTGAAAATCCGGATTTTGCGCAGGAAGACCTTTGCAATGCCATTGAAGAAGGCAACTTTCCTAAATGGACCATGTATATCCAGGTCATGACGGAAGAGCAGGCCCGTGATTTCCGGTGGAATCCTTTCGATATTACCAAAGTATGGTTCCATGATGATTTCCCGATGATCGAAGTGGGAGAAATGGAGCTGAACGAAATTCCTGTGAACTACTTTGCGCACGTGGAACAATCGGTTTTTTCGCCGAGCCACCTGATCAACGGGATCAGCTTTTCACCGGACAAGATGCTTCAGAGCAGATTGTTTTCCTACCCGGATGCCCACCGCTACCGAGTTGGTGTAAATGCCCATCAACTGGAAGTGAACCGCTGCCCTTTTGCCGTAAACAATTACCAGAGAGACGGCTTTATGGCAGATTCCAGCCAGTATCAGGACAAACCGAATTACCATCCGAACAGCTTCGACGATATCAAACCGGATTATGCTTATAAAAGCTACGAATATGAACTGGACAGCGCCCATGTAGCCGCCTATAACCGAAATGAAAATGACGACGACCATTATACGCAGCCGGGATTACTCTATTCAAAGGCCATGAGCCCCGAAGAGCGGCATAGTCTTGTAAACAATATTGTAGCCAGTATGAAACAGATTAACGGGCCAAAAAAAGATGAAATCATCAACCGTCAGCTGTGCCATTTCTTCAGAGCCAATATCGAGCTTGGCATGAAAGTCGCATCCCAACTCAGTGTTGTTATTGACGCCAACATGATGAACCATACGAAATAACGAGTTTAAAATATAATTTTTGTTAAAAGGAAAAAAGATCAATGCTTTTTCCTTTTTTTTGTAAAAAATTTCATAATTTGCGCGGAATAATATTTTATTAGTGGAAAATGAGTTACGAAAATATATTATTGCAAAAAGAGGATAGACTTTCTATCATTACAATAAACAGACCTGAAAGCTTGAATGCACTGAATGCCAAAACAATCAGTGAACTTAGTTCAGTCCTGGACGAATTGAATTCCGATACCACCTGCAGGGTTATTATCATTACCGGAAGCGGCGAAAAATCTTTCGTTGCCGGTGCCGATATTAAAGAATTCAGTGATTTCGGACAGGATCAGGCAGAAGAACTTGCCCGCAACGGACAAAACTCTTTATTCAATAAAATCGAAAAGATGACCAAGCCCGTTATTGCAGCCGTAAACGGTTTTGCCTTAGGCGGTGGTCTTGAGCTTGCCATGGCATGCCACATCAGATATGCATCGGAAAACGCGAAACTCGGACTTCCTGAAGTGACGCTGGGACTCATCCCGGGTTACGGAGGAACCCAGCGGTTGCCGAAGCTTGTCGGAAAAGGTATTGCCAACGAAATGATCTTCTCCGCCAAAATGGTGCCCGCCGCAAAAGCGAAAGAAACCGGCCTGGTCAATGAGGTCTACCCTATTGAAGAATTATTAACGAAGACAAAAGAATTAGCCAAGACCATTGCCAACAATTCACCCATGGCGATTTCAAAAGCAATTCATGCCATCAACCTTTCGGACACGGATAAAGGCTTTGAAACCGAAATCAGATATTTCGGAGAGCTTTTTGAAACGGACGATAAAAAAGAAGGAGTCTCGGCCTTTCTTGAAAAAAGAAAACCCGGCTTCTGATTTTTACCCTTAATACAAATTATTTCGAAAACCAACAATGCTGCTGTATGAATAAGTTTGATAAAGCTTATCTAAAAATGGCCCAGGAATGGGCACAACTTTCCTACTGTAAACGAAAGCAGGTAGGAGCTCTTATCGTAAAAGATAGGATGATTATTTCAGATGGTTATAATGGTACCCCCTCAGGATTTGAAAACTGCTGTGAGGACCCCGAAGGCAATACCCACTGGTATGTGCTGCACGCCGAAGCGAATGCCATTTTAAAACTGGCCGCTTCCACACAGTCTGCCAAAGGGGCTACCCTGTATTTAACGCTTTCTCCGTGTAAAGAATGCAGCAAACTGATCCTGCAGGCAGGAATTACCCGGCTGGTCTACATCAACGAGTATTCGGACGAAGACGGAATATCATTTTTAAAAAACCATCAAGTTGAAATAGAACAAATTTCGGATTATGAACTAAAAAAATAACACACCAATGACTTGGGATGAAAAAATTAAGGATTTTGAAATCTTCCTACGTTTTGAAAGAAACTTTTCAGAAAACACATTAGATGCCTACATCAGGGACATCAAAAAATTAAAAGAATATGCAGAAGGAGATCTGGAAAATATGGGTCCGGATTCAATCGACTATGAAAATCTGCAGGAATACATCTTCAACCTTTCCAAACAGAAATTCAGCGAAAGATCGCAGGCAAGATGGATCTCTTCCATTAAAGCATTTTTCAAATTTCTTTTGGAGGACGAATGCCGCGAAGATAATCCGGCCTCTCTGCTGGAAGGCCCTAAACTAGGTCTTTATCTTCCGGATACCTTGAGCCTTACCGATATCAATAAGATTATCGGCGCCATAGAAATCAGTACAGATCTCGGTAAAAGAAACCAGTGCATCATCGAAGTCCTGTACGGCTGTGGGCTGCGCGTTTCAGAACTGATCGACCTGAAGATTTCCAATATCAATTTTAAAGAACAGTATATCAAAGTAGTCGGAAAAGGAAACAAAGTACGTTTTGTTCCCCTGGCCGATTATACCGCAGAGCTGATCAAATGCTACATCAACGATATCCGTTCCAAAAGCAAGGTCAACCGGAAGCATGAGGATACCTTATTCCTGAACAGCCGCGGAACATCGATGTCCAGGGTCATCGTATTTTTAATTATTAAGGAACTGACTGATAAGGCCGGTGTAAGCAAGAAAATTTCACCGCACACCTTCCGTCATTCTTTTGCTACCCATCTGCTTCAGAACGGGGCCGACCTCCGTTTTATCCAGGAGATGCTGGGCCATTCCAGCATTACCACGACCCAGGTGTATACCCATCTGAAAACGGAAGAACTTCGTGATGTAATCCTCACGTATCATCCGAGAAATGCTAAAATCACGCAATGAAAACACTGAAATACTGCCCGAACTGCGGTAAGGAATCCCTTAAATGGGACGGAGAGAAAAAATGGAGCTGTCCTGACTGCAATTTCACATTGTACAACAATGTGGCCGGTGCGGTAGCGGTGGTGATCCGGCATCAGGATGAAGTTTACCTGACACGGAGGAACAGGGATCCGAAAAAGGGAAAGCTGGATCTTGCCGGGGGCTTTGTAGATCCGGGGGAAAGCGCTGAGGAAGCCTGTAAAAGGGAACTTTTCGAAGAATTGCAGCTGGCGGTTGATTTATCCGGTTTAAAATACCTCGCCAGTCTTCCGAACGTGTATCAGTATAAAGAAATGGATTACCACACCATCGATCTTTTTTATGAATATAACGTTCCGGAGAAATTTGAAGTGAACCTGGAGCTTTCCGAAATATCGGAAGCCGTCTGGATTCCTTTACAGACTCTTCAAGTGGATGATCTGGCTTTTGATTCTCAGAAAACATTTTTTAAAGAATACCTGAAGAAGATCTGATTATTCTCTTAAAATATTACAATCCCCGCAGATGAAGAACCTGCGGGGATTTTTATTTAATGTAAAATCCAACCGTATTCAACCTGTAATCAGGCACCTCCTTAACTAAAATAAGATTAATACCAATTCAGTCAGGATTTTAAATAGCATTCTTTTCGATATGATCACAAACAATTTCGTTCTTAATAAAAGAAAATTCCGACTTCCCATTTTCTCCTTCCGGTTCATTACCTGATTTCATTATAATGCTTCTGATGGTATTTTACCCTATTCTGTTAAAAGCCATCTCTTCCGGGCTTTAAAACAAAGTGAATCCAGAGGTACTCAATGGTATTCCTTGTTTATTTAACTAAAAAAAATAAGACTGTCAAGTCAGGGGTTTAAACAGAATGATTTTTTGAAAGAACGGATAACGGCTTCGTCTGATTATCAATTTCGTAATTGTATTTTTGCCAAGAGAAACCTTCGGCATCCCGCTTCCCTCACCAGTCTGTTAATCCGAGTCCTGATTCGAATTCACATTATTCAATACGATCCCGATTTAAGTATTTCATCAAAATATTTAACCAATAAGGCCCGTTCTGCATCGGATAAATTGGCTTCTTTATGGTAAACGATATAACCAGGCATCGGCATCGTTTTATTCTGAATGGTCTGAACTGCCTTATTCAGCATGCTTTCCTTCAGATCCCTATTATATGTTCCCCAGACGGAAAAGTTTAGATGTTCCCGTCCTTCATTCACATGGCTTTTTACCGACCATGAGACCGGTGCTATGTATGCGTATTTGGGATAAACGGTTTCGTAGGAATGACAATCGTAACAGGCTCCCTTCAGCAATCCCTGGATCTTTGCCGGTGTTTTCCGGATATCGGTAAAATTGGCTTTACGGTCCACCGGCGGATTAACCTTATCCGTCGGGATAAACTGAATCATGGCAAACCCGATCAGGCTCCATAACAGGATTTTTTTAAACGTTTTCATATTATCTCGTCAGTGTTGATCCGGCAGGAGAAAGCAGGGTATTGTTGCTTTTCAGATCAGGCTTCTTGGTATCTTTCGGAGTCGCGGTATTGGTCTTCGGAAAGCTTAATTTTGACGTATCCAATACCCGGGTGTCTTTCAGGTCCCAGTTTTCATTGCTGTCCCAAAGCGGACGTACCACGGCCGTTTTATAGTAGATGTAAGAATCTTCTGCAAAAGCGTTGTTCTGAAAGTCCGATTCGTCCCAATAGCCGTTCCCGTTGTTGTCCACAAGGATCCTCACGATGTATTCACCGGGTTTCAGGATATCGAATTTCACTTCACTGCCTTTCGTATATTTCTGGTAAAGAACTTTATCCGACGTATCCAGCAGCTGAATCCAATAGCTGGAGGCAGGCGCATTCTGCAGGATGAATTTCAGACTTCCGTAGTTTTCCACTTTATCCGCTTCAAAATCGAAACGCTTCGACTGGAAATTTTTAGCATAGAAAGAAGAAACGGTTTCTTTCGGAACGGTAAGCTGGTATTTTTTACCGGCTACGAAATCTGCCTTTACCAGAATCTGATAAGGATTCTTCTCTGAGATCCGTGCTGTAAAAGGAAGGGTGTTCAGACTGTCGCCCGCCGCCCTGAAAATCCATTTATCCGTATTGAGCTTATCGATATAATAATTGGACACCATCTTAAAGTCTTCTCCCGGCGGAAGCAGGCTGCCACCATTATCACTGTTAATGTCCATTGCGTTTTTGGTATTGTACTTATAGAACAGTGAAGCGTTGTACAGGGAGTCTTTTTTGCCGACTCCGGCATTATAACCGAATTTCAGGTTTTCCGTGGTCGTTTGCCCGACATCGCTTTTTACCGCATCAAACCAGATTCTCACCGTATCGGATTTCGGAGCGTGGGTCACTTTGTAATCCTTTATTTTTTCATTTAAAGGCTGAACCCTTACTTCTTCCGGCTTTCCTTCAAACGCCATCTGCACGCCTCCCGGAATTTCTTTCATCTCCAGGTATTTTACCGGCTTTCTGGAAGGATATAATTTAAGATTCAGTCCTGAGATTGATTTTTCCACGACCACTTCGTCTTTCTGGAAACCTACTTTTTCTTTTCCGGGATCATAAATGGAATTTCCGTTTTCATCTTCAAAAGCAACAATCCTATATTTTCCCGGCGACAGGTAGTTCAGTTCAAAATAGCCGTCATCATCAACTTTGGTAATATAATATGGCTTCTGTCTGTAATTCATGGTATCCTTCACCTGGTACAGTCCCACGACGTATTTATTTTCACCGGGCTTTTTGGTGGATAAAGCATCTTTAATTTCACCACTGATGTAAAGATCATCCAGTTTACTTCCTGTAGAAAAAGCAAAGTTGAAATACCGCAGGATATTCCCCTCATTATTATCGCCGATGGAATTTCCGAAATTAAAGTTGTAGGTGGTATTGGCCTGCAATGTATCTTTCCACTGGATCAGGATGAATTTATTGGCAATATTCGATGGGATGATCCGCGTAATATTCTTGATCGGCGGAGAAATGATCAGGTTTTTGCTGACATCTTTCAGCGTCACATATTCATCAAAATCAAGGCGGAGTTCCTTAATATCCGTCGGGACATTTACTCTCGTCGTATCAATATTGGAGCTTAAAAACTTCGGAGCCAGCGTATCTTTCGACCCGCCGATAGGCGAACCCACTCTTGCACAGGACTGCAACAGAAAACCGATAACGAATAAAAAAAGGAATCTTTTCATGAATATGTTTACGCAAAAATAAACATTATTCTCCATAAACTTCGCCATGTCCTTTCAATGTATCTTTTTCGTCGCTCATGATGCTGTGCAGCTTATCTTTCTGAGGCGGGAAATCTTCAAACAGCCCGGACAGCGCCAGTGCTGTATATACTTTTCCGGAATATTTATTCCCGATGGCAATGATCGTCACTTTGGATTTAAGCAAATGGGCAAATACGGAATTCGTCCCGTGCCACCAGCCGTTGTGATAAGTCAGCTTTTCCCCGTTATCGAACAGTTTCATCCTGAAGCCGAAACCGTAATTGTTCATCCCGAACTTTTCATTGCTGTACGGGGTGAATACCTGTTCGATCAGTTCGGGTTTCAGGAAATCCTTTGAAAACATGGCTTTTGAAAAATTATATAAATCTCTCGGTGTCGTATAGACGTTTTTATCTCCGTAGATCAGATCCAGCCGGTCCAGAGGGTAAAGCTTGCTTCCGCCGTAGTAAAACGACTGTGAAGCCGTCGGAATATCTTTTTCCTGGAAGATGTAGGTATTTTTCATTTTCAAAGGCTCAAAAACCATTTCTTTCATGGCCTGCGGGAAGGGCGTTTTGGTTACTTTTTCAATAACAAGGGCCAGCATGGCGAAATTGGTATTGCAGTACATAAAGCCTGTATCCGTATCCCTTGCCAGGGCAGGTTTGTATTTAATAAGTATGTTCAGGATATCCTCATTGGTAAGGAAAGCCTTGGAAAGTTCTGCCGGAGCCGGCTGTATTTTGGTAATGAAATATTCGTATTTCGGAAGGCCACTTCTCTGGTCCAGCAAAGTTTTAACGGTAACCTGCGGATAGGGGAATCCCGGGAAAAATTTTGTCAACGGATCCGATAAACTGATTTTTCCTGCCTCGATCAGCTTCATCGTGGCCATCGCCGTCAGGGTCTTGGAAACTGAAGCTACATGAAGCGGTGTATTCCGGTCTATCGGTTTCTGATTGCCCGCCCTGGCAAACCCCCGGTAATTTTCGTACAGGATATCGTCTCCTTTGGCCACCAGGATCCCTCCGCTGAGATCGCCTCTTTCCCATACTTTTTTATAATATTGGTCGATATACCTTACCAGTGATGCTTTATCATCCACACAGCTTTCCGCCGGTGTAAATGCCTTGCTTAAATCTACATTTCCGTAATTCGGGAGGTTCGTCGCAGGTCCGGCGACCGCCTCCTGGTTTTCAGATTTTTTTTTACAGGAAAAAAGAGATAAAAAGACCGTTACAATAAGGACAAAATTACGCATTCTCAGGAATTTCAAAATGAGCGGCAATTTAATAAAACTCAAAATAATTATTACTTATTGGCTCTATATTATGAATTATTTAACATAAAGTAAAAACGCAAAAAATGAAATCATTTCACCCGGAAATTTTATTTAAAAATTTTATCCGGTTTACACAGCAGACCGTTAAAATTTTATGCTTCAATTAAGCAGCAGCATTAAACCTGTACGAACTTAATGCTTACCCGATGAAACAGGACTAAGCAAACCCCGCCACAATTTTATCTACGATCACCTGGGCCAGCTTTTCCTTGCTTTGCACCGTCCATCCTGCGATATGCGGCGTTACAATTGTTTTTTCAGACTCCAGAAGGTATTTCAGGTCTTCATTTTCAATTTCAAGGTTTTCGAAGGAAGGTTTTTCATATTCCAGTACATCCAGACAGGCACCTTTTACCTTGCCTGATTTCAACGCTCCGACTAAACTTTTCGTTTCTACATTTTTTCCCCTTGCCGTGTTTACAAAATAAAAGTTATGCTTCATGCCGTCAATGAAGGCCCCGTTGACTATATAATGCGTCTGTTCCGTTAAGGGAATATGCAGGCTTATTACTTCCGCCCTTTCTTTTAATTCTTCCAGGGAGACCTGTTCCGCAAATTCATCGGAAAGGCCCGGCAGGATATCGTAGAAAACCACTTTACACCCAAAACCCGACAATCGTTTTGCCGTAGCTTTCCCCATATTTCCGTAGCCAATCAGCCCTACAGTCTTTCCGAGCAATTCGTCGCCGCGGTTTTCTTCACGCAGCCAGATGCCGTTTTTCACTTCCTGCGAAGCGATGAAAAGCCTGTTCATTAAAACCAAAAGCATCCCCACCACATGTTCCGCAACGGAATCGCGGTTTCCTTCCGGAGAATTGATGAGTTGAATCCCTAATTTTTCGGCCACCGGAATGTCAATATTTTCCATCCCCGCTCCTACCCTGGCAATAAATTTCAGGTTTTTTGCTTTCTCTAAAAAATTTTTATCCAGAGGAATTCTGCTTCTGATAATCACCCCGTCGTAGTTTTCAATTTTCCTGCACACCTCATCGTAGGAAGACGTAAAATCTTCTTCCAGAATAAATTTTTTTGCGGTAAGCTGTTCGGTAATCAAAGGATGGTTTTTATCTAAAAGCAATATTCTCATTGAAGGCATAATTCTTTATATTTGTTGATGCAAAGGTAAGTTAGAAAGAAATAGAAACTGATTTTGCAGGATAGAATTTTTCAATTTTGCATTCTCATGAAGTTATCTAAAATTATTTTTGGAATTTCCAGCCTGCTGTTCCTGATGTACAGTGCTTTATTACGGATGGAATACCCTTCGGTTCCGGAAATCATTCCGATCCATTATTCTGCGGAAGGCCCGGACGGATTCGGAAACAAAATATTTTTATGGCTGGGCGTGGCTTTCAATGCCCTGCTCCTGGTTTTTATAGGATTTATCCTTTTTTTTCCTCAGAAAATGTTCGGCAAAAACAATGATTATCTTGAAAGCTCTCCGGAGCAGGCAATAAAAAACCGACAAATATTTCTGTCGGTTGTATCGGTAATCATAACATTGATTTTTTGTGGGCTCTCCTTAAAGGAAATTATTCTGTAGGCTCCTGGAAAAGCTTTTTCAGCTCGACGGATTCAGACGGCTTCATTCTTCCGGAAAAGACATAATTCAGTTTAACACGAATGACACTAATTTTTTTCACGAATAACACGATATAAAAGTCATAAATTTCCATTGATCACTCTTTTCACACCATTTTTAAAATAGAGGGTATTAAAGTTGATCAGCATTCCCAATTTGCAATTGCTCAAACGGAGATAGGTCAGTATATGAGCAAGATGCACGTCAGTCAGGGCTTCTACCGATTTAATTTCCAAAACAAATTATTTTCTATCATCAGGTCCAGCCTGTATCCGATATCCAGTTTAACTTCATCATAAATTAAAGGCATTGGTTTTTGCTTTTCAATCGATATATTATGTTTTTTCAACTCATAAAACATACATTCCTCATAAGCACTTTCCAATAGCCCAGGTCCTAAAGCCTTGTGAACCTTATAGCCTGACTCATAGACGATTCTTGAGATCTCATTTTCCGAAATATTCATTTGTGTTTATTTATGTTGCACATTATTTGTGAAAATCTGTGCCGGTATTTGTGTTATCTATGTTTAATCTGCAGGAGTCTCCTGGAAAAGCTTTTTCAGCTCGACGGATTCAGACGGCTTCATTCTTCCGGAAAGGATCAGGGAAAGTTCTTTCCTTCTTAAAGCGGCAGCATATCTTTCCTGTTCAAGCTCGGTTTCCGGTTCCATGTCGGGAATCGGAATCGGCCGGTTGAACTCATCTACAGCTACGAAGGTATAGATTCCTTTGTTGGTCTGGATTTTTTTACGGTTGATCGGGTCATCCAGCCAGACATCCACATAAATTTCCATGGAAGTGGAGAATGCCCTGGAGACTTTGGATTCCATCACCACAATTCCGCCTTCCGGAATCGGATGATCGAAGGAGACGTGGTTTACAGATGCCGTCACCACCCTTCTCTCGCAGTGTCGGGTTGCCGAAATCGAAGCACAGCGGTCCATCCTGGCCAAAAGTTCGCCTCCGAAAAGGTTTCTCAGCTGGTTGGTGTCGTTGGGAAGGACGATGTTCGTCATTACCGTAAGGGAATCTGAAGCTTTTTTTATTTTTGCCATTATTTCTTAGTGTTGTTTGGAATTGCCTGTTTTGGGGTCTGGCTTTTAGCTGCCGGCTGTACTGTAACGGTTTTCTGCAGTACCGGCTGAGCGGTTTTCTGGATAATGGAATCTTTCTTTAAAGAATCCGTTACCGGAGCCGCATGCTGCTGAACCTTCACCGTATCTTTCTGAATCCTGTGGGTTTTCGTCTGTACGGAAATCGGGGTATTCTCAAACGATTTTTCCCCGAACAGCAGTTCCTGTTGCGTGAAACCGACATAAATGATCCCAACCACCGGAATGATAATCAGGAATGCCCAGAGAATCGATTTATTAAACTTATAATCCTTTTCAGCATTGGAAGAAACCGCCGATTTCGGGCTATGGGCCTGCATATCGGAAATTCTGATCTCTTCCAGTCCGTAAAAATCCGGATGGTCCGACTGCAGCCTTTGCCCTTTGAAACGGGTGCTTCCGTCTTCAATATAAACGGTGCCCAACCCCTGAACTTCCAGGATCTGCTCGGCCTGAAGTTTTTTCTTCCAGAAATCCGTCTGGATCTGAAGGTCGGTTTTTGAGGCTTCCAGGGTCATCTGTTTCTGTCCGGCAATGAAAGCTGCCAGATCATCCGACTTCGCTTCATAATCCGGAGCATACTTAATGGTGCTGGCAGGAGGAAGAATGCTCCCATTTTCGGAATTGATCACCGCCTTGGATTTTTCCAGGGAAAAAACACCGAAGTCCGGTACTGTAACGGTCCCGAACTGTTTCAAATATTCTAAAATGTAAGCTGAAATATTCATCTGGCAGCAAATTTATGACTTTTTCGGGACTTTTGGTATACGCACGCCGTTCAAGACCGTAAGTTTAACATGAACCCAAGAAGTCTGATTGATGGGTTGGATGATGGAAGTTTTCAATAGGAGCTATGTCTTGAATATCAAATGGCAATAACGATCACGACTGCCCTAGCCGCGATAGGAACGGCATCCTTTTTTGTGGCGGATGGAGCAATGCGGAGGCCGGCACAAAAAAGATACAGTGGATAGCGCGATAAAGCTCCCTATAAAAAAAAGACTGCCGGAGCAGCCTTGAAAAATCTAACTTTTTACTTACTATAATTTGTTTAAATATAGCCTGATGATTACCTGATGGTCCAGCTGATCCCGAACATGAAATTGGTCCCGGCCTGTGAAAAATAATACGGTTCGCCATCCCACACCGCCCCGTTGTTGACGTACTTTTTGTTGAAAATGTTGTTCACCAGAAGTTTCAGGGCAATGTCATTGTTTTTGATCTTAAACTGATACTGCGCATTGAAATCGGTAAGAAAGTAGTCTTTCAGCCGAAGGTCCTCATCTTCCGAATTATCAAGATACTGTTTCCCTACATACTGGTTCATGAGGGCAAACTGGAAATTTTTATTCGGATTGAATTTCAGGGCCAGGTTGGCGATGATGTCCGGTGAGAAAGAAATCTGGGTGTTTCCGAGATCCTGGATGCCTTCGGTATTTTCAACTTTAAAATCCAGGTTCCGGTTGTTGCTGAAGCTCACGTTTCCGTTGATCTCCCATTGCTTTGAAAGCCTGGCCAATGCACCCAGCTCGATGCCGCTCCGGTAGCTTTTCCCTGAATTGGTGCGGATGAAAGCACCGACGTTGTTCAGTTCCCCGTTTAGCACCAGCTGGTTGACATAATACATATAGTATATATTCGCAGTAAGCGAAACGATGCCAAACTGTTTTTCCACACCGGCTTCAAAATCGTGCAGTTTTTCCGCTTTTACATCGTTGTTGGCCAATAAATCATCACGGTTGGGTTCGCGGTGGGCATGCGCATAGGAAAGGAAGAACTTGCCGTTGCCGATGCGGTAATTGATTCCGGCTTTCGGGTTGAAAAACAGCCAGTTTTTCTTCAGGTCTGCTCCTTCCCCGTCGCCGGCAGCGATAATTTTGGTATCGTAATCAACATTTCTCAGTTGAAGGTCTCCGAAAAATTCAAAATCATTCAGCTTCACCAGGGCTTTGGCGAATCCTGAGACTTCATTTTTTACGGAACGGTTTCTGTAATATTCATATTCATTGATCTGCGGCAGAAAAACGCCGGTTACATTTCCGAAATGCCTTCCGTAATACTGGTTGGCCACTGCTCCGAAATTTATATCCACCATTCCCAATTTCCCGTATAAGGTAGAAACGATACCGTAAAAATCGTTATTCAGCCATTTTTTCCTGATGAAATCGGAAGAATCTTCGCCATTCATATCCGGCAGGTTATACCTTGCAAAAGGATCGCCCTGCTTGTAGTTTTCGTAATATCCTTTTCCTTTCGTATAATGCAGCGTGGTTTCGAGGTTCCATCTGTCGTTGAATTTCTGTTCCCAAAGCAACTGGTAGTGGCTCTGTTTGTAGTTATCGGTTTCATTATTGTAGAATCCTGAAATATTGCCGTCGGCATCATAGATTGCTCCGGAATAATTGAATTTCGGATCGGTTTCCCAGGTCTTGCGGTCGATTCCGTTCCAGGCCTGGTAGGTTTTTTCCTTTCCTCCGAAAGCCATCAGGCGGATCCTCGTCTTTCCCTCCTCAAACAAGGCGGTGAAATTGTAAGAATCCAGTTTCGAAAAGGCCCGGTCGATATACCCATCGGAATTGATATGGGTATATCTTCCCATCACCGAAAGCCGGTTGCCCCAGAATTTTCCGGAACCCACTTCCGCAGCATATTTATAGGTATTGAACGAGCCGTAGCTGTCGTCGGTTTTTACATAAAACTTTTCGTCGGGATCTTTGGAAAGCACGTTGATGCTCGCTCCGAAAGCTGCGGCCCCGTTGTTGGAAGTGCCGACTCCTCGCTGGATCAAAATCTGTGATGCGGAACTGGTAAGGTCCGGTACATTTACGAAAAAAGTTCCCTGGCTTTCGGAATCGTTGTAAGGTACTCCGTTCATCATCACGTTGATGGCTGTCCCTGATACGCCCCGGATCCTGAAACCGGTATAGCCTACCCCGTTTCCGGCATCGGAAGTTGAAATCACGGAAGTCTGGTTTTTCAGCAGAATGGGAAGATCCTGCCCCAGGTTCCGGCTGTCGAGGTCTCTCTGAACATTGATGATTTCTTTTGCAACGGGAAGTCTTTTGGTAAAATTAACGGCTTCGATTTCCCTGATCTTTACGGAATCGGTACTTTGTGCCTGGAGGAAGGCGAATGCGCCAACGGTAAGCCCTAAAAAAAATAATCCTTTCATTCTATAAATTTTAACATTTAATGAATAAAAGGGGCAGATTAATAATGTAACGATGCATTCGTTTTACCGATTTAACAATAAGCATTGGTAGATTGCTAAATTTTCACATCGGTACATTTAAATTCCCTAAACGGCATTATCCGTTCCAGGTTCATTGGGTATAATCTCAGCTTGTGACAGCACCCCTTTATTTCAGACGCGAAATTAAGAAAAATTTATGAGAATCGGCTTATGGCTTATGGCTTATGGCTTATGGTTTATGGTTTATGGTTTATGGTTTATGGTTTATGGTTTAATTTACGGTATTAATGAATAACAAACAAAATTTTGTTAAAAGGTGGAATCTTCACCTGAAAATCAGTTTGCCAAAGCCCATACCTATTACAAATCAATACGCTTTGTTCCGCTGGTCGATGTAGAAATAGTTTTTGCCGTCTTTGGAAACTTCGAACATACGGCCGAGCTTCCAGCTGAAATTCCTTTTGATGTCGGCATACTCGAACGGAATGATGACATTCCCGTTGACATCAACAACCCCGAAAGCATTATTTCCGGAAGCGATGATCATCGGGTTGGCCACATCATCCCCTTCCATAATAAACAGGTATTCGTATTGCGGGTAGATTTTAAACTGCCTGTAATCCTGCGGATCTTTAAAAGTTGATTTTTCGACCAGGCCGAAGAAACCGTTCATTGTGTATGCCTGAAACAGCTGTTGTACATAGTCTTTATGAATGCATTTCCCCAGGTCTGCCTGCCTGTACCGGTATACCCTTTTGCCTTTCTGGTCGATCCGGTAGGAAATTTCGTTTTTCTCTACGGTTGCATAATCCGCCGTACCGAATTTTCTCAGCTTCTCGTCAGGTGAATTCAAAAGATTGCAGTCTTCATAGAAAAACACGGCAATATGATATTCAGGCTGGATCATGAATTTCCCTTTCTGATTGATGTATCCGAAATTGCCGTTTTTCTTTTTAGGAATCAAAAGCGGAAGCTCCTTATTCAGAACCGGCAGATCCGGATTCGCTTCTGGCTTTCCGGAAGGTTGGGCTACCGCTGTCTTTTCTATATTCTTTACCGGTAATTTTTTTACCGTTTTAGTCTGGGAAAAAACAGAAATCGAAATAAAAACTCCTAAAATTGAAACAACATTTTTCATAATCATCACTGGTTCTGCAAAGTTCGGGCAAAAATAGAAAATATAAAACAGATATTTATAAAGAATCTAAATAATTAGGTTATATAAAATACGAAAATTCCGTAAATTTGAAAACCTTTTCAGAGGTTTAAATAATAAAAATTATTTTTAACCCGGATTTTTGACAGCAACATCTGCAAAACTCTTTACGTCAGGATCCGGAAATACTTGTTATTGAGCACCTTCTGAAATAATTACGGATTATAACCGATTCTTCTTCTGACTTTTACGGATACCGGAATACCGTTATAATCTCTTTTAAGATTGAAAAGACTTCTATTATTATGAACATTTATCAGGATTACATCCAAGAAATTGAAGAAAGAAAAAATCAGGGCCTTCACCCAAAACCTATTGACAGTGCAGAATTACTAAGTGAAATCATCGCACAGATTAAAGACAAGGCCAATGAGCACAGGGCCGATTCTCTTAAATTTTTCATCTATAATACATTACCCGGAACGACCAGTGCAGCCAGCGTAAAAGCTGACTTTTTAAAAGAAATTATCCTTGGTGAATCGGTAATAGAAGAAATTTCCCAGGCTTTTGCTTTTGAGCTTTTATCTCACATGAAAGGCGGTAAATCCATCAGCGTATTGCTGGATCTGGCCCTTGGAAACGATGAAGCCATTGCACACGAAGCTGCGGCAGTCCTTAAAACCCAGGTTTTCCTTTATGAAGCGGACACCAACCGTTTGAAGGAAGCTTACCACAACGGTAGCGAAATCGCAAAGGAAATCCTTGAAAGCTACGCCCAGGCGGAATTTTTCACCAAGCTGCCGGAAGTAGCCGAAGAAATTAAAGTAGTGACTTACATTGCAGGGGAAGGCGATATTTCGACAGACCTTCTATCTCCGGGAAACCAGGCGCACTCCAGATCAGACCGTGAGCTTCACGGAAAATGCATGATCACGCCTGAAGCACAGGAAGAAATCAAAATGCTGCAGACCCAGCATCCGGATGCCAGCGTTATGCTGATCGCAGAAAAAGGAACAATGGGCGTAGGTTCTTCCCGTATGTCCGGAGTAAACAACGTCGCATTGTGGACCGGTAAGCAGGCAAGCCCTTACGTACCTTTCGTTAATATCGCTCCGATCGTAGGAGGAACCAACGGGATTTCCCCGATTTTCCTTACGACCGTAGATGTGACGGGAGGAATCGGGATCGACCTTAAAAACTGGGTGAAGAAAACCGATGAAAATGGAAACCCGGTTCGTAATGAAAATGGTGAAGTGGTTCTTGAGCAGGCTTATTCAGTAGCTACCGGAACGGTTTTAACCATCAATACCAAAGAAAAGAAACTTTATAAAGGAGACGAAGAACTGATTGATCTTTCCAAATCGTTCACCCCGCAGAAGATGGAATTCATCAAAGCCGGAGGTTCTTATGCCATTGTCTTCGGTAAGAAGCTGCAGACTTTTGCCGCTCAGGTACTGGGCATCGAAGCCCCTCAGGTTTTTGCACCGTCCAAGGAAATCTCCCATGACGGGCAGGGCTTAACCGCCGTTGAAAAAATCTTCAACAGAAATGCCGTAGGAGTAACTCCTGGTAAAGTTCTTCATGCCGGTTCAGATGTCAGGGTACAGGTAAACATCGTAGGTTCCCAGGATACGACCGGTCTGATGACCGCTCAGGAACTGGAATCCATGGCGGCAACGGTAATTTCCCCGGTAGTTGACGGCGCCTACCAGTCGGGATGCCACACGGCTTCCGTATGGGATAAAAAAGCGCAGGCGAATATCCCTAAATTAATGAAATTCATGAACGATTTCGGTCTGATCACCGCCCGTGACCCGAAAGGTGAATACCACTCCATGACGGATGTGATCCACAAAGTTCTCAATGATATCACGATCGACGAATGGGCGATCATCATCGGGGGAGATTCCCATACCCGGATGTCCAAAGGGGTGGCTTTCGGAGCGGATTCCGGAACCGTAGCCCTTGCACTGGCTACCGGTGAAGCTTCCATGCCGATCCCTGAATCGGTAAAAGTAACTTTCAAAGGGAACATGAAGGAGCATATGGATTTCCGTGATGTGGTTCATGCCACCCAGGCGCAGATGCTGAAGCAGTTCGGCGGGGAAAATGTGTTCCAGGGAAGAATCATCGAGGTTCATATCGGAACGCTTCCTGCTGACCAGGCCTTTACCTTTACCGACTGGACTGCAGAAATGAAAGCGAAAGCCTCGATCTGTATCTCTGAAGATGAAACCCTGATCGAATCGCTGGAAATTGCAAAAGGCAGAATCCAGATCATGATCGATAAAGGAATGGATAACAGAAACCAGGTTCTTCAGGGACTGATCGACAAAGCCAACAAGAGAATCGCCGAGATCAGATCAGGAGAAAAGCCGGCCCTCACTCCGGATGCCAATGCTCAATATTACGCTGAAGTAGTGGTGGACCTTGATGCGATTGTGGAACCGATGATCGCCGATCCGGACGTGAACAACGACGACGTTTCCAAAAGATATACCCACGACACCATCCGGGACCTGACGTTCTACGGAGGGGAGAAAAAAGTGGATCTCGGATTTGTAGGATCCTGTATGGTTCACAAAGGCGACCTGAAGATCGTTTCCCAGATGCTTAAAAACATCGAAAGTAAAAACGGTATGGTAGAATTTAAAGCACCGCTTGTGGTAGCCGCTCCTACGTATAACATCATCGATGAACTGAAAGCGGAAGGCGACTGGGAATTCCTGGAGAAATATTCCGGTTTTGAATTTGACGACAACTCGCCGAAAGGAGAAGCCCGTGTAGAATACAAAAACATGATGTACCTTGAGCGTCCGGGATGTAACCTTTGTATGGGGAACCAGGAGAAAGCTGAAAAAGGAGATACCGTTTTAGCGACTTCCACCCGTCTGTTCCAGGGAAGAGTCGTAGAAGATTCCGACCGTAAAAAAGGCGAATCTCTGCTGGCTTCCACTCCGGTAGTGGTACTTTCCGCGATTATGGGAAGAATTCCAAGCATCGAAGAATACAAAACTGCTGTAGAAGGCATCGACCTGACGACTTTTGTACCGTCCATTAAGGAGCTTACCAGTACAGGCGCTCATTAATACTCAATGATAAACAGCAGGGCTGTTTTAGATCATACTGAAAGATTCCGGTCCGCATGGATTGGAATCTTTCTTTTTTGTTTAGAATATTTCTATTTAAGACGGCTGTATTATTATTTTATCTTATATCAACGATCGAAATCTTATTTTTTCTTAAATTGATCCCTACTAATATTTGATCACAGCACATTTATTTCTTTTTATGTACCGGAGGAACAGATTTTGCTGAATCAAAGGAATCGTATTTTCCGCTTGCTGATCAAAATGAAGCGGAAAAATTTAAAAGAAAGAAAAAATAAATTAGATATGACTTTTGATATTGACATGATCAAAAAAGTGTATGAGCGTTATCCTGAAAGAATTGCAGCGGCAAGACAAATTACAGGAAAACCACTGACACTTTCAGAGAAGATTCTTTACACCCACTTATGGGAAGGAAATGCAACCCAGGAACATGAAAGAGGGAATTCTTATGTAGATTTTGCACCGGACCGCGTAGCTATGCAGGATGCTACGGCACAGATGGCACTTCTGCAGTTTATGCAGGCCGGAAAGGCAAAAGTAGCTGTTCCTTCAACAGCCCATGCCGATCACCTGATCCAGGCAAGAGTAGGTGCGGAATCCGATTTGCAGGAAGGAATCAACAAGAACTCGGAAGTTTTCAATTTCCTGAGCTCAGTCTGTGATAAATACGGAATCGGCTTCTGGAAACCGGGAGCAGGGATCATTCACCAGGTGGTACTGGAAAATTATGCCTTCCCGGGCGGAATGATGATCGGTACCGATTCCCACACGGTGAATGCCGGAGGTCTTGGAATGGTCGCTATCGGAGTCGGTGGTGCGGATGCCGTAGACGTTATGGCCGGAATGGCCTGGGAGCTTAAAATGCCTAAACTGATCGGGGTAAAATTAACCGGCAAAATGAACGGCTGGACCGCTGCAAAGGATGTGATTCTAAAAGTAGCAGGAATTCTTACCGTAAAAGGGGGAACCGGCTGCATCGTAGAATATTTCGGTGAAGGAGCGGAATCGCTTTCGGCAACCGGAAAAGGGACCATCTGTAATATGGGTGCGGAAATCGGAGCAACGACTTCCACTTTCGGATATGATGATTCGATGAGAAGGTATCTTGCTGCTACCGGCAGACAGGATGTGGTGGATGCCGCAGACCAGATTGCCGAGCACTTAACCGGTGACCCTGAAGTCTATGCCAATCCTGAACACTATTTCGATCAGTTAATTGAAATCAATCTTTCGGAACTTACGCCTCACCTGAACGGACCGTTTACTCCGGATCTGGCAACGCCGGTCTCTGAATTCAGAGCCAAAGCAGAAGCCAACGGATGGCCTCTTGAAGTGGAATGGGCATTGATCGGTTCATGTACGAATTCATCTTACGAAGACCTATCAAGGGCAGCTTCTATTGTAGAAGATGCCGTAGCAAAAGGGGTTAAACCAAAAGCAATCCTCGGAATCAACCCGGGTTCGGAGCAGGTAAAATATACTGCAGAAAGAGATGGGTTTATAGACTCTTTCAGAAAATTTGAAAATGCCAGGATCTTTACCAATGCCTGCGGTCCCTGTATCGGACAGTGGGACAGGGAAGGTGCTGAAAAAGGGGAGAAAAACTCAATCATCCACTCATTCAACAGAAACTTTGCAAAAAGAGCGGACGGAAACCCGAATACCCACGCTTTCGTAGCTTCTCCTGAAATGGTAGCTGCCGTGGCGATTTCCGGAAGACTGGATTTCAACCCGATTACCGATACCTTAACTGCAGAAAACGGAGAACAGGTAAAACTGGACGAGCCTAAAGGTTCCGAACTTCCGGCAAAAGGCTTTGCCGTAGAAGATAATGGTTATCAGGCACCGTCTGAAGACGGTTCAGGCGTAGTGGTGAATGTAAGCCCTACTTCAGACAGGCTTCAGCTTCTTGAAGAATTCCCTGCATGGGACGGCCAGAACATTACCGGAGCAAGGGTTCTGATCAAAGCTTTCGGAAAATGCACGACCGACCATATTTCCATGGCAGGACCATGGCTGAAATACAGAGGTCACCTGGATAATATTTCCAACAATATGCTGATCGGTGCGGTAAACGCCTACAACATGGAAACCAACAAGGTTAAAAACCAGCTGAACGGTGAATACGGTGAGGTACCTGCAGTACAACGAGCTTATAAAGCTGCCGGAATTCCTTCGATTGTTGTGGGAGACCAGAATTACGGGGAAGGATCTTCGAGAGAGCATGCGGCGATGGAACCGAGACATCTTGGCGTAAAAGCGGTATTGGTAAAATCTTTTGCGAGAATTCACGAAACCAACCTGAAAAAGCAGGGAATGCTCGGACTGACGTTTGCCGATGAAGCAGACTACGATAAAGTACTGGAAGATGACGTGGTTAACTTCCTGGATTTGGATCAGTTTGCTCCGGGTAAACAGCTGACTCTGGAGTTTATTCATACGGATGGTACCAAAGATACGGTCATGGCCAACCATACGTACAACCAGCAGC
Organism: Chryseobacterium hagamense; assembly: GCF_007991455.1. Classification (GTDB taxonomy): domain Bacteria; phylum Bacteroidota; class Bacteroidia; order Flavobacteriales; family Weeksellaceae; genus Chryseobacterium; species Chryseobacterium hagamense. The sequence goes on along the minus strand of NZ_BJYJ01000005.1, from coordinate 136,190 downwards.
AGATCGAGTGGTTTAAAGCAGGTTCCGCCCTGAACCTGATCAAGCAACAGGAAAATTAATCCTCAGTATAATGATAGAAAAAGCAGTTTCGTTTGAAACTGCTTTTTTGTTTTAATCCGATCGTATCCAAATTGTAGTTAGCTTTTAATTAATTAAAAAATTAAATCCAGGCTGATTCAGTCAGTATTTTAAAGAGAATTCTTTTGGTAGAATGAAACAAATGGTTCACCTTTCTGATAGGATTTCATCCTATCCTTTAATAAGCCGTTCCTTCGGGACTTTAAACAATGGCCCTATGACAAAAGATTCAGTTTGATTTCAAGACCTTTGATCCTATTTTTGACAAGTAAAACTTCCAGGGTCCGTCTTCCAGCTTGTCATTTCCAGTTTACTTTAGCCTTGTCAGAAGACCCATGCGGTAACTCTCCCCTACCGGAATTTCATTTCCTGAAACAAGCGTTACTTTTTTTCCGGCCACATTGCTGATCTGGTGGAGATTAATTATAAATGATTTATGGATCCTGATAAAAGACGTCTTGGGAAGCTGCTGCTCCATCGATTTTAAGGTGTCCAGGACGATATATTCCTGTTCTGCCGTTTTGATATTGATATAATCCCTGATGCTTTCCACATACAGAATATCTTTAAAATTAATCCGGTGCTGCTGACCTGAAGACTTGACGAAAAAATGCGTCTCTTCTTTACTTTCTGCGGTCGCGAAACGCTCCTGTGCTTTCAGCGCACTTTTATAAAACCGTTCGAACGGGATCGGCTTCAGCAGATAATCGATAATGTGGTGCTCATACCCTTCCAGCGCATACTCGGAATAGGCGGTGGTTAAGATATATTTCTTCTTGTCTCCGAGGATTTTCATGAAATTGATTCCGGTAAGTTCCGGCATCTGGATGTCCAGGAAAATCAGGTCGGATTCACTTTTCTGAACATATTCCATCGCTTCGATCGGGTTTTCCGTTGCAAAAACCAACTCCAGAAACGGCACTTTATTCACATAGCTTTCCAGCAGGGAAATAGCCAGCGGTTCATCATCTACAATGACACATTTAATCTTATTCATTCCGCAAATCTATTTTTAAATCGACTGTAAATTCCGTTTCCGAATTTTTTATATTTAATTCATGCCTTCCGGGATACAGGATTGAAAGTCTTTTTTTCACATTCTCGATTCCGATTCCCGAAACCTCATCTTTCATCCTTTCACTTTTATGGTTTAACAGATAAAAATGCACCGTTTTATGATCGTCGGAAATCCTCATTTCAAAACCCTTATTCCGGAAGTCTCCGTGTTTAAAAGCATTTTCCACAAAGGGTACCAAAAGCATGGGAGAAATTTTCAGTCCGGGATGACTGATGTTTTTCTCAAAGATCAACAGTTCGGGTTTTTTAATCCGGAGTTTTTCGAGAGCGGTCAGACTGTCGATGTACCCGATTTCTTTATCCAAAGTAATACAATCTTCGGTCAGGTCTTTCGTACTGTACCTCAGCAGGCGGCTCAGTTCTTCAATGGCAGGCAAGGCTTTTTCGGAATTCTGGTACACCAATGAATAAATGTTATTCAGTGAATTAAAAATAAAATGAGGATTGATCTGGGTTTTTAAGGCCTGCAGCTCTGCCGTTTTCCTGGCTTCGATGAGCTCCGCTTTTTCAGATTCCGCATCGATAAAGTACTGAAGGAACCAAAACGTCGTACTGATGAAAATGGCAGTGCTGCTGAAAAAAATATTATCGAAAAAATAAAAGGCAATGCCCGTATTAGGATCGTAATTCCTGAATCCCAGGGTCGCAGGCAGCAGGACTTCTTCTATAGAATAGCGTACGATGACAAAGCAGGTGACGCTCAGCAAAAAGGCAATAACCGATTTGTAAATTTTATCCGGTTCGTAAAACCGGGGAACAATAATAAAATAGTTTACATAAAAGGATATAAAGCTGGTAAGGAAAAAGGTAATTTTAAAGGTAAGGGACTTTTCAGAATCAAATACGAGATATGGAATGACGATCGATCCGATAATATAAATCATCCAGAAAAAAATATGGAACCAAATAAGCTTATGCGTCTTCATCGTAATTCTTTATTATTAATGAAAATACTTTTTGAGGAGGTATAATGCAAATATACCGAAACCGGAACGGTATTCCTGTTCTCTATTGTAAGGCTGCCTTTTTTCGGTAACCGGTATCTGAGTTCTGATTCAGCGGACAGGCTTTCAGGCATATCAAGCTTGGAGGACAGGTGGATTTCTTTATCGGAAAGGTTTTTCATTTCCAAAGTTACCGGAACTTTTACTTCACTGATGTAAAGGCTTTCTCCCGGAGGCATTGTAAGGGTCTTCCATATATCCACCCGTTGAAGCGGCATACAGAACGCTACATACATCAGGCTGAAAATAAGAATAAGATTTTTCATAGTTCAAAAATAGTCAGGACCACAGCTTTTTTAACATCGGAATCGGCGAACCGCCTGAAATCATCGACGAAATAAGGTTAATCGGATGAAAACCACCGAATGTCTAAATGCTGTTTTATCCTATGCCTTATCAAAATACATTTGTCAAAAAAAAATTACTATGAAAAATATTTCTGTATTAGTTTGTCTGTCGGTTTCATCCCTGTTCTGGTCACAGGTGAAAAAAGACAGCATCCGGAATATTGAGAAAATTGAAATTCTCGTTAAGAAAAAGCTCCTGGAGCGGAAAGCTGACCGCATGATCTTTAATGTGGAAGCTTCCATCGCTTCACAGGGAATGGACGGCTCCGAAACTCTGGCCAATGTTCCCATGATCAGGGTAGATGAAAATCTCGGCTCTGTTTCTATTGTAGGAAAAAGCAGCGTTAACGTAATGATCAACGGCAGGATGCTGAATCTTTCAGGACAGGCCCTGCTGAATTACCTGAAATCCATCCGTTCCGAGAACATTGCCAAAATAGAAGTGATTACCACGCCGCCGGCGAAATACGAAGCCCAGGGCAACAGCGGTTTGATTAACATCATCCTGAAGAAAAATCCGAACCTAGGATTCAGCGGCAGTATCAGCTCCAACCTGATCCAAAGGACCTACTCCGGATTCAGCGACAACGCAACCCTGAGCTACCAGACCGAAAAATTCAGCAGCAGCCTGAAGCTGGTGTATTATGACTCCGCCAAAAGGTCCGATGAAAACTACAGCATTATCGGGGCAACCCAAAATTACAGCAGCTCGGTAAGAAGAGATATGTGGAACGAGCTGACGCCCGGCATCAGCATGTCGTATAAAATCAGTAAAAATTCGGAAGCCGGATTCGAATACCTGTATGCCCACCAGAGATCGGGAATGGATATCGTCAATAATACCCGGAATATCAGTCCGGCCGGCCAGGAAGAAAACCTTCTTACCAATACCTTCCATCGTGAAAAGGAACCTACCCATACCGCGAGCGCCTATTACGACCTGAAACTCGATTCACTGGGAAAGAAATTAAGCATCCTTGGGAATTTTTACAAAAACAACTCCGATACGGAGGTTAATTTCGCCACCCAAAGGCTTTCCGACAATTCTTTGCAGGATGTAAAAACCCTTTCCCTGGTTTCGCCGCAGATTTTTTCCGCACAGGCCGACCTGGAGCTGCCCTTTTCTTTCGGAACCGTTGAAACCGGGGTTAAGTTCAATCAGTTTAAAAATAATTCCGATTTAAAATATTTCAATCTTACCGGCACCGGGTATGTTTCCGATGAAAGCAGGGCCAATCTGTTCCGGTACCGGGAGGAGAATTATGCCGCTTATTTCAGCTATGCCAAAAATTTCGGGGAACACTGGGAAACCAAAGCCGGCCTCCGCTACGAAAATACGTCGGCAGAAAGCTACACGCCTTCCACGGGTTCCGGAAACTCCTACCGGTATGGCCAGTGGTTCCCGTCGGCCTATGTTTCTTACAAAAAAGATAAAAATATTTTCAGCCTGGCGTATTCGAGAAGGATTAACCGTCCTGGAATGGGCAGCCTGAATCCGTTCCGCTGGTATTCCAATCCTTACTCCTATTCTTCCGGAAACCCGCTGCTTACGCCGTCGTATATCAATAACCTTGAATTGGGCTATACTTTTAATAATAAGCTGACCACCAGCCTGTACTATATGAGACTGAAAAATGCATTCGGCCAGGTTTCCTTTCAGGACGGGCTTTCGCAGATCTCCACTTATCTCAATTATTATAACAACAATTCCTTCGGGCTTAATATTTCCTATACCGATACCTTTTTTAAGTGCTGGGAATCGACGATGGCTGTAAACGCAAGCAGGCAGAATTCAGAAATTTTCGGATTGGATGCCCAACCGCAGAAAGGAAGTTCATTCAGCTATTCCATCAATAATACCTTTACCCTGAATAAAACCAAAACCCTTGCTTTTTTCCTGAACTATGAACAGAGCCTGCCTTCCCGGAATGTGAATTACTATTATCATAATTTCTCCGATCTTTCGTTGGGCCTCAAGGTTTCCCTTATGGAAAAGCAGCTGCAGATCAATGCAACCGTAACCAATGTTCTTGCCCAGCGGTTCCGTGGCGATATTTACTTTACCGACAGTGTCCATCACATCAACAATTACTGGGACGGCAGAAGCTTCCGGCTGAGCGTAAACTATACTTTTGGAGGCCAGAAAAAGAAGATCCAGAAAAAGGTCATCAGATTTGAGGAAAAAGACAGGATCTAGATTTCATTAAACTCACAGGCTGTAAAAGGGAAGCCGGATGCCGGAAGTTCCGCCCGTCAATAGTGCTTTTACAGGTATTGATTATCAGGCGAATTGTTAATATGATATTTAAATCTAAATTCCGACCTTTCATTTTACGAAGGCGAATAGAAAGACCCATGATTTTGATTGCTAAGTTTAACGTGAATTCGAGGGTAATCACTTGTTTTTAAGCGATTTAATGGAATTAAAAGAAAAATGAACATCTTAAAAGTGAAAAAAACAGTTTGATATTCAAAATTAACGGCAATATTCTTAAACAACAGTGCTTTCAGCATCCAGCACCCCTCTTCCAGCCTTTCAAGTAGGGTTAGTAGCTCGAATACACGTTAAGTTTAAAGTATCTGATCTTAATTATTCATTTGATCTCACGATTTTATAATTTTTCCTGTGCCTGTAACAAAATCTGTTTTCCGGTGTCTAATCAATCGAATCGAAAAGAGCATGAAAAAAACACTTATTACTTTATCTTTTCTGAGCATGGCATTTGCTTCCGCTCAGGAAAAAAGCAATACCCAGACGACCAAAGAAAAACAGATCGAAGGCGTTGTCATTACCAAAACTAAAAAAGCCGTTGAGCAAAAAGCCGACCGTACCATCTTCGATTTTTCGGAACAGCCCCAGCTGAACAACGGGAATGTGCTGGAAGGAATCAAAAAGCTTCCCGGCCTGGTTTCTACCGACATCGCCGGCATGATGTACCAGGGAAAGGTGCTGGACGTTTATCTCAACGGAAGACCTCTGAATATTACCTCCAATGAACTGAATTCATTTCTGGAAGGGATGCCTGCCAATTCGATAGACCGGATTGAAGTCATCACCCAGCCCGGCGCGGAATTTCCGGCGACTTCCGGCGGAGCCATCATGAACATCATTACGAATAAAAATGCCAATAAATATCTAACCGCTACCTATTCCGGAAACTATTCGTTTACGAATTACGACACATTCAGAAGCCGGACCAGCAATTCCCTGAACCTGAATGCGAGAAATAAAATCTTCGGCTGGCAGCTGAATGCCGGCCAGAATTACCGCGAAAGTATGCTCAGTACCGATCAGGATGGTTTGCTGCACAGCAGTACCGACCGCTACGGCAGGGGATATTTTGCAAAATCGGGGATCACATTCGATCTTGGACAGGACCGGTTGCTTTTGAATTATGATATTTACCATAATAATAATGACAATTATACTCTAAGTGATGGTGATGGCGAGAAAAAAGAGCTGATCCCGAATACCGATCCGAAAGAATATAAATTCAGAGACTTTCATTTTGATGCTTCGGATGCCGCTCACAGTCTTACTACCAGACAAGAAGCTGTGGTAACCTACCAGAAAAGATTTTCAGAAAAAACGCAGAAGCTTGATTTTCAGTTCGGCTATACAAAATCCGACAGCCAGTTTGATCAGGACAATATTTTCAGGAGAGGCACCTATTCCAATCCTAAAGAAGACTATGACCTTTCATTGGGAAGGGTTCTAAGCAATTCCTCTACTATGCGGATTGCTAATTTCAAAATAGATTATTCCCAGCCGATCAGGCTGATGGATGGCGGTAAAATAAGCCTCGGAGGGTTATATGAAAGACAGGATTTTAAAACGGAAAGCTTTGGAATTATAAATCTCGATTACCAGAGACAGACCACCGCCACCTACCTGGAATTGCAGGCCAAGCTGAAAAAATTCGATTTCATCCTGGGAACCCGTGCAGAGAACTACGATATTTCAGGGATCACAAGATATCAGGACGATAATAAGAATATTAGCGAAGCCAGCCTTTTGCCTTTTAATAAATTTAAATTATTTCCGAACGCCAGCGTTCAGTACAACCTGATGGAACAGGTTCATGTAACGGCCAACTACAACAAAAAGATCAGCCTGCCGAGCATTTCCGCCCTGAACCCGAACAACGTTACCTTCCAGGGACCGAATACTCAGGTCACCGGAAATCCCAACCTGCAGCCTACGATTTTCGACAATTATGAATTAAAAATTTCAGCTTTCGACTATGCTTTCATCGGCTACAGTGTGAGTTCGGCAAAAAACCAGGTAGCCCAGATTATCCGCCGGGAGGGGAAAAACCTCTTCAACGAACAAATCAATATTTCGGAGATGAAAATCCATAATTTCAATGTCGGGCTTCCGGTTCCGTTTATGATTTTCAGCAAACCGCTGAGCGAGATCATGAAGTTTAATTTCAACCCCGACAAGATCAACTTTATGTACATCTACGCCGGTTACCAGAAACATGATATCGCCGATCTGGATAACAAAGGGTTCTGGATCTTCAATATCATGACGCAGATTATCCTGCCGAAGGAAATCAAGCTGACCGCCAATTACAGTTACCTGACGCCTAAAGCGGGCTATTTCTATTTTACGGCGGAAAAACCGTTCAACAATTCATTTGATCTAACCCTGACGAAGAAATTTATGGATAACCGCCTGACGGTTTCCGTATTTGCCAATGATATCTTCAACGGCCAGATCATGCAGGTACGATCCAACCCGCCGCAGGGCCAATCGGTTTACATGCGGAATAAATACGACACGAGAAACTTCGGATTATCGGTAAACTATAAAATCCCGACCCGGAACAAGCTGGCCAAAGAAGACCAGAGCATCCTGAAAGAAAGCAAAAAGGATGATAATGGCGGAATGGTTCCGCAGGGACAGTAAACCATTAAACAAACAAAATATCATAACCCCTTTTAATGTAAAAATTAAAGGGGCTTTATTATATAATTCCAATATTCATTTTTGTCATTAAAAAAAACTTAATTTCCCTGTTACCAGATGCAACGCAAAACATTTTTCTTTATTTTTATCTAAAATTCCTAATGACAAAAATGAAAACACTGGACAGCTTTTTCTTAAACCTCAGCCCGCTGAAGAGAGGACTGATCAGTCTGCTGGCCGCAGCGGTGGTTTTCTTTTTGATTTTCAGACTGGACCTTAAACCGCTGATCATCGTTATTTTCTGCTGGCTGGCTTTTTCCGTGGTTTTCCTTTTTCTGGACTGGCAGGTGATTCTCCACCGGAAAGTGGACGACATCCGTAAAAAGGCCAGGGCTGATGACGGCAATGCTATATTTGTGTTTTCTACTATTATTATTGCTTCTCTCGCAAGCATGTTTGCGATCTTCTTTTTAATTACTTCCAAAGACAAAGGCGTACAGAAAGAAATCTATTTCCTTCCCGCCGTTCTCGGGGCCATGATCCTATCGTGGATTATGGTGCAGACGCAATATATTTTCCATTATGCCCGGAAATATTACGATGAGGACCCTTCCGGCAAAAAAGAGGAAACCGGTGGTCTTAAATTCCCGACCGAAGATGAAAACGAAACCTACCATCCCGATTACCTGGATTTTGCCTACTATTCTTTCTGCATGGGCTGTACTTTTCAGGTCTCCGACATCAGCATTACTTCCAAAAATTTAAGGAGAATTACCATGATCCACGGGTTGCTTGCTTTCTTTATGAATACTTTTGTTGTAGCCCTTACTATCAATCTCGTTGCCGGGCTTAACGGTTAAAAGATAGAATTCGTACGGAGCAGGCCTCAATTTCAACAGAAAATTTCCAGCAGTTAAATGCCACTGTAAACAGCATCCCAGTCTTTCATGACCGGATCATAGCCTGCTTTTCTGATGATGCTTTTGATTTCTTCCATGCTTCTCTCATCGCTGGTCTCAAACTGTTCTAAAGATTCCCGGTCTACCGCATAGCCGCCGGGATTGGTTTTGGAAGCCGCGCTCATGGCGGTTGCTCCCAGTGAAACGATATGGTTCCTGAAGGTTTCGTTTTCCCGGGTAGAGATGGAAATTTCAAGATCCTCGTTCCAGATGCGGTAGGCACAGATCAGCTGCAACAGGTCCTGATCGGACATCATGAAATTGGGTTCGATGATGCCTTCGGCAGGCCGCAGCCGTGGAAAGGATACGGAAAACCTGGATTTCCAGTACTGCTTTTGAAGATAATCGATGTGGAGGGCATTGAAAAAGCTGTCTACCCTCCAGTCTTCCAGTCCAAGCAGAACCCCAAGTCCCATTTTATGGATTTCTGCTTTACCGATCCGGTCAGGAGTTTCAAGACGGAAACTGAAGTTTGATTTCTTGCCTTTCGGATGGTATTCTTTGTATACTTCCCGATGGTAGGTTTCCTGATATACCAGAACGGCATTCACTCCCGCTTTGTGAAGCTCCCGGTATTCTTCCTCCGATAACGGCTGGACCTCAATGGAAATATTGGCGAAATGAGGGCTCAGGAGTTTCACGGCATTCACAAAATAACCGACCCCAACCGTCTTATTTGCTTCTCCGCTTACCAGCAATACATGATTCACCCCCATTGATTTCAATACCGAGGCTTCAATCATCAGTTCCGTATCGGACAGGGTTTTCCGCTTAATCAGATTATCCAGGCTGAATCCACAGTAGGTACAGATATTCTGGCATTCATTGCTGAGGTACAGCGGTGCATACAACTGAATGGTCTTCCCGAAACGCTTTTGGGTAAGATGCTGTGCCATTCCCGCCATTACCTCCAGCTTCCCGGCAGCGGCAGGCGAAATGAGATTCAGGAAATCACCGGTCGTCCTGTTATTTTTGCGAAGGCTTTTTTCAACATCAGCCGGTGTCACTTTTTCCAGCCTGGATTTTATATCATCCCACCGGTAATGTTCAAAAACAGAGGTAAAACTTTTCATCTTTTAGATTTAATCAAACAAAAAAGAAGTCAGCGGACTTGATGCTTCCGCATGCTTTGAAACCGCGCCCAATCCTGATTCATACGCCCTTCTTCCGGCAATTACCCCTTCTTTAAAGGCCATAGCCATACAAACAGGATTTCCGGCAACGGCGATAGCGGTATTCACCAGCACGGCATCGGCACCCAGTTCCATCGCTTTTGCCGCATCGGAAGGCGCCCCGATTCCGGCATCCACCACCACAGGAACATTACTCTGGCTGATGATGATCTCCAAAAAATCCAGGGTTTTCAAACCTTTGTTGGTTCCGATCGGTGCGCCCAAAGGCATGACAACGGCTGTTCCTACGTCTTCCAGGCGTTTGCATAACACCGGATCGGCATGAATGTAAGGCATTACAATGAAGCCCAGTTTCGCCAGTTCTTCCGTAGCATATAAAGTCTCGATCGGATCCGGCAGCAGATACTTCGGATCGGGATGGATTTCCAGTTTAACCCAGTTTGTTTCCAGGGCTTCCCGGGCCAATTGAGCGGCCAATACCGCTTCTTTGGAGGTCCTTGCTCCGGAAGTATTCGGTAGAGGGTGTGCTTTTGTCGGCTTCAGGGCATTCAGCAGATTATCTTCCTGAGATTGGGAGTCGATCCGTTTTAACGCCATCGTTACCAATTCGCTGCCTGAAGCGATGATGGAATCCGTCATTTCGGAAAGGTTCCCGAATTTTCCGGTTCCCAGAAACAGCCTCGATTCAAAGGTTCTGTCGGCTATTATTAAATTCTGATTATCCATAGGTAAATTTTTATCTGTTATGTAAAGTCACGGAATCCTGATGCAATGCCGTCCTGAATGCACCGATCATTGAAGGCTGATCTGTAATCTGCCCGGAAACGGCCACCCCATAAATCCCGGATTGCTGCAGCCGTATGATATCGTCCAAAACAACTCCGCCGATTGCAAATATTTTTGGGATGCGTATTGATTTTTCCTGAAGTTCCCGGATGATTGTTTCATAGCCTTCAAAACCTAAAACCGGACTTAACTGTTCTTTAGTTGAGGTAAAGCGTAAAGGTCCCAAACCGATATAGTCGCAGGATTCATTGATCCGCTGGAGGACATTGGAAAAGGTATTCGCAGTTCCACCTATGATTTTGTTTTCTCCCAAAACAGATCTTGCCGCTTCGATAGAGGTATCCTGTAATCCCAAATGAACGCCGTCCGCATCGATGTCTTTTGCCATCTGCACCTGGTCGTTGATAATACAGACCGATTTATATTCCAGACAGAGCTTCTTTACTTTTTCGCAAAGCCTGATCAGTTCATTTTCAGGAGTGTTTTTCCAGCGGACCTGTATCCATTGGGCACCGTTGTCCAAAGCATTTTTAATATTGGATTCCTGTTCGGCCTGTGTAAAGCCCTGGGAAATGTATTGTAGTTTTTCCATTTTTATTTTTTAATTTAATCAAGAAATTTTCAGGAGTGGAACCCGAGCAAGCCGGAAGTGCCTGTTAAAAATCTTTCAATATATTCTTTTCCTTTCCGGCATGCAGTTTCCAAATCTTCCCCTTTCGCCAGATGCGCCGCAATAGCAGATGACATTACACAGCCCGAACCGTGTTTCGGATAATAAGTTGAAGCGGTTTCATTTGGGTAAATAGCGACTTCTCGCCCTTCTTCCCTAAGAACATCGGTTCCCAACAAGTCTTTCCGGTGGCCTCCTTTAATCAGAACTGCACAGGACTTTCCCGGATCGTCGAACAGACGGTGATCCTGCAAAACTTTATATTCATTATAATTAGGCGTGATGAGGTTTATCCGGGTCAAGACTTTTTTTAATTCTGATACAGTGTTCAAATCAAAAAAGGTAAACTCAGAAGTACTTTTCAGCACCGGATCCCAGACAATCTTCGCTTCGGGAGCATAAAGTTTAACGGTCCTGATTATCTCATTTAAAAATTCAGCATCCCTTACCACTCCGATCTTTACTGCCTTAACCGAATATTTTTTCATTAAAATACAGACGGATGGTACCACTTTTCCCAGTGGCTGCCATTCGAGGTCCAGACATTGGGATTCCGTCTGAACAGTCATAGCGGTACATATGCCTAACCCCTGAACTCTGAGCTGCTCAAAAGTTTTACAGTCGGCAAGGATCCCTGCTCCGCCGCTTGGATCAAAACCTGCTATCGTCATAACAAAAGGGCGTTCTTCCTGCATTCGATATATGTTTTTAAAGGTTCCTTACTTTCCCAAATCGCTCCCAGCAAAGCAGCTCCGTCCACATCTTCTGAAAAAACCGTATCGATGTTGTGCTGATGGATACCGCCCAGGGCAATAAGCCCCGAATGATCATTGTCCCTTTGCCGGATGCTTTCCAGAATTTTCGTACCATCTCCATAACCTTTTTTGGAAATGCTGGGAAAGACCGGACTGATCAGCGCGTATTCCCAACGGGCATCCAGGGTGTTAAAACTACTGATACCATGCACCGAAGTCGACACAATGTATTCATCAAAAAAATGATCAGGAATATCCGGTCTTTCCGATTCTTTAAAGTGGATTCTTGAAGTTTCGAATTCCTCAGCCAGGATGTAATGGCTGTGCAGAACCAGCTGTTCATGATAACCGGAATGAATACTTTTTATATAATTCCTCATCGCTGCGGCATCCATCACCGGCTTTCTCACATGAAGCAATTCCAGCCCTTCCTGAAACAATTCATTAATGATTTCAGTTTCGTTCCGGACGGATTGTTCAGACGTGATGACGATGATCATATATAAATCTCCTTCCCTTTTTCGATGAATTCCTCAGATTTATCCAGCATTCCTTTTTCTGCAGACTCACGGATTTCCTGGGTGATTTTCATCGAACAGAACTTCGGTCCGCACATCGAGCAGAAATGTGCCACCTTCGCTCCGTCAGCCGGAAGGGTTTCATCATGATAAGATCTTGCCGTTTCCGGATCCAGCGACAGATTGAACTGGTCTTCCCAACGGAATTCAAACCTTGCCTTACTCAAGGCATTGTCCCTGTACTGCGCTCCCGGATGGCCTTTTGCAAGGTCTGCCGCATGAGCTGCCAGCTTGTAAGTGATTACCCCTGTTTTTACATCATCTCTGTTCGGAAGCCCGAGATGTTCTTTCGGGGTGACGTAACACAGCATGGCACAGCCGAACCAGCCGATCATCGCCGCACCAATACCGGAAGTAATGTGATCGTAACCCGGCGCAATGTCTGTGGTTAAAGGACCTAAGGTGTAAAAAGGAGCTTCGTGGCATTCTTCCAGCTGCTTGTCCATGTTTTCCTTGATCAGGTGCATCGGAACGTGGCCCGGGCCTTCGATCATGACCTGGACATTATGTTTCCAGGCAATTTTCGTCAGTTCCCCCAATGTTTCCAACTCCGCAAACTGGGCTTCGTCATTGGCATCGGCAATGGAACCCGGACGGAGCCCGTCGCCAAGGGAAAAAGCAACGTCGTATTGTTTCATGATTTCGCAGATCTCTTCAAAATGCGTGTACAGGAAGTTTTCTTTGTGATGGAATAGGCACCATTTGGCCATAATGGATCCTCCCCTGGAAACGATTCCCGTTACCCTTTTTGCCGTCAGGTGAATATACCTCAGCAAGACACCGGCATGGATGGTAAAATACGAAACGCCCTGCTCCGCCTGCTCAATCAAGGTATCTTTAAAAATCTCCCAGGTTAAGTCTTCCGCCACTCCTTTTACTTTTTCCAGTGCCTGGTAGATCGGAACGGTGCCGATGGGAACCGGGCTGTTGCGGATGATCCACTCCCTTGTTTCGTGGATATTTTTCCCGGTGGAAAGATCCATGATCGTATCGGCACCCCACCGGCATGCCCAGACTGCTTTTTCAACTTCTTCTTCGATGCTCGAGGAAACGGCACTGTTCCCGATGTTGGCATTGATTTTCACCAGAAAATTCCTTCCGATAATCATCGGTTCGCTTTCCGGGTGGTTGATGTTATTGGGAATAATGGCCCTTCCGGCAGCAATTTCATCCCTTACGAATTCGGGAGTAATTTTACCTTTGGGCGTTCTTGCTCCAAAGCTGTTGCCGGGATGCTGGAAAGCCATTTCTTTGGAAACGGTATCCAATTGCTCAATCTTTTGATTTTCCCTGATGGCAATATACTCCATTTCAGGGGTGATGATTCCCTGTCTGGCATAGTACAACTGGGTAACTTCTTTTCCTTCTTTGGCTACTTTCGGCTTGTGGTTGTATGAAAACCGGAGTTCATCCAGCTTTGAATCGGCAAGCCTGGCTTTTCCGTATTCGGAAGTAATTCCCTCCAGGATTTCTACGTCGTTGCGGTCCAGGATCCACTGTTCACGGATCCTCGGAAGCCCCTTTTCGATATCGATTTCAGAATCTTCATCAGTATAAGGGCCTGAGGTATCGTAAACAGTAACCGGCGGGTTATGTTCAAGTGTCCCGCTGGAAAGCTTTGTTGCGCTGAGTTCTATTTCACGCATTGCGACCCGGATAGGATGGATTGTCCCTTCTACGTAGATTTTTTTTGAGTTCGGAAAAGGCGAACGGGTGATGTTATGAGCCATACAATTTGTTTTTATGGGATTAACCGCCCTGAGTGGCAGTGATGATTAAAACTGAATCTTTATCGCTGAGAAAGGTTTCTGCCCAGGAATGCTGCGGAATAATACGGTTGTTGAGGGCCACGGCGATACCTTTCCGCTTTTGGGGAAGTTCGATAGCCAGCAATGCTTCCAGCGTGGCGGGAAGTACATCAAAAGTTTTTCGGGTGTGGTTGATTATGAGTTCCATTCCTAAATTTTTTATATGCTTTAGGAATGCCCATGACGGTACAATAGAATGTACGGCAAAGTCATTGCACTTTTCCCTACGCCGGTATGATCCGGATCAGGTTCAAAGGGTAATTCTCAGCCTGTTTTTTAACAGGCACCCCTAAAGTCTGTGACGAAGGTAGCCATTTTTTCTGAACAGGCAAATTTTTTTTGAAGAATGGGAAGTTGGAAGCTGGGTGATGGGAGTTGGAAGTTTTAGAGTATGTAAAATTCGGGTTCATAAAAAAAGACTACTTTCTATTGAGATAATCTTTTGGTTTAATTTAAAGAAATATGTATATTCAAATTTTTATCAGTTAATTACAATTTAAACAGCGTACCCATCAACATAATGGCAAAACTGTCAGTTGATATTAATGACAGACACCTGTTATCTTTACAGAAAAACATCCAGCCTCCAACTTCCTTCTTCCAACTTAATAATTAACAGCCGCACGTCCCCTTTCTCTTGTAGAAATACGCCTTTTTCTTATACACGATTTTTATGGAATATACTTTTTCTTCAATGCAGGTATCTTCCATTTTGGTTGACCCGGTTGCTTTAATGTAAATTTTGTATGCTTTATTCCCGAAAGCTTCAGGATACTCTTTCGTTGCCTTCATTGCCGGGAACAGCTCATCTTTTCCGGTAAAGTTGAACAAGGCACCTCCATCTTCCGATAGATTTGCCACAGGATTCTCCTTTCCGTCAATATAACAGCCGGCATGCATCCTGGGATCTTTCAGATCATGGAGAACAGGTTTCTGGGCCATTCCTTTTGCTGACAGTAAAAAGACCATCATGACAATGACATATTTCATAACTGCTTTATTTAACGTTAAGAAAATAAGGAAGTCCCGCTTTATAGCGGTTCAGTCGGTCCGGCAATCCGTTGTAACCTCCGTTGATGGCTTTGGTGATTTTCTTGAAAACCAAAAGGTTGTTTCCGGTATCGATGCTTTTGGTAATGTCGATCTGGTCAGCAAGATCGTTCAGCTTCCGGGTGTTCCAGAACCATCCGGCACTTTTCGCTGCATTTTCCAGCTGGGCCGTGCTGCATTTAGTAACATTTTTCCCGCCCAAAAACGTCGGATTCGCAACGAAATCCGTTCCCAGTGCTTTGGAAACAGCCAGGTAATTGGCTCTTCCGGTAATCTGGATGAGGCCGCGTCCCTTGAATTTTACGCCGTCGCCTTTCTGGGTATTTCCTAAATCTTTCCTGCCTTCGTAAGCACTTCCGCTGGCCAGTTCTTCCGTATAAAAAAGGCCGCCGCTTTCATGCCCGACCTGTGCCAGAAAATTCAGCATTCTTGCAGGTGTATTGATTGAAAATTTGTTGCATGTTTCGACAACATAAGGTAAAAACTTGGAAGCATAGTCCGATTTGGAACAGGTGGCTTCTTTCAATTGTCCGAGTGTAAGCATGGTTTTTGTTTTTAAAATTACTTTCGTAAAAGTATTAAAAAAAACAAAGCGCCGCTCAGGAAAATCCTTTGTTTTCAGCAGGTATCGATACGGATTTATTTTACAGTCAATGCATTAGACAGAAGGCTGAAAGAAAGATGCTGGGCGCCGGAAGTTTCTCTTGTCAGAAAGAGGATCAAAGATCCGGATCATCAAACTAAATTTTTTATCACTTTATCAGAGAAATTCTTATTTAATACTGAATTACCAGCTTTGGTTATTTTTCGATCATGGTGTTTTAAAGTTCCTAAGTGATTTATCGAAAATAGAAAGTGAATTTGAAACACTTTAACTTAGTGAAAAAATACGTACTATACAAAATTACTGGCAAGATCTTAACCGAAATACTTCCAGCATCGAGCACCCGTCTTCCAGCCTATTCATCCGATTTGTACCTCGAATTAA
Source organism: Chryseobacterium hagamense (assembly GCF_007991455.1). GTDB lineage: Bacteria > Bacteroidota > Bacteroidia > Flavobacteriales > Weeksellaceae > Chryseobacterium > Chryseobacterium hagamense. The sequence continues at coordinate 120,042 of NZ_BJYJ01000005.1, read as the reverse complement.
TCTTCACAAGCCCTCCAGACGGCGTCATTCTGCGGAACCGGCGCAATGATTTCTATATTTTCCTTCGTCACGGGATGGATGAATTCCAGCTTCCGGGCATGAAGGTTGATTCCGCCGTCGGGATTTGAACGCGGAGCCCCGTATTTCAGATCCCCTTTGATGGGAACTCCGGTTTTGGATAACTGGGCACGGATCTGATGATGCCTTCCGGTCTCAAGATCGATTTCCAGCAGAAGATAATTCTCCAGCGTTTTGATGACGTGGTAAGTAAGAACCGCTTCTTTGGCACCGTCCGTTGCTTTCGGGAAAACAATGGCTTTGTTGTTCCTTTCGTTTTTCTTCAGGTAATGAACCAGCTTCTGGCTTTTGGGAATCATTTCCTTTGCCACTACTGCCCAGTACGTTTTTTTTACCTCGCGGTTTTTCACCATCTGTGTAAGACGCGATAAAGCCTTGGATGTTTTAGCATAGATCACCAGGCCTGAAGTCGGCCGGTCGATCCGGTGAACCAGCCCGAGAAATACATTCCCCGGCTTTTCATCCCTTTTTTTTATGAAATTCTTAATGGCTTCCAATAAGGATTCGTCGCCGGTCTTATCACCCTGCACCAGCTGTCCGACTTTTTTATTGATTACCAGAAGATGGTTATCTTCATATACAATCTGTTCTTCCATACGCTATTGACGATAACCTTTTCTGCCGGAAAATGTAAGGATCAGCCCTACAAAAACGGCAAGGGTTTTAATAGATTCCATTCTTGAGCCTACCGGAATCAGCAAGCCTCCCAGGACACAAACGGCGGCGGCGGCATACATTCCGTAAACAAAATTCTTATTCTTTAAAAAAGGAGCCTGCAGAAAGAAGCTGATCCCAATAAGAGCATAAAAAATTTTCCGGGATAATAAATTATTGATTTCCGGGGAGAAAATATTGAACCATCCTGCGACAAGGCAGAACAATGCGATGATGGAAATAATCCCCTGGGTTTGCTGTGGGTTTCTCATGAATTAATAACTTTCGCTTTCGTTGGGGAAGTCCTGCCCTTTTACATCTTTTACATACTGTGCTACGGCACCGGTAATTTCTGTATAAAGATCTAAATATCTTCTTAAAAATTTCGGACTGAAACCTTTGTTCATTCCTACCATGTCGTGGTATACCAGCACCTGACCGTCACAATGGGCTCCTGCTCCGATCCCGATGGTCGGAATGGAAACGGCTTCCGTTACTTTCTTTGCCAAATCGGCAGGGATTTTTTCCAAAACCACGGCAAAACATCCCAGTTCTTCCAGCAGCTGCGCATCGGCAATCAGCTTTTCCGCTTCCGCCTCTTCTTTTGCTCTTACTTTATAGGTTCCGAATTTGTAAATCGACTGTGGCGTCAATCCCAGATGCCCCATTACTGGAATTCCGGCGTTGATGATTTTCTTGATTGATTTTGAAATTTCCTTTCCGCCTTCGATCTTCACGGCATGCGCACCGCCTTCCTTCATCATCCGTACTGCAGATTCCAGGGCCTTCTCAGGATTGCTCTGGTATGTTCCGAAAGGTAAGTCGGCCACCACCAATGCCCGGTCTGTTCCTCTTACCACACTCTGGGAATGGTAGATCATCTGGTCCAGCGTAATCGGCAGCGTAGTCTCAAAACCCGCCATAACATTCGCTGCAGAATCTCCGATCAGAACCGCATCAATTCCTCCTGCATCCACCATTTTTGCTGTGGTAAAATCGTATGCCGTCAGCATGGTTATTTTTTCCTTGTCGAATTTCATTTTACGCAAGGTTTCCGTGGTAACTTTTTTAATTTCAGAGTGAACAGACATAATGTATCTATTTTTTAAAAGTTAAAAAGTCGGCGCTGAGCCGACTTAAAGTTTGTATGATTTATAAAACTACGTGACCGAGTTTCATTAATTTGTCGTGGTTGAGAATCCTAATGTTCCGCCCGTCCACTTCGATGAGCTGGTCTCCTTTAAACTCGGAGATCAGGCGGATGGCACTTTCGGTAGCCGTTCCGATAATGTTGGCAATTTCTTCCCGCGTTAAAGAAATTTTAATAAAGCCTTCCGGATCAACGCCTAATTTCTGCTCCAGAAGCAATAAAATTTCGGCCAGCCTTTCCCGGACGGTCTTCTGTGCCAGGAACGTAATGGTATTGGACGATTCTCCCAATTCGTAAGCAATCTTCTGCAGCATCACAAAAGAAAGCTGGGGATCTACCTCCAGAAGATACATGAAGATGTCTGCCGGCAGAAAAGTGGCTTCAATATCCGTCATCGCTTCAGCCTTGGCCTGGAAATTTTCACCGCAAAGCAGAGAACGGTAACCGATGATATCGCCTTCTTTGATAAACCGTAAAATCTGGTCTTTTCCGAAAGCTCCCGATTTGGAAAGCTTGGCAGCCCCTTTTTCCAACACAAAAACGCCTTTCGGAGTTTCGCCGTCTTCGAAAATAGTATCATGCTTATGAAAAGAGAACTTCTTTTTCCCATTGATGTATTTTTCAAAATCGGCGCTGGAAAGTCTTTCCTTGAACGATTTATCACTAAATACCCTGGCAAACCTCTCTTCAATTGCAATCTGTTGTTCCTGCGACATTCTATATGACATTTATCACAAAAATAGAACTTTTTAACTCGATAAACAAAAAAATTTGTTATAATTTTGTAGTTCAATAATTTATGAAGGTGAGTGAGAACTGTTTTCATTGTGGTCAGGGGATCGAGAAGGAAAGGATTCTGTTTGATGAAAAGACTTTCTGCTGCAACGGTTGCAGATCGGTTTACGAAATTCTGAATACCAATAACTTAAGTAATTTCTACGAATTAAATAAACGGGCCGGGATCCGTCCGGACGCAAGCGCTTCACAGTTTGACTATCTTGATACCCAGGAAATTTTCGATAAGATTACGGATTTTTCAGAAGGCGGTACCAGCCTGGTGACTTTCAAGATTCCCGTTATCCATTGCTCTTCGTGTATCTGGCTGCTGGAAAGCCTGCATACGCTGAATAAAAACATCAAATATTCCCAGGTTAATTTTACAAGAAAGACCCTGCAGATCTCTTTTAACCATAACGAACTAAAATTAAGCGAATTAGCCAGTTTTTTAACTAATTTAGGCTACAAGCCCGTTATCAGTCTGGAAACAGCAGATAAAAATGTGGAACATCTCGACAAGTCACTGTTGGTTAAGTTTGCCATTGCCGCTTTTGCTTTCGGAAACGGGATGTTTCTGGCGTTTCCGGAATACATCGGTGGTGAAGATTACTGGATGGAGCATTACAAAGGCCTTTTCAGGGCTTTAATGTGTTTACTGGCGATTCCGGTGGTGGTCTATTCCGCCTCGGATTATTATAAATCGGCCTGGTATGGTCTTAAAAACGGAATCGTAAATATCGACGTCCCGATTGTACTTGGGATCATCGTTCTTTTCGGGCGAAGCCTGTATGAAGTGGCCACCAATTACGGTCCGGGCTATTTCGATACGCTGTGCGGACTTCTGTTCTTCATGCTCTTGGGCAAAATTTTCCAGAAGAGAACCTACAATGCGCTTTCGTATGACCGGGATTACAAATCTTTTTACCCGATTGCCGTAACGAAGGTTGATTTTGAAGGAAAACAGGAAAACATCCTGCTTTCAGACGTTAAAGTCGGAGACCGGATTTTAGTACGGAACCAGGAAATCATTCCGGTGGACGCTATCCTGATCAATGGAGAAGGGAATATCGACAACAGTTTCATTACCGGGGAAAGCGAGAGCATCAGTAAACAGCCTGGCGACAAGATCTTTGCGGGCGGCAAACAGATCGGTTCGTCTCTGGAACTTGAAGTGATCAAAGATGTGGACCAGAGCTACCTGACCCAGCTGTGGAATAAAGAAGCCTTTAAAAAGCACGAGACCGGACTGGATACGCTGACGAATACCATCAGCAAATATTTCACATTCATCATTTTAGGCATTGCGCTTGTCGCAGGAATTTACTGGGCCACCGTTGATCTGGAGAAAATGTTCCAGGTAATTTCCGCGATCCTGATCATCGCCTGCCCTTGTGCGCTGGCCTTATCGGCTCCGTTTACCTTCGGGCATATCATGAGGATTTTAGGCCGAAATAAATTTTACGTAAAGGATACCCTGACAATTGAAAAAATTGCAAAACTGGATACGATTGTTTTCGACAAAACCGGAACGATCACCCACCGTAAAAAGTCGAATATCAGGTTTGAAGGTCCGGAAGTTTCTGAATTTGACCTGCTGAATATTAAAACTTTACTAAAAAATTCCAATCACCCTCTTTCCAAATCCCTCTACGAATTCATCGAAGCAAAAGATGAGTATTTCCCGGTGGACCATTTCAGGGAGATTTCAGGAAAAGGATACGAAGCAAGCGTAAGAGGAACTGTGTACAAAATCGGTTCGGCAAAATATAACGGTCAGGAATCCAAAAACCTTGAAACGGCCGTATATATCAGCAGGAACAATGAGTTTATAGGAAAATTCATTTTTAAAAATGAGTACCGTGAACACCTGAAAGACCTGTTCAGAAAGCTGACCCATTATAAAGTTTACATTCTGAGCGGTGATAATTCTTCGGAGGAAGAGCAGCTGAAAGAACTGATCCCGGATTACAAGGCGATGGCATTTAACCAAAACCCTGAGGATAAACTGAACTACATCCAGAACCTTCAGAACCGGAAGATGAAAGTGGCGATGCTCGGTGACGGACTGAATGACGCGGGTGCACTGAAACAGAGCAATGTAGGCATTGCAATTGCCGATGATTCAAACAGCTTTACCCCGTCTTCGGATGTCATCATGAACGGGGAAAAAGTGGTGACTCTGGACCGTTACCTGAATGTCTGCAAAGGCTCGATCACGATTGTGAAAATCACATTTATAATCAGTTTTCTTTACAATATCGTTGGTTTAAGCTATGCAGTAACCGGGCACATGCACCCTCTCTTTGCTGCACTGATCATGCCGGCCAGTTCAATTACGGTGGTTTCCTTTACGACACTTTCCACCTGGATCCTGGGCAGAAAGTATTTTAAAAAACGGCCTTAAACAGGCTTATTTAGACTGATTTTAAATTAGCTAAAACCGGTATTTCGTGATGAAAGTCATTATTTTTCATTAAATTTGAACCCCGAAAATAGGTTAATTTTGTTGTCTAATGGATATTCTGTATTTAATGATCCTTTGCAGCGTTTCTTTGGCTGCTGTTTTCCTGGTTGTGTTTATCATATACGCAAGAAAAGGGCAGTTTGAGGATGATGAATCCCCGGCTGTCAGAATTCTGTTCGACTCCGATGAAATCAAGGAAAAGGAAGAGCCCGACAACAAAGAAGACCTGAAAAACAAAGGAGAAAATAATAAAATTGAAGATAAAAGTGAATAGTTGATATGGAAACACAAAAGTTTAGTTATGACAACAGTATTGTCCGGGCATTCCTCTATGCTACCGTAGCTTTCGGGATCATAGGGTTTTTATTCGGGCTTACGGCGGCATTAATGCTTTTCTATCCTGAGCTTCCGGAATTCCTTTTCGGAACCGATGATACGACCATTAAGAGTTTAGGTGGCGGTATCGACGGATTGATAAAAACGCATGGTGCATTCGGGTTCGGAAGGATCAGGATGCTGCACACGACCACTGTAATTTTTGCATTCGTAATGAATGTGGTTTATGTAGGGGTTTATTACTCGTTACAGAGATTATTAAAAACAAGAATGTACAGCGACACCTTATCATGGATCCATTTCTGGACATGGCAGATTATGATCCTGGTAACTTACGTTACATTCTTTATGGGAATCAATACTTCCAAAGAATATGCAGAGCATGAATGGCCTATCGATATCCTGATTGCTTTCTCATGGATTATTTTCGGAGCAAACATGTTCCTGACGATCGCCAATAGAAGGGTAAGACACCTTTATGTAGCCATCTGGTTCTACGTAGGTACATGGATTGCAGTAGCGATGCTGCATATCTTCAACAACCTGGAAGTTCCTCTGTCTTTCACAGGATGGAAATCCTATTCAGCTTATGCAGGGGTAAAAGACGCTATCGTACAATGGTGGTACGGGCACAATGCCGTAGCATTCGTTCTTACGACACCGGTACTGGGATTAATGTATTATTTCTTACCGAAAGCGGCAGACCGACCGGTATTCTCCTATAAATTATCGATCATTCACTTCTGGTCACTGATCTTCGTATACATCTGGGCGGGTCCTCACCACCTTCAGTATACCGCTCTTCCGGCCTGGGCCCAGGCAGTGGGGACAGGATTCTCGATCATGCTGATCGCCCCGTCATGGGGAGGAATGCTGAACGGGCTTCTTACCTTAAGAGGAGCGTGGGATAAAGTAAGGGAAAACCCTATTCTTAAATTCTTTGTGGTAGCCGTTACCTGTTATGGGATGGCCACTTTTGAAGGGCCGCTATTGGCAACAAAAAACATCAATAAAATCGGTCACTTTACCGATTGGGTAATCGGACACGTACACTTAGGTGCTCTTGGATGGAATGGTTTCATGGCATTCGGGGTAATCTATTATCTGATCCCGATCCTTTGGAGAACGAAATTATATTCCGTAAAATTAGCGAACTGGCATTTCTGGCTGGGAACACTGGGAATCATTTTCTATGCGGTACCGATGTATATTTCAGGTTTTACGCAAGGGTTAATGTGGAAGCAGTTCAACCCGGACGGAACTTTGGTTTGGAAAAACTGGCTGGATACGGTGACAGCAATCATTCCTTACTTTAAAATGAGATTCGTAGGAGGATTGTTCTATCTTTCAGGAGCTATCCTGATGGTGGTAAACCTTGTAGCAACTGTAAGAAAAGGATCATTCCAGAAAGATGTACCGGCAGAAGCTCCGGCTTTGGCTAACATCAGCAAAAAACGTAAAGAAGGGGAAGGAACCCACCTTTGGCTGGAAAGAACTCCGGTATTGATGGGAATCTTATCTTTATTAACGATCTCCATCGGTAGTATGGTGGAAATCATTCCTACGCTTTCGCTTAAGAAAAGTGTACCTACGATTTCAGCGGTAAAACCTTATTCGCCGCTTGAACTGGAAGGCAGGGATATTTATATCAGAGAAGGCTGTAACGCCTGTCACTCACAGATGGTAAGACCTTTCAGGGATGAGATCGTAAGATTCAACGGTAAAAACGGACAGTACTCCAAAGCAGGGGAATTCGTTTACGACAGACCTTTCCTTTGGGGATCAAAGAGAACCGGACCGGATTTGCACAGAGAAGGAGGTAAAAACCCGAGTTCTTGGCACTACAAGCACATGTATAACCCGAGATCAACGTCAGCAGGTTCCATCATGCCCCGTTACCCTTGGCTGATCGCTACCGATCTGGACCGGTCTAAGATGGTAGACAAAATGAAGCTGATGAAGAATGCTTTTGAGGTACCTTACACCAAATCTGAAATCGATTCTGCCAACTCATGGGCTAACAACCAGGCTTCAAAAATCGTAAGAGACATCATGTCTGAAGCACCGGATTTGAAGCAGGCCTATGCGAAGAGACCGAAAGGAGAACTGGAGAAAAAAGAAGTGGTAGCGCTTATATCTTATCTTCAGAGATTAGGAACGGATATTAAGACGACTGAAATTAAAACAGCAAGTAATAACTAATATTAAAGGTTCACATCATGATCCCTCAGAATTTTAAAGACATCTTATCCAACACCGACAATGCCGGTTTTTACCAGACGTTGGCTTTGATATTCTTTTTGCTGTTCTTCATCAGCCTGGTAATTTATGTTTTCAGCAAGCCTAAAAAATATTACAAGGAAGAAGAGGAAGCTCCCCTGCAGGATGATCAGGATGACGATTTTAATTTAAAAAATTAATTTTATTATGAAACAAAGAACACCGGTTGTTATAAACATCCTCATCATAGTCGTACTTTTAGTTATTTTTTACTACCTGTTTGTACAGAGTTATCAATTCTTAAGCTCACCTTATTTCTGGGGAACCGTGATCATTGCCGGTATTCTGGCGTACATCCACGGAGCTATCGGGGACCTTGTTGAAAACAACAAGTTCAAGAAATTATCTCCTGAAGAAAAGGCGGCTTATCTGGCTGAGAAAAAAGTACCTTATTTTAAGAGATTATACAACGCAGCATTCAAGAAGCAATCTGCCGCAGAGGAAAAGGATATCCTTATCGATCATGGCTTCGACGGGATCATGGAATTGGATAACCAATTGCCGAAATGGTGGGTAGGCCTGTTCTATTTTGGGACCGCTTTTTGTATTCTATACGTAGCAGCCTACTCTTTTACTGACTTTGCCCACCCAATCAACGAGTACGAGCAGGAATATAAAGAGCAGATTGCAGCAATTGATATCTATAACAAAACCCAGCCTCCTGTAACCATTGAAACGGCTAAATATTCGGCAGATAATATTGCGGAAGGTAAGGAATTGTTTAAAACCAACTGTGCATCCTGCCATAAGGAAGACGGCGGTGGCGGTATCGGACCTAACCTTACCGACAAATTCTGGATCAACCAGCCTGAGAAGACGTTGTTTAAAAACGTATTTCACATGGACTGGAACGGTTCGCCAAACAATCCTGCGATGAGAGCCTTCGGTAAGAACGGAGAGGTTTCGGGAGCTGAAATTGAAAAGATTGCAGCTTATGTATACCACATCAACCAGGAATTGCCTCCGGTTACGGAAGCTCAGGGCGGTGCAGCTCCTCAGGGAACTGAAGCGCATTGGGAAAAAGAATAATTTTAAATAAAAATTAAGCATATGAGAAACATAATTTGTTATTAGAATAAAAAATAATAACGAATTATGTTTTTCTTTTTTAAATACTATTGCAAATGGCAAATATAGAAGAAACAGAAGCACGCGGCGGACAAGGGCAGGTTCTGGACCCTGAAACTTACAGAGATTCTATTGGCACCATGGATCAGTCCGGGAAGAGAAAATGGGTATATCCCAGAAAACCGAGAGGGAAATTCACCAACTACCGGCATCTTGTAAGCTATACTTTATTACTCATTTATTTTGCGGTACCTTTCATTAAAATTAATGGAAACCCGCTGATCTTATTTAATGTGATCGACAGGGAGTTCTTTATTTTCGGACAGCCCTTCTATCCTCAGGATTTTTTCATTCTTACTTTGGGGGCTATTGCTTCTCTGATATTCATTATTGTGTTTACGATTGCTTTCGGCAGAATTTTCTGCGGGTGGATCTGCCCTCAGACAATTTTCCTAGAAATGATTTTCCGTAAAATAGAATATGCGATTGAAGGAGACCGGAACAGACAGATGAAGCTCGACCGGCAGGAATGGAATACTGAAAAAATCTGGAAAAGGGGACTGAAATGGACAATCTATCTTTTTATCTCGTTGATTATTACCCATTTTATGTTTATGTATATCGTGGGATATAAAGAAGTGATAAAAATCGTATCCGAAGGACCTTTTGCCCACCCTACCAATTTTATTGTAATGATCCTTCTGACGGCAGCCTTTTATTTCGTATTCGCCTGGTTCAGAGAACAGGTTTGTACGTTGGTCTGCCCATACGGAAGATTACAGGGTGTGCTGATTGATAAAGATACGGTAAATGTTTTCTACGATTTCAAGAGAGGGGAAAACAGAGCCAAATGGAGAAAAGGGGAAGACCGTAAAGCAGCAGGGAAAGGAGACTGTATCGACTGTCACCAGTGTGTGGTGGTCTGCCCTACCGGAATCGACATCAGAGACGGACAGCAGCTGGAATGCGTCAACTGTACCGCCTGTATCGACGCCTGTGATGAAGTAATGGAGAAAGTAGGATTACCGAAAGGACTGATCCGGTATGCTACCGAAAATGAAATCGAGAAACAGACCGAGTTTAAATTCTCCGGCAGGATGAAAGGTTTTGCAGTTATCCTCGTACTGTTAACTGCATTTTTGGGTTATCTTTTATACAACAGAGGTGAAATGGAAGCTAAATTCATTAAGCCGGCAGGAAGTACCTTCTTTGTAAGGGATGGCAATATTACCAACACGTATAATTACACCTTCCTTAACAAAACGAATGATAAGAAACTGGTGACGATTAAAGTTATCGAGCCAAAGCATGGAGAGGTGATTTACAGCGGTTCCAGTAAAATTCCTGTGGAAAGAGATAAAATTACCAAAGGGACGGTAAATATCAGCTTCCCTGAAAGTGAGATGAACCTTTCAAAACAGAACATCACCATCGGCGTCTACGATATGAACGGTAAGCTGATCGATTCTTATCAGACTTATTTTGAAGGACCATTTAAATTACAATTTTAACCATCATCCATCCTCACGATTGAATATTGATCGTGAGGATCTTTATAAGCAATACAGAAAGAAATGAAAAATTTTAGTTGGGGACACGGCGTATTCATCGCATTAGCAGCATTTATTATCTTTATTTTATCGATGCTGTTCCTTTTCCCGAACGGACAGAAAAATTCTGAGATGGTAACGGACAATTACTATGAAGAAGAACTGAAATACCAGGATGTGATTGATGCTAAAAAAAGAGCTGATACATTACAGGAAAAACCGGTATACAGCCAGGATAAAGCAGGGATTAAAATTACCTTTCCGCAGGATTACAATAACTCCAATGCCACGGTAAAATTCGTTATGAACAGAACCGATGACCAGAATCTGGACATTCATAAAGCGGTACAGCTTGATGCGAACCGCTCCTTTACGATTCCTGCCCAGGTTTTGAAAATGGGAAGTTATACTTTACGTTTGAACTGGACAAAAGACAAGACCGACTACCGACTGGATTATGATGTGATATGGAAATAGCACTTATTATATCAGCCATCGGATTGGGTTTCGCCTCAGGATTCCATTGTGTGGGAATGTGCGGACCGATTGCCCTTTCCATGGGGCTGACCAAAAAACAGGCCACCAATTTTTACCTTCAGAACCTGACGTACCAATTCGGCAGGATTTTCACTTACTCTCTGTTGGGAGCAATCCTGGGGATTATCGGAGAAGGCTTTGAAATGGCCGGATTTCAGAAATACCTTACGATCGCCGTAGGAGTTCTGCTAATTATCATGGCGCTTTTTTCTTTCGGAGGAAAGGACTTTGCTTCGAAGATACCTTTTATTTCTAGGTTTCTATTCAAAGTAAAATCGAATCTCGGAAGACTGCTTCAGAAAGCAGATTACCGCTCCAGATTTACTACCGGCGTATTAAACGGGTTTTTACCCTGCGGAATGGTCTATATGGCCTTAACTGCAAGCTTGGCAAGCGGCGGAATAGCACAGGGCGCTTTATATATGGCTTTATTCGGACTGGGTACTCTTCCGTTTATGTTTGCTGTCGTTCTGGTGGGAAACCTGATGAATCAGGCATTCCGGGTAAAAGTCTTGAAAGTCATCCCTGTAGTAATGATCATTTTAGGCGGACTGTTTATCGTCAGAGGTATGGAATTAGGCATTCCCTACATTTCTCCCAGAGCAGAAGCCATGACGGTTTCCAAAGACAACCAGGGCGACTGCCATTTGCCGGGAGATCACAGCACCCATGATCATAGCAAAGTGAACTGCCATTAGGTATTCTTAAAAGAACAAAATTATTATTAAGTAAACCACCGGAATTTTCGGTGGTTTTTTGATTAAGTCTAAAATTATATCATTCTTACCTGATGTAAATTTCGTAAGAAAACTCCTTCGAATCAACAGGGGTCATTCCTTTGATCTGTGATCTTTTAACAAGGGAATTTATTTCTGAAGCCCTGACCATCCTTTTTCCGTCGGTAGAAATAGGCTCTTCCGGTGATGAAATTTTCAGCCATCCGCCGTTGTTGATCAGATAATATTCATAACCGATCTCAAAAAATACTTTTTGATTATTACTTTTTGCTGCTTCGAGCTTATTTTTAAAATCTAATTTTTCTTTTACCGCTCTGAATCCTGATAATACCGAATCAAATGAAGAATCCTTATTAGAGGTCATCTCAGAAAAAGAATTTCCTGCTCTGCTATCTTTTTGTATGATTCCGAAGTAATACGTACTGCGGATCACATTTCCTAGGTTTCCCCAGTTTTCTGTCTGAACGAAAGTGGTATATCCTTTTTTTTTCACCCGGATTTTAAAATGAACCGGCCCATCTCCAGAATGATTGATCTTACCCGTAAAGTATCCCTTGGCATCGGTAGTCGCGATCAGGAGCCCTTTTTCATCGTAGAGTTGCGCGTTTTCCAAAGCATTTAAATTGGCAGCATCCACAACAAGTCCTGCAACTTCTATCATATTTACTTTCTTGGTATCAAATTCTATTTCAGAAGCATTTAATGATACAGAGAAAACAATGCACAGCAATAAAAGAACATTAAAATTTTTTTTCATTTGTTTTAGAATATTTTCATGGTTAATTATTTATAAATGAAAATGCCCTTTTTAAAAGGGCATTTGTATCAGTTGATCACATCAAATCTCGCATAGTCCGCAATCTTCTTCGGAAGCTTAATGCCTTCTTCGGTCTGGTTATTTTCCAGCAAAGCAGCCATAATTCTCGGCAGAGCCATGGCAGAACCGTTTAGGGTGTGGACGAGCTGGGATTTTCCGTCTGTTTTGTAACGGCACTTCAGCCTGTTGGCCTGAAAGGTTTCGAAATTGGAGACGGAACTTACTTCAAGCCACATTTCCTGGGCTGCGCTCCATACCTCGAAATCATAGGTCATCGCAGAAGCAAAGCCGGTATCACCTCCGCAGAGTCTGAGTACCCGGTAAGGCAGCTCCAGATCCGTAAGAATTTCTTTGATATGCTCCACCATTTCTTCCAGCACGGCATAAGAGTTTTCAGGCTTTTCAATTCTTACGATTTCTACCTTTTCAAACTGGTGAAGACGGTTCAGGCCTCTTACGTGGGCACCGTAGCTTCCCGCTTCTCTTCTGTAGCATTGGGAAAAAGCCGTATTCTTTATCGGTAAATCTTTTTCTTCCAGCAAAACATCGCGGTAAAGATTTGTTACCGGAACTTCCGCCGTAGGGATCAGGTATAAATCATCTGCCTGGATGTAGTACATCTGCCCTTCTTTATCCGGAAGCTGGCCCGTTCCATATCCGGAAGCTTCATTCACAACGTGAGGCGGGTTTACCTCAGTGTATCCCTTTTCAACATTTTTATCAAGGAAATACTGAACCAAAGCTCTCTGCAACCGGGCTCCTTTTCCTAAATACACAGGAAAACCGGCACCGGCAATTTTAACCCCCAGCTCAAAATCGATCAGGTTATATTTTTTCGCCAGTTCCCAGTGCGGGATAGCTCCTTCCCCCAGGCCTTCCACGTCGTGAGACTGGTAAATAATTTCATTGTCATCCGCAGAAGCCCCGCTTTTTACGAGTTCGTTCGGAATATTCGGCAATTGGTACAGGATATTGATCAATTCTTTTTCCTTGACATCCAGCTGAGATTTCAATTCCGAGATCGACTCTTTATATTTTGCGGTTTTAGATTTTGCGGATTCAGCTTCTTCTTTCTTCCCTTCTTTCATTAAAAGCCCGATTTCTTTCGAGATTTTATTGCTTTCGGCAAGCTGGGAATCCAATTCAAACTGAATTTTCTTTCTTTCCTCGTCGGTAGTGATCGCTTCATCTACCAACCCGGGATTTCTGAATTGTCTTTTCTGAAGACCTTCTAAAACGCGTTCTTTGTTGTCGCGCAAAAAATTGACTTGTAACATTTTATTTAGATGTTAGTTATTAGAATGTTGAACATCTGGATGTCAACCGTTTTGCAAAGGTATTAAATTTATTTTACGATGGTTACCACATTGGAGGCACCCGGTGTTTTTGTAAACCTCAGGGTATCGTTATAATATACTTTCGAGACTTCAAACACAGATGGCGTCATCCGGTATTGTATTTCCAGCTTTTCGTTGATCGTATCAAGAATGGTATTGTTACGCTTCTTAATTAAAGAAACGGCAATAACCGAATGGTAGGTTTTATTATTGGGATCAAGGGTATCCAGCCCGATTCTCCTTGCGCCTGCAATGTATTCGATGAAAAGCGTGGAATCGGCAGTCGCCCGTAGCGTACTGCTTACAGGGGCGATATCCTTGATTCCGTTTACGTCATTCATGGAATAGGTAAAGTATGTCTGGTCCTTCTTCTGGTGAAGCAGATCCCGACCGGCACCGTTTTTCATGTAGATATTTAAAATCTGATCGATCTTCTGCAGATCATCATCGCCCGTCCTGCAGCTCAGAACAGCTAAACATACGACCAGGATTCCGAAAACAATATTCCTCATTTCCAACAAAGATAAAAACTTATTTTTATTCCGTCCTCCTATTTTTTCTTTAAGACCTTATTTAAAAGTAAACTGATCTCGGCTTTTGAAAGGAAATAATCCCGGATCCTGAATTCCGTCATCTTATAAAACTGCCAGAACAGAAGCCCGGACGAGAGACAATATGAAATAGAAGTCACAATGCAGGCTCCTGAAATTCCCCATCTCGGAATTACGTAGAAAGAAGAAATAATCGTAAAAATCAGTCCGATCAGTGATTTTACATTAAGAATCCTGAGCTTATTGATTCCTGCAAAATAATAACCGATAATATTGCTTACGGCAATGGCAAGGATGCCCGGTGAAAGCAGAAGCACGATTTCCTTGGTACGGCTGAAATCCTTTCCGAAAATCACGGCATACACCTGAGCAGGGATCATAAGCATCATCACAATAAATACTAAAGTAATTAAAAAACTCATTTTCAAGGAAACCTTTGTTTTCTCAATGGCTTCCACAGGGCTTTTGTTGTTTACCACATCCGCGTACAACACCAGGGAAAGGCTGCGGCTGACCGTCCATACCGCTTCAGAAAAGGCTATACCCACTGAAAAAATCCCGACGCTGGCAATTCCTTTAAAATATTCCAGAAAGTAAAAAGACAACCGGTAATTCAGAAACTGAAGAAAAGCGCTTACCTGCGTTTTCCATCCGTAATCGAAAAGCTTATAACCGGCCGCCTTTGGGAATGATAATTTTTTAAAGCTACACGGTCTCAGTACCTGAATGGCACTGACCAGAAATAAAAGCCCGAAACAGCTGATCTGGGCAATAAAATAAGCTTCAACGGAAGTTATACGGATCAGGTAAATAATAATGATAATAAAAGCGATATGCACCACCTGCTGCAATACCGTATACAGGTTAAACATTCGGATGTTCTGCTGACCGACAAACAGATTTACATTGGCCGCCAGCAATGCCGATAAAACAGACAGGATCACCAGGTAGCATGAATATTCCGGAGCCTGGTTAAAACTGAAAACAACAGAAACAACACCTCCTATGAGAACAGACCATAGATAGGCAAAAGGCAAAATCTCTTCAGTCCTGTATCTTTTCGCGAAGTAGCTCATGCTGCTCCCCACAAAGACATTGGCAAAAAAACTGATAACGGTAAGATTGGCCACCATAATGGAAATGGTTCCCTTTCCTTCGCTTCCCCACTGATTGGTTGTATAAATGACCAGTCCGAAATTTAGGATCAGAATCAAAAACCGCGAAACAAAAGTCTTAAAAATAGTCCCCTGCTTCATTTTCGCACTGCATTATCGATAAATTTTACGAACGGTCCCCTGATCGTTGCCCAATTGTATTTTTCTTCATAAGCATTCCTGGCATTTCGGGCATGTTTCACATACAATGCCGGATCTTCAAGATATTTTAAAATATGCCCGGTAATGGTTTCCGGATCTTCGGGATCCACCAGAAATCCGAATCCGGATACATCCATATGTTTTCTGATGGCTTTCAGGTCGGTGTAGACAACAGGCTTACCTGAAGCGGCATAATAGAATAATTTGATCGGTAAACAGTGATGATTTTCATAATTCATGCTTCTCAGGTCGAAACAAATATCCGCTTCCGCATAGGTTTCCGTAAAAGTTTCAAAAGAGGCCGGTTTGCTGATGCTTATATTTTCAAACCGGTATTTTTCAAGCTGTTCTGCAAAATACCTTTCGTCGCTATCCTTTCTAGTCCCTCCGATCAGCAGAATACGGAGATTCAGGCCCGGCCTCTTTTTCCTTAATCGGTCGGCAGCTGCAAAAAAATGCCCGATTCCCTTTTCTTCGGAAAACTGTCCGGTATAGCACAGGGTAATGGTATCCGGCTGCAGCGTCTTCATATTCTGGTGAATGTAAGCATCATCCGGATAATACGGCAGTACCATCTTTTTTTTAAACGGAAAAAAATAAGCCAGCGGAAACTTTTTCGTATCCTCACCAAAGATAAAATGGGTGCTGATTAACCCCGCGTAAAGCTGGATCATGAAGAACTTCAGGGCATGAAAGATATTGAATGGAAAAGAAAAAGGCTCGATCATTCTCATCGAAGGGTACCACTCGGTGATATCGTACACAATATTGGCTTTTTTCTGTTTTTTAAATTTTCCCGCAGCCATTACCGCCAGCGGTTCCGAACAGATGACCGTATCCGGATTAAAACCTTGAACTGCTTTTTTAAAAACTTTTAATTTCTCCTCCGTGCTCTTTTCAAGTACTGCATAGGATTCGCTTTCAATCCCGTCAGCCATTCCCTGGAATTCTGAGGTAAGGCTGCAGATTTTCACCCGGTGTCCTTCATCTTTCAATGCTTTCGCCTGATGATAAAAAATCCGGTCATCATCATATCGGTGGGCAGTCGTTAAAAAAAGGATCCTGGCCATCAGCGTCTGGAATTTTTATTGAAAGCTTTAAAAATTTCTACAAATATACTTAAACCAAAAAAAGTGGAAATACTCCACTTTTGTATTGATTTTCACCATAACCGGCTTATTTAATGCCTGCTGCCCAGCTTCTTTCGAAAGGCAGTAGAAAATTACCCAGAAATTCCAAATAGGTATTTTTCGAAAAGTCGAAAACCTGAATGTCCTGAGCGATTTCCCCGCTTCTGACCTTCGATTTAAAATCATTAAGCTTCAGGGTTTTTACCTCTCCATTTTCAACAAAGCTGGCTTTCATCCGGTCAAACAGGCCAAGCTGATATTCTTCATCAATTTTCCTCATTACCTTTCCTAATGCATCGATACTGCACCCTGATGCCATTTCTTTTTCCTCATCCACACAGATGATGATGAACTGGTTTTTTTCGATTTTAAAGGAGGAAGAAAGTGGTTTCCCATGTGCTGCCCAGGTCGCCAGAAAGTCGAAAAGCGTTTCGGTAATCTGCTTGGCTTCTTTCGTTTCAAAAGGCCGTGACGCCGGATATATAATGACTCTGTAATCGTTTGCTTCCACGATATTGGATTCTTCAATCTTCATTGCTGATTTGTTTTAAAGTTCAAAATTACACAATTTTCCTGAGTCTGAAGCCATTATATTTCCTGCTGAATACGGATAAACAGATGAACAACAACAGGATAATATATCCGAAGAAAAACCTTAATCCCGCCGAATGGGGGAAAATTAAAAATTTGATATAAATATTGATGAGAACAACCACTGAAAATGCCCTGATCCACCGGTCCTCTGACCAATAGAATATCAGCCCGGTAAGCCCGAATGAAATTAAGGTCACCTTTTTGAAATGGATCACTTTCGTACAGATGATATTCAGGTAATCATGAAGCGTGAAATGCGGCGGAGACCCTGAAATCAGCGGCCGCCTGTAAATGAAAGAATCATAAAAAAGATGCTTCCATCCGGGATAACCTGAAAATTTAATGATGGTTAAATACAGAATCACCAGAATGATTCCCTGTGCCGCCAGGCTAAAATCCAGTTTTCTATCACCGAAATATCCGTATATACCTTTTAACATCAGATAACTTAAGGTAAGGGGCAGATAATCGGGCCTTGTAAAGGTAATTACAAAAAGAACGCTAAACATCATCCATCGGCTCCATTTTTTCAGAAACCCGATCATAAAAACCAGCAGGAACTGCAGAACAAAGAGGTCCGGCGTGGAAACCCTGGACATATACGTTACCGGAGGCAGAAGCATAATTCCGACTGTTAAAAGGATGGCCGGGAAATAATTTTCAGGAAAGATAATTTTCAGAATGAAAAAGGCAAGCAGCCCGGAGATGAAATAAGAAAAAATACTGAGTAAGCTAACTGCATCCGGCGATGAAAGCTCCGATTCATACAGCAGTAAAACAGCGAGATTATACCCGGTTTTGATTTTAAAATAGGGCAGCTGTTCGGTAAAAGCTTTTGTATTAAATGCAAATGCCTGCCGGGCCTTATCCGGAATTTTTAGTGTTCCGGTGATATCCCGGAATTCGTAGGCAGATGCTTTTTTCTTGATGTCCGAATAAGTCAGCTGATGCACCTTATCCGGTGCATCAGGGAATTTTAAAGTATACAGACATCCGATGTAGCCCGGCATGTCCCAATCATACACCCTATTTTGGTAATTCCAGAAACTGAGGTACGCCATAATACCGACGATGAAAATGAAAGACATCTTCCATCCCGTTTTTATGGAAGCATGGATTTGTTTCACTAAGACAAAACTTTTACAGATCTTCCGCTTCTGCCAGAAGCTCAACGATATCTTTTACTGCGACTTCATTATTTTTATTGAAATGTTTTACCCCATCCGTCATCATGGTATTGCAGAACGGGCAGCCCGTAGCAATCACCTTCGGCTCAGTGGCTAATGCTTCTTCAGTTCTTTCGATGTTGATGTCTTTCTTTCCTTTTTCAGGTTCTTTAAACATCTGTGCGCCCCCCGCACCGCAGCAAAGGCCATTGGTTTTACAACGCTTCATCTCCACAAGCTCGGCATCCAGTTTTTCAAGCAACATTCTCGGCGCTTCGTATTCGCCATTGGCGCGCCCCAGGTAGCACGGATCGTGAAAAGTAATCTTCTTTCCTCTAAAAGCCCCGCCTTCAATCTTCAGTCTCCCTTCTTCCATAAGATTTCTGAGAAACTGGGTGTGATGGATTACTTCATAATTTCCTCCAAGGCCCGGATATTCATTTTTCAGGGTGTTGAAACAGTGAGGACAGGCCGTAACGATTTTTTTTACCTCGTACGCGTTCAGTACTTCAATGTTCGTCAGGGCCATCATCTGGAAAACAAATTCGTTTCCGGCACGTTTTGCAGGATCCCCGGTACAGCTTTCTTCCTGTCCCAGAACGGCAAATTCAACCCCGATTTTATTTAATATTTTGCAGAATGCTTTTGTGATTTTCTTAGCACGGTCATCAAAACTTCCCGCGCAGCCTACCCAGAATAAAACTTCCGGTGACTTCCCTTCGGCAGCATATTCTGCCATTGTTTTTATATTGAAATCCATTTGTATCAATTTGAAAATATGAGAATTTGAAAAATTGAAAATCTATGATTAATTTTCATATTTTCAAATTACGTAATTGATTAATTAGTCTTTTGCCCAGTTCAGACGGTCTGCCTGATTATATTGCCACGGAGCAGCATTGTTTTCGATATTCGACATCATCAGGTTGAGTTCCTGTGGCGCCGCCGACTGTTCCATGACCAGAAATCTTCTCATATCGTTGATGATCGACAAAGGGTCCAGCAGTACCGGGCAGGCTTCCGTACATGCATTGCATGTCGTACAGGCCCACAGTTCCTCCTTGGTAATATAGTCATGCAACAGCTTTTTACCGTCATCTTCAAACTTGCCGTTTTTGTCGATATTCTTTCCTACTTCTTCCAGACGGTCCCTGGTTTTCATCAAGATCAGTCTCGGAGAAAGTTTTTTTCCGGTAATATTAGCCGGACAGACGGCTGTACACCGACCGCATTCCGTACAGGAATAAGCATTTAACAGCTGAACCTGATTCAGATCAAAGATATCTTCCGCTCCGAATTTTGACGGTGCTTCCCCCTCTCCTTCCGCCGGAGCCGCATACGGGTCGGCGTTGGGATCCATCATCAATTTAATTTCCTTGGTTACGGATTCGAGATTATTGAATTTCCCTTTTTTCTCAAGGTTGGCATACCATGTACTTGGGAAAGCCAGGATAATATGTAAATGCTTCGAGTAATACAGATAATTCATAAAGAACAGAATCCCTACAAAATGGAACCACCAGGCAGCTCTTTCAATGCCGAACAGGAATCCGCTGTCAAAGCTGAAAGTTTCAAGAAACGGAACAAAGGAAATGTTACTTACCGGAAAAGATCCTACATTTGCAAAATGACCATATCCTCTGCTCTGCAGAATAGAATCTGAGGCATTCATCATAAAGAAAGCCATCATCAGCGCAAATTCAATAATCAGGATCCAGTTGGCGTCCTCTTTCGGCCATCCCAGAAGTTCCTTCATCGTGAGTCTTTTCACTCCATAAAAGTTTCTGCGGATAAAAAACGCTACGACTCCGATAACCACCAATAAAGCTAAAATTTCCAGCGTTGCGGTAAAAAAACCGTATACGCTTTCTCCTATGATAGTGGATAAAAACCGGTGGGTCCCGAAAATTCCGTCTACCACGATTTCTATAAGCTCGATATTGATAATGATAAATCCTACATAGACGAAAAGATGGAGTACGCCTGCAATCGGACGCTTGGTCATTTTGCTCTGGCCCATCGCTACTCTGGCCATGGTTTCCCAGCGTTCACCTTTTCTGTCGCTACGGTTAATCTCCCTCCCTAACCTGATATTTCTGTAAATTTTAAGCAGACTCTTGGCAAACAGCCCGAAACCGGCTACTAGTAAAATAAAAAAAATAATATGAGGAATATATTGCATGGTAATCTATTAGTCTTTACTGTTCTTTCCGAATACGGAGAAGTTAACGTATTTCTTAGGATGTGCTTTAAGGTCTTCAATCAGAGAATTAAGATTGTTGGAAGCTGCATTAAGATTGTTGTACAGCTGATCGTCTTTCATGATCTTCCCTAAACTGCCTTCTCCTCTGTCGATTCCGGAAACCACTTTATTCAGCTGGCCTACGGTTTCATCCAGGTTGGCAATGGTGGCATTCAGCTTTTTGGTATCAATGCTCTCCGCTAAATTCCCGTATTTATCTAAAGTAACCTTACCGCTCTGCATGGTAAGGCTTGCGTCATCCAGCACTTTCTGAAGCTTCGGATCATTATGGCCTACCAGAGAGTTTACGCTGGCTGCCGTGCTTTGTAATGCACCAACGGTTTTGTTAAGATTAACCAGAAGTAATTTGATTTCCTGTCGGTTTTGGGTATCTACCAATTGGTTGGCATTGGTCATCAGTGAATCCACCCGGTGAAGCACTACCTGCAGCTGGTCTTTTACCGGACCTACCTGGGAAGAAAGGCTCCCTAATGTTCCCAGCTTAAAGGCTCCCCTTAAGGTATCCCCGTCTTTTGCTGTCTGTCCGCCGTACATCAGATTGATTCTCATTTCTTTGCCGCCCATCAGGCTGGGTTCAAAAATCTCTAATGTTGAATTTTTTGAGAATTCAAAATTATTATCAACCGTAATTTTAACAAGAAAATCGATTTTTCCTTCTTTGGAGGTATGGGGAATAATTTTGTCTACCTGCCCTACTTTCAAACCATTGATTGAAACAGGCGAAGACTGGGCTAATCCCTCTACATTATCATATTTTGCGTAAAATATATTGTCGGTAGTAAAAAGGCTCCTGCCTTTCATAAATTGAAAAAGCACCACAAAGCCGACGATGGCCAATAGTGCGATCACACCAGCTTTTAATTCTTTACTGAACTTCACTTGCTAAATTTTTTCTAATGAGCAAATATACTACATTTAAATTAATGTTTTTCTGTAATGCTCTGCGTTAAACACAAAAAAAGCGGCAAAAACTTTGCCGCTTTTCATTTATCTGAAAATATTTTTTTATTGTTGCTGAGAACCGGATTTGTTCCAGATTTCGATTCTGTAGTCATCGATCTTCGCATTGTCCTGTAAGCTCTTTAACCAAGCCTGTCCGAACATTCCGCCGTTTCTCTGGGTAACAGATTCGGTAAACTGTTTGAGGTCTCCCGGCTGCTTGTTGGTCGTTTCGTTTTTCTTTACCAAAACGTAAACTCCCGTTCCGCCTTCAACCGGATTGGACACCTGTCCTTTCTTCGCACCGAACGCAGCACCTGCTACTTTCGGCTCCATAGAACCTGCTACCGACGGATTCAACAGGTTAACCTGTGCCGATTGTTTTGTTGTTCCGAACTGTTTTGCCACCTGATCAAGACTTCCCGGTTTACCCAGTTTCTCCGTGATTTTTTTTGCAGCCAGTTTGTTTTTCACCACCACTTCAATCTGGTCTCTTACCGATTCCGGATCTGCGGTTCCTTTTTCCTGCTTGCCGTTTAGGTAAACAACAATTTTATCTCCTGTTCCGTCTACCGTAAATAATTCGGTATCCCCTTTCTCTCTTTTCTTATCGAATGCCCATGAAAGGATATCCGCATCTTTTTCCGTTCCTAATCCCTGGAGCTGACCGTCGAATCTCTTAGCCTGCTTCGGATTCGAGAACTGGTAGTTTGCTTTTTTGGCAATGTTTACAAAATCGTTGAACGACTTCCCCTGAACCTGCTGAACAAAACGGCTTGCCTTTTTATTTACTTCCGCTTCGGTAGCATCAGAAGGCTTCACGGCTTTTACCAGGTTGGCAACTTTATAGGCCATCGCTCCCGGCTTTTTATCTTCGATATTAATGATGTGGTAACCGAACTGGGTTTCAACCACTCCTGTTGCTCCTTTAGGATTTTCTGCCAGATACTTCAGGAATTCCGGTACGAAAGGCGTCTCAGGCGTTGTCCATCCTAAGCTTCCCCCCTGTGCTGCAGAACTCGGGTCATTAGACAGTTTAAGGAATTCCGTGAATTTTGCCGGATTTGCTTTTACTATTGCTCCGATAGAGTCGGCCAGTTTTTTAGCCTGCTCTTTGGATCTTGTTACGCCTTCTCCTGCCGGGCTTCCCTTGAAAGCAATAAGGATATGTCTGGATAAGGTAGAATCTGAAGTCTTTTTATCCAAAAGCTTAGACACCACATAAAAATTCTGCTCTTTGTAAGGACCGAAAGTCTGGCCGATTGCAGCGGTAGGAAGCTGCGCCTGGATTGCCTGTGGCAACTGATTCGGTTTTACATACTGAGGATTGTAAGGCATATCTGAATTCGCCATCACGAACATCGAGTCGTTTTTGGTATTCTGGAAATTTTCAGAACCTCCGCTCGCATCCGTTCCTGCTGAGAACAGTTTATTGATCTCCTTCTGTGCGGCAGCATCATCTGCTGAACTCGGCTGGGAAGGGAAATAAACGATCCCGATGTTGCGGCTTTCGTCAGCCTTGAACATCACCGGATGCTGTTTGATATAATTAGCCAGATCTTCAGTGGTTACTTTAATATTGTTTTTCTGAAGGTAGGTTGCATAGTCGATCTTCACAAAATCGATATCTGCCAGCTGATCTCTTTCTCTCATCAGCTCTTCCGCTTCTTTTTTACCGGTGGTAATCCCTGTGGAAACATTGGCAAAAACCTGTCTTGCCATTAATCTGTATTCCACAGACTTTCTAGTTTTCAGCCACTGGTTATACCCTTCCGGTGAAGCAGCCTTCATCTCTTCGATCTGTTTTTTAAGCTCCTGGGTCTTGAAATTGCCTTTCTCATCGAAAAACTGCTTCTGCTGAGCAAACATCTGATCGTACTGCAGCTGGCTCCAGAAATAGTCTTCGGTCATTTCGAAGCCCATTTTCTCGAATTGCTGCTTGATCAGCTTAGACTGTACCAGCAATTGCCACGCCTGTTCTTCAAGGCCTGCTTTCGGCTGTCCCTGCTGCTCGGCCTGCTGTTGTAGCACGAAAAGTTGATCGTTAAACTCTTCACGGGTAATTTTCTCACCATTCACTTTTCCTAAAACATCAGGATTTTTACCAAAAACCTTATCAATACTGTCGGGGTTTACAAGGAACGCCAAAAGCGCCAGTGCAATTACTCCCATCAAAAGCCAAGGTCTACTCCTAATTTGTCCTAAAATTGCCATTATATATATTATAGTTTTTTATCAGTTTGCGAAAATACACATTTTTAAGAAATTACGGAAACCCAAGTCCTTTATTTTAATTTTTAAAATTTAATTTTTATAAAAAAAGGAAATTATGGCCATATTTTTTAACAAAAAACAAATGGCATAAGTCTTGTGCCTTATAAACCCACGCAATATGTACTCTCTTTTCAAAACATATTGTGAAATTTCACGTTAACGAATTAAAACGATAATGACAATTTGTCATTCGATTTACTATGACAGAATTTGAAGATATTAGTTTAGAAGAAATGATAAGCGACGGATTTGATATTGTAGCCCAGGAAATCACCCTTGATGACCTTGCGGAAACGGAAAAAAATTCCGAGCAAAAGATATTCCCGATCCTTCCTGTAAGAAATATGGTGATGTTTCCAAATGTTGTAATCCCTATTACTGCAGGGCGAAAAACCTCTATTCAGCTTCTGGAAGATGCTCAGAAGAACGGGGATCTGATCGGGATTGTAAGCCAGAAAAATTCTGAACTGGAGCAGCCTACGGAAAAAGATATTTTCCAGGTAGGTACCTTAGCAAAAATCATTAAGATCATTAAGCTTCCGGAAGGAAATATTACCGCGATTACCAAAGGCTTCTACCGGTTTAAGGTGAAAAAAATCGTGGAAACCCAACCTTATTTTAAAGCTGAAATTTCAAAACTCAAAGATGCAAAGCCCAAGAATGAAGAAGAATACGAAGCCCTGCTGGAAAATGTAAAGGATCTGGCTTTAAAGATTATCGAACTTGATCCCAACATTCCGAATGCGGCTAATTTTGCTATCAAAAACATCAACAATAATGATGATCTTCTGAATTTCATCTGCACCAATGCCAATTTCCCTTCTTCCGACAAGCAGAAACTGCTCGAAGAAAAAAACCTGATGGAAAGAGCCAATAAATGCTACGAAATGATGCATGAAGATTTCAGGAAGCTGGAACTGAGAAATCAGATCCATCAGAAAACATCCAAAGATCTTGACAAACAGCAGCGTGAATATTTCCTGAATCAGCAGATCCGTACCATCCAGGAAGAATTGGGCGGCGGACCTGAAGGCGATGTAGACGACCTTATTAAAAAAGGGAAAGACAAAAAATGGAGCAATGAAGTAGAAGAGCATTTCCAGAAGGAAATCAACAGGCTACAGCGCCAGAACCCGAATTCACCGGACTACAATGTCCAGCGGAATTACCTGGACTTCTTTACGGATCTTCCTTGGGAGACCTATACGAAAGACGTTTTCGATATTGCCAAAGCAGAGAAAATTTTAGATAAGGCCCACTTCGGACTGGAAGATATCAAAAAGAGAATTCTGGAGCACATGGCGGTTTTAAAACTTAAAAACAACATGAAGTCCCCTATTCTGCTATTGGTAGGACCTCCGGGAGTCGGTAAAACGTCTTTAGGAAAATCGATTGCCGATGCTTTAGGCAGAAAGTATATAAGGCTTTCCCTGGGCGGGCTTCACGACGAAAGCGAGATCCGTGGCCACAGAAAAACCTATATCGGAGCTATGGCCGGAAGAATCCTTCAGTCTATTAAGAAATCAGGAACCTCAAATCCGGTAATTGTGCTGGATGAGATCGATAAGATCGGTCAGGGTCTGCACGGAGATCCGAGCTCCGCCTTACTGGAAGTCCTGGATCCTGAACAGAACAAATCATTCTACGACAACTTCCTGGAAATGGGCTATGACCTTTCCAAAGTGATGTTTATTGCTACTGCAAACTCTTTATCCACCATTCAGACGCCGCTTCTGGACAGAACGGAAATCATCCAGATCGCCGGCTATACCATGGAGGAAAAAATAGAGATTGCAAAAAGGCATTTAATAAAAAAACAACAGGAAGAAAACGGACTTACTGTAAAATCCTTCAAGCTTGGATACGACGAACTGAAGCATATCATTGAGGCCCATACTTCGGAAAGCGGCGTACGTTCCCTGGAAAAAAGGATTGCCGGGATTGCCCGTTGGGTAGCCCTTCAGACAGCTCTGGTAAAAGACTACGATCCTAAAATTTCCGTTGAAAAGATTGATGAGATTTTAGGGGTACCGAGACCTAAAAGTTTATCTGAAATCACAGGGGTTCCGGGTGTAGTAACCGGACTTGCCTGGACAAGCGTCGGCGGTGATATTTTGTTTATCGAAAGCATCCTGAGCAACGGAAAGGGAAATCTTACCATGACCGGTAACCTGGGAACCGTAATGAAAGAATCGGCAACCATCGCCCTGGAATATATTAAAGCAAAGCATGATGATCTGGGCATTTCCCAAGATGATATCGAAAAGAAAAACATCCACGTCCATGTTCCGGAAGGGGCAACGCCAAAAGACGGGCCTTCTGCAGGAATCGCGATGCTCACTTCCATGGTTTCTTCATATAAAAACAAAAAAGTAAAACCTCATCTTGCGATGACGGGAGAGATTACCCTGAGAGGAAAAGTCCTTCCCGTAGGCGGAATAAAAGAGAAACTGCTGGCTGCAACAAGGGCCGGAATTAAAGATGTTATTCTATGTGAGGCCAACCGGAAAGATGTTGAGGAAATCAAAAAGGACTATCTGAAGAATCTCAATGTTCATTATGTAAGCAGGATGGAAGAAGTTATTGATATTGCCATCGAAAAATAAACTGCAAAACATTTACAGTACAACACGTCTCAGAATTTTGGGACGTGTTTTATTTATATCCCATGTTATATAATTTTAACAACTCAAAATATTTTTTGTGGTACAATCTCTGGCACAGAATTTTCTAATGCCATCAAAAGAATTAAAGTCATTTCATGTAAGCCCTTCAATTCAAAGGGTTTTTACTATTTTTATAAACCTATTAAGATCATGAATGTATTCCGGCTTCCTTTCCTGGTAAAACTTACCCTTGTTATTATATGCATTATCGGCATCGGATACCTTCTGGCATTGGGAGAAAGTATTCTTGCCCCTTTTTTCCTGGCATTTCTGATGGCCATGCTTTTCCTACCGGTTGCCGATTTCCTGGAGAAAAGACTTAAATTCAAAAGAACGTTATCCACCATTGCCTCATTGATGATCATGCTGACCGTTCTGATGGGGCTGATTTATTTCTTCGGATCACAGCTTTCGGATTTCAGCAAAGATATCCCTCATCTGAAAAACCAGTTTAACTCGGTAGCAACAGACCTTCAGCATTGGGTCTCCAAAACTTTCCATGTAAAAATCGACCAACAGCTCACTTATATTGATCAGGGACTGAATAAACTTCTTTCTTCCAGCGGGGTCATTTTAGGATTTACTTTGGGGATCTTTTCCACCGGACTAGGCTTCGTGGTATTTTTCTTACTTTTCTTTATTTTTATTCTGAATTACCGGAGGGTTTTGAATAATTTTATTTTAACGGTATTCAACGAAAAACATAAGTCAAGCGTTCTTGAGATCGTCCGTGAAGTAAGAATCATGACTAAAAAATACATTATCGGACTTTGCCTGCAGATATTGATTGTTTCTACGCTGACGTCTGTGATTCTCACTGTTTTAGGGGTTAAGTATGCTATTCTTTTGGGCGTCCTGTCCGGTCTGTTAAATGTTATCCCTTATCTGGGAATCTGCATCAGCCTTCTGATTTCCTGTTTTATCGCTTTTGCCACAGCTACACCGTCGACGTGTATTTATGTTGCCCTCGGATACATTGGTGTGCATATTATAGACGGAAATATTGTTCTGCCGTTCGTAGTCGGTTCAAAAGTAAAAATCAACGCTTTGTTTTCTTTTATCGGAATCGTACTTGGTGAACACCTTTGGGGCATTGCAGGAATGTTCCTGTGTATTCCCGCTATTGCGATTATTAAAATTATTTTTGAAAGAGTGGAAGGATTGCAGCCATGGGGGAAACTGCTCGGTGAAGAGGAGGTACCGGACCGGAAGAAGAAAAGTTACCGGATATCAAAAAATATTACATTGAAAGAGATGGATTAAAAAATGAATCCTTGAATTACTTTGCTTGTCAATTTTAATGATTGAGAACAGTTTAAAATAAAGAAGCCTTCAATTGAATTGAAGGCTTTACTTTTACAATGCGCAAAGGGGCTGTAATCCGTTCGGGCAAATCTGGTCACAAGGAATGTAAGACTGGCTATCCGGACAGTATCCCACCGGCGCACCCGGATTTCCCGGTCCGCCAGGACCTCCCAGACAAGGATCGCCTGCAGGAATTTTACAAGGACAGCCTTCCGGACCGATGTCACAGATCTGTTGTCCTCCGCCTCCTTTGATTTCTCTTAAATCACCACGGTTCAATTTCTTAAGATTTTTCAACATAATATTTAGTTTTAATTGTTGCAGGACAAATATAAAAAACCAAAATGATACCACAGCCAAATATTTCACACAACAGGGTTTAATCAATATTTGATCGAGAAGCAAATTAATTTCAACCTTCCCTTTTAAACAAACGCACTAAATCCGGTAATCGATCTTCCGACAATCAAGGAATTGATTTCTTTGGTGCCTTCATAGGAATAAATCGCTTCGGCATCGGCAACAAATCTGGCAACATCATATTCCAGCAGGATTCCGTTTCCGCCCATGACTTCCCTCGCTCTGGAAACGACATCACGGGTTCTCATGGTACAGAATACTTTGGCCAGTGAGGCATGCTCATCCTTTAAAATTCCTTCATCCTGCATTTCCGAAAGCCTGAAAACCATCGTCTGCATGGCGGTGAGATTGGAAAGCATCTCCACGAGATGGCCCTGAATCATCTGGAAAGATGCGATGGGCTTCCCAAACTGTTCTCTGGTCCGGGTATAGTTCAGGGCGCTTTCGTAAGCACCTCTGGCGCAACCGGTAGCCATCCAGGCGACTCCGGCCCGGGTCATTTGGAGAACTTTTGCCGTATCCTTAAAGGAATTGGCATTCTGCAGGCGGTTGTCTTCGGTAATAACGCAGTCTTTTAAAGTAATCAGTCCGTTCTGGACGATCCGCAATGCCATTTTTCCTTTTATCTTTTCAACGGAGTATCCCGGATTATCTTTTTCTACGATAAACCCTTTTACTTCGCCATCGTCAAGGTCTCTTGCCCAGATGATAATGACATCCGCAAAGGTCGCATTGCCGATCCATTTCTTCTGTCCGTTCAGGATCCATCCTTCCGGTGTTTTTTTACAGGTAACCGTTAATCCCCCCGCTGCTCCGGATCCTACTTCCGGTTCTGTAAGGCCGAAAGCCCCTATCTTTTCAAACTTCTGCATCTGCGGCAGCCATTTCTGTTTCTGCTCTTCGGAACCGCAGATATAAATGGAACCCATGGACAAGCCGGACTGTACGCCGAAAAAGGTGGCGATGGAGGCATCGATCCTTGCCATTTCCATAGCAATGACCCCTTCCATCAGAAAAGGCATTCCCGGACATCCGTAGCCCTCATACGTTACCCCACAGATGCCCAGTTTCTGGAATTTTGGAATCAGCTCATGGGGAAATTCGTCCCTTAGCCAGTAATGATTTACCAGAGATTTTACTTCCTTTTCCATAAATTCCCTGACCTTCAGCTGCACTTCCCGGTGTTCGGGGCTTAAAGTATGGGATATATCATAAAAATCACCATCAATCGGCGGAAGTTCTTTTTTCTTCCGGTTAGGATCCAGCATTTTCATCATCCCATTAAGCTGCTTATCATCAAGTTTAGAGAAATTTTCCATCAGCTTCGGCAGGTTTACCTTTTGGGAAATCGTGCTTAGCTGGTCAAAGTCTATGGATTTGAATAATTCTATGGCGTTTCTGATTGTAGAAAAAGTATTAGACATAATAACCGTTGTGTTTGATTTTGTAAAAGATAAGCAAAAATCACTCCGAAAACAAGACGTTATGATCAGGATCATTTTACAAATATTTGATTTTCAAAAACTTAAAACAGAATTTCTATTTACAGAATCTTTACTTGGGATTTTCAAGCTTTACAACCGGTTCCATATGAACTTTGGAGTAGGCAAAACATAAAAAATCAGACTTATGAAAACAACGTACATCAGATTATCATTGGCAGGCATCCTTGTATTGGGAATGTATTCATGCAAAAAAGGGGAAACCACGGCAGATTATGATGCGGCTGCATCAAAAGATTCCGCAACAGCAGTTTCGGACAGCGTCTCTTCAGCTGCTACCATGACCGTAAAGGATAAACAGTTTATTAAGACGGCAGAGGTAAACATGGAGGTAAAAGATGTGTATGATGCAACAATTTCTATTGAAAAATCGGTTCAGGAACTGGGAGGCTTTGTTACGCACAGCGATCTGAAAAGCAATGTTGTTTCTGAGAATACCTATAATACTTCGGATGAAGAAGCAGTACTCGTTAAGAAATACCAATCTGAAAATACCATGCAGGTAAGGGTTCCCACAGCAAGACTCGGGGAATTATTAACGCTTGTCAACAATAAAAAACTGTTCCTGAATTCCAGGTCCATCCATGCAGAAGACGTTACGTCAGGAATAAAATATGCCGAAATGGAGGGCAAACGGATTAAAAAAACCGGTGAACATATTGATCAGCTAAAAACCAATAAGGATAAGGTGAATATGAGCGACCGTAATATGACAGAAGACAACCTCCAGCAGATGGCCAATATGGAAGTAACGGATCAGCTGAAATACAGCACGGTTGACATTTACATTAAAGAACCCAAAGTAAGAATCGCCACCATAGCCGTTACCAATACCGAAAGCATCGACGACAAATATACTTTTGATTTCCTTTACAGCCTGAAATCAGCTTTCGTGGAAGGATTCTATTTAATCCAGAAAATTGTTGTCGGGCTGGTTGCCATCTGGCCGTTCATCATAATCGGAGCTGTCATTCTCTATTTCGTAAAAAAAAAGAAGCCCCTAAAAAAACAGCAGCCGACCCAGGAAATATAAGATCCTAACCTTTGGTTATTTATATATTTTAAGTCTTACAATTGAACCTCCGGACTGCCGGAGGTTCATCTTTAGAATTTTCTTTTCAGGATTCCAGGGTTTGTCCGGTGAAGATGCAGGATCAGTTCGCCAAAAAGGGTATTTGCCCAGGCAAACCAGGAAGGATCTTGTAAAATCTTTGGGATTATCGACATCAAAAGATTCATGAATGAAACCTGTTCCTGCATGAGTGGATTTCAGCATTTTTAAACAGGAGACAATTTCTTCCCCGTCATCCGTAGTTAAAGCCTGCATGATCAGACCAAGCGGCCAGATTTTATGCTCCCCGATATGCGGACCGCCGATTCCCCTGGCCCATTTCCCTTCACTGTACCACGGATTGGATTTGCTTAAAGAAAATGTTCTTGTATTCTTATAAATGGCATCTTCTTTCGACCGGTAGCCCAAATAAGGAATGGATAATAAGTTCGGGACGTTGGCATCATCCATGAACAATCCGTTTCCGAAACCGTCGATTTCCAGTGCATAAATTTTGCCGGCTTCCGGATGATTGAAAACAGCATATTTCTGAATGGCATCATCCACTTCCTGCGCCATTTTCCTGAATTGAGCAGCCGTATTTTCATCGTGAATAACTTTAGAAAAAATTTCTGCCGTCTCGCCTAAAGAAACCACCGCAAACATATTGGAAGAAATTAAAAACGGATAAAAGGTCGCATCGTCCGAGGGCCTGAACATGGAATGGATCAATCCTATCTTCTTCGTCGGATTACCGTATCCGCCTGCAAACTGCGTATCCAGCGGATTGCCTCCGGAGCGCTGGAATTTATACGGACCTTTTGATTCTATCCTTTGTTGTTCCCTGAAGGTCTGCAGAATCAGAAGCATGGCTTTTTTCCAGTCAGCATCAAAAACCGAAGCATCTTCCGTAATTTTCCAGTAATTGTAGGATAAGCGCATGACGTAGCACAGAGAATCCACCTCCCATTTCCGTTCATGAAGCCCCGGTTTCATCTCCGTAAAATCGTCTTTCCATTCGCTGACTTTGGAAGCATCCTTATAGAACGCATTAGCGTAGGGATCCAGCAGAACACATTCCACCTGTTTATTAATGACGCCTTTCAGCATTTTTTTCAGCTTTCCGTCTTCATTCGCCAGCCCGAGGTACGGATATACCTGTGCGGAAGAATCGCGAAGCCACATCGCATCAATATCCCCGGTAATGACGTAGGTAAAGGGTTTTCCGTTTTTCTCATAAAAGTTCACCGTTGTATCAAGCGTATTCGGAAAACAGTTTTCAAACATCCAGGCCAGCTCTTCATCGGCGATGGATTTCTTAACGGTTTTAATCATCTTTTCGACAGCTTCCGAAGTAAATTTCCGTTCGCCTGCTGCCGGCCTTTTAGAAATATAATTATCCATCCATAAAAATTTTACCGGAACAGGCAAAGCTGCAAAGCCTAATCCTAAGGATGATTTTTTAATAAATTCGCGTCTGTTTAATGGAGCCATCAATGAAAAATTTAATTTAAAAATAACAATTCTTCTTCATATCTGATGATATTCTTTTAAAAGCCAGGCATTCAATAATTTTTTTAAAAATCTTCACAGCGGCAGTAATGTGGGTCTTAAGTTTACCGATACCCGTAGCTTGCCAATGGAATCGAAGCGATGACGGATCGTTTTGATTAGCCTTACTTTCAGAAGCTGATTTTTAATCATCCATTAACATCATTGGAGTAAAATTCCGTAAATTTGCCAATCAATAATTCTGCGAGAGAATCCGGCTTTTAACAATCCTGGCTCTAAAGCATTAACACCCTAATTTCTAAAGATATGCTATCGAAAATAAACCCTACACACACGAACAGCTGGAAGGCGCTTGACGAACAGTTTGCCAGCAACGACTTTGACCTGAGAAGCCTTTTTGAATATAATCCGAACCGTTTTAACGAATTTTCAATCAAAAGAACCAATTTTCTGTTTGATTATTCTAAAAATCTGATGGATTCCAAAACCAAGAACCTTCTGCTGAACCTGGCGGAAGAATGCCGGCTAAAAGAAGCGGTTTCTAAAATGTTTTCGGGTGACAAGATTAATGAAACCGAAGGGAGAGCTGTGCTGCATACGGCCTTAAGGGATTTTTCAGATAAAGAAATCCTGGTAGACGGGGAAAATATCAAGCCTCAGATCAAAAGGGTTCTGGATCACATGAAATCTTTTTCCGAAAGCATTATTTCAGGAACCCACAAAGGGTTCAGCGGAAAAGAAATTACGGATGTGGTAAACATCGGGATCGGTGGTTCAGACTTAGGGCCGGTGATGGTGGTTTCTGCACTGAAGCATTTTAAGACCCGGTTAAACGTTCATTTCGTTTCGAATGTAGACGGAAATCACATGGCCGAAACGGTAAAGAATTTAAATCCTGAGACTACTTTATTCATCATTGCTTCTAAAACCTTTACTACCCAGGAGACGATGACCAATGCACTTTCGGCAAGGGAATGGTTCCTGAAAGCAGGAAAGCAGGAAGATGTCGCCAAACATTTTGTCGCTTTGTCTACAAATGTTCAGGCTGTGAAAGATTTCGGAATTGCAGAAGAAAACATCTTCGAATTCTGGGATTGGGTCGGCGGAAGATACTCTTTGTGGAGCGCTATTGGATTAAGCATTGTCCTTGCCGTAGGTTACGAAAATTTCGAGCAGTTGCTGAAAGGTGCTTACGATACCGACCAGCATTTCCAGACAGCAGATTTTTCAGAAAACATCCCTGTCCTGATGGGGCTGATCGGGATCTGGTACCGTAATTTCTATGCGGCCACCACGCATGCCATCCTTCCCTATTCCCAATATCTCGACCGTTTCCCCGCCTATTTCCAGCAGGGCGATATGGAAAGCAACGGTAAATGCGTAGACCGAAACGGTGAATTCGTAGATTATGAAACCGGACCGATTATCTGGGGAGAACCGGGAACCAACGGACAGCACGCCTTCTATCAGCTGATCCACCAGGGAACCGAGCTGATTCCGGCTGATTTTATTGCTTATGCAAAAAGCCCGAATAAAGTTTCTGACCATCAGGATAAATTGCTGGCCAATTTCTTTGCCCAGACCGAAGCTCTGGCTTTCGGGAAAACAGAAGAAGAAGTGGAAGCAGAACTTAAAGCATCCGGAAAATCCGATGAAGAAGTCGAATTCCTGCTGAATTATAAAGTTTTTCACGGAAATACCCCTACCAATTCATTTTTATTCAATGAATTAACCCCTTTTTCATTAGGCCAGCTCATCGCCTTGTATGAGCATAAGATTTTCGTACAGGGGGTAATCTGGAACATTTTCAGTTTCGACCAGTTCGGAGTGGAATTAGGAAAAGTTTTAGCCAATAAAATCCTGCCGGAACTTGAAAGCAGTGAGACTATTACCTCTCATGATACTTCAACCAACGGACTGATCAATTATTATAAAGCGAATAAATAAGTAATGCGGATTTTCTTTAATTTTGATTAAAAATAAAGATATGACACAGATTATCATAACCCTGAATAATAAGGAAGAAGAGATCTTTGTGGAAACTTTTTTAAACAGAATGAAAATCAGTTTTGAAAAGGATGAGGATGATTTCGAATTGACGGAAGAAATGACCGAGGCAATTCAAACGGCCTTGAAACAGGACAGATCTCAATATGTAGATGGAAAGGAACCATTAAAAAGAATCCGGGAAAAATATGGACTTTGATTTCAGGTTCCCACCTTTGGCTGAGAAAAATATCGAAGATGCAACAGATTATTATTTCCATATTTCAATAAAGGTTCTGAAAAGCTTTAATAAACAGTTAGACTTTTCTATTAACAGGATACAATCCTTAATTTTCAGAAAAGATTCAGGCATGTAAGAGCTTTAATGAAGAAAAAAAATGATTTATATCCTCTCTGTTTTCTGCACCCATCAGAATCCGGAGAAATATCCTTAAAATCTAATCAATAAAGTAAATAAAAAGTAAAATGGCAGAAATTCTTGACGGATTAAAAATATCCAAAGAAATAAAACAGGAAATCAAGGCTGAGGTTGAAAAAATCGTTGCCGGAAAAAGAAGAGCCCCGCATTTGGTAGCCATTCTCGTGGGGAACAACGGAGCGAGCAAAGCCTATGTGAATTCCAAAGTAAAAGACTGTGAGGAAGTAGGATTCCAGTCCAGCCTGATTAAATTTCCAAGCACGGTTTCCGAATCCGAATTATTGGAAAAAATCGACGAACTGAACAGGTCGAAAGCGGTGGATGGTTTCATCGTTCAGCTTCCTTTGCCGGATCAGATCGATCAGGAAAAGATCATTAATGCTATTGATCCGCGA
Organism: Chryseobacterium hagamense; assembly: GCF_007991455.1. Taxonomy (GTDB): domain Bacteria; phylum Bacteroidota; class Bacteroidia; order Flavobacteriales; family Weeksellaceae; genus Chryseobacterium; species Chryseobacterium hagamense. The sequence goes on along the minus strand of NZ_BJYJ01000005.1, from coordinate 84,808 downwards.
AAAGATGTAGACGGATTCCACCCGGAAAACTTCGGAAGAATGGCTCTGGAAATGGATACCTTCTTACCGGCGACACCGTTCGGTATCTTAACATTGCTGGAAAGATATAATATTGAAACAAAAGGAAAAGATTGTGTGATTATCGGGAGAAGTAAAATCGTAGGAAGACCGATGAGCATCCTGATGGGAAGAAAAGACTTCCCTGGAAATTCTACCGTTACCCTGACGCACTCTTATACAAAAGACATTGAAGAATATACGAAGAAAGCGGACATTGTTATCACAGCCTTAGGCGACCCCCATTTCTTAAAGGGAGATATGATCAAGGATGGAGCGGTAATCGTGGACGTGGGCATTACGAGAGTAGATGATGATTCTCCGAAAGGATATTACCTGGCGGGTGACGTAGATTTCGACAGCTGTGCCGAAAAAGCAGGCTGGATCACGCCGGTACCGGGAGGAGTCGGGCCTATGACCAGAGCAATGCTGATGAAAAATACCATCATTGCTTACAAAACTTCGGTCTATAACGACTAATTTTAAAATGAAGACAGAAGAAGATATTTTATTAAAAGAAGGTAAAATGCTCCCGGTGATGGAGCATTTTTACACTCTTCAGGGCGAAGGAGCGCATACCGGAAAAGCAGCCTATTTCATCAGATTAGGCGGTTGTGACGTCGGATGCCACTGGTGCGATGTAAAAGAAAGCTGGGACCCGAACCTGCACCCGCTGATGAATGCGGAAGAAATTGCGGAAACGGCTGCCAGGCACTGCAAAACCATTGTTTTAACAGGCGGTGAGCCCTTGATGTGGAATCTGGATATTTTAACCTCACGGTTAAAAGCATTAGGCTGTACCGTTCATATTGAAACGTCGGGTGCTTACCCGATGAGCGGACAAATCGACTGGATTACGCTTTCACCTAAAAAAACAGGGCTTCCGAAAGAAGAGATCTATGCCAGGGCACATGAGCTTAAAGTAATTGTTTTCAATAATAATGATTTTAAATTCGCCCAGGAGCAGGCTGCTAAAGTCTCAGCAAACTGTACGCTTTATCTTCAGAGCGAATGGAGCAAACGGGACGAAATGTATCCTAAGATTACGGATTTTATTCTGGAGCACCCGGAATGGAGGGCTTCGGTTCAGACCCATAAGTATCTGAATATCCCGTAAAAATTATGTAAATTAGCCCCTGTTGTATCCGAAATACTGATAGATGCAGAGAATCCGATATTCCAGATACCTGAAATCGATCATCATTTTGCTTGACCTTTTGGTTATGGCCTCTATCTTTATTTTCTTTTTTCTCAGCAGGAATCAGAATTTAAGGTATGATCCGGAAACCTGGTACCAGAATTTATTTTCTCTCGCGTTGTTATTTTTGTTCTGGATGCTGCTCAGCGGCAGGACAAAGATTTATAATATCCAGAGAAATTTAACCTACACCTTGTTTCTGGAACGGCTGTTTGCTCACTTTCTGCTGTTTATCCTGGGCATTCTTCTGCTTGGCAAAGTGAGTTACAACGTATTTTTCAATTCGGATATCTATTGGCTCTCATTCTATCTGTTTTTCTTTATCTTCCTGGCCAAATCCCTGATTTATTTTGGAATTAAATACATCCGGAGCCTGGGAATCAATCACAGGAACATTATGTTTCTGGATGAGAACAGCTCTACCGAAGTGCTGAAAAACATTTTAAAGGAAAGAAAAGATTACGGTTACAAAATTTTTGAATACCAAAAAGCCGGGTTACACGCCGGTGATCTGGTGGACTTCTGGAAAAGCAACGGGATCCATACCCTGTTTATTCCTGTCGAAAATACCTATGATGACCGGGAAGAAAGAGAAATCTTCAGATTGGCCGAAGCCAACAAAGTTCACATCTCCCTGATTCCCAGCATTACGCAGAATAGTTTCTTTTTATATGACATGGGCTATATCCAGACGCAGCCCGTTCTGAATCAGGCAAAGTATCCGTTGGACTCGTATTATAATTTTTTGCTTAAAAGAGCTTTTGATATTATTTTTTCCGTTATCATACTGGTAGGCATCTGTTCCTGGCTGTTTCCCATTATTGCCATCCTTATAAAATCATGTTCCAAGGGTCCCGTATTTTTCATCCAGGAACGTTATGGCTTTCACGAAGAGGTATTCCGGTGCATCAAATTCCGGACAATGGTAATAAATGATGAATCGACAGTAAAAACCACTTCAGAAAACGACTCCCGGATTACCCGCATCGGAAAAATTTTAAGAAAGACAAGCCTGGACGAAATGCCGCAGTTCCTGAATGTCCTGAAAGGGGAAATGTCGGTCGTTGGACCCCGTCCCCATATGCTGGTAGTGGATGATTATTATAAGCCCAAAATCGGACGTTACAGTTTACGGAGTATGGTAAGCCCAGGAATTACAGGATTGGCACAGGTGAACGGACTGCGCGGCGATGCCGGAGATATGAAGGTGGAAATGAACAAACGCGTGCTCGCCGATGCTTTTTATGTAAGAAACTGGAGTTTCGTGCTCGATCTGGTAATTATTCTGAAAACCATTTTATTAATACTGACCGGCGACAAAAATGCAAAATAAATTGTTTTGGTCTACATTATGATATATTACTTTAATAGTAAAGAAGAGCCTGAGTCTTAGCCTCAACTTTAATCTAATTCAATAAAAAAAGTCTAATTTAGCAGAATGTTAAAAAAGTTTTTTACAGCGATTGGAGAATACATTATTCTTCTGGGAAAATCCATCCAGAAACCTCAGAAAATGAGGGTCTTCTGGAAGCTGTTTATGAGAGAAATCAATGATCTGGGAGTCAACTCGTTCGGGTTGGTGATCTTTACTTCTATATTCGTAGGAGCGGTAGTGGCCATCCAGATGTTTAATAACTTCGATTCGTCATCATTTCCGATTCCACCTTCATTTGTGGGTTATGCAACGAAGGCTGTTCTGGTACTAGAGTTCTCTCCAACTATCATCAGTCTTATTTTGGCAGGAAAAGTAGGATCATATATTGCGTCCAGCATCGGTACCATGAGGGTTTCCGAGCAGATTGACGCTCTTGACATTATGGGGGTCAACTCACCTAATTTCCTGATATTGCCAAAAATTCTAGCCTGTGTTATTTTTAACCCTTTACTGATTGCCATCAGTATCGTATTCGGTATCGGAGGCGGTTATATTGCGGGGATACTGACCGGAAACTGGACTACTAACGAATATATTACCGGAATCCAGATGTACATGCCGAACCTTTTTGTTTATTATGCATTTACCAAAACCATCGTTTTCGCCTTTGTTATTGCAACGGTTCCTTCTTATTTCGGATATAACGTAAAAGGAGGCTCCCTGGAAGTAGGTAGGGCCAGTACCCAGGCAGTAGTATGGACGATGGTCTTCATCATCCTTTCGGAATTGTTATTAACCCAATTAATTTTAAGCTGATGATTGAGGTAAAAGATCTAAAAAAGAGTTTTGATAATGTAGAGGTACTGAAAGGGATTTCTACCACTTTCGATAAAGGAAAAGTAAATTTGATCATCGGGCAGAGCGGATCCGGAAAAACGGTTTTCCTGAAAAGTTTACTGAATGTCTACCAGCCGACATCAGGAGAAATCCTGTTTGACGGTAAAGACATCAATGTCATGACCCGTGACGAGAAGCAGCACCTCCGGTCTGAAATAGGAACGGTATTCCAGGGAAGCGCCCTGTTCGACTCCTTGACCGTAGAAGAAAACATTATGTTTCCACTGGACATGTTCACCAACCTGACGTTCAGGGAAAAGAAAAAGAGGGTATTTGATGTTATCGGAAGAGTACATCTTGACAAGGCCAACAGGAAATTCCCATCCGAAATTTCCGGAGGGATGCAGAAGCGGGTGGCGATTGCAAGAGCCATTGTCAACAATCCGAAATACCTTTTCTGTGATGAACCCAACTCCGGGCTTGATCCGTACACTTCAAACATCATCGACGATCTCCTGCTTGAAATTACCCAGGAATACAACACGACCACCATTATCAATACCCACGATATGAATTCGGTAATGACGATCGGCCAGAAAATCGTTTACCTGAGATTAGGACTGAAAGAATGGGAAGGAAACAAGGATGTACTGATTACGGCAGGCAATAAAAACCTGATCGATTTCGTTTATTCTTCGGAACTGTTTAAAGAACTCAGAGAATATCTGCTTGAGAATAATAAGACTATTGATAATACAATCACAAAAATAGACGATAATGAAAAAGGCAATTAGTATAGCATTAATAGGATTTTCTGTCTTTGCTTCAGCCCAGGTTTCCCTGGCAGGTAAAGTAAACCTGATTTTTCCTACAGGATCGCCTTCATGGCAAAACATCAAAGGGACGGTAAACCAGGCCATTCAGGGCGAAGGAAAAAACAATGTAGGTTTTAACGTAGGTCTGTCCCTGAAAGCCAATCTTCCCGCCTCATTTTTCCTGATGCCGGAATTGTACTACACCAATTTTAAGAATGAATTCACTACGGAGAATACAACGTTTGATGTTAAAAGCAGCCGAATCGACCTGCCTGTTCTGGTAGGACATAAAGTACTGGGTGATCTTTTAGGGGTATATGTAGGTCCGGTGGCAAGTTACAACCTTGCAAAAGAAGATACCTTTAACGATTTCCAGGAAAATGCAAGCAATAATTTCACGGTAGGCTACCAGTTCGGAGCCCAGCTTGAAGTGAAAAAATTTCTTGTGAATGCCAGATATGAAGGTGCTTTCAGCAAGGATTCCAGAAACTTTATCAACAGGGTTTCCGGTACGGAAATCCGGTATGACAACAGACCAAACCTCTTTATGGTCGGAGTTGGGTACAAATTTTAATAAGGAGAAAAGAAATTTATCAAAATCCTCAGATCATCAGATCTGAGGATTTTGATTTGTATATGTTTTCTGTTGCCGAAGCTCGGATTCGCGTCTGGCAATTTCAGCAGCCTGTTTTTCGAGTTCTTCTTTTTCTTTCTGCAGCTGCAGATATTCTTTTCTTCTCTGCTCAGCTTTGATAGCACTTCCTTTGCTTACATAGCCCACCATTCCACCGATAATAAGACCGATTCCGATTCCTCCCAGGATTCCCATGATATGAGGCATTCCAAGATCATTAACGGTAAAATTATTGGCTGTAAGATAAAACAGCAAAATGGAAACGGCAAGGAGTACAAGCCCGATAATGGTTAAATTTTTCATAGTGTTTTTGGTTTTGGTATTAAAAAGCCTTATCAAATTTAATAAAATTCAATAAGGCTTCTGTTTTATTCTGAATTAATATTTTTATATTTTTCCACCTGCTGCTCTGTAATACTCCAGAGCTTTCGGTAAATCTTTGTTGATATCCGCAATCCGGGTCTGCGGGTTCGGGTGTGTAGAAAGGAATTCCGGCTGTCTGGCTCCTTTGGATGCCCCTTCCATCCGGCTCCAGAAAGGAATAGCTTCCCTGGGATCATATCCTGCCATCGACATCAGGTACAAGCCCATCTCATCCGCTTCAGATTCCTGGTTTCTTCCGTATTTCAACAAAGCAACCTGAGAACCGATCGGATATACCTGCTGGAAGACAGTTGCCCATTGCGAATTGGAAATTGATCCTCCAAGGATCTGGCCTCCATATTGTGCAACCATGGCCTGGGAAATCCTTTCATTCCCGTGACCTGCCAGTGCATGGGAAACTTCATGTCCGAGCACTACTGCCAGCCCGCTGTCGTTTTTTGTTACCGGCAAGATTCCGGTATATACGGCTACTTTTCCGCCAGGCATACACCATGCATTCAGTTCCTGGCTCTGGATCAGATTAAATTCCCACTTGTAATTGGCCAAATCTGCAGAACGGCCGATTTGCTGATAATATTTTTCTGCGGCAGATTTTATTCTTGATCCTACATTCACCACCCTTTTGGCATCAGCTGTTCCGGTAATTACCTTAGATTTTCCTAGGGTCGACCGGTATTCCTGCGCTGCCATGGTCGCAATCTCTGAATTATTGGCCAGCTGTAATGAGGATCTCCCCGTAATCGGGTTCGTAGTACAGGCTGCCACTGAAAGAGCCATCGCTCCTATTCCAAAAATGTGTTTTATTTTCATATGTCGAGTGTATTAGTTCAACCTTTACAATTTTTATTCCAAAACAAATTCCAATCGGTATATTTGCATACATTTTGCTATTATAGAAGTACTTATTAATTATTTCAAAAAGATGAAAAAGTATATTTCAATTATATGGATCCTGGGTTTTCTGCTGTCTTTCCAAAGCTGTTCTTCACAGACTGCAACCGGAGATACGCAGACAGTTGCCACGCTTATCAGTTCAGGGGATTTTTCTTTTCACGCCCAAAGAGCAACCCCTACCAACTATGATGTAATCAATGTCATGAATTCCCTCCCGAATACAACTTCTACCAGAATTCTGGACCTTTCGGGGAGCAACTATTCCATTGATGTCAGAAAGGATCAGCTGGAGGTGGCCCTGCCTTATTTCGGACGGGTATTTAACCCGACCTACGGAAATACCAGCCAATCCGGTTACCGTTTTACGACAAAAGATTTTATCGTAAGCCAGTCGGCAGGAAGAAAAGGGAAGTCGATCGTGAAAATTAAAGTCAATGATCAGAGTACGGTAGATGAAATCATCATTGAGGTTTTCAAAAACGGAAAAGCATTTACCTCAATCAGAAGCAATGACCGCCAGCCGATTTCGTACGACGGGTATATCACCAAGAATGAAGAAACTAAGGAGAAACCTCAGCCTGAATAATCAATTTCTGGGTAAAAATTTTTCAACAAATAGTTTTGCTTCGGTACTGGGATTGGAAACCATGGCCGAAGCATTTTTTTTATGCTGCATATAAGCTTCCTCTACAGAATTGTTCTTCTTCATCATCGAAAGGATGTATTCCTGTACCCAATATTCAAACCGTTTTTCAGCCTGGCGGATCCGAACCTGCTCAAACCGGCCCGTTTTCTTTTTCAGGATGATGAAATCACTGATCTTTTCAAAAACCTCTTCAAGGCCGTTATTGCTCAGTGCCGAACCCAGCAATACCGGGACTTTCCAGTCTTTTTCTTTAGGAGGAATAAAATCAAGCGCCCGTTTTAGTTCCAGCCTGGTATTTTTAGCTTTCTGCAGGTTTTCAGCCTCCACTTTATTGATGAAAATAACATCTACCATTTCCATGATGCCGCGCTTGATGCCCTGCAGCTCGTCACCGCCGCCGGTAATCTTTAAAAATAAAAAGACATCGGTAATATCGGCAACCAGTACTTCGGACTGCCCAACGCCTACGGTTTCGATTAAAATATAATCGTAGCCGGCCGCTTCGCAGATCATCATGGTTTCAAAAGTGGTATTGGCCACTCCTCCTAAAAAACCGGAACTCGGGGAAGGCCGGATAAAAGCATTTTCCTCTTTTGCCAGCTCTTCCATCCGGGTTTTGTCGCCCAGGATACTGCCTTTGTTGATGGCTGAACTCGGATCAATTGCCAGAACAGCAACTTTTTTTCCATTGGCGATGGCCAGCCGTCCGAAATTCTCTATAAAAGTTGATTTTCCGGCACCCGGCACCCCCGTAACCCCTACCCTCACGGAATTTCCGGTGTAGGGCATGATCTGCATCAGCAGTTCCTCCGCCTGCTGACGGTGTTCGGCTTTCTTACTCTCTGCTAAGGTAATGGCTTTTCCGATCAGGCGCTTGTCGCCCGACCGTATTCCTTTGATCAGCTCTTCTGTAGAAAATTTCATTGATTCAAAAATAAGGATTAAAGCTTGAACCGTCAAGAACCAATTTGTCCTGTTTTTGATTTTTTGTATTGAAGACATTGGAATACACGATCAAAGGCTATCCATCAAAACCGGAATTTTAAATAATTTATCGTTCTCCTTTTGTCAATGGTTATTTCTTCGAGTCAATGGTTAATTTTTTACAGCCGTAAATTCACCTGCAGAGCAAAATTCAGCATTCGCTTTTCCCATCCTTTGTAATTTGTATTTCTTCTAAATTAAGCCGGTGCCTATCAATGGCAGACGGAATTTGCTACATTTGTTTTAATCAAAATTTATTTAGACATGAAAAAAATCATTGCTGTAGCTTCCTTCACTGCCCTTTTTCTGGCATCGTGTACTCCGAAAGCTTCTACGGCAACCACACCGGTAACGTCCAAATCTACGGCAGCGCAGATTGCACAGGGAAAGAGTATCTTTGAAAACTCCTGCGGAAGATGTCACAAACTACCGGATCCGACTTCTCATACGCCGGTACAATGGGTAGGAATTATGAACTGGATGGCACCGAAAGCAAAGCTTACCGATGAGCAGCACCAGTGGGTATACGATTATATCGTGTCTGTGAAGAAATAATTCACTTAAAAATATTGCTATGAAAAAATTGTTTCTGGGAATGATCACCGCTTCTGCATTGACGGTAGTATCCTGCGGACCGAAAAGTGTAGCCGTAACCGGGCCAAAATATACCTCATCCGAACATCTGGCCCAGGGAAAAAGCATTTTTGAAAATTCCTGTAACCGATGCCACAAACTGCCCGATCCTGCAAAGCATGATGACCAGGGATGGATCAATACCCTGAGCAGAATGGCACCAAAAGCAAAACTGACCGACGAACAGCATCAGATGGTTTATGATTATCTGATTTCTGTAAATAAAAAATAGGCTTTCTTCAAAGCCTATTTTTTATGTTCCCGTCAAAGAAAATTTTAAGTCAACTGGTAACGGGAATGCAAAAATGAACATGGAACACAAATTCATAATTTATAGTTTATAATTCACGTTTCACACAAGCTGTTTTATTTACTTTGAGATTCCGTAATTTAATGTCTGAAAGGAAATTTATTCCTTCTCTTTCTTCTTTTTGGCCTTTTTAGGCATTTTGGATTTAATGAATTTCCTCCGGGCTTTGATGCTGTTCAGACTGCACTCGGTGAAACAGTATTTTTCTGCTTCCCTCAGGAACTTCAGTGCATTGACCAGGCTTCCTCTTTTTTCGGAAAGCATCGACCGGTATAGCCACAGCGTTGCCTTGTCAATTCCTTTAATTCCCAGCGCGTAACTGATCAGCCTTTCTGCTTCGTGCCAATCTTCGTTATTCAGCAGGCAGATAATATAATACTGAGGGATATTGACGTTGGTCACCTCATACTGCATGGCTTCTTCAAAATAAAGTTTCGCTTTTTCGTAATCGCTGAGCATCTCACTGTAGATTCTTCCCATCAGACAGAGGGCATCGGCATCTTCAGGATCATAAGAGAGTGCGTAGTTTAAAGCTTCCATACATTCCGGCAGATTGTACGGATAATGGTCCAGGGCTTCGAAATAATATTTACTTTTAGTTAAGGTCATTTCTGTAATTTTTAAGTTCGTTTTTCAGGTGACGCCTTTGCTTGCTGAAAGACTTTTCCTGATAATTTTTTTTAAAATCGGTCCCGGAGAATATTCTCACAGGATTTCCGCGTTGTACATTCAGATGGTTATTCCAGGTTTCCTGCATCCTTTTCTGCAGCTGAATGATATTCTGCTCCAGGACTTTTGCTTTCAGCCTTTCCACGGATAGCTTTTTGTTTTCCAGCTGAGAGCGGGAATCCTGTACGAAAATACTTTGTCCGGTCGGGATATAGATCGCGCGGACTGCCGTGTTCACTTTATTTACATTCTGTCCGCCGCTTCCCTGGCTTCTTACCGTCTGAAACCGGATATCTTTTTCCTGAAAACTGACTTTCTCCAAGCCTTCCAGCTCAAAGATCCCGATAAACCAGTTGCTCCGTTTATGCAGCTTCCGGAAGGTACTTTTACCATTCCAGCAAATGCTTCCCAGCCAGGACTCTAAAAAATCTTCCAGCTCTTTTGATTTCAAAAGAAGAGTGACGGATTTCAGGGTAAGGTTTTCATCCCCGTTTTCACGATGGATGATCTCGTATGGGATGTTGTTGTTTTTTATTTCTTCCAGGAAAACTTTCAGCACTTTGGCGACGACCCACTGGCATTCCAGCGGTCCTTTTCCTGCGGTTATTTGGATGAGTTTTTCCATTTCTGTAAAATTTTTAAGAGGTTTTCCCTGTTTTTTGCTTCCTTAATGAAGGTCGGCAGCCTTTCCACCATATACATTCTGTAAGGAAGGCGTGTCCTCAGGCCGGAAGAAATATAATTTTCCATTTCCAGCAGATGCTCCATATTCCTGGCCCAGAAGAGTTTTCCTTTGAAATCTTCCTGGAAATAATACGGACATCCGAAGACCGGATCATGGATCAGCCCGGTTTCTTTTGCATAAGAGTCCGTGTATTTTTCTGTTTTGGGCCTTACCTGAAATGACGAATCACATTCGTTACACCGCACCGTAATATTTTTAGGTTTCTCTTTTAAATTTCCCTGCTCATAACGGATCGGATGGGCACATGCAGGACAGTTCAGCTTTATAAAAGCTTTATAAACCACCAGTTCACTTCCGCTTTTCAGTAAACTGCACTGCCGGCATTCCAAGGAAGCATCTTTGCCATTATTTTCATTTTTTACAAGAGCATCTTCTCCGCACCGGGGACACACAACCAGGGTCGTCGTATAATAGGAAAAATACTGTTGCTTATATTTTTTCTGCATTTTTTTATTTCGGTATTTCACTTAATTTCGGGTGGCCGACCGGATCAATTCCTTTTTCCAGCAGAGCTTTTGCAGCGACGACCGCCCAGCATTTATCACTCGAATGGATATTCCTGTAAAATGAAAGAAGGACCTTGGGCTTTACTACAGTAAAACCATTGGCTTCTACCGTCTCCAGATCATTTTTCTCAAAGAAATCAATTGTAATCCTGTGGGATTTTCCGCTTTCCATAGCTATCGTCTTTTCGTATCTCCTGAAATTTTCCTCACTCGGCAGATGATCGTATCGGGTCCAGACTTTCAGGAAACCTTCCTGCTGAAGGATCATTACGACTTCTGCTATATGTTCTTTTTTCACAAACACATCAATATCCTTGTGATCATGTGCGTGTTTGTATTCGGTATGCCCTGTCTCAGACATAAAATGCCATGCCCAGCCACCCGAAACAATGACTTTCTGTTTTAATTTTTCTAAAATGTCGAGTCCGTCCCGGATTCTGAATTCCGGCCAGACTTCACCGTATCTTTTTATATTATGTGGTGCTCCCATTTTTTAATTTTAATTTCTGTGTTAACAAACCTCATAGATTTAAAAATCCCATGAGGTTTTGAAGGCATTACCTGTCCATCCTCACCATTCTCGGCTGAAAGGTTCCCAGGATATCCACCAGTTCGCTCTGTGCATTCATCACTTCGTTGATGTCTTTATAAGCCATCGGAGCTTCTTCCGCATTGCCGCCCATAAGCGTAACATTCTTGAGTTTTAATTCTTTTTTGATGTCATTCTGAGTAAACAGGCTCCGGCATTCCCCTCTGGAATGGGCCCTTCCGGCACCATGCGACGCCGACTTCAGGGAGTCCGGGTTTCCTTTTCCGCGGACGATAAAGCCTTTAGCAGTCATGGATCCGGGAATCATTCCCAGTTCATTTTCATTGGCAGGAGTGGCTCCTTTCCGGTGGACGATCACTTCCCTGCCGTTGTGGATTTCTTTCCATGCAAAATTGTGATGGTTTTCAATTCTGGCCTTTACCCTTCCGCCCACGGCCTTTACCAGCCTGCGGTGGATATCGTCATGACAGGCAGAGGCATAGTCTCCGGCAAGATTCATTGCCGTCCAGTACTCCAGCCCGAGATGGGTGCTGAGGTCCAGCCAGGCAAACTGCTGCGCTTCTTTCGGCAGCGGGCACTGATCAACCGCCATTCTGGAATAATACTGGGCGATCTCCGCACCGAGGCCACGCGAGCCGCTGTGGGAAAGGATTCCCAGGTACCGGCCTTTCGGGAGCCCGATCTGCAGATCTTCTTCCGTAATTTCCACTTCGCCGAATTCGACGAAATGGTTTCCGCCGCCGGAACTTCCCATCTGCCTGATGGCTTTACCTTTCAGTCTTCTCAACAGCGGAATCAAACTGAAAGTATCCCGCTCGAAAATTTCATGGTCGATGTGGGATTTGTGGGTTTCGTACATCCCGAATTTGGTATGCTCGGCCAGTGCTTTTTCGTATTTGTCCCGGGCACCATCCAGATAGGAGACCGGGGTGTCTAGGATGCTGAGGCTCATCCGGCATCCGATATCCGTTCCGACGCCGTACGGGATGACTGCATTTTCTACTGCGAGCACCCCGCCTATCGGAAGCCCGTAGCCGCTGTGTGCGTCGGGCATCAGTGCACCCTGTACGGAAACCGGCAGCTTCAGTGCGGTATACAGCTGGTTTTTTGCTTCGTCCGAAATATTGTTTCCGAAAACCTGAAATGCTGCCCGCTGGATATTGAGCATTCTTTTTTCCGTTTTTTTGGACGAAAGCAGCGCTTCTGCAATCTGTCCGAAGGTGAGGTCTTTCTCAAAATGCTCCGGACTGATGAGGATTTCCTTTAAAAGAGATTTTACGTGATGGATGTTTTTGGTCGCAAAATTCCTTTTCATGACCTCCAGGGCGATGTTGACGCTCTGGTTGTTCGGATATCCCAGTTTTAATATATCTTTTCCTTTTAGTTTTAAATTTCCCATTGTTTTATTTTTAAATTTTAAGGAGGTCTGTGTCCTCCAACCGGTCTGCAACCGCTGTTGCAGAAATATTGTAGTGAAAGGCTTTCAGGCTTTTCCTGCGATCGCGTTTATACCTGTTTTTCCAAGGATCAGGTCTTCCGTAAATGTTTTTATGGATAATTCCCTGAACTTTGTGCCGTTTTAAAAAAGAATCGGTTCCATCGATTTCTTTTTCCAGATCCGATTGCAGCGGTTTGTAATGGGTAATGATGTCTGGTCTTACCCTCAATATAAACCGCCATGGCTCTGTAAATTCATAATACACTTTATATGACTTCTTCACCGGGCAGTAATTGTCTTTCATAGCGAAATACTGTTTTTCCCTTTTCGTCAGCCCGGACTTCGGGCTATTCCATTCCCGGGGATAGACATTGGCAACACGCTGTTCTCTGGGAACATAAATTTTTTTTCCGCGTTTCCTTTTTTTCTTAAGGAATTTCCGGGTCGGGGAACGCATTTCCGTATTTATTTTCTTTAGAAGTTCTTCGAAAAACCTGCCGTCTTTGGATCTTTTTACGTCATCCCTTACCACAAAAAAGCGGATAAAGCCCTTCTGATAAGGTTTTTCCAAAGGAACAAGCGGGGTATTCCGTTTCATTTCCCATAACTTACGCCGATGTTTATATTTTTGCCTGACCTGTTTCTCTACATCTTTTTTTATGATTCTTTTTCTGCTTCTCCGATTTCTCAGTCTGAAAAACAGAAGGTTGTCTTTTTCCATGAATGTTCTGCTCTTATAGTAATATAAAATAGTATATCACCTGATATTCTTAACCTTACCGGCCTGCGAAGCCCGTAAGATGATTCTGCGGAACGTTATCATTAGCCCCGATAGCAGTGGAAATCCTTTTTTGAAAAAAAAGATTGCAACGGATAGCGGGAAACAGCTCCTGAAAAACTGTATGAATAGTTCCTGTATGATTAAAAAAGAGTCCGGGGAAACCTGTGATGGGTTTGAAATACTATGCAATAAAAAACCCGGAATCTTACGACTCCGGGTGGCTATATTTCATTATACTGTAATTCTAAGAATGTACCCAACCACGAAGCCCTGCCTTTGCAAAAGGCAATCCTGCTGTAGAAATATGTACTTTACTGAACATTTGCTTCGTTATTTAAAGGGTTAAAAACTGATTTGAGCCACAAAATTAAAACTTTTTCCGGAACTGCCAAAAAAAATTCAATATAAAATTTTAAAGGTATATGATTATCCTGTACTATCACAGGGACATTCAGGCTTGCTTAAACTCTTTATAACAAAACAAACCGGCTGTTTCAAATGAAACAGCCGGTTTGTTTGTATGTATTTTATGATCTGATATTTAGTCTTTGGATCCAAGATCATCCATCGGATCATCCATTCCCCTGATCACATTAGAATGGTATACCCTTTCGGAGCCCAGGAAGTAAAGGTTATTTTTAGCCTTTGCAATAATCCCGTTGTATTCTTCTTCGGTCATTCCGTCAGGAACATCGGTTTTATTTTCCGACGGCTTTCTGTATACTTCCAATGCACCGTTTCTGTTTAAAACGGAATTTGCCGTTGCCGCCTGTTCGATTGTATCGGCATATACGACAACGTTGTGTTGTCCGACACTGTGTCTTCGGTAGGCATCCATCATTTCCGTATCATGTGCAAAGGTATATTCAAAAAAGCCTTTGGTCTGTTCGTCTTCACGATAGTCGTCTGCGGTTGCGCCGCTGTCTACATTCGACTTTGAAACTACAATATTCGCTTCGTCAATGCCGTTTTCCTTTAATTGTCTTTTGATATCATCGGTGTCTGCTGTTACCGGAAATACTGAAACTACTGTATAAGCCATAATGAAAATTTTTCATTAGGTTATACAAAAGCTGTGCAATTTATCTCTTTTCAGTTTTAATTTATCCTAAAAACCTTTCAAGAATATCCACGGCACATTTCGGAAGGTTGGTACCCGGCCCGAAGATGAAATCGGCTCCGTTGGCATACAGGAATTCGTAATCCTGCTGGGGAATAACACCGCCTACAACGATGGTGATATCATCGGCACCCAGCTTTTTCAGTTCACCGACAACCTGGGGAACCAATGTCTTATGACCGGCTGCGAGAGAGGAAACCCCTAAAATATGGATATCGTTTTCCACCGCCTGTTTGGCTACTTCCTCCGGTGTCTGGAACAGTGGTGCCACATCGACATCAAATCCCATATCGGCAAATGCGGTTGCTACGACTTTGGCACCTCTGTCGTGTCCGTCCTGTCCCATTTTGGCTACCATGATTCTTGGCCGGCGGCCTTCTTCTTCCTCAAATTTCTGGGTAAGGTTGAGGGCTTTTTCAAAATACTCGTTCTTTCCTGCATTCATGGCATATACTCCTGAAATGGTTCTGATGTTGGCTTTGTATCTTCCGAAGCTCTCTTCCATGGCATCGCTCATTTCTCCAAGGGTTACCCTTCTGCGGGCGGCTTCAATACACAGAGCGAGCAGGTTTCCCTGTCCGGTTTTGGCGGATTCCCTGATTTTATTCAGGATTTCTTCGACGGCTGAAGCATTTCTTTCTGCCTTGATGGTATTGAGTCTTTCGATCTGTTTTCTGCGGACTTCAGTGTTATCGATGTCCAGGATTTCAATCGGTTCCTGCTTCAGTTCCGAACGGAATGAATTCACTCCGATGATGAATTCTTCCCCACTGTCGATCTTAGCCTGTTTCCTCGCTGCTGCCTCTTCAATTCTCATTTTCGGGATTCCGGCTTCGATGGCTTTGGTCATTCCGCCCTCCTGCTCTACCTCATCGATGTATTTCATGGCTTCCTCAATCATCTGCTGGGTCAGGCTTTCCACTAGGTTGCTCCCGCCCATCGGGTCTACCACATCACAGATCCCACTTTCCTGCTGGAGGATGATCTGGGTATTTCTGGCAATTTTCGCCGAATAATCCGTAGGAAGTGCGATCGCTTCATCCAATGCATTGGTGTGGAGGGACTGGGTTCCACCCAAAGCGGAAGACAAGGCTTCAATAGCCGTCCTGGTAATATTATTGAATGGTTCCTGCTCCGTCAGAGACCATCCTGAAGTCTGGGAGTGGGTTCGCAGTGCCAGGGATTTCGGATTCTGCGGATTGAACTGTTTCAGCAGGCTGGCCCAGATATACCTTGCGGCCCGCATTTTTGCAATTTCCATAAAATGGTTCATGCCGATGGCCCAGAAAAAGGAGAGCCTCGGAGCGAAATCATCGACTTTCATCCCTGCTTTTATTCCCGTTCTTACGTATTCCAGTCCGTCTGCCAGGGTGTAGGCCATTTCCAGGACCGGTGTTGCTCCGGCTTCCTGCATGTGATAGCCTGAAATGGAGATGGAGTTGAACTTGGGTATATTTTGCGCGGTATATTCAAAAATATCCGCAATGATTTTCATGGAAGGTGCCGGCGGATAGATGTAGGTATTTCTTACCATAAATTCCTTTAAAATATCATTCTGGATGGTTCCCGACAGCAATTCCTGGGACACGCCCTGCTCTTCCGCTGCCACGATATAAAAAGAAAGGATCGGCAGCACCGCTCCGTTCATCGTCATGGAAACCGAAATCTGGTCCAGGGGAATTTCATTGAATAAAATTTTCATGTCTTCCACCGAATCGATGGCGACACCGGCTTTCCCGACATCCCCTACCACCCTTGCGTGGTCGGAATCGTATCCCCGGTGGGTAGCCAGGTCGAAAGCTACGGAAAGCCCTTTCTGTCCTGCCGCCAGATTCCTCCTGTAGAAAGCATTGGATTCCTCCGCCGTTGAAAAACCGGCATACTGACGGATGGTCCAGGGCTTCTGCACATACATCGTGGAGTAAGGTCCACGAAGATAAGGCTCGATACCCGGGGAAGTCTGCGTGAGCTCACGGTTTTTGATATCATCCGCCTTATAAGAGGATTTTAATGACAGCCCGTCTTTTTCAAACGGATAAACTTCCGTGGCCTTTTCAGTGATCTTAAATTGAGGAGTTTTATTCTGAACTTCCCTTCTCATACTTTAGGATTTATTAGATGGCTAAAATTAAGCATTTTTTAGGGAATAAATTATGTAGAGAAACTAAGCCTATTTTGAGGCGTTTTTATATAAAGAACGGCAACTCATGGATTGCCGTTATGTAATTATAATGCTATATTTCTATGAAATCATAAATCGGGCAAGGGGCTTGGTTTTGCTCCCTGACTCATCAACCTGCTTTTCATCTCCCTGAAAAATTTTATATCTCCAAAAGTTCCGTCATGAAAATCTTCCATATACTCTCCATTTCTCATCGTGTCATGCAGAAACAAAGGAAAAACTCTATCCAAATACCTTTTATTTTCATCCGAAATTTCAGGATCATTTTTATAAAGTTTAATACTGTCTATGCCGATCCAGTTATAGAGAAAACGAACATCTTCAAAATAAGGACCATCATCAATAAATACTCTGTAATTTGAAGGACGATTTACCTCTCTCATGATAATTCTCCAATCTTCTAATGAAAAATCCTTCCACAATTCAGGAATAATAACAAGAAGACTTCTTATATTTTTATACTTGAATTCTTTAGAATTAAGTAACTTAATTATTAGATCTTTAGAATTGTAATTTAATAGTTCTTTTTTTAAATGTTTGAATATATCCCAACCACTTTGTTTTATTCCCTGATGTAATTTTTGTATAATTTCTTCCATTATTTTATATTTTGTATATATATTATGATATCTTCTCCTGTCCTTATTACCTCACCATTACTATTTAATCCTAACGGTGTAATTTCATTTCGTGCTCTTTTAACATAAATTTCAAGTCCTTTTAATATCTCTCCCAATCTTTTTGCTTCTTCTGCCGTTGGTGTATAATGTCCAGACATATTATCAAATTCTACAATTCTACCATTTTTAAAACGAATACCTCCTGCAGCTAAAACGTTCTCTCTGTTACCCAAGAAATGATGTTTACTTCCAATTTTTAATTCACCAGATTTTGTTATTACAAAATCAAATTCAAGTGAAGGAAAAACATTCCCATTCTCTTGTCTAAAAACTCCATTAGAATTTATCGAATATTTAATGGAAAAACCTTCTTGGGGCAGTTCTTCTGTTGGAAATTTATTAGTAATCTTTGGCATCCTTTTACAGAAGGCAGCAACTCTTAATTCTTCGAGCCTTTCAATCATCTTAAAAGGATGATACAAGTGTCTGGAAAGAGTATAAATAATATGTTTATAATTTTTATCTGTAGCTACACCCTGCAAAATCACCTCATTTTTGTAAATAAATCCAAATTCTTTTTTCCCATTTTCATTTACTTCCACTATGATTACTCCCTTTTCATACAAACGTGTAAGATTGGTATCGTTAAAGAAAAATGCTGTTGCTTTTATTGCTTCTGCCGCATCCAGTACTCTTATATAAGCTTTTCCCTCTTTCAGCGTATTCCCTGTAAAAGTAATAATATTTTTTTCTAAAATAATCTTTACAATGCAGGCTTTTATAAAGTTAATCGCTTTAGTTTTTCCGGTAGTTCTTGCAAGCTGTATCAACTTCATTCCACTGGCAAAAAGTTCAGGAAGGGCAATTGCTGCAGATGCAATATTGGCAGAATAATAAACGGTGTTCCAGTCTTGGAGAAATTCCTCTCCTCCAGTTAATGATACAATGTCTTTATCAAAACCTTGTACTATGGTATCTGCCGTATTTACTACAACATCTGAAACAGCTGCTGCAGTAATGATGGGGTTTCCTGAGGTTGCCAATGCAACAGCACCCAATACAATTCCTAAGATATCAAAACCGATTCTTTTTATTTTTTCCCTTTCCTGCTCTTCGTGGGCATCCGCAATTGCCTTAATCAGAATAGCTGCGGCAATGTCAGGATATTTTTCTTCAGAATCTGCATCAACCAACAAAACCATATCCATAGGATGATAATAGGCACCTGTGTCATCATCAGGAATAATTTCATTAAAAGATTCCATGGGTAAAAAATCAATTATGGAAGCTTCTTTTTCTTTTTGCAGAAAAAATTCATTTCCTTTCTCTTCTCTGGGCAAATTATCGTCAGAATTTACACCATTGTACCTTCCAAAAGAAAATCCTTTGTCTATTTTTCTTAAGCTAACCATTCCGTTATGGAGACAAAGTGTAGAAACAAAGCTTGCAAAAGCTATTTTGTTTGAGGATTTTTCTCCATTTATTACAGATTCTCCTTCTAAATTTTCAAATATTTTTTTTACAAATGTCTGGTTGCTTTTAAACTTTTCGAATAAAAACTTACTATTCCCAAAAACCTTGAGGAGATTAAGCATGGCACCACTAAAATCAATATTCCAGCTAAAAAGATCCTGGTTTTCCATACCTCCGGAAAGTATTTCTAAATGATTCCAAACAAGATCTTCATGCTCTTGCTTAGAAGTATTTTTATTATTCGCACCTAATTTTTCCAGTAATTTTGAAGTTACAAAATCGGGCATATTTTCATAAAGAAATTTTATTTCTTTCTGGCTGGCTGCTTTTAAAGTTTCTTGAGCAAAAAGATTAACAATTTTTTCTTTGAGATAATTCTCATCATTCGGTTTTGCCAACATTACGAAGTCCAAAGCGTTTTTAGCTTTTACAATGATAGCGTTATACTTATTATTTAATTCATAATCCCTTTTATTTAACGTCGTATTATCAAAGTTCCGAAAATTTATATAATTGCTATAGACGTATTGTATTCTAAATTCTATAGTTTGCGAAACTAAATCCAAATAAAAAATATAACCTGGCTGTAAAACATCTACATGACAGGCCATCATATTAAGATAAATATCTGCTTTAGCATCTTTACGATGCTGATTCTGATAATATTGATAAGGTGTACTTCTGGAGATATCATTATATGATGCTTTCATCAATTTTTTTATCATGGCAGGATTTTCTTTGTTTAAAACAAAACCGTAATTCACTGCGTAGTTTCCAAAATTGAAAAAGAACTTTCCATTATTACTATTTTTATGTAAATCTGAAATAAGTTCATCTATTCTCATTTGTCCATGATAAAAAATTCCTAATTTCTCTTCATTACATTTATTTTCTATACCAAATTTTTTATCAAAGGATATTTCTTCGAATGAGCTATTTGGCATTGCTTGTAACAGTTTTTTACTTTCTTTAAAGAATGAAGTTGTTTCATCCAAGCTGAGTATTTTATATCCGGATAAATCTCCAAACTCGTCATCAAATTCTTCCATAGGCTATGCTTTTTAGTAATTAATATTTTTTTTAATGTTTCTAAAGCAAAGCTATATCGTATACACGCCAAAACTCGACGCATTATTTTATATTTTAGAATAAATTCTTACTACTTCTTACAAACAAAAAGTATAGTACGCGTCCTTTTGAGTACGAACAGAATTGGTAAAATTAAAGGCTGCCCAAATTATGGACAGCCTCTTTCTTTAAACAACATTTTAACGGCATAAATTTTCTAAAGTTTTCTAATCCCCATTTCATACAAAGCAAAAGAAAGCAGATCGGCATTTTCCCCGATCACCTGCTCGGTAGATCTTCCGGCACCGTGGCCTGCATTTTTTTCAATTCTTAAGAGAACCGGATGGTTGCACGCCTGCTTTTCCTGAAGTTCCGCGCCGAATTTAAAGGAGTGTGCGGGAACAACACGGTCGTCGTGATCGCTGGTGATGATCATGGTGGATGGATAGCAGGTTCCTGCTTTTACATTATGAACGGGTGAATATGATTTCAGGTATTCGAACATCTCTTTGCTGTCTTCTGCGGTTCCGTAATCGTATGCCCAGCCGGCTCCGGCGGTAAATTTGTTATACCGCAGCATATCCAGAACGCCTACTCCCGGGAAAGCCACTCTTGCCAGGTCGGGACGCATGGTCATGGTAGCACCGACGAGCAATCCGCCGTTTGATCTTCCGGAAAGGGCCATGTATTCTTTGGAAGTGTAGCCTTTTGCCTGTAAATATTCCCCGGCCGCAATGAAATCGTTGAAGACGTTTTTCTTCTGCTGTTTGGTGCCTGCATCATGCCATTTTTTACCGTATTCCCCACCGCCGCGAATGTTCGGAACGGCATAGATTCCGCCGTTTTCCATCCAGATGGCATTGACTACGGAGAAGGCCGGCTGCAGGCTGATATTGAATCCGCCATACGAATACAGGATCGTCGGATTTTTGCCGTTAAGCTTTGTCCCTTTTTTATAATTGATCATCATCGGGATCTTCGTTCCGTCTTTTGAAGTGTAGAAGACCTGTTCGGAAACATAATCGTCCGGATTGAATTTCACTTTCGGTTTCTGGTAAACTTCGGATTTACCGGTATCGGCATTGAACTTATAAGTAGTTCCCGGCGTAATGTAATTGCTGAATGAAAAGTAAAGCTCTTTCTCTTTTTCCTTCCCGCCGAATCCTGAAACATTTCCTTTGCCGGGAAGCGTAATTTCCCTAACCAGTTTCCCGTTTTTGTCATATTGTTTTACCAGATCGATAGCATCGACCATGTAAGTGGCAAAGAAATAGCCTCCTCCGGTGGTGATGCCCAATACATTACCGGTCTGCGGGATTACGTCTGTCCAGGTTTCAGGAGCCGGATTTTTAATAGTGGTTTTTACCAGACGCATATTCGGGGCATCCTTATCCGTAAAGATGTAAAGGTTATCGCCGTCCGTATCCACAATGCTTGCATTGATGTCGAACCCTTTATTGATCTGGATGAAATCACTGCCGTTTTTCAGATCTTTGATGTACAGTTCATTTCCGTTGGTGGCATTGGCAGCAGAAATGATCAGGTACCGCTGGTCTTCAGATACGCCGGCGCCCAGATATCTTCTCGGGGTCTTATCGCCACCGAAGATCAGCTGATCTGCCGACTGCTTTGTTCCCAGCTTGTGAAAGTATACTTTGTGCTTATCCGTCATTCCGGATAATACGGTTCCTTCTTTCGGTTTGTCGTAGCTTGAATAATAAAAGCCTTCATCCCCCTGCCATGAAATTCCACTGAATTTAACATCGGTCAGGGTCTCATCGATCTGTTTTTTGGTAACGGCATCCAGGATGATGATCTTATTCCAGTCGCTGCCACCTTCGGAAATGGAATAGGCTACCAGATTTCCTTTTTTGTTGAATGACAGCTGGGAAAGCGATGTGGTTCCTTTTTCGGAAAATTTATTCGGATCCAGGAAAACTTCCGTCTGCCCGGTTCTGTTGCTGGTTCTGTACAACACCGACTGGGCCTGGAGCCCGTCGTTCTTATAATAATAGGTATAATCGCCCTCCTTAAACGGGGCAGAAATCTTTTCGTAATTCCAGATTTCTCTCAGCTGATTACGGATTTCATCCCTGAACGGTATTTTAGCCAGATATTCCTGGCTGTGCTTTACTTCTTCGTCTACCCATCTGCGGGTGGCCTCGGAATCATTCTCCAGGTCTCTGAACGGATCCGCCACTGCGGTTCCGAAATAGGTATCGGTATGGTTTCCTTTTATTGCTTTTGGATAAGTCATTTTTTGTGCATAAAATGTCGCGGAAGATAGTACTCCGGCCGTTAATAATATGGATCTGAATTTCATAGTAAGCTATTTTCCCAAAAATAAGGATTCTGTTTAAATAAAAAAAGCTGCCGGAACGGGCAGCCCTGAGGTGGTATTAATTTATATTTTTAAAATAAAATTCGTTCAGTTTCCAGGCCATTTCCTGTGGGCCCCCGTTCCAGTAATAGGTATCCGTGCCGTATTTTACCTGATAAAGATTGAATTTCTGCCGGGTTGATATCATTTTATCGGCTTTTTTCAGATGATTGGCCATATCAATAAGATATTTCTTCATTTCTCCGGATCCGATTTTCTTAATATCCCCTATATTAATCTGCGAAGGTACAGACGGAACCTTAAAGCTTACCTCATAATCTACCTGTGAAATTTCCTGATTCTTTACCTGCTCATCGGATATTGTTTTGATATCTTTAATGGTATAGGTGGCATTCTTAAAATTTCCGATCAGTACTTTGAAATATTCCCGGGCCTCGTTTTTGCAGACAGAAGAAACCTCAGCAGAAAGACTAGAAAGAAAAATGTCGGTTAAATTTTCCACTTTCTGCTCATAGGATTCCTGAAGGCTCGTCTTATGGGTATTTTCTTTTCCTAAAAAATTAATAAGGTAACTGTTAAGTTCCTTTAATGAATCATCATTGTATCTGACAAAGGAACTGAAATAGAGATTAAATACTTTTTGAGGTGGTAAAATGTTTTGGGACCGTAAGTTTTGCGCAAGGCACAGAAGCATTACCAGAAAGGCTGCTTTAAGGTTTTTCATAAGTATATTATTCAAATTAGCGTATTATTTATTCCCCAGCTCCTGATTAATCCGGAACTATTCATAAATATACCTATTATATTTAAAAATACCACATTATTTACACGGAAATTCAGAGATCATATAAATTAAATTTTAATCTCTACTTAATTATCTCACTTAAAAATACTTACCATCAGAAAGACCATAGTTTTATGGTTTTGTTTAGAAATACATTTTCCGTTTTTATTATAATTAAAAAAGTCTCCGGGAATCCGGAGACCTTCTAAAGATTTTATGTAAAGATTTTATAAATTCTCTTCTTCGCCTTTCATTTTCTCAGCGTTTTCCGCCATGATGACGGCATCAATCATTTCGGAAATGTCACCGTTCATGTAAGCATCCAGATTGTACATGGATTTGTTGATCCTGTGATCCGTGACTCTTCCCTGCGGATAGTTGTAGGTTTTGATTTTTGCAGAACGGTCTCCGGTGGAAACCATCGATTTACGCTGGGCCGCGATATCACCCTGTACTTTCTGCAGTTCGATATCGTAGAGTTTGGTCCTCAGCATTTCCATGGCCAGTTCACGGTTGGCCAACTGGGAACGGGCCTGCTGGCAAACCACGACCAATCCTGAAGGTTTGTGTGTCAGCTGCACTTTGGTTTCTACCTTATTTACGTTTTGTCCTCCGGCTCCTCCCGATCTGGAAGTCTGCATTTCGATATCTGCAGGATTCAGTTCAAAATCCACTTCTTCAGCTTCCGGAAGAACCGCTACCGTTATAGCAGAAGTATGGACCCTTCCCTGGGATTCGGTTTCCGGAACACGCTGTACCCGGTGTACCCCCGATTCGAATTTCATGATTCCGTAAACGCCTTCGCCTTCTACTTTCATGATCAGTTCCTTGTAACCTTTCGCCGCTTCGTTGGAATCCGTTACTTCATGTCTCCAGCCTTTCGTCTTGAAGTACATGGAATACATCCGGTAAATATCTTCTACAAAAATCGCCGCTTCATCACCACCGGTCCCGGCACGAAGTTCCACGATAACGTTTTTATCGTCCGCAGGATCTTTCGGGATCAGCAATACTTTTAATTCATCTTCCAGTCCGGGAATTTTTTCCAGGGCTTCGTTTTTTTCGATTTTAGCGAGTTCCACAAATTCTTTGTCTGATCCGTCAGCAATGATTTCGTCAGACTCTTCAATCGTGTCCAAAGCGCCTTTATATTGATCGTAAACTCTTACAATTTTTCCCAAATCGCTATATTCTTTGTTCAGAGAAGAATATCTTTTCTGGTCTGAAATAACATCAGGCTGTATAATAAGGTCGGCCACCTCATTATATCTCTGTTTTATAGCTTCTAATTTCGGAATTAATGATTTAGCCATTATGAAAATTTTGTGGGGGCAAAGATACGGATTATTAATTCAATTGTAAAACTAATCGTTTGTGATTGTGAGTAAAACAGAGACCAATTATATTTTTCGTTTTGAAAAAATTCTTGACGTTAGGCAGAAAGAAATATTTAACCTTACCATCCACTGAACCAGGTTACACTTACCGGAAATCCGGGTATAGCGCTTCACCGGCCCTCAGTTCGTAGAGAAAGGCGGGGATACTACAGAGTCTTCATCTTTTTCCAGGGGTTGCTCAGCTGTTATGCAAGTATCGCAGATAGAATGTGAATAAGTTGTGGATAACCTGTGAATTTCCTATGAATAAGCTGTGAATTGGATATCAGTAACCATGAAAATAATCTGAATAAAAATTTTTACCGTTGTGAATAAAATATGGATAACAAGTAAATAAGATATTCATAAGGTATGGATAAGCCTGAATTCCGTTGCGGAAAAAGATGTGGAAAACCTATGGAAAACCCGTTAATATTGCATGGATAACCCGTGTTTTTACCGGGGATAAAGTATGGACAAACAAAAAGGAGGTCATGGTTATGACCTCCTTTTTGTTTAATCTACAGACTTATCCACAGGCTATTTCACAATCATTTTCTGGACAGCAACTCCCGTATCTGATTTTAAATGAACGAGATACGTTCCTGCCGGGTAATTTGCCTTTAATTCATAAATACCATTTTCCCCGCTAAGCCTGAATACATCCATCCTTCTGCCGCTTAAATCATAGATCTGAATCTCCCCGTTTTTTACTTTATGGTAAATTAGCTGAGCCATTCCGTTTTTCACCGGGTTATCCGCAATCTGCAGGGAAAGTTTATTTTCCGCATTTACGTCCGATGTGGATAAACTTCCAGCATAGTTTCCGAAAATCCTGAACTCACCCGGCTGAAGACTGATCGGCGCCGTTGTGGAAGTTATATTGGTCACGGAATTATCCATCAGGTTCTGCCACTGCCCGGCATAAGGAAAGTATGGTACGACATTCTGAACTGCTGTGGAATAATTTGCCAGTACCACTACATTTTTCATTCCCAAGGTTAAAAGATTATCATACACATAGATCCGGGTAATCAGTCCATTCGGATCATTTGCCAGATTATTGGATTCTATGGAATAGGTTTTTGATCTGAAAACCGGATACTGGTTCCTGAAATTGATAATTTTTGCCCAGGTATCATATACTGCTTTCCTGTTGGTATTCGTATCATAGTTCAACGTAAATGCAACCGGCTTCTGATCTGTCCGGCATCCGTTGTTAATGGTTCCGTCCTGACATCTGTTGATGCTGAATTCATACCCCAATTCCCCAAACTGCCAGATCATTTTCGGCCCCGGGATCGTAAAGAAGGTTGCCCCGAAAGTTTTCATCCGTTCCAAGGCCGTATTTAAATTTTTCACATCATAACTTCCGTTTATCGCTCCATACGCCAGATTCTTGAACATCAGCCTTTCCTCATCGTGGCTTTCCCCGTAACCGACAGCGGACATATTGGTAAAACCGTGAAGCGCATGGTTCATCCTGTCATAATTGCTATTGTCCTTATACCCCATGGTATTCTGGTTATAAGAACCGTTCTGGTTATTCCACAGCATGACGCCTTTTCCTTCGGCAACCCTGTAGTTGGCCCATTGCTGCTCTTCTGCATCCGTTCCCAGATGTTCGAAGATCATATAAGAATTCGGATCAAGCGCCCACTGCCGGTCGGCATAATATTTTAAAATATCCACCCGGTCCTGCTGATAGGCGTTGGTACAGGATTCATCATTTTCAGAACAGCTTTGGGTAAACCCTTTCGTTAAATCCCAACGGAACCCATCGATGCGGTACTCAGTCAACCATTGCTGAAGACACCTCTCAACGTAATATTTCGTTGAAGCACTGGTATGGTTAAAATCATTGAATACGTTATAGGAATGTTTAGGAACCTGGTTAAAGTAAGGGTTGTTGGCTGCAATATCTCCGTAACCGTCTCCATCCGGATCGATATTCCATAGCCTGGCCAGCGGAGAACGTCCTGTAGCGTGATTAAAAGCAACATCCAGAATAACGGCGATCCCGTTCTGGTGGCAAAGGTCTACAAACTCCTTGAATTTTTCAGGTGTTCCATAGGCTTTGTCCAGTGCATAATGGAAAGAAGTATTATATCCCCAGGACAGGTTTCCTTCAAACTCCATGATCGGCATCAGTTCAATGGCATTGATGTTCAATCCTTTTAGATATACGATCTTATTGATCAGCGACTGCCAGTTTTTTTCCTGCGTAAAATCCCGCAGCAACAATTCATAGACCACCAGATTTTCTTTCGCCGGTCTCTGGAAGTTGGTTATCTGCCAGTTGTATGGTGTCTGTCCGGTTTTAAACATGGATACTTCAAAGCCCTGACCGGCAGGAAATGCCGGCAGATTAGGATAGGTAGATGCAGCAATGTACTGATCGTCATAAGATGAAAGGATTTGCGGGGAATAAGGATCCGCCACCTTTCTCAGATCATTGGTTCTGTACTGGAACGTATAGAGTTGCTGTGGTGTAAGCCCGCTCAGCTCAATCCAGTACAGATCCGGATTGGCAGTGTCACGCTTCATTAAATAAGCGTCATTCACCGTCCAGTTATTGAAACTTCCGATCACATGAACGAAGTTTTTAAACGGGGCATATAAAGCCAGCCCGACTTTGGTGTTATCAGTAGGGCTGTAGTTGATTCCCTGTCTGATCCAGCCCGGAATAGCCTGCGAAACCACATTTCGCGGAACCTGTAAGGTAAATGTTGAATTTTTGACTGTTGAATTGGCATCCGTCGCAATCAGTTCCATATTGGCATCCTGGGTTACCGTGTAACTGTAGGCATACGAAGTAGCAGGCGTAGATGTTGAATTCACTACTGTTCCGTTAGCTTTCAGCTGGAAAGTAGCGTTTACATTCGTTGTTGCCGTAATATTGATTGAATTTCCCGTATTCACCGCCGTCAGGCTGTTGGCCGCAGGATTGGTTAGGGTCAGGTTTAAAACTCCTACATTCACATAGTTGTCAGATGTCTGGTGGGCTCCCGTTTTATCTTTTAATAAAAATCCCAGTCTCCCGATTCCTGTTCTTCCGTAAAAAGCAGTTGGGGTAAATGATAAGGAATACGTATCGGTTGCAGCGTTATAATTAAGCCTATTCAGTTCATTGGAACTGTTCCAGCTTCCGTTGGTAGGGCAATCCTGGCTGTTCTGGTAATTGGTATCCAGAGACCACGACCAGATGTAGATGGCGTTGTTTGAAACACCCCAGGCAGCTTCATCAATCTGATTTCCGGGAACGGTTAAGGTAACCGCATTCGTTTCATTAAAAGGGTTCGGTGCAATTGTATAGCTGATCTGGCCAAATGTAAAGGCGACCATCAGCAATAAAAGACCTGAGTAAAACTTTCTCATATCGTTTCTAATTTTTTTAGTACAGTTGAATAAAGATAATTTATTTTTCATCACTTTTTGATTTCCGTACTAAAAAAATCAATTTAACTGGCTGAAATCCTATGCTTTGAATTGTAAATATCCCTAGCGATTTAATAAAAATGAACCTAAAAAAAAACAACACTTAGAGGTGAAGTTTAATTACAGCACCGAAAGCAGGAGCAATTTTAGATATAAGAAAACAGAAGGCCCTCAAAAAGCCTTCTGTCAATCAACTATTATGAACGAAAAATTTAATCCTTAATTACTTTTTTAGAAATTCTCTGCTGTTTTCCTTTTAATTTCACTTCTATTATATATATTCCCTTCGGCAGCCCCTGCATATTGATCTGGTTTTCTGAGAACCGGGCCTCTAATTTCTGCCCTGATGCATTTGTTATGCGTACAGCCTCAATTGATGAATCCGATTTAATATATAAAATTCCATGGGTGGGGTTAGGATATACCTGATCAGGTTTTATAGTAAGGCTGATGTCGGAAGTGGCCAATGCTGAAAAATCTTTTATGCATCTTACCGATTCCCCCTGTCCTCTCGGGCCTCCGGACGCCGGCGTTACGATCGCCGATCCGATATATAAATAGCGGCCTCCCGTATTGGCGGTTCCGGAGCTCCAGAAATATCCGCGCTGCCCGACGAAGGTAAAGGCTCCGGTAGTATTGCTTCTGTATCCTCCTGCCGGCAGTTTCAGAGAACTGGAATAAGCAGTTGCCGGATTACTGATTCCTTCCGCACCAACCAAAGTTACCCATTCTGCCGAAGTAGGAAGCCTCCACCCCTGACCTGCCGCTTTACAGGGATCTGCTCCTGCTGCTGAGGTTACTGCAGATGAGGAATCTGCATTCCACTGATCACTGCCCGCGTTCGTCGCCCACCAGGAAGCGCTGCCAGTGCCGATGATGAAAGCATTGGTGCCGGCCAATCCGTCCGGCGAGTTTGCCGAAGGAGCCGCTGCTGCGGCGGAATTCCTCACCTGATGACCATCATCCCACCTCCCCCACTGGAAAAGATCCCCGTAAGAATTGGCATCATCGAAAGAGACGGCAACTTGGCTGCTGCCCAGATTCTGCTGAAGCCAGACTTTTCCGTCTGCAGCCCTTACCGTAGTATAACTTACCGTCTGCCCTCTGTAGTTGAATTTTACACAACCCAGATCTCCGGGATTGGTTCCCGGATCCGTATTATGACAGACCGGACTTAGGGAAATCCTTTTTACTTTTGTTCCGTTCTGCGAATAGGCAAGAACAAGGTAATTGTTCATGCTATCATAAGCCAGATCATTATACGCCGCCTGTCCGTCGGAGATAAAGCTTCCCCCGAATGGTGCCCATGTATGGCTCAGCTCATCAAGTTTATAAACCGTATTTTTTGAGAAATCGTCATTTTCCCAACGGCTGGCTACAACGTAAGGCGTTCCCGTCTGGGTAACGGCAATAGCGACGTGCTGCACCCTGCCACTGGAAAAATTGGCATTGCCTACCTGCACCCAGGCTGTCCCGTTAAACTTTTTAACGTTTAATTTCTGCCCGTTGGCAGAATTGGAAACATAAGCCACATAGAGATTATTATCGGCATCAATCACAATATCCGAATTGTACTGTTCCCCGGAGGATGAGGCGTCTACGATACTTCCGCCTGCCAGAGTCCAGCTATCGAAGGCGTTGGCTGTTGTGGTATTTTCATATACTTTTACGCCTCCGGATATATTGCAGGTATAGACCTTATTGTTACTCCCGATTACCATTTCCGCAAAAGCAGCTCCTCCGGAAAAGCCGTTGTTTCCTACCTGTTCCCATGCGCCGTTTACATACCTCTGAACGGTTCCCGAGTTCTGTCCGGAAAAGGTAAACAGGGTATTTGCAGGAGAAACGGCCGAAGCATGATAATTGATGGCAGTATTTACAGCATCCGGGAGCCGGCTCCATGAGGTTCCGTCAAATTTACGGACTTCCATGCCGGCACCGGGCCATCCGATCTGGTTGGTATAATACAGATTACCCAGACCATCCGCAGATAGGGAATTATAGGTAGCCGTACCTGTAGTGATTCCTGCAGTACCTCCTGCATAAGACCATGAAGTTCCATTGAACACCTGTACCGAACCTTTGCCTGCCGGAACATCGTAATATGAAACATAATACTTCCCGTTGCTGATGTGTAAATTATTATAGGCCGTTCCGCCGGCAGATATAGTTTCAGCCACGCCTACCGTCTCCCATTGCTGAGCATATCCGTAACCTCCTGCTGCAAACAGCAACCCTAATCCGGCACCGATTTTACGCGTTATAAAATATAATCTTTCAATCATGAGTAATTTTATTTTTATTTATTCTAAATTATAATTAATTTTACGCAAAAGTATCAGACATATTTAACACCGGCTTATCATTAACGAACTTTTTGTTATCCGTCCGGTTGATGAAACCACTGTACCTATTTGTAAAATCATCCGTATGACGAAGCAACCTGTAAAAGGATTATTATTCGGTTCAGAAAATATTAAGATTTATCTGCAAGAAGATTTGCATCCGGGAAAATCCAGGATAACCGAAAGTAAATCAAGTTTTAACCTGCTTTTTATCCTAAGCGGTCATGTCGTTCTGGAAGCGGAGGACTGCGGAACGGATTTTTTATTTGATAAAAACCAATACATCCTGCATTACTCCCGGAAAAAAAGTACGGCAGAACTCTGGTCAGAACGCTGTGAACTTCTGAAATACATTCATATCCAGATCAACTATGCGTATATTTCCAACCTCATCCGTCCGGAAGAAAATAAGGAAAATGCGGATATTCTGGAAGGCATGATGCAAAACCAATATATGTTCCTGCATCAGCAGACGCCTCCTCTTATGACCGTGGAAATGCACATCATTCTAAAGGAGATTATCAGCTATTCCAAAAAAGGAATTCTTCAGAAATTATTTGTTGAAGCTGAAATAATCAGGCTGCTGTTCCTGATTTTTGAACAGTTCAGTGAAAACAGTACAGCAGACAAAATTCCGAAAACCCCTTTAATGATTAAAAAATTTATAGATGAAAATTACTGCCGAAATATAAAAGCAGAGGATATCGGGAGATCGATCGGCATTAACCAGAACAAAATACGGAAGGAATTTAAAGCACATTACCACCGGACGGTAAGTAATTATATGGCCGAACTGAGAATGCTGAAGGCCAAAAAGATGATTACGGATCAGGAAATTATGATTAAAGAAATCGCAATAGAATGCGGATATGAATATGTACAGAATTTCACCCGGGCTTTCAAGAAAAAATTCAGTGTTTCACCTGAAAAACTTAGAATGGGTCATTCAACCAAAAAAACCACTTAAAAAATTAAGTGGTTTTCATATATGTTGTTTTGCTTTGATATTGCTCTTTCAGAATTTAGGTGAAAAAGCAATGACAATCATTAATGATGTCCTTTTCCGTGAACGTCGTGGCCATGACCATGATCATGAATAAACGGACCGTGGCCTTTTGGCTCGTTGTAAATCACCTCTACACCTTCCTGCTCATACACCATTTTGCTTCTGATGTCTTCGGGATTGAAAGGCTTTACTTTTCCGAAGTACTCTTTCAGACCTTCCGTTAGCCATAACGGGATAACAAATCCGAAGAACATGAAGATACACCAGAACCCCACAAGGAACATAATGATGAAAAATACGGTCCAAAGGAACTGATAAAACGGCCAAAATGCTGATAAAATCGTTATCATTTTTCTTAAAGATTTTAGGCAAAAATAGGACTTTTTATTTTTTTACACAAAAGATAAGCGTCCTATTTTATTATTTATTTTGATTTTAAACTAACTAATGCGCGAGGTTTGCAAAAAAATCATTCCCTTTATCATCCGTAATGATGAATGCCGGGAAATCCTTCACTTCGATCTTCCGTACTGCTTCCATCCCCAGTTCAGGGAAATCCACCACCTCAACGGAAAGGATATTGTCTTTCGCCAGGATGGCAGCCGGACCTCCGATAGAACCTAAATAGAACCCGCCGTATTTCCCGCAGGCATTGGTAACATCCTTGCTTCTGTTCCCTTTCGCCAGCATGATCATGCTTCCGCCGTGGCTCTGGAATTCGTCCACATATACGTCCATTCTTCCTGCTGTAGTAGGCCCGAAACTTCCTGATGCCATACCATCCGGTGTTTTTGCAGGCCCTGCGTAATAAATCGGATGATTTTTGAAATATTCCGGCATCGGCTGCCCGCTGTCTAGGATTTCCTTGATTTTTGCATGGGCAATATCCCGTGCTACAATCAGTGTTCCGTTCAGTTTGAGCCGGGTCTTGATCGGGTATTTGGAAAGTTCGGCTAATATTTCCGGCATCGGCTTGTTCAGGTCGATCTCTACAGCTTCTTCCAGGTGCGGCGGTGTTGCCGGCAGGAACCTTTTCGGATTTTCTTCAAGCTGCTCCAGGAAAATTCCGTCTCGGGTAATCTTTCCTTTGATGTTCCGGTCTGCCGAACAGGAAACCCCCATTCCCACAGGGCAGGAGGCTGCGTGACGCGGAAGCCTGATTACCCGGACGTCATGCGTCAGGTACTTTCCTCCGAACTGTGCCCCGATGGCACTTTCCTGGCAGATCTTCTGTACTTTTGCCTCCCATTCCAGGTCTCTGAAAGCCTGTCCCGCTTCATTTCCTTCCGTCGGAAGGTTATCGTAATATTTTGCGGATGCTTTTTTTACCGCAGCCAGGTTCGCTTCAGCGGAAGTCCCTCCGATGACCAAAGCCAGGTGGTAAGGCGGACAAGCCGCAGTGCCCAGATCTGAAATTTTTTCTTTAATGAATTCTTCCAGCGATTTTTCATTCAGTAATGATTTGGTCTTCTGATACAGAAAGGTCTTGTTGGCTGAGCCTCCGCCTTTCGTTAAGAATAAAAAGTCGTAATAATCTCCTTTCTTCGCATAAATATCAATCTGTGCCGGAAGGTTGGAACCGGAATTCTTTTCATCAAACATCGTCAAAGGTACTACCTGCGAATACCTTAAGTTTCTTTTCTGGTAGGTATTGTAGATTCCTTTGCTCAGATATTCACCGTCATCCACTCCTGTATACACGTTCTCCCCTTTTTTACCCATCACGATCGCCGTTCCGGTATCCTGGCAGGAAGGTAAAGCCCCTTCTGCCGCCACCGCTGCGTTCTGCAACAGATTGTAGGCCACAAAACGGTCGTTATCCGTTGCTTCAGGATCATCAATAATTCTTCTCAGGCTTTCCAGGTGAGAAGAACGGAGCATGAAAGAAACGTCTGCCATCGCCTCTTCCGCCAGTAATTCCAGCCCTTTGGGATCGACGATTAAAATTTCGCGGTCTCCCAATTGTTCAACCTTTACATAGTCTGAAGTAAGTTTCTTATATACCGTATCATCCTTCTGAATCGGGTACGGATCCTGATATCTAAATTCCATTCTCTTTTCTTTGGCTGCAAAAATAAAACATCGCGAAAAAAGCATGAGCAAAATCAGCGACCTGAAATGATATTTATAATGATTATAAATTGCGAATGTTTGAGGCAATGATTAACTTTAGGAAAACTTTTTAAACCGCAAAAGCCGCAAAAGTTTTTTTCTTTTTTTTAAGTTTAATGAAATAGTATCCGGAAGAGTACATGAATTTTTAAAATCTCCGATTTTAATTTTTGTGAACTTTACCGGTTTTATTATCAATCTTAAAATTCAAGCTGAATCTTTTGTTCTTTTTGTGGTTAAATTAAATCTATCCACACAATGAATTACAGAATAGAAAAAGACACCATGGGTGAAGTGCGGGTTCCTGCCGACAAATTCTGGGGCGCGCAGACCGAACGTTCCAGAAACAATTTCAAAATCGGACCCGAAGGCTCCATGCCGCATGAAATCATCGAAGCTTTTGCGTATTTAAAGAAAGCCGCTGCTTTTACCAATACGGACCTGGGCGTCCTGCCGGCAGAAAAAAGAGACATGATCGCCAAAGTATGTGATGAAATCCTGGAAGGAAAACTGAATGACCAGTTCCCTCTGGTGATCTGGCAGACCGGATCCGGAACCCAGTCGAATATGAATGTGAACGAAGTCATCTCCAACCGGTCACATGTAAACAACGGCGGTACATTGGGAGAAAAAGCAGAAGTTCACCCGAATGATGACGTTAATAAATCCCAGTCGTCCAACGATACCTACCCTACTGCCATGCACATCGCCGCTTATAAGAAAGTGACGGAAGTGACGGTTCCTGCAGTTGAAAAATTACGGGATACCCTGGCTCAGAAATCTCAGGCTTTCAAAGACATCGTGAAAATCGGAAGAACCCACCTGATGGATGCTACCCCATTGACCTTAGGACAGGAATTCTCCGGGTACGTAGCCCAACTGAATTACGGGATTAAAGCATTAAAAAATACACTACCTCACCTTTCTGAACTGGCTTTAGGAGGAACCGCAGTGGGAACAGGTTTAAATACACCTAAGGGCTATGACGTAAAAGTAGCGGAATATATTTCCACATTTACCGGACTCCCTTTTGTAACGGCAGAAAACAAATTCGAGGCGCTGGCTGCCCATGATGCCCTTGTGGAATCCCACGGGGCTCTGAAACAACTGGCGGTTTCCCTTTTTAAGATTGCTCAGGACATCCGTTTGCTGGCTTCCGGTCCGCGTTCCGGAATCGGGGAAATCCACATTCCGGAAAATGAACCCGGATCTTCCATCATGCCGGGGAAAGTGAATCCGACGCAGAATGAAGCCATGACCATGGTCTGCGCGCAGGTATTAGGAAACGACACGACGATTTCATTCGCCGGAACCCAGGGGAATTATGAACTGAATGTTTTCAAGCCGGTGATGGCATACAACTTCCTGCAGTCGGCCCAGCTGATTGCCGATGCCTGTATTTCCTTCAACGACCACTGCGCCGCAGGCATTGAACCGAATCATGAAAGAATCAAAGAGCTTGTGGATAAATCTTTAATGCTGGTTACCGCCCTGAATACCCATATCGGATATGAAAATGCCGCTAAAATAGCAAAGACAGCTCACAAAAACGGAACCACTTTAAAAGAGGAAGCCGTAAATCTCGGCCTTCTGACTGCTGAACAGTTTGATGAGTGGGTGAAACCTGAGGATATGGTGGGAAGCCTGAAATAATAAATCAGATTAAATAATTAATATAAACCTACTTAAAATTTTAACCACAAAAGAGACAAAAGATATTCATGCCTGATCAAAGAATCTGAATACTTTATGCTTAAAAAAGTACTCAAAAGTCTTTAAAAATCTTTGATTTTTAATTTTTTGGAAACTTTGAAACTAAGGATATCTTCTTCAACCTTTGTCGTATAATAAAACTCACATCAATTATAAAAAACGCCGGAAAAGAAATTTTTCCGGCGTTTATCATTTAAATATGAAGAATCAGACCCTTTTACCACCAAAGCGCTACTCCGAAGATCAAGGCTTTATCGTTTTCAAAAGTTGTGTTTTTAAAGAAATTTCCGAAATCTTTCTTTACAAAAATGCTGAAATCGTTATAAGAAACAGTGAACTGTCCTCCGTAAATGAATGGGCTCACCTGATAATCGCCGCGCTCCCGGTTGCTGACTCCTTCACCTTTGATGATGTTGTTGGTCGACATTTTTACCCCTCCGTAGACATTTGCTCCTACTCTGAAGCCTTTGGAATAATCCAGATACTGAACATCCATCCCGGCATTTTTCAGCTTTGAAAAATTATATTGCACTCCCAGCGGAACCATAATATAGCCGGTTCTCAGCTTGCTTTTGCTCAAACCTTTATCATAATTTTCCAGGTATACATTGGAATTGGAATCTTTTGCAACAAACATATTGTTGTCAATGCTCAGTGTCCGCCACGAAAAACCGATTCCGGAGATCAATCCCCATGGGCTTGTTCTGCCGAACTGGTAATTGAATTTAAAACCAAATTCAAAGTTTCCGGCATAGCGCAGATTATGATCCAGGGCATTGTCCGGCCTGTCATTCGTAAGGTTCATGATTCCGTAAGAAATATAGGGAGAAAGATCTTTTGTAGGCCTGAATTTTTTCAGAAGTTTCTCCTTCAGCTCCTCATTGGAGGTTACATCTGAATTCAGAAGGGAAAAGCGGACCTGTTTCTGGATCACGGCATCCATATCGAATCCCAGCGCTTCAATCCGCTGATCTATCTTTTCAGAATAACGGTCAGCTACCAACGCCTTTTGTTTATCAAATTCTGTTTTATCCAGGTTTTTCGCCTGAAGCTCCTTGAGTTCCGCCTCCATCATTTTTTTCTCTTCCTGGATAATGACATCGATTTTTTTTGCATAATCATCTACTTTTTCTTTTACGATCGGGCTTACGCCGGTATCTTCTTTCGGCTGAAGGTTCAGAACCGGTTTTCTCTGTGCATTTGCTGCTGTAGATAAAAGGCATACGAAGCCCATCATGATAAATTTCTTGATCATATTATACGTTTTAATTGTTAAAAAATAAAGGGTTAGTTTCCGTTCAGGTCGATTGTAGCGACATTGCTTTTTCCTTTGGTCTTCTCAATGACATCTTTGTGCTCCACCGAAAAAAGCAGCGTGGAAGGATCTACATACCGCTTCTTTGTCACCGGTAGCTTGGCAGAATCTGCCTGTGCCATGGTTTTTCCCGGATCCATGCTTGAAATTTCCGATATGATCTGCGCTGAATTCTGTCTGATAACAGGCACTTCTTCCTGTCCGGCAGATGCTTTGATTTCCTTTTCCTGCGCCTCACTTTTCATTCCTGCTGAAATATTTTCCGTAGCCGTATCCTGCCTGCGGTTTTCAGCAATTGATCCTGTATGCTGTTCCCGGGCAATAGGTTCTGCAGCACTCCGGGTGGCAGGCTTTGTAATGGTCTGAACGATATGTTCGGATGTTGCGCCAGGCTTTCTTTCCTGGTTAAAAAAGAGCACCGCCCCTAAGCTAAACGTTAAAATAAAGCAGGCCGCTATCAAAAGCCAGTTGTAGGACGGTTTCGGCATGCCTGCTGTGGATTGGCTTTTTATTTCAGACCACAGATCCCTTGAAGGAGCGATTTCCCTTGCTTCGATCTGTTGTTTGATCTGCTGTTCTATAGTGTTTCTAATAGTTTTCATTTTGCAGTGTTTTTTGTTGTTCGAAATAAATTTTTCTCATTTTTTCTTTAGCCCGGAACAGCTGGGTTTTGCTGACGGCCGTGGAGATTTGTAGGGCATCCGCGATTTCCTGGTGCGAATAGTCTTCAAAAACATACAGGTTAAAGACCATCCGGTAAGCATCCGGAAGCTGGTCCAGCAACTCCTGGGCATTGAAATTAAAACTCAGGTCTTCTTCGTACATTTCTTCAAGATATGCCGGATTGATATCATCCAGGTAAAAAACCGTTTTGTGGCTCTTGATAAAATTAAGGCATTCATTTACCACGATTCTTCTTGCCCAGCCTTCGAAACTCCCCTCATTCCTGAAGCTTTCCATGTTTTTAAAGATCTTGCAGAATGCTTTGATAACGCAGTCTTCCGCCTGGTATAGATCGGTAATATAACTCCTGCTGATGCTCAGGAACTTTTTCACATGCTGATCATAAAAAATTTTCTGTGCTGCCGGCTCCTGCTTTTTCAGGCGGTTCAGCAAATCATCTTTTTTATTTCCAAACAGAAGCTTCATAATTATTTTGTTTCTAATAGTAAGACAGTGAAAAACCGAAAAGGTTACAGTATCCGGAAAAATTTTATTTATTTAAACCACAAAATTAAAATAATAAATTGAAAACCAGCATTTTAAATAATTATTAAAATAAAAAAGGCCAGAAAAAAATCCTGACCGCTGATATGATATTTAATACTATTCTTAACCAAGCATCTTTTGTGCTTTTTTCACACCTTCCACCAATACATCAATTTCATTAAAAGTATTATAGACGGCAAAGCTCGCGCGTACAGTTCCTGCAATGTTAAAGAAGTTCATGATCGGCTGGGTACAGTGGTGGCCTGTTCGCACTGCGATTCCCAGTTTATCAAGAATCATCCCTACGTCCGAGGCGATTCCGATGCCTTCCAGATTGAAGGAAACAACCCCCGTCCGGTTTGCTTTCTCACCATACACTTTTAATCCTTCAATTTCCAGAAGCTGTCTCTGGGCATATTCCAGCAAGGCATTTTCATGGGTTCTGATGTTTTCGTGTCCCGTTTCCAGGATAAAGTCCACGGCAGCACCCAGCGCAATATTTCCACCGACGTTCGGGGTTCCCGCTTCATACTTGAACGGTAATCCGGCATAGGTAGTTTCTTCAAAAGAGCAGGTGGCAATCATTTCCCCGCCTCCGTGGAACGGCGGCAGTTCTTCAAGAATTTCCTGTTTCCCATATAAAATCCCCGTTCCCATCGGGGCATACATCTTATGGCCGGAAAACACAAAAAAGTCACAGTCCATTGCCTGGACATCAATGGTGAAGTGCGGTACCGACTGAGCGCCGTCGATCACGATATACGCATCGGTATTCTTACGCGTTTTTGCGATAATCTCTTCTACCGGATTGATCACTCCCAAGGCATTGGAGACCTGATTCATGGAAACGATCTTTGTTCTTTCATTCAACAACGTATCGAAAACGTCCATCTGAAGAACTCCGTTTTCATCCATCGGGATTACTTTCAATCTGGCTCCCGTCCTTTCGCAGAGGAGTTGCCACGGTACAATATTAGAGTGGTGCTCCAGATAAGAAATGATGATCTCGTCATCCTTTTTTAATTTCCGGGTTAAAATATAAGAGATAAGGTTCAATCCTTCGGTCGTCCCTTTGGTAAAGATGACTTCAAAATCGTATTTTGCATTGATGAATTTCTGGATCTTTCTTCTGGAAAGTTCCATTTCTTCCGTGGCCAGCTGGCTTAAAGTATGGATTCCCCGGTGTACATTCGCATTAAGCTCTTTGTAATAGGCATCCCAAACCTTCAGTACCGAATCCGGTTTTTGGGAAGTTGCTGCATTGTCCAGGTAAACCAACGGCTTACCGTTCACCTTGCGGTTTAATATAGAAAACTGACTTCTGATTTCCTGAATGTCAAACATTTATTAAATTTTAAATTAAAACGCTCTTATTTAGAACTCTTCAAATTTACGGCTTTTTTTCCAAAAGGAAACTGACGGTTGTTAGCAATAAACTGGATACCAATAGAAAGATTCAATGGATTCAATGTAAATCCTTTGGTACTAAATACCGGAAGAAGGATGTTTTTTTGGTGAGAATTATTAATTTAATTTCGAACACAAAGATCATAAAGATTTTTTAATACTACTTGTTTTGACGTTTCACAAAGCCGTTCTGCTTATAAAAGAATATAAAGATTTAAAAGAATATAAAGATTTTTAAAATTAATCAGGTTCATTAATTTTCTTTCTATTTTTAACAAAAAAACCTGCCAAAAATTGACAGGTTTCCATATTTTTAGATAAGAAATTCTTATTCTGCTGCAGTTTCGTCAGCTGCCGGAGCTGCTCCTTCTTCTGCTGCAACTTCTTCTTCATCTTCATCATCCATTGCTGCTGCACCTCCTTTCATTGCATTTCTAGACATCTTCACAGCAACTACTACTGCGTTGTCAGGATGCATGAAAGAGTATCCTTCCGCTTTGATACCTCCTACATAAAGTTTGTTACCGATTCTTAACGGCGTAACATCCACAACGATTTCGTCCGGTAAGTTAGCAGGGATTGCTTTTACTTTCAGTTTTCTGAAAGACTGACGAAGAACACCACCGGAAACAACACCTTTGGAACGACCTGTAATTCTTACAGGAACTTCCATAACTACAGGCTTGTCTTCTGCCAGCTGATAGAAATCAGCATGAAGGATTTTATCTGTAATCGGGTGAAACTGAATATCCTGAAGAACAGCCGGGATTGTCTGACCATCAACCTCAATAGATACCGTGTGTGCTTCAGGAGTGTACACCAAACCTTTGAAAGATTTCTCTGTAGCAGAGAAGTTCAAAGGAGCTCCACCTCCGTAAACAACACAAGGAACTAATTCAGCATCACGTAAAGCTTTTGTAGACTTTTTGCCCACGCTTTCTCTTTTTGTACCTTGAATTGTAATAGATTTCATTTATAAAAATTTAAAAAATTGTTTCAAAATTTAATTTGCAAACATTTAATTATCAATTAGATAATAAATTTACTGCTAATCGATTGGTGCTCATGGACCATCTTCATAACGTCTGCAAATAATGGGGCGCAAGATAGCACTTTTATTTTAGATGACAAATTATTTTTCACAGGAATTGAGTCAGTTACAATCACTTCCAGCAATTTTGAGTTTTCAATATTGTCATAGGCTTTGCCTGAAAGTACGCCGTGTGTAGCCATCGCTCTTACGGATTTTGCTCCTTTTTCCATCAGGATGTCTGCCGCTTTGCAGAGCGTTCCCGCCGTATCAATCATGTCGTCGATGAGGATTACATTTTTTCCCACCACGTCTCCGATCAGGAACATTTCTTCCACTACATTTGCTTTTTTTCTTTCCTTGTAGGCAATTACCACATCTGCCCCCAGGTGGCCTGCATAGTTTTTCGCTCTTTTAGCACCACCCATATCCGGAGAAGCAATGGTAAGGTTTTCCAGGTTCAGATCCCTGATGTAGTCTACGAAAATAGTGGATGCATATAAATGATCTACCGGAATTTCGAAGAATCCCTGAATCTGGTCTGCGTGAAGATCCATGGTCATGATTCTTGTGGCACCGGCTGCAGTCAGGAGATTGGCAACCAATTTGGCACCGATCGGCGCTCTCGGTTTGTCTTTCCGGTCCTGTCTTGCCAGTCCGAAATAAGGAAGCACTACGGTAATGCTTTTGGCAGAAGCTCTTTTCGCGGCATCAATAATGAGAAGAAGCTCTAATAAATTGTCTGCCGGCGGGAAGGTGGATGCAATCAGGAAAACCCTTCCTCCTCTTACGGATTCGTCCAGAACAGGCTCGAATTCCCCGTCGCTGAACGTCTGAAAGTTGATTTTCCCTAGTTCCTTCCCATAATATTGGGCAATTTTTTCTGCCAGGTCCCTGCTGGTCCTTGTGCAAAATAGATAACTTAACTGATCGGCCATTTTTACTTTTTAAAGATTTGCAAATTTAAAAAAAAACCACAAGAATTACTCCTGTGGCTTCTAAGTTTTTATTTTACCTGTTATTAAGGGAATTTAACTCCTGAATAATTGTTCGGGTTTACCTGTGGTAAAGTAGATTTGTACTTATCATTAATTGCTTTGATAAATTCATTGGCAATTAAGGCATATCCTCTTCCGGTAAGGTGTACCCCATCCAGTGAGAATGTTCCTCCGGTTACGAATTTTGCGGAATACTTTACCCCATCCCATGAAATTCCGGACTGTCCGTTCAGTTCCACCATTTTTTTATTGGCATCTACGAAAGCCAGGCCGTAAGCATCTGCCAGCCCTTTAATGGACGAATTATAAGCATCAACGGCTGTTTTTACTGTAGCTGCTTCGGTTTTCGTTAAAATATGCTGGTTCTGTAAAGGGTAAGAAATTCCGTATACATTCAATCCTGCAGGAACTCCCGTAGCTGTAGTTCCGATTACTGCCCTGGTCGTCAGAAGCACAAAATCATCAGCAGTCGCCTGTCTTGCCTGACCGTAAATCTGACCATAGGCCGTAGCCGCTGCCAGACCGATGGCCGGAGTAAGTGCAGCTCTGATCTGATCATTATAATCGGTCAGCGTTGCATCTTTAATTAAAACAGGATTTGCAGAGGTTGCAGAAAGCAGATTAAGCCTGGACCCTGCCCCCAAAGCGGTAAGCACCTGCTTCAAAGGACCGTAAATATTGGTGTTTAAGGCCGTAATATTTGAACCCAGCAATGTTGGAGTCAAAGGATTATAAGGTACCGTTGTGAAAAACGGAATGGATGTTACGTAAGGAATGTTTGCAATAACCCCTTTTGTAGCACCTCCTGCTTTTAATTTATCAAGACCTGCCTTGATGGCACCTGCCACCACATTAGGATCTGAAATATCATTAGCTCCATAAACCGCTGCATTGGTATTGCCGGTTTGGTTGATCCCTGATCCTCCGGTAGTAGCATAGCTCAATACATCATTGTTTCCGATCCAGTAAGAGAAAAACGTAGGTTTCTGCAGTACCGCATCATCAACAACGGTAGAAGTGGCACTCGTGGAGAATCTTACATAATAAGGATTCGCCGTTCCCAGTAAAATCCCTGAGGTATTCCCATATCCCGGAGCAACCAGATGGAAGGATTTTGCCCCCGGAACCCCGAAGTTATTCAGCTTCCCGGTAATTTTGGTAAGCACATTGGTTGTAGGGGTCGCCGAAACATTGGCAATATCCGGAGAACCGTTTGTAAATGACTTAATATAAAGTTTCGTTCCCTGAATCGTATTTCCCAGCAATACCAATCCGCCATTGTTATCTGCCATCAGCGGCTGTACGAAATCATTTCCTCCGGCAAGTTTCATCTGGCCGGCAATAATGTTCGGATAAGATTCGTTCTGCCCGTCCTGGTAAAGGGCTCCGTCCCTGTATCCTGAAGTCAGGGA
This sequence comes from Chryseobacterium hagamense, assembly GCF_007991455.1. Lineage (GTDB taxonomy): Bacteria > Bacteroidota > Bacteroidia > Flavobacteriales > Weeksellaceae > Chryseobacterium > Chryseobacterium hagamense. The sequence goes on along the minus strand of NZ_BJYJ01000005.1, from coordinate 42,403 downwards.
GTTCCCGATGGAAATATAATTGGAGAAATCTGCTTCGCCTTTCGTTACCACCACATCGTTTACATCGTTATCAAATTCATCTTCGCAGCCCGTTGTAAACAGCAGTGCGGAAATAGCGAATGTAGAAATTATAAATTTTTTCATAGTCTTCAATTAAAATGGATTGTAAGATAAACCAAGGCCTAAATAGAATGCGGTAGCTTTAGCCTGTCCGTAGAACCCGAGGTTTTTGTTGTTTACATTTCTTGCCTGTGGCATGGCATAGCCTCCGGCTACATCAACACCGAACTGTTTCAGTTTGAACCCAACCCCTCCGGTTACAACATACGTATTGAAAGAAGGCGTTTCCGGAATGAAATGTTCGTCGGAGTAAGGGGATTCATCATAGTAAGCACCCAGACGTCCGTAGATCATATCGGTAAAGGCATATTGGGTTCCCAATCTGAAGGTCTTGGAATTCCTGAAATTCTTCGGCGAAACAGAAACTGTAGGATCTGCCTGGTTTCCAACCGGCGCACTGCCGAAGTCCAGGGTCAGCTGGGTATATCTGGACCATCCGTGATAGTTGAAATCTGCAGAAACCAACCATTTCGGTGTTACTTTATAGGTTAACCCGACCGTATATTCTTCCACCAGCGGTAAAGTTGCGGTAAAGCTGTCTTTTCCTGAGGTATCCAATCCCAACAGCGGGTAGATGGAATTGGTAGGAAACTTAAAGGTAGCGGTTCCGTCTTTGGCCTTCATATCAACCGGTGAACGGTAAGCCACACTCACATCAAGTTTAGGATCCGGTCTGAAATAAAACCCGAAGCCGTATCCGTGTCCGCTTGCCTTACTGTCGAGGTTAAGCTGTCCTCCGAACTGCGTTACCGCCTTGTCCCAGTTTACGCTTCCCTTAGCATAAATATAGCTAGCCCCGAATGCCAGCCAGTCGTTGAATTTATAGGAAACCATCGGCTGGAAATAGAAACTCTTGAGCTCAAGACGCTGAACCATTTCTTTCCCCTCCCAATCGCTTGGCCACTCGATGGTGCTTCCGAAAGGCGTGGAAAAGCTGAAACCAACGGATAGTTTTTCGATCGGCCTGTAAGCAATTGCCGCATAAATAGGAGTACCCATCGGATTATCCGTTTCTGTACTCTGCAAAGTATTCGTGTTCTGGAAGGTCACTTTATTGCTTGCTCCGAATCCTCCTGCCACGATGCTCAGCTTTGAAGGAATGAACGACATCCCCGCAGGGTTGAAAAACGTTACACTCGCATCTTCAGCATGCGCACTGGTATGTGCCATGGCCAATTGTTTCACCCCCTGCAGAGATACCCTGAAGCCTCCTGCGTAAGATAGAACGCCTGCCAGTAATGCAGTTGATACTAATATTTTTTTCATAGACTATTATTATATACCCAAATATAAAATTATTTTAGTTACACCTGTTAATAAATCATAAAATTTTAAACGTTATCTTAAAAGAAAATTATGTTTAAAATAACAAATGATTTATAACTCCTATAAAACGATCATTATTAAACACTTAATAAAAACAGAATCATCCAGCCGGCAATCCGTTTAACATTAAACATCACGTTTCCCGATTATTTGATTATTTTAGACCTCGTTAAGATAAAAATCATAAATTTGCAAATTAAATATATCATTATATGAGTTGTGGATGTAAAACATCCGGCGATTCGGCACATTCTTGCGGACCCAAGAAGACCGCGAATGGCTGTGAAAATGTAAATACCTGTGGTAATAGTTATAAATTAAGTGTTTTCGACTGGCTTTCTGACATCAACAATCCCGCACCGAACCGATGCGATTTTGTGGAAGTCAGATTCAAAAATGACAGAAAATCATTTTATAAAAATGTAAATAATATTCCTTTACATATAGGTAGCGTAGTAACAGTAGAATCGAGTCCCGGACACGATGTAGGTGTGGTAAGTCTCACCGGAGAATTAGTGAAAATTCAGATGAAAAAGAAAAAATGTTCTGAAGAATCGGCACTAAAAATATACAGGCAATCCAACCAGAAAGACCTGGAGGTCTGGCAGGAGGCAAGAAAAAAAGAAGATACCATTAAGATAGAAGCGCGGAAGATCGCTCACCGGCTGGGTCTTGAAATGAAAATTACAGACATTGAGTACCAGGGAGATGCTTCTAAAGTTACCTTTTATTATACTGCTGAAAGCCGTGTGGATTTCAGGCAGCTGATCAAGGAATACGCAGGGGCATTCCGTACGAAAATCGACATGAAGCAAATCGGTTTCCGCCAGGAAGCGGCAAAAGTAGGCGGTATCGGATCCTGCGGGAGGGAGCTCTGCTGCTCGACCTGGCTTACGGATTTCAGATCGGTAAATACGAATGTAGCCAGATACCAGCAGTTAAGCATCAACCCTCAGAAGCTTGCCGGACAATGCGGAAAGCTGAAATGCTGCCTTAATTATGAACTGGACAGCTACCTGGATGCCTTAAGCCATTTCCCGTCTTCTTCAACGACGCTGGACACGGAAAAAGGGCGGGCTTTCTGCATTAAAATCGATGTTTTCAAAAAGAAAATGTGGTTTGCCTATGTAGACAGTTCTATTGCCTGGTATGACTTTGATATTGATCTGGTAAAAAAATTCATCTCCAAAAACAAACGCGGTGAAAAGATACTTCCTCTGGAAGAACTGAAACAGCCGGACATTCCTTTGGCCAGCATCGATCTGATTCAGGAAAACAACGTTGACCGTTTCGAGAAGAAAAACCGGAACAACCGGAATAAAAACCAGAACCGGCCAAACAACAACAGCCAGAATCAGCAGGGCCAGAAGAGAAACAACAACAGGCCTGAAAGACAGGAACGTCCTGAAAGAAACGAAAGGTCCGAGCGTCCTCAGAGGCAGGAAAGGCCGCAACAGAACCAGAATCCAAAAGGCAATGCCAACAGCCAGCCAAGAACACAGCGGCCTCAACAGTCTCAGCAGCCAAAACCTCAGATGGAAAAGGTAGATGCAGCGCCAGGTTCTGAAGCTGAAAAGAAAACCAACTCGAACAAAAAGAAATTTAAAAAGAAGTTTCCTCCAAAAAAAGACAACAATGCGTAATATTTTAGGATTATGTACTCTTATCCTCTTCGTCAGCTGCCATTCTTCTTCGGAAGGCGAAGTCTTTATGAAGTCTGTTGACAACAAGTGGAATAAGAAAAGTGAACAAAAATTTAATCTTGAAATTTCAGATCCGCAAAATCCTAAAAATATTATATTTGTTGTAAGAAACAACAACGATTATCCTTACAGCAACATCAGGTTTATCGTGAATTTCACCGATCTTCAGAGCAAGAAGAAGCAAACCGATACGTTAAATTATGTATTGGCGAAACCTAACGGTGAATGGCTCGGCACGGGATTCGGCGATACCAAGGAAACGTTGTTTCAGTACAAACTGAATTATAAATTTCCGGCCAGAGGAAAATATGAAATCGGCCTTACCCAGGCGATGAGAAATGATATCCTTCCGGGAATTGAAGATATTGGAGTAAAAATAGAAACGGCTAAACCGTAATCATCAATGGACGTGAACAAACAGAACACAGGAAACAAAGGGAAAACCTTCCCTCTTCCTCCAAAAAAGAGAAATACTGCCTGGAAAAGATGGGTAAAATTTATCTGGATCGGATTTTTTGCTGTCGTTTTAGGTATTTCAGGACTTTTCTTCGCGGTATCCCAGGGCTTTATCGGGGAAATGCCGGATGTAAAAGAGCTTGAAAACCCGGATATTTATGTCGCCTCACAGATTTATTCTTCCGATGGGGTGCTGCTGGGAAAATTCGAGAAAGAAAAGACGCAACCCATTATTTATAAAGACCTTCCGCCTTATCTGATTTATGCTTTACAGGCAAAAGAAGACGAGCGTTTCAAAGAACACTCCGGAATTGATTTACAGTCAGTAGCAAGAGCGGTTGTATATGGCGGAGGACGTGGTGGTGGTTCAACCATTACCCAGCAATTAGCAAAATTGCTTTTTACCAATGGGGCTTCTCAGAATAAAATCCAAAGGGCATTTCAGAAACTGAAAGAATGGGTCGTAGCGGTAAGTCTTGAAAAAAGATATACCAAAGAAGAAATCATTACTTTGTATTTCAACAAGTTTGATTTCCTATACAATGCCAATGGTATTGAAATGGCCTCAAAAATCTATTTCAACAAAAAAACCTCTGAACTTACTTTACCGGAAGCTGCCATGTTTGTAGCCATGCTCGAAAATCCGGTGAAAAACAATCCGATGAGAAATCCTGAACGGGCAAAAACCAGAAGGGATGTCGTACTGGATCAAATGCTTAAAACAGGATATCTGGATCAGGCTACTTTCGATAAAGCTGTTGCAACCCCTATTAAAGTAGATTACCATCCGATTAAAAATATCAACGACGATTATTCAGCATACTATAAGTTTTATCTGAAAAAGGAAATCGACAAATATCTTGACGATTATGAAAAAGATACGGGGAAGAAACTGAATCTTTACAAAGACGGGCTTAAAATATACGTAACGCTGGATTCCAGAATGCAGAAGTATGCAGAAGATGCGATCAGAGAACACTTAACCGATCTTCAGAAAAGATTTGATGCCGAACAGAGAGGCCGGAAAAACTGGCCGTTCTATTTTCTTAACGATAAACAGGCGAATGACCTGATGATGCAGGCAATGAGAAGAACCGGCCGTTATAAGCAACTTAAAGCCGCAAATGTTCCGGAAGACTCTATTTTAATGGAATTTAAAAAGCCCATTAAGACGTCAAGATTTACATGGGCCGGAGAAGAAGAAGTAGAAATGTCGCCATGGGATTCCATCAGATGGCATAAAAAAGTAGCACAGGCAGGTCTGATGTCTATGGTTCCCGGAACCGGGGAAATCAAAGCCTGGGTAGGCGGTATCGATTGGCAGCATTTCCAGTACGATCACATCAAACAGGGAAAAAGACAGGTAGGTTCTACCTTTAAGCCTTTCGTTTATGCAACAGCAATTATGAAATTAGGCCTTACGCCCTGTTCCACCATATCCAATGCAAGCTTCAACAAAGGAACCTATCATGTTCCGGGAAGAGGAGGCATGCTTACTCTGAAAGATGCCCTGGCTCATTCACAAAACCCGGTAGCGCTTCGTCTGGCTGAAATGACCGGTACACAGAGTGTCATCCAGACCGCACGGGACCTTGGGGTAACCGAAGAAATTTCCACCAGCCTGCCGATGGCACTGGGGGCATCCGACATTACGATTTATGAAATGGTGGGCGCCTACAGTACTTTTGCCAACTACGGAAACTACAATAAGCCGGAGATGATCTGGAGGATCGAAGATGCCAACAGCAGGGTAATCAAAGAAGTGAATGTAGAACCGAAAGAAGTTATGAATCCGCTGTATGCCTACACCATGATCGAGCTGATGAAAGGGGTAGCCCAATACGGAACGGCTTCAGGGGAACTCGGCAGAAAAGGAATTTCTAAAGATATCGAGATTGCCGGTAAAACCGGAACCACGCAGAACAACTCCGACGGATGGTTTATGGGAATCGTTCCTAAGCTGGCAACGGGAGCATGGGTCGGATGGGAAGACCGGGCCACCCACTTCTTCGGAACGGGAGAAGGCCAGGGAGCTAAAATGGCATTACCGATATGGGCCATCTACATGAAAAAGGTATGGGCCGATAAAAGCCTTAAAATTTCACCGGATGATAAATTCGTGAAACCTTCGGAATGGAAAGACGGATGCTCGAATCTTAACGGATTGCGTTCGGGATACGGAGACGACGGCAGCCTGCAGACGCTGGACGAAATCAAAAATCCGAAACCGGCTGATCCGGGCGGACCGAAAAGTTCCGGAAAGAAAGAAGAAAACGTCAATGAAAATCTGAATACCGGAGAAGATATTGACTTTAATAATAAATAGATTCTTTTTTAGAAATACAAAAGACCTTTCAATGATTTGGAAGGTCTTTTCTTTTTAATTTATACCTTTGAAAGATGAATATTGAAAACATTATACAACCCTTTATAAAAAAGTTCCCGGGAGATTTTTCGGGAAACCCGATGCAGCGGAATACACCGAAAGTCCTTTTTTCCACCATTGCTCCTGCCGGTTTCGACCAACCCCGACTGATTGCTTTTAACAGGAAATTATCGGAGGAAATCGGGCTGGGCACCTTCACCGAAACAGATTTAAACTTTTTAGTCGGCAATCAGCTTCCTGAAAATATAAAGACCTATGCTACTGCTTATGCCGGACATCAGTTCGGAAACTGGGCCGGACAGCTGGGCGACGGGCGGGCCATCCTTGCCGGTGAAATTACCGGTGATTCGGGAGAAAGAAATGAAATCCAGTGGAAAGGTGCCGGGGCCACCCCCTATTCGAGGCATGCTGACGGAAGGGCCGTATTGCGGTCGTCCGTCAGAGAATACCTGATGAGCGAAGCCATGTTTCATCTGGGGATTCCCACGACCCGTGCTTTAAGCCTTGCTTTTACCGGAGAAGAAGTGGTAAGGGATATGATGTACAATGGAAATCCCGAATTGGAAAAAGGTGCAGTGGTCATCAGAACTGCCGAAAGCTTTCTTCGTTTCGGCCATTTCGAATTGATGTCAGCCCAGCAGGAATACAAAACGTTACATGAACTCGCTGATTTTACCATTGAAAATTATTATAAAGAAATCACCTCGGAAGGAGAACAGAAATACAAGGACTTTTTTGAAAAGGTATGCAGGAGAACGGCTGACCTGATGGTGGAATGGTATCGCGTAGGTTTTGTCCATGGCGTGATGAATACGGACAATATGTCGGTTCTGGGGCTGACCATCGACTACGGACCTTACTCCATGATGGACGAATACGATTTAAATTTTACCCCTAATACCACCGACCTCCCGGGACGGAGATACGCATTCGGAAAACAGGGACAGGTTTCACAATGGAACCTCTGGCAGCTGGCCAATGCGCTTCATCCGCTGATCAAAGATGAAAAATTCCTGGAAGAAATCCTGAACGACTACGGAAGCTATTTCTGGGAAACCCATGACCGGATGCTATGCAGAAAATTCGGTTTCGACCAGCTGCTGACAAGCGATGAAAAGTTTTTCACCTCTTGGCAGGGTCTGATGCAGGATCTCCAATTGGATTATACTTTATTTTTCAACCGGCTCGAAAATTACGATGAATCGACAGAGCTTAAAAAACAGTTTGAAAATGCATCCTACACTTTTCTGAATGATGAAGACCTCACCAGGCTTCAGGAGTTTATAGAAAATTATCAGCACAGACTGGAAAAAAATATCATCTCCCGCGAGAAATCCCTGGAATTAATGGCCAGAACGAATCCGAAATTTATCCTGAGAAATTATCTGCTTTATCAATGTATTGAAGAAATTAATGCAGGAAAAACGGAAATGCTGGAGAAGTTAACCCGGGCACTGGAACATCCTTATCAGGAACTTTATCCTGAATTTTCTTCGAAAAGGCCGTCCGGCTACGATGATATTTCAGGATGTTCTACCCTTTCATGCAGTTCTTAAGAAGATATTTTTAAATAAAAGCATCCGCTTTGTATCATTTCTACGACCGGATCCGGTCGTGTAAGATCCCGGATTGATTATTATCAGAGTATTTCCCGGCAATTGTATTGAATCTTGTGCATATTATAAAAACCCGTCATTTCTGACGGGTTTTATTTTTACTTTTGCAAAAAGATCCTAACGTGTCAAAGTTCAAAACAAAATTCGTCCATTTTCTTAAACTGATTTTTCCGTCGACCGGTATTGAACTGATCGTTTTTCTTTTCTTTCTCGTCGTCTACGGATATCTGGGATCGTATATCGCCATTCACCATAAGATTATTTTTGACGGCCGGATTCCCTGGGATGCCTATTTCAGCTTTGACAATAAATCCATCGTCATGACGGGAGGCAGTTTCGAGAGACATCCCCTTTCCTATTATTTTTTCAACTGGATCCGCGAACTGGCCCTGTTATTTTCAGACGGGAAAATGGATGGCAATTTCCGTTTTGCCCTGGCCTGGCTCAGCAACCTTGCCGTCAGCATGAGCATTCTCCAGGTCTTCAAATACCTGAAAAACATCATTGGCCTGCCATTGATCTTCAGCATTCCGCTGATCCTGTTTTTCGGGGGATTTTCAACAACGGTTCTTCTGTCCTTCACTCCCGAAAACTTTACCTATACCCTTTTCCTTCTGACTCTGTTCCATCATTATGCTGCGATAAAACTGAAAAGGGAACAAAAAATACCTGCGCTCGCCCTGGCATTTTCAGGAATTACCATCGGCGGACTCACGGTTACCAATATCGTGAAAGTCTTTATTCCCGTTGCTTTTGAAAAAGGTCTTTTTAAAAGCTGGAAAAAATTTGCCAATGCGGCATTCAGGGTGATTTTCACCTGTATTTGTTTTATCCTGCTCTATTTAAACCGGATCGATTTCAAATATGAAAATATATTCAGCAAAACCAATGAGCAATACGAAAAGTTCTCAAACGTAAATGCTACGCCAACATGGGATATGATTCTTTCCTACTTTTTTGGAGGGAACGTGCTGTTTTCTAACTTTATCATCCGTGATAAGCATAACATGAACGGCTATCGTTACAAAGGCATTATCATGGATGTCTATAATTCCTGGATTCCCTATGTTTTCATCACTGCATTGCTGGCTCTGATCATATGGAGTTATGTGAAAAATTTCAGGAATAAGGCAGCTCAGGTGCTGATGATTTCTTTCGTTGTGGATATCCTCATTCACTGCCTGATGAGATTCGGACTTCATACGGCTTTTATTTACGGCGGGCACTTTGCGTTTGTGTATCCGTTACTTTTGGGATGGCTGTTTTACAGCTACAGACAATCTCCTAAGACCCTGTCCTTTCTAACCGCCGCGTTCTGTATTTTATTCGCCTACCTTATGATTAATAACTATCTGAGGATGACGGAATTCTTTTGGTTTTTAAAGACCTTTTATTAAATTCGATCCGGTCAATCACCCTCTGCTGTCGTGGAGACAACAAATAGCTATATTTCACATTTTCAGTAAAATAACGTGAATCGAGGTACAAACCGTAAATAAAGACTGGAAGACGGAAGCTGGATGCCGGAAGTTTCTTTTGTCAGACATAGGATCAAAGATCCTGATCATCAAACTGAAATGTTATCGCTTTATCAGAGAAGTTTTGATTCAATACTGAATAACCGCTTTTTTTTCAATCAGGGACGGATTTCTCTTGTTTTAAAGTCCTGAAAAGACGGCTTAGTACAGGATAGGATAAAATCCTGTCAGAAGCATAAACCGTGTATTAATTAAAATCCCGAAAAAATCAGTCTCATTTTTATTCTTGAATTAAATAATCGACTGAAGATGATATTGATACGGCCGAGCTCACGCTAAATAAAATCAGAAAATTCAATAAAACTCCAAACAAAAAAGCTGAGAAAATCTCTCAGCTTTTTTTATTTATTTTATATTAAATTATTTCGCTTCAGCGCAGAAAATCCTGTACTGAACGGCCATTGCAGATTTAAAATACTCTTTGATCCTGGACAGGTCGGAAGCGGCACTCTGCTTGGTAAAATAACTTCCCGCAAGGATTTTATAATTCGGGCGTAAAGAAGCATCCGTCTCTACTTTCAGATTGGGAAACCGTTTTCTGAAATAAGCTTTTACTTCATTTGCTTCTTCATTGCTCTTCACAACGGTGATCTGGATTTTATATCCTAGAATTCTTGGATTTTTCCTGCAGATTTCCGCATTGGTCAGTTCCCGGCTCGGAACATAGATTTTAGTTGGTTTTGCAGGTACATAATCGTCATCAACGTCTCTGGAAGCTATTGAAGCAGAGCTCTTTGAACATTTATCCTCAATACTTTCAAGGGCGGCATTTACCCTGGAATCCATGGTCATCGTCAATTCCGTGCCGGCCAGGGTATCCTTTTTTACAACCTGTTGTGCGTCAATACTGTAAAAAGACAGCATCATCAGGATCGAAAATATTTTAATCAAATTTTTCATTTAAAGTTGTTTGCGCAAATTTAGGCAAATAAAAAAATTATACCAAATCCAGTTATTTAGAATAGTTACAAATTAAACGCAAATGACATTTTCCCCTTTCTATATACCGTTAAATTCCTGTTAAAAATATTATTTTTGCGGGATTGATTGAATGTTCAATATTTACTAACATAAGATAATTTAAATGATTAGTTGGAGAAAGCATTATAGACAAACGTTGATCGCAATAGGCTTATTGCTATCAACCAGTGCTTCAATTTACGGGCAGGACGGCGATCCTAAGAATGGTGAAAAGCTTTTCAAAGCGAATTGTACTGCATGTCACGCACTAGACAAACAAGTTGTAGGACCTCCCTTAAAGGGCGTTGTAGAGCGGGTAAAGACAGAAGGTGGCGTAGACAAGGACTGGCTTCACAAGTGGATCAAAAACAACAAGGAGCTCAGGGCTTCCGGAGACAAGTATGCCAATGAAATTTTTGAGAAGTTCAACAAGACGGAGATGCAGGTCTTTCCAAATCTTAGCGATAAGGACATTGACGACATCCTGGCTTACACCACTAATCCGCCGGTAGCAGAACCGGCAAAAACGGATGCTGCGAAGGATGCTACTGCTGCCGGAACGGCAAATGCAGCTCCGCAAAGCTCTACCACAACCAACGTTGTCATCATTTCCCTTTTAGCAATTGCAGGTCTTCTAGTCTGGATTCTGGTTAAACTGAGACAATTGGTAAAACTCGGACAGTCTGAGGATCTTGCCGGACTTAACGAATCAAGGGTAAAATCATTCAGTGAAATCTACGAGAAATACCACTATATCGGAAAAGGACTTATTGCCATTCTGGCCATTTTAGCGGCTTATGGTGTATGGAACTGGCTGATGTGGATCGGGGTTTACAAAGGTTACAAACCGGAACAGCCCATCTATTTCTCACACAAAATCCACGCAGGAGAACAGAAAATCGACTGTCAGCTTTGTCACTCCAGTGCCAAATACGGAAAAGTATCTGAAATCCCTTCCATGAACGTTTGTATGAACTGTCACCGGACGATTTCCGAATACAATGCCGAGCACTACATGGAGCCAGGAAAAGACAAAGCATTCTACGACGGAGAAATCCAGAAAATCTATGCAGCTACGGGCTGGGATCCTGCCAAACAACAGTACACCGGAAAAACACAGCCGGTTGAATGGACAAGAATCCACAACATGCCGGACTTTGTATACTTCAACCACGCACAGCACGTTGTAGCAGGAGAACAGGCAATCATCAATTCTTTCAACAAAAAGAATCCTAACAACAAAATCGATGTGGTATGTAAGGCCTGTCACGGAAAAATCGATACCATGAACGTTGTACAGATGGCGAACGACTTTACAATGGGATGGTGTATCGAATGCCACAGAACAACAGAAGTTGACATGAACAACGGTTATAATAAAGAATACTTCAAGAATCTACACGACAAGCTGAAAAAGCAGTACCCTAAAGACGGTGGTAAGATTACAGTAGATGCAATTGGAGGTATTGAGTGTGGTAAATGTCATTATTAATAACTAAAAATTAGAAGTATCAAATGGCTTCAAACAAAATACAATTTAGAAGTATTCACGAACTTAAAAATCCGGCTTTAAACAATAAGTTGGCTCAAAAAGAGTTCCAGGAAGAAATTCCTGTAGAAGATTTCCTTGAAGACGCGGAAAAGAACGGTTCCGGTACTTCAAGAAGAGATTTCTTAAAACTATTAGGGTTTTCTACAGCAGCCGTAACCCTGGCTGCCTGTGAAGCTCCGGTAATCAAAACGATTCCTTATGTGGTAAAGCCGCATGATATCATTCCGGGGATTCCTAACTATTACGCTTCAACCTATTTCGACGGATTCGATTTTGCAAGCGTCCTGGTAAAGACAAGAGAAGGAAGACCGATCAAAATAGAACCGAACCCGGCAGCGGGCGATTTAGGGAAAACCAACGCCAGGGCTCAGGCCAGCGTACTTTCTCTTTACGACAATGATAAAGTAAAGCAGCCTAAATTTGAAGGAAAAGACGAAACTTTCGACAAAGTCGACAGTTTTGTAATCAAAGGACTGGAAGAAGCCAAAGCAGCCGGTAAAAGAATCGTATTGCTCTCCCATTCTTTTGCTTCCCCAACATTCAAAAAACTGTTCGCTGAATTTAAAGCAAAATATCCTACTGCTGAATTAGTAACTTACGATGCATATCCTTATGCTGCAGGATTGGATGCAGCCCAGGAGGTTTTCGGAACAAGAGCATTGCCTGTTTATGACCTTAAGGGAACTGAACTGGTTGTTTCTTTCCAGGCAGACTTCTTAGGAGACTACAACGGAGGAGGTCTTGAATCTTCTTACGCTGCAGCCAGAAAGCCGGGAGCCGCTATGTTGAGACACGTTCAGGTGGAATCCAATATGTCTCTTACAGGAGCTAACTCTGATGAAAGAATCAGACTGAAGCCGAGCCAGGTGAACAAGACTTTGGTTGAAGTATATAATGCTATCGTTGGCGGCGGTTCTTCCGATAAAACAGCGAATGATATCGCAAAAGAACTTCAGACCAAAGGAAGCAAAGCAGTTGTCTTTGCTGACGGTTCCAAAGGCGCTCAGGTTTTAGCCCACTTAATCAACCAGAAATTAGGATCGGTAGCTTTCACCGGAAAAGCCAACTTCCTTAAAGATTTCGACAAGGCAAGATTCCAGGAATTCCTGGGATGGGTAAATGCAGGTCAGGTTGGCGTATTGATCGCAAACAACGTAGACCCGATTTATTCTTATTACAAAGGAGAAGATTTCAAAAAATCCTTAAGTAAAGTTCCTTATGTAATCGCCGTTGCCGATAAGAAAAATGAAATGTACAAAGCTGCGAAAGCGGTAATCCCTGTAGCCAACTGGCTTGAATCATGGGGAGATATCGAGCCTCAGAGCGGTGTCTATTCATTAATGCAGCCAACCATCCAGAAAATTTACAAATCAAGACAGATCGAAGAATCTCTTTTGGTTTGGAAAAACGGTAAAAACAATGCTGCCAACAACTATTATGATTATTTAAAAGCAAGTGCAACCTCTATCTTAGGAGCCACCTCTTTCAATAAAGCATTATATAACGGGATCAATACTTCGAATAATACAACGATGTTGTCTTATGCCGGAGGAAACGGAGCCCAGGCTGTTGCCGAAGTAAGCGGGTTCAAACCTTCCGATCTGGAATTGGTATTGTACACGAAAACGGCAATGGGAGACGGTACACAGGCCAACAACCCTTGGTTGCAGGAATTACCGGATCCGATCACAAGAATGTCGTGGGATAACTACCTGACGATGTCTCCGAAAGATGCCGAAAGATTAGGGATCGACAACGACCTTAACGCGAGAATGCAGCTTGACGGATCTATCGTTAACCTTACGGTAAACGGAGTGACTATCAAAGATGTTCCCGTATTTGTTCAGCCGGGACAGGCAGAAGGCTCATTGGGTCTTGCGCTTGGTTACGGTAAGAAAAACTCAGGAGCAACGGCAGATACAGGGGTAAACGCTTATCCTTTATTCGACGGTTCCAATCTGGCGATTTCCAACGTTAAAATTGAAAAAACGGGTGAAGACCACGAATTTGCCGGAATCCAGCTTCAGAATACCCTGATGGGACGTTACGAAATTGCAAAGGAAGTTCCTTTGGCTGATTTCTTAAACGTAGCATTCGACGACGAACACAAAGGATGGAACAGGCCTTTGGAGTACCACACCATCAGCGGAGCGCTTCCTGCAAGAAAAATCGACCTTTGGGATGCTTTTGATGATACCGACGGTCCTCACTTCAATATGTCAATCGACCTGAACTCATGTACCGGTTGCGGATCTTGTATCATTGCCTGCCAGGCGGAGAACAACGTTCCTGTTGTAGGTAAAGAAGAGATCAGAATGTCCAGGGATATGTACTGGCTAAGAATCGACCGTTATTATTCTGCAAGACAGAAAGTAGAAGTATATGAAGGATTAAAAGAAGGAATGGCCGTTCCGGAATTGTACGGAACAGCTTTCAATAAGGAAGGCGGTGCACTGAACCACCCGGCAGATAATCCTGACGTGATCTTCCAGCCGGTTATGTGCCAGCACTGTAACCATGCACCTTGTGAAACGGTATGTCCGGTAGCGGCAACGTCACACGGTAAGCAGGGGCAGAACCACATGGCTTACAACAGATGTATCGGTACAAGATATTGTGCGAACAACTGTCCTTATAAAGTAAGACGTTTCAACTGGTTTACCTATAACCTGAATGACAAGTTCGATTTCAACATGAATAACGACCTTGGAAGAATGGTACTGAATCCGGATGTTGTCGTAAGAACAAGAGGGGTAATGGAGAAATGTTCATTATGTATCCAAATGACCCAGACCACGATTCTTGAAGCTAAGAAAGAGGGCAGAATTGTAAAAGACGGAGAATTCCAGACAGCATGTTCAAAAGCTTGTACTACAGGATCCATCCAGTTCGGAGATATGAATGACAAAGAATCTGAAATCAGAAAATTATACGCTGATAACAGAAGATACTATTTACTTGAAGAGATCGGAACCAAACCAAACGTGTTCTATCACACCAAAGTAAGAAACAGAGTAGAAAAATAAAGTTTAAATAATAAATAGGTAAAAAATGTCAGGACATTACGAAGCTCCGATAAGGGAACCTCTAATTATTGGTCACAAAACTTATCACGATATTACGGAAGATATCGCACGACCTATCGAAGAAAGAGCAGGCAAATTATGGTGGGTATCACTGTATGCAGCCCTGGTTCTATTCATCTATGGATTCGGGTGTATCGCGTATACCATCGGAACAGGTATTGGAGCATGGGGACTTAACAGAACTATTAACTGGGGTTGGGATATCACTAACTTTGTATGGTGGGTAGGTATCGGTCACGCCGGAACACTAATCTCAGCGGTATTATTATTATTTAGACAGCGTTGGAGAATGTCTGTAAACCGTTCTGCGGAAGCGATGACGATTTTCGCGGTAGTACAGGCGGCCATCTTCCCGGTAATCCACATGGGTAGAGTTTGGGTAGGATATTGGGTATTCCCTTTACCGAACCAGTTCGGTTCTCTTTGGGGGAACTTCAACTCTCCTCTACTTTGGGACGTATTTGCGATCTCCACGTATTTCTCAGTATCTACAGTATTCTGGTTCATGGGATTGATTCCTGACTTTGCAATGATCAGAGACAGAGCAAAAACACCATGGACTAAAAAGATCTATACATTCCTGGCCTTCGGTTGGGGAGGTAAAGCAAAACACTGGCAGCGATTCGAAGAACTTTCTTTGGTTCTTGCAGGTTTGGCTACACCACTTGTATTCTCGGTACACACCACGGTATCTTTTGACTTCGCCACGTCGGTAATTAAAGGATGGCACTCGACGATCTATCCTCCTTACTTCGTTGCCGGAGCGATCTTCTCAGGATTCGCCATGGTACAGACGCTGTTGCTGATCGCAAGAAAAGTATGTCACCTGGAAGATTACATCACCATGTATCACATCGAAATCATGAACATCGTAATCATCTTAACCGGTGGTATGGTAACTGTAGCTTATGCTACGGAATATTTCATCGGATGGTATTCGGGATCAAGATTCGAAGACTTCACCTATCTTTCTCCGGGTGCTGCCGTAGGTCCTTACTGGTGGGCATTCTGGGCATTGATTACGTGTAACTTGATTATCCCTGCATTCTTCTGGTTCAAGAAAGTGAGAACCAACATCATTGCAACTTTCATTATTGCACTGATCATCAACATCGGGATGTGGTTCGAGCGTTTTGACATCATCGTTATTAACCTTTCAAGAGATTACTTACCTGGATCTTGGACGATGTTTAAGCCGACGATCATTGATGTAGGTGTATATTTAGGAACAATCGGGTTCTTCTCCGTATTATTCTTATTATACGCAAGAACATTCCCTGTAATCGCACAGGCCGAATTAAAATCGATTTTGAAAATCTCAGGTGAAACTTATAAAGCAAAAGAAGGAGATGAGCACCACTAAAATTGTATACGGACTTTATGCCGACGACGACGATTTGATGAACGGCGTTAAGGCATTCAACGATAAAGGAATCGCAATCAACGAAGTATATACTCCGTTTCCGGTTCACGGGCTAGACAAAGCTTTAGGTTTGAAGAAAACAAGAATTTCCGATGCCGCCTTTCTTTACGCTCTTTACGGAGTAACGATCGGAGCTACTTTAACCTGGTATGTAATGAATCACGACTGGCCGCAGAATATCGGTGGTAAACCGGCTTTCGACTGGGGACACAATATGCCGGCATTCGTAGTACCGATGTTCGAACTTATGGTATTCTGCGCGGCCCACATGATGTCATTGACTTTCCTTGTAAGAAACAAAATGTATCCGGGAGCACCGGCACAAAACCCGGATCCGAGAACAACGGACGATAAATTCATGATGGAATTCGTAACTGAGGATGTAGAGTCCGTAAAGCAGTTGCTTATTGAAACGGGAGTTGAAGAAATAACGGTTAAAGATGCTTAAAATGAAAAAGAATGTACTAAGAATTACAGCAGTTTTAGGTTTAACAACCGTTTTACTTAACTCTTGCGGACCGAAAGACAATACACCGCTGGTTTATTTCCCGGACATGTATTTCCCGGTTGCTTATGACCCTTTGATGAAAGCTCAGGATGCTTATTCGGATCATGAAAATGAAATCCCCGCTTTCGTAAGAAATAACGGAGCTACAGGGCTTACTCCTGTAGAAGGATCCGTTGCACAGAACAAAGACGGCGTATTTGAAGAAGCTTTGCTTCCTAAAACACCGGATCAGTATAATGCCGGCTATGATGCATCCAAAACCATCACCGCTTCTCCTTTGAATCCTGCGAATGCAGCAAAGGATCTTGAAAGAGGGAAAAACCTTTTCGAGAAAACCTGTGGCGCATGTCACGGAGTTGGCGGAGACGGACAGGGACCGATCGTACAATCCGGAGCTTTCTCCGGTGTACCGAACTATGCTGACAGAGAGATTACCGTAGGGTCTGTTCATTATGTAATAACAAACGGTAGAAACGCAATGGGATCTTATGCAGGACAATTGAATGCAGGAGACCGATGGAGAGTAGCCATGTATGTGATCAATGCCTTCAAGAAAGGTACTGCCGCACCTGCTGCTGCAACCGCTACGGCTACACCGGCCACGGCATCTGCTGCCCCGGCCACTGCTGCTGCGAAACCAGAAATGACTACCGAAACTAAAAAATAAGAAAAGAAATGTATAGTTTTTCACCAAAATTAAAATCAACTTCTATAATCCTTCTTGTTGTAGGTTTAGTTCTGTTTGGTATCGGTTTCTTTTTAAATAGAGGAATTTCTACGGAGAAAATAGAACAGATGATGGAAGCGGTACATGCTTCAGGTCATAATGCGCCTACACACTCAAGTGAAATGGTAGGTCCTCAGGATCATGCGGCTCATCTTGAGCACGCTGAACTTCAGGTACACAACCAGCCTTTAGCGGCCATACATTTTGTAGCTGTATTTTTCTTCGGCGTAAGCTGCTGCGTACTGTTCTTTTATTCTATTCAGCACGCTGCCCACGCAGGATGGCCGATCATTATTACCCGGGTAATGGAAGCAATTGCTTCTTACATTCCTTACGGAGGGGCAATCCTGATTATCCTGATGCTGTTGAACATTACTCACCAGGGACATCTTTTCCACTGGATGGATCCGGAACTTACCGATCCTAACTCAGCACATTTCGATGTGATCCTGTTTGAAAAGAGAATTTTCTTAAATATTCCTTTCTATGCCGTAAGAACATTCATTTATGTATTGGGTGCTTCTTTCTTCTCATGGAAACTGAAAGCTCAGTCTAAAAAAGTTGACGAGACCAATTCAAGAACCGAATACCAGATGCTTTACCGATGGGCAGTAGGATATATTGCATTCTTCGGATTTGCTTCTGCAGCCTGGGCCTGGGACTGGTTGATGTCTATCGACCCGCACTGGTACTCTACCATGTATATCTGGTATTCTATGGTAAGCTGCCTGTCGAGCGGTATCGCAGTAATCATTTTATTAAGTGTTTATCTTAAGAAAAACGGATTCCTTCCGCAATTCAACGATAACCATTTGCATGATCTGGGAGTATTCTTATTTGCTACAAGTATGCTTTGGACATATACCTGGTTTGCACAATTCATGCTGTACTGGTATGCGAACATCCCGGAAGAGGTAAACTACTTCTTCGGAAGATTCCAGCATTACTCTCCTACTTTCTTACCGATGCTGATCATCAACTTCTTATTACCTTTATTGGTATTGGTAAGCAGCAGCATCAAGAGAAATTATAAAGTGGTAACCATCATGGCCATCGTGGTGATCTGCGGGCACATCCTGGATTACTTCAATATGGTAATGCCGGGAACCGTAGGACCTTACTGGAAAACACCTGAAGTGTTCATGCTGATTCTTGGAGCCATTCTTTTTGTAGTCGGATTATTTATGTTTACCGTGCTTTCTGCACTCTCCAAACTGAAGCTTATCCCTACAGGAAACCCTTACTTACACGAATCTGAAATCTATGAGTATCCTTTCTAAGGACAACTGATTACAAGATAAAACTAAAGACTGGTCATTATGATCAGTCTTTTTTTATTCCCTTATGAAAAAACTTAGACCGGCAGTGTAACTTTTTTCCATTTTTATTGTCTTACTATTAAGAACTAATTTTTTTATAACCCGTAATTCAACCAGAATACCATGAAGAAAATTCTCTTTTTATTTTTTTATGTTTCATTATTGCCTATTTTCAATGCCCAGAGTATCACTTTTATCTCTGAAAAAACCAGTAAGCCTTTACCCAAAGTTTCAGTTTTCGGAAAAGACGGGAGCATTGTGGCTTTCTCAGATATTGACGGTAAAATCGATAAACAGCTTATAAAGCCTGAACAGGAGAAATTCCAATTGATCTATGATAACATTTCCGTAGCTACCTTATCCTATTCGGATTTTGATAAGGAAGTAATTAAAATCAATGACCGCATTAAAGACATCGAAGCAGTAATCATCAAAAATGACAAACCCGCAAAATATGTTTTTGTAAAAGGAAACTTCAATACTTATGTCACGTTGAATAACAAACTGAATTCTTACGCGGATGGAATTGCTACCTACATTTTCGACAACAAGACCAAAAAGCTGAAAGATACGCGGATCGAACAGTACAGGGTCTTCGGGCTGGAAAATGCAGAAATGGACCGTAAAAAACTTTCTTCCTGGGATTATGGAATGTTTTTAAAAGTTCCGAAGCTTAAAGATGTCGGAAATATCAATAATTACCAGAAAATGAAAAATACAGTGCTGAAAGAACTGAAGGGCACAAACAAAGATGAAATTGAAATTACAGGAGAAGCTCTTCAGGAAAAAGAATTTGCTTTTTTCGGATACCGGCTTTTCGACGTCAGATCGATTCTTAATATCGCCTATACTCAGAATTCCACAAAACAGCTGAGAGACCTTATGGAATACAATGAAATCGGATTCCTGAAGATGAAACACAAAAGCGAGCCGGAATACAATGCGGTGGTTACATACACCAATTTTTATCCTACGGAACTTGAATTCGGCAATGAGAATGATGGTGAAAAAGCCAGGTTCGACCAAAACAGCAGCCGCTACACTTCAAATTATTGGGAAGATCCTACATTTCCGAATATGCAGTCTGTTTTCAGCTCATTTTTCAAAGATGATCTGAAAGAGAAACAAAACAAAAAATAAAATCCTCTATTAATAAAGGTTTTATTATTTTTGTGCTAAACGGAAAAAAAATGAAAAAGTTTTCTTTTCTACTCATCTTCAGTCTGTTGTTATTTACAGCATGCAAAAAAGATCATGTAGATGCTACCACGACCAAGACTTTACAGTCGAGTATCAATGATATGACGGCCAGTCTGCCGACGATTCAGCAGATTAAATTCAATGAAGCCTTGTATATTCTGAAGACTTTCGGTGTGGAGGCAGACGGCGATGTTGCCGAACTGAAAGCGCTCGGCCAGCTGATCGACGGGAAAAAAGTTCCTGAAATTATGACGATGGCCGACCAGGTGGCGCAGAAAAACGGGATCGAATGGGCCAGTACCGCTCCGCCTTCTTTAGGTGAAATGAATATTTTCGGAAGTGAAGCGGCGAAAGAAACCGATCCGAACGACGTAAAAGCAAACTCGCTAAGCATTACCACCCGGCCTGCCGGCGATGACGGACTTGGTGCGCCGACCTCCATTCAGATCGTACCGCGACTGGTAGATAATACAGGAAAGCCCGTATCCTTCACGGGAGCCGGTCTTGAAGCCACTCTAGAAGTATTCAGCAACGGTGTCAAACTTTTGACGGCAAAAAACCTGATGCAGGATAACAATTTCAAAGGGTTCAATTTAAAATTCTCTTCCATTCCGGCTGCAAAGGTCATGGATAACAAGATTGATATCACGGTTTCGGTAAAAACGACCGCGAAGACATTCAAAATGACAAAAGTAGGACTGGACGTAAATCCTGACCTTCTGAAAGTTCCGGCTGCACCGAAAGTGGATTCTCTGGCTGTACCGGAAGACCCGGCCGTAATTGATCCGAACAATCCGAATGCAACGGTTCCTTCTGTTTCTGCCGATCCTAACGCCACAGGTCCGGCTACGGTACCGGCTGCGCCAAAGCAACCAACCGCTGATCCTAAAACTACGGTAGCAGGATTTCTGAACAACGTAAGCGCACAGAACCTGAAAGCGGCTTATAATGCCGCAAGCAACCCGACCTGGGGCAGCTATGAATCTTTTGCCAATCCTACGTCAGGTTTCGGTTCAATAAAGAATGTCAGCGTAAAAAATATGACCACCAATGCTTCAAACGCGAATTCAGCAAGTGTAAATGCAACGTATGACGTCACGGACAAGAGCGGTAAGACTACCGCCCTGAAAGTAACCTTCGGGCTTAAAAATGTAAACGGAGACTGGAAGATTTCCAGCTACAGAATCAATCCATAAAAACAGACATGGCATCACAAGAATTAATCAGGAAACTGGAAAAAACCATTGAAAACATCCCTGACTTTCCGATTCCGGGAATTCAGTTCAAAGACATCTCCCCCATTTTCCTGGATTCGAAACTATATGAAGAGGTAATTGCAGATCTGGCTGCAGCAAGCAGAGGAAAAGTAGATGCCGTATGCGGAATCGAGAGCCGAGGCTATCTTTTCGGGATTGCCATCGCAGTCGCCCTGGAAGTTCCGTTCATCCTGATCCGTAAGGCAGGCAAGCTGCCGCCACCGGTGATTTCAGAAAAATATGACCTTGAATACGGAAGTGCAGTAATTGAGACGCGTGAGGGACAGATAAAGGCCGGACAGAAAGTGCTGATCCACGACGACCTTCTGGCTACCGGCGGTACCACCGAAGCGGCGGCCAGACTGGTAGAAAAGCAAGGCGCCACCGTAGCACAGTTCAGCTTTCTGATTGCCCTTACCGGCCTGAAAGGGGAAGAGAAACTGAAAAAGTTCAATGCGGAAGTCTATCATATCCTGGAATACTAAACTTTTCAAAAATCAATATAAAAATGCTTTGTGAAATCTTTCATGAAGCATTTTTTCTGACAAAACCTTACCGTCCGGCAGCGTATAATTTACAATTCGTAATATTTCGTCAATAATCCGCAGAAAGTATTTTGTAAATCATTCAGAAACAATTAAATTTGCATTTCAATTTTTAATAATTTATGGCAAAACTTACAAACGAGCAAGAGGGTAAAGAAACGGTTGAGTTTTTTAAAGATCTTGACAGAGAAGCTTTAAACACGGAAAGATTCATTGAAAAATATTCAAAGCCTCTGGCAGTTATTTTCGGAATACTGGTTCTGGGTGTACTGGGTTTCTTCGGGTACAAGCAATTTGTAGTAGCTCCTAAAAATGTGGAAGCCGTAAAAGGTTTCCTGGCAGCTCAGAAAAATCTTGCTGAAGGAAAAAATAAAGAAGCGTTGGGCGGTAATTCAGCGGCGAATCCGGGATTCCTGGGAACGTATAACGAATATTCCGGGACAGCGGTAGGCGAGCTTTCTGCCTACAATGCCGGTTTATTGAAATTTAAAGAAGGAAAATTCCAGGAAGCTTACGATCTTCTTGATAATTTTTCATCTGATAACAAAACGTTGATGGCAATGAAATACGGCGCGATGGCAGATGCGAAATCGGGACTGAACAAAAACGATGAAGCATTGCAGCTTCTTGATAAAGCAGCATCGGCTTCAGATGATCCTTATACCACTTATTATTTCACAAGAAAAGCAGGGATCGTAGCTTTAGGATTAAAGAAAAATGCAGAAGCGAAAAAGTATTTTGCAACGATTGATGAAAAATACCAGGATTACGACAACGGAATGTCTGATTCTTATATCGAAATGACTAAATATTACTAAATAATGGCAACAGTTAATCTTTCCGATTACAAGCCACTTCATATAACCAATGCCGATGAGTTTTCTATCGGCATTGTTTTTTCTGAGTGGAATGATTTTGTAACCTACAATCTTCGTGACGCAGCCCTGGAAATCCTTCAGAAGGAAGGCGTAAAACCTGAAAACATCAGACTCTTTCCGGTTCCTGGCGCTTTTGAACTGAGCTATGCAAGCATGCAGCTGTGCAAGGAACGTAAATTCGACGCGGTAATTTCCATCGGATGTGTGATCCGTGGTGAGACTCCTCACTTCGATTACGTCTGTTCTGCAGTGGCCCAAGGAATCAAGGACTGTAATATTTTAACCGATACCCCGACAATTTTCTGTGTCTTAACGGATGATACCAAGGAACAGTCGATGGCAAGAAGCGGCGGGGATCTTGGAAACAAAGGCGTCGAGGCAGCCGTTACGGCCCTGAGAATGATCGACTTCAGAAAAAACCTTTCCGCTAAAAAAGGAAATATCGGTTTTGGCCATTCCTGATCCAGCAATTTTTACTTTTACCATATCGGGGACTACAAAAGCAGTCCCCTTTTATTTATTCATACCATAAAAAAACATCCAAATCAGCCTTTTAAAATATTAATTTTTTAATCTTTTTTTAACCATTTATAAAGTTTCTAATTTTTATGAGATTTTGAAAATATCGGTCAAAAAATAATCTCTTATTCTTACTTTTGTAGAAATTAATATTCAGTTTACACAGATGTTTGCTCAGAAAATCAGGCCCTTCCTTTATCTAGGGGCTCTATACCTCACCATTTCCCTGATCACAAGAATCGTTTTTTTATTTCACCCGATTACCACGGCAAGTTTCGGCATTTTTGAAATTCTGAAAATCCTGCTGACCGGGGTGCTGAATGATGTGCTGGTTTTCGTTATCACCTGCCCTTTTCTTGCTTTGTATTTTCTATTTTTATCGAATTCAAAATACCAGAAACCTTATGGACAGATCATATTAAGTTTGCTTATTCTGTTGTTTCTGTATATCCTTCTGATCCCGAACAATATCTTTAAACAATACGGAGGATCGATAGCTGAAATTGCACTGACATTTATAGGCCTGAAAATTATTTTCTTTGCCTTAATGTTTTTCCTTCCGGAAAGGCGGCTGCAGATAAGAAACAGCCTCTATTTCGTCACTCTTTTCCTGTATGTACTGCTCATTGTTTTCAATGCGGTAAGCGAATATTTCTTTTATAATGAATTCGGACTGAGATATAATTTTATTGCCGTCGATTACCTCATCTATACCAATGAAGTCATCGGAAACATCATGGAAAGTTATCCCGTGATTCCTCTATTCCTGGCGATTGCCGCAGTAACCCTTACCATTACGGTTCTTATTTACCGGAGAACAAAAACCGAATTGTCGGACCTTCCCAACCTGAAGCAGAAAACCATTCTGATGGGTTCCTATCTGGTTTTATGCGGAATAAGCCTGCTGGGTCTGAATTTCACCACAAAAATCAAAAGTAACAATGTTTTCGGAGAAGAAATCCAGGCCAACGGGTTGCCGAAATTCTATTGGGCATTTACCCACAATGAGCTTGATTATTTCCAGTTTTACCCTGAGATCAATCAGCAGCAGGCAGAAAAAAGCTTTTTAAGCCAGTTTACTCCGCCTGTGTTGCAGAGAAATATCATTCCGGCAGCACCTGAACTGAAAAAGAATGTCGTTTTGATCTCGATTGAAAGCTTATCTGCAGATTTTCTGGCCCATTATGGGAATACGCAGAAAATTACGCCATTCCTGGACAGCCTGGCCGATCAATCACTGATATTCACCAACCTTTATGCTACCGGAAACAGAACGGTGCGCGGGCTTGAAGCACTCACCTTATGTATTCCGCCGACGGCCGGGGAAAGCATTATTAAAAGAGAAAACAATAAAAATAAATTTACCACGGGCAGCGTCTTTAAATCGAAAGGCTATGACGTGAAATTTTTATACGGTGGCTACAGCTATTTCGACAATATGGAGGATTTCTATAAAGGGAACGGCTATGACATCGTAGACCGGAACAACTTTACTCCGGAAGAGATTACCTTTGCCAATGTCTGGGGTGTAGCAGATGAAGATATGGCCAGAAAAGCCATCAGTACCATGAATGCGGAAGCAAGATCCGGCAAGCCGTTCTTCAACCATTGGATGACGGTTTCCAACCACCGGCCATTTACCTACCCGAATGGAAAAATTGATATTCCGGGCGACGCGAAATCCCGTGAGGGCGGCGTGAAGTACACGGATTACGCCCTGAGAAAATTCTTTGAAATGGCTAAGCAGCAAAGCTGGTACAGGAATACCGTATTTGTGATTATTGCCGACCACTGTGCTTCCAGCGCAGGCGACACCGAGCTTCCGATGGACAAATACCGGATTCCGGCAATGATTTTCTCGGAAGGATTTATCCGGCCGCAGAAGTTTACCCAGACCATGTCCCAGATTGATGTAATGCCTACCCTCTTCGGCCTCCTGAACTTTAAATACCAGTCGAAATTCTTAGGCCAGGATGTGATGACCAGACAATTCCAGCCCAAGGCCTATGTAGCGACCTACGAAGACCTTGGTCTTATCAGCGACAACCATTTAACGATTATCTCCCCGGTACGGAAAGTGAAGCAGTACGCATTGGTTCAGCAGAAAAACAATCTCTCTCCCGAATTCAATCTTTATTTTGACGAAAATCCGCTGAAAGAAAAAGATCAGAATAAAACCCTGATAAATGCAACCATCTCAGCGTATCAGTCGACTTCGTACTGGCTGAAAAACAATAAGCTTAACCGCTGATTAAATGCGGAACGAAACGGCTCTGGTTATTGGTAATCCGGTGAACACTTTCCCTGATACCGATGCCGGCAGCTTCCTGACCGATCACCCAGCTTCCGACTACGGGGTAATTCCCATCGAAATCCGGAAGGTCAAACAACTGCTGGTAAATAAAGCCTTCTTTGCCATAGGCTCCGAAATTTTCTTCTACGGGTTTGCCGTTCTTATACAGAATGATATTCGCGCCTTCCCTGGAATAGACCGGTTTTTTAGCGAAATCTTTCAGGCCTTTCTGTTCAAAATAAGCAGGCAGCAGATACGGATGACCCGGATACATTTCCCAGAGGACAGGCAAAATGGCTTTTGAGGAAAGCAGCACCTTCCAGGCCGGCTCGATCCATTGGGAACGGAACCCGTTTTCAACCAGTTTTTCCCCAAAGCCGTCCTGTAGGATCCATTCGTAAGGATACAGCTTGAAAATATAATCCATTACGGAACCGTCTCCGGCAATAAATTCTCTGATCTCTTCCGCCCAGCCGATGTCCTGAATGGGAATAAATTCCGTCTCGAAGCCCGCCTGCGTTGCACAGTCGCGAAGGTATTCCACATTCGTAACGTCTTCAATATTCGTCAATGAAGCGAAATGAATATAACGCGGGTTCATATATTGGGTGAGGTACTTCCAGTAGTCTACCAGCTTTTCATGAATGGAGTTGAACTGGTCTTTCTCGGGAAATAATTCCTGCAGCCAGTACCATTGGATCACGGAGGCTTCATACAGTGAAGTCGGCGTATCGGCGTTGAACTCCAGCAGTTTCAGGTTGGTCCCGTCAAATCCGAAATCGAATCTCCCGTAGATCGAAGGATGGTCTTCTTCCCAGCTGGTGACGATATAATTCCGGAACCATTCGGGAATACTGAAATGGTCCCAGAGGTTTTTCTCAATAATATAGTCTACCGCTTTCAGGCACATCTGCCACAATTCGGCAGTGGCTTTTTCAAGCGTATCCACTTCTTGCATGGAGAATTCATAATAATGGCTTTCATCCCAGTAAAGTCCTTCCAGGGAATGGTAGCCGAAGCCTAAATTTTCGAGCTTTTCTTCCCAGTTTTTCCGGATGGGTGATGCTGTTCTTTTCATATTTATGATGATGCCCTGAAGCCGCTTCTTCCGAGTCCGCCTCTGATTACACTTCCCTTATAAGAACTTCTTCCGATATTCGATTTCGAACTGATGGCATCACTGTAGTAGCCCGTCCGGTGGTAGCCTCCGTTGCGGTATGCACCATAGGGCCGGAATGCGTGATACCAGAAAAATCCAGGCATAAAACCGTGTGTCCTCGAATAGGAAGCCGTGGTATCGGATCTCATATAGACCTTTTTCTCATTCTTCCACTCGTCTTTGGGCTTCTCCTGCGAACAGGCCGCCAGGATTCCCGTTACGAAAAGCAATTTTACAGAACCCGACTTTTTCATTATTGTACCGTAATATAAAATTCGTAATCCTTTTTTGTGATGTCCTTATGAACAACTCCGTCCTTATCTTCAGATTCCATCAGCGTATCGCCAAGAGCCGGGATCGTATCCCGTTTTATAATTTCTTTAAAAAGCTTTTTATCCTTCCAGATTTTGTGCCGGGTCACCAACACATCTGCCGTATCGATATGCTCTACTGAAAGTTCCGTTTCTATTGATGATTTCTTGTCTATCCTGTTGACTTCATCTTCCCTGTATTCTTTTTCGTTGCAGGAAAAAACACCTGCTAAAAAGATCATGAAAGAGATTTGTTTAATTCTTCTCACTTTGGCATAATTTTTCACAAAAGTAATTATTTAATAAGATAATAATTTTAAATTTAACGTAATAAAAAAATTAGACTATGAGATGGACTGACGACAGAAGCGATAATGTGGAAGACAGGCGTGGGCTTGGCGGTGGAGCCGTGGTAGGCGGCGGGCTGGGAACACTGATTATTGCTGCTATTATATTTTTCTTAGGAGGAGATCCCTCTTCCATTCTTTCTTCAGGTGCAGGTTCCGGCGCAGCCAGAACCGAACAGCGCGAACTGAGCCAGAATGAGCTGAAAATCCGTGAATTTGTAAAGATGGTAACTGCCGAAAACGAAGAAACCTGGACTAAAATTTTTGCAGAAAACGGCATGCAGTACAAGCCGGCAAAAGTAATTCTTTTTGAAGATACAACTCAGTCGGGCTGCGGCGTAGCACAATCTGCCATGGGGCCATTTTATTGTCCGGCAGACCAGTCGGTATACATGGACATGAGTTTCTTTAAGGAGCTTGAATCGCGTTTCGGTGCAAAAGTTACCGAATTTTCGATTGCTTATGTTATGGCCCATGAAATGGGACATCACGTTCAAACATTATTGGGGACTACGCAAAAAGTGGATGAACTGAGAAGAAGCGGCAGATATTCCGAAGCTGAAATGAATCGGGTTTCAGTAGCGACAGAGCTTCAGGCAGATTTTTACGCGGGTGTATGGGCAAAACAGACCGACAGCAGAGAGCATATTCTGGAACCGGGAGACATCCAGTCGGCGATTGAAGCGGCGGAAGCTGTCGGAGACGACAATATCCAGAGAAGGTCTCAGGGGTATGTAAATCAGGAAAGCTTTACCCACGGATCATCTGCACAGCGTAAAGAATGGTTTATGAAAGGATATGAAACCGGCGATATAAGACAAGGAGATACATTCAACCAGCTTTTGAAATAGTGTATTTATTATCCGATCATTTATAAATAATACTACAATTACACAATGAGAAATAAAATATTAATCATTACGGTTTGTTTTTTATGCAGTCTTGTGTTTGCCCAAAACAATCCGGTAATCAAAAAGACGATTCGCAATTTTCCAGAATAAGAAAAGCAGCTGTTCAGGATTATGATAAAAAGAAAATGAAATATTATCATTTTGGACTGCTTCCTTTATCCGAAAAAACAAAAAGGCTGCTGGCAAAGAATAACATCAAAATTATTAATAAAAATTGCATCGTTATTCCGGAGCTGGCATATTATAACAAAATTATTTTAGAGAAAACTCATGTAAAAATATAATCCTGAAGAAATTCTTCAGGATTATATTTTTATTGCAATTCTATCGGGTTGCTGTTTTTCTTCGCTTCATCTTTCACCCTCTCCTCCATTCTCTTTCTGAAATCAGCCGGAGGATTACCGCCACCGCCACCACGGGGACCACCATCACCGCCGATTCTTATCTGTGTACCGCCACCCTGTGTCATGAAAGACATCGGATCTTCCTGAAATTTTTTCTGTTGTTTTACATAATCTCCCCTTTTTACCTTAATGGTATTTCCGAACTGGTTCATGGCAGGGAAATCATCGATTTTATAGTTCTTCATTAAATCGAAGGAATAATCGCCTTTATCATCTTCTGCCTTTACGATAAGCCCGGGAAGTCCTCCGAATTTATACGGGCCGTCCTGATATGGCAGATCTGTGGTGAACCACGCCGTCCATTTCCTGCCGCCGAAATCCGTTTCCGCTTTCTGGACTTTATAATCTCCGATCTTCGTCGTTTCCGACAATATTTTCCAGTTAAGCGGGCGGTCTTCCTCATACGTATAGACATCCCTTCCGATCCGGTCTTTAAAAGTCATTTTCTGGCTTTTTTTATCTTTTTCGACGGAGTAATTGATGTTTGAGCGCAGGCCTTGCATCTGCTCCCTGTTGAAGCTCCGGGCACCTCCGCTTTGGAAAGTTGCCTGCATCACAGAATCCCGCTTGATCCTGTTTTCGGAATAGAACACCGATTTTTCCGGGGAAATATCCAGATAGGCATTTTCGGTTTTTACATCGCTTTTGTTTGATGCATCCGGTTTCATCGTCACCTGGTATACAAACCTATTCACCTGTGCGAAGGCCGTCTGTATGAATAACGCCAAAGCAATGATTGCTAATTTTTTCATTTCTATTATATTTTATTGTAATTCAATTGGATTCCGGCTTCCTATATCAGAAGGAACATTTATAGTTCCTGGGCTTTGTATTGGAAAATTATTTCCGGCATCCATCCCGCCGCTCCGGCTTCCGTGATGGCCACCTCCCTGCATGCCGCCTATATTCCCATTCATTCCGCCCATTCCGAAATTCTGCATTCCGGTTCCATTATTTCCTGTCACAGACTTTCTGTTTTTCATCAATTCCAGTTCCAAAGCCGCTTTATCGCGATGAAAACCAACTTTTGTACTTTGTTTTGCATCAGAATATACGGGTTCTTCAAATGAATTTTTAAGGATTATTTTTTTAACCAAATCAAATTTATAATCCCCTCTATCATCTTCCAGCCTAACAATCAGTCCCGGCAGTCCCGAAAACTTGTAAGGCCCGTCGGAAACGGCAATCTCTTTCGTAAACCAGGCAGTCCAGGTTCTTCCCCCGAAATGGACTGTTGCTTTCTGGGCCTGATGGCCGTTCTGCTTTTCCGCTTCCTGGGTTATTTCCCATTGTACAGGCTTTTCTTCTGCATAATAAATCTGTTTTCCTCCTACCCGGTCATAATAATATATCTTCTGTTCAGGAATATTTTTAATGATAAAATATTCAAAGAAAGTAGGCTCGAAATGTTTCCTGTTTCCCGCTTTGGAAAAATCTTTTTCCTCTTTTTTCCGGGTTTCTTTTTCTTCCGGTTTAAAAGAAGCGGTAAGAGAATCCCTGATCAGTTTGTTTTCACTGATAAACAAGGAATGGTTTCCTTTTACATCCAAAAAAGTGCGTTCCGTCTTCATACTTACCAGGTTAATTGAATCCGGATTCACAGATGTTTCATAAATATACCTCGTTGTCTGAGCGTAGGAAAATGTTGTAAAAAACAACACCAAAAAACCAAGTAATTTTTGTTTCACTGTTCATTTTCTTTATAGATAAAAAATGTATTTCAAAGTTAAATCAAAAACGTATACCAAAGGCTCCGGACATGAATTTTAAGGACTTTTAACAATCACTTAAGATAAAAACGAACGGTATAAAGAAGAGAATCATTAAAATAGACATCTTCGATTTGAGATTGCGGAAATTAGTTCGTATTTTTGCATTATTAAATCATTCTAAATAAATACAATGATAAAAGTATCAGATCAAGCGAAGGCAAAAGCAATTCAGCTGATGACAGAAGAAGGCTTTAACCCGGTAGAAGACTTTGTAAGAGTGGGGGTAAAAAGCGGAGGATGTTCTGGTTTAGAATATGTTTTAAAGTTTGACAACCAAAAAACAGACACTGATCAAATTTTTGAAGACAATAACATCAAAATTGTTGTAGATAAAAAATCCATCCTCTATTTGGCAGGAACAACTCTTGAATATTCGGGAGGATTAAACGGAAAAGGATTTGTTTTTAACAATCCGAATGCATCCAGGACGTGCGGATGCGGTGAAAGTTTTTCTCTTTAAAATTCAATATTTAAAATTTAAAACTCGGTATTGGCAACGTATAAGAGTTCAGAGATTTGGAAATCCGGTAACTTTCGAGAGAACTTTGTAATGATATTATCGAAAATTCCGGTCTTAAAAATATTTTTCGTCTGGCCAATCAGATTGATGGATCGATTTTCAGACTTAATAATGGATATTATTGCTGAGAGGTTTGAAGGAAACGGCAATAAAGAATTATACAACTCTTATATATTTCCAAAGCATCTTGTGGAGAAAATATCCCAGTTGGACAGGGTTTTAGATAGAAATTTTATTTCAAATGAAAAATTTGAAGTTTTAAGAAATAAAACGACGGATTTAAGCAGGAAAAATAGGAGGCTTTATATTTTACTTGCAAAACAGTGATCTTAAAGGCTCAAAATATAAATGATAATTAAATTAATTCGGAGAAGCAAAATTTTGAATTTCGGATTTTGAATTTTTGAATATTAAATATGAATAAATATACTGAAGACGATCTAAGAGTTGATCTAGAAAATAAAAAATACGAATTCGGCTGGGAAACCAAAATCGATTACGAAGACTTCCCGACCGGTTTGAACGAAGATATCGTCCGGGCCATCTCTGCTAAAAAAGAAGAGCCGGAATGGATGACCGAATGGCGTCTGGAGTCTTTCAGGATCTGGCTGAAAATGACGGAACCCGAATGGGCCAACATTAAATATGAAAAGCCGGATTTCCAGGCTATTAAATATTATGCTGCCCCAAAAGCCAAGCCCGAACTGGAAAGCCTGGATGAAGTAGATCCTGAACTGCTGGCAACATTTGCAAAACTGGGCATTAACATTGAAGAGCAGAAAAGACTTTCCGGTGTCGCCGTGGATATTGTAATAGATTCTGTTTCCGTGAAGACCACCTTCCAGGATACCCTGATGGAAAAAGGAATCATCTTCTGCTCGATTTCCGAAGCGATCAAGAACCATCCTGACCTGGTAAGAAAATATCTCGGAAAAGTGGTTCCGAGAGGCGATAATTTTTATGCAGCCCTGAACTCCGCGGTATTCTCCGACGGAAGTTTCTGCTATATCCCGAAAGGTGTAAGATGCCCGATGGAGCTTTCTACTTATTTCCGTATCAACCAGGCCGGTACCGGACAGTTTGAAAGAACGCTGGTGATTGCCGATGAAGGAAGTTATGTTTCTTACCTTGAAGGCTGCACGGCACCGTCAAGAGACGAAAACCAGCTTCACGCTGCCGTCGTGGAACTGATTGCGATGGATGATGCCGAAATTAAATATTCAACCGTTCAGAACTGGTATCCGGGGAATGAAGAAGGAAAAGGCGGGGTTTTCAATTTTGTGACGAAGAGAGGGCTTTGCGAGAGAAACGCAAAAATTTCCTGGACTCAGGTGGAAACCGGTTCTGCCGTAACCTGGAAATACCCTTCGTGTATCTTAAAAGGAGACGGATCAATCGGTGAATTCTACTCTATTGCCGTAACCAACAATCATCAGTATGCCGACACGGGAACCAAGATGATCCATATCGGGAAGAATACGAAATCAACGATTATTTCCAAAGGAATCTCTGCCGGAAAATCACAGAACTCCTATCGTGGACAGGTAAAAGTAATGCCTTCTGCAAAAGGAGCACGAAATTTCTCACAGTGTGATTCCCTGCTGATGGGTAACGAATGCGGTGCCCACACATTCCCTTATATTGAGATCAAGGATCCTTCTGCCCAGCTGGAGCATGAGGCAACCACTTCAAAAATCGGGGAAGACCAGATCTTCTACTGCAACCAGAGGGGAATCGACACGGAAAGAGCCATTGCTTTGATCGTGAATGGTTTCAGCAAAGAAGTTTTAAATAAACTACCGATGGAATTTGCCATTGAAGCCCAGAAATTACTGGAGATTTCTTTGGAGGGTTCTGTAGGATAGATGTTTAAACATTAAGAAATTAGGGTTTTTAAATTCTTAATGCGTAAAAGTTAAGGAATTGATAAATCAATTCTTGTAAAGAAAATTAAGATGACAAAAACACAAATAACACAGCTTTCCTATGATATTATAGGTTGCGCAATTAAAGTTCATAAAGAACTTGGGCCTGGCTTATTGGAAAGTGTTTATGAAATGTGTTTGGCATATGAATTAAAAGAGAAGGGATTTATAGTAAATCAACAGATCAGTACCAAAATCAATTATGGAAAAATTGAAATTGAAACTCCGCTAAAGATTGATTTACTGGTGAATGATACAGTTATTATTGAAATCAAAACGGTAGAAAGTCTATTACCCGTTCATCAGGCACAACTGATGATTTACATGAAAATATTGAGAAAGCCTCAAGGTCTCTTGATTAATTTTTATACGGATAATATTTCGAAATCGATGATTCCTTTAGTCAATGAATATTTCACTAAACTCCCGGAATAATTAATATTGATGAAGTTAAAAACAGAAACACCTTAACTGATCTTAATTAAAATCAATTTATTGATTTCCTTAAAGAAAATAATACATTAAAAATTGCTTAAATTCTTAATGTTTAAAATAAAAATAGTATTTCATTCGCCGGCGTTAATGCCTTTGTAATGGTTGTTTAGTGTTACAGAGGATATACTCAAAGTCTAACCTTGCGATAAACTAAAATATATGTTAGAGATAAAAAACTTACACGCCAAAATTGAAGACGGCGACAAAGAAATTTTAAAAGGAATTAATCTTGAAATAAAGCCGGGCGAAGTTCACGCCATTATGGGACCGAACGGGGCCGGTAAATCTACCCTGTCCTCTGTGATCGCAGGAAAGGAGGAGTATGAAGTAACGGACGGTGAAATCATTTTCAGCGGCGAAAATATTATTGAAGATGCGCCTGAGGAAAGAGCACATAAAGGGATTTTCCTTTCTTTCCAGTATCCGGTGGAAATTCCGGGGGTTTCCGTAACCAACTTCATCAAAGCGGCGATGAATGAAAACAGAAAAGCCAACGGATTCGGAGAAATGCCTGCCAAGGAAATGCTGGCGATGATCCGTGAGAAATCCGAAAAGCTGGGCATTAAAAAAGATTTCCTTTCAAGATCACTGAACGAAGGCTTTTCAGGAGGTGAAAAGAAGAGAAACGAGATCTTCCAGATGATGATGCTTAACCCGAAACTGGCCATTCTTGATGAAACCGATTCCGGACTGGATATCGATGCCTTGAGAATCGTGGCAGATGGGGTAAATGCTTTTAAAAACGAAGGAAATGCAGTGCTTCTGATTACCCACTATCAGCGACTGCTGAATTATATCCAGCCTGATTTCGTTCATGTTTTAGCCAACGGAAAAATCATCAAAACAGGTGATAAATCCCTTGCTTTAGAACTTGAGGAAAAGGGCTATGACTGGCTTCTAAATTAAGTTTATATACTTAATTCCTCATCAATTAAATATTGAATGTATTCAAATTTGATAATGAAATACCCCATTAAGGTTTGGCTTTTCACTAATTTGGTTCCTGTACTTGGATTATTAATTAAATTTTGTTTTTTTAAATTTAACAAAATTTTTGATCCTTTTATTTTAAAGCTTTTACTTTTGGGATTTATTTTTTCAGGTCCGGCAATGATTGGATTTCGGATACTGGATAAAAGAATTGAAAATATCTCGATTGTTAAATCAAAGATCATTTTAAGTATATATTCTTTTGTATCTGTTTGGATTACATTATTTATTTTAAATTTGATAATTTCCTGGATTCCTGTAAGTCGTTTTTTAGGAGGATATTACGGAATGGCTTTGTTTTACATACTTTTCATGATTTTAGGAATTTGGGGATTTAAGAGGTCTAAATCATTACAACTAAATTAGTGATACGATGTTTCACTTAATTAGAAAAACATAATTAAAAATGAGTAGCGAAAGCATCAAAATTATGACTTTAAAAGAACAAATTATAGAAAACCATAATGAATTCCTGGAGAGTCTTCGTCACCGATTTTTGGATGAAGACCGGAAAGCAGCACTGCAAAGATTTGAAAGCATTGGTTTTCCTACAAAGAAAGACGAAGAATATAAATATACCAGCTTAAAGGAAATCACTGAAAAAGCATACAACTTTTTCCCGAAAGAAAACCATAATATTACCAAAGAACAACTGGATCAGCTGCACCTGGGTGAAGAAAACTTCGACTGGATTACTTTCGTAAACGGTAAGCTTCGCAAAGAATTATCCAAGGTTTCTATTGAAAACGTTGAATTCCTTTCCTTTAATTATGCTTTGAATGATGAAAAGCATAGGGATGTTTTCGATCAGTATTTCAATACGATTGCTTCTGATCAATCAGCCTTTACCAATCTGAACCAGGCCTACTGCAAGTATGGTTTTTTCCTGAAGGTCCCTAAAAATGTGGTCATTGAAAAACCGATCCATATTTTTTATATTTCCCAGAATCAGGAAGAAAATACCTTCTACAATACAAGGAATTTATTAATTGTCGATGAAGGTGCCAAAGTGGAAATTATCGAAAGCCATCATAATTTTGACAGCACTTATGTATTGACCAATTCGGTAACTGAAATTTTCACTTATCCAAATGCAAAGGCAGACTGGCATAAACTCCAGAATGACAACGATACTTCTTATCTGATTGACAATACCTTTGCAAAACAGGAAAAAGACAGTTTAACGACCGTAAATACATTCTCTTTCGGAGGCAAACTGGTGAGAAACAACCTGGATTTCATTCAGAACGGATCGAATATCAATTCATTCATGAACGGAATTACGATCATTGGGAAGGACCAGCTGGTAGATCACCATACGGCGGTTCATCACAACCAGCCGAACTGCGAAAGCTATCAGAACTACAAAGGGATTTTTAACGGGAATTCCCACGGGGTTTTCAACGGGAAGGTATTTGTGGATAAAATAGCGCAGAAAACGAATGCTTACCAGCAAAACAACAATGTGCTCCTTAGCGAAGGTGCTAAAATCGATACGAAGCCGCAGCTGGAGATTTTTGCTGACGATGTAAAATGCTCACACGGCTGTACCGTCGGGCAGCTGAATGAAGATGCCCTTTTCTACCTTCGGGCAAGAGGAATTTCCAAGAAAAAAGCGCAGGCTCTGTTGCTTTATGCGTTTGCCAATGATGCGATGCAGAATATCGATATCGAGCCTTTAAAAGAAAAAATCTCAAAGGTTCTGGCAGAGAAATTAGAAGTAGATATAGAATTTTAACACTATATAGTTGATAAATATGAACGGCCGTTTCTGAGGAAACGGCCGTTTTTTATTTTTTTACAAACCCAATTTTTAAGGATGTGCCTTATCACTTTTTATTTTGCCTATGAAAATACTGGTAGATTATGGACTTAGTAATGTAACGTGAATTCGACCGTATTGAAATTATATTCAGCTATTTTTGCTTAATTCAAAAATAAAATTTAAACTGATTTAGTCAGGATTTTAAATGGAATTCCTCCTGGCAGAACAAATAAACAGTCACACACCAGACAGGACTTCATCTTATCCGGTAGTAAGCCATCCCTTCGGGACTTTAAAAACAATATAAATCAGGCATTGAAGATGAAATAAGAACACTCTTTGGTGGAGTGAAAAAAATACTTGGTTTCAAAATCAAAGCCTTTCCTATCCTGACAAGATCAACTTCCGGCATCCGGCTTCCTGCTTCCAGCCTATTAATCCAGATCCTTCTTCGAGTTCGCGTTAATGTAGGGGGTTTCCGATTCTGATTTAAATAAAAATAATCCAAAAAATTCACTTTCAGGAAATCATTATGCCTTTTAAATTTTTTGTTTTAAAAATTATTATTTCATTAATAAAAGAATTAAAATTTTTAAAAGGATTTAAATATTCAATGAATGTTGAAACAAAATCCGTTAATTATAAATTTTCTACATTTACGGCAAACACGAAAAAATGCTGATCAAAGTTTACGGAAGTGCCATCCATGGCGTTGCGGCACAGACCATTACCATTGAAGTCAATGTAGATACCCGCGGTGTAGGCTATCATCTGGTAGGCCTTCCCGATAATGCCATCAAGGAAAGCAGTTACCGGATTTCTGCCGCCCTTAAAAATGTGGGCTTTAAAATTCCCGGTAAGAAAATTACCATCAATATGGCGCCTGCCGACCTCCGGAAAGAAGGCGCGGCGTATGACGTGAGCATTGCCATCGGGATCCTGGCCGCCTCGGATCAGATCCTGGCCGAAAATATCCATGAATACATCATCATGGGGGAACTTTCCCTGGATGGAACCTTACAGCCGGTTAAAGGGGTATTGCCGATTGCGATCCAGGCGCGTGAGGAAGGGTTTAAAGGGATTATCCTTCCGAAGCAGAATACCCGCGAAGCAGCTATTGTCAACAGCCTGGAGGTCTATGCGGCAGAAAATATCAAAGAGGTCATCGACTTTTTCAACGAAGGAAAACCGCTTCCGAAGATCGAAATCGATACCCGGAAGGAATTTCAGGAAAAGATCAACGATTTCCCTTTCGACTTTTCCGAAGTAAAAGGCCAGGAAACCGCCAAGAGAGCGATGGAAGTCGCCGCTGCGGGAGGACACAACATCATCCTGATCGGACCGCCCGGAAGCGGAAAAACGATGCTCGCAAAAAGGGTACCGAGCATTTTGCCGCCACTTACCTTAAAAGAAGCGCTGGAAACAACCAAAATCCATTCGGTAGCCGGAAAAATGGGAACGGAAACTTCCCTGATGACCGTCCGCCCTTTCCGCTCTCCTCACCACACCATCTCCGATGTGGCCCTGGTAGGGGGAGGAAGTTATCCCCAGCCCGGCGAAATTTCACTGGCTCACAACGGTGTCCTGTTTCTGGATGAAATGCCCGAATTCAAAAGAACCGTTCTCGAAGTGATGCGCCAGCCGCTGGAAGACCGCGAGGTCACCATTTCCAGAGCACGGTTTACGGTAAATTATCCCGCCAGTTTTATGCTGGTGGCTTCCATGAACCCAAGTCCAAGCGGATTCTTCCCAGACGATCCCAATAATACATCCTCCACTTTCGAAATGCAAAGGTATATGAGTAAATTGTCCGGGCCGCTCCTCGACCGGATTGACATTCACATTGAAGTGCAGAAGGTGGAATTCGAGCAGCTGGCAGAACGCCGTAAGGGGGAAAAAAGCGAAGATATCCGGAAAAGGGTTCTGGTTGCCCGTGAGATCCAGAGAGAGCGTTATAAAGACTTAAAAATAAGTTATAATGCGCAGATCGGCCCGAAAGAACTTGAAAAATTCTGTCAGCTGGATGAATCGTCTTTCAGCCTGATTAAAACAGCTATGGAAAAACTTAATCTTTCCGCCCGCGCTTATGACCGGATCCTGAAAGTTGCCCGCACCATTGCCGACCTCGAAGAATCTGAAAACATCTTATCCCACCATGTTTCGGAAGCCATTCAGTACCGAAGCCTGGACCGGGAATTCTGGAATGCGTAAAGGCAGATGTTGAATGGTGAATTCCTGCAGATCGGTCCGCTCCGCTAGCAATTTTATATTTTTCCCCGATTAACGATTCACTTGAAAAGCAAAATTGACTTACAGAGCAAAATTCATAATTAACCAATCCGGTTCAATCTTTTTAGAAATTAAAATATAATACGTCGAGTTTTGTCGCATTAAGATTTCATATTTGCGGAAAACATCCGTTTATATGAAAACATCTGCAGAAATATTTGTCCGTCATCCAAAACAGGATAGGGTAAATAACCTACTATCTAAAAGCTTTGCTCCTTACGAAAGTGCTGTGGTAAGCATTGAATTTTCAGGTTTAAAAAATGATTCGAAAGTATTGATGATAAAAAATGACAAAGACCAGTCGGCTCAGTTTTTATGGCAGCAGAATATTATTTCGGCACATATTGAGAAAGGGTATTTTAAAGAAATTATAAATGATTTGGGCGTTACCGTTCATCATAATGAAGATTCAATTACGGTGATTAACGGGGGAGCCCGGCAATTCCTGACTGCAGAGCTGAAATATACAAACCTTCATTAAATTCTTTTTTGCCAGATATAATCATTGTGAGCATTTCAGCTTCAAGGTTTTCTTCGGTTTCCGGTTTCTCAGCTTCTTCAATCCTTGAAGCCATACTTTTTATGAGGGTGGCTCATTTTTGTCAAACAAAACTTTTGCTTCCGGGTTTTCGATAAAATGAAGACAATATCATCAACGATTTCGATAGTCTGCTATTCTTTGTTTTCTCCTAAATAAACCGAAACTCCGCAGGCGAATTATGTTCCCAGCTGTTTCGCATGTCTTACGTTAAGCCTAAAATATAAAATTCTGATTTCATTTTGTCAGACTGCAGTGGTACCCGATTTTAACATCAGAGAGCGTTTTGGTTTTATTTGATGTTTTTTGTTGAGCAGTTGCTCCTTGGAAAATAAAAATTCTTTGAAAGCAGCTTTATTATTCTGTTTTGCGTGATGACTGCTTTAAACTGGATAGTGCTGTTTCATAATTGGTCTTATATCATTGGCATTTTACATAAATTGAATTTTAATATATATATACTAAAATCAGTACAATTTTATCAATAAAAAAACCGCGAAAGAAAACTTTCGCGGCTCTTATAAATATTGATAAAGATTATTTCTTTTTTCCTTTGGCAGGAGTTGCCTTAGGCATTTTTGTTTTGGTATCGGCTGGCGTATTTTCGTCTTTTACCAGCTGTAGTTCATCGATCAATCTTCGGGCACCGGCATATTTGTCGATGGTCCAAAGCACGAAACGAACGTCTACGTTGATGGTTTTCTGCCATTCCGGTTCGAAAACGATGTCTCCGCTTAACGCTTCGCTGTTTCCGTCGAAAGCGATCCCGATCAGGTTTCCGTCGGCATCGATTACCGGAGAACCTGAGTTACCACCGGTAATATCATTATTGGAGAGGAAGTTTACCGGCATATAACCTTTTGCATCGGCATACTGCCCGAAATCTTTCAGGTTGTAAAGATCGATTACCCTTTGCGGAAGATCAAACTCTTCGTCTCCTTTCTTGTATTTTCCTACAAGGCCGGTCATATCGGTATAATAGTTATCGGTAACTCCGAAATAGTTACGGTCTGATCTGATCGGTAATTTATCTACAGTTCCATATGTTAATCTCATAGTGGAGTTTGCATCCGGATAGAACTTTTTCTCAGGCATTGCCTTCATCAGTCCTGCTAAGAACAGCCTGTTGTTTTTCGCAAAATTATCATCGATTTTCACAAATCTTTCGGCAGAAGCTCTTTGGTCGGCTACGATTCCGTTCGCAATCTTCCAAAGCGGATCGGCATCCAGTTTTAAGGCATCAGGATTCAGCACGAAATTCGTTGCCGACGTCTTGTTGGCAAAAATGGAAGAATAAGCGATATTGGAAAGATTGTTGGCATCCAGTCCCATAATGGTTTCGGAAGCCACATCCTTGTTTACTCTGGTTTTGTAAAGATTAACCATCGAATTCATCATCTCGCCTTCCAGCTTGGTATTGATGTTTTCGTAAGCGCTTTTCAGAGCGGCATCCACTTTCGGCTTCATAGCCAGCCTTCCGGCCATATCCTGCTTAGCATAAGCCTGAAGCAAACTTCCTACCTGCAGAGCCAGAGTGAAATATTTGGAATTTCTTGAAAGCTGGGTCATATACATCCTTTCCACATTACGGTCCGAAGTCTGCTTGTAATAGATCCCGATGTCCTCCAGTACATTCTCATTTTCTGCTACATTAGCCGGCTGCACCGCCCATGTCTTGAAACGCTCTTCCTCTTTTTGCTTGTCTGCAATGGTTCCGTTCTTAATAACGGCATCAATGGTTCCCTGTCTGTTTTTCCAGTAGTTGGCTACGGATGCGTATTGGGAAGCATAATTGAGCTGGGTCCCTTTATCTTTGTCCATATACTTCTTCATCACATCCATGGCAAGCTTTGAAGCCTCTACCCACGCCGGATAGTCTTTGTTTACCATTTGCTGGATTCCATAAGAAGTCAGATAACGGTTGGTTCTTCCCGGATACCCTAAGATCATAGAGAAATCGCCCGGCTTAACCCCTTTAAGGGAAACCGGCAGGAAATGCTTAGGCTTCAGGGGAACATTGCTTGGAGAAAATTCTGCAGGGTTTCCTGCTGCATCGGCATACACTCTGAAAACCGTAAAATCTGCCGTGTGTCTTGGCCACTCCCAGTTATCGGTATCTCCGCCGAACTTACCTAAAGCGGAAGGCGGAGCTCCTACCAACCGGATGTCTTTGTAATCCTGGTATACAAAATAATAGAACTCGTTTCCGTTAAAGAAATCCCTTACCACAACCGTATACTTCCCGTTCTCAGAGTTTTCAGACTGGATCGCTTTTGTTTCAGCGTCGATCACGGCCTTACGCTCTGCAGCGGACATATTGTTATTCAGTTTGGAGTTGATTCTCTGGGTAGCATCATCCATTCTTACCAAAAACCTTACGTAAAGATCTTTTGCATTGAATTCATCTTTTTGCTTCATTGCCCAGAACCCGTTTTTCAGGTAATCTTTCTCCGGAGTTGAAGCTGCCGCCACGGCACCGTAACCGCAGTGGTGATTGGTAAAAATAAGACCCTGATTGGATACTATTTCCCCGGTACAGAAGCCTCCGAAACTTACAATAGCATCTTTAAGACTTGAATTGTTAACCGAGTAAATTTCTTCCGGGGTAAGATGCAATCCTTCTTTTTGCATATCTACCCCGTTGAGTCTTTTGACGAGCATTAACAACCACATTCCCTCGTCTGCCCGCATCTGGACAAAGCTTAAAAGGAAAGTGAATAGCAGTAATA
Organism: Chryseobacterium hagamense; assembly: GCF_007991455.1. Lineage (GTDB taxonomy): Bacteria > Bacteroidota > Bacteroidia > Flavobacteriales > Weeksellaceae > Chryseobacterium > Chryseobacterium hagamense. Next base: position 837 of record NZ_BJYJ01000005.1, on the reverse strand, counting down.
TTCTTTTCATTGTATTAAATAATTTTTGTGTCGCTAATTTACTAAATTTTTACGGTTCCGCGTCCCGGATGGTACGAAAATGGGTTTAAAGGGTTTATGAAAAGGATGGGGCCTGCTATTTTAAGTATCTTTTGCCTGCAAATATTGCTGAATTGTTCTTCTGCTACTATTTCCGGTTACCCGATTACGAGGGAATGGATGCTGGTTTCTTTTAAAGATTATACAAAAGAAAATCTGATCAGCCATCAGGCTAAAATTAATCTCACGGCCCCTGTTCAAGATGGTAAGATAAAAGGCACTGCTTTTTTGGGTTGTAATAAAACCATTTTTACGGCAGCATTTAAAAAGAGCGGAACCGTTACATTTTCCGACATTGGCTCGACGCAGGCGGCCTGCCAGGAGATGGAATTTGAAGATGAGTTTTTTATCAGCTTTAAAAAGATGCACCGTTACCTTATAGAAGGCCATTTTCTGATATTGAGAGACCGTCAGGGAAACAGTATGCAGTTTATTGCTTCAGACTGGGATTGAAGTTAAAGAATGTTTTACATTTGAATGGTCCTTGATTTACACTAAAATCCACATCATCATTATTTATCGAGGGCTGGTAGCAAAAAGAAAGTCAATCAATGAGTTTTCCCATAGGAAAGAGAGTATGATAGGCTTATCTGTCGTAAGACCATCAGAATTTTGAGAGGCATCATTTAATTTACTTCTGCTATTTCACCAGAGCACACTTTTTACAGAAAGATTTTTTTCAGGAGCTTGATCCCGCTATCCACTGCTACTCCTCACGCCTGCGCTTTGCCATTGCTGATGCCTGCGCCGGGCCTACCC
>NZ_BJYJ01000004.1 GCF_007991455.1 Chryseobacterium hagamense | reverse complement strand
AATTCATTTGTAAACATTTCTATTTTAGCTTTATTCTTTTCATCTTTTAATTTCCCTTTACTAATCCTTATTGATTTGATATATTCACTTCCCATATTAAAAAATACATCTCTTTTAGAAATCATTTTTTGATTATCTCTTAGATTATAGATTATGCCAATCATTTCTTCTATTTTGATTTCTCTATTACAAAAGCATTTTTTATTTTCTTTCTCAAGCTTATCAGTTTCTTTGCGTTTTTCTTCATGTTTTTTTTCCTCCATATTATCTTCCTTCACTACCAAGAAATCCTCATTTTTACTATCATTTAAAAATACAGAGGTATCTTCCACCGATTCGCCATAAATGTATAAAAAAGTTTGATGATCTTGTGCACTTTTTAAAATCTTCTGCCACTTTTTAAGATTTTCATCTGAATTTGTGACAGCCTCTTTAGGAATAAGTTTTATTTTTCCATAGGCATAATCTTTAAGCTGTCCGGAATTGCTGTATTGATTCTGAGAAGCCTCTTTACCTACGGTCATTTCCATAGAGGTAGAGAATCCTGTATTCATGAACATTTCTATATTTTCATCTGTCCTTACTAAACTATCTTGTCTGCCCTGACGTACATAGACCCTGACTTTTTTACCTTGCATATTTTTCGTCTTACAGACAATATAAAGTTCATCCCCCAGTTTTGCAGTATCTACAGATTCTATTTTTCTTCTCAGTTTTTCGCCTTCTTGCGATTCTATACTTAGTTTTGCAAAGAACAGCTGTAATATTTCAGGATGTTCCTGTATATCCGTTTCCCATTTCTCCGAAATTTCCCTATAATCACCCAAAATCACGTCACTGGCTTTATGCATTTCATCCGCTTTTGCATGTTGAATTCCAAGGGTCTGTGGATAAAATTCCTGCAATACAGAACCTGAAATCTTTGTTGTTTCCGCATCAACAATATGCCCTTTGACCCGGTAAGTCTCAGCAGAAACTAAAACAGTCTGCCATTCATTTTTTGGTTTTTCTTTTATTGTAATTTCCGATGTTTTGGTTTTCGGATTAATTTCTGATATCTTGTTATCTACAGATATAAGAAGTTTTTGTTTTTGGGCATCAAAGTTTTGGGTACTGAGAATTACACTATGGGTAAATTTCCTTTGTTTTTGTACACTTTCAGGTAACTTCAGCAATTGAATACCTGTTATTTTTGCTTCCATATTTCATTGTTTTAGGCTTTAGGCACTAAGCAGCAAAAAGTAAATTTACTGCTTAGTAGCCTAAAGAGGATTAACTTAGATTTTTTTCAATACCAGATTGATTTCACTAGTATTACCTTCATTAATGATGACTTCACTATTTTTTTCTCCGTCTATCACTATAAAATGATTTTCCGGAAAAACATCGTAAGCATCAATATTAAGTTCATATTTTCCAACAGGAATTTTTTCTATAATCCAATCTCCTTCTTTATTGGAAAAAGTAAATGTATAATTGCTTCCATCCTGATATTTAAGCAGGATTTTCGCTTCCTCTCCTCCGGCTCCTTCAATATGTCCCATAAGATTTCCAAATTTCTGTGTTTCTCCGACACCCATTTGCGCATCAGTAGGGACAATCTGAGAAGACTGCGGAACTTTGGTCGGATCTTCGTAGTCCGAGAGGTTATCATCGAAAGGCAATGCTTTGGTAACATTCAGCCCGATCGACTGTGCCTGAAGAATGGTAAGGGCCGTAGGAACCCTGCTTGGCCATGCTTTACCATATTTCTCCCCTTCGGTTTTGCGCATCTCATCCACGATGGATAAGAACAGTTTATCATCAATCACCGGCACTTCGCCACCGTTCCAGATCTGTCCGGTCGCCATAAAATGCCTTACCGCTTCCTCAAATCCCGGTCTTACGGTTACAATGACCCTTGCCATCCCGGATTGCATAAAGGCCCGGAAAGTAGCATCATTATCGTCGAACTGATACATTTTGTCCCAGTTGTTCCTGTTGCCCCAATAGTACGGGTAGAAATAATAAGACATGATTTCCCACTCAAATGCCTGTTCCATAAACTTCACGAAGGCCGTATATTTATCCAGTGTAGAATCCAGTTTGATTTCAGTATTCAGGAAGCTTTCTTCAGAAGTGTTGGTTCTGTAATATTTGTCTTTTCCAAAAGTAAGTGCTGCCGAAGGATCCTGATTGATCATATAAGAAATACAGTTTCTTCTGAGAACCGTATTCTCAATCTGCCTGTAAAAGCCAGGATTAGATCCTTTAATTTCAACTCCCTGCGCCTGTATAGCAGCTAACTCCTGTTCATACTTGGTTTTGGCTTTCTCATACGCCTCAATGATTTTATTAAAGGTTTTTTGTAACCAAACATTTTTATATTCTTGAGAAAGCTTTAAATTAAGCTTCAGACTTCCCTGAATGATAGGGCTTTCACCGGTCGCAAAGCTAAACTCAAGTTTATCTTTTATATTTAAACTGTTGGTAGTCCCGCTAACCTGAGTACTATTGATGCTATTAATCCAGGTAACTCCTATTCCTGCAATTGTTATAAATGCCTGATGCGCTCCGTAAAAACCATGCGGATAAGTATTAAATACATAACTTACCTCTTTCAAGATGTAACCTTCAGGAAGTTCAACCTCTCCGTTGCCATTTACAATCTGGATCTTTCCATCATCCTGGCCCATAAAATTCGAATCCCTCCCGCTGAATGATTTACTTATACTAAATTCTTCCATCGGCTTTTCTTCGACTTCCACATTATATTTACTTAACCAGAATTTTAATGTGGTTTCGTTTTGCAAAGAAGAAAAGTTTTCCAGTTTTTGGACATCTGATTCCCTGGGATCCACAGGTTTTATCAGCTGACCACTTGTCGTACCTTTAACCTGCATTCCCAATCGGTGTATTCTTGCAGGTTCCGGAATCATAAATTCAAACATCATTCTTTTACCGTAATTGTAAATCTGGTTTTTGAAAACTTTATCTACCCACCGGTACACTCCAACCACATGCTTATCACCTTTTCGGTTGTCAAATTCGTGGATATTGGTTTCCTCGAATTCTTCAATCATCTTTTCCGTACGCTCCTTGTGGACTTTGGTTACAATCTTATCCGTTGCTTTTTGAGTAATTTCCTTTGCCTGGGTCATCGCCTGCTTTGTATTTTCTTCTTTGGAATTATGCGTTGCAAATCCACCGGAAACGCCAAAATTAATTCCTCCGTAAGATCCGTCAACATGCGCTTCAGCATGGGCATCTTTGGTTTGCTGCATGGCTTTGGCAATTTCGTTTTGCATTTCAAAACGTTCGGTAGAAGAAGTATCACGAAGCTGTTCTTTTTCAGAATCAGAAGATTCTACTGTAGTGATTTCACTTTTAGATGTTTTTTTCGTTGCTTTTTCCCTGCGTTCTCGGGCCATTACGTTTTCAATATGGGCAACCTCTCCTTCTACATATCCCTGTAAGCTTTGCTCAACTTTCAGATAATCCGCGATTCCGATATTTCTCATCCCGAAACCGGAAGGAATAAAGACATCACCGTCGGTAACAGGAGTGGAGGTTGAGGTATTCCCATTGTTATTAGACTGTTTCAGGCACACTCTCCCATCACCGGATAAATTGTAGGTTTTTGTAAACCCATCGAGTCCGGCTGCCGTGTCCGGAGTCATCGGAATTCTGCAGGTGTATACTTTACCGTTACTCAGCGTAAATTCTCCTTCCAGCTGAAGTCCGGCTTTAATAGCATCCGTGATCTGAAGTTTAGGAACCACGCCATCGGTAAACAAGGACAGATAATCACCTCCGTCAATTACTTTCAGCTCAGTGGAAGATTGGACAACGTTTCCGTTATTATCCAATACCCGGAAGGTAGCCGTAACGGAAGAAAATAAATCGGTCGTTTCCAGCGGGGTCATGCTCAGCAGCCATTTGTCATTGTAACTGCGGAAAGACCTTGTTCTTAATGCAACGGGCAGACAGCTGTTTGTATTGGTATCCGTTGTTCCTTTTAATGTAAATACCGAGCTTCCCCTGAAAACAGGCTGCTTGATTAAAGGATCAATACTGGCAGGATCAACGTTTAAAGTTACATTAAATCTGTACTGTTTGCCATCTGAAAGGACAACATTCCCCTGCAGATTGAACATTTCCACTACGGCCGTCTGTGATCCTGAAATTCTCGGATTGAGATCAAAAAGAATATTTGCCCCGCCTGCATTTGTGGAAATACCGGAAGACGTAATTTCATTCCCGTTGATCAGGGCTTTATAAGTGCCTGATAAAATGCGCTGTCCTGAATTATTTACCGCGAGTAAAATACTCAGTTCCGAAGAATTTCTTGCAAAGGTCTTAACACTGAACGGAATATCCCCTGACATGGAATCTCCTACCGGGATGATCACGCCTCCTATGTTGGCAAAAGTTTCCTGATCCAGAACCGTATTATTAAGGATGGTATTCTGCAGAGACTGGTTGTTCTGGGCAAGGGCCTGACTGATTTCATCAAAAGTAGAAATTCCCGATAATGCCGAAGATACACTTGAAGCACCGAATAATTTATACAGCGTATTTTTATTTTCATCGCTTAAGGCCCTCTCTATCGCTGACGCATTGATTTCAGCATCGTAGGTAAAGTTGAAATCCGGAATTTCCACTTCACTCACAGGAATATTCAGAATTTCATCCTTAATCCGGTGAAGCTCCATATCCAGTTCGCTGTTGGCATAAAACTTCTCCGGATCGGCCACGCTCAGCTGCGTAAGGTAATTGATCCGGTTTTCAAGAATCTGTTTCTTATTGTCCGCCGCCGATGTTTCTTTACGAAGCTGTTTCTGAAGAGGCAATACTTCGTTCTGATAATCTGCGTAGGCTTTTTTATAAGCTTCCTCATACTGCTTTTTGTACGTTTTTTCCAGTTTTGCAAGAGCATCAGCAAGTGCTTCATTCGCTTTCAGATTGACGGTCGCCTGTGCAAATTTCATGGCTTTGTCATTGTATATGGTCCGTTGTGTCGTGGTACTTCCTGATGTATTGGTAACCCCTGACGGTGCCGCTTTGAAAAGCTCTTTCGGCAATACGACTTTGGCCTTTACCACATCTAGATAAACCTCTTCCGTGAAATCGTATACGGAAAGGATATGATACAGATGCAGCATCTGCATAATCAGTTCCTTGGCATAGAAATCTTTTTGGGTAACCACCTGATAGACGAGGTTGTCCCAGATTTTAAAATTTACATTGGGAATCCCGTTGGCTGTTTTGCAGGCTTTGATTTTCTGATCAAACTCTTCTTTTGTTGCGGTCGCCTTATTTCTGGCCACCCATACGGCATATTCGTAAAAAGGGGCGTACCCGCTTTTGATATCCTCTTCCGTCAGTATATTGAATCCGGAAATACTGCCCGGATTTTGCAAAAGCTTCTGCAAAGAGGTTGATGCACTGAGATTACTGTCGATCAAGCTGTTATCACGGGACGTTTTATCCCTGAAAATAAATCTTCTTTCTTTGTTTTTAGGGTCAGACAGTTCCGGGTTTCTCATGGTAGCAAACCTGAACAGCGTCTGTGAACTGTTGTTTGTATTTAAATCGGTTGTAGACATTTTTTTATTTTGGTTTTTAAGATTAAATGGGAAAAGCCCTTTTTATTAGGGTCGGTTCCGGTTTTGCAGCCCTGTTTTTTAAGGTGGTTCCGGCTCCGCTATCCACCTTCCTTCCCGATTTTTCTTTTCATGACCGTTTTGTTTTTTATATTTTTAGACATAATTCCAGCTGTCCGGCATTGATGAATGCTGAATTTTTAAAGATTTAAAAATTAATAAGGCTTTGCTATGTGTTTTTTTATTTCTGAAACAAAGATATTCTGCGCCGACGACAGAACTTGACGCATTAAAATTTTTTTTCCGATTTATTGCAATTTTTTAAAGCCGGTTTCATTGTATATTAAAACTTCTCCCTGATCACTGGTATATAAAGTTACCTGCATTCCGGGAGACAACGCATAAGACTTGAGCCCTTGAATATTCAGGCTAACCGGATCTTTGCTGAAGTTGAAAACAACCATGGTCTGCCTTCTTACCAGCTCCCTGATGTTTACTTCTTTTCCTTCTCTGAACAGCACATGCACCAGTTTCTTTCTGCTGCCAACATCATAAGAACCGCTTCCTTTCAAGGAGAATTCGTCAGGCTGAATGGTTAGGATATCGTCTTCCAGGATGACCTCTTCAGAGGCAGATGATTGGGAGATCGAGTTGTTCCATCCATTGATTTGAGATTGACCGATGCCGGCTACAGGATGGGTTTTAGGAATAAAGCTGCTGGTGATCCAGTTTTTTGTCGCTAAATAAGCAGCCCCTGCATTATGCTTCATGTATGGATTTTCAATATTCCCTCCTTCAAATCCGATTCCCACCGCATTGTTTTCCCGCTCAGCTTTCCATCCGGGATTGAAATTGCCCACATCCCATACCCTGTTGCCATTTACGTAGGTTCCGGAACCGTCAACCAAAAGTAAATTTTTAGAGCTGTCATTATATGGTTTCACGGCAAATCCTGTAGAAATACCAAAACCATCGGTATCATCATCAAATCGTTTAATATAATGTGCAGGATCTCCATAGCCGGCAAGATTAATTTTTTGTCCTGAACTTAAACCAATACCTTGATTAAAAGTTTTTTGATGAACAATGGTTTGTGGGGTATCTAATGTAACTGGATTTAAATTCCCTGAATGCCAGACTTCTCTCCAGGGAGTATAAGAACTTCCTACATATCCTCTAAAAGATAATCCATCACCCCACACACTCGTAGCGATTTCTGTACCCTCTTCAGCCGCTCTCATTACCTTTATTACAGTACCGTAACTATATGGACTGTTTGATGATAGATTTATCGAATAAAAGCCAGTTTTGGATGCTGAATAAGTATTGAGATCAGTTAGTATATTGGCATTTATTCGCCCTAAACCATATTGATGGTAATCTTCTATATTTCCAGTATGCCATAAATTACCAATTACATTATTATCAACCTGTAACGATAATTCATTAGAGTTTGTCCAAGCTAAATAAATTATATTTCCTGAATTTATTCTAACAGGATTAACATTTCCTGTATGCCAATAATCAACAAAAGATTGATAAGCTGCAGGACTTTGGAAACTGCCCTGCCACTGTCTTAATCCGAAACCATTTTTACTAAATGCAATTAAATTTTGATTACCTCCGGATGCATCTGAGTAACCACCAAAATGTAAAAAGTCTGCCCACAGAGAAGTATTACCACCATCATTATTCCAAGAAGTGAAACCAAATTGAAGTTTCCCTACTTTAATAAGATCAGGACTTAATTTCCTTGTATCAGTATAACCGTAATACGTAAGCCAGCCATTTAAGTAATTTTGAGTTATTCCATTAGCAGGATGTGATGTAGATATTTTACTATCAGGATTGAAATTTCCATTATGCCAAAACAATTGAGGATTACCCCAGTAACCAGTATCTCCATTTTTCGTTCTAAATCCAATAGTACTACTTGAACCATAATGTGCAAATAATTCAACATTATAATTGCCGGTTAATCCAGAAAAATTAATAACTGACCCTGCCATCCCTGTACCTGCCCAATTATAATCAAACCATGATTTATTTGATCTTGTATCAGAACCATTATTAATCCCCCCACTTTGGTCAAATTTGTGAACTACACTAAAATCAGCAGAGGATACAAATTCTGAAACAGGCTTATGTCCTCCGCCTCCTAACAGTACATAACTATTATCTGAACCATCCTTTATAAAAGCAGATGCTTTTGCAAATTGATAAGCACTATCAAATTGATTTTTAAAATGAAATCCAGTATCCCAGTATAATAGTTGTCCTACATCATTTGACCAGAAACTGATTCCAGCTTTAGAACCGTTAGTTCCTTTTACATGAAGTTTATTATTATATAAAGATGAATTACCACTGCTATTTATATAACTTTTTGTTCCTGTGACATTTTGGTCTGTATCTGTAGTGACCATATTTCTCAATTGCAATGAAGTGGCATATTTAGACCAATCAGTCCAATTCCCATTAGATTTAATCCTACTGAACATTTCATTGGTATCACCATCAAAACCTAATTGCATTTTGTAATCAGGATTTGTGGTATCCAAATTCAAGACAGTAAAACTATGTGCCCCGACGGTTGAAGGTGCATTGGCAACACTATACCCGTACGTAATCGAATTTGTACTTAAATCATTGGCATTATAAGAACCGTTAATGATTTTACTTCCTACTTTTTCGCCGGAATTCATCTCAATATAAGCCGAGCCGCCCCACCGGAATTGTTTGTTGTCTTTCGTCGTAATGTATATTTTCCCTTTTTCGCCGGGCTGGGGTAGACTTGGGTAGGAATCAAATTCCAGCACATCATCCACGTAGCTGGGAAGCTGGCCGGCCGGAACCTTTCCGTCTACCAGGTCTGCTTTTTTCTTCCAGTCCGGATGAGCAGGCGGAAAATCCCTGTTGCTATGCCAGTACGACTGCATCCAGTCCCAGAATTGCCCCGAGATGGGCGTATTTTCATTTGTTGACATTTTTTATTATTTTTGTTTTGGTTTTTAAGATTAAAGTGGGAAGTTCTTTTTAGTAGAATACTTCCGGTTTTAGCCTTATTTTTTAAGGTGGTGTCCGGCTAACGGATGTCCACCTTAAATTTTGCCTTTTGTCTGCATTTTCCTTTCTTTATGCAAATATCTAACGGCACAACGTCAAAACTCGTCGCATTAAAAATTTTATTTAAAAAAAGTTGATTTTTTCTTCGATTTTTGAATCAGGGTTCTAAATCCTTATGAATATTTCAAAACAAAGGGATATTTTTACAGATTTTAGATTACTGATTTTGATGTAATTCTGTAAAACTTAATGAAACGGAATTAAAAATGTAATGATATTTTTTTATCATTCCCACTCCCACAATATCTTATCTTTGCATACGGGATCAATTAAAAAATAAGACCGGAACAGCAGGTCTGGAAAAACTAAAAACGTACGATATTTATAGCAATGGCCAGAGGATTTAAAGAAAAAATTCAGCAGAAGAATTCGGAAAACAGCGGTTTCGGGGACAATGCTTCAGGAAGGTTTATCAAGAAAAACGGATTGCCGAATGTAAGCCGGAAAGGCATGAATATTTTCAACCGGTTCAGCTGGTATCACACCATGCTGGACCTGTCCACCTTTCAGTTCCTTTCCTATCTGGTGATTGCCTATATTCTGGTGAATATTTTCTTTGCCTTTATTTATTACCTCATCGGCGTAGAACATTTAACGGGAATCGACAAAAGCAATCCCGTCAATGAATTTATCGATGTCTTTTTCTTCAGTTCGCAGACCTTTACGACGGTCGGATACGGAAGAATTGCACCGGTGGGTTTTACCGCAAGCCTGGTGGCCACTTTTGAAGCTTTCCTGGGATTGCTTACCTTTGCCATTGCAACAGGACTTTTTTACGGAAGGTTTTCCCGGCCCAGGGCTTATCTTAAATTTTCCGATATTGCCGTGATCGCCCCCTTCAAAGGAATTTCGGCTTTAATGTTCAGGCTGGCCCCTTTTAAAAACAATTCACTGACCGATGCCGACGTAATTGTTTCGGCAGCGATTGAAGTTATGGAAGACGGAAGCCCAAGAAGTAAATTTTACCAGCTGAAGACCCAGCTGAGCAAAATCAATACACTGGCGCTGAACTGGACCGTTGTGCATGCCATCGATGAAGAATCTCCGTTTTACGGGTTTTCGGAAGACGACTTTAAAAATACGGATATTGAAATCATCGTTCATCTCCGTGCCTTTGACGAAGTGTTTTCAAATACAGTGGTACAACGGGCATCATATGTAACCCGGGAAATTGTCTATGGTGCACGGTTTGAACCGATGTATTATCCGGATAAACAGAATCTTTCCACGGTTCTGGATCTGGATAAAATTAACGATTATAAAAAAGCAGACCTTCCTGCATCTAAGGAAGAACAACAATAAATGGATCCGGAATTCTATAAAAAGCAGGCTTTACAAAAACAGAAAGAGCATAAAAAATTTCTCGACGGACTGAAAAAGAAGCCGCCTAAAAACCTCGATTATACAGTCCAGGAAACCCACGAAGATGTTTTTGAGCGCATCGACTGCCTGCAGTGCGCGAATTGCTGCAAAACAACAGGACCACTTTATACCGAAAAAGATATTGAACGGATTGCCAGACACCTCCGGATGAAACCGGCCGATTTTGAAGCCAAATTCCTCCGGGTGGATGAAGACCATGATAAAGTTTTGCAGAACCTTCCGTGCTTTTTCCTTAATGAAGACAATACCTGTTCGATCTACGACGTACGCCCGAAAGCATGCAGGGAATATCCCCATACCGACCGGAAGAAAATTTACCAGATTAATGACCTGATGATCAAAAACACCGTCATCTGTCCTGCTGCTTATGAGTTTGTTGAAAGAATTATGAAGAATTTGGCAAAGTAGACTGTAATTCTAAAAAGGTCTTAAGTAATAATAAAGTCCGTTAAATAAAAGTTTCAGATATAATATTCCGTAAAATGGAAGCGTTTTATTCAAACAACCATTTAAAATATTACATCATGAAAAAGTTAGTTTTAACCACTGCATTGGCCATTGCCGGAACTTTATCGGCTCAGACAGGGAACACTATGAACACTATGCAAAACCAGACCCGGAATTCAACAAACCTGCAGGGCGGCCAACTGCAACAGAATTCCCGGACCAATTCCAATTTAGGTACGACTTCTTCGCAGGCCGTTCCTAACGGGAATACCGGAGCCACGGAAAATGTCGAGGCTACCGCAGCTGATAATCCGAGCAATACCAAGGCTACAACCGATGTTAATGCAGACATCGCAGCAGATACCACCAAATCCGCAACTATTATAGAAGAGAAGAAAACCAGAAAGAAAAAGTCGCAGTAAATATTTAAATTCAAAACAATCAGAAATGAATTCCGGAATCCAGCATTCCGGAATTTTTTTATGATACCCAAAATGTAATTTATCATAATTAGTTATAAATCAAGTTAAAAGATAATTTACACCTACCACTTTGTACGATAGTTGCACATAACCTCATATCACCAAATTTAAACAGTACTTTTATGAAAAATTTAATTTTAGCAGCAGCTTTCGTAGCTTTCGGTACCATTACCGCCTCTGCACAGACCACTCCACAGAAAAGAATGGACACGACCCGTGATACGACCCGGAACAATGGGAATATGGGAACCGGGACTATGAACAATTCCAACGGGATGAATACCACCAACGGAACAACCAACCATGATTGGGATAAATCGAAAACCGACACGGCCAGCTGGAAAAACAAAGACGGTATGAAAACCGATCGGAAAATGAAAAAGAAAAATAATCGATAAGCAAAATACCGGATCCTGAAATTTTTTCAGGATTTTTTTTGTCCTGTTTTTTAGCTTATTAAATTCGCATTATAGCCCATAAAAAAAAGCGTTGAACTGATTCAACGCTTTCTCCTTTCACTTTTTTACTTTTATCCCATTTATAAACCCCGGGAACAGGTTATATGAAAAAAGGCCGGGAATTTTCCCAACCTTTATATTTTATACCACTCCCTGAGCAAGCATGGCTTCTGCTACTTTTACGAAGCCGGCGATGTTGGCGCCTTTAACATAATTTACATAGCCGTCTTCCTCTTTTCCGTAGTCTCGGCAGGCTTTGTGGATTCCGATCATGATTTCTTTCAGTCTGGCGTCCACTTCTTCGGAAGTCCAGTTCAGACGGATGGAGTTTTGCGTCATTTCCAGTCCTGAAGTGGCTACCCCTCCGGCATTGGAAGCTTTACCCGGAGAGAACAGTACTTTGTTATCCAGGAAATAGTTGATGGCATCCAGCGTAGAAGGCATGTTGGCTGCTTCCGTTACACAGACACAACCGTTTTCCACCAATAATCTGGCGTCTTCAAGATCCAGCTCGTTTTGGGTGGCAGAAGGGATGGCTACATCACACTTCACTTCCCAGGGACGTTTTCCGGCAAAGAATTCAGCACCTGGATACTTCTTCACATAATCTTCTGCCCTGTTGTTTCCTGAAGCTCTCAGCTCTAACAGATAATCGATTTTTTCTCCGTCGATTCCGTCTTTATCATAAACGTATCCGTCCGGCCCGGAAAGCGTTACCACTTTTCCGCCCAATTCGTTTACTTTCTTGATCACCCCCCAGGCTACGTTTCCGAACCCTGAAACCGTTACCACTTTATCTTTGAAGGTCTGCCCGATGGTTTTCAGCATCTGCTCCGCGAAGTATACCACTCCGTACCCCGTAGCTTCAGGACGGATCAGGGATCCTCCGTAAGCAAGGCCTTTTCCGGTAAGAACACCCGTGAATTCGTTTCTGATTTTCTTGTACTGTCCGAATAAATACCCGATTTCTCTGGCACCTACCCCGATGTCTCCTGCAGGAACGTCGGTCTCAGGACCGATGTGCTTGCAAAGTTCGGTCATGAATGCCTGGCAGAAACGCATCACTTCCATATCGGATTTTCCTTGCGGATCAAAATCGGAACCTCCTTTTCCTCCGCCCATCGGAAGTGTGGTAAGCGAGTTTTTAAACACCTGCTCGAAAGCCAGGAATTTAAGAACGGAAAGGTTTACCGTAGGATGGAAACGGATTCCCCCCTTGTATGGACCGATTGCAGAGTTCATCTGGATTCTGAATCCCCTGTTTACCTGGATTTCTCCTTTATCGTCAACCCATGGAACTCTGAAGATGATAATTCTTTCAGCTTCCGCCATTCTTTCCAGAAGCTTCATGCCCGTGTATTCCTTCTTCGTCATGATGAACGGGATTACCGTAACGGCAACTTCTTTTACCGCCTGTAAAAATTCCGGCTCGTTAGGATTTTTCGCCTCAATTTTAGCTATAAATTCTTGAATTTTCTGGTCAATATTATATTGTTCCATATAGTTGGGTTGAATATTATTGTCAACAAATTTAATTTTTTTTTCAAAATTCGCAATACCTTATTTAAACATTGTTAAAAATTGAATAATAATGTCCCGAAATATTATTAAATCAATAACATCAATACAATTATTATTAAAAATTAAATGTTAGGTGTGATCTGATGCAATATTAAGAAATCATTAAATATCAGATTGCCAGAAATTGTCTCCCTGAAAACGATTTTACTTTCCCCAAAAGTTCCAATTCCAGAATTACCGGCAAAATCTTATGCGAAGAAAGGTTGATTTTATCCGCGAGGTCATCCAAGGTAATATGGGGATTTTCGAAAATGGCATCAAAGACGGCTTTTTGATTTCCGGTAAATTGAATGGTAATTTCACTGTATGGAAAAAGTTCTTCCGTTTTTGTCTTGGGCCTGTTCAGTCCAAGCTCATTCACAAGGTCTTTTACGGTAGAAATGGCCGAAGCCTTATGCTGAAAAATAAGATGATTGCATCCCTGGCTCTGTTTATCGGTAATTTTCCCGGGCAGGGCATAGACTTCGCGGTTGTACACATTGGCATAAGTAGCCGTACTGACGGAACCTCCGCCAAATGCCGTTTCCACCACGATGGTTGCCGGGGAAATTCCTGCCACGATCCGGTTCCGCTGGATGAAATTTTCGCGGTCCGGCTTTCTGGATGAATTGAACTCCGTCAGTAATGAACCGCCTTCTTCCAGGATTTTTTCAGCAAGCTTTTTATTTTTAGAGGGATAGAGCGTATGAAATCCATGGGCCAAAACCCCTACAGTGGGGATATGATGATGAAGAGACTGCTCATGTACTTCCTTATCCACCCCCAAGGCCAGACCGCTTACCGATATAAAGGGGCAGGATTTCGTTTCTTCAAAAAAATCGTGGATGAACTGTTTTCCGTAAGCGGTGATATTCCGGGTTCCGACGATGCTTATTTTCTGTAGGAAGTGATCCAGGTCTCCTTTTTGATATAAAATCGCCGGCGCATCATCACACTCCTTCAGTAAAGCAGGAAGGCCGTCGAGATGCCTTACATTGATTCTGATCTGATGGGTTTCGCAGAATTTCAGCTCCCGTTCTGCAAATTTCAGGTGCTCGGGATTTTCAATATCGGAAATCATTTTTTTGCCGAATCCGTCAAGTTTTCTGTATTCTTTCCTCGCATTTTCCCATGCCGCCTTTGCACTCCCGAAAGTACGCACAAGCTTATGGAAATTGATATCGCCGATCAGGCTGGATTCGCGCAACGCAATGGAATAAAGGTGCTCTTCAGAATACATTTGTGCTGTTTTTTACAAATGTAGAAAAATTTTTAAAATCTGTCCAGCTTTAAATAGGGATATGCTCTAATTTTATTCTAGTACTGGTTTTAAAATATTTGTTTTAAATTAAATAGAATGCAGTCGCTATTAAAATTAACTTGAATTCGCCTATATTCAACTTACAATCAAATATTTAATAAATTCAAAAGATTCTTCGTAGGATAAATCAATGATTCATACTTCCGATAGGATCTTATCCTATCCTGTAATAAGCCGTCCTTTCAGGACTTTAAGATAATACCAATTTAATTGTTTTCAATTTATATACAGTCTCTTATTTAATTAAAATATAATTAAGGCGGTTTTATTCAGGATTCTAGATAGAATGACTTTTGGTAGAATGATCAAAAATACAGTTTGATCATCAGAAACTTTGGTCCTGTTTTTCACAGAAGAAATTTCCGGCATCCGGTATCTCTCTTCCCGCCTTTTCATCCGAATTCTACTTCGGGTTTACGTCAATAATTATTTTCGTCTCAGCTCATCCAGCCGGTCCCAGATGTCGTCTTTCTTTTTATAAGGCAGCTCCAGAAAGTCTTCAGGATGGTTTTCCTTGTATTCCTGCCATAGCTTATCGTCTTTTTCACTGTAATAGTTTGGAAATTCCCAGATGTATTTTCTTTTCCTCTCCCCTACCTTCTTGAACATAAAGGCAAGGATCATCCCTACAATGGCCCCGGCAAGGTGTGCCTGCCAGGAAATCCTGCTTGGTTCCTGAAGGTTGGAGAACAGTTCCTCAGGCAGCATGCCCCAAATGAGGCTTCCATAATACAGCACCACCAGTAGGGAAATCGTCAGCAGTTTTACATTCCATTTAAAAACCCCGCTGAAAAAAAGAAAAAAGGCCAGCACATAGACTACCCCGCTTGCTCCGATGGTACACGTATAAAGATAATCACCCGTCATAATATCGATCGGCGGAAGGAGCCATACCAGAAGCCCCGTCGCCAGCCAGCCGATAACAAAAACTTTATTGGCGACCAGCGGATAAAATTCGTACAGCAGGAACATCAGCACCACCATAGGAATCGAATTGCCGATGATGTGGTCCAGGCTTCCGTGTAGAAGCGGAGACGTAATAATTCCCAAAAGGCCCTCCGGCAATAAAGGAATAATCGCTCCGAAGCAACTTGCAAAAAAGCCGTGCAACTGTAAGAAATAGCCCAGCCACATGGCCGAAAGCATCAGCAACGGGTTGATAACAGCCCTTTTGGAAATTACATTGTTTTTAAACATACAGGTTCTATGTCAAATGAAAAGCCAATGATAAATTTCGGAAAATTTGTCGACGAATGATCCCGCAGCAGATATATTTCAGCCAAAAAGTAAGCATTTCGCCCACTTTCCGGAAATCCAGCCTTTTATCCTGCCATTTACAGCAGTAAGCCACCTTAAAAAAACATTAAAATACAGAACCGGTCTGCCGGCAATTGCTTAATTCACGGACGGTCAAATTTATATTTAATATTTTTGTACATCATTTTTTAAAATAAAATTGTGAAGTCATGAAGAAGTTTTTATTGATGCTCTCATTAGGTCTCGGTATTTTTGCCGGTGCACAGGTCGTAATTATTGATACAGCAGCTGTTGTGAAAGATACCGTAAAGCACTGGTCGGTGGTCGGAAAACAATCCGTCATGATCAATCAGGCAGCATTCTCCAACTGGGTGGGCGGAGGTGCCAACAATGTAGGATGGCTTGCCGCACTGGATTATAACCTTACCTATGAAAAAGACAAAGACCTCTGGGAAAATATCATCCTCCTGAATTACGGACAGAATGATACGAAAGGAGTCGGCGTCCGGAAAACCCAGGATGTAATTAACGTTTCCACCAACTACGGCAGGAAATTTTCCAAAGGCTGGTACCTTTCGGTAGGTGCCGGATTGATTTCCCAGTTTTCTGCCGGATATGAAGACGGCAATAATCCCGATGCAAAAAAGATATCCAACTTTATGGCGCCCGGCTATCTTAACGTCGGGATGGGGATCACCTACCGTCCGAATGACAACATCAATGTAACGCTTCGCCCCAGCAATGCCCGATGGGCTTTTGTTCTGGACAAAGACCTGCAGCTGGCAGGTACTTATGGCTTAAAAGCCGATGGAGATTCTTCTATTCTTCAGTACGGTTTCCTGGGAACCGCTTATTATAAAGTAAAACTGATGGAAAACATCAATGTGACCAATACCGCCTCTGTTTTCTCCAATTATCTGGATCATCCGGAAAGGCTGGTCCTGGCCTATGGAATGGTTCTTAATCTGAAAGTTAATAAATTCATTTCCTCCAACATTACGGTGGATTTAATGTATGACCACAACCAGATCCAGAAGACCCAGCTCAAACAGACACTTGGAGTAGGCTTTGCCTATACATTGAACAACGGTGTAAAACGTTCCGACCGGAAAGACAGCCAGTGGTGGATTAAAAAATAGAATTGATAAAGAATAAATCACAGGCGGTTTCAGGATAGTAACAGCTTTTCCAGATTTTTAATACATTTGTTAAAGGCATATTCCTGATGAATCTGGCAGGCCGCACCTTTTAATGACGGATGGCATAAAGCCTCATTTAAATCAGATCTGAAAACCAAATACCAAACCACCTGTTAAGATGAACATAAAACCGGAAATTACCTGGAACGATTTTGAAAAAATAGATATCCGCTGCGGAACGATTATTTCCGCCAGCGACTTTGAGAAAGCAAGAAATCCGTCTTACCAGCTGGAAATAGACTTTGGGTCGCTGGGCATTAGAAAGTCTTCTGCACAGATCACCTCACTCTACCAGAAAGAAGAACTGATCGGGCAGCAGGTGCTTGCGGTCGTGAATTTTCCAAAAAAGCAGATTGCGAATTTTTTCAGCGAATGCCTGGTGCTCGGAGTGTACGGCGAGGACAAGAAAGACGTTACGCTTTTAACAACATCCTTACCTACAGAAGACGGAATGCAGGTCGGCTAAACACAACACAAAATGATACATAAAATTCCTTTAGAAAAAGTCTTATTCCTTGATATTGAAACCATTCCCGGCTTTGGCTTATGGGAAGAACTGTCTGAGGCGGAAAAGATGCTGTGGGATAAGAAGACCCGCTTTCAAAGAAAAGACGAAGTAACAGCAGGAGAATTCTATGAAGAAAGAGCCGGAATTATGGCGGAATTCGGTAAAATTATCTGCATCACCATCGGCATGCTGGAAAAAAACGACACCCTGAAGATCAAAAGCTTTGCCGGAGACGACGAAAAGAAGCTGTTGCTGGAATTCGGCGAAATCTTCAACAGCCAGAGGCTCCGCGAAGTGATCCTCTGTGCACACAACGGGAAGGAATTCGATTTTCCGTGGATCGCCAGAAGATACCTGATCAACGGGATGATGCCGCCAACCCCATTTCAGATGTTCGGGAAAAAGCCCTGGGAAATCCAGCACATCGATACCATGGAACTCTGGAAGTTCGGGGATTATAAAAGTTTTGTCTCCCTGGAACTGCTGGCCCATGTTTTTGGAATTCCGACCCCGAAGGACGACATCGACGGCTCAATGGTTTCATCAATTTACTACATAGAGAAAGACTTGCAAAGAATTGTGGACTATTGTGAAAAAGATGTATTAACTTTGGCAAATGTTTTCCGGCGCATGCGTCAGGAAGATTTGTTGAAAAGGTACATCAATTTAGATTAAAAAATGAAATTTACAGACGATCAGGTTGCTGATATCGGTGAGGAAATCATCGGTGTCCTGAAAACCGTTTATGACCCAGAAATTCCGGTGGATATTTACGAATTGGGATTGGTTTATGATGTTCAGATTTCCGATGAAGCAGACGTTAAAATCATTATGACCCTCACGACCCCCAACTGCCCTGTTGCAGAAACCCTTCCTCAGGAAGTAAAGGACAAGGTAGCTGAAGTGGAAAATGTAAAAAGCGTGGATCTGGAACTCACTTTTGAGCCGAGCTGGCACAAAGACATGATGAGCGAAGAAGCCAAGTTCGAGCTTGGAATGCTTTAAACCGTACTAAAGATAAATAAGGCTGCCAAGTTTGGCAGCCTTTATTATTAGGTTCATTTACTATTTTTCTTCTGCTCTTTGCCACATTCGGAAGATGATACGATGGATGGCATTCTCATTTTTACAATAGAAATCCGCAGAAAATTCCTCCGTCTTAATTTTTACCGGTAGATGAAAATCATCGTCTGTACCAATTCCGGATGAAGGCTTTTCGCCACCGGACAATTATGGGCCGTCTGCTCGATAAAAGCTTTTTCTTTATCGGAATAGGAATCCGGAAAAATAAAATTGCAGACAATTTCACCGATTCTCCTCGGCTCACCTTTCATGATTTTCTGAAGATTGCAGTATGCCCCATCGATATTGATGTTTTTTTCTTTCCCTAAAATCGCAATGGTGGTTAGTGCGCATTCGGCTAAAGAAGTGGCACAGAGATCCGTGGGAGAAAACTTTTCACCTTTCCCGTGGTTATCCGTCGGCGCATCGCTTTCGATAACCGTTCCGGATTGTAAGTGCTCTGCCGAACATCTTAAATCGCCGATATATGTGATTTTTGAAGTCATTTTATTTAATTTTAATTAAAGCTAGGAAAAATTTTGTTTAAAAATGAAAAATATCCTTTGCTTTATTGTACGAGCTTTCGAAATTCAGGAGATTCAGCTTATGATCAGCCTTCTCTACACTCATGAAATTAATTACCTGTTCCGTCGGCATATTGCCCACGAGGTCGTCTTTCGCCATCGGGCATCCTCCTATTCCTTTAATCGCACTGTCGAATCTCTTACAGCCCTGATCATAGGCCGCTTTTAATTTAGAATAAGAATCTTCATAGCGGTTATGGAAATGCGCCCCGAAATTGATCCCGGGATATTTTGAAGGAATCTTCTCAAACAGCAGCGAGATGGATTCCGGCGTTGCAACTCCCGTTGTATCAGATAATAAGATGTCTTTAACTCCTATTTCTGAAAACCGTTGCGCCCAGAAATCCACCTCTTCCCATTTCCACATTTCACCGTAAGGGTTTCCGAAGGCCATTGAGAAATATATATTCAGCTGCCTGTTTTCCTTGTCTACCAGCTCCAGCATCCTGATGATTTCATTAAAAGCTTCTTCCTGGCTTTTATTGGTATTCCGGTGCTGGAAAGTCTCGGAAATGGAAAACGGAAAACCGATGATATCTACCGACTGGTGTTTCAGGGCTTTCTCTGCGCCCCGGTAATTGGCAACAATTGCGGAAACCTTGGTATTGGAACGGGACTTGTCGATATTCTCAGCCACTTCCGCAGAATCGGCCATCTGCGGAATGGCTTTCGGAGAAACGAAGCTCAGGCAATCCAGAACATCGAATCCCACATCCATCAGAGAATTGATATAATCTATTTTTTGATCAGTCGGGATAAATTCTCCCCACCCCTGCATTGCATCACGCGGACATTCAGTAAGAAACATGTTTTACTTTTAGATTTTCTCAAATATAATAAAACTAAACAAGTTCCGGAAAGATATCATCAACCATTATACAAAATTGAATTTCAACTACTTACACCAAATACCCGGCTTCAACATCTTATTCTGAAGTACAAATAAGAGATTCTGAGCCTCAAATTTGCTAACTTTACGGGAAATTTATACCAATAATGAGCGCAATAGAATTCAACCCTTTGTGGAAAGAAAAGCTGCTGAACCGTTTTCTGAATTATGTAAAAATATATTCAACCAGTGATGCCGAAAGCGAAACCACTCCGTCTACCGAAAGGCAGTGGGATATCGCCCGGTACATTACGGAAGAACTGAGAACGATCGGCCTTGAAAATGTATCGATTGATGATAACGGTTATATTATGGGCTATGTCCCTTCCAACCTTGACAATGACAACCAGCCGACTATCGGATTTATTTCCCATTACGATACGTCGCCGGATTTCAGCGGGGAAAACGTAAAGCCGCAGGTTTGGGAAAATTATGACGGAAATGACCTGGTCCTGAACCGGACCACGGGATTCACGTTATCACCATCCAAGTTTGAAAGCTTAAAAAAATACATCGGCCAGACATTGATTACTACCGACGGAAATACCCTCCTGGGAGCTGACGATAAAGCCGGCTGTGCGGAAATCGTTACGGCAGCGGAATACCTTATGGCTCACCCTGAGATCAAACACGGAAGAATTGCCGTAGGCTTTACGCCGGATGAAGAAATCGGAAGAGGGGCCCACAAATTTGATGTGGCAAAATTCGGGGCAGAATTTGCCTATACCATGGACGGCGGCGAAGTCGGCGAACTGGAATATGAAAACTTCAACGCGGCAGGCGCTGTGGTAAAAATCCACGGACTGAGCGTTCATCCGGGATATGCCTACGGAAAAATGGTAAATGCCGCCTTGCTGGCTTCCGAATTTGTCCAGATGCTTCCGGCCAGCGAAACCCCGGCCACGACGAAAGGATTTGACGGGTTCTATCATCTGATGGACCTGAACGCCGATATTTCCGAAGCGAAACTGCAATACATCATCCGTGACCATGATGCCGCTCAATTTGAAGCCAGGAAGAAATTCATGGAAGAAAAGATTGCCGAATTCAATCAGAAGCACGGGGAAGGGACTGCTGAAATTGAAATTAAAGAGCAGTACCGGAATATGAAACAGCAGTTCGAAGGCAAAATGCACATCGTGGATCTTGCAGCCAAAGCGATGAAAGAAGCGGGAATCGAACCGAAGATCAAAGCTATCCGCGGAGGAACCGACGGCGCCCAGCTCTCCTACATGGGACTGCCCTGCCCGAATATTTTCGCCGGCGGGATCAACTTCCACGGACCTTATGAGTATGTAGCCCTCGAAAGCATGGAGAAAGCCATGGAGGTGATTCTGAATATTGCCAAAGCTTAAAAAGCCTCAATTAAATATTAAAAATCCAACTTAACCAAGTTGGATTTTTTGTTTTTAGCTGTTTATAAAACCTTTTTAGTATTATTAATTTCATTCAATTCATATCCCATTTTACCAAAATTTTCTTTTAACAGCAAAAGGTCCTTTTCTGAAATATTATTCATTGAAACATGATAAGAGGTTGTACCGGTAAGAGATTCTACCCCAAATTTTATCTCAGTATTATTGATTTTTGTAAAGTTGGTAATGTGAAAATTTCCTGCTTGACTATTTTTTAAAGATTTGATAGAAATAGGACCCTCATAAATTTTGATCATACTTCGCATATATAGGTAAGCAGTATCTTCGGAAAAATAAAACTTAACATAACTGATTGTTTTTACACTACTTACTATGCCTTTATAACTAAAACTTGGTGTTCTGATATCTGCAGTAGAAATTAAATCATCAAAACTAATTCCTTTCGGAGGATGAATTATTTTAAAATAATTAAAAACCGGTAATAAGTAAAAGCTACAATAAATCACCATCATTGTTTCCGTTCGTTTTAGAGGAATGAAACCTTTGTCTGCTAATAAAAGCACAATATAACCTCCTATAATTAATATTATAAAGACATAAGGAAGTACATCAACACCATTTATTATAATTTTTATGGGCCTGTTCATTAATTATTTTTGCAATTAAGTAAAAACCACTACAAAAGCAGTGGTTTATTATTTTAAAATTGATTATTCTATTAACCTTGCTGATTTCCTAAAAAAGCATCCCAGCCCTGTGCCGTTAATGCCACCAATTGGTTGGAACCTCTTGCCACCATAAAGTTGCCGTCTTCTTTGGCAACGGCATGGCCGATGATGGTAAAGTCCGGATGGTTTTTAATCTTATCGAAATCATTCGGGGAAATGGTAAACAGAAGCTCGTAGTCTTCACCTCCGCTTAAAGCAGACATCACCGGGTTCAAATTAAATTCATCCGCGGTAGTGATCGTGAGGTTATCCATCGGGATTTTCTCTTCATACAGCCTGAAACCTACCTCCGACTGGTCCGAAAGATGAAGGATTTCCGAAGCCAGACCATCCGAAACATCGATCATGGAAGTCGGTTTGATATCAAGCTGTTCCAGGATGCCTTTTACATCCGTTCTGGCTTCCGGTTTAAGCTGTCTTTCCAGGATATAATCGTAGCCTTCCATTTCCGGCTGCATATTCGGGTCGGCCAGGAACACCGCATGTTCTCTTTCCAGGATCTGAAGTCCCATGTAAGCACCCCCAAGATCACCGGTAACGACCAGCAGGTCATTCGGTTTTGCAGTGCTTCTTTTAACAATATTATCTTCATTTTCAATTCCTACAGCCGTAATGCTCATCACCAGACCGGCATTGGAACTCGTTGTATCTCCGCCAATTAAGTCGACTTTATACCTTCCGCACGCCGCCTGTATTCCGGAATAGATTTCTTCAAGCGCTTCTACCGGAAAACGGTTGGATACCGCCAGGGAAACCAGGATCTGGCTAGGGGTGGCATTCATCGCGGCAATATCGCTAAGGTTGACCACCACCGCTTTGTACCCCAAATGCTTCAACGGAACGTATCCGAGATTGAAATGCACGCCTTCCGCCAGCACATCGGTCGTAAGCACTACTTTTTTCCCTTCAGGATTAATCACCGCTGCATCATCTCCTACCCCAAGTTCCGACGAATCATTGGCCAGAGGAAAAAACTGGGTCAGGTGCTTGATCAGTCCGAATTCTCCCAGTTTGGAAATCGGTGTCAGTTCAGGATTTTTATCTTCAAACATATCTTCTATTTATAAATAATGAGTAATAAGTAGTGGGTAATTTTAAACTTTAAACCAAAAACCTTAAACCGTAAACACTGCCGGATCAATATTTTCCGGGCGGAACGGCAGGTTTTTGAAATCTTCCCGGGTCAGCACTGCCGTTTCAGGAGATTTGTATTTGTTCATGGCTTCCACCACATCATCCGGCGGGGTCGTCATTTTTCTGAGCATCATGTCGATCCATACACCGGTAGCTTCTGCTGTTGCACAGTGTTCGCCGTCGGGTGTATAAAACTTATGGACAAAACGGTAGATCGAGGAATCCTCTGCACATCCATCGATTTCCAGGCTTACGATCACCGTCTGATCGGCATAGATTTCTTTAAAAAACGAATATCTTTCGTGCAGGATCACCGGCCCGATGCCCCATCGGCTGAGCTGGGTAACCCCCATTTTTTCTTTGGTCATAAAAGCCATTCTCGACTGGGCACAGTACTGCACATAAGATGAATTGGCCAGATGCTTATTGGCATCCAGATCGCTCCAGCGCACTTCGAAGGTATGGTAGAATATCATTTAATTTTGTTTTAAATATGAACTTATAATTTACCACAAATGTTATCAAGCTTTAGTCGTCTTTTGGCAATACGTTGAGCATTAGTTTTTGAAAATCTTTGATTTTCTTCTTCTTTGATCTAAAATATGCGGGCTTCGACTCCGCTCAGCCACCAGAAGAATAAACTCTAATGTGCCTCATGTGTTTACAAAAAGCTTTTGGGACTTTTGTGGTTCATAATTTCCCGGCTATAACCGGAAAATTACATTCTCCAAAATTACTTAAATAAGATGGTTTATAAAAATTGTAGTTTTGCAAAAATAATCTTGAGCATAAGATTAACGAACTATGAAACGAATCATCATTATCGGAGGCGGTGCTGCCGGATTTTTCTGTGCGGCCAACCTGGACGAAACAAAATACAAGATCACTATTCTTGAGCAGAATTCGGATGTCCTGCAGAAAGTAAAGGTTTCAGGCGGCGGCAGGTGCAACGTCACCCACGCCTGCTTTGATCCCCGGGAACTGGTGCAGTTTTACCCTCGCGGAAACAAGGAACTGCTCAGTGTTTTTACCAAATTCCAGCCGGGAGACACCATGGACTGGTTTGATCAGCGGAAGGTGGCTCTAAAAATAGAAAACGACAACCGTGTTTTTCCGGAAAGCAATTCTTCACAGAGCATCATCAACGCCATGCTGGATGAAACCAAAAGAAAAAAGGTGGAGGTAAAAACCAAATGTTCCGTAAAGGAAATCGAAAAGCTTGACGGAAAATATTTAGTAAGAACAAGCCTTGGGGATTTTGAAGCTGATGTGGTGGTTTATACAACCGGAAGTTCGCCGAAATCCCTGAAAATGATTGAAAACCTGGGACATCAAATTGTGGATCTGGTCCCTTCCCTTTTTACCTTCAACATCAAAGATGAATTGCTGAAAGACCTTGCCGGAACGAGCTTCGAAATGGCGGAAACTTCTATTCCGAAACTTAAAACTGAAGAAACCGGGCCCTTGCTGATTACCCACTGGGGACTTTCGGGGCCGGCGATCCTGAAAATCTCCGCCTGGGAAGCAATCACCCTGGCAAAGGTGAAGTACCATTTTGAAATTGAAGTGAATTTCATTTCCACAGATCCTGAGGATGCGGAAGAGCGGTTCCAGCAATTCAGGCAGTCGAATCCGAAGAAGACCGTCGGGCAGTCGAAAATTTTTGAAATCACCAACCGTTTCTGGCAGCGGATCCTGGAAGTCTCCAAAATAGACCTCAACAAGCAGGTGGCGAATCTCTCCGGAAGAGAAATGCAGGCCATCATCGGAAACTTATGCCGGAAGAGATTCCAGGTGACCGGAAAATCGACATTTAAAGATGAATTCGTCACCGCCGGAGGAGTCGATTTAAAGGAAATCAACTTTAAAAACATGGCTTCCAAGATCTTACCGAATTTCTACATCGCCGGAGAAGTGCTGAATATCGATGCGGTAACCGGAGGATTTAATTTCCAGGCCTGCTGGAGCGAAGGCTGGCTGATCGCGCAGGATCTCAATGTGAATGCTTAATATAACTTACAAGAATATTATCAATTGGTATAATTTAAACACAAATGGCACAAGTATTTTCACGAATAACACCATTTATTTGCAAAGATTTATAATATTGGTATTTAAAATTTCATTTTAAAACCTAAGATTAAGGTAATCTAAATACGAATAGTTTAAACGAATATTTATCATTTGTGAATATTAGTTGAGAAAATTTGCGAAATTTGTGTTTAAAGTTCCATGCTTTCAATTAAAAGAAATACATTAAACCTCATAAAGCTCCTCTTAATTCTGGGGTTCGGGTATTTCTTTTGGCTGATGCTTGAAATTACACTGGAATATATTCCGGTAAAAAAAGAGGTCAGTTTCCTGATGATCAAGCAGACGGAAGTTGCGGAACGGCCGGAATACCTTTATTTCTTCTATACCCATGTCTATACCAGCATTTTCGTATTGCTCAGCGGATTTTCAGCCATTCTCAGAAAAGATTTCGGGATAAAAAAATTTCACCGGAATTCAGGGAAGATTAATATTTTCCTGATCCTGATCTTAGCTGCACCTTCCGGGATCTATATGGGAATCTTTGCCAATGGCGGGTTATATTCCAAAGTTTCATTTGTCCTTTTGGGCGGTTTGTGGTGGTTTTCGACTTTCAAAGCGTATAGCCTGGCCCGGCAGAAAAAATTTAATGCCCACAAACAATGGATGTGGCGGAGCTTTGCCTTTACCTTATCCGCCATTACCCTGAGAATGTGGAAAGTAATACTGGTCTCCATTTTCCATCCGGGTCCGATGGAAGTCTACCGGATCATCGCCTGGCTCGGGTGGATCCCGAATATCCTGCTGGTTGAATATTTAATTGCAAAAAAATACCTGTAGCCTTTTTTCATTTCCATTATTTCACGATCTTTAATTCCATTAAAATCACATCAGATCACCCATGAAAAATTTAAAATTCCCTACGTTATTCCTGCTTATTCTTGCTTTAGCGGGCTGTAAAAAAGAAACAGAAGAAACCGGCTTGGTCCAAAATAAAGTTTCCGTTAAAAAAGACAGTGTTGTTGCTCCGGAAGTCCATAAAGAATACTATGGCATTTATATGGGCGACTTTGCCGGAAAAGAAATGATCACCCCGGAGACCGGCGAAGAATATGAAGGTGATGTTTACAAGAAGCTTTCCCTGAAAATCAATAGGATTACCAAAGACAGCGTTTACGGGCAAAGCATCGTCAATGGCAACCAGCGTCCTTTCCGCGGCGTTTTCAATGAAACCACGAAATCTTTTATCCTGGACGAACCGGGTAATGATAAAAGCGACGGAAGATTTGAAGTCAGACTCGAGAAAGACAGCCTTACCGGAAAATGGAGTGCCTTCAAGGCATCAGCTGTAAAAGCACCGTACAAAACCCTGAAGCTGGCCAAAAAAGAATTCGTTTACAACCCGAACTTTATGCTGAGCGAAAACAGCGACCTCATTGATTGGGAAAACCCTAAGGATTTCGCAGAAAAGTATACCGATGAAGAAACCGGAAAAACCGAAACGTATATGGCTTCCAAGAACAGGATTGCTTCCGGTGCCGTATTTAAAATCAATGCTTCCAGACAGAAACTCACGGAGAAAGATCTTAAAAACCTCAGGAAGCTGGATCTGGAAATCATTAAAAATGCCGTCTTTGCGAGACATGGCTATGCATTTAAAAAGCAGACTTACCGGAATTTCTTTGAACAGACCGATTGGTATATCCCCGTTTCCAATAATGTCGATAAAGAGCTGACGCCTCTGGAAAAGGAGAATGTGGCCTTACTGAACCGCTTCATTAAATATGCAGAGGATAAATATGACAGCTTCGGGCGGTAATTCTGTGTTTACCTGTCTTGCTTTCCGGCAAATTTCACAAAGAACAAAAGCATAAAACATCCGATGGCATAGCAGAGCAGATCGATCCGGGAGAACGAATTTCCGATCATAATATACATGA
The DNA here is from genome assembly GCF_007991455.1 of Chryseobacterium hagamense. Lineage (GTDB taxonomy): Bacteria > Bacteroidota > Bacteroidia > Flavobacteriales > Weeksellaceae > Chryseobacterium > Chryseobacterium hagamense. The sequence goes on along the minus strand of NZ_BJYJ01000004.1, from coordinate 246,669 downwards.
TGCTTCCCGGCCGGAAACCGAGCTTTTCTGCAATGTTGAAATACTGTGCAAACTCTACCAGAAAAGAAAAAATAAGAATTCCGAAAATCAGTCCTGCATCATGCCGGATGCTGAAAAAGCTCTTAATGAGGGTATAGAGCAGCATTACAACGATTACATCGCCTAAGTAAGCCCTGACAAAGAAAATATCTTTGAGGACGGTTGCTATTAAAACTTCCGTAAGAAAGATAAGAATAGTAGCCAGGAAATATTGATAATGGAACCGGAAAGCAGGTTTTCTCACTTGGGAAAGGGTATTTTTTGTTGTTACAAACTTAGCTATATACCAGATACTGAGAAAGAAATAAGAAAATAACTTAAAAAAGCATTATAAAAATCCGGCTTTATTTTTGCTGCTTTAAAAATATTTATTTTTGCAGATATGAAGAAACTCCTAATTTTTGCAGGCTTATTTTTAAGCATTTCCTTTTTTGCACAGGCTCAGCAATACACTTCTGTTAAAGAACTTCCGGACTATGCGGTCCTTAAAACGAAAATGAAGCTGGATGACGCGGTGATGAAAGCCGATACACCGGCGGAATTCCCCGGCGGAATGGAAAACTTCAAAAAGGAATTTGCCGACAAGATGGACGTTATCGACGTAAAATCCAAGAAAATCGATACCCGGGTTTATTTTATCGTGGAAAAAACGGGGTATGTACGGTACGTAACGGCGCTGGGAAGTGATCCCAAACATTCCCATGCTGCCGAAGTTGCCGTCAGAAGGCTTTTCGTCAAGTGGAAACCTGCTATGGTCAACGGTCAGCCGGTACGTTATCTTTATTCTTTTCCTCTGACATTGAAAAAGTATAATTAATTAAAAGTCCGTCTCACAACCCGTGATAACGGACTTTTTTATGATTTTTCCGATCTCCTATTGAAGAATAATTTCATACAGGCGATTCTCAACCTACATCATTGGACTGTGATGCTGAATCTTTTTATCCTCCAATCATTTTTTTAATTGAATTCAGTTTCATTAAAGCTTCAATCGGCGTCAAGGTATTGATATCGATTTTTGTCAGCTCTTCCCTGATGTTTTCCAGTACGGGATCATCGAGCTGAAAAAAAGACAGCTGCAGGTTTTCTTCCGTTACCCGTTTGATTTTTTCAGAAGCTCCTCCGCTTTGGGTACGGCTGGCTTCCAGGGTTTTCAGGATTTCATTGGCCCGGTTGACTACTTTAACCGGCATTCCCGCCAGCTTTGCCACGTGGATCCCGAAACTATGCTCGCTTCCGCCGGGCACAAGCTTTCTTAAAAAGATGATATTCCCTTTGTTCTCCTGAATGGAAACATGGAAGTTTTTTACCCGCTCGAAATTCACCGTCATTTCATTCAGTTCATGATAGTGGGTGGCAAACAGCGTCTTGGCCTGCGTAGGATGCTGATGGAGGTATTCTGCAATAGCCCAGGCAATGGAAACCCCGTCGTAAGTAGAAGTTCCGCGGCCGATTTCATCCAGCAGGATCAGGCTCCGCTCGGAAATATTATTAAGGATATTTGCGGCTTCGTTCATTTCTACCATAAAGGTCGATTCCCCGGCAGAAATATTGTCGGTAGCCCCTACCCTGGTAAAAATTTTATCCAAAATCCCGATTTCCGCATGTTTCGCCGGTACGAAGCTGCCGATCTGGGCCATCAGGCAGACAATCGCGGTTTGTCTTAAAATCGCCGATTTACCTGCCATATTCGGGCCGGTCACCATAATGATCTGCTGCGAATCCTTATCAAGGAAGATATCATTCGGGATGTATTTTTCGCCCAACGGAAGGGCATTTTCGATAATCGGATGACGGGCTTCTTTCAGGTCGACGGCAAAAGTTTCCGTTAAAACCGGTTTGGTATAGCTTTCCGAAACAGCCAGCTCCGACAAACCGACCGCCACATCGAGCTGCGCAATAGTATTTGAGTTTTCCTGGATATGATCAATGTAGATCATGGTTTCGCTACAGACCTTCCGGTACAGTTCGTTTTCCAGAACACCGATTTTTTCTTCGGCACCGAGGATCTGGTTTTCGTATTCTTTGAGTTCTTCGGTAATGTAACGCTCGGCATTTACCAGCGTCTGTTTTCTCAGCCAGTCAGACGGAACCTTATCTTTATGGGTATTCCTTACTTCAATATAATAGCCGAAGACATTGTTGAAATCTATTTTCAGGCTTGAAATTCCCGTTCTCTCGATTTCGCGCTGGCACATTTCATCCAGGAAGCCTCTTCCTTTGGACTGAAGGCCCCGCAGCCGGTCGAGTTCCTCGGAAATCCCATTCTTGATTACATTTCCTTTGGCCAGGTTTACCGGCAGTTCGTCATTCAGGTGATTCTGAAGGCACCGGATCAGTTCGTCCTGATCGTACAAAGGATCCAGCCACGCCAGTACATCAGCGTGTGGATGAAGCAAGGCTTTGATTTTATGGATATTGATCAGGCTCTGGCGGAGGTAGCCCAGCTCTTTGGGACAGATTTTTTCCGCGGCCAGTTTTCCCATAAGCCGGTCGAGATCCGAAATGGATTTCAGCAGCTGTGAAATTTCGTATTTGAGCGGATCGTTTTCGTTTAAAAAGTCAATCAATGAAAGCCTCCTGTTGATTTCAGCGACGGATTTCAGCGGTAAGATGATCCTCCGCCTCAGGAGCCTACCGCCCATCGGCGTTGAAGTCTTATCAATGATATCCAGCAAAGATTTTCCCTGCGGATGGCTTGGATATACGATTTCAAGGTTTCGCAGGGTAAAATGGTCCATCATCAGGAAATCATCCTGCGGAATGATCTGAATTCTGGTAATGTGGGCCAATAAGTTGTGATGCGTATCTTCTACCAGATAGGCGAAAATAGCACCTGCTGCCGTAATCGCCAACTGCTGCCCTTCAACCCCAAACCCTTTTAAAGAATTGGTTTTGAAATGATTCGTCAGTTTTTCATAAGCAAAATTATACTGATACGCCCAGTCTTCGAGTTTAAAGGCACTTCTGTTCTTCAGCTGTTCCGGAATCTGAACGCTTCGCTGGTAAATGATTTCACTCGGATCAAAAGTATTGACGATATGCATCAGCTTTTCCAGGTTTCCCTCGCTGACCAGGAATTCCCCGGTAGAAACATCCACCAAAGCAATCCCGAATTTCTCTTTTTCCTTATGCAGCGAAAGCAGGAAATTGTTCTTTTTGGAATTCAGCACCTGATCGTTGAATGTAACGCCGGGCGTCACCAGTTCCGTCACTCCTCTTTTTACGATTCCTTTTACCGTTTTGGGATCTTCCAGCTGGTCGCAGATGGCTACCCGCATTCCGGCCCGTACCAGCTTCGGCAGGTAAGAATCCACCGAGTGATGCGGAAAACCGGCCAGCTCGATATGGCCTTCGCCATTGGCCCTTTTGGTAAGGACGATTCCTAAAATCTGAGAAGTCCGCACGGCATCCTGCCCGAAAGTTTCATAAAAATCCCCGACCCGGAATAGCAGAAGTGCATCAGGATATTTCGCCTTGATGGTATTGTACTGAGTCATTAACGGGGTTTCTTTTTTCGCTGCCTTTGCCATTAAAGTCGTTTCTTAGAATTGGGACGGTAAAAATAGGAAATAAAATTTTTAAAGAAATTATTTTATTAAAATTAAAATTCAATCCCTATCTCAACCGGCAATTATAAATAAATAATCTGCAGATTGCTCTTTACCACTTCACTTTGGGTTTTGTAAGGCGTTTCATTTACGGCTTCATTTAAGTTCCGGATCAATTCAGATTCATCTTCAAAAGAACCAATGATTTTAACTGCAGATTTCCTGGCTTTCTCAAGGGTATTGATCATTATCCGGAAAATTTCTGAACTGAATTTATGATCTGCCTTATCAAATTCCTCAAAAACAAAAAGGCAGTTATTCTCCGTAATCCAGTCTAAATGAAAGTCAAAGATCTGATTTAAATTATACTTCCCTTTCGTTTCATAGAACGGTGAATAGAGCCCTTCCGATTGAACGAAAGTCAGATACTCATTAAGAGATATCATTGCTTTCGGAAATCTGAAGATTTCAAGAGGACATGAATCCAGAATATCATTTAACTGTTTTTTCCGTTCCTCTTCCGTTTTACCGCAAATCAGGAGATGTTTCCGGAAATCAATGGCGTTATCGTTCATTTGATAATGAATTATATTTTTGTCTTTTCCATTTACCTACTGACGGTTTAAAAAATCTTTTTTAAAGTTAATAAAAAATAAGCATTTTAATGAAGTCCTGTTAGGCTCTCAGCTTAAAAGATAGACCAGCAGTGAAACAATGCCTCCGAAAATCACGACCGCACAGCCCTGCGGATTTTTAGCTTTTCTTTTTCCGCGTCCGAAGGTACTTACATAATGCCCGCTCACCCAGGTGCCGTCTTTTTTATAATGTCCTTTTCTGTAATATCCCATTTTATAATTTTATGACAAAGAAGCATCAGTCTGCCCATAAAAAATTACGGCTTCCCATAAAGCGCGGATAAACTGAAAAAATTATATTTGCAGGCAATGAGAGTCTACAACACCAAACATTTCCTGAAAATCCTTTTCAGCCTGCATAAAAGCGATACTTTAAAGATCCTTTTTCCGAGTATGATCCTGGTAGGCCTGTATTCCTGGGGCATCGAATACCTGGAGCTGGAGTATTTCCGGCTCAATGCAAAATCCGGCATCAGCAACGTGGGCCTGATTCATTCCCTATTGGGATTCGTGCTTTCGTTACTGCTTGTTTTCAGAACCAATACTGCTTACGACCGCTGGTGGGAAGGGCGGAAACTCTGGGGTAAGCTGGTAAACGACACCCGGAATTTTGCGATTAAGATCAGCCTGATTTTAGGTGGCAATCCTCAGCACACCGAGCAGATCACCCGCTATCTGAAATTCTTTCCGCACCTGCTGGCAAAACATCTTTCGAAAGAATCTACCCGGCTGGCTTTGGATGAAGATTATTCTGAAATCGAGAAAGAATTGCGGAACCACGGACCCAGCGAACTGATAATCCTGATGAGCCGGCAGCTGAACCAGCTGAAAAAAGAAGGAAAGATCTCCGATGTTGAAATGCTGTACCTGGACACCCAGCTTTCCGGGTTCCTGGATGTCTGCGGCGGCTGTGAGAGAATTAAAAATACCCCGATCCCCTACTCTTACTCTTCTTTCATCAAAAAATTTATTATCCTGTATGTGCTCGCTTTGCCGATTGCTTACGTCATCAATATCGGCAATTACATTATTCCTTTAACCGTCTTTATTTATTATGTGCTGATGAGCCTTGAGCTGATTGCCGAGGAAATTGAAGATCCTTTCAATAATGATGAAAACGACATCCCGATGGAAACCATTGCACAGAATATCGAGAAAAACGTTCACCAGATCATGGAACCGCAAAAACAATAAATCCGTTTCCGCCTGGAAATCGTAAATAATTATACCTAATTTTGCCAAAAAAATAAGTTGGTACATAAATTAAAACTGGAAGAACTGAACAGACTGGATGTGGAAACCTTTAAGTCGGTTGAAAAAATTCCGCTGGTGGTGGTATTGGACAACATCAGGAGCATGCATAACGTGGGGGCCACTTTCAGGACGGCGGATGCCTTCTTAATTAAGAAAATTATCCTGTGCGGAATTACGCCGCAGCCGCCTCACCGGGAGATTCATAAAGCCGCTTTAGGGGCTACCGAAAGTGTAGAATGGAGCTATGAGAGCGATATCAATGTAACTATCAGTGATCTGAAGGCGCAGGGTTTTGAAATTGTGGGCATCGAACAGACGACCGGCAGCAGGATGATCACCGATTTCACTATTGATCCGTCTAAAAAATATGCAGTGATTTTAGGAAACGAAGTGGAAGGAATCAGCGATGAAGCATTACCGAACATCGATTCTTTCGTAGAAATTCCGCAGCTGGGAACCAAGCATTCCCTGAATGTAAGTGTATGCGGCGGTATCGTGATGTGGGAGTTTGCCAAGGCCCTAAAATAAAAAACTGCAGGTTTCTTAAAGACCTTGCAGTTTGAAATAAATCTAATAAAAAGTAAAAATGAAAGGCGACAAAGATACTTCTTTTTTCATCACGGGCAAATTTTAAATTTACTTTTTTGATTTTTTCAGAAAAAAAACCAATATTTCAGAAAAAGTTTCGTTTAATTTTTTATAAATTAGCACAATGTTTATCAAAGACTATATCTCAAAAGACTTCCCGTGTTTCAGCCTTTCTGACTCGATCGAATCAGCGAGGGAAATGTTAGAAGCATTTGGATATTCTCATATTTTCATCAAAAAATCCCACCACTTTTACGGTGCGCTGGCCCAGGATTTCCTGTATGAAGCAGAAGGAACCCTAAAGGAACTGGAGCACCAGATCGAGCGTTTTGCGATTCTGGAGGATAATAATATTATGGACAGCATCCGTCTGTTCTACACGTTCAATTCCAACATTATTCCGGTGATCAATAAAGCGGAGAAATATCTGGGCTACATCAGCTGTGAAGATATTTTCCAGGATTTCTCGAAATATCCGCTGTTTTCGGAATCGGGAGCCATTCTCACCATTGAAACGCCGGCCAGGAAATACTCCATGACGGAAATTGCCAAGATCGTGGAAAGCAACAACTCCAAGTTTTACGGCGCATTTATCAGTTTCATGTCCGATGAGGTGCTTCAGGTGACGATAAAGATCAGCAATGAAAATCTGAGTTCTATTGATGAAACATTCGACCGGTACGATTACCGCATTGTGCAGAAGTATTACTCTGATGAAAAATCGGACCTGTTCCAGGACAGATTCGGATTTTTTCAGAAATTCATAGAAATTTAAACACCGATGAAGGCAGCCATTTATTCTCAGAAAAAAGATCTTGATACTTTTTTATATTTAAGCAAATTTATTTCTGAACTGGAAAACAGAGGGGTAAAATCTGTTCTATACGATGAGATGGCTGAAGCACTTCAGTTTTCAAAAATTTTCGAAACGTTCAATTGCAAGCAGGACCTTCTGGATAAGGAAGTGGACCTGTTCTTCACTTTTGGAGGTGACGGAACCATTGTAAATTCCCTGACTTTTATTGAAGATCTCGAGATCCCGATTGTCGGAGTCAATACCGGAAGGCTGGGATTTCTGGCGAGCTTCACGAAAGAGGAAGCCTTTAATGCTCTCGACTCTATTTTAAAAGGTGATGTAAAAACCAGCCGCCGTTCGGTGATCCGGGTGGTCTCTCCCGTTTCGGAAGACTTTTTCCCGTATGCTTTAAATGACGTTACAGTTTCAAGGAAGGAAACAACCTCCATGATCACTGTAGATTCTTATATCAATGATGAATTCCTGAATGTATTCTGGGGTGACGGGGTTATTGTCTCCACGCCTACCGGTTCCACAGCTTATTCATTAAGTTCAGGCGGGCCTATCATTTCCCCTAATAACGAAAACTTCGTCATTACTCCCATCGCACCCCATAATCTCAATGTAAGACCTTTGGTGGTGAACGACCGGGTAGAAATAAAATTCAAGGTGGAAAGCAGGGTTCCCCAATACTCACTTTCCCTGGATTCGCGGCTGATCCATATCGAAACCGATCAGGAAATCGTGATCAGAAAAGCGGATTTCCAGATCCTGCTGGTACAGCCGAATCACTTAAGTTTCTATGAAACCATCCGCCAGAAGCTGCTTTGGGGACGGGATAAAAGAAATTAAGTATATTTTTAAAAATGATTACCTTTACAGGAATTTAAAGACACCCCTAATAATATATTAAAAAGTAAAACATGAGCAGAATTTTCCCGGCAGGAGTTGCCACTGGTCAATTAGTTACTGATATTTTTCAGCATGCTAAAGAAAATAAATTTGCATTACCGGCAGTTAACGTAATTGGTTCCAGCAACATCAATGCGGTTATGGAAACGGCAGCAAAACTGAATTCACCCGTTATCATCCAGTTCTCCAACGGAGGAGCGGCTTACAACGCAGGAAAAGGATTGAGCAACGAAGGACAGAAAGCTGCCATCTTAGGAGCAGTAGCCGGAGCAAAACACATTCATACCCTGGCAGAAGCTTACGGAGCAACCGTTATCCTTCACACCGACCACTGCGCCAAGAAATTATTGCCTTGGATCGACGGGTTGATGGATGCCAATGAAGAATTCTACAAGCAGACCGGAAAGTCCCTTTACTCTTCCCATATGCTGGATCTTTCCGAAGAATCTTTAGAAGAAAACCTGGAAATTTCCGCACAGTATTTCGAAAGAATGGCCAAGCTTCAGATGACGCTTGAGGTGGAAATCGGAGTAACCGGAGGAGAAGAAGACGGCGTTGACAATTCAGATGTCGACAACTCAAAATTATATACCCAGCCGGAAGATATCGCTTATACTTATGAAAAGTTAAAAGCAATTTCAGACAATTTCACCATCGCAGCGGCTTTCGGAAACGTACACGGAGTTTACAAACCGGGAAATGTGGTTCTTACCCCAAAAATCCTTGATAATTCCCAGCAGTATGTTCAGGAGAAATTCGGAACGGCTGAAAAACCGATCAACTTCGTATTCCACGGAGGGTCAGGTTCTACAATTGAGGAAATCAGAGAAGCGATCGACTACGGCGTAATCAAAATGAACATCGATACCGACCTTCAGTTCGCTTACACCGAGGGAATCAGAGATTATATGGTTGATAACATTGATTACTTAAGAGCTCAGATCGGAAATCCGGACGGCGAAGAGAAACCGAACAAGAAATTCTACGATCCTAGGGTATGGGTAAGAAAAGGAGAAGAAACTTTCGCTAAGCGATTGGTTAAGGCATTTGAAGATTTGAATAATGTAAATACGCTTAAATAAATTATAAATGGCAGAGATGAAGCAGGTGGTTTTTCGAAAACGCTTTCTTCATCTCTTATCATTTAGTAAACATCAATTATATACAATATGGCATTCGAGTGGTTTAAAAGAAAAGCACAAAATATTACGACCTCTACTGATGAAAAGAAAGACGTCCCAAAAGGTCTTTGGCATCAGACTCCTTCGGGAAAAATTGTTGAGCATGACGAACTGAAAAGAAACAGCTATGTTTCTCCGGAAGACGGTTTCCATGTAAGAATAGGAAGTGCCGAATTTTTTGATATCCTTTTCGATGAAGGTAAATTTACCGAGCTGGATGCCAATGTTGAAAGTATTGATATCCTGAGCTTTAAAGATACCAAGTCGTACACCGACCGTCTGAAGGAAGTAAAAGCCAAAACGAAGCTTACCGACTCCATCAGAAACGCAGTAGGAACTGTACAAGGAACCGAAATGGTGGTTTCCTGTATGGATTTTGCTTTCATCGGAGGTTCTTTAGGTTCCGTAATGGGTGAAAAAATTAAAAGAGCTATTGATTACTGTATTGAAAAGAAACTTCCGTACATGATCATCTGCCAGTCCGGAGGAGCGAGAATGCAGGAAGCAACGTACTCCCTGATGCAGCTGGCTAAAGTTCAGGCGAAACTGGCCCAGCTTTCAGAAGCGGGACTTTTATACATCGCTTATCTTTGCGATCCTACCTTTGGGGGAATTACCGCTTCATTCGCGATGACTGCCGATATCATTATGGCGGAACCGGGAGCACTGATCGGCTTTGCCGGGCCAAGGGTAATCCGTGAGACCATCGGAAGAGACTTGCCGGAAGGCTTCCAGACTTCGGAGTTCCTTCAGGAAAAAGGGTTTGTAGACTTCATTGTCAAGAGAACGGACATCAGAAATACCGTTGCCAAAACCGTCAATCTGCTGACGACCCAGGCATAATATTATTCAACAAAATACATGAATCTCTCTCATTCCGGGAGAGATTTTTATGATGAGGACATTCAAAATATTCTTTAATACGATCCGGAGCATGAGCTTTAAAAAGATTCTCCGTCTTTTAAGGCTTGTCCTTCCCCATCCTGTTTTTTCCCTGTTAAGTTTTTATGCAACAATGCAGGCTTATACCATTGCCCAGAAAAAATTCCCGGACACCGCTTCTACCAACGGTATCGGCAATTCTTTCAGACATGCGCTATGGTGCTGCTTCATCATGATGTACTGCTGTAAGGTCTCCTCTCCGAAAAAGGCACTGGAATTCTGCAAAAGAATTACCGACCTGCACGAAGAGCTGTTCCCGAATAAACCGCTGGAAACCAAGATGGATCTCCACAACAATACCATCGGAATGGACTATTTTATGGAAATGCTGCAAGGTGTCCACCGCCAGTTTTTTGAAAAAAGCTTTTTTATCAAAGGCCTGGAAAAGAAAATGAAGGAAGCCAAAGTGCTGAAGAACCAGGATGATGATTTCAAGGGTTTTTTGGTCTATCTGGATGAAAAGTGAGAGAATGAATGGTGAATTTCGCTTCGCGGGTCAGTTTTGCTGCGCAAGTGAATTTTAAACTGAGTTTGAGATTGACCATTGGCCCGAAGGAATTGACTATTGACAATTTTTGTAATCTGGAGTTTTTTTGATAAGTTTAACCCATATTTAATTCTATCGGATGGTTCTAAGCAGAATCTGGTCGGCATTTATTATCATTGCCATTGCCATTGCCACTATAAAATACGTTTCCTCAAGCGCTTACAAAACCATTTTCAACGACATGGTGGTGGGAAAAGGCGGCGATACCGTGCAGATCGCCACACAGAAAATGAACGTTCTCTCCCCAGTTCTACGGGACAGCCTGATGAAAAAAACGGATTTTGAGGACAACAGGATCCATTACAAAACCGATTCTTTACAGCAAGAAGTAAAAATGTACCGTGTACAGGAAGCTGACGGCGTGATCGGAACTTCTGAAACAGCCGTCAAAATCTGTCTCGGCCTGATCGGGATCATGGCCCTGTTTATGGGATTTATGAGCATTGCAGAAAAGGCAGGAGGCATCAATCTTCTGAGCCGGCTGATCCAGCCTTTTTTTTCCAGGCTCTTTCCTGAAATTCCTAAAAACCATCCGGCCTTCGGGCATATGCTGATGAATTTCAGTGCCAATCTTCTCGGTCTGGACAATGCCGCAACGCCCTTCGGTCTAAAAGCGATGGAGAGCCTGCAGGCCCTGAATCCGGATAAAGATACGGCCAGCAATTCGCAGATCATGTTCCTGTGCCTGCACGCCGGAGGAATGACCCTGATTCCGGTTTCCATTATTGCGCTTCGGTCGTCTGCAGGATCCAAAAACCCGACTGATATTTTCCTGTACTGCATGATTGCGACTTTTGCCGCGACATTAGCTGCCATGATCATTGTTTCTTTGTACCAGAAAATCAATTTACTGAAACCGGTAGTGCTGGCGTATGTCGGAGGAATTTCCGCTCTGGTAGCATTGTTGGTCTGGTACTTAACCGGACTCAGTAAGGAACACCTGGATACGTTCAGCCAGATTTTAAGCAACGGATTAATTCTCTTTATTTTTCTGGCTATTGTTCTTGGGGCGGTGTATAAAAAGATCAATGTTTTCGAGGCGTTTGTTGATGGTGCAAAAGAAGGATTTACCACCAGCGTGAAGATTATTCCTTATCTGGTCGGGATGCTGATTGCAATTTCCCTGTTAAGAACTTCCGGAGTCTTTGATGTGATTATTGACGGGATGAAGTGGGTTGCCAATGCCGCCAATCTGGATGCCCGGTTTGTCGACGGACTCCCGACGGCACTGATTAAACCGTTATCCGGTTCCGGAGCACGCGGAATGATGATGGACACCATGGCAACTTTCGGACCGGACAGCTTCCAGGGCAAGCTGGCAGCCGTCCTTCAGGGAAGCTCGGATACGACGTTCTACGTGATTGCCGTGTATTTCGGTGCCGTAGCCGTAAAGAATACGAGATATACTGTTATTGCCATGCTTCTGGCCGATCTGGTGGGAATTATTACTTCGATTCTGCTGGCTTATCTTTTTTTTGCATAGAACATCATGAAAGTATATATTCAGACCGATAAAACCGGAGAATTTTACAACATAAATGCTTTTACAGCTTATGAAGGCTTCAAGCATTTCGGTTTTGAAATCGAAAAGTTCTGTGATGCCAATGACATTTCAGACAGCAATCCGGAGCATATTATTGTCGGAGGAATTGGCAGCGTACGAAAAAGACTGAAAAATTTAAATATTATCCGTACTGATAAAGAAATTGATTATCCAGACGAGCTGCAGCCTTTTTTAAAAAGAAAAATCTGGGAGTCCACTGTCAATAGCATTTTTAGTGATAAAAATATCCGGAATATTTTTATTAAACCCAAAACAGAAACAAAATTATTTGCCGGAAAGGTTATAACAAGCGATATGGACTTTCTCGGTTTAATCGACGGAGAAAAAGACACTGAAATTTATTGTTCGGAATTAATCCGTTTCAGAACAGAGTGGAGATGTTTTATCCGGTATAAAGAAATCCTGGATATCCGCAGATACAAAGGAGATTGGGATACACAATTAAATGTTAGCGTAGTAAAAAATGCAATAAACTGCTTTAATTCACAGCCCAATTCTTATGCCCTGGATTTTGGTGTTAATGATGACAATGAAACAATTTTAGTAGAAGTCAATGACGGACATTCTTTAGGAACCTATGGGCTTTTACCAAATCATTACGCCAAATTTCTCTCTGCCAGATGGAGCGAGCTGACAAATACCGAGGATTATTTAAAATTTTAATTAAAATAAAATAGCATTATGATTACTGATAAAGAATTTACCTTAAGACTGATCCGTCAGCTGAGCCAGGCACTGGAAAAACTGATCCTGGACAAACCCGAGGAAAGCCTGATGCAGAAAGAACTGGATTTCGACTCTTTGATGCGGGATATTTTCAAGTTTGATTTTACGACGCTTTCCTCAAAATCAAAAGAAGAGATTATTGAAATCGTAAGCGAAAGGCAGGAAAGGGATCACAAAGATTATTACGAAATGCTCGGTAACCTTTTCTATTTCAAAGGAAAGACAGAAGCGAATGACGACTTCCTGGACAAAGCACAACTTTTTTATGAATGCTATCTCCAGACCAGTGGCATTTTTGCCCTTCCCATCATCAACAGGATTTCGGAAATAAAAAAAGCACTTGAATAAAGTGCTTTTGTATTCTCAGGATGAATAATCATTCAATTAATTTCAGAGGAGGAAAAAAGGCCATCGATCAGGATTCAACAATCCATTGATGGCAATGACAACAGGACAACATCCACCGTCCCGCCTTACAGCCTTATTTTAAAACGTAATCTTATACGTTCCGGTAGAAGACACACTGGCTTTCTCAGCCTTTACATATTTCTTCACCCATGAAACGGCATTGGAAGTGATGCATGGATCCGATGTTCCGCCGGATCTTCTTGCAGACACCACATTTCCGGCTTTATCTACGGTATAAGCGATAGTAATGGTTCCGCTGGCGGTACAGCTGTTGGCCGGCTGGGCTCCGCCTCTTCCCATAGTGCCCGGGATGAATCCTACCAGCCTTCTGTCGATTCCCACTTTGCTGTCGCCGTTTCCGTCGCCGCCCAAAGGATCTCCTGCATTTCCAATTCCCTCACCGTCGCCCTGGCTGCCGGCTTTGGTCCCACGGCCACGGATCAGGTTTCCGATGGCTGCATTTCCCTTGCCGTCACCGTTTCCCGTCTTGGAATTTGCAGCAGTTGCTCCGGGTTTTTTTGTGTTTTTCGCAGCCGATGTGCTGGTTGCCGTTTTTTTATTATCCGCTTTGGATTCTTCTTTTTTAGGCACCGAAACCCTGGCATTGTTGCCGGTCACGATCTTGTCCTTTACGTCTGATTTTTTGGTTTCAGGCTGAGGTTCCGGCTGAACTATTGTTTTGGTCTCAGGAACGGCTGTTTCTACAGGCTCCGTGCTTACTTCCTCTGTAGCAGCTGCAAGGCTTCCAGGCTGATCGGCAGGTTCTTCCATACCGTTTCCGTTCCGGTTGTCCCCAAAGTTGACGAGCATCGTGGTTACCACCTCAGGCTGCTCATCCATTTCGGGTTTTAATTTATACAAAAATACAAACAGCAGAATGGCAGACCAGATGAGGATAGAAAGCGCTGCGCTCTTTATCCGGTCTTTGTTTTGCTCCTCTTTATTTATCGTATAGCTTTTCATTGTCTGTTTTTCCGGGATTTCCGGAAGCATTATTTATCTTTAACGGTAGCAATTGCTATATTCAATTTGTTTTTCTCAGCAATTTCCATGACGAAAACGACATCTTTATGCAATGTATTTTCATCTGCCCGTATCGTAAAGGATTTGTTGGCCTGGTTGGCTAATTTATTCACAACCGTCTGTTCCAGCTCCCCTCTGTTTACGGGAACATCATCCACATAATAAGAACCGTCCGGCTTCACGCTTACGACCAGAGGATTCGGGATGTTATCGGCTGCAGTATCTGCTTTAGGTAATTTGACATCAATCGCACTTTGGTTGGCTGCCGAGGATGTTACCATAAAGAAGATCAGCATGAGCAGGATAACGTCCGTCATCGCTGCCAGACTGAATTCCGGATTTGCTTTATTTCTTCTCTGAATTTTCATCTTTTATTTTTTTGTCAGATGGAACCTTTACATTAAAACTATAAAGGTTTGTTGATAAGGTCTAAAAATTCGCCGGACATATTCTGGGCCTTCAATACGAATTTATCAATCCGCGTTAATAGAATGTTGTAGAAAAAGTTGGCCGGTATGGCTACCGCAAGACCTACCGCCGTTTGTCCCAATGCCGTATAAATTCCTTCGGACAAGGTTTTCGGAGAGAAAGATCCGCTGGCATGCGACAGGTTGAAGAATGCGATAATCATCCCGATTACCGTTCCCAAAAGCCCTAACATCGGGGCAATACTCGGTACCACCGCCAGGAGATTCAGGTTTTTCTCCATATTGGCCACTTCCACCTGTGCCTGGGATTCCATAGCGCTTACGATATCGGAAACAGGCCGGCCCAACCGTGAAATCCCTTTTTCAAGAATTCTGCCTTCCGGAGAGTTCTGCCTTTTGCAGTAATCCAGTGCCGCTTCCATTTTCCCTTCCCGGACAAAGTCTTCGATGTTATCCATGAAATTGGAATCCGTTTTAGACGTTAACCTTTTGATAAAGAAAAAGCGCTCGAAGAAAAGATATACGGAAAATACACCCAGCAACAGCACGGTTACCATCACGATCTTAGCGAAAGCGCCTCCGTGGAACATGATTTTCCAAAATGAGAATTCTAAATCGTCTGCCGCCACTGCGGGGGCAGCAACCTGGGCAAATAACATCTGAGTAAGTTCCGTTAACAGCATTAATGTCTATTTTTATAAAAGTTGTAACGACAAAAATAAAGGAATATTATGAATTCCGGTCTTAAAAATTGCTTAAAAAATAACTTAAATTCCGTTATTCCATAAAGCAGCAGATTTCTTTCCAAAAATACATCTGAAAAGAAATCTGTGATAAAGGAGAAACAGAAGAAGACTAATCTTCGTCTATCTCAATTTCTTCCTGTTTGAATTCGCATTTCAGCCTGAAAGGAATCGGGGTTTCCGAGCCGGTGTAGAAATCGTCGATGGTTCCTTTCCAGATTACCTGAAGTTCGCCTTCTTCATTTTTCTCAAACTGAAGCTCGTTGTCATAAATGAAAGCGTCTTCATCATCAAAAAGATCGACCTCCGTGTAGGTATCTTCATCAGAATCGTTGATCGTAATGGTTTTCCCTTCGATCTCCGCAGAATCGATCGGGAAATCGAATACTTCAAGAGAAAGCTGTGGAAAGTTGTACTGTAAAGAATCATCTTCTACATGATCCAACCCGTCATCCGTGATAATCTCAACCTCTAGGAGATGCTGCTGGTTGCTGTAAACCGCTTTACAATAAGTGTTTCTGATATTGTACTTTAGCGTTTCCTCCGGATGGTAAATTTTTAAAATCCCTTTCATTATTTCTTAAAAAAGAGCTGTAATACTATGATTGTTAAACGTTTTCAACAAAGATAAAAAATAGATTGAATGTGAAAAATTTTTTGAAAGTATTTTTAGGAAAATCGGTGATAATTAATAACCGTTGCTTTCAAAAGCCGTATTTTCCCTGATAAAACACCGGAAGTACCTAAGATTTATAAAATACCGACGGCCAGGAATACCACAATCCTTAAGAAATGAACGATTTCAAATAATCTTTCCGATTCTATGTTTTAAATATTACATTTGTTTGATAAAGTATTCTGAAAATATGAAATCTATTTTAGCAAAAGGAATGGTGGGGATCGGCCTGATTGCCGGTCTCGCTTCGTGCAAAAAGTCTGATTCGCCTTTAACGAAAGTAACACCGTCCAATCTGGATTCCATTGCCTCCAACTACTATGAGCAGTATCTGAAACTCTATCCGTTGGAAGCAACCTCGCAGGGAGACCTGAGGTACAATGACCAATTGCCCATCAATATCGACAAAGATTTTATTGCAGGGGAAACGGCTTTTTACACTTCAGTGCAGAAACAGCTTGAAAATGTGGACTATAAAAACCTCTCCGATGAAAATAAAGTAGTATTTGACGTCCTGAATTATACCCTCGAGGATAAGATCGAAGCTTCCAATTACCATCCGGAATATATTCCTTTCACGCAATTCGGCGGCCTGCCGCTGAATTTCCCGCTGTACGGAAGCGGAGAAGGGAGCCAACCTTTTAAAACGGAAAAAGACTATACCGACTGGCTGAAGAGGATGGAGAAATTCCCGGAATGGATGGATGCCGCCACCGAAAATTTCAGGGAAGGCATCAATAATAAAATGGTCCTGCCTAAAAAGCTGGTGGTAAAAATGATCCCGCAGATGAGAGCGGAAGAGATCACCACGAAAGACCCGGAAAAAAATATTTTCTTCGGTCCGGTGAGAAAATTCCCGAAAGATTTTACCAAAGAACAGAAAGACCGGTTTACCGGGCTTTATAAGGAAGCCGTTATTCAGAAAATTATTCCTGCCTACACCAGGATGGGTGATTTCCTGGAAAAGGAATACCTGCCCAAGGCAAGGGATACGGATGGCTACAACAGCTTACCGAACGGAAAAGAAATTTACCGGTATTACGCCAAAAGCTGGACAACGACCAATAAAACGCCTGAAGAAATCAATAAAACCGGGCTTCAGCAGGTAGCGATGCTCCGTGCCGAAATGGAAAAGGTAAAACAGCAGGTGGGCTTTACCGGAACCCTGGAAGAATTCATCAGTTACGTAAAGACCGATCCTAAGGCGATGCCTTACAAAACATCAAAGGAAGTCCTGGCTGCTTTCAACGGGATTTTAACGAAAATTACCCCAAAACTGAAAACGATGTTTTCCGTAACTCCAAAGACCGGTTTTGAGATCCGGCAGACGGAGAAATTCCGCGAAGCCAGTGCCAGTGCGGAGTACCTTCAGGGAACACCGGACGGCAAAAGACCGGGAATCTTTTATGTTCCCCTTCCCGACCCTGCCAAATTCAATGTGACGTCCGGAATGGAATCTCTTTTTTTACATGAAGCGATTCCGGGACACCATTACCAGGTTTCCCTCCAGCAGGAAAACACCAGGCTTCCCAAGTTTATGCGGTTCGGATGGTTCGGGGCCTACGGTGAAGGCTGGGCACATTATTGCGAGACGCTGGGCCCGGAATTCGGCCTGTACACCGATCCTTACCAGAAAATGGGCTATCTGAGCGACCAGATGCTGAGAGCAGTGCGACTGGTAGTGGACACCGGCCTTCATACGGGAAGAATGACCCGGGAACAGGCCATCCAATATTTCCTCAGCAATATCTCTTATGACGAAGCCGGCGCTACAGCCGAGGTGGAAAGATACATGGCCATGCCCGGACAGGCCTTGGGCTATAAAATCGGATCGCTGCGAATCCGTGAGCTGAGGGAAAAGTACCAGAACGAACTGGGGAGCAAATTCAGCCTGGCAAAATTCCATGATGAAATCCTGAGCCAGGGATGCCTTCCGCTGGACGTACTGAACCGGAAAATGGAGCTTTGGGCGAAAAAACAGAGGTAATTTAACGTGAACCCGATGGACAACCGGATTGTAAGGCTGGAAGAAGCTGGATGACAGAAGTTCTCCTGTCGCTATTAAGATTAAAGGTATTGAATTGCTCGTCACTCCATCAAACAGATCAAGCACTTAGACGTAAAGTCTTTTGCTATCGATTAATTATGATCATTTAAAAGTAAAAACATTAGGAATTACGGAGGAATGGGCACCCGCGGACTGCGAAAAATTTATGACACCCTCTCAGAATTAAATAATAAATAAATTGACACCCTATGACAGAAAATTTAAGAGCTCTGTTCCTCAGAGATTTAACTAAATTAAAAACAGAAATCGAAGCATATCAAAACGAAGAAAGCCTCTGGAAAACCGATAAAGATATTCTGAATTCTGCAGGAAACCTGTGCCTGCATCTGATAGGAAACCTCAACACGTATGTCGGTGCTCAGCTTGGAGGTTCAGGATACATCAGACAGCGGGATCTTGAATTTTCGTTAAGGGATGTACCCCGTACCGAACTTATTGAACAGATCGAAAAAACAATTGATGTTGTTGTTTCTTCGCTAGCGAGATTAACGGAAGAAGATCTTAAAAAAGACTATCCGGCCGAGCCATTAGGATACAAAATGAGCACTTCCTATTTCCTGATCCATCTCTTCGGACACCTGAATTATCATTTGGGACAGATCAATTATCACCGCAGAATGCTGGATGAATAAATAAGATGAATAAATAAATTACCGCTCTTAGGCAACCTGAAAAACTGCCAGACAACCATTGATTTGATTTTAGAGTCAATACTATTCATTTTGTTTTCAGCTGCTCAAAGAAGACTCAGAGAATGTAATAAGGTTTAGCCCATACACGATATTTAAGACTCTTAAAAGTATTTTAAGAATATTTACTTCCAGCCTCCCGCATCCCTCTCCCAGCCTTTCCCATACAGCTTCTGCCCCGAGTTCACGCTGGTTTAATTATTTTTCAAACAGCATCTTTGTAATAAAGTCCTTTTCTCCTTTGCCGCGGGCGGGAGAATATTCCCTTCCGTAATAGATGATCTGAAGATGCAGTTTGTTCCAAGCCGTTGCCGGCCATAATGATTTCGCGTCTTTTTCTGTTTCCACTACATTTTTGCCTGAGGTAAGCTTCCATTTCGTCATCAGGCGATGGATATGGGTGTCTACCGGGAATGCAGGGAATCCGAAAGCCTGGCTCATCACTACCGAAGCGGTTTTATGTCCTACGCCTGGCAGTGCTTCCAGCTCTTCATACGTCTGAGGTACTATGCCGTCATGCTTTTCCATCAGCAGTTCCGCCATTCGTTTCAGGTTTTTGGCCTTTTGGTTGGAGAGTCCGATCTCTTTGATCAGTTCCTTGATTTCAAAGACCTCCAGCTTAGCCATCCGCTGCGGGGTCCCGGCTACGTGAAAAAGGTCGGGTGTTACCTGATTCACTTTTTTATCCGTGGTCTGCGCCGAAAGGGCAACGGCTACCAGTAAAGTAAAAGGATCGGTGTGGTCGAGCGGAACAGGAACCTGAGGATATAATTTTTCCAATTCTGTCAGAACGGTCTCGGCTCTTTGCTTTTTTGTCATGTAACCATTAAATTTGAACAAAAATAAATCATTATGTTGAAAATCGGAGATAAATTACCGGAATTTGAAGGAATAAATCAGGATGGCGAAGCTATTGATTCGAAAAAATTTAACGGAAAGAAGCTGGCTGTTTTCTTTTACCCGAAAGCGAATACCCCCGGATGTACCGCTGAAGCCTGTAACCTGCGCGATCATTATTCTGAACTGCAGGATCAGGGATTCCAGTTGCTGGGCGTCAGTGCTGACCCGGTGAAGAGCCAGAAAAGCTTCAGTACGAAATATGAACTGCCGTTTGATATCATCGCCGACGAAAACCGCGACCTTATTGAAAAATTCGGGGTATGGCAGCTGAAAAAATTTATGGGCAGGGAGTTTATGGGAATTGTAAGAACAACGTTTGTTTTTGATGAAAACGGAACCTGCATCCAGGTAATCGACAAGGTGAAAACCAAAGATCATGCGGCACAGATTTTAGAAGGATAATCACCTGATTTAAAGTGGACATGAATAGAAATCAGATGATAGGACGGACAAGGAAGTATTTCTTTGTCTTAAAAAATCATTCCGTTTCATAATACATGAGTTCTTCCGGATCATCCGGAATCGTAACGTATTTCCGGAATTGTAACCCTAACTTTTCAATTAATTTTTGAGAAGCGAAATTGTCTTTTGTGGTAATAGCAGAGATTTTTTTCAGTCCAAAGTCATTCATCCCTACCGATTTAATCTTTGAGGCCGCTTCATAAGCATAGCCTTTTCTTTCGAATTCATCCAGCAGTGAGAACCCGATGTCTAAGACATCCAGCCCTTCCCTTTCAAAAATTCCGACTCCACCGATCTTATGATTTCCTTCTTTTGTGATCATCAGGTAATTTCCGTAACCCAGGCGGTCGAACTGCGGAAGAAAACGGTTTTGAATATAGTTTTCGGCATCGGCCACTGTTTTCAGATTCCGGTTTCCGATAAACTGAATGAATTTCGGTCTGTTGTAAAGATCAAGGATAAATCCGGCGTCCTCCAACGACATCGGACGCAGTATAAGGCGCTCCGTCTCGTAAAAATCAGCGGCGTTTTGCCGGTCTTGAAGGTTTCTTTTTAGGCTCATCTTTAGGTTCTTCTTTTTTCTCGATTTTCAGAAGCCTGGGATTATTCGTGCATTTTTTATTATACAGTTCGATATAAGCGCCATTGTCTTTCACATCGGTAACGGTTCCTGATGATTTGCTGACCGTTAAGGTATAGTGCTTTTTCTGATAGGGGCATTCCGTGGAAGTAAGTTTGCCCAGATCCAGGTAATAATTGGACGGATCCTCATAATAGTTCCCGGCCATATCTTTGAATTCTTCGTCAATAATATAACCATCCGCAGCCGCAAGGACCGCCGCTTCCTGGACATCATCTGCTTTTCCGACAAATTTTTTCAACCCTTCAAGATCGGTAACATATGCAGTTTTTCCGCCCGCAACGTATGCGATGTAATAAAATTCGTCTTCTTCCGCTATTCCGATGTTAAATCCCGAAGATGGTGAAATATACCCTTTTACCACTCCTGCCTGCTTTAAAACCTGATCCTTTCCGTAGCTTTTATGAATCAGAATCCATGAATCCGTTTTCATATTGGGCACAATTCTCTGCAAAAGTCCCGGAACACTCGAAAACTGCTTTTTTTCCTGAGAAAATGCGAGAATTCCTAAGAACAGAAAGACAGAAATATGAAATTTAGTAATAAGTTTAAACATAGTAAGAGAACGGAAAAAACCTGCAGATTATTTTATATGAACCGGTCTCCTTTTTTCAGGTTTTTAAGATCAAGCACGTAATCTTTGATCAACTGATCATTATCCCGTGGGCAGATCAGCAGTGCTTTGTCGGTATCTACAATAATATAATTTTCCAATCCGTCAATAATTACCGCTTTGCTGTTGTTTTTGACGCGGATTACGTTTCCTTTGGCATTGTACGTAAGGATCGGCTGCTTGCTTTTAAGAGCATTCAGATTTTCATCTTTGTCCGCATTTTCATAAACGGAAGTCCAGGTTCCCAGATCGCTCCAGCCCAGATCGGCAGGAATTACATAGACGTTCTTTGCTTTTTCCATAATCCCGTTATCGATGGAAATCTTCTGTACTTTCGGGTAAATCAGTTCGATACAGCTTTTTTCATTGTCTGCATTGTATTCACAGACCATGAAGTGCTGGGTCATTTCGGGCAGATAGGTTTCAAAAGCATGCCTGATGCTTTTCACATTCCATATAAAAATTCCGGCATTCCAAAGAAAATCCCCGCTTTCAAGGAAGCTTTTGGCAAGCTCAAGAATCGGCTTTTCCGTAAATGTTTTTACTTTATAATATTCCGAATCGCGTTTGTCTACAAACTGAATGTATCCGTATCCCGTATCCGGTCTGGTAGGCGTGATTCCTAAGGTAACAAGATATTCGTTTTCAGAAGCGATATCAAATGCCAGCCTTACTTTTTCCAGAAAGGTTTCTTCTTTAAGGATCAGATGATCTGCCGGCAGAACAATCATCGTGGCCTCCGGATTAATTTCAGCAATTTTGTTGGCCATATAAAGATTACAGGGCGCCGTATTCTTCAGCAGCGGTTCTCCCACAACATTATCCTGAGGAATTTCCGGCAACTGCTGGTGCGAAAGCTCTACATACTCTTTATTGGTTATGACAAATATATTTTCATTAGGAATGATCCTGCTGATCCGGTCGTACGTCTGCTGAATCATGGTGCGCCCGACCCCTAAAATATCCTGAAACTGTTTCGGGAATTTCTGTGTACTCATAGGCCAGAATCTGCTGCCGATTCCTCCTGCCATAATTACGCAATATCTATCTGATTGTAACATTTTTAAGCATATTTTTCTACCCTCGCCAAGGGTTTGAAAGAATACTTCCTTCCCGTAGCCAGGTGCTTGCAAAGATAGTTTTTTTTAATAAGACCTTCTAGCAGGTACTTTTCATTCCGGTAAATAAAAAAGTCTCCTTTCTGTAATGTTTCAATAAAAACGAGTTTATCGTCCTGTTTTTCAACATGGAAATATTTTACCAGGTCGGGACTTGCCATGAAATTGGCTTTCGGAGATTTTGAAAACCTGATAATAACCGGTCTCAGATCTTCGTCGTACACCTCCAGGCTCTGCAACAGCATTTTCCGGAATGTTTCTTTCCATTCGTTACCATGCGGCAAAATCCTGCGGCCATATTTCTCAAATGCAATAAGATGGGCCAGCTCGTGGGTCAGCACAAAAAAGAACAGCTGTGGCACCAACGTGGAATTGATGGTAATTTCATGGGAGTGATCCGGGAGTCTGCGATAGTCTCCCAGCTTGGAGTCCCGGTTGCGGGTTATCTTGATATGAATGTAATAATCGGCAAACCAAGCCTTTAAATATTGATGGGTATTTTCCGGCAGGTATTTTTCTAAGGGTTGAATGGACATTTCTATAAACTCAGCGGAATTCCTGAATAGAAATTCAGCAATTTAAGGCTGAACACATAATTATATTTGGCCTGGGCTACAGATCCCTGGGCATTGGCGTAGTTGTTTCTGGCTACATTTACATCATAGATCGTCGATCTTCCGGCCGCATAGCTTTTATCTGCAAAATCCAATGCCAGCTTGGTGCTTCTTTCGGCCTGCAGGGCAGACAAGTAGATTTCATAGTTCGCATCCACATCAAACTGCGCCTTCTGCACATTTTCGCGGACGATCTGCTTCTGTTGCTGCATCGTTACTTTAGCAATGTTCTCATTTACTTTGGACTGTTCCACCTGGAGCCTGGTAATCCCTTTATTGAAAACCGGAATATTCAAAGAAACAGCCGCCTGCTGACCGAAGTTATCTTTGTACTGGCCAAAGAACCCCTGCTCCTGTACATAGAAAAGCGATGACCCTACATTATTGGTATTCAATAAATTATTATAGAAACTTCCGATCCCGACGCTTGCCGTTAAAGTAGGCCAGAATGCCGTTTTATTGATCTCGGTCTGCGCTGCAGCCGACTTGATCCGGCTTTCCGCCGCTTTGATCTGGGGCTGGTTTTCGTAAGCGATGGCCAGTACCTCATCCACTCCTTTCAGCTGCGGCGCAAGCTGATCCGGAATATCCACATCCTCCACATCAAAATCTTTGTATTCCTGAAGCTGTAAAAGCTGGGCCAGCGCAAACAGGCTTCTCCCGACGTTGATTTCTGCAGTTTTCAGATTCTGCTTTTCCCGGGCCAGTCCGGCTTCAGCTTCGGCAAGGACCGTCTGCGCAGTTGTTCCGATTTCCGTAGTAATTTTTGACCGGTCATATTGTTTCTTTGCATTCTCCACGGCAGCTTGAGATATCTTTACGATTTCTTTATTCAGTAAAGTAGTCAGGTATTGCTGGGCGATCTGAAGCGAAATATCATTTTTAATCGTCTCAATATCGTACTGGCTGGCCTCAACATCAAACTCAGTCTTTCTTACGGTCTTTTCCAGTCTTCCGTAATTGAAAACCAGGATATCCGCCCCCAGATTGGCACTGTTGCTGAAACGGTCGTTCCTTAAACTTCCGGTACCGAAAGAAGTCTGCCCGAAACTTACCGTATTGCCCACATTGGCGGAAACAGACGGCAGATAATTTCGTTTTGCGATTCTCAGGTTCAGATCCTGTACCTGTTTCGAATATTCGTTTTGGATGACCTGAAGATTATGCTCGGTTGCATAATCCACACATGCTCTCAAAGACCATTTTTTCTGGGCATTGACCGCCAGGCACGTTAATCCCAAAACAATAGTCAAAACTCTTTTCATAAGCTATTTTTCCCTATTAGACGAAGTAAAGATAAAAAAGTTACACTTTGTTATTTCTTTTTAAAAAACTTTTGAGAATTTTGTACCATGACTCATGAACAATATCAGGAGGCTGTAGACTGGCTTTTCATACAGGCTCCCAATTACCAGGTTGACGGTCAGAAGGCCTATAAGCCCGGACTGGATAATATTAAACGGCTCTGCGACTTTTTTGGAAATCCACAGGAAAAAATAAAATGCATCCACATCGGCGGGACAAACGGCAAAGGATCTTCCAGCAATATGCTGGCCTCCGTGCTGCAGGATTCGGGTTATAAAGTCGGATTGTACAACTCTCCCCATCTCATTGATTTTACAGAACGGATTAAAGTGAATGGCCACAACTGTGATAAGGAATTCGTTTTTGATTTTATCCAGAAATTAAAAGACCTGCCGGCAGATATACAGCCTTCTTTTTTTGAATTTACAACCATCATGGCTTTCGAATACTTTTACCGCCAGCAGGTAGACATTGCGATTATTGAAGTCGGATTAGGGGGAAGGCTGGATTCCACCAATATCATCAGCCCCCTGGTTTCAGCGGTTACCAATGTTCAGCTGGATCATCAGAATATTTTAGGCGATACCATTGAAGAAATTGCAGCCGAAAAAGCGGGAATTGTAAAACCGGGCATTCCGGTTGTTTCAGGAGATGAAAATGAAACGGTAAAAAGAATTATCCGGAATAAAGCAGATCAGGAAAAGGCGCCGTTTATTGATGCGACCCCCTCACAGACTTCATTAAAATCCGACTTGAAGGGAAATTACCAGGAAAAAAATATTAAAGTCGTTTTAAGTATAATTGAAGAGCTGAGAAAATTAAATTTCATTATTTCTGATAAGAATATTGAGACCGGACTTTTACATGTACACCAGAATACCGGCTTTATCGGGCGGTGGTTTGAGTTTTCAAAACATCCGCTGACCATATGCGATACGGGGCATAACCAGGCCGGCCTGGAATATGTCTTTGCCCAATTGAATTCGATTGATCGGCACAAGCATATAATTCTGGGTTTCGTCAATGATAAGAAAATAGATGACGTGATGAAAATTTTACCTGAAGATGCCACATTCTATTTTGCAAAACCGGCCATTCACCGGGGAAGACCGCCTCAGGAATATGAAGATTTGCTGACCGACGCAAAAATTTCCTATAAAATTTTCAATTCGGTGCAGGCAGCGTATCTTTCTGCAAAAGAGGAATGTACAAAGGAAGAAATGATTTTTATCGGTGGCAGCAACTTTGTCGTGGGAGAATTTTTAGAAAAAAATTTGGAGATTTCTAAATAAGTCGTATATTTGCACCACTCTAAACGAGGAAACAAGTATAGGGGCTCTTAGCTCAGTTGGTTCAGAGCATCTGGTTTACACCCAGAGGGTCGGGGGTTCGAATCCCTCAGGGCCCACAGAAAATCTCTCTTTTTTAAGAGAGATTTTTTTATTTCAGCTATTATTGAATAGAATATTGAATTAAAAAAATAAGCCTCCCAAAATGAGAGGCTGTATTTATAAAATCTTTTCTGCAATTTTCTGCACACTCAGTTCTTCCAGGCAAGCCCAGTCTCCCCGATAGCATTCTTTGTCCCCGAAAACGGAACATGGCCTGCAGGTGAGGTCTTTGATCTGCACCACATCATCTTCGCTTTGTCCGAAACCTAAGAATCCGGCATACGGATGGGTCTGCCCCCAGATGGAAACACATCGGGTTCCCATCAGGCTTGCCAGGTGCATATTGGCGGAATCCATGGAAATCATGAGCTCCAGTCCGGCAATCTTGTTCAGTTCTTCGGTAAGGCTCAGCTTTCCGGCCAGGCTGAAGGTATTCGGGATTTCCTGCTCCCATTTTTCCAGGGTTTCCGTTTCGGCTTTTCCTCCCCCGAAAAAGTAAACGGGATGTTTCCGGGCTAAAATCCGCACCAGCTCATACGATTTTTCAAGCGGAAGCATTTTCCCTCGGTGCTGGGCAAAAGGTGCAAATCCGATTCCTGATTTTTCACCCGGTACAGGTCGTAACCGGTGTGAAAGTTCGACATGATAACCCATTTCGCGGAAAACATCGGCATAGCGCTCCACCGTTTTTCTCAGCTGGACTTTATTCAGGTTCCAGACATCGGTCAGATTCTCTTTTTCTTCTTTCCCTTTATTGATTTTAAATACTTTAAGTCCTTTTCGCCGGTAAATCCGGTCCAGCACCTTGGTCCGGATCACATCATGCAGATTGGCAATGATATCGGGTTTAAATTCCCTGATCAGTTCATTGGCCAGCCTGTTTAATCCGAAGAAGCCTTTGTAGTCATCAAGATTCACTCCTTTAAAGATAATATTCGGAATATCCTCAAACAAGCCTTCAAAGTTCTTTCTGGAAACCATGATAATTTCCACCTCAGGATTCTGTTCCAGAAACTCGCGGAAAACCGGTGCGGTCATGGCAACATCACCGAATGCAGAAAAACGATATGCTAAAATCCGTGTCAAAACTAAGCTTTCAATTGATAGGCTACTGCGTAGAACTTGATTTGTTTGGTCATGGCCATCAATCCGTTGGCCCTTGAAGGGGAAAGGAATTCCTGCAATCCGATCTCGGAAATAAAATCAAAATCGGAATCTAAAATTTCCTGGGTGGAATGCCCGCTGTAAATGCTTACCAGCAGTGATACGATTCCTTTCGGCAGAATCCCGTCGGAATCGGCATTGAAAAATAAATTTCCATCCCTGAATTCAGCGTCGATCCAGACTTTGCTCTGGCAGCCTTTGATGAGGTTGTCATCCGTTTTCTTATCTTCCGGCAAACCTTTCAGTTCTTTTCCAAGATCGATAATATATTCATACTTCTGCTCCCAATCTTCAAGAAACGCAAATTCATCGATGATTTCCTGCTGTTTTTCTTTAATGGTCATGTTAAACTAATTTCTTACGGCAAAGATAGCCAATTTAAAAAAGATAATGTAATCGGGCAACCCTGGAAATAATTAGGTTCAGATCCGAATACCTGATGCTTTCTCAAAAACTCCGAGCAGCTTCTTTTCTTCATTTTCCCAGCAAAAGAGGCCTGCAGCTTTTTCAAGTTCAGTCTGGTAATTCATTCTTCCTTTACGTAAAACCGTTTGAATAGCCTTTGCAATATCCTCCGGCTGATGGCTGCTGATGATTTCACCAATGTCAAATTGTCGCTTAATATTCTGCATTTCAGGAAGATTTGACAGAATGACCGGCACGCGTGCCTGAATAGCATCCAGGACTTTATTCGGTAAGGAATAATAGTAGCTCTCTCCCCCATTCTCTTCAATGCTCATCCCGCAGTCGGCATTAAGGGTTACTTTTCGGAGATCTTCCGGCAGCAGCTTACCCAGAAATTCAACTTTATGCTGTAAATTTTCTCTTGAAACAAGGAGTTCATATTCCTTTTTCACCGGGCCGTCCCCTGCTATTTTAAAAACAGCATTCTCCAGATGTTTCATTGCAAGAATGGCCTTGTCGATGCCGCGAAACGGATTGATGGCTCCCTGGTACAGGATAATTTTGGGCTGATTGTCGGGAATATGACGGCTGAAATCCAATCTTCTCGGCGCGTTCTGAATAACTACGGGATCAACCCCGTATTTTTTTCTAAACCAACGGGCATATCCTGTGCTGGCTGTAATCATCAACGGCTGTCCGGGAACCAGTTTTCTTTCGAGATAACGCCACAGTTTCTGCGACATTCTGCCCTGGATCGCCGGCATTTCAGAAAAAATTTCATGACTGTCGAAGATCAATGGAATCCTTAATTTTTCAGCTAGAATAGAATTGGGAAGCAAAGCATCCAGGTCATTGGCATACAGAATGGTATCCTGATCCGCTTTCCGTTTCAATTCCCCGTATAATTTCCAGTTGAATTCAAAATAAGCCGTCTTTAAACTTTTAGAAACCAGGGGGATTCTTGTAAAAGGATAAGGCCGTGACATTTTTTCAGCACCGTTCCAGGTGTTGCCGATCAGCTCAATCTCATACCCGTTTTCATGTAAAGTCCGGCACACTTTTTCGATACGCTGATCGGTATATAGATTGCTGAAAGCAGAAATAATGGTCTTTTTCCGCTGCATTATTTTCTTTTATCCGCCAGCAGGTGGTAGATCTGGATAAAACAGATTAGACCGTTCGGGATGATGACCGGCCAAAGCATCCCGCTGAAGATTCCGTAAATGACAAAACAGATACAGCCGATCATGTTTACGATCCTTATTTTCCGGATGTCTTTCAGTATAAAGCTCAATACAATAAACAATGATGCGGAATATCCTATATAAGTGGCAATTTCGGGAATCATGGGAAATTTTTAAAGCACAACAAACTTAATCATTTCCAATAAGATAATAAAATTTTTTCTGCCATAAAGTCATTTATTGGTTTTTGGTAAAATATTTGTAATTTAGATAATGAATAAACGGCAATGTTGCCTTTATTCTAATGAGATATATTATGGATTATAAGTTTTCACAAGGTTTGAGCCAGGTGTTCAAACAAAGCAAGAGCGAAGCGAAAAGGCTCAAAAGTGAATTTCTTAATACAGAACATCTACTTTTAGGTATTATAAAAACAGAAAACTCTGCAAAAGAAATCCTTCAAAACCTTAATGCGGATCTAACCCAAATCAGAAGAAAAATTGAAACTTTAAATACAGCAAGTCTAAATCCTATTTCTGAGGAGGTTTCCAATATTTCTTTCACGAAAATGGCAGACCATGCCGTTAAGCGTGCCGAACTTGAATGCCGGCAATATAAAAGCAACGAAATCAATACCGTTCATTTGCTTTTAGGCATTCTCTACAAATATGAGGATCCTACTTCCAATATCTTAGGAGCTTATGACGTTGACTATGAAGGCGTTTCAAAAGAATATCAGACCATGCTCAAAAATTCCGGGCAGGCGCCTCAGATGAGTGCCTACGATGACGATGATGAAAGAGAGGATTTTGAGCAGATGAGAAAGCCAACAGGCAATCTGGGTTCTGCCAAAAGCAAAACCCCTACGCTGGATAATTTCGGAAGGGACCTTACTTCACTCGCCAGAGACGGGAAATTGGACCCTGTAATCGGGCGTGAAAAAGAAATTGAAAGGGTTTCCCAGATTTTGTCCCGAAGAAAGAAAAACAATCCGCTTCTTATCGGGGAGCCGGGTGTAGGTAAATCGGCTATCGCAGAAGGACTAGCTCTGAGAATTCAGCAGAAAAAAGTGTCACGGGTTCTTTTTGGAAAAAGAGTAATTACTCTGGATCTTGCCAGTCTGGTAGCCGGAACCAAATACCGTGGACAGTTTGAGGAAAGAATGAAGGCCATCATGACGGAGCTGGAGAAAAACAGAGATGTTATTTTGTTTATCGATGAGCTTCATACCATTGTAGGAGCAGGAAGTTCAACAGGAAGCCTTGACGCATCGAATATGTTCAAGCCTGCTTTGGCCAGAGGGGAAATCCAATGCATCGGAGCAACGACGCTGGACGAATACCGTCAATACATTGAGAAGGACGGTGCTCTGGAAAGAAGATTCCAGAAAGTTATGGTAGAACCGACTTCCATTGATGAAACCATCCAGATCCTGAATCAGATCAAAGATAAATACGAAGAGCATCACAATGTGGTTTATACGGATGAAGCCATTGCTGCATGTGTGAATTTAACTTCAAGATATATTACAGACCGTTTCTTACCGGACAAAGCGATTGACGCAATGGACGAAGCAGGATCCCGTGTATATATCAAAAACATGAAGGTTCCTACTGAGATTATCGATTTTGAGAAGAAAATTGAAGACATCAAGGAACTGAAGCAGAAAGCTGTGAAAGCTCAGGATTATCTTGAAGCCAGAAAGCTGAAAGATGAGGAGGAAAGACTTCAGATGGAGCTGAATTCTGCCCAGGAGAAATGGGATAAGGATGTAAAGGAGAAAAAAGAAACCGTAAGCGAGGAGAATGTTGCGGAAGTAGTTTCGATGATGAGTGGTGTTCCTGTAACGAAAGTGGGCAAAAACGAGCTGGATAAACTGGCCGGTATGGACAGCCATCTGAATGGAAAAGTTATTGGACAGGAAGATGCCGTTAAGAAAGTAGTGAAAGCCATCCAGAGAAACAGAGCCGGTCTTAAAGATCCGAACCGCCCGATCGGTACTTTCATCTTCCTGGGAACAACAGGAGTGGGTAAAACCGAGCTGGCAAAGGTAATGGCAAGAGAGTTATTCGAGTCTGATGAATCGTTGATCAGGATTGATATGAGTGAATACATGGAGAAATTTGCTGTTTCCAGATTGGTGGGTGCACCTCCGGGATATGTTGGGTATGAAGAAGGGGGTCAGCTGACGGAAGCCGTACGAAGAAAACCTTATGCAGTGGTTCTTCTGGATGAGATTGAAAAAGCGCATCCTGATGTATTCAATATTCTGCTGCAGATTCTGGATGAAGGACATGTGACCGATAGTTTAGGAAGAAAAATCGATTTCAGAAACACGATCATTATTCTTACTTCCAACATCGGTACAAGAGATCTAAAAGATTTCGGTGACGGTGTAGGATTCGGAACTTCTGCGAAAAAATCCACTTCGGATTCAAGAGCGAGAAGTACTATTGAAAATGCCCTTAAAAAAGCATTCTCACCGGAATTCCTGAACAGGATTGACGATATCGTAATCTTTAATTCCCTTGAAAAAGATGATATCAAGAGAATTATTGATCTTGAGCTGAACAAGCTGTACAGCAGACTTGAAAAATTAGGCTATAAAGTTGAATTGACCGATGAAGCCAAAGATTTCATTTCAGATAAAGGATGGGATAAAGATTTCGGGGCAAGACCATTGAAACGGGCAATCCAGAAGTATATTGAAGATTTATTAGCTGAGATGCTGGTAAACAAACAATTATCTGAAGGAGAAACCGTGGTTCTCGATCTGAACGAAGCCAAAGACGGATTAGCCGGAAAGAGCTCGAAGCCAAAAAAATCGGCTGCTGAAAAATCTCAGTCATAAATAAATAATTTAATCATATGAAAAGCACCGGGAAGTTTCCCGGTGCTTTTTTATGTAGGTACCACAAAAATTGCATTTTATTCACTAAATAATGATTAATTGATAAAATTGATTAATTTTACCGGACAAAATTAATTAATATGAAAATCAACAAAATGCTTTTGGTGATGGCCGTTCCATTGCTTACCATTTTTTCATGTACCAATGAAACGACAGCCAGTACCGCTGCTACCCAGATTAGCCAATCTGAGGCTGTAGGAAAATTCAATGCTGCCATAAGAAAGGTGGCCATGATGAAAGAACCAGATCCTTCACAGCCCAGAACTTCGGCAGAACTCAGTGATGAAAAAAAGGATCTTCTGATTCCTGCTGCTAAGGGACTTATTGTCTCTTCAGGCATCAGCATGGCTGAAATCGAACGCCAAACGGCAAATGACAGAGAAAAAATCCTGAAATGGGCTGTAAAAGTTTATGGAGACTACAACAGACAGATGAATCAAAACTACAAATCCCAAAACTAAACCTATGAAAAAGCTTTTATTGCTCGCTGCAGGATTGATGTCTTATTGCACTTTTGCCCAGGCTTTATACATACAGAACCTGTCTCCTTATAATATTGAATATACCATCTGGAAATCGAATCTCGGCAGTCCAAGTACAGGCTGTACCCCCCTGATCGAATCCAAGCTTTTTGTTGGTACCGTACCGGTTTTACCGGCTTCTCCGAATCCCGGAGTTACAGCTGTTGAAGCCTATTACGATGGAAATGTCAATTTATCGAATACATTTAATCCGGCTTATCCCAATACTCCTCTGATCGACGGATGGATGTTTAACGGAACCCATTATAACCTGGGAGCAAATCCTCCTCAGCAAATCCCTGTTATCTTTAGTAACGTTACCACCTGGACAGGTATAAAATTCAGTACAAGTGTACCTGGAGGTGGTACAGCTGGCGGATATACTATGAATATCGGATGTGGTACAAATCCAAGTACGGTAAATGTATCAAGCCCCAATCCTTCAACACCGTTCAACGGTTCATTGTTTACGTTTGGCGGCAATACCTGGATCGTTTTTTTTTAATGCAAAGAAACAGGTATTTACCATTAGAAATTCCCGGAAAATCTGATCCGGGAATTTTTTATTACAGCCCCACAACAAACCCGATGCTGGGAGCCAGTCCGCTTGAAAAAATACTTGAATTCTCTTTCCATAATACATTGTACATCAAGCCTAACTGCAGATAAGAATTATTTCCGATTCTCTGCATATAGCCTCCGCCCAGATACAGTGCATCTTCATTGGTCTTGGCATTAAAATCATAAATTTTATCTTTATAATTGATAAAATAATGCTGATAATTGGCACTTATAAAAAATGTTCTGGCGATATAATAATTCAGAAACGGCCCAACGCCGAACATCGTTGAGCTATAGGCATTGGATTTCTGCCAGGAGACACTTCCCAATACCCCGCCTTCAAGATCGTTGGTCAGCATATACCCGACCCTTGGCGCTGCCGAAAGATTGAAGTAACTGTTGCTTCCGAAGCCGAAGCCGACCCCGCCTCCGAAAGTCCAGCGGCTGTTATTCTGCACCGGAGTTTCCATAACCTCCTGAGAAAATATAAAACCTGAAAACAGGATAGATAGAGAGATCATAAGCTTTTTCATAGACATTGTTTTTATCGATGTCTAAATTATCATTTTTTTGCGAATCTTTTTAATTGTACTTTTGCAGCGTCAAACTAAGAACTCCCGTTAAGAGTTTCGTAAAATTGAAATACAATGAAAGTAGTAGTAGGCCTCTCCGGAGGTGTAGACTCAAGTGTAACAGCCTATCTGTTGCAGCAGCAGGGCCATGAAGTGGTGGCTTTGTTTATGAGGAACTGGAACGATGCTTCCGTAACCCTGGAAGACGAATGCCCGTGGATCGAGGACAGCAATGATGCGCTGATGGTTGCCCAAAAGCTTGGGATCCCTTTCCAGGTGATCGATATGAGCGATCTTTACAAAGAAAGAATCGTGGACTACATGTTCGACGAATATCAGAAAGGGCGTACGCCGAATCCGGATGTCCTGTGCAACCGGGAAGTGAAATTTGATGTTTTTCTGAAAACGGCGATGTCGCTGGGTGCAGATAAAGTAGCTACAGGGCATTATGCAAGAGTCGATTCAACGACTGATGAAAGCGGTAAGGAAATTTTCCATCTTCTGGCCGGAAAAGATAACAACAAAGACCAGTCGTATTTCTTATGCCAGCTGAGCCAGGATCAGTTGTCTAAAGCGCTGTTTCCGATCGGCGAACTGACGAAACCGCAGGTAAGGGAAATCGCCAAGGAAATCGGGTTGGTTACAGCAGATAAAAAAGACTCCCAGGGATTATGCTTCATCGGGAAAGTAAGCCTTCCGCAATTTTTACAACAGCAACTGGTTCCGAAAGAAGGGGAAATCGTAGAAATTTTCAAAGATTCACCTCTGTTTGCCCAGGAAACCCCTGAATTTTCTTCAAAACACAAAGAACTGGAATACCTGAGCCGGAAGATTAATTATAAAAAATCCGACGGAAAAGTAATCGGTAAGCATCAGGGTGCCCAGTTTTTCACCATCGGACAAAGCAAAGGACTTGGTATCGGCGGCCATAAGGAAAGCTGTTTTATCATCTCCAGAGATATGGAAAACAATATCCTTTTCGTAGGAGAAGGCCATCAGTTCCCGGGATTACTGAAAAGAGCTTTAAAAATAGACAATTCAGAGCTTCACTGGGTTCGTGAAGACCTGAGGCTTAAAAACGGAGAATCAATGGAAGTGATGGCCAGATTCAGATACCGCCAGCCATTGCAGAAAGCGACGTTGTATCAGTTTGAAGAAGGATTTTATATAGCGTTCGAAGAGCCTCAGTCTGCCATTGCAGAAGGCCAGTTTGCAGCCTGGTATACAGAAGATGAGCTGATCGGAAGCGGGGTAATTTCATAAAAGAAAAATATCTTTATGTAGCCTGTTTTGTTATATCATATCTAAACCCGGAAATCTGTTCCGGGTTTATTTTTTAAAATCATCGGGAAATTTTTGCTTCGTGTTAAAGTTGATATAATTTGATTTAATTACCAGTAAAACAATAAATTCCAATATTAAGATCAATAGCAGAAAACCTATGGGCTTTCCCAGAACCATTCCCCTGATCAGCTTGATGGCCCCCAGTATGAAAAGGAAGACCATTCCGGAAAAGCTTATTCGTGATAAGTGCACATTATGTTTTTTTAAAATAAAAGCTGAAGCATAAAATCCGATAAGGAGAATCAGATAAAACTTCAGAAAAGCAGGGCCTTTTAAAACAAATGGATTAAGCGGATGGCCGGAGAGAAGGAGCCAGATCAAACTGGTGGCCACCGGAACTGCATGAATGATTATCCTTTTCATTATTGTATTAATTAACGTGAACTCCAAAAAGAACCCGGATTAAACAGGTCCGAAGATGAAAGCCGGATACCGGAAGTTTTCATGGCCAAGAATACCCGCTGCTGCATCAAACCCGTTTTAAAGTTCCAACCCAACTATTTTACTTTTTCACCTGTCTGGCTGATTGAAAAATTAAACTGAATATCATCGAATTTATTTCAACTAATCTCCTCCACATCCTCCGCAACCTCCGCAACTGCTTCCGCAGGAATGTCCGGAACCGGAGGAATCATTTCCCCCGCAGATTCCCGAAAAACAGGAACTTCCGTCAGAATCATTGTCTTTATTATTTGCTTTAGATGATCTGATAATGCCCCATATGATGATAATGAAAAAAATTCCGGTAAAAGCCATGCTGCCTTCCCCCGAGCAGGAAATTACCGTCAACAGCAGCGGTAACAACGCCAGGAAACGAAAATATTTTTTAAAAAACCTAAAAGGTTTTCCTGCATTTTTCGTGAGCCAGATTTCTTCCGGCGGCATTTCTCCGAAGACTTTACGATAATTTTCCAGCGTTTCCGCAAACCATTTTCTGTGCTTTCCAGCTTCATTTCTGCCTCCCGGTGACGGATGATGATGCAGTTTCCGCTGCAGGATATCCGGACAGAACTCTTCCC
Source organism: Chryseobacterium hagamense (assembly GCF_007991455.1). Lineage (GTDB taxonomy): Bacteria > Bacteroidota > Bacteroidia > Flavobacteriales > Weeksellaceae > Chryseobacterium > Chryseobacterium hagamense. The sequence continues at coordinate 211,175 of NZ_BJYJ01000004.1, read as the reverse complement.
AGTAATTCTGAGTATATGTAAGATGCAGATGCCAGACCTTATCGACGATTTCACTGGGAGAAGCGCCGTTGGGCAGTACACAGCACAGATAGATGAATTTCTTATATTCTTCAATGGCTTCCAGGGTAAAGCTTCTGGTCCAGTTTTGTTCCTGAGCCAGTTTCCTGGAAAAAGGAAATTCTGCATCCGGATGATCCGGTGTAAAATGCCGGAGCCTGTTCCAAAGCAGATCGTTTTCGGGTAAGATGATGGTTTTCATTGTGTCAACTTTTAGTTTCTATTCAAATATCATTTGATTTTAAAATATAAAAGTCTTAACAGGGCATTATTTAGTTTTAAATTAATCTTATATTCGTCTTAAATAAACCAAAATGACAAGAGAAGATCTCCTGCATCTTGAAAAGCTGATGAATTTTCTGAGCATGCAGTTCCTGAAGAAGAACCGGTGGGAAGATGTTTCAAAAACGGAGTGGTCTTATATCGCTGCTGAACTCAACGATTTGATCATCAAAGAATGGAAAGAAAAAAGAATTAAGAAAAAGCCCGATCTCCTGGGATCGAACTATCTTTATGAACATTTGATTATCAATAAATTAAAAAAATCCAGCCAGAATAAAAATGCCGTTCTCAGCAAGCCGAATCTTGCGAAACTGAGTGTGATCGTAAAAGTATTGGGCTACTCAAATTATATCGATTTCATCAATTCAAATACGGAATCCTTTAATTTTAATGATTTGCGGATTGAGATGAACAACGTCAGGCAGAATACGGATCTGCTGGACCGCCTGGTGGGCTGCTGGTATTCCTATAACCGGAATCTTCCGGAAAATCCGTCCCAAATAAAAGACAACCGGATCTGGCGTTCCGCTACGGAAATCTACAGATCGGAAACCACCGGCGAGTATTTCATCGAGCGAAGCGGCGGCGACCGTCACAAGTATTTCGGGAAGGTTACCGCTTATTCAGACTATGTTTTCATCATCATGAACAGCAATACCTTCATCCGGCAGCGGCATTTTATCTCAAGGATAAAAGATATCAAGGAAAAGCTGAAGAATCCAGAATATAAGCTCCATGAATTGCATTTTATAAGTACGTGTATCAGTTTCAATCAGGAACCGATTGCCCTTTTTGAAATCTTTCAGAAAGCAGACCGGAGAACATTCGTTACCGATTCCATCAGCTTCCCGATCGACAGCGATGAAATACCGAAATCTATTCTACAACAGCTTGAAGACACGGAATCTAACCGTATCGACTATAAGTAGTTATGAGTCATTAATGATGAGTTATGAATGATAATTGATAACAATAAATAATCCAGATTAGCTTACCAGCCAGTCTTTAAAATCCTTTACCCTCTCTCTGCTGACGGTGATTTCTTCCTGCGGCTGAAACTCCAGTTCCACTTTGTAATTGGGGGAAGTATGAATATTTTTGATGTAATCGGAATTGATGATAAACTGCCGGTTTGCCCGGAAGAATTTTTTTTCGTCCAGTACCTCTTCCAGTTCGTCCAGCGTGAAATCGGATGGATAAGTCCGTTCCTTGGTCTGCAGGTAAACGATTTTATTTTCGCTGAAAAAGCAACTTACTTCCTGCGTCTGTACGATTTTCAGGTTATATCCTATTTTTACCAGAATTCTGGAGAGCGTGGATTTATCTTTCTTAATCAACTGCTTAATCTCCTGAGAATTAACCGCACTTTCTGAAGGAATGAAAGATTTGAATTTTTCCACTGCAGCAGCAAGATCTTCATCCAGGATCGGCTTCAGCAGGTAATCGATGCTGTTCAGCTTGAAAGCCTTCAGGGTATATTGGTCGAACGCAGTCGTATAGATAATAAACGCTTTGGTCCGCACTTTCTCAAAAATATCGAATGACAGGCCGTCTCCCAGCACAATATCTGAAAAAATCAGCTGCGGGTGTTCATTTGCCGAAAACCATCCGATGCCCTCCTCTACGGATTCTATTTTGGCAACCAATTTGATATCAGAAAATTCACTGAGCATTCTTTCCAATTTCCTTGAAGCCGGCTTTTCGTCTTCGATAATTACTGTCTTAATCATGGGTTTCCCGATTCAGTTTTAAAATTCCGGATAAAAATAAACAAAATTTACCGTTTTTAAAATTTGACCGGCTGTTTTGATTTTGCCATCTCTTTTTCGATGATGCCCTTCTCCCATCCGGAATCCAGCAGGAAGAGTTTTACCGCTTTCACCGTAAGGATAATCCCCCAGATTGCCAGAAGTACAGATCCGTCCCTGAATGAAAAATCAAAAATTCCTTTTTCAAAAATATTATTGAAAAAAATAATAAAAGCGACGATAAAGAACCATAAAACGCTTTTGTAGAATTTTTTAAGATCTTTTACCCTTTGTTGTGCCTGATTGTAGTCCATTGTATTATATTTTTAAGTTTATGAATTGATTATAAAGTTTTTGTGCTCTTTCTTTCTTCGTTCATCAGCTCTTTGATCTTACGTTCTTCCCAGTCTTTCCCGATTCCGAAAGTACCGGCAGCATGGGCGGCAACACCGATTCCCCAGCCCATCATCGGCCATATAAACCATAGGTATCCCGGAGAAGTAAGAATGTTCAGGATCACCAAAAAGGAAATGACCAGAACGTAGGAAGTAAGATTTCCGTAGAACCCTTTCAGTTCTTTTACTCTTCTTGATGCTTTTTCGTAAGCCTGTGTTTCTTTGTTGATATACGTTTCCATATTTTTTGTTTTAAAGATGAATTGTTTGTTTTTGTTGATACAAATGTAGCACAGTAAACAGTCTCAGATCAATTTTATATCACCGAACGGTAGAATATGGAGACTGAACCGTAGAACAAGATGTTTTACGGAAAATATGTTAGCCTGAAAACCTTCCTTATGCTCTGGTCATCCTAAAAGAATGCTATGGACGGGCCATATTCCGTGAAGCATACAACTGCTCAAAATAATTGCCCAGGCTTACTACCCTATCGTAGTGAACGGAATTGATGTAGTTTAAAAACATATGTTCGGTACTGTGTCCGGTGGCCTGCATCAGCAAAGGAGTCGGGATCTGGCCATAAAAGTTGGAGGCAAAACTTCTTCTTCCGATATGGCTGGTCATGCTCTGCCATTTTTCCACCTGCATATCCTTTCCCCTGAACCCTACCCTCTTCCGCACTTTTACATAATCGCTGATGCCGGCTAATGCAGCAATCTTTTTAATATGCCTGTTATACAGCGTTGTGTCCAGGGGTTCCGGAAACGAGTTGCCGTATTTGTTCAGGATATTCAATACTTCAGGATGAAGAGGCAGTACAATTTCCTTACGGGTTTTTTTCTGTATAAATGACAGACACTGCTTTCCTCCGATCTCCGTAAGCTGTCCGGCATTAAAATGCATAAAATCCGAAATCCTCTGTCCGGTATAGCAGCTGATTAGCAGCCAGTCTCTTGCACGCTGAAGTTTTTCCGGGATCTCCGCTTCTGCAACCCGGCTGATTTCTTCTTCGGTAAGGATCATTACCTTTTTTACGTTCTTTACTTTAGGCACTTCCAGCTGCCTTACGCTGGTGAGGATTCCTTTCCGCTCCGCATGATTGAGAACGGTTTTAATGAACTCGATGGTCCTGCTGATGGTACTCTGGGTATAATTTTCCTCTTTTCCGAACTGACAAAAGCGGCCGATGAGCTCCGGATCAATCTCAGCAATGGAAATATGCCTGACTATAAAACCTTCAAACATTTCAACCATCCGTATGAATACCCTGTATCTTCTGTAGGTGGAAAGGCATATCGTCCCGCCCTTCTCCTCCAGGTATGATTTCATCATGTCAAGCAGCGACCCTTCAGCATATTCCTTTTTCCCGCAGGAACATATTTTCCTTATTTCCCGGGTAAGCCCTTTGAACGACAATCTTTTCCCGTTTTTACAGGCTTTGGCAACAAGCGGGACCACCTGAATTCTTACCGTATTCAGATGATCATAAATGATCTTGTATTTCTTCAGATAAATATTGAAAGGACGCTGTTTCTGCTCATCCCAATCCTCTTTTGTGATCATAAAAGGCATTTCGCAGATAAATGGCTTTTGAGAAAAAGCAGCAACAACGGAAAGACAGATCCTGTATTTCTCTGATAATTTTTCCGGCTTTAAAAAAAAAGTGATAACCATGGGAATTGAAAATATTAAATTAATTTCCCAAAAATAGTACAAATAATTAGTCTATTACAGACTAACAATGCAAAGGTAATAATTAAATTAAAATAAACAAGTAGGGTTTATTAAATTATTGTAAAATACAAGATTGCAGCTTTAAATTGAAAAAATAATATAACCTAAATTCTGCACATGATCATACACCAAATGTACAAATGCCTTTCTATACAAAATTAAAGTATTCATATATAATAACATCCAAATCCACATTAGTCTGTAATAGACTAATTAACTACTCTAACCATAATTAGTTCACGCAATGAAAAAAAAATTACTGACAATGGCCTCCCTTACTTTATCTGTTGCCATATACTCACAGGTGGGGATTAACAATCAGAATCCGAAAGCCACGCTGGATGTTACTGCAAAAAATACCGACGGTACTTCTCCTGAAGGGGTTATTGCCCCAAGATTGACTGGAGATCAGATTCTGAGTGCCGATTCCAGGTATACTGCGGCTCAGATAGGCGTTATTGTCTATGCTACCTCAACACCCACAACGTCGTCCGCAAAAACGGTAAACATTACCGCGCCCGGATATTATTACTTCGACGGGAGCGTCTGGAACGGAATGGGGGCCCAAAGTACCACCACGACTCTCAGTATCAGTACCGTTATCGATCCTAATATTTTGGGCTATGTTCCCAGCACCACCGCAACCGCTGCCACCAATGCCCCGGCTACCCTTACCGTAAACGGCGTTACCTGTACCAGAACAGGTACTGCTATTTACAACGGACATTCTTATGCGGCATATGCTGCTTCTGCTGCAGGAGTTTCCTGGTACAATGCTTATAACGCTGCCAAGAATATGGGAGCTTATCTTGCCACCTTTACCAATGATGCGGAATGGCAATATGTAGAAACCAATCTCCTGAATGCGACAGCTTTCAATACCCAGTATGCATGGATCGGGTTTGCTAAATTTTCATGGTTCGCAGGGGCTGCCCTGACTCCGGATCCGGAAGAAAAATGGATTACCGGAGAACAGCCGCTACACGATTATTCTGCAGGAGGAACATCAGCCGTACGAAAATCCAACTGGTTCGGCTCCGGAGAACCCAACAATGCCGGAGGTTCCGAAGGATTTGTACAGACCCTGAAGAAAAATGATGCCAGCAAAACCTATAATGGCTATACCTCAACCCATCTTTGGAATGACGTTGTCGCAAATACGACAAATGTTTCAGGATTCATTGTAGAATTCCAACAATAACCCAATACATAAGAATATGAGAAAAAAATTATGCCTGATTTTCCTGGCAATTCAGAGTCTCGCTTTTTCCCAGATTGGTATTGCAAATACAGCACCTGATGCGACGTTGGATGTAAAAGCTCTTAAGGCCGACGGAAGCACTTCAGAAGGAATAATGATACCGCGGCTTACCGGTGACCAGATAAAAAATGCAGGAAATCAGTATGCGGCAGCCCAAACCGGAGCCATGGTATATGTAACTTCCGTTCCTTCATCTACCGATACCAAAACCGCCGATATTACCGCTCCGGGGTGTTATTATTTTAATGGTAGCGTATGGAAAAGCATGGGTAAATCGGTTAATACGACCGTTATCAGCTATTCTACCACAGTGGATCCGAATATTTTAGGATATATTCCAAGTAAAACAGCAACCGCCGCTTCTGCTCCGCAAACCGTTTCGGCGGGAGGACATACCTATACCAAAGTTGCCAGTATCTCGTACAGCAGCAACGGCCATTCCTATACGGCTTATTCGGGATCTACTGCAATCAGCTGGTTTGATGCCTACAATGCCGCCAAAAATATGGGTGGTTACCTGGCTACCTTCGCTTCCGATGCCGAATGGCAATATGTAGAACAGAACCTGCTAAACAATTCCGTTTTTAATACCCAAAAAGCATGGATCGGCTTTGTCAAGTTTTCCTGGTATGCCGGGGCTGCCCTTACGCCCGATCCGGAAGAAAAATGGATCAGCGGCGAACAGCCTGTTCATGACTATTCCGCCGGAGGGACAAACGCCGTAAAAAAATCCGGCTGGTTTGCAAATGGTGAACCCAATAATGCGGGTTCAGGAGAAGGATTTGTTCATACCTATGAAAAAAATGCAGCAGGAACAAAAACCTATAACGGTTATACCAGCTATCACCTCTGGAACGATTTTCCTGCAAATAACGGTTATGTCAATGCATTTATCATAGAGTTCCAGCAATAACCGTCTTATATATTCCGGCAAAGACCGCAGGCCTGACGACCTCTATGCTTTGCCGGGATTATCCATCTCCCTGTACCTTAAATTACAGGGCGCTTAATAAAAACACATCTGTCTACATAAACCAATAGTCGTTATGGACTTTAAAAACATCCACATCGGAAAGATCATTCAAAAAAAGGTTGATGAAAGTGACATCAGTATGCTTCGTATCTGCAATTTTTTAAAAGCAAACGAAGCGCAGGTTTACCAAATGTATCAGTGCGAAGAACTCCCGACAGGCATTCTGCTGAGGTGGTCCAAACTTCTGGAATACGATTTCTTCAGGATGTACAGCCAGCACCTGATCCTTTATTCCCCGCAGAAAAGCTCCGAATGCAATCCGCTGAAGCAGGTTAAAAATTCCGGGCTCCCGCAGTTCCGTAAAAATCTTTACACTAAAGAAATTATCGATTTCATTCTTGAGCTGCTTGAAAGCCATACGAAGACAAAACTTGAAATCATCCAGGATTATAATATTCCAAAAACCACTTTGTATAAATGGATTGAGAAGAGTAAAAAGTAATCCGGCCTTTTGTTGAGATCACCGATCTGAAATAACGAATTCAGGCAAGTGCCGGATGATTTTATCATCCGGCCATTTAAATAAAATATAACCCCCCGTAATCCCGTCTCCGTATGAAAAATGTTCCGAACTACAAGAAGATTTACAGCGATATGATCTCTATGAAATATCCTGAAAAAGCTTTGTTCTGTCAAAAACTTTTGAAAAAAAATAGCATCAACATCATGGATGTCATCAGCCTCAACAGTATTATTAACGAAAACAATTCAGACCTGTTTTCCACCAATCAGCGGCTTAAATCTTATGATCAGCCTACCATCCTGAAAATGCTCGATTACCAGAAGAAACATGCACTGAACAACATTCAGCTGGCAAAACATTTCAAGATCAGCAGAAACTCAGTTACCAAATGGAAAAAAATGTTTGGTTATTAACGGTATCGCTTTACCGGAAAATGAAGGCGGCAGATTTTCTTTATTACTAACCTCCATCACCATATGATTTATCCTTCTCAATAAAGTTCCGTGCAGAATCTTTAAGCATAACTTGCCTTTTTAGACTGGTAAAAGGCAAAATTACAGCGGAGATTACCGGACTTATAGCAGGTTAATAGACAAACGGAATCAGTTTTTTTGTTTTTCGCCGGTACTCCAGGTAGTCTTCACCGAACTGTTCGATCAGCGCTTTTTCTTCCACTTTGATCCTGTACAGGAACGCCACAAAAGGAATGGTAAAAGCTAAACCCAGAGAAAGCCAGTTATTCAGGTATAAACCAAGCCCTAACGAAGTAAGCAGGGAAAAAGCATACGACGGATGCCTGATGTACCTGTAAAACCCTTCCCTTTTGATCTTATGGTCTTCGCGAATGGTGACATCCACCGTGAAATATTTACCCAAAGAGCGGATGATGACAAACCTTAAGATAATTCCGGTCCATATCAGGGCCGCTCCTGCATAATAAATCAGGACCTCATCGGAAATCGGAATTCTTATAAGGGATGAAACTGCAACAGCACTCAGAATAGATCCCGGAATGGCCATCCAGAGAATGTTCAGGGTAGACCGGTCTTTGCCTTTTTTATCCGTTTCACCGGATTTCAGGATATTTTTGTAAAGAATTTCCGTGATGAACCATACGAACATGGACACGGTAAACAAGATCTGTAAAGTCTTCATAACATCAGTTTGTATTGATTTACTTTAAACAGAGCTTACCGCTACAGCTGCTTCTCTTTATCCATCAGTTCCTTGATCTTACGGTCTTCCCAATTGCTTCCCAGCATAAAGTTCGGCATGAAGGTTCTCAGGCCATGAATGACCACGGCAATTCCCCAAAAGATCGGCAGTGAGAAATACTTCAGCTGCCAGATGGTATCTCCCGGCTGCAATTCTCTGTAATTGAGCACCAGGATAAAAATATTTACTGCGATATAGATAAACAGGAAAACATAGAATTTTTTGATTCTTTTTACCTGTCTTTCGGCTTCTTTGTAGCGGATGTCGTCTTTGCTGATATTTTCCATGATATACATTTTATCGTTTGTTTTGTTTTTCAAGAATCTCCCTGATTTTTTTGTCTTCCCATTTTTTACCGACACCGAATACCCCCATTCCATGTGCAGCAAGCCCGATTCCCCAGCCTAACATCGGATAAATGAACCAGAGGTCACCCGGGCTGGTCATGATGTTGACAATAATTAAAAAAGGAATGATGAGACAGTAGGAAATAAGGTTTCCGTAGAAGCTTTTGATTTCCTTAACGCGCTTCTGTGCCTTTTCATAGGACTCATTTTTTGTTTCCGGCAATATGCTTACGGCATTGGGCCTGGAAGAAAGCACCGGGAGCTTTACTTTAAAATAATCTTCCGATTTCTCAATGAATACGTTTCTCTTCGTCAGCAGGGAATACCGCTGAACGATATTCGACAGACCAATTCCCGAACTTTCCTTAATCTGCTCCCTTACCTGCAGGTTGTTTTCAATACAGAGCGTATCGTTTTCGGAGAAAATTTTAATGACCAAAGGTTTGGATGAAGTGGCGAAATTATGCTTGATGCAGTTCTCCAGCAGCAGCTGCAGCGACAACGGCACGACAAATCTCCGGTAATCATCTTTTTTCACGTCAAAAACAAAGTCTACGCTGTCTTCAAATCTCGTTTTCAATAAATCGCAGTAGGTTTTCGCAAATTCCAGCTCGTCTTCTACGGTTACGAGTTCCTTATCTTTCTGTTCCAAAACATAGCGGTAGATCTTTGACATCGAGGCGGTAAACTTCTGCGCCTGCTTGGGGTTTTCGTCGATCAGCGAGCTTAAAACATTCAAAGAATTGAAGAGAAAATGCGGATCCAGCTGGTTTTTAAGGCTTTCAAACTGGGCATTGGCCGATTTGGCAATCAGCTTCTGCTCCACCACTTCCTTTTTGGAAGTCTTTTTCAGCTCTTCCATAAAGCCTTTGGCATGGAGAAAGGCGGAAATCAAAAGGGCAATATTGATCGTAAACCAGTTCACAAAACCATATTTTCCTGAAAAATATTCTTCGGTGGTCGCTGCCTTCTGGAATACGACAAAATTCATGTAGTTGCAAAAATACACCATTACCGTATTGGCGATCAGGATAGAGACAATACTGATGACCGCCCTTTTTGTCGTCGCTTCAGACCACGGGAACTTCTTATTGAGATAATCGTTGATCAGCCCGTTTCCAGCACCCAGGATAAATGAATACATGAAACATACCGCCACGGTAAGCATGAAATTTTCCACCGTTTTCTCGCTGGTAAACCCAAAGAAAAAGACCATCGATGTGGCCACCGAGATCCAGCATAAAGTGATAAGGTTCTTCCGTTTCATTTACAATTTTCTTATTTCAAAAATAGGCTATATTCTAAGTACTAAAAATTATTTTTTTCCGAACGGTAGTTTTTTGGGACTGAACGGAAAAAACCTTCTTTCATGAGAAGGTTTTAAAGTATATTTCGGAATTATTTCGCCGCGCCGCTTAAAAAATACTGGGCTTCCGTTTTACTCCAGTTTTATTTGTATTTAAGTCACATCATCAGTAATTTAAAGAAAGGTCGGCCTACTGGGCTTGATTTATTGATTTCAAAGTATTTTAAAACGTTTAAAGCATAATTAATTGATAGGGCTTCCTATTATTCAACTTGTTATTTTTTGCTTGTAAAATGCAATTCTTTTTCATCTATATTTCTATCTTTTAAAAAATCCGCCCATTTTTACTTTTATAAGATCTTCAATATAAGTCCCCATCAAAGGTACTGCTTTATCACCTAAAATTCTATAATAAGGCTCTTCGTATTTTTGGGGTCTTTTATAAGAATAAGAATGTGAGTTTGAAATATCAATTCTCAAAGAAGGCTCAAATTCAATAGCTTGTGCTTTCACTAACTTTTCTTTTTGATAGCCGTGAAACTTATAAGGATCTCCCGGACTTGCCCACCTTCCGTCTCTGGTTTTATAAAAATCAAAGAACTGATATTTTTCATGGTATAATTTTCCACACCACTCTCCTACGAACAAGAGAACTGTATCATAAAGCCTGAATTTAGGTGCTCCATAATGATCATATGCTTTAAATTCTATAGTATCTGTGGGATAATTTCCGTAAATCTGTTCTTTAATTTTATACTTAAATCGAAATCCTCCCATATCTAATGAGAACACATTACAGTAATATGGATCTGGTTCCCAATCCATCGAAACTTTTTCTACAACAAAGATATAATACTTGGAAGGGTTTTTCTTTTTGCATTCTACAAAGGCGATGCAAGGTTCCGGCTCAAGCTGTACTCTTACTTTTTTCTTGATAATATCTGCAACTTTATATTTTTGGGTGAAATATTTATTGCTGTAAAAATATAATGTATCAGTAAGTTTTGCCCTTATTTCATAATTTCCTTTTTATCTGCGATTGTATTAAATTCTCTGTTTTTTGTGAGTTCTAAATAACTGTTTTTTTTTCAGCTTTTGTTTTTCTCCTGCATATTTCTATGCTTGCGTAAAGTATCATTTACAACAACCATTACAAAGTTTCTGTTCTTTGTAGTATCTCTGGCAATACCTCGGACCGTTATCTTTTGAGATTTATAAAACATTGACAGCAAAATCAAAAGTAACAAAATTATTTTTCCTCTCATCGATAAATTCTTATATCTTTTACGATCTTATTTCCGTAGAAAGCTTTCTCATCATTGGTGAAGTATGAATGATTCAAGACTTGATAATATTTACTATCTGACCTTGATATGGGTGTTTGCCACTCAACAATAAGGGTAACTGCATTATAAAAGGAAAACTCTTTATCACAAAATTTAAAATCTGTCGAGAAATTATAATGTTTTGTTTTAAAATTTGGAATAGGCCAAGCTGTTTTTGGCTGTATTTGAGTTATATCTTGTAATAATTTTGAAAATGGTTGACCAATATAATTAACTTTGTTTGCCTCAAATTGTTTTAAGTAATTTAATGTATCTAATTGTGCTTTGCTCTTTATAAACAAGAACAAAGCACAGAACAGGAATATTTCAGAAGACCATTTCATTAGCGATATACTTTGATATCTTTCACTATTTTGCTTCCATAAAGATTTTTTTCATCATTAGTGAAGTAGAAATCATGCAATTGTTGATAATATTCAGATGAACTTACTGGAATAGGTGTTTCCCACTCAACAGATAATGTTATTACATTAAAATAAGATTGTTCAACATTACAAAATTTAAATCGTGTACTAAAATTATAATTTTTATTTTTAAAATTTGGAGATGGCCAAACTGTTTTTGGCTGTATTTGGATCATATCTTGTAGCAATTTTGAAAACGGCTGTCCTATATAATTTGCCCTATTGGCTTCAAATTGTTTTAAATAATTTAATGTATCTAATTGTGCTTTGCTCTTTATAAACAAGAGCAAAGCACAGAACAGGAATATTTCAGAAGACCATTTGATTATCGATATACGTGTATATCTTGTATTATTTTACTGCCATAAAAAGCTTTCTCGTCATTGGTGAAATTACCATGATGAAGAATACCATAATAATCTGCTTGTGAGAAAGGAATTAAATCTGCCCATTCAATTGACATATTTATAACATTATGAAATGAGTAATCATAATCACAAAAGTTAAATATTGTTTTATAAGTTATATTTTTGTTATTAAATTTTGAAAATGGCCATGCCGTTTTAGGCTGTATCTGAGTCATATCTTGTAATAGTTTTGAAAAAGGCTGTCCAATATAATTAGCCTTGTTGGCTTCAAATTGCTTTAAATAATTTAATGTATCTAATTGTGCTTTGCTCTTTATAAACAAGAGTAAAGCATAAAATAGAAATATTTTAAAAGACCATTTCATTATCGATATACGTGTATATCTTGTATTATTTTACTGCCATAAAAAGCTTTTTCATCACTAGTAAAATAACAATTGTTTTAAAATGCAAGAGATGATGTCGTAGATTCTAATAATGGATTCTGCCATTTTATAAGTAATTTTATTGAATTGCCATAAGAATAATCTTTTTCGACAAATTTAAAATCGGTACTTAATATTATTTTTTTATTATTGAATGGTGTGTGGCTCCATACCGTTTTTGGCTGTATTTGGGTCATATCATTCAATAATTTTGAAAAAGGTTGACCAACATAATTTATTTTATTTACTTCAAATTGTTTTAAGTAATTTAAAGTATCTAATAATTGCGCCTTACTCTTAATTGAAAAAGTTAAAAGTATAATTCTATGGTAGATGTAGAAATTCCAGCTTTCATTGCGGTATTCTGATTAGCGATTACCGTTTGATTGAGGAGAGCTTTTGCTTTTAAATTTTCCGTAATTATCTTTTGACAAGGATCATCAAGACCATTCAAACCCGCATCTCCTCCGCTTCCCAAACATCCTGGCCGTACTCTATAAAATACTTTCGCCTGGGTACAGGGATCTTTCGGATAATCGATGGGAATTCCGCCCCCCCTCCGCCATGGCTACCGGGAAAGGATCATCGATCCAGGTAGCCGTTGTAGTGCAGGAAGTCACTAGCTTCCATAGACAGGATATTTTATTGGATCATTAAAATTACTATTAAATAAATAAAGCTGTAAATAGATGTAATGTTTTCATATTTGCAAAAAGGCTGTAGTTTTTGCTACAGCCTGTACTATTTTATTGCTTTATCAGATAATAAAAACCTCCAGGAATTACAGGATCACAAACTTGGTGTAATTCCATTGGCTTCTTTTTAAATATCTGTATTGCAGGTTGTCCATTTAAAGTCAATGTTCTTATTTCCATGTGACTTATACAGTCATTTTCTTTTATAGATATTTTGAGTCTACTATTATTAGTAGTATATTGTGCAAAAGGTGAAGTATTATTCATAAAATAATCTCCCCAAATAGCGTGATTTCTAGGATCTGATAGAGAAACGTTAATATCATTTAAAGTATTAATAATTTCTATTCCATTTTCTTTATATTGAAAACCTCCGATAATACAATCTTCAAAATATTGCCATACAGGAATTTTAATTTTCTTTATTAATACTATTTTAATATAAGATGTTCCATCATTATATACCCAAGTTCCTACATAGGGGTCAAATTTATCACCAATATCTTTATAATAAGTATTGGGAGTGTTTGTGGGATAAGTGTTATGCAAGTCTGCAACTGTCTGACAAGAAACTAAACTTGAAATGAATATCGTTAAAACTAAAAGTATATTTATCTTTTTCATAATTATTCGCAAGGTGTTGAGATTATTGTATTGTTTTCCAAAGTAATCTTCATCCATTTATTTGCTGTTTTGTCAAATTTATAAAGGCCTAATCCAAAGTTACCATATTTCTGTAAAAATTTTTTCTCTAATTCTGTAGGATTATCATCGAGACCTGCGTAATATTTATCATCTTCCGCTAATAATTGATCTCTTTTACCATCATAATTTAAAGAACTTAGATCGGAACGATCTAACATATCATCCACTTTTATTGAGATGGTATTAGAATCATCCGTTGCTATTGCATAAATATTGGCTTTTGTAGGGTCATTAGGACTTACAGGATTAGAACACACCACAATATTATATGCTACCGCTTTTGAAGGTGCAATATTTTCTTTACATAGCTTAAGCCACATGATATCTCCTACTGAAGGAATTCTTACTCCATTAGAAGGGTGATTGTGTGCATTGCCTTTTATAAAGCCTCCATAAGAAACCACTACCGAAAAGCCAACCCCTTCTTTTAAATTAGTGTCATAATCATAATCTTGGGTAGCATTATTGTATTTTCTCTCAATTTCATAAGTAAATTCTTTTTCTAATAAAGTCTTAGGTTTTAGATCTTCAAGAGCGTTATTTACTTTAGGATTCTGCTTTGCCTTTGTCAAAGTTTCACAGGGAGATTGCGGTGGCAATAGTTCTTCATCACTCCCGCCATCTCCAATCCCACCGCCATTACATCCGGGTAATACCCTGTAAAAAACTTTCGCCTGGGTACAGGGATCTTTCGGATGATCGATGGGAATTCCGCCGCCGCCCCCTCCGCCATGGCTGCCGGGAAAGGACGGGAAAGGATCATCGATCCAGGTAGCCGTTGTAGTGCAGGAAGTCACCACAAAGCAGCTTATAAATCCTCCGCAGGTACAGTTGCCGTAATCGCAGTTTGAAGTTCCTTGGCCGTGTACACAGTAATGAAAAGTGGTACAGACCGTATTGTAGATAAATCCTTTACTATGTTCTGCTTCTATCTTTATAGCCGGAATGTTCAGCCTGTTGTATTCGGTAGAACCTTTGTAAAGATCTTTCGGCAGGTTGGTAAACTCCTGATGGCCGAAGGTGAAGAAATCCATCTGCAGGAAGGTATCCATCAGCAGTTTCCGCTTCGCTGTAGGGTTATCGGCATTATACACATACGCTTCCAGGTAATCATTGGTGAAATTCTGAAGACGGGAAACGGCATTTTCCTCATCAATATTCACAATCAGCAATGAACTCAGTCCGGTCTGGTCTGCAGAAAGCGGCACATAGAGAACAGTCTTTTCACCGTTGTCCAATACCTGCATTTTATCCCAGACCGGCATCCCCTGCTGGTCGGGCATGGTGGAGAGGAAATCCTTTTCATCATTATAAGCTTGAAGGATCGCTACATAATCGACACTGCCTCTGGCTGCAGCCCCTCCTTTTGTAGAATGCAGGAAAAAATTGGCATTGTTTCTTTGGGGTTCGACATTACCGTTGGCAAAATCTTCGTTGTTACAGGACCAGAAAACGGTCAGAAAGACTATCAGGTAAGACAGCCTGAGAATAATTTTTCTCTTCATGGGTATTTTGTTTTTTTTAATGGGTCAAATATACTGTTCTTTTCTATATAGATGCAATATTTTGCCTTCAGGTTGGAAAAGATAAATATTTTTCCGTAATCAAGCTAAACTGTTCATCCAGGGACAAATTTGTTAAAAAAAATATTGAACGCTATCCAACTTTGGTTGTAAAATTTCCAAACCTTAGTTGTATTTTCTTTTTTTTATTACATTAGCATAAAATATAAAAATATGACTTTGGGGACCAAGCTGAATAAATTAAGGATAGGAAGAAATCTTACACAGGTACAGATCGCCGAAAGGCTGCAGGTCTCTCAGAATGCTTATAACAAATGGGAGAGCGACAAAGCGAAGCCTGCGATGGAAAACCTGATGAAGATTGCCGATTTCTACGAAACCGATGTCTATGAATTACTGGATGAAAAGGCTATCGTTCAGAATAATACGGATAAAGCCATTGGTAATATACAAGGAACTGTTACGATCAACCATTCAATTTCAGAAGAATTGATCAATAGCATTATAAAAAATCAACAGGACATCACAAAGCTTATAGAAGCCCAAAGCAGGCTTATTGAGAGTCTTCTTAAAAAAGAATAGTCCGGAAATAAAAAACCTTCTTTTGCAGAAGGTTTTAAAGTATATTTCGGAATTATTTCGCTGCGCCGCTCAAAAAATACTGGGCTTCCATTTTCCCCCAGTTCGGGTCCAGTGCGGTTTTGGGTTTAAAGGTATTGAATTTATCCAAAGCCATTTTAAAAAGTTCCATGCCTTTTGTCTTGCTTCCCCCGAACTGCTCCGGTGTGTAATAGGTATCTTCCGCTTTGATCAGGGTTACTCTTGGGTTGGATGGGTCCAGCTGCTCCGCTTTTTTCAGTTCTTCTTCTGCCTGGGATCCGAAAGTCCTGAACCGTTCCATTGGATTGACCATCATTTTAAGCGAATAGATCATTTTCTGAAGCAGATGAATTTCGGAATTGTTTTTTTCCAGAGATTCTGCTGCATCTACAAATTTCTGAGCCTGGTCTGCTGTTTCTTCCAATGCCTGGTTGTTGCCGCCCTGCATCTGCGATCTTCCTTTCTGGATGTAGGCCAATGCAGTGTAGTAATTGGGTTGCCATTTGTCTTTTTCCTTTTCGGCAATTCGCTGGAAATCGTTGGCCAATGCCTGCAGTTCTTCGGGAGACCGGGTGGCTTCCAGTTTGACTATTTTTTCAGTCATTACTTTTTCATAATTGGACTGAGCGTAAGTTACCAAGCTCATACAGCCTAAAGCAAAGCTTAAAAAGTATTTTCTCATGATTTCTAAATTTTTAAGATTATTCTATATTGATTTTAATTAAATTATCGATTAAAGATTATTGTCTATCGCTTCCTGGGTTTTATCGATTCCGAAGCTGATTAATGCGCCGATATAAACGAAAGTCTGGGCTGCAGGTAAAACCGGGGCACTCATTTCGCCGTTGGTGGAAAAACGGTAGCCGTATATGTTTTTATTGCCTAAAATATTGTTAACCCCGGCTACCAGGACAGTAAATGCCTTTGCATCTTTTTTCCCCAGATTCGGAAGATAGTTCAGGCTGAAATTCAGGGAACTGAAATCTTTTACCTTACCTTCCGTTTTAAGTATATTCTCTCCGTTTTGCACTATAATATTGTAGAAAGGCCGGCCGGAAGTATAGGTATAGGAAAAATTAAAACCCGTTTTCCATGAAGTCACAAACTTTTTCGCCACCAGGGAAATATTATGCTTTGCCGCAAAGCTTGGATAGAGTTCGGTAGGATAATTTAAGAATTCCCTTCTGCTGTCCAAATACGAATAAGAGATCCAGTAATCCACATTCTTAATGCTCTTCTTATCCCTCCATAAGACCTCCACTCCTTTTGCAAAACCGTTTCCATCATCGGGAAGCACAGCATTTTGGAATCCTGAAACCGAAGTTTTCACCAGGTTCTTATAATCTTTGTAAAATGCTTCCATCCTCAGCGTTCTGTTGTCCTCGCTTCGCTGGATCTGGAAAATATAGTGGGTCGCCTTCTGGAAATTCTGCTTAAAGCTCTGGGTAAGATATTTGGATTCCGGAGTCTGGTAAAAAATACCGTAGGCTAAAGAAGTTACCCATTTATCTGACAGCCGGTAGGCGGCTGAAACGCGCGGGGCTACATTCCATTGGTTCAGGAAGCTTGAATTTTCTGCCCGAATTCCTAAGCTGGCGGAGAAATTACGTCCGAAAGCCAGGTTATTTTCCGCAAACAAAGCCGTGGTAAAATTGCTGATGCTGCTCTTCTGCTGTGGCGAACCGAAGATGGAGAATGAAGACGTATCGTTTTCCGAAAGAAGCTCAAAACCGGCTTTGATATTGCTTACGGCTGCGATTTTTCTTTCGAAGACCGCCCGGCTGTTCCAGTACAGGCCTTCCGTATTCATATTGACATTGCCTATTTTGTTTCCTTCATTCACAATCCCTATTTCCAGATCATTTTTATTGATGCTGAAAGAAGACCCCAGGTTCATCAGGTAACGACCCATTTTCTTTTTGTAGGTAATGCTGTGAAAAGTGTTCTTCCCGTTAACCGAAGGCTGCTGCTCATCGTAATTCTGCTCCAGGCTTGGCTGCGAAACCGTCAGGGAATTGGCATCAAAGCTTCCGTAATATTTCAGGAAACCGCCGGATTTTGTTTTAATCCTGAAATTTCCGTTCACGGAAACACTTCTGGGTGCTTTGATAAAATCCGTCTCGAAATTCAGCACTTTGGTCACCAGTCCCAGATCAGAAATATTGGCATCGATCCCGTAGCTGAAGGTCTTCTTCTCATTAACGTGCTGGTAATCCCCGCCCAGCGAAAAAGGAAAAATATTGAAGGCATAGGAACTTTCATCCGGCATATCCACACTTTCCAAAAGCAGAACGGAAGACAACGCCTGTCCGTACAAAGCGGAATAACCGCCGCTGGAGAATACGCTTCCTTTAAAAATAGAAGTATTAAAACGTTCCCTTCCCGCCAGTCCCGGCACCGAGCTGCTGAAATAATTGTTCACCAGGTTACCGTCGATGTAAAATTTGGTTTCGGCACCTGTACCGCCTCTTACGAAAAGGCCCTCATTGTCTCCGGCGTTCTGTACCCCGGGTAAAAACTTGTAGCCGGTAGTGGTCTGGCCCTGGGAACCTGCCGTCGTATAAATATCCATCGGCGTCAGGGCGGCAGTTGCTCTTCTTTTATCGCTGGCTTCAATGGAACCTGCAGAAATAACCACCGCATCGATTTCGCTGATCTGTTCTTTTATTTCCGTATTGATTACCAGATCCTGGTTTTCAATAAGAATTGATTTTTCGACGCTGGTGTATTTAGGATTTGTAAAAACGATGGTATAATTTCCTTTTTCGGAGGTTTCAAAAGAGAAATTTCCGCTGCCGTCTGTAGTCGCGCCATCGTAAGTATCTTTTAAGGTTACGCTTACCTCTCTTACCCCTTTATTTTTGTAGGTTACTTTTCCCGAGATTCTGATCTGTGCAAAATGGAAAGTGAAAGATAAAAAGGTAATGAGAAGTAATAGTTTTGTTTTCATAGCTGTTTCTATTTCGATTCAAAAGTAGGTCGAAATTCCAGGGATAATAAATTTTTGTCACTGAACGGTAGATTTTACAGGCCGAACGGTAAAAATTGATTTTTTGCCTGTGATGCAGGGATTAAATTGGAATTTGAAAAAAAGATTTTAACGTTGGCCAGATGCAGAAATCAGGTAATGAAGCTGAAAGAGAAAACCGGATGCCGGAAGTTTCTTTTATTAGCAATATGGCCAAGGCATTTATTATCATTTAAATCATTTTTACGCACTCAGAGCCTAGTTGAGTCCATACTCAATAACTGATTGAAAATAAGTTGAATATCATCAAATTTTCCTGTTTTAAGTATGATCCCATAATTTAGCCAACCCTAAAGGAGTGGAATTTAGATTAAGATATTATCCGTGATTTTTATAATTTAGGGATAAGCCTTTACCCCTTCATATTTTCAAACCTGATATTCAGTAAATTGAATTGACGGGAAAAGCGAATTGACCATTTACGGTTTCATAAGGTTAATCAACCGGAATGCAGAAATCCACGGTCATTTTGCCTTCGGGATGTTCTTTGAAATTGGTATGGCAGATTTCAAACGGGAAAGCTTTACGTACGGAGTAACCGTTCTCTTTCATCCACAGAAAAAGGGAAACCCAGCTTTTCTCGAAATCATCCAGGGTGACTTCCCCGCTTCCGACGATGAATTTCCCGGCCCCAATGGTTTCGGCAAATATTTCGCTTTCCTGCTTTTCCAGTTTTTTATCCAAAAGCATGCAGGCATGGATTCTTACTTTATCCGGAGGCGTCACTTTAAAACTGTCGTGGTACACCGAGACCATCTTTATATTTTCCCGGGGAAAAAGATTGTTTTCCTTTGCCCAGTCGGTCAGAAGGGTATAAGAAGATTCCACATGGGCAATTCCCAGGCTCATCACGGCAGCCAGATTCATTTCAGGAAGCTCGGTAACTTTAATTTTTAAATTCATTTCTGTCCAGTTGATCAGGTTTTCGATATGGCAAAGATAGGTGCTGAAAACCGTATCGGCTTGTCCGTTCCTGCTTTCCTGTAAACGGATCTGATGAAAGTTCTCCGGCGCAGATTTCCTGAATGCGGAAGGGGAATGCCCGTAATGTTTTTTGAAGTTCTTTGTGAACGTAGAATGGCTTGAAAAGCCGAATTGGAGATAAATATCCTTCAGGCTCAGCGGCTTCCTCAAAGCCAGGTAAAACGCCGATCGCTCCATTCTTTTCCTGTTGATGTACTGCTGAACCGTTTCGCCGGTAACCAGCCTGAAAATCCTGTGGAAATGAAACGGTGAATACGCTCCGACCTCAGCAATTTTCTGCAGAGACAGTTCGGCGTCCAGGTGGTCATCGATATATCGGATGGCTGTTACAATTCTCTTTTTATATTCTTCCACGTTTCAGGCGCTTGCTGCAAATGTATTAAGTCCGGAATAAATTAACTTGCCTTTTGTTGCTATTCTGTAAAAAATCCTCGGATTGTGAAACTTTTCGCTAAATCTTTATTAAATTTATCCTGCAATCACTTTAAAACATTTAAACAATGAAAAGTAAAACATTAGCCTTATTGGCAGGCTGCGCTCTTTTTGCGGTTTCCTGCGGAACCACAAACACGTATCCGGTACTGTCCAAAAGCAACACCCAAACAGGAGGAACCGCCAAATTTACCCAGAAAGGAGATGAGGTCATCATGAAGCTTGCCGTAACCAATCTTACGCCGGGAATCCATGCCGTACACATCCATGAGAAAGGAGACTGCTCAGCGGCTGACGGAACGTCTACGGGAGGACACTGGAACCCGGCCAAAGACGATCACGGAAAATGGGGTGCCGAACACTTCCACATGGGTGATATCGGAAACCTTACTGCTGACGGAAGCGGAAATGCAATGCTGACCTTCAAGACCAGCAAATGGTGCCTGGGTTGTACAGATGCTTCCAAAAACATTATCGGAAAAGGAATGATCATTCATGCTGCAGCCGATGATTTCCATACGCAGCCGACGGGAAATGCCGGAGGAAGAGTGGGATGTGTGGAGATTAAGTAGTCAATTCACTTTAAATAAAAATCGCTAATAGTATTAGCGATTTTTATTTTAAGCCAAAACCTTTCAAACATTTCCCTTTTTTCCGGTTTTCAAAGTTTTTGGGATATTATCTGAAATCTTTGTTGAGTGGATCATTCTGTCAAAATCAGATTTGTATTCCTTATCTTGAACGGTTCTAAATTTTTCGTATTGCGTTTCTGCCAATTTTTTAGCTATGGAAGAAGATACTTTACCGGAATCTTTCAATAGATCATATTCGTTAAAGGAAAGGAAACTATCCAGCCTGCTGATCCACTCTATCATTTTTATTCATTCTGTCTCCTGGCCCTATTCACTGCAAAATCCAGGTACATGGTTACGATAGTATTGAGTTCTCTCAATTCATCTTCATTCAAATAGTTTTTAGCAACAGAAACATCAGTTCTCAATATTTTACCTCCACTCTTTTCATTTTTCCAGGAGGTAAGTCCCATATTGGTTTAGCAGCATCGGCTCTGAGACTGATGAGTTCTGCCGCTGTATGGTTGTGAATTGTCCAATGAAGTTTATTCTGTACCGTTGCATAAAATTCCTTAGTAAGAGGCGATTGAATATCATAATCAATAGCTGTAGCATAAATATCCGTAATCTTTTGGTAAAACAGTCGTTCACTTGCGCGGATCTCCCTGATTCTTTCAAGTAATTCTGAAAAATAATCTTTACCAAATAACTGATTCCCTTGTTTCAACCGTTCATCATCTAAAGCAAATCCTTTAATCAGGTACTCTTATAAAACAGAAGTTGACCATTTTCTGAATTGGGTGGCCTGATAAGAATTTACACGATATCCTACGGAAATAATGGCGTCAAGATTGTAAAATTTTGTCCTATACTTTTTATTATCGGATGCAGTTGTCAAAATTTCTTTTACAACTGAATTTTCTTCAAGCTCTTCTTATGTAAAAATGTTGGATAAGTGATAACTAATATTTTGTTTTGAGGTATTAAAAACGGCTCCTATTGAATTTTGCGATGCCCAGATCGTTTCATCCTTTTTATACTATTACCTGTACTTTTATTTTATCATCCTGCGACTGATAAAATATAAAATCCGATAAATTTTCTAATTGTTTTCCATCTGTTATTCTGCTATTTTATGTTTTTATGATGATTCAAATATAAGAAGTTCTCTGAATAAAAGCAGATTATTACCGGACATAAAAAAAACCGCTGACTATCATCAGCGGTTTTGTATGTTAAGACTTTGCGCTCATGTCGGCAATAATGTTCATTGCTTCCTGAAGGTACAGGTCTTTTTTAAGGTTTTTAATCCAGATTTCGGATTTCTTCTTGAAGGCTTCATCTTTTTTCTCCCTTTCGATTTCGTTCTGGTACAGGGTAAACTGAAGTCCGTTTTCAAATTTCGTCAACGACTTGAATTTGTCAATCTGCGCTTTTCTCTGCTTCATCAGTTCATTGAATTTATTGATATTCAAAGTGATGGTTTCTTCTTTATCCAGTTTCTCTCTCCACTGTGCCGACTCCAATAAAAGCTGATATTTCGCATTCTTCGCCATCCGGTCATTGCTGGCTTTTTCCAGTGCCTGAATATTGAAATAATTCAGTTTCTGGAAGCTGGTGGAAGGAATCTTATCCCAGGCAAGCGCATAATCATCATATCTTTCTCCAACCTCAGCATAGGTAAAGAAGTCTTTCATCTGAATGTCGGACACAATTCCTTTTCTCTGGGTAGATTCTCCTGTGATTCTATAGAACTTCTGGATGGTCAGTTTCAGGGATCCGAAATCATCTTCCGTATTTAAGAACCGGTTCAGGTCTACGAAGGTCTGTACGGTTCCTTTTCCGAAAGACTGAGGCGACCCTATGATCATGGCTCTTCCGTAGTCCTGCATCACTCCAGCTAAGATTTCCGATGCCGAAGCAGACAATTCGTTCTGCATAATCACCAACGGACCTGTCCATACCGGTGTCTCATTCTTATTCTTTAGGGTCTGTATTTTTCCGTTTCCGTCTTTTACCTGAACATAAGGTCCGGCCTGCATAAACAGTCCCATGATATCCCCTACTTCCGTTAAAGATCCTCCTCCGTTGTTTCTTAGATCAAGCACAATTCCCTGGATTCCCTGCGCTTTCAACTTAACAATCTCATTTTTAATGTCGTCCGAAGCATTTCTGCCGTTCGGATTTTCAAAATCGGCATTAAAGCTCGGTAAATTGATGAATCCGTATTTTTTGCCGTTCGGCGAGTTTACCACGATACTCCTTGCGAAAGTATCTTCAATGGCTACCTCCTCCCTAAGCATGGTTACATCCTTGATTGTCCCGTCTTTCTTCTGAACGGTAAGGGTTACCGGTGTACCTTTTTCCCCCCGGATCAAACGTACTGCTTCGTCAGAAAGCATTCCTACGACGTTCACGGCATCTTCTTTCGGTTTGGATCTTACTTTAAGGATCTTGTCCCCTTCTGAAAGCTGCTTCGATTTCCACGCCGGTGCTCCGATCGTAAGGGCACCCAGATAGAGATTTCCTTTTTTCTCCTGAATGATCGCTCCGATCCCGATAACTTTTCCGGTGAAGTTGGTATCGAAATCCTCTTTATCCTTAGGGGAATAATAATTGGTATGCGGATCGAAAACTTCGGTATAGGCATTCATATAGACCGTAAACCAGTCCATTTTCTTTCTTTTCTTGAATCTTGTAAAGGTTTCTTTTACCAGATCCTTCACCTCATCGGTCGCTTTTTTCAGCTTTTGGTCTGGTGCGAGAGGTTGATATTTGATGGTATCTTTCAGGTTGTATTTCTGTACGGAATCCTTCTTTTCTTTCTGCGCTTCTTCCTTGCTGTTCATCGACTCAATTTCCTGGAGGATGTTGTATTTGATGAACTTTTTCCATTCATTGTACTGTTCCTGTTTGTTGGCCGGAACTTTCTTCACTTTCGGCTCTAAAACCAGTGTTTCATCTTCTTCCAGGTTAATCGGTTTGCTGAAGATGTCCTGTGTGATTTTATCGATTTCGTCTACCCTCTGGTAAAGCCGGTCGATGGTAAGTTTATAAAACGTAAGATCGCCCTGGTTGATATAGTCGTCCAGCTTGGTTTCATGCTTGCCGAATTCATCCATATCCGACTGAATAAAGTATCTTTTACCCGGATCCACCAATTCGAAATAATGCTTGTAAACATCCTTGGAGTAAGCATCATTAATCGGTTTCGGGCTGTAGTGTAAATAAGAAAGTGTATTTTTTACGCTCACCATTATCGTCTGCATCTTTTCGTCATCATTCTTTGGCGAGTTGAAACAAAACATTAGACTTGTTAATGGAATCAGGAGTAAAAATTTATTTAGCTTAAAATTTTTCCACATAAATCTGTCATGTATTTTTATTAATTTCTAAAAAGTTTGTTTGATAGGTCGCCGATTTTCCGGCATCGTTACAAACTATCAAATTTAATACCTTATTTGCAATTATCAATTACTTTTAAGAGATTTTATCAATAGTACGGTATTTCATCAATTCAGACTGTTAAAATCCGGAATTAAGAGAATAAATCATAAACGTAAAAACTTATGACTGATGTTTTTTGGTTTGTATTTTAAATAAAAATATGAAAACAAACGAGTACATACGGGCATACTATTCCCGGCTATTACCCGTATATATTTTGGTAAGATTTGTGTAGAGAGATTCGGTACATGTTCAGATAATATTTAAATACAAAGGTTTTTAAAGAAAAGCTTTTATAGTATATTTGTTAAAATTAAAAATGTATATGGAAAGACCACTTATTCTGGTAACGAATGACGACGGAATTACAGCGCCGGGTATCAGAAATCTTGTCAGTTTTATGAATGAAATCGGAGAAGTAGTGGTGGTAGCGCCCAATTCTCCACAGAGCGGTAAAGGCCATGCCATTACCATCAACTCTACCCTAAGCTATGAAGAAGTCCATCTGGACGGCCCGCAGACTGATTTTTCCTGCAGCGGAACACCGGTAGACTGTGTAAAGATGGCACTCGATAAAATTTTGCCGAGAAGGCCGGATATCGTGGTGTCCGGGATCAACCACGGGGCGAATTCATCCATTAATGTGATCTATTCGGGGACAATGTCTGCCGCTGTGGAAGCCGGTGTGGAAAATCTTCCTGCGATCGGGTTTTCGCTGCTGGATTTCAGTTGGGAAGCCGATTTTACCCAGGCCAAAGAATACATTCAGAATATCGTTAAAAGAACACTGGAAAATCCGATGCCGAAAGGAATCGTTCTCAATGTCAACATTCCGAAGCTTACGAAAGAAGAAATCAAAGGCGTTAAGGTCTGCAAGCAGGCCCATGCCAAATGGGAAGAAAGCTTTGACGAAAGGGTAAACCCACATGGCAAAAAATACTACTGGCTGACCGGCTATTTCAACAATATGGATGAATCCGAAGATGCCGATGAAACGGCTCTGGCCAACGGATATATTTCCATTGTCCCGGTAAAGTTTGACCTTACTGCTTATGAGTATATGAATACGCTGAATGAAGTAATGAAATTTGATTAACAAAAATAGATAAGGCGTAAAAATTTACGCCTTAATTTTTTCCTACGGATTTCACAGATTTCCACATCATTCCTTGGGATTTTCTATTTAAAAAGATATGACATCATTAGGCATGAGCTTTGGCCTGTTTACCTTACCGTGCACGATGATCGGCTTAGCCGGAACCTGTATTAAAACAACACCTTATCCTCCCGTCTCAATTCTTCCAGGTATTTGCTTTTATCATCCCGGTAAAAAAGGTTCATCGTTTCAAAAGGAATCAGCTTCAGATCTTTATTCACGATATGGACACAGGATTTCTTAACGGCACGAACATCAAAATCATGGGCATCCATAAAATTCATAATGATGATCCGGAACAGGTTGTCGTAATCCAGGTTCGGCGCCGAAACTTCAGGAAGACAGCACAATAACTGGTTGACTTTGGGCTGTACTTTATCTACGGAAATCCCCGTGCTGAAAATATCCAGCAGCTGCATCTGCAATCCGGTGTCCTGTTCGTAAACGATGGTATTGCGGGTCTCATTATTCAGCAGATCAGCAGGGTTGATGTACCGGGTCAGAGGAATGGTTTCCCCTTCCAGCTTCAGGATATAGCCCATTGCTAAAGCATCGGGATTACACGGCACCGGAATGAGATCATCGGAATTCAGGAGCGGAAACTGGTTCAGGATTTCCTGCCGTACTTCGGTAAGCGTTATTTTCTCATGTGCCGAATCTTCCCGGTTTCTTCCGGCAATTTCCACCGGCTGAAAAGTAATCCCACGGACACATTTCTGTTTTAAGGCAAATTCAATGATTTTACCAATCTCATCGATATTTTTATCTTTCTGCAGGACGATCACCAATGTGGTCGAAAGGTTCAGGGCATTCAGTTTCTCCAGAGCTTTCATGCGGATATCGGTAAGATCCTTCCCCCTGAAATCCTGCAGCACTTCCGGTTTAAAGGAATCAAACTGGAGATAGACCTCAAATTCCGGGGCGTAGGCCGCCAGCTTCTCGGCAAATCCGGGATCGTTTGCAATCCTTACCCCATTGGTATTCAGCATCAGATGCTTGATGGGCTTCGATTTGGCAATATCCATGATTTTAAAAAACTCGGGATGGATGGTCGGCTCTCCTCCGCTGATCTGAACCACATCGGGCTCTCCTTCATTTTTAACGATAATATCGAACATTGCTTCGATTTCTTCCAGGCTCCGGTGGCTTCCGTAATGCGGCGAAGACATGGCATAGCAGGTCGGGCAGGTCAGGTTGCAGCGATCCGTTACTTCAACAATGGAAAGACAGCTGTGCTGCTCATGGTCTACACACAGACCGCAATCATAAGGACAGCCATATAATACTTCCGTTCCGAAATGTACGGGCATTTCAGAAGCTTTGTTGTAGTTCCTGATATTTTTGTAATAATGGATATCGGAAGCAATTTTCGTTTTGAAAAACCCGTGGTCCGGGCATCTTTTCGTCATGAAAACCGCTTCATCCTCAATGATAATTTTGGCACCTACCCTTTTCAGGCATTCCGGGCACAAACTGATGGTGTAATCGTAATACGTATAATTTCTTACCGGCATAATTTTCAGTTTAAATTCCCCCTCCGCAAATAAGTCCGCTGATCAAACCACAAAGCAGCAGGCAGATCAGCATGGTCTGAGCAAACTGTTTCCCGGAAAATTTCCGGTTATCTTTTGATTCGTAAATCGATTTGACAATAAAAGTGACGATCAGGGAAAAAATGGAAGCCACAAACAGGATAATGAGAATGATTATCAGGACCAGGCCTCCCAGGTCACCGACTTCCAACAGGGTCAGGGTTTTCATAAATTTCGTTTTTATGGTGATTAATACGGACCGTATTTTTTATTTTATAAATGTAGTAAATAATTACACAAATACATACGATCTGAATGGTTCCCAGATTTCCGATAATTTCCAGCCTTGGCTTTATAAAGTCCAGCAGGAACCTGAAGCTGAAGTAACTCAGCATAAAGATCTGAAAGACAAAACCGGAAGGGTATACTTTCTTCCTTTGAAGAATTGTTAAAATAACCCAGAGGATAATCAGAAAAGCAATTTCATACAATGCTACGGGATGTCTCAGGTACTGGTCCCCGAGATGCATTCCGAAGATAAAACCGGTGGGAACACCGTACGTTTCTTCGTAAATTCCGGTAAGGAAGCAGCCGATCCTTCCGATAATCATGGCCAGTATCAATGGGAAGACAATCAGATCACCGGTGCTTTCCTTATGGCCGACCGCTTTTTTGGCCAGTTCCACGCCTATCAGGCCGAAAGCCAGTCCCCCGACAATTGTATTGTTGGTCCAGATCGTCTTAAAGTCGAAATGTTCATACAATTTGTATGGGTTTTCCAGGTTGCCAATCAGTTTAGAACCGAACAGAGCCCCTGCCGTTGCTCCGATTAAAACAGCAGCCGAAATATTGAAGGAAACTTTTTCTGCGGATTTTCTTTTTAAATAAAAATAACAGCGCATCCCGATAAACATCCCCAATCCTTCAAAAAGCGGATGGGCAAGTACGGTTTTGCCAAAAAGATGAAAGGTTACCGGAAAATCCATGGTTTCAAAAGTATTGCTTTTAATTAAAACCGACAGCATTGTAGCCGGAATTTTTAGGGGAATTTATGATGGATTAAGTGCTTCCGCAAATAATTGTTTAAGGCATTAAGCATGCTTTTTTTGAAATTCAATTCTGGTCTGAAAGGATTCAGTCAAAGTTTTTTCATACATTTAAGTAAAATAATTTTCCAAATATGAGAATAGAATATGATATTAAACTGGGATTTAAAGATGTAATGTTCCGCCCGAAACGTTCTACTTTGAAATCCCGTTCGGAAGTTGACCTGGAAAGAGAATTTACCTTTAAGCATACTCATAAAAAATGGAAAGGAATCCCGGTGATTGCGGCCAATATGGATACGGTGGGAACTTTTGAGATGGCGGTGGAACTGGCAAAGGAAAAAATCATTACGGCTATTCACAAGCATTATTCTGTTGAGGAATGGACTGAATTTTTAAACAGCCAGCCAGAAGAGATCCATCAATATATAGCCTTAAGTACCGGAACAGGGAAAGCGGACGAAGAAAAGCTGGGAAAAATCCTTGGACTGCATCCGGAGATCGAGTTTCTCTGCATCGATGTAGCCAATGGCTATTCCGAACATTTTGTTGAATTCGTCAAGAAAGCCAGGACTGATTTTCCGGATAAGATTATCATCGCCGGAAATGTGGTCACCGGGGAAATGGTAGAAGAACTCCTGCTGGTAGGTGCCGATATCATTAAAGTTGGCATCGGTCCCGGCTCGGTCTGTACGACGCGGGTAAAAACCGGAGTGGGATATCCCCAGCTTTCCGCAATTATCGAATGTTCGGACGCCGCCCATGGTCTGGGTGGCCATATTATCGCAGACGGCGGCTGTAAGGTTCCGGGTGATGTGGCCAAAGCTTTCGGCGGAGGCGCCGACTTCGTAATGTTGGGAGGAATGTTTGCCGGACATGATGAGAGCGGAGGCGAAATGGTAGAAGAGAACGGCAGGAAATACAGACTTTTCTACGGTATGAGCTCAAAGACTGCGATGGATAAGCACTCAGGAGGTGTTGCAGAATACCGTGCCTCCGAAGGAAAAACCGTAAGAGTCGCTTATAAAGGTCCGGTTTCCGGAACGGTGAAAGATATCCTCGGCGGCGTACGTTCCACATGTACCTATGTCGGGGCTTCAAAGCTGAAGGAACTGTCGAAGAGAACCACATTCATCAGGGTTCAGGAGCAGGAAAATCAGGTATTTAACGATTAAAATACATTGATCTATTCAATACACTGAAAACAGAAATCCGTCGCAGTGACGGATCTCTGTTTTATATTTTATTTAAAAAAATTCTTAAGTCAATAAGCCTCCGTCTACATTTAAAGTCTGGCCGGTAACATAAGAAGCCATGTCACTTCCTAAAAATACGCAGGCATTGGCCACATCCTGAGTCTGGCCAAGCTTTTTCATCGGGATGGATTCATTCCATTTTTCTTTGGCTTTGTCATCCAGAGCATCCGTCATTTCAGTCTGGATGAACCCCGGAGCAATGGCGTTGCAACGGATATTTCTGGAACCTAATTCCAAAGCAACCGATTTCGTAAAACCGATCACGCCAGCCTTTGAAGCCGCATAGTTGGCCTGTCCGGCATTTCCGCTGATACCTACCACCGAAGTCATATTGATAATCGATCCTGCTTTGGCCTTCATCATCGGCTTGATGACCGCTTTAGTAAGATTGAATACCGAATCCAGATTAATATTGATTACTTTGTCCCAGTCTTCTTTGGACATTCTCAACAGCAGGTTGTCTTTTGTAATTCCTGCATTGTTGATCAGGATATCAATTTTTCCAAACTCAGCGATTACATCATCCACTAAAGTTTGGGCAGCATCAAAATCCGATGCATCCGACTGGTAGCCTTTAATTTGCGTTACAGAACTTAAAGCTGCTTCTAATTCCCTAGCTTTGTCTACAGATCCGGCATAGGTAAAAGCTACTTTTGCGCCCTGCTGAGCATACATTTCAGCAATTCCTTTACCGATTCCTCTTGTAGCTCCCGTTATTAGCGCTACTTTTCCTTCTAATAGTTTCATATATATGACAATTATTTACTTTATAATCCATTTACTTCCTGAAAACCGGCCGGTATACCGTATCGGCTCTACAGAAATAAAACAGTGCGCAAAGATATTACAAAATGTTGTTCATTACATTTTAAATCATTCTTTTAGCAAAACTTTTCAACTGTTTTTTGTCATAAAATCATTGCGGTTTCTTAATCGGTAAAATTTCGGTCTTTCTGTTCCGTGAAGTAAATAAACTCAGAATCCTTGCCTTTCGTAAGCAGGATGCCTTTCTTCTCATGAAGAAATTTATCATAAATTATTTCGGTCAACGGCTCATTCTGATGGTTGGTTACCCCAAACTTGTTATTCTTCTTTACGACAAACTCGTTGGCTCCCAGAAAAGTGGTAATATCATCATATACGAAGGGAACGATTTCGTTGCCGTTTTCATCCATCATTCCGTACAGATCATCGTTGTTTTTCCCGACGAGTTCAGGATAAAGTTCTGATTCCCTGACCTCTTTGAGGGTCTTCAGTTCCCGGTAAATTCCGTTTTTGGGAGAAAATGTATAATACCGATCTTCTTTGTTCAGAATAAGGGTATGGGGAAATATTTTTTCTATTCCGTATGTATCGTCCAGAATGTTTTTTAAATCCTTATTTAAAATTTTCTCTTCGTCATCCTTTCTCAGATAGAGGTATTTTTCGCCGGAAATGGTAAGCCCTTCCACCCGGTCGTATTCTTTTGGAAAAACAATTTCTCCGTTCAGACGCACGACGGCCGTTTTTGGATTTGTCTGGTCCTGCGACGTTTTGAAAAGACCGTTGAAAACAGGGTTTACGTAATGATAATCAAGATCATACAACTTCCCTTCCTTCTTTGAAAAGATACTTACTTTATCGTCTTTGGTAAGGTAAATATATTCCCTGCCTACAAAAGCCTGTTCGTATATTTCATCGGCAATCACCTTTTCGTTTTCATCGATGATGCCATATCTTTCTTTTGAGGCATCCAGAGTAATCAGATAAGGAAAAGCATTAATGTTATCTACATTATGACCGGAAATGGTACTGATGGTTCTGCCGTTGTTATCAATCACCTCACCGGACTTCTCTCCTTTCGTAAGATAGGCCCTGCCTTTGTAAAATCGTAAATCATCGGTAAACGTACGTTCGGAAACTTTATTTCCATTGAAATCGTAAATTATCCAGACCCCGCCATTTTTCACGAAAAACCTGTTCTCGCTTCCGAATACGATCTTTTCTGAAAAAGGAATGATCTCTTTACCGTTAAAATCATAGACCCTGTCTTTTCCCTTTTTGGTATAGATCATACGGTCTTTATTTTCCCAGGTCCTGAATCTGAACAGATCCATCGGGATAATCTCTTTTCCGCCAGCATCAATAACAGCTGTTTTTCCATTTGCTTTCCCGGCTTTTACTTTCAGAACGAACCTGTTCTTCCATAGAGGGGAAATTTCGCTTTTTACCGGATAATTGAACGTGATATTACCCAACGAATCTACAATTCCTGACCTTCCGGTTCCGGCATCGGTAAATATGCCGTAACCTTTTGAATAGGAACGGACTTCTTTACCCAATTTTTTGGTTAACAGGATTTGCTTGTACTGGTCCGTCTGTCCCAAACAGACCGACGAAAACAGCACGAAAATTAATTTTTTCAATTAAATGGAATTATTTACGATAAGGACGATTTCGCCTTTTAAGGTTTTGCTTTTTGAAAATTCAATGAGTTCAAGAATTGTTCCGCGTTTGGTCTCTTCAAATTTCTTGGAGATTTCGCGGCTCAGGCTTACTTTGGTTTCCTCACCGAAGAATTCCCTGATCTGTTCCAGGGTCGTATTGATCTTATGCGGACTTTCGTACAGAACGATGGTCTTTTTTTCTTCTGCCAGCTGTTTCAGCTTGGTCTGACGGCCTTTTTTCTGGGGCAGGAATCCGGCAAACAGAAATTCATTGTTCGGCAGTCCCGAAACCACGAGTGCCGGAACAAAGGCCGTAGCACCGGGCAGGCAGATCATTTCAATGTGATGGTCCGAGCCGGCTTTTGCCAGCAGATAACCGGGATCTGAAATTCCGGGAGTTCCGGCATCGGTAATGATGGCAATGTTCTGGCCGTTTTGAAGATCAGTAATCACCTTTTCAGTGGCCTGATGCTCATTATGCAGGTGATAGGATTTCAAGGGCTTTGAAATCTCGAAATGTTTTAAAAGAATACCTGAAGTTCGGGTATCTTCACACAAAATATAATCAACCTCTTTCAGGACATTTACCGCTCTGAAGGTCATATCTTCCAGATTCCCGACCGGTGTGGGAACAAAATATAGGATTCCGCTCAAAATTAAGTTTATAAAAATTTATTTTCTACCAATATCCAAAGCCTTTGGGCATATTCATCCACCTTGTTCCATTTTCTGGAATAATAGAGGTCACTCAGATATTCTTTCGCCTCTTCCAGGGTTTTAAAGCTGTTGAGATTGGCAACCACTTCATTCAGTTCAGACTGGCTTCCTCCGAATAACATTTTGGAAAAGGCAATCCTGTCATTCAAATCCAGTTTAAACTCAGGTTTTTTCTTTTCCGCTTCCATAAAATCCGTCGGAATATTGGTTTTTAAAATGCTTCCCGTTTCTTCTTTTTTTTCTGCGGGAACAGATTTTTCTTCCGGATGTTCCCTTTCCGGATGTTCTTCATCAAAAAAAGACTGTACGGCTTTCAGGCCTCTGATGTTGGCCAGCTTTATCTTTCTCTCATGATTATAGGCATTGTATGCCTCCAGGCTTTCAAAGCTTTCATCCGGTTTTCTTTCTTCTCTCACCTCAGAAACCGGCGTTCCAAAGTCTGAAACCGCTCTTCTGTCATGCTCTTCCGAAGCAGCTTCTTTCTGTCTTTCCTCCTCTGACGCTTCATTTTTAAGATCGTTTATGATATTTTCTGCGCCGGAAGTATCGCTGGCCATTTCTCCCTGTTCCATCATCTGGGATGAAAACAACGGATTATGGGATTCTTCATTCGGATATTCTTTCTTTTCCGAAGCAGATTCAAAATTGTTCAGGATTCTTTCTTCTTCCTCAAAGGAATTTGAAATTTCCCCGTCATTATCGGAAATTTCATTTTCAAATTCATCAATTTCATTCAACTGGTTGTTGAAAACAGCTTCTTCCTCCGTCTTTTTTTCATGGAATATTTCATCCCGGGTCTCATCCTCAAGATCTGCAGGCGTTTTTTCTTCCTCTGAAAAATGAACCGGTTCTTTGTTGGAATCGGGACTTTCCGATGGACTGTTTTCATCCGGCTGACCGTTAAAAATGTCTGCATTTTCATTCAGCACTTCCTGAAGATCCGCTTCTTTATTCTCCTCTGCAAAATTAACTAAAGTTTCGTGAAGTTCTTCTTCTACAATTTCATTTAACTGATTATTGAAAACAGCTTCTTCCTCAGTCACCTGGCCGGAATAATTGCCGGATCTGTTTTCATTGATTTCATTCAGCTCATTGTTAAAGATGGCTTCTTCTTCCGTTACTTCACTATTTTCAGCAGATCGGTAAAAATTTTCGTTATTTTCCGGAACCGGCGAAAAATTTTCATTTCCGAAATAGGCGATATTTTTTTCCAGCAAACGCAGGAAAGAAATTCTTTCGGCCAGCTCTTCTACCAGATCCAGCTTGGACGAAAGTTCGTCTACATGGCTTATTTTGTCCAGAATACCAATGATATTCCTGGATTCAAAAAATATCTTTTCCTTTAAATCTTGGATGTTCTGCATAGAAGAATCTTGTTAAAATTGCTTACTTTTGATCTTGAAAATATACGGCTAATTTAACAAATGTTTTTAGAAAATACAATTAATCATTCCAAACAAAGCGGTTGGATGGAAGTAATTTGTGGCTCCATGTTTTCCGGAAAAACCGAAGAGCTGATCCGGAGGCTGAGAAGAGCTGAAATGGCGGGGCAGAACGTGGAAATTTTTAAACCGAAACTGGATACGCGATATTCGGAAGAAGACGTGGTTTCCCACAACCAGAACAAAATCCGGAGCACATCGGTGGAAAACCCCAGCGAGATCCTCCTTCTGGCCTCAAATTGCCACGTCGTAGGAATAGACGAAGCCCAGTTTTTCGATGAAAGCATTGTATATATTGCCAACCAGCTTGCCAACAGCGGTGTCCGGGTGGTGATCGCCGGATTGGATATGGATTTCCTGGGAAGACCCTTCGGTCCCATGCCCAACCTGATGGCTACTGCGGAATATGTAACAAAGGTTCACGCCATCTGCAGAAGAACCGGAAACCTGGCCAATTATTCCATGAGGATTTCCGAAGGCAAAGACCTGGTAGAGCTCGGAGAAACAGAAGCTTACGAAGCCGTAAGCCGGAGGGTTTTCGTAGATGAAGTTTTGGATAAAAACTGATTCGATATCAAATTTTATCCGTATTTTTGCTTAAAATTTAATAGTAAAAACTATCGGAAAATGATATTGGAAATCAAAAATTATATAAAAATCAGCAATTCCATTGATGAGATTCTGAAAAATTCGCCGTTCAAAATGAAATACATTATTGAAAAGAGCGGGATTTCCGAACCTACCTTTTTCCGGAAAATGAAAGAGAAAAAATTTCTTCCGGAAGAGCTGCTGAAAATTGCGGAGATCATTGAGCCTGAAAAATCCTTCCTTCAATCTCTTGAAGAAGCCGAAAATGATTTCGAAAAAGGTATTTTTTATTCCCACGATAAAGTCATGAAAATTTCCGGAGAACGCTTTATAAAGAAATATGGAAATAAGGTGGTCTAGATTTGCAGTACAGGATCTGGAGCAGATTGAAGATTATATCGGAACCAGGTTTTCTTACAGGGAATACCGGAGCTTTATGATTAATCTAAACCATACAATAGAATTGATTCTCGACCGGAAAGCAGTTTTTCAGAAGCTGGAAAAGTTTCCCAATTATTATAAGCTTCTAATTGCAGAACAAACGACCCTTATTTACAAATTAGAACCTGACTCTCTGAAAATACTACGCTTGTATAATAATTATCAGGACGAAGACAAAAAATTTATCATAGACGATTTATAAATGAATTATACAGCAGAAGCTATTGCAAGGATTACCAATGCAGAAATTGTAGGGAACGGAAGTTTAATCATCCGGAATATCGCTTTCGACAGCCGGATTATTTATTCTACCAAAAACACGGCTTTCATTGCGATCAATACCTCCAAAAATTCCGGCGAAAAATTTATTGAAGCGGCCATAGACCGCGGCATCGATATTATTATTTCCGAGCACCATGATCCGCAGTTTGAAAATGTTACCTGGATCATTGTAGAGAATTCGGTGGTATTCCTTCAGAAATTAGCCCGGTACCATTTTGAACATTCCCGTTTGAAATCAATCGGAATTACCGGCAGCAACGGAAAGACGATTTTAAAAGAGTGGCTGTATCAATGTCTCTGGAATGAGTTTCCTACCGTAAAAAGCCCCAAAAGTTTCAATTCGCAGATCGGGCTTCCCCTTTCGCTTCTTCAAATTAATGATTCCCATGAACTCGGAATTTTTGAAGTCGGGATTTCCAAACCGGAAGAAATGGAAATACTGGAATCCGTTTTTCATCCGCAGATCGGCCTGCTTACCCACATCGGGACGGCCCATTTGGCGAACTTCAGCTCAGAAGAACAACTGATTGACGAAAAGATTAAACTCTTCATCAATTCAGAAGTGATTATTTACAACGGCGATCATCCTCTGGTCGGGAAAAAAATAAAAGAACGGTATTCCGGCAAAAAATTAATCGCTTACGGTTTTAAAGAATACAACCAGGTTTACTATAAAAACAGCCTTCAAAGAAATGAAGACGTGGTGGTGCATTATTTCGGAGAAGAAATTTCATTCCCCGTACATCAGAGAGACGAAGCGACATTAACCAATGTTCTGGCACTTATTACGGTCTTAAAGGAACTGAATATCGGCAACCGGGAGATCGTTGAAAAAATCAATGCGCTGAAGGCGGTTGAAATGAGGCTTGAAGCCATCGAAGGCGTAAGGGGCAATATCGTTATCAACGATTCTTTCAATCTGGATCTCGATTCCCTGAAGACAGCGCTCCAATTTCTTAACGAATACAAAAAGCCGAAAAAGTCTCTGGTACTGACCGACATCCTGGGAGTAAATTCCAATTCTAAAGAACTTTATGAAGAAGTTTCCGATCTGGTCAACGAACAGCAATTTAATTCGGTATTCCTGATCGGAAATGAAATATCAAAATTCAGTGAATTATTTGAAGCTGAAACCTTTACTTTCATCAGTACCCGGGAACTTATTGACAGCAGACACCTTAATGAACTGGAGAACCAACTTGTTTTATTAAAAGGTGCAAGAAAATTCGAAATCGAAAGATTGAAAGAGATCCTGGAACTGAGAAAGCATGATACAGTACTGGAGATCAATTTAAACGCCATTCTCCACAACATCAATTACCATAAATCCCTGCTTCAACCTTCCACGAAAATGATGGCCATGGTAAAAGCCAATGCCTACGGACTGGGAAGTTATGAGATCTCCGAGTTTCTGCAGCATCACCATATTGATTATTTAGGGGTTGCTTTTGCAGATGAAGGGGTGGAACTCCGGAAAAAAGGGATTACCGTACCGATCGTCGTGATGAATCCTGAGCAGCACAGTTATGAAACCGTCATTGCCTACAACCTGGAACCGGAAATCTACAGTTTCCGTGTACTGGAGTTATTTTATGATGCCGTCCGGAAATCCGGTTACGATAAGGAGTATCCCATCCACCTTAAGCTGGAAACCGGAATGCACCGCCTTGGTTTTAAAGAAGATGAGCTGGATCAGTTAAGCCTTACTTTAAATTCAATGAACGTTAAGGTACAGAGTATTTTCAGCCACCTTTCCTCTTCCGATATACCGGAAGAAAAAGAATTTACCCTGAATCAATTAAAAACATTTGAAAAGAATTCATCGTCTATTATAGAAAAACTGGGTTATGTTCCGATCCGGCATATCCTGAACTCTTCGGGAATTACTTCTTACACCGGTTACCAGTATGACATGGTAAGAATCGGCATCGGAATGCTGGGAGAATCACCAAATAGTGAAATACAGAAGCAGTTGCGGCCTGTCGTCAGTTTCAAAACCGTCATTTCCCAGATCTCAATGGTTCAAAACGGAGAATCAGTAGGTTACAGCCGCCGCTTTAAAGCAGGCCATCAGACCAAAATAGCCACGATTCCCGTGGGATACGCAGACGGAATCCCGAGACTGATCGGAAACCAGGTAGGAAACGTTGGAATCAACAAGACCCTTGCCCCCATTGTCGGAAGCATCTGCATGGATATGATGATGATCAATGTCGATCACATTCCCCATGTGAAAGAAGGTGATGCCGTAACGGTATTTAATGCGAAGCCCACTTTAAAAGAATTTGCGACCTACTGCCAAACGATAACCTATGAAGTCCTTACTTCTATTTCGCCCCGTGTAAAACGGATTTATATAAAAGATTAAGTCACACATTATGAGAAAGCTCCTGATTATTTTATTTGCATTTCAATTGCTCTTCATCCGGTCCCAGGTAAGAAAAGATCTGGTGATTCCCAAAAATCCAAGAATCGGACTTTCACTGGCCGGCGGCGGAGCTAAAGGATTTTCTCATGTAGGCGTTCTTAAGGTGCTGGATTCTCTAGGAGTAAAAGTAGATTATATAGCCGGTACCAGCATGGGAGCCATTGTCGGTGGCCTCTATGCTTCAGGATACTCCGGAAGAGAAATTGAAAAGATCGTTATGGATACCGATTTCTATTCCCTGATTACAGATCCGAAAGCCAAACGCCAGGAAACAACCTTCTTTAATAAATCGGTAGATAAATACCTTCTCTCCATCCCACTGAAAAACGGAAAGATCAATCTTCCTTCTTCCATCAGTTCCGGGCAGAAAAATGTTTACCTGCTGAAAGAACTTTTTAAAAATGTTTCCAACATCGAAGATTTCTCAAAACTTCCGATTCCTTTTATGTGTGTGGCCACCAATCTGGAAAGTGGCAACATGCAGATCTTTGAAAAAGGCGATCTCGTACAATCCATCATGGCGAGTTCTGCTTTTCCTTCCCTTATGGACCCTGTGAAAATCAACGACAGCATTTATATCGACGGAGCCATGACGGTGAACTATCCGTCAAAACCTTTAAAGGACAAAGGAATCGATATCGTGATCGGTGTCGATCTTAACCAGGATCTCTCCAGAAGAGAAGACCTGAACAGCATCATTGCCATTCTGAACCAGGTCATTGATTTCGGGATTAAAAAAGATACCGAACGCCAGTATAAATATACCGACATCAATATCAAGCCGAATTTACAGGGCATGACTGCGACGAGCTATGATGACAAGAAAAAAATTCTCGACAGCGGCTATGTGGAAGGCTTAAAATACGCAGATGTCCTGGACCAGCTTCCTAAGCGCCCTTTTGACCGCATACGGCAACAGATGAGTCCTATTTATTCCAATGTCTATAAGATTGACAGCGTTGCCATTGACGGAAACAGAATCTACGGGAAAAACTACATGCTCGGAAAAATGGGGCTCCGTCTCCCTTCTCTGCAGACCTATGGAAGCATTAATAAAAGAATCGATAAGCTGGTCGCTACTAATAATTATAAATTCATCAACTATGATATTATTTCCGACAGTAAAGCCAGTTATCTGAAGCTCTATGTTACCGAAGATGACGCCAGGCATTTCCTGAAATTCGGATTGCATTACGACGAGATCTTTAAAACCGGCCTGCTGGTCAATTACTCGGCGAAGCGTCTTTTGTTCCGTAACTCCAATCTTTCCCTGGACGTCATCGTCGGAGATAAACCCAGATACTACCTAAACTATTTTATCGACAACGGATACATTCCCGGCTTCGGAATTTATTCTTCCGGGATGAGCTTCAGCCTGAGGGATACCAGCAATAATGAATTCGACAAATGGCAATGGCTCCGGAACGAAGTCTACCTGCAGTCGATCTGGAAAGATAAGTTTGCCGTCGGCGGCGGGATCAGCCATGATTATTTCGAAGCTGAATTCAACGGCGATAATAAAAGATACAACCGGTTCCTGAATCCTTATGTATTTCTGAAAAGCGATACCCAGAATGACAGGGACTTCCCTACCCGCGGAATCTACATTAATGCGGAAGGGAAAGTGATCGATCTGCTCAAATCCGAGGTAGACCGGAGGCTGGTTCAAATCAAGGCAGACATCAGGATCAATATCCCCCTGTCCAAACAGTTTGCTTACCGGCTGAACCTGTATGGAGGAATCACCTTAGGTGAAAATCTGCCGGACTTTTATAAGTACAGGCTGGGCGGGATCTTTGAACAGAACATTGTTAACTTCAGAAGCTTTTCCGGGTTTTACTTTGCCCAGCTGAACACCAACAACGTAATTCTGGCTTCAAACGATCTTCAGTTCAAATTCAATAAAAACTATTTTCTGAGCGGAAATTTTTCCTTCGCCAATCTTTCAAATGACATTTCCTTTGAAGATGCAGTTAAATTAAACTACAGCTCCGTAGGACTTACCGCAGGATATAAATCCCCTTTCGGACAGATCAAAGTAAACTTCAGTCACTCTCTTAAAAACAACCAAAAAGGCATATTCAGTGTCATCTTAGGACACTGGTTTTAATTACAATGATACAATTCTTTTACGAAAACTTACCGGAATCGGTAAATACAGACTATACGGCATGGCTGGAAGAAATCATTCTTTCAGAAGAAAAAAAGCTCGGTGAGATCAACTATATTTTCTGTGATGACGACTATCTGCTCAAAGTAAACCAGGATTATCTTCAGCATGATTACTATACTGATATCATAACCTTTGACTATGTAAAAGGCAGGACCATAAGCGGAGAGATTTTCGTATCTTTGCAGCGCATTTCCGATAACGCTTCTACCCTATTTAAAAATTATGAAGAAGAATTAAGAAGAGTACTGGCTCATGGCATTCTTCATCTCTGCGGATATAAAGATAAAACGGAGGAAGAGGAAAAGCAGATGAGAGCAAAAGAAGACTGTTATTTGGCAAAATACAATTAGGGCCCTGTTTATTTTTCAGGAGCTTAATCCCGCTCTCCGCACTCGCTGTTTTCTTTTTCGGGAAAAAGAAAACGAGCTCAGACAAATGCTGCGATCGGGGCTAAATAAGATCTCAATACAGACGTTTTAAGACTGTAAAAAACGGATGATGTTTCACGTGAAACATTTGTAAAAAAGGACAAGATATAAAGCTTTAAAATAAGCGATAAAAATGATTTCAGAAATATATGATGTAATTGTAGTAGGTGCCGGGCATGCAGGATGTGAAGCAGCCGCTGCCGCTGCAAATTTAGGTTCGAAAACCCTGCTTATTACCATGAATATGCAGACCATCGGACAGATGAGCTGCAACCCCGCGATGGGCGGTATTGCCAAAGGACAGATCGTACGGGAAATTGATGCCATGGGCGGATATTCAGGAATTGTAGCCGATAAATCGGCTATACAATTTAAAATGCTGAACCTTTCCAAAGGCCCCGCGATGTGGTCTCCGAGAACACAGAACGACCGGATGCTTTTTGCCGAAGAATGGCGTCTGGCATTGGAAAATACACCCAATCTTGATTTCTTTCAGGATATGGTAAAACAGCTTATTGTTGAAAATAATAAAGTAACGGGGGTAGTTACCTCTCTGGGAATCGAGATTAAAGGACGCTCCGTGGTTTTGACCAACGGTACGTTCCTGAATGGCCTGATCCATGTCGGAGATAAGCAATTGGGAGGAGGAAGAATGGGTGAACCCCGAGCTTTCGGAATTACTGAGCAACTGGTTTCTTTAGGTTTTGAAGCAGGAAGGATGAAAACCGGCACTCCACCGAGAGTAGACGGAAGAAGCCTGGATTATTCTAAAATGGAAGAACAGAAAGGCGACGAAAATCCGCAAAAGTTCAGTTATCTGGATACGCCCAAATTAACCAGGCAGCTTAGCTGCCATATCGTTTATACCAACGAAACGGTTCACGATATTTTACGCGAAGGTTTCGACAGGAGCCCGATGTTCAACGGAACGATTCAAAGCTTAGGGCCGAGATATTGCCCGAGTATTGAAGATAAGATCAACCGTTTTGCCGAACGGAACCGGCACCAGCTGTTTGTAGAACCTGAAGGATGGAAAACTGTGGAAATCTATGTAAACGGATTCAGCTCTTCCCTGCCGGAAGATGTGCAGATCAAAGCCATGAAACACATCCCCGGATTTGAAAATGTAAAAGTTTTCCGTCCGGGCTATGCCATTGAATATGACTACTTCCCTCCTACCCAGCTCAAGCATACCTTGGAAACCAAACTGATCGGCAATTTATATTTTGCGGGACAAATCAATGGGACTACCGGTTATGAAGAAGCGGCCGGACAGGGTCTGATCGCCGGGATCAATGCCCATAACAAAGTAAAGGAAAAAGGAGAATTTATCCTTAACCGTGACGAAGCCTACATTGGTGTTCTGATTGATGACCTTATTACCAAAGGAACGGAAGAACCGTACCGGATGTTTACTTCCAGAGCGGAATACAGACTTCTTCTGAGACAGGATAATGCGGATATCCGGTTAACGCAGAAGGCATTCGATCTAGGATTAGCGAAAGAAAACCGTCTGAAGAGAGTTCACGAGAAAATAACTAAAAGTGAAGAACTTGAAGCCTTCTTGCGGGAAACTTCTTTAAAGCCCGGAATTATCAATCCGATCCTCGAAACTATCGAAAGCAGCCCTGTAGATCAGGCATACCGTGCAGCACAAATTCTTACAAGACCGAATATGACGCTGGAAAAGCTGGATGAAATTGATTTCATCAATGAGGTTTCTTCTACCTTTGATGAAGAAGTAAGAGAACAGGCTGAAGTAAATATTAAATACAGAGGATATATTGAAAAGGAAAAAGAAAATGTAGCCAAGTTGAACCGTTTGGAAAATATTAAAATCCCTGAAGATTTCGATTATTCTAAGATATCCAGCCTTTCTGCTGAAGCAAAGCAGAAAATGACCAACGTGAGGCCAAAGACAATAGCACAGGCCGGAAGAATCAGTGGAGTTTCTCCTGCGGATATTAATGTTTTACTGGTCTATTTAGGACGTTAAATTAAAAATGTTTCACGTGAAACATTTAAAAATTAAAAATGAAAATTAAGGTATTTATGAGGCTGTTATGGACTCTGAATATCTTAATTTTTAATATAAAGAAAACCATCAAATGAAAATAAAAGATCATTTTCTTTCCCAGGAAGTTTTTGAAATAGAAGAGACGGATACCAAAGGGGTTTTTAAGACCTCCCCTATTCCATCGAACATTTCAAAGTATTACGAAAGCGAAGATTATATTTCCCACCACCAGGATTCCGGAAGCTTAAAACAAAAACTTTACAAATTTCTACAGTCATTTAATTTACAGTATAAAAAAACCATTTTGCTTGACCGCATTCCTAAAGGGTCAAAAGTCCTGGATTATGGCTGCGGCGCAGGGGAATTTGTAAAATATATTGAAAACGATTTTGAAGTATCAGGATTTGAGCCGGATGAAGATGCGAGAAAAGCCGCCCAAAACAAAATTTCAAAAGCAAAAATTTTAAATGACATCAATTTAATTGAAGATCATAGTCTTGATGCAATCACCCTCTGGCATGTTTTCGAGCACGTAGAAAATCAGGATGAGATGCTTGAAATCTTTAACCGGAAACTAAAAGAAAAAGGTTTGCTGATTATTGCAGTTCCGAACCCGACCTCCTATGATGCGATACATTATAAAGAATATTGGGCAGCTTATGATGTTCCGAGACATGTGTACCATTTTTCCAAAACCGGTATGGAAAACCTGATTTCTAAAAAACCCAATTGGAAACTGAGAAAAATAAAACCATTGGTTCTGGATTCCTACTACATCTCCATGTTAAGCGAAAAATATAAAAAATCATCATTATTTTGGCTAAAAGCAGTGATCCACGGAACGATTTCTAACGTAAAAGCCCTTTTTTCCAATGAATTTTCAAGTTTGATATATGTTATCGAAAAAAAATAGAAAATTGATTTTTGAACCATTTCTGAAGGTCAATTTTAATCAATTTGAGTTAAAAATTGTAAAAAGTCCGGAGCTCTCTCCGGATTTTTTCCTTTTAAACCCCTCTCCCACCCTCTTTGCCGGCCGGAAAACTTTTAAAAAATTCCAGGCGTTTTAAATTTCACCGCTTTTGCTCCGGCATTGTTAGTAAAGAGTTAGTAACTCATATAAAAGAAGTCAAATTTTAGGATGATCACCACCATTTGTTAATTTTACCGAAACATCATCAGCATAAAAATTCCCGTAATTATTTTATAATGAATGTATGCAGCGGAAAATTATTATTTCTTAGGATTAAAACACATCTTCTAAATAAAAGCATAGCCAATTAAACACGGCAAAATGAATCATTAAAATATTTTCTTTCCGGATTAAAAATATTTTCCGGAATAAGGTTCTGACTAATCCATCCGAAAAATAAA
The DNA here is from genome assembly GCF_007991455.1 of Chryseobacterium hagamense. Taxonomy (GTDB): domain Bacteria; phylum Bacteroidota; class Bacteroidia; order Flavobacteriales; family Weeksellaceae; genus Chryseobacterium; species Chryseobacterium hagamense. The sequence goes on along the minus strand of NZ_BJYJ01000004.1, from coordinate 167,496 downwards.
AAGGTCCGCTGAAAAATTCAACGGACCTTTTTTATAAAATTAAATTTCTTAGTTATTGATTGCAGCAACCCCCGGAAGTTCCAAGCCTTCCAGACTTTCCAGCATTGCTCCTCCACCGGTAGAAACATAGCTTACCTTGTCGGCATAACCGAACTGTTTTACAAAAGCCACACTGTCTCCTCCTCCCACTAAAGAGAAAGCTCCGATTTTTGTCGCTTCAGCAATACTGTCTCCCAAAGCAACCGTTCCGGCAGCGAAGTTTGACATTTCAAAAACACCGATCGGTCCGTTCCAAAGAATCGTTCTTGAATTCAGTAAAACATCATTGAACTGATCTCTTGATTTCGGGCCGGCATCCAATCCCATCCATCCCTCCGGAATATCATAAATGTCGGATTCTTTTCTTTCCGCATCGTTGCTGAAACTTTCCGCGATGATCGTATCGGAAGGAAGGTATACTTTTACCTGATGTTCTTTGGCTTTCCCCAGAATCTCAAGGGCCAGAGGAAGTTTATCTTCTTCCACCAGCGAAGTTCCGATCTTTCCACCCAGCGCTTTGATGAAAGTGAAGGCCATTCCTCCTCCGATAATGAGATTATCAACTGCCGGAAGTATGTTTTCTATAATGGTAATTTTAGTTGAAACTTTAGAGCCTCCCAATATGGCGGTAACCGGCTTCTCACCACTCTTTAATACTTTATCGATCGCCTGAAGTTCATCGGCCATCAGTAAACCGAAGAATTTAGTTGAAGGAAAGAATCTAGCAATAACAGCCGTAGAAGCATGCGCTCTGTGTGCCGTACCGAAAGCGTCATTCACATAGGCATCCGCCAGCTGGGAAAGTTTTTCAGCAAACGCTTCGTCACCCTTCTCCTCTTCACTGTGGAAACGCAGGTTTTCCAACAGGAGAATTTCACCCGGCTGAAGAGCTGCGGCGGCCTGTTCTGCCTTCTCCCCCACACATTCTTCTACAAACTTGACCTCCTTACCCAATACATTGGAAATTTCATCAACGATATGCTTAAGGGAAAACTCATCCTTAGCCTCTCCTTTCGGTCTGCCCAGGTGGGCCATCAGGATGACGGAACCACCGTCATTCAGGATTTTATTTACCGTAGGCTTTACAGCCGTAATTCTCGTATTATCCGTCACCTTGAGCTGGTCGTCCTGCGGAACATTGAAATCCACTCTTACCAGGGCTTTCTTTCCGTTGAAATTGAAATCATTGATTGTTTTCATATGTACATTTTATATTTTTTCGGGGCAAAGCAGAACCGGTTCCAGGAAAAGATTTCCGTTAAAATTTTCCGGACAGTTCGGTTTCATGCTCTTTTCGATTTTCGTTTCACAAATGTAAGATTTTAAAATTTTCAGGACGAGACAGCCGTTGAAAAGTTTTCAAAAAGTTTCCCGCAGCCTCAACATACATCAATCAACATATTTTCTTTTCTCTTAAAAAAAATAAATGGGTACTGTTGTTGAGTGTTGTGAGTTTCGGGGATAAATTCTGCGTTAATACTTTCTGATAATGAATCAGACCGTAACTCACATTTTATCTACATTACAAGGTGTTGTAAATGAAATATTTAACACAGTTATCCATAATTGTGAGTAATTTTCCACAAAATGGAATATGGATAAAGTAAATATGGAAAACCATGGGAGTTTCTCCAGAAAACTTTGTGAAAAAATATATTGGATTTTCTGATGCCAATCTTCATTACAAAATTTTTCAATGTTACGAAAGATTTACTTTCCCTCTTTTTTCAACATTTACTCACAAGCCATTTCACATTTAATTCCCAAAAATTTAAGACTTATCCACATTATACTTAAATTTGTGTGAATAAATCTAAAAAAAGGCTTAATACGAAAATTATGAAAAGAAAAATAGCAATCGCTGCAGACCATGCAGGCTATGAATATAAAGAGATTGTGAAGAACTATCTTTCAGAAAGATTTGATATTCAGGATTTTGGAACGTTTTCCACAGACAGTGTGGATTATCCGGACTTTGTTCATCCTGCAGCAACGTCTGTGGAGAACGGTGAAAACGAACTGGGAATCTTAATCTGCGGCAGCGGAAACGGGGTTCAGATTACGGCCAACAAACATCAGAAGATCCGCTGCGCGCTGTGCTGGATGCCGGAGATTGCATCGCTGGCGAGACAGCATAACGATGCGAACATGATTTCCATTCCGGCCCGCTTTATATCTAAGGAACTGGCTATGGAGATTGCCGATAAATTCCTTGCTACGGATTTCGAAGGCGGAAGACACCAGAACCGGGTTGATAAAATTGCATTCTGCTAGACCGATAAAGGCTTGTAAATCATATTACAAGCCTTATTTAGTTTTTTATTTTGTATATTTGCAGCGTCCGGCAGGTTTACCACCTGTTATTTCCAGTTAACCTGATGAAATGGTAAAAGTACATTTCCTTCAAGGTTGTATCCATTCTTCTCCATATTTGTATTACATTTATACAAACCTAAAACTTCCGTTATAATAGAATTGGAAGGATAATTGATGTCGTCATTCTATATTGATGATACAATAGATCAGATGTCTGCAGTAGGGTTTTGTTTAAAACTATTTCTCTATGCGGAGTAGAGTAAAATCTTGTAATAAAAGAAATCGGCGTTAATAAAGCTTTCAATAAATATAGAGACAGAATAAAAAATCACATCCGATAGCAGAGCTGATACAGCAAATTAAATTTCACAAAAATTAAATAACGGATTGTGAAGAGATTAATTAAATAAATTAAAATGGCAAAAAAGAAAAAATATATAAGTCAGAAAAACGACCATAAATTAAGAGAGATCGGCAGACTGATCCTGAGATTTATGAATGAAAATTCCACAAAAGTCTACAATTACAAGCAGATTGCAGACGGCATCGACCACAAAAATCCCAGACAGCGGGAACTTGTTATACAGGCGATTCATAAACTTCAGGCGGAAGAAAGAATCAAGGAGAGCGAAAAAGGAAAATACATCGTTAACCTTAATATCAAAGGAACATTAACGGGGACGATCGATTTCAACCAGTCCGGGAATGCGTATGTAACTGTACAGGGGGTGGATGGTGATATCTTTATCCACTCCAAAAATGTAAAGGATGCATTGCAGGGAGATAAAGTCCTGATTGTCACGTATACGTATAAAGGAAAGAAAATGGAAGGTTCCGTGCTGGAAGTTCTGGAAAGAACACGAACGGAATTTGTAGGAACCTTACAGATGGTTCCCCATAAAGACTTCGGATTTGTGGTTTGCGATAAAAAGACCATCAATACCGATATTTTTATCCCGAGAGGAAATTTCGGAGGGGCTCAGGACGGTGATAAAGTGATCGTAAAAATGACCGAATGGAGACCGGGAGATAAAAATCCTCAGGGGGAAATCACACAGGTTCTGGGAGCTCCGGGAGAGCATGAAACGGAGATCCATTCGATTCTTGCAGAATACGGATTGCCTTATACTTTCCCTGAAGAAGTGGAAAGGGATGCCGATAAGATCGACAGAAGTATCAATGACGAAGAAGTGGCTAAAAGATGGGATATGCGGGGCACTACCACTTTTACCATCGACCCGAAAGATGCGAAGGATTTTGATGATGCCCTGTCCGTCAGAAAACTGGAAAACGGAAACTGGGAAATCGGTGTACACATTGCAGATGTTTCCCATTACGTAGTTCCGGGAACCATGCTGGATGATGAAGCTTACCAGAGAGCAACTTCCGTGTATCTGGTAGACCGTGTGGTACCGATGCTGCCTGAAGTATTGAGTAACGATGTTTGTTCGCTTCGTCCGCATGAGGATAAATTCACCTTCTCTGCTGTTTTTGAACTGAATGAGAAAGCCGAAATAAAAAAGCAATGGTTCGGGAGAACGGTGATCCATTCCGACAGGAGGTTTACCTATGAGGAAGCCCAGGAAAGAATCGAGGGGAAAGACGGCGATTTCAAGGAAGAAATTCTTGTTCTCGACGGACTGGCAAAAATCCTGCGTCAGAAAAGGATAAAAGACGGAGCCATTACTTTCGACCGGAGCGAGGTACGTTTCAATCTGGATGAGAACAACGAACCAATTGGTGTCTACTTTAAGATCAGTAAAGATTCCAATCACCTGATCGAAGAATTCATGTTGCTGGCCAATAAGAAGGTATCTGAATTCGTTTCACTGAACAAAAGGGGCGAAATTACCCAGAATACCTTTATTTACAGGGTTCACGACGATCCGGATCCGGCAAAATTGGAATCTCTGAGGGACTTTGTTTCCACTTTCGGCTATAAAATGGATCTTGCCAATACCAAAAAGGTGGCGGAATCTTTAAATAAACTGTTGCATGACGTAAAAGGCAAAGGCGAGGAAAACATGATCGAAACACTGGCCATGAGAAGTATGAGCAAAGCGGTCTATTCTACGGAACCCATCGGCCACTATGGTCTGGGATTCGATTATTACAGCCACTTTACTTCCCCGATCAGGCGTTATCCCGATCTGATTGCCCACCGTCTCCTCCAGCACTACCTGGACGGCGGAAAATCCCCGAATAAAGCGGAACTGGAAGATAAAGCCAAGCACTGCAGCTCTATGGAAAGGCTGGCTGCCGATGCGGAAAGGGATTCCATCAAATACATGCAGGTGAAGTTCATGGAAAAACATCTGGGGGAAACATTTAAAGGCGTAATTTCCGGTGTTGCGGAGTTCGGATTCTGGGTAGAGATTCCGGAGAACGGTGCCGAAGGGCTGATTAAATTAAGGGACTTAATGGATGATTCCTATACCTACGACGCAAAAACCCATGCCGTATACGGATCCCGACACGGGAAAAGGTATCAGCTGGGAGATGATGTACAGATCAAGGTAGTGAAAGCCAACCTGATTGCCAAGCAGCTGGACTTTAAAATCGTAGACTAAACCAATCAGATAAAATAAAAAAACCGCAAGCCATTGCGGTTTTTTTATTTTGACTCTACCCTGTTGTCGGGATAAGTCAGTATCCGCAAGGATATTTTGATGAAAGTCCGACGGTTTCGTTTCCGGCGAACCAAATTCATTTTCCTGTTTGCTTTTTAAAACATAAAGTTTAAATTTGTATAAATAGACGAATTTTATTCATCGAAAAACACCACTGAATGTTTGAACTTATATTGTCTGCCATTGTATTAGGATTCATGCTGAGTCTTGTTTTTATAGGACCTATCTTTTTCCTTCTGATAGAAACCAGCTTTTCCAGAGGCCCGAAACATGCATTGGCACTGGACCTGGGGGTAATTTCTGCAGACCTGCTCTGTATTCTGGCAGCCTATTATGCAAGTGCGGACATTGTAACGCTTATTGATAAGCATCCCGGGTTTTACCGGATTACCGCCATCCTGATCCTCGTCTATGGAATTGTGATGATGGTGACGAAGACCAAGATGCATATTCCGGGTGAAGAAAAATTCATGAACCAGAATTATTTCAAGACCTTTATGAACGGTTTTTTCTTTAATCTCCTCAATGTCGGCGTCATTCTTTTCTGGCTGGTAACGGTGATATCCGTAAGGAATCAGTATCCGGATACCGGCAATTTCATTTTATACATCGGGATCGTTATCGGCACTTACCTCTTTATCGATCTGGTTAAAATATTCCTGGCCAAGCAGTTTCATGATAAACTAACGCAAAGTTTAGCCAATAGAATCAGGAGGATTGTCGGCGGGATTCTAATCGTATTCAGTTTTTTCATCTTCCTGCAGAGCTTCAAGAAATTCAATCAGTTCGATAAACGACTGGAAGAAGCTGAAAAAACCGAAATTAAATACCAAAAAAGCAAATGAAAGAGATCATCTTTCCAAAAGCCCTTAAAAAAGGTGATGCAATAGCCGTTATTTCCCCGGCAGGCTCCGTAGAACCGGCACAGCTGGAAAAGGGGATTGAAATGATACGGAAAAAGGGTTACGAACCTGTGTTGGGCGAACACCTGTATACGAAGTTTTCTAATGGCTACAGTTATGCCGGGACGGAAGAGGAAAGATTGAAAGAGATGAACCGGGCACTGAATGACCCTGGAATTTCTGCCATCTGGGCTTCCAGGGGAGGATACGGATGCCAGCATCTGATCAATGGTATTGATCTTAAAGGTTTTGCCAAAAATCCGAAATGGTACATTGGATATTCCGATAATACGGTCATCCAGAGTTATCTGCTGAAGAAAGGTTTTGCCTCAGTCCATGGGCAGACCGTTAAAACGTCCAGCTTTGGGGTAACGGAAGAAAGCTATGATCTTATTTTTGATATTTTAAACGGCAGCCTGCCGGAGTACAGCATACAACCGCACGAGAAAAACAAACCGGGCTCCATCAAAGGAGAACTGGTGGGTGGAAACTTAGCGCTTATCTATGCGTTGCTGGGAACTAAGTATTCTTTTGATTTTAAAGATAGAATCCTTTTTATCGAGGATATCGGCGAAAACTTTTATGCGTTGGACCGGATGATCATGAGCCTTGAACTGGCCGGTGCCTTTAATAAAATCTCAGGTCTGGTTATCGGCGGAATGACGAATATGGGCGATGAAAAAGAAAATAAGCAGTATGAGGAAAGCTTTGACGAATTCGCATACCGGTTAATTTCAGAACGGATTGCAAAATATGATTTTCCTGTAGTTTTCGGCTTCCCGAACGGACATATCAGAGACAACCGGCCATTGATCATAGGAGGAGAAATACATGTGGAAATAGATAAAACAGTATCCATTAGTTACAGAAAATAAAGATGGCATATTCAAAATTTATCCTTTCTTTTTTATTAATTTCTGCAGGGATTTTACATTTTGTAAAACCTAACATTTTCATTAAAATCATGCCTGCCTATATTCCTTTTCATTTACAAATGGTCTATATCAGCGGTATTGCGGAGATCCTCTGCGGCCTTCTTCTTATTTTTCCCGGGACTCAGAAGATAGGTGCCTGGCTCAGTATTTTTCTTTTTATTGCAGTATTTCCGGCTAATATTGAAATGGCAAGAAAGTTTTATGAAGTTCATCACAAATATTTCTGGCTTACAGTGGCAAGGCTTCCTTTACAGGTAGGCTTGATCTGGTGGGCTTATCAATTCAGAAAATAATGGCAGATCACAACGATTTAGGCAAAACGGCAGAAGACCTTGCGGCTACTCATCTACAGGAGAATGGCTATACCATCCTGGTGCGGAATTTCCGGTTTCAGAAAGCGGAAATCGATATTATTGCCGAAAAAGATCATTTAATTATCATTGTTGAAGTAAAAGCACGTTCCACGGATGTTTTCATGCTGCCTCAGGAAGCGGTGACCAAAACCAAAATAAAGCGGCTGGTTTCCGCGGCCGATCATTTTATGGAAGAATTCAATAAAGACCAGGAAGTACGCTTTGATATTATTTCCGTGCTTACTGACCGTGAAAAGAATCTGACCATCGAACATATAACCGATGCTTTTGAAGCATTTGATGCCAATTGAAAATGCATAATCTGGATTGGGACGGCATGTACTCCGCAGTCTTGTACATCATCAGAAATTATCCGCTTACCATCCTTTTATACTGCCTCGTCTGTTTCGTTGCGGGTCTGCTCATCAGTCTGATGTTAACCTTAATCATGAGGAAATACAATGCATTTTACCGGACTCCGAAATATTACAACTGGCTGGTCAAGCTGTATATTCCGGCTATTTTTATCATCAACGGTCTTGTTTCATTACAGCTGGGTTTGTTCTGGGGATCTTATGAAGCCCTTAAAAAAGACAGTTTTTCCATCTCTTCACAGATTTATTCTTCAGGGGTAGGCGCTGTCTTTAAAGATCAGAAGGCAAAGGCTGAATTTATCGGAGGAGTAAGAACTGTTGTTTCGGAAATAAGCAGGAATAATGAAAACACAAAAATAAAGATAACCGATCTTGTAAGAGCCTATGATACAAAATATGGGATAATCAATCAACCCAAAAACCGCATGGCTTCATGGCTTATGGACCAGTATGGTGACCGCATCAATACCATGGTTGTATACGGCATCCTCAATTCCATACCGAATGTTGAGGTTACCGGGGATCTCTCCTACCGTGAATTTGATAAAATAACAAAACAATTACTGGTCCTTGATCCTGATGATATTGAAAAGTCTATTGTTGAAAAAATCAGGAATTTCTATCTTATGATTTTAAAATCACAATTTAAAACCTTGGCCGGAAGCCTGATGATGCTTTGGTTTATTCTGATGCTGATCCCATGGCTGGAATTTTGGATTTATACCTATGTAACGAAAAGAATAACAAAAAGAAACAATCAAATAAAATAAATGAAAACGATACTAATCACCGGAGCGACTTCCGGAATCGGAAAATCAACGGCCGAGCTCCTGGCAAAACAGGGAAACCGGATCATCATCTGCGGAAGACGAACTGAAATTTTGGAATCGGTACAATCGGAACTTTCTAAATTTACCGAAGTCTTTAGTTTAAATTTTGATGTCAGGAATCTGCAGGAAGTGGAAACAGCCATCGCCTCCCTTCCTGAAAACTGGAAGTCTGTGGATGTGCTGATCAACAACGCAGGAAATGCACATGGCCTGGATCCTCTTTCAGCCGGAAAAACAGATGATTGGGATTCCATGATCGACGGCAACGTGAAAGGCCTGCTCTATGTCTCGAAAATGATTATCCCGGGAATGAAAGAAAGAAAATCAGGCCATGTCGTAAACATTAGTTCAGTAGCGGCAAGACAGACGTATGCGAACGGTATCGTTTACTGTGCCACCAAAAAAGCTGTCGATGTTATTTCCGAAGGCATGAGAATAGAACTCACGGAATTTGGGATCAAAGTAACGAATATCCAGCCCGGCGCCGTAGAAACGGATTTCTCCATGGTAAGGTTTAAAGGGGACAGCGAAAGGGCTGCCACTGTCTATGAAGGGTATGAGCCTTTAAGAGCGGAAGATATTGCAGATTCAATTGCCTATTGCGTTAATGCACCGAAGCACGTCTGTATCTCGGATATGACCATCTACCCTACTGCACAGGCAGAACCGAGAACAATTTACAGAAAATAGTTTTCAAATAATGCTTTACCTTTGCAGGAGTAAAATAAGCTTTTGCCTATCAATTGCTGAACTGTTAAATCATTTACCTGTAAACAATGAAAATCTTATATCTTGAAACTTCTTCGAAGAACTGCTCGGTAGCCATTTCGGATGATGAAAAAATGCTGTGTGTCACGGAGGAGATTTCTGAAAACTACAAACAGTCCGAAAGCCTTCATGTTTTCATAGAATGGGCGCTTGAAGGTGCCGGCATTTCAATGAAAGATATCGAGGCTGTGTCGCTGGGTAAAGGTCCCGGTTCGTATACGGGACTACGGATCGGTGCTTCTTCGGCCAAAGGTTTCTGCTATGGACTTAAAGTACCGTTGATTGCCGTCAATTCCATGGAAAGCATGATTGTGCCTTTTTTAGGCCGGAACTATGACTGTATTATCCCTATGATCGATGCAAGAAGAATGGAGGTTTATACGGCTGTATATGACGGTCGGAACGGAATGCAGCTTTCTGACACCGAAGCTAAAATTTTAGATGAGACTTCTTTTGAGGAATACAGGGATAAAAAAATACTTTTTGTAGGAGACGGGGTCACTAAGGCAAAAGATCTGCTGCAACTGCAGAATGCCGGTTTTGATGATGGGGTCTACCCTTCCGCCCGATACTTAATGAAAAAGACTCTTGAAAAAATAAAGCGAAAAGAATTTGAAGATATTGCTTACTTTGAGCCTTTTTACCTTAAGGATTTCCATGGAGTAAAGAAAAAAGATAAAAGCGAAGAATAGTCTTCGCTTTTATTTTTTATTGGGGTTTTGCAGGCGCCTGGTTCGATGGCTGCAGCTGCTGATTGGTATTGCTGTTCGGCCTTTTCCTGCTGCCGTTATTTACGGGCTGCATCGGCGTAGTGTTGTTCATCATTTGTGCAGGTTGCGGAGAGTTCCTCTTTGATCCTCTGGCATTGAACTGCAGTTGCTGATCGGGAGCATTGTTATTGTTCGTATCAGCAACGTTCTGAGGTACCGCATTTCCCTTATTATCCGTTGCCTGGAAGGTCAGTTCGCTTTTCAGGTAATTCAGCATTTCTTTGGCCTTTTCACCTTCCGGGGTTTTGCCGTAGTTCAGGGCAATCTGCTCAAGCTGGAGGATCATCACCTCCTTCCCGCTTGCTTTCCCGGAATTGAAGGCATTCAGCAGATACAGTTTAGGCACCAGGGCATCCTTCGGATATTGCTGGATGGTCTTGTCTATAATGTCTTTGCTTTCACCGAACTTTTCAGATTCATACAAAGCAAAAGCCTGCTTATACTGGCTTTCCACGTCACCGGAAGATTTCACGAAAGAATTGCTCTTCGGATTTCTCGCAAACTCCGCATAGGAAGTATACGGATAATCTTTCAGGAGAATCTGTTTGGCCCGCTCGGCTGCCTGCGGGTTTTTCTCATAATTCATGGCATATATCTCATACAGGGCCTGCAGCATTACTTTTTCTTCAGGATTCACATCTACCAGGTTATACAGGGTTTTTGTGGCTAAAGGCGTATTGGTAAAATAATTCTGGTACATTACCCCAAGTCCCAGAGAAGCGGTATCACGGTCCTTTTTCAGATGATCCAGCTGTGCCATATCGGTAGGTATCTGCTCGATGTAAAATGCAGGTTCAAAACGTCTTGGGTTGGGTGCCGCCGTTGTCCCGAGGGCGTCATTTTTCATATCATCCAGCGTAGCCATCTTTTTGGAAAAACGCCAGTTGTCGATCAGTGCGCGGTCGCCCCAGGTTTGTTTAAAGGTTTGGGTTCCTTTGGAAACCGTTCCGGTATTGCTGAAATAAAATCCCTTGGTGGCAACTCCGAAATCCTCGAAGGAATTGGAGCTGTTGGCAAAGAGTGAGGTTGCGCTGTAATCGCCCGTGTCAAAGCCTTTGCTTCTTTCGGCACGCCTTCTCTCCTGTTCTTCTTTGTCTTCTTTCGCTTTAACTTTAGCAATGTATCTGGAAAAAAATTCCGTTTTCTGCTCCGGTGTCATCTTCGCCAGGTTCAGAATACTGTCGTTTTTTTTGATCAGATAATAATTTTTCGAAATCTTTTTGATGTACACCGACTGGTCTGCGAGGAGGACTTTTGATGGTTCATACGTCATTACTGCCAAAGCGGAATCATAATAGGCTCCGGCTCCGATGTAATCGTTTTTATCAAGATAGCCTTTTCCTATTTCATAATACGTAAGGCCCCGGACCTGGCTGTCGGAAACTTTTTCCTTCAACGACTTCCTGAAATATTCCTGGGCTTCCTCTTTTTTGCCGGCTTTGTTCGCCATTAAGCCCAAAGCATAGTAAAATTCATTCTTTCTGGAGCCGTAGGTTCCTTTTTTACTGATGTCTTCAAGGTATTTTCTGGCCCCGCTGTAGTCTCCGTTTCCATTGAATGTCTTGGCAATTTCGATCTGGGATTTTACCTCAAACTCGAAATTATTGGCATATTTATACGCTGACATAAAACTTTCCCGGGCTTTCTCGTTTTGGTTAAGGCTTTCCAGCACCTGCCCTCTGAGGTAGGCAATTCTGCTTTTCAGTTTCCGGTTGTCATTCAGCTCAAACGCGTTATCCAGTTCACGGACGGCATCTTCTTTCTTACCCGCATCCAGCAAAGATTCGGAATAGTAGATGCTCAGCAGTTTTTCATACTGTTTGGCTATTTTTTCGCTTTTGAGTTTGGCAAAAGTTTCGTGAGCTTTGTGATAGTTCTTGATCTGATCATATGCTAAACCCTGATAGATTCTTGCCAGGGGCAGTCTTTTATCATCTTTCATGTGGGTAAACACATAGTTCAGGGCATCCAGGGCTTCCAGCGATTTCCCGCGGTAGATCCTCGCCTGAGCCAGAATCATATAGGCTTCAAAAATCTGCTTATTCTTTTCTTCGCCATTTTTAATCACCGAATATTTGTTGATGGCTTTCAGTGCCTTGGCTTCTGCAATTTCAAGGATAGAGGCTCCTTTCTGTTCAGGCTGTCCCGGATCTCCCTGTGGCATTCCCGGACCTCCGGACATCGGATTTCCCGGCATTCCCGATGGCATTCCGGTAGGTCCGCCTTTTGTACTGTTCTGACCGGGCCGGTTCAGCTCCCCCATCTTCATGGAATTTTCCGCAAAGGCGGCAGACTGTCCCAGGTCGCTTCCCAACGGTTGGTCTTCATACGTGAGAATGGGAATATAAGGCGCATAAAAATTGTCTTTATGGCCTTTGTCCCGGGTTTCAAACTCCGTATTTAAAGCATCTTTTGCATTAAACAGCGTGTTGTAATATGTGGTAAACCCTTTCATGAACTTAGACCGCTGTTCCGGCTTTTTTACCTTGGTGCCACAGGAAACAACGATACACAATACCAAAAGGAATAAAATATTCTTTTTCATTATTCAATATAACTCTCTAATCTGCTTTTTATTATCGGCAGTTTGATGATTTTGTAAAAATAACAAAATTTTATGGGGAAACCCGTTATATTTCTTTCAAAATTTTGTAAACCAAATGGGTAGGAAGCCCCATAATCGTATAAAAGCTGCCGTTTATTCTTTTGATCTTGGTCATCCCGAGCCATTCCTGGATCCCGTAGCTCCCTGCTTTGTCAAACGGACGGTAATGCTGAATGTAGTACGCTATTTCATCATCCGAGATCTCATCAAATTCAACTTCGGCAACATCCGTATCCGTAACCGATTTTTCAGAGGTCTTAACGGTGATTCCCGTATACACCTGATGGCTTCTTCGCGAAAGCATCTTCAGCATCTGTTTTGCTTCTTCTGCATCTTTGGGTTTGCCAAGAAAATGATGATCTACGGCTACCACAGTATCCGCAGTAAGCAATACCTCCCCTTTTTCCAGTTCGCGGAACGCAGATGCTTTCAGTTCGGAAAGGTAGGCGGCCGACTCCCCTACCCGGATTTGTTCCGGCACAATTTCTTCGCAATCGATTTTTACCACTTCAAAGTCAAAACCCAAACCGGCTAATAGTTCCTTTCGTCTTGGTGATTGCGAGGCTAATAATAATTTCATTTCTAAAGTATTAAATGGATTGCGTATTGTCATCATGCCATTTCCCCTGTACTTTCATTACCTGTTCGATCACATCGCGTACGGCACCGCTTCCGCCTTTAACGGGAGAAATATAATCGGAAACCGCCTTGATTTCCGGGACTGCATTTTTAGGACAGGCTGCGATGGCCGAAGCGCGCATCATGTGAAGATCGGGAATATCGTCCCCCATCGTTAAAATCTCTTTGTCGGCAAGATTGTATCTTGATTTGAAATCTTCAAAATCAGTCATCTTGTCATGGGATTTCGGGTAATAATCCTCAATGCCCAGATAATTGATCCGGTGCTTTACCATTTCATCGTTACCGCCGGTAATGACACCGATCAGGTAATTGTTTTTTAATGCTTTTACTACCGCATACCCGTCCAGAACGTTCATTACCCTGCTCATATTCCCACCGGGCATCAGGTAAACGCTGCCGTCCGTAAACACACCGTCTACATCGAATACGAAGGCTTTGATATCTTTTAATTTTTCTTTATAGCTCATACATTTTCTGAATTGAATGGTTCATGGTTTTATATATTTCCAGGCTTTCATCTTTTAACAATTGCTCATGAAGTTCAAGGATTCTTCTATCGTTCCGTACTGCAGGACCAGTTTGCGCCGCCTGAGGTTCGATTTCATGGATTTTCTGAACCGTTTCGTCAATCAGGGGCAGGAAATAATCAAACGGAATTTCCTGCGAATCCGAAATCTCTTTGGCTCTGGAAAACAGATGGTTTACAAAATTACAGGCAAAAACAGCGGTCAGGTGGATGTATTTTCTCTTTTCATAAGTACTCTCCATGACGTTTTCCGAAATTCCAGAGGCAAGTTCGAATAAAAGAGTCCGGTCTTTTTCATTCTCTGCCTCGATGAAAAATGGGATTTTTGAATAATCAGGCACTTTTGATTTTGAAAAAGTCTGCAAGGGATAAAAACTGGCCTTCCTGTAATCGCCCTTCAGGATATCTTTCGGCAATGAACCGGAAGTGTGGGCAACCAGAACATCTTTTTTAGTTATCAGCTGCGATACCTCTTCCACGGCATTATCACTGACACAGATCAGGTAAATATCCGAATTGACTAAATTTTTAGTTGAATAAGGTATTTTTAGTTCATTGGATATCGTTTGAAGTTCGCTCTCATTTCTCCCGAAAATCTGTACCGGCGGAAGCTTAATTTCCACCAATGCCCTGGCAAGATGGTAAGCAACATTTCCGGATCCTATAATTACAGTTTGCATACAGCAAAGATAATATTTTATTCCTGCCGAAATAAACAGGCTGTAAAAGGATGGGATTTAACATAACATTGATTATAAAAGGAAAAACGCATACCATACAGGTACGATTTATTGGAATTTCACACCGCCGTTGTGGCAAATAATTACTATATTGGACTAAAAATTGAATAGATAGTTTAACTTTCAGCTATTTTTGTAATCCAAACAATGAAAGCATCTTATGAAGATTAAAGACGCGGAAATTATTTCGTTGATGCAAGACCCACGTACTCAGGAAAAAGGAGTGCGTGCTTTGATGGATGCTTATCAGAGCAGACTGTATTGGCACATAAGAAGAATTATTGTGGACGGAGATCTTGCTCAGGATACTTTGCAGGAAACATTTATTAAAGCCTATCAGAATTTTCATCAGTTTAAAAATGACAGCCAGCTGTACACCTGGCTATACAGGATTGCAACCAATGAAGCTTTGCAGCAGCTGAATAAGCTTAAGAGAATGCAGAAGACCGATGAAGATCCGGAATATCATATGCAGAACCTGGTAGCAGATAATGCGAGCGGTGATGCCGAAGAAATACAGATCCTGCTTCAAAAAGCCATACAAAGCCTGCCCGAAAAGCAGAAACTGGTATTTATGATGCGGTATTATGATGATTTGCCTTATGAAGAAATATCCAAAATTGTAGATATGTCCGTAGGCACGCTGAAAACCAATTATCATTATGCCAAACAGAAGATAGAAGATTATATAAAGGAAAATTACGAAGATAATTTTTGAGAAACTGAAATGAAAAAGTTCGATATAGAAAAATTAGAACGCAGAAATATTTACAAGGCACCGGATGATCTCTTTGAAAATCTCCAGGCCAGAGTATTAGGCGGAGTGAATGATTTTGACCTTGAAAAACTGGAGCGGAAAAATATCTTTACAGTTTCTGAAAATATATTTGAAGAAGTTCAGGACCATGTTATCAGTAAAGTTCTGCCCCGGAAAAAAACACCTGTTTTCAGAATCAACTGGGCATATGCTGCTGCAGCATCCCTGGCTCTGATTTTTGGAGCGACTTTTGTTTTCAGTAATGGCGGCAGTTCGGATGAAACAGGTCCAGCCGTGGCCTATGCGGTGAAAAACCAGCAGCAGAAAACCGAAAGCGAAGTGGCCTATGAAACTTTGAAATCGGATTTAACTTCTGTTGAAAATGATCATCAAAACAATGAAAAGCCAAAAAATAATAAATCTGTAGCACAGAATAAGCCACAGGCAAAAACAGATCAAGAAGCGGCTACAAAAACCGCAAAAACCGTTTCAAAACAGGATGATGCTCAGATGAACGATTATCTGGATTCCTTCTCAAATTCTGAAATCTCAGAATTGGCAAGCAATTCGACACAGGATGTTTATCTGGATTTATATAATTAAAAGAAGATGAAAAAGATATTGTTTACCCTTTTTATGATTTATGGTTTTGGCCTGAATGCCCAACAGACGGATTATGACTGGAAGAAAATGGACCCTAAGCAAAGAAAGGAAGTAATAAACAATCTTTCACCGACGGAAAGAAAAAAGCTTCTCACCCAGTTCAGAAATAATATGGTGATGGAGAACCTGGATATTGATCCGAGCGATAAAGAAGAGTTCACGGATGTTTATAATGAATATCTGGAAAGCCAGAAGGAAATCAAAAGCCAGTTCAACTCCAATTTCAATCCGGAAACCTTATCGGATGAAGAAGCCAAAGCCAAACTGCAGCAAAGCTTTGAAGTGGGGCAGAGGCTATTGGATAACAGAAAAAAATATGCTGATAAGATGCAGCAGATCATACCTTGCCAGAAAGTCTTGAAGCTGTTTCAATCCGAGGGGATGATGCGGGATAAGATGAATGAAAGAAAACCCCGGGAAAACGTTAACAGCATCGCTCCGAGACAGAGGCAAAACCCATAATAGTTTATTTTTTTAATGTTGGACGACCCTTGCAATTTATTGTGAGGGTCGTTTAATTAAAAATGAATGCTTAATTTTGCTGAAATTTTTAACTATGAAAAGGCTTATTGTATTTTTATTTCTTTCAGTCTCAGGATGGGCATCGGCTCAGAAAACGGAACTGATCAAACTGAACCAGAATATCAAAGACAAATCTTCCCGTACGAAATCCCTTACGGTAATCGATAACAGGCCGGATAAAAGTATCGGAACCGTAACTTATAAAGGTGAGACGGTAGACCTGAAATTTCCCGGCAGCAATTTAAAAAGCGATATTGAAACATGGTTTGCGGAAGACAATAAAGCCAGGGGAAATAATGATATCGTTTTACTGCTTGAAGAAATTAAAGTCAGTGAATTTAAAGAAACCCAGCTGGCAAAGGCGAAAGTAAAGATCAGCAGCTTCATCAACCGGAACGGAAGGTATTATTTTATCAACCGCTACAACAATACCCTCGATTTTAATCCGAAATTAACGCCGAATGTTCCCCGTACCATTTCGATGGCATTATCTACTATCTTATCTACCCTGATCAATGATTCCTACTCACATATTGCTTTCAGCACTCCGATTGCGGAAGCCGATCTGAATAATTACGAAGCCATCGTAGGGAAAAACATTAAATACCTGAATGTTCCGGAACTTGCTTCCGGTGTCTATACCGATTTCCGGTCATTTTACCTGCAGACGCCCAAAGAAGGATATTATGTAGACAAAAATAAAAAAGGAAAAGTAACGGGAATCAAGAACCGGGAAAATCTCCTGATTTCATCAGAAGAAATATTCGGATATGTGGAGGACGGCAAAGCATACCGGCTGACACCGGTAGGATTTCTCGAAATGCCTAAAGATGATAAAGGCTATTATGTTGTTTCCTCAAGACAGGAACTTTTTCCGCCGCAAAATAACAATGCCATGATGATCGGTGCCATGACCGGCGGGATGCTCGGAGCACTGATCGGTGCAGCAATCGATTCATCCGGTTCAGGCAGAAGAAATCCGAATACGGAACTTTCCAATGTTTATATCGATCCGCTTACCGGGGAATACAGCTTCTGATATTGAGGATATATTTAATTAAATTCTAAAAGCATTATTTTTGGATACCTTTATTTCCGCTTTCCTGATTTCTTAAAATTTATGTAAGTTTGAAAATTACCCGTCATAAAATTACCCAATGAAAAAAATAGTAGCATTTCTGCTTTTATCCGCGTTTTTATCTGCCCAGAAAACGGAGCTGATTAATTTATCCAGACCGCCGAAGGACAATAAAAATTTCATTAAAACTTTCACCGTAATTGATCAGCGTTCTGATAAAAATATCGGGACCCTTATAGATCACAACAAAGAGGCAACCATAGCATTCGAACATGATGCTGTAAAAGATCTCCAGGATTGGGTAGGCCAATCCACAGAGATGAAAGGGAAAAATGATCTGGTTCTTTTGTTTGAAGATCTTAAAATTTCAGATGAGCAGAAAGAGAAATCAACTGTCGGGAAACTTCAGTTCAGAGCAAGCACCTTCATAAAAAAAGCAGACGGGTACCATTTCCTGTATAGAAAAGATACGGTAACTACGGTTTCATCCCGGGTTAATCCGTTTGTTGCCCAGAACCTGGCAAGAAAATTTACCATGATCCTTACTGATTTCTTAAAAGATTCTTATAGCCGGGAACCATGGGAACAGGGCGTTTCGGAACAGGATCTTCCACGATATGACGATGTACTTAAGGATAAACTCGATATCCTGAAAGCAGATCAGCTGAAAGATGGGGTTTATAAAGACTACCATAGTTTTTTCAACCATCGCCCGGAACCGGGATTCGTTTTGGAAACCAACAATAAAGGGATCGTGACCAAAGCGGTAAACGGCGAAGATAAAACGGCAATCCGGCGCTTCTATGCCTTTGTACAGAATGGGGTGGCCTTTAAGATTATTCCCGTAGGCTATACTGAAATTCTGAAAAGTGATCGGGGTCTTTTTATTGAAGTCAAAAAAGCAGAACTCTTCCCTGAATCATCCAATGGTGTCATGATCGGTGCCATGGCCGGAGGTCTTATCGGCGGAGTCATTGGGGCTGCGATCGATGCAGGAGCCCAAAGCAGAAGAGACAGAATTCCGGAAAAGGAAGTCTATCTTGATCCGCTTACAGGACAATATATTTTGCCTGAAGGGTTTAAATAAATAAGAGAAATGAGAGAGGCGGAAGGTCTCTCTTTTTTATTTTAACATGGATTTCCAGTAGAATTCGGATTAACAGGCTGAAAGCCGGAAATTTCTCCTGTCAAAATTGGTTCGGAAATCTTGATCATCAAACTAAACATTTTGCTATTAGCATATTGAAAGACATGAAATGGAATGTAACAGAATAAAAAGGATGGTTCATG
The DNA here is from genome assembly GCF_007991455.1 of Chryseobacterium hagamense. GTDB lineage: Bacteria > Bacteroidota > Bacteroidia > Flavobacteriales > Weeksellaceae > Chryseobacterium > Chryseobacterium hagamense. The sequence goes on along the minus strand of NZ_BJYJ01000004.1, from coordinate 148,756 downwards.
TTTATGTTCCGAGGGGACTTGACGATCATAGCTCCGGGTGAAACCCGGAGTTAATGAAATAGACATCAGCAATATCCTATTTGAGTATTCTTGTCATAGGAAACTTCCGGCATCCGGCATCCTTATTCCAGTCTGTTAACTTGAAGTTCATGTCAGTTTATTTCTGGTCCGTGAAATAGGAATACGGAAAATCCTTTTCATCCGTTCCGCGGTCTTTATTGGGCTGGGAAACCATTTGAAAATCCAGTTTGGCACCCTTCATCAGTTCCTGGTGGCTGAGCCAGTTTCTGGTATATTTCTTTCCGTTGAATTCCAGCGATTGTACAAAACGGTTGTTGTCATTATTGTTCCTGGCATTAATTTCAAGTGTTTTCCCATTTTCAAGATGCACTATGGCTTTTTTGAACAGGGGAGCCCCTAGAACATACTGATCTGTTGCCGGCGTTACGGGATAAAAGCCAAGCGCTGAGAAAATATACCAGGCTGAGGTCTGCCCGTTATCTTCATCGCCGCAATAACCATCCGGGCTGGGCTGGTACAGGCGGTTCATGGTCTCCCGTACCCAATACTGCGTTTTCCAGGGTTCCCCGGAATAATTGTACAGATAAATGATGTGCTGGGCCGGCTGGTTGCCATGGGCATACTGTCCCATATCGGCATTCACCATTTCCTGAATTTCATGAATCGTCGATCCGTAATACGAATCATCATACACGGGAGGCAACTCAAAGACCTGATCCAGTTTCTTTGAGAAGGCTTTCCGCCCGCCCATTAGCCTTGCCAGACCTTCAATATCCTGGAATACCGACCAGGTATAGTGCCAGGAATTTCCTTCCGTAAAGGCATCGCCCCATTTAAAGGGATTAAAAGGAGTCTGGAAGTTTCCATCACGGTTTCTTCCCCGGGCTAGTTTTGTTTCGGGATCGATGACTTTTTGGAAATTCTGGGATCGGCGGTAATATTCTTTCCATTCGGATTCCGGTTTACCTAATGCTTTTCCCAGTTGGGCAATGGCAAAATCATCGTAAGCGTATTCCAGCGTCCGGGCTGCATTTTCATTGATCTTTACATCGTAGGGAACATAACCGAGTTCTTTATAATACTGAATGCCCAGCCTTCCCGTTGCCTCCGGACCTTCGTTATTGGCTCCATGCAGAAGAGCCTGGTACAGGGTTTCAATATCATAACCGCGTAGGCCTTTCAGGTAAGCATCGGCTACCACAGAGGCGGAATTGTTGCCGATCATAATATCAGAATAGGACGGACTCGACCATTCGGGAAGCCAGCCGCCTTCCTTATAATCGTTAATCAGCCCGTTCTGCATTTCAACGTTGATTTCCGGATACACCAGATTCAGGAAAGGGTAGAGCGCCCTGAACGTATCCCAGAAACCTGTTCCTGCAAAGCGGTAACCGGTTTCCGTGTTCCCGGAATAAGGACTGTAATGAACAATCTGTCCGGCCTGGTCGATTTCATACATTTTATGAGGAAAGCAGAGCATCCGGTAAAGGCAGGAGTAAAAAGTACGCATCTGATCCACTGTTCCTCCGGCCACTTCCACTTTTCCCAGTTTTTCATTCCAGGCCTGCTTAGCCTTTCTGAACGTATCATCGAATGAATCCTGAGCCAGCTCCCGCTGCAGATTCAGTTCCGCCTGTCCGGGACTGATGAAGGAAGAAGCTACCCGGAGATTCACTTTTTCCCCTTTCTTCGTCGCAAAACCGATGACGGCTCCGCAATGATCCCCTGTAATTTCCGTAACATCCTTTACAAAATCCTTATCCTTCCAGGCGGAATATTTTACAAAGGGCTTATCGGAATAGATCACAAAGTAATTTTTAAAACCGGTCAGTTTACCGCGGGAATATCTTGTGGAATATCCTACAATTTTCTTTTCGGAAGGGATAATTCTGATGGCTGAGCCTTTATCAAAAGCATCTATCACAATCCATGAGTTTTCCGAATCAGGGTAGGTCAGCCTGAGCTGGGCCGCTCTCTCTGTGGGCGTAATTTCTGCCGTTACATTATGGTCAGCCAGGTAAACACTGTAATAATAAGGTCTTGAAACTTCGGATTTATGGGAAAACCAGCTGGCCCTTTCGTCTTCCGTGAAACGCATTTTACCGGTAACAGGCATGATGGAAAACATTCCGTAATCGTTCATCCAGGGTGAAGGCTGATGCGTCTGCTTGATCCCGCGGATTTTATCGGCATCATAGGTATATTGCCAGCCGTTCCCGTTTTTTCCGGTCTGCGGCGTCCAGAGGTTCATCCCGTGGGGAACGGCAACCGCAGGATAGGTATTTCCATTGGAAAGCGAAGGCTTCGATAATGACCCGATTAACGGGTTGACGAATTCCTCAGGATGCTCCGGGGCATTTTCGATCCACTGCGACCGGACCTGAATAAATGGAACAAGTAAAAGGATGAAAAGAATCTTTTTCATGGATGGATATTAAGTTGGGCTAATTTAACCACAAATATGATAAGGATGAATAAAAATGGCAGGACTTATCATATATATTTAATAAGCTTCAAGGGCAGGCTTTACGATCAGAATAAAATCTTTTGTATTGGTTTGGGTAAATAAAGCATACCGGTTTCATGTAAAAGATTGGTTTTATTCAGGTTTAAATCAGATTTAAAATTAAGAACGGCAAATTATCCTGCATTTTATTATCTTTGCAAATTACATAGTTCTTAAATGAAAAACATACGAAATTTTTGCATAATCGCTCATATCGACCATGGTAAAAGTACTTTGGCAGACCGTCTTCTGGAATATACCAATACGGTTTCCCAAAGAGAATTACAGTCCCAGACGCTGGATGACATGGATCTGGAGAAAGAACGCGGGATTACCATTAAGTCCCACGCCATCCAGATGGATTATGAGCTGAACGGCGAAAAATATATCTTAAACTTAATCGATACCCCGGGACACGTAGACTTTTCTTATGAAGTTTCCCGTTCCATTGCAGCCTGTGAAGGTGCGCTTCTGATTGTAGATGCGGCCCAGAGCATCCAGGCCCAGACCATCAGTAACCTGTACCTGGCACTGGAAAATGACCTGACGATTATTCCGATCCTGAATAAAATCGACCTTCCTTCGGCAAATCCTGAAGAAGTAACCGATGAAATCATGAATCTGATCGGCTGCGATTACGATGATGTATTAAGGGTTTCCGGAAAAACAGGGGAAGGGGTACACGACCTTCTGGAGCATATCGTTAAAAGAATTCCGGCACCGGTAGGAGATCCGGATGCACCGCTTCAGGCTCTGATCTTCGACTCGGTATACAATCCGTTCAGGGGGATCGAAGCGTATTTCAAAGTGGTGAACGGAAGCATTACCAAAAACGAAAAGATTAAATTTTTCGCTACAGGAAAAGAATACGGGGCTGACGAAGTAGGAACATTGAAGCTGAAGCAGGTACCGAAAAAAACGGTAGAATGTGGTGACGTAGGTTACCTGGTATCCGGAATCAAAGATGCGCGTGAAGTAAAAGTAGGGGATACCATTACTTCATTCACCAATCCGGCTGCCGGACCGATCGAAGGGTTTGAGGAAGTAAAGCCGATGGTATTCGCCGGGATTTACCCGATCGACTCAGAAGATTTCGAAGAACTGAGATTCTCCCTTGAAAAATTAAGGCTGAACGATGCTTCCCTGGTTTTCGAGCCGGAAAGCTCAGCTGCGTTAGGTTTCGGATTCCGTTGCGGATTTCTGGGAATGCTCCATATGGAAATCGTTCAGGAACGTCTGGACCGGGAGTTCAACATGAACGTGATCACGACGGTACCCAACGTATCATATTTCGGGTATACCAAAAAGGAACCTGAAGTTCCGATCCTGATCAACAACCCGTCTGAAATGATGGACCCATCAACCATGGACCGCGTGGAAGAGCCGTTCATCAAGGCCTCCATTATTACCAAGTCCGATTTCGTAGGAGCTGTGATGACCCTGTGTATTGAGAAAAGAGGGGAAATCGTTAACCAGAGCTACCTGACCTCCGAAAGGGTGGAGCTGGTATTCAATATGCCGTTGGCTGAAGTGGTTTTCGACTTCTATGACCGGTTGAAATCCATTTCCAAAGGATATGCTTCGTTCGATTACCATCCGATCGGATTCCGTTCTTCCAAGCTGGTGAAGATGGATATCCTGATCAACGGGGATATGGTGGATGCCTTATCTTCATTGATCCACGATTCCAACGCTTACTACATCGGTAAAAAGATGTGTGAAAAGCTCCGCGAGCTGATCCCGAGACAGCAGTTCGATATTGCCGTTCAGGCCGCTTTGGGGACAAAGGTAATCGCCAGGGAAACCATCAAAGCATTGAGAAAGGACGTTACCGCCAAATGTTATGGTGGGGATATTTCCAGAAAGAGAAAACTTTTGGAGAAGCAGAAGGAAGGAAAGAAGAAAATGAAGCAGATCGGAAGGGTAGAAGTACCGCAGTCGGCATTCATGGCTGTACTGAAGCTGAATGACTAAGAGCCTGTTTAAATTTACCTTTTATATTTTAACATTAAGAATTTAAGGCATTTTAGCTTAAAAAATCAATATGTCGGTTGCCCGGCAATATTCAATTAAGTCAATTGAAATCATCGTATTAAAGTGAAGAATAAACAAAGTTTATTTAATTCAGAAAATTAAGAGAAATGACGGAAAGTTTGATGAATTAAAATTTTAAACAGGCTCTAAATAAAAAGCCGCTAAATAGGCAAAAGATAAAAGTGAAATCCGCAGATAATCTCTGCGGATTTTTTTTGTTTATGACTCAGATAATTTTTTATTTCTCAACTAAACCGTAACTTTGTGTACTCACAACGCAAATTTAATTTATGGCAGGTTCAAAGAAATTACAGGATATCAAAGTGGCCGTGGATGCGGTGGTTTTCGGGTATTTCGATAAAAAAGAACTACAGGTGCTCCTGATCCAGCGGAATATCGAGCCTTTCAAAGGAGGCTGGGCACTTCCGGGCGGACTTGTTCTGGATGATGAAAACCTGGATGATGCCGTAAAGCGCGAACTCTGCGAAGAAGCCGGTATAAAGCCCGATTTCCTGGAACAGCTCTATACATTCGGCAATGTGGGCCGCGACCCCCGGAACCGGGTGGTTTCCGTAACCTACCTGGGATTGGTAAACCCGTCTTACCATGAGCTGGCTGCCGACTCCGATGCGGACGATGCCCAATGGTTCGGTATCAACAGCCTTCCGGAACTGGCTTTCGATCATCAGACCATTATCGATACGGCATTGAAAAGACTCCGGACTAAAATCCAATACCAGCCCGTCGGCTTCAATCTGCTGAACGGGGAATTTGCCTTCTCAGAGCTGGAAAACCTTTATAAAACCATCGTCGGACAGGAAATCGACCGCCGGAACTTCCGGAAAAAAATCATGAGTTACGGCCTGCTGAATGAAACCGACAACTTCAAGAAAGAAGGCAGCGGCAGACCCGGGAAAATGTTTACTTTCAACCAGGAAAAATACAAAGAACTGGAAGAGCAGGGTTTTTATTTTGAACTGAAATAGTTTAAGACGAGTCATACAAATATTTACACGAATTCATAATGGATTATTGTTCTGCTGTTGTGCATTACAGTGCACAGACTAAAAAAGCTTAACATTTCAATAGTAACTCTATTCTGTCAGAGTTTTTCGGATATACAATTCGGATTAAAGCTTATCTTTTAAAATTCATTAAAACAGAAAGAATACCACAAGTAATTCGCGTCAATTGTGCAAAACATTTGTGTCATTCGTGTTCACATTAGAAATTTTCATCATTGAAAATCAATAGTTTAGGTGTTTTAGCGTAAAATTAACACAAATTAATTTGGAAGGTAAAACCATATTCCTTTAAATTTGTGTAAAAATAACGCAATCATGAAATACACGATGCAACATATCATTGAAAAATTCCAGCACCATGAAAAACCGGACTTTCTGTTCTTCTGGGGGCATACGGCAAAAGGGGAAGTGACCAAAGCTTGCTTCAGTCAGTGGTTTCCTGCTGAGTTCCGGGAAGATGATATAACCTATAAGACTGCCGAACATTATATGATGGCCGGAAAAGCCAGGCTTTTTGATGATCATGAAATTTTGGAACAGATCATAAAGTCTGAAACTCCGGATCAGGTTAAAAGACTGGGAAGAAAAGTCAGAAATTTCGACCCACAGCTTTGGGATGAGCATAAATACGGGATCGTAAAACAAGGGAACCTGCTGAAGTTTTCACAGCATGAAGCGCTGAAAGAATTTTTGCTGTCCACGCAAGACCAGGTTTTGGTAGAAGCCAGTCCGTACGATACCATCTGGGGGATCGGAATGCCGGAAACCAGTTCCAAGGCTATGAACCCTTCTGAATGGAACGGTGAGAACCTCTTGGGATTCGCTTTGATGGAAGTACGGGACGAACTGAGAAGATAAAAACACAAAACCAAACACCTGATATTATGGAAAAGACAATATTACATCCGGAGATCTTTCTGATCGAAAATTTCCTGACGAATGAGGAATGCGATCATTATATTGAACTCACAAAAGATAAGGTATTTGAAGAAGCGAAGATCAATATGCAGGGCCGGCAGGTCATGAGCAAAGGCATCCGGAACAATGACCGGCTGATGGTTTTCGATAACGAACTGGCTGAAAACCTGTTTCATAGGGCCGCTGGATTTCTTCCTCAAACCCATGAAACCCATAAAGTTTCAGGTTTTAATGAAATGTTCAGGATCTATAAATATTCGCTGGGACAACGGTTCAAAATGCACCGGGACGGAAGCTATATCAAGAATGAACATGAGAAGAGCTTTTACACCTTCATGATGTATCTGAATGACGATTTTGAAGGCGGGGAAACCGAATTTGAAGGCCTGTGCACCGTGGCTCCGAAGAAAGGGTCAGCACTGGTCTTCCATCATCCGTTAAGACACGAAGGAAAAATACTGATCAGCGGACTGAAATATGTACTGAGGACAGACATCATGTACACAAGAGAACAATAAAAGGATAGAACCAAACTTCCGTATTGCATTAAAATTAAAGCCCGGCATGCAACGGGTAACTATAAAATCAGTATTTAACTAAAATTTACGTTATGGGAAGTACAAGATACGACATGGACGCTCGTTTCGACAGAGCAAGAAAGATGGGGTATGCATCAAAAAGTGCAGGTGAAATTTTCACTCAGAACGCAGAAAGAAGAGCACACGAATCAATGAATCCAAACGGGGTATTCTTTAGGGAAGCCCGGGATTCAGCCGTACACCCGGAATCATTCCCGATTATTTTAGGACTGGATGTTACCGGAAGCATGGGCCATATTCCGTATAACCTGATCCAGGAAGGGCTTCCCAAACTGATGGGCGGAATTATCCAGGGCGGGGTTCCGGATGCCGCACTCCTGTTTATGGGAATCGGGGATCACGAATGCGACAGTTATCCGCTGCAGGTGGGACAATTTGAATCCGGTGATGAAGAACTGGACATGTGGCTGACCAGGACCTACATCGAATCCGGCGGAGGCGGAAATGGCGGAGAAAGCTACCTGTTAGCCTGGTATTTTGCCGCTTTCCATACCCGGACCGATGCTTTTGAAAAAAGAAATCAGAAAGGATTGCTGTTTACCGTAGGTGACGAACCCTGCCTGAAAACCCTTCCTGCTTCTGCGATCCGGGAGATTATGGGAGCCGGGCAGCAGACCTTTACGCATAAGGAACTCCTGGCTGAGGCAAGAAAGAAATATGAGGTTTACCATATCAATGTCCTGCATTCAGACCAGGCGATGCGTGCTGACCAGGGCTGGAAAGACTTGCTGGGAAGAAATTGCGTATCGATCACCGATTACCGGGATGTTCCGTATGTGATCAAGGAAATTGTCTGCAAAACCCGTAAAGCCGGAGAACATGCGGAACAGGAGCAACGGGAAGGATGGAGCGGAATGATTCAGAGATTTTTAAGATGAAAACAGCAGAAATCGTTATAGGGCTGGGATTCGGTGATGAAGGCAAAGGCATCACCACCGATTTCCTCGCAGCCCGGAATCCGGAGGCTGTGGTCATCCGGTTTTCGGGAGGGCAGCAGGCTGCACACACCGTGATGATCGATGACCGCAAGCATGTGCATTCCAGCTTTGGCAGCGGGGGATTACGGGGCCTGCCGTCCTATTTTACAGAGCACTGCACCATTCATCCCGTTTTTATGTACAATGAATGGAAAGAACTGAAAGCCAAAAATGGAAATACCGAACTTCATATCCATCCGCTGGCTAAAGTAACAACGCCGTTTGATGTCCTTCACAACAGGAGAGACCTACGGAATACGGAGCACGGAACCTGCGGAAAAGGAGTGGGCGCTACGATGAAAAGGCATGAAAGTCCCTACCGGCTGTTTGCAGCTGATTTAATTGCGCCGAGACCGATGCTGATCGAAAAGCTGAAAGGCATTGCTTTGTATTACGGCTTTTCCGAGGGCGAAGAAATACAGCAGGCACTGGATGATTTCCTTAATGCCATCGATGAGATGGAGTGGAACATTGAAGGCTACGGCTACCTGGAAAGTTTTGACCATCTGATTTTTGAAGGCAGCCAGGGAATCCTGCTGGATATGGACCACGGCGTATTTCCGAATGTGACCTATGCCCATACCACTTCAAAAAATGCCCGTGAAATATGCCGGCAGCTGGGAATCGGTCATATCGAAATGTTCTACGTGACGAGAAGCTATGGCACCCGTCACGGAAACGGATGGATGAGCAATGAACGGGAGCTTCCGCTACGGAACAATGAAGAGGAAACGTGTACGTTCAATGACTATCAGGGAGCCTTCCGTACCGGGGATCTGGATTATCAGCTGCTGGATTATGCATTAAAGGTAGATGAAGGTTACGGCATTGCCCACCGGAAAAACCTGGTGGTTACCTGTCTCGATCAGCTAGACAAACCTTTTGAACCCGGAAAACTGAACGTCAAATTTGATGAAATTTGGGGATCATATTCTCCGTACTCGAAGGACTTTAAAAAATTAATGAATAAGTAAATTAGTAATGAATAAAAAGATATTTGTATTTGGAAATGGAAATCTCTCATGGGAAAACTTTCACCGGTTTTATATTGAACCATTGAAAGGAACAGCGGTTTCCGAATGCGAATTTATCATTGGTGATTTTGCCGGAACCGATACCATGATGATGGAATATCTAAAGGATAAAACTGAAAATGTTACCATTATTCATATGAAGGATCGGCCCAGATATTATGTTAATACTTTCAGGAATAAAGCTTCAAAATGGAAGACGGTGGGCGGATTTGTTTCCGATGCTGAAAGAGATAACTTCGGAATTTCAAACTGCACTCATTTTTTGGCTATTGATTTTAATTCCGATGAAACAAGAAAAAGCGGAACGCTTAAAAACAGTGAAAAATGCCTGAGTTTAGATAAAATCAGAATCATTTGAATATAAAAATAATAATCTGTTTATTTTTTGAATAAAATTGATTATCTATAATTAGTGGAGTCCGAAATCCTTGTGGACTTTGCTGAGTGAAACGTGTCATACTGAGCCTGTCGAAGTACCTTTGCGAACTTAAAAACAGTAGTAGTTAAAAAAAATTTGCGGCCTTTGCGTTAAAAACAAAAACAAATAACCATGAAAACACAAACCTTATACAGACCGGTCGGGGAAAAAGAAATGCTTTTAATCATTGAAAACGATTACAAGGCATTTCCTCCCAGACTGGAATGGCAGCCGATTTTCTATCCTGTGCTGAATGAAGACTATGCCTCCGAAATTGCAGAAAAATGGAACACCCGTGATGAAGCTGGAAATTATTTGGGATTTGTCACCCGATTTGAAGTGCTGGAAGAAGCGGTTAACAAATACCCTTCCCGAAATGTAGGGGCGAAAAACCATAACGAACTTTGGGTTCCCGCAGAAGAACTGGAAGCGTTCAATCAGGCCATCACCGGAAAAATTGAAGTCACTTAGGTTTTTATCGGGAAAGATTTCAAAGAAACGGGGCATACAGCCATAGAAAATTTATTATTCAACATTAAAAAAACTCACCATGACCAATAAAGGAATGGCAAAAGATACCTTGGAAATCTTAGCTAAAAAATATTATATCAACGGAAACAACGAAAAGATAAACATCGAAAACGAACTGGGAGCTTCTATGAAAGGAACCGTTCTGTTTTCGTCCGAAGCGCTTGCGGAACTTACCGAAAAAGAAGTTCCTGAAAAACATTTTGAGACCCGGTTTGAAGTATGGAGATGCAGTTCCCTGAAAGCCATTTTACAGCTGGCGGAAGAGGAAAACCGGGAAAAAATCATGTGCCTGAATTTCGCATCGGCTAAAAACCCCGGCGGCGGTTTCATCAACGGAGCCGAAGCACAGGAAGAGAGCCTGGCGAGAACTTCGGGATTGCATGAAAGCCTGCTCCAGGCATGGGATTATTATAAAATCCACCGGGAAATGGAATCCTGCTTTTATACCGACATGATGATTTACAGCCCGAAAGTCCCGGTTTTCCGTAAAGACAAAGGGGAATTGCTGCCAAAGCCGGTTTTGTGTAATTTTATTACCTCTCCGGCAGTGAACGCGGGTGTCGTTAAACGTCAGGAGCCGGAAAGAGCCGGTGAAATTTTCGGCGCCATGGATATCAGAACGGAGAAGATGCTGGCGCTGGCATTACACCAGGGAAATGAAACCCTGATTTTAGGCGCCTGGGGATGCGGTGTGTTTAAAAATGATCCGGCAGAAATAGCGGAGCTGTTTAAAAAGCACCTTCAGGGAAAATATAAAAATAAATTTAAAAGAGTGGTCTTTGCAATTCTGTCGAAGAAAGAAGAGATGATCAGGCCGTTCGAAGAAATATCATGAAGCTCAAATTAAAAAAATACAAAGAACAGATAGAGGACTGGCCGAAGGAAGGGCATCACCTCATGGCGCAATATGATGACGAAAAGATTATTGTGTACCAGTCTTACCGGAAGGAAATCGGGGAATTTGCCGTAAGAAACCAGTATTTCGGAGGGCCTTTCAGCATGGAAAGGATGACCTGGATCAAGCCGAACTTCCTCTGGATGATGTACCGGAACGGCTGGGGAAAAAAAGAAGGGCAGGAATATGTGCTGGCCATTCACCTGAAGATGGATGCTTTCAGGAATTACCTGGAAAACGCCGTTTATTCTTCCTACAATGGCCGGTTGGGAATCTCCAGGGAAGAATGGCAGGATGAGGTAAAAGCATCCTCCGCCAGATTGCAGTGGGATCCGGATCATGATCCTTTCGGGTCAAAGCAGGAAAGAAGAGCGATCCAGATCGGTTTGAGAAATGACCTGATTAAATCGTTTGCCAGGAAAGATCTCATTTTAATTGAAAACATTTCAGAATTTGTAAAAGAACAGCGTCAGTTTGTTTTGAATGGTGAGCTCGATCAGCTGATGTTGCCTGAAGAAAAACCGCTGCTGTTCGATGATGCGGATCTGAATAGAAAATTAAGACTCAGGTAATGAAAAATAAACGCTTGCTTGCTTTAAGATCGCTGACGGGAATCTCCATCGGCGATGCCTTCGGGGAAAGTTTTTTTGGAGAAGAAAGGTTAGTTAGGGCATCCATTCAGCAAAGGATCATTCCTGAAGGTAATCCGGATTTTACCGATGATACCATTATGGCCATTACCGTTTTCAGATCGTTGGAGCAATTCGGGGAAATTGATCAGGATTTTCTGGCGGAAAAGTTTACTAAAAATTATTATTTAGATACCAACCGCGGATACGGACCTTCCATGCACCTGTATTTCAGAGACGTGAAGAGCGGTGATTATTGGAAAGAAGTTTCTTATGCCAAATTTGAAGGTCAGGGTTCCATGGGAAACGGCGGTGCCATGAGGGCTGCTGTAATCGGAGCTTATTTTTATGATGATTTTACCAGACTGAAAGAAAATGCAGAACGGTCCTGTGAAGTGACGCACGCCAACCGGAAGCCATGGAAGGAACAAAGGCCATTGCCCTGGCTGCCGCCCTTGCCGTCCGGGAAAAGCTGGATATGGAAATTTTTGATCAGCAGGATTTCATCCGGATTATTCAGAATGAATTAAGTGATTCCGATATGAAAAGCAAACTGAACAAATGCTTATATTTAGATGGAAATCCCAGTAAAGAATTGTTGGTAAAAACATTGGGTAACGGAACCGGGATGACGGCCCAGGATACGGTGCCGCTGGTCATCTGGATGCTTTCCCGGTACAGGTACGATTTGGAAGAATGTCTTTGGAATACCGTTTCTATATTGGGCGACCGGGATACCACCTGCGCTATGGCTGGAGGTGTAAGCATTCTGTGCTGTAAGGAAAACACCATTCCGGGCTGGGCATCCACTATTGAAAACTGGAAAAAAAGCAGATTTTATGAACATTGAACTTATCAAAGGTGACATCACAAAAATTCAGGCCGACGCTATTGTGAACGCGGCTAATTCCTCATTGCTGGGCGGCGGCGGGGTAGACGGAGCGATTCACCGGGCCGGCGGAAAGCAGATTCTGGACGAATGCATCGAAATCAGGAACAAGCAGGGGAAATGCAATACCGGAGAAGCGGTGGTAACCACAGCCGGTAACCTTCCGGCGCAATACGTTATCCATACCGTCGGGCCGGTCTGGAACGGAGACGAAGGAAAATGCTTCCCGTTATTGGAGAACTGCTATAAAAATTCACTGAAGCTGGCAGAAAGCCTTGGTATAAAGACCATCGCTTTCCCCAACATCAGCACCGGCGTCTACCGTTTCCCGAAAGAAGCGGCAGGAAAAATTGCCGTGGAAACGGTAAAGAATTTCAGATCAGACACCGTCGGAAAAATTATTTTCGTCTGCTTCGATGATGAAAACGAAGCGATTTATAGAGAATTATTGGAGAACAATAATAAAATATAAGAGCTTTTTAAATTTAGTTCTGATTTTTTATCATTAAGTAATTAAGATATTTTAGCTTAAAATCAATTTGCTGAGCACTGTCTTATTTATTAAAATTGATTTAAAAGTTTCCACAGCGAAAAAAATTAAGAATAAGCAAAGTTTATTTAAGTTCAGAAAATTAAGATTAAAAATAATAACGTAAAATTTCTGAGTTAAAATTGAAACAGGTTCTAAGTTTTATGTTCTTTGCTGAGTGAAACGCCTTTGCGAACCTCTAAGCAGTTAGTTTACAAAAATTCTTTGCGAACTCTGCTTTAAATTTAAATAATAAAAACCAATGAAAAAATTAACCATATTAACCGGCGCCGGAATCAGTGCCGAAAGCGGAATAAAAACTTTCAGAGACGGAGACGGGCTCTGGGAAAACCACAGCATTACCGATGTGGCCAGTCCGGAAGGATGGCGCAGAGACCGGGCCCTGGTCCTGGAATTTTATAACCAGAGGCGCCGCCAGCTCCATGAAGTGGAACCGAATGACGCCCACTGCTTACTGGCGGAACTGGAAAAATATTTCGAAGTTCGGATCATCACCCAGAACATCGATGACCTGCATGAAAGAGCCGGATCCACCAACATCCTGCATCTTCACGGCGAGCTGTTCAAATCCTGCTCAAGCAACAACAAGAACCTGATCTACGAGCATAAACATGACATCAACATCGGCGACAAGGCGGAAGACGGATCCCAGCTGAGACCGTTTATCGTTTGGTTCGGCGAAGATGTGCCATTGATGAAAGAAGCCTCCCAAATGGCGAAAGAAGCCGATATTTTCCTGGTGATCGGAACTTCTCTGCAGGTGTATCCTGCAGCCGGACTGCTTCATGACATTAAGGACAACTGCCTTCTGATTGTGATCAATCCCAATGAAACAAACGTTGGCTACGGGCAAAGGGCAGTGGTTATGAAAGAAACCGCAACCCAGGGAATGAAACTGCTGTTTGACAAACTGGTAAACCTTGCCTGATGGGAAATCTTGTGAAAGCCGGAATCTTCGGTGTTTGTATCGGTGATGCGCTGGGCGTGCCGGTGGAATTCCGCAGCAGAGAACAGCTGAAACGTTCTCCAGTTACTGCGATGAGGTCGATGGGAACCCATCACCAACCCGCCGGCACGTGGAGTGATGATGGTTCATTAACTTTATGCCTTGCAGACAGCCTTTGCAAAGGATACGATCCGGAAGATATGGCGCTGAAGTTTCTGCAATGGTACAATGCGGAAATCTGGACGCCTCACGGGCGGGTTTTCGACATCGGAATTGCCACCTCACAAGCCATTCACAGAATTGGCAAGGGGACCTTTCCCACTTTATGCGGCGGAAACTCTGAATTTGATAATGGAAATGGCTCTCTGATGCGAATTTTGCCATTGGCCTTCTATATCAAAAATCTTCCGATTGGAAAACGTTTTGATACGGTAAAAGACGTTTCCAGCATTACCCATGGACATATCCGGTCTGTATTGGCTTGTTTTATTTATCTGGAACTGGTTCTGGAGCTTTTGAAAGGAAAAGACAAATGGGAAGCTTACCGGACCATGCAGCACACCGTCCGCGAGTTTCTGGATCATCATCCGATCTGCTCACAGAATGAAATGGATAAGTTCCACCGTATTCTGGAAGTAAAAGTTGGCAATTATGAAGTGGATCCCTTGTACATCTTACAGGAAAGCGAAATCAGCTCATCAGGCTATGTCCTTCACAGCCTGGAAGCTTCTTTATGGTGTTTCCTGAATTCGGAAAGCTATTCCGAAGCGGTTTTAAAAGCCGTGAATCTGGGAGAAGATACGGATACCACCGGAGCGATTACCGGCGGACTGGCAGGAATTTATTATGGCTTTGAAGCGATTCCTGAGGAGTGGGTTGAGGTGTTGGCGAAAAAGGAGGATATTGAAAACCTTTGTATTAAATTAGAAGAAAAATTAATGAGATAACACAAATCATGAACGAACAACATAAAAAAAGAATCAGCAAATTTCTGAGTCTGGTTCTGAGACACAAGCCTGAAGTAATCAACCTGACCCTGGATGAAAACGGCTGGGCCGCCGTAGATGAACTGATGGAAAAATGCGCAAAGAACGAAAGAAGCTTTACACGGGAAGAATTGATGGAAATGGTGGAAACCAACGACAAAAAACGGTTTGTTTTCAATGAAGATAAAACCAGGATCAGGGCCAATCAGGGCCACTCGATCGCTATTGATCTGGCTTTACAGCCACAACAGCCACCCGAATTCCTGTATCACGGGACAGCCGAAGCAAACATTTCGTCCATCCTGGAAAACGGGATTGAGAAAAGAAGCCGTCAGCACGTTCATTTAAGCCAGGATAGGGATACTGCCACCAAAGTCGGAATGCGTCACGGAAAGCCGGTGATCTTAACCATAGAAACCGAAAAAATGCATGAAGCGGGAATCCCGTTCTATCTTTCCGAAAACAACGTCTGGCTGACGGATTTTGTGGATTCCAAATACATACGGAATGACCACTGAAGAATTTGATGAAGAAGTAAAAGACTTCTGCCCTGAAAAAGACAGTTTGAAAAAGAAAGTGAATGAGCTTTTTTCAAAAGGTGCAGGAACTGTGCACGTTCTGCATTTTATTATTGAATTTAGAAACTGCCGGTTGACAGAAGCTATGGAAATTGTGGAATCCTGCCTAAACTACCATAAGAGATTTAAATGAAAAGAACATTAGCCATTGGCGATATCCACGGAGGCTTTAAAGCCTTGGAACAGATTTTGGACAAAGCACAGGTGACAGACACTGACACCCTAATTTTCCTGGGCGATTATGTCGACGGCTGGAGCGAGTCTTCCCGGGTGATCCGGTTTTTAATCAGACTGTCTGAGAAGCAGGAATGTATCTTCATCAAAGGCAACCATGATGCCTGGTGCGAAGACTGGCTTTCTTTCGGGAAAAGTGAAGACGTCTGGCTGTTCAACGGCGGAAAAAGTACGGTTGAAAGTTATGCCGGCTATTCTTTGGATGAGCTGGAAGTGCACCTGGAATTTTTTCAGCGGATGAAAAACTATCATACGGATGCGGAAAACCGGCTGTTTATCCATGCCGGCTATTCTTCCATGCACGGTCCTGAGAAAGAAGTCTATTCCAGCAATTACCGTTGGGACAGGACACTGTGGGAAACGGCTGCAGCAATGGATAGAAAGTTATCCAAAAACTCCGGACTTTATCCTAAAAGGCTGCTTCTGTACAACGAAATCTTCATCGGTCATACGCCGACTTTGCATCTCGGCAGCAAAGAGCCTGTGAAAAAGGCAAATGTCTGGAACCTGGACACCGGAGCGGCCTTTACCGGATCTCTAACCATTATGGATGTCGATACCAAGGCATTCTGGCAGAGCGATCCGCTTCCGTCTCTGTATCCGGATGAAAAAGGAAGGAATAAAGATCAGATCAAACCTGTGAAATAATATCCTTTAAGAAGCAATTTAATATATTATAAATTAATATTTTGCATTTATAGGGCTGAATTTCAATGCTTAATCGAAATTCTCTCCTTCGGAGGGGTGGCTCCGGCCAAAGGCCGGAGACGGGGTGGTTATTCACACTTATGTCAAAACTTCCAGCCTCGCACATCCCACTTCGCGCTCAAATCCCAAAACTTTAAGTACTTTTGAAGCCTCAAATATCCATCAATGAAACTGAACGCACTTCTCTTTCTTCTGGCTTCCTCTCTTTTATTTTCCCAAACCCATTTCAAAACCCCTTTTGAGAAAGGAAATGGCAACCAAACCGTTACCTATGACGAAATGAATGCCTGGTACCAAAATCTGGCGGAAAATTTCCCGGCCATCCAATACCTGAAAAAAGGAGAGGACGACAACGGGAAACCGATCTATGTGGTGCTTTACAACCCGTTTCCGGAAAAGAAAATAGAACAACTCAGAAAAGACAAAGCGGTGCTCTTCGTCAACAACGGGATCCATCCCGGCGAGCCGGACGGAATCGATGCCACCATGATGCTGATACGTGATCTGGCCTTGGGGAAAATTAGAAGTCCCCGGAATTTCATCGTGGCGGCCATTGCGGCCTATAACGTCAGCGGAATGCTGAACCGCGGACCGTATTCTAGAGCCAACCAAAACGGCCCTGAGGCTTACGGATTCAGGGGAAACGCGCGGAATTTTGATCTGAACAGGGATTTCATCAAGGCCGATACGAAAAATGCCCGGAGTTTCCAGGAGATTTTCCAATGGCTGAAGCCGGATGTCTTCATCGATAACCATGTGAGCAACGGAGCCGATTACCAATACACCTTTACCTACATTTCAACGTTCAAGGAACGTTTGGGAAACGTGCTCGGGAATTATTTTTACACCACCTATCAGGCTAAAAACCTGGAAGATTTAAAGAAGATAGGCTACGAAAGCACGCCGTACGTTAATATCCACGGGGATGTCCCGGACATCGGGTTTGCCGCTTTTGAAGATTCGCCACGATATTCTACCGGATATGCTTCTTTATTCAATTCGATGTCGACCATGCCGGAAACCCATATGCTGAAACCTTATGACAAAAGGGTGGATGCCACTTACCAATATATGCTGGTGAACCTGCAGAACCTGGATCAGGAATACCGGAACATAAAGCAGCTGAGAACTGAAAACCTGAAACAGTACCAGGCCGGAAAATCCTATGGCATCCGTTGGAAGATCGATTCCACGAAATACACGACTATGGATTTCAAAGGATATGAAGGGAAATACAAACCAAGTGAAATCTCCGGGAAGCCGAGGCTGTATTACGACCGGAACAAACCTTTTACGAAGAATATCAGGCTGTTTACAACGGCTGTTCCGACCGGCTTTATTACCGTTCCGAAATATTATGTTGTTCCCAAGTCCCAGTACCGGGTGATTAAAGAGCTCAGAAGAAACGGGATCCGGATGCAGCAGATTAAAAGCGACAGTACTTTTGCCGTGGAATCTTATAAAATCAATGATTTTAAGACCACTAAGAATCCCTACGAAGGACATTACCCGCATTTTGAGACAACCGTCGACAAATCAAACAAAACCATCCTGTTTTCAGCGGGAGATTATCTGGTTCCAACCGCTCAGGAAGGCGTAAAGTACCTCATCGAAACCCTGGAGCCGGAAGCACTCGATTCGTTCTTCAACTGGAACTTCTTCGACGGTATTTTAGCACAGAAAGAATATTATTCCGCCTATATTTTTGAGGACATGGCAGCTGAACTGCTTAAAAAAGATAAAGCTTTAAAACAGAAATTCGACTCCAGAAAAGCATCCGACCCAAAGTTTGCACAAGACGGTACCGCTCAATTGGACTGGATCTACAGAAACTCATCCTACTTCGAAGAAAAGACATTCAGACAGTATCCGGTTTACAGAATCTTATAACTTTTAAAATATGATTTAATTTATTGATAATCAGATGGTAATTTCCGGGTTTTTCACATGCGGAACTGTTGTTTTTACGGAAGGTTATTCATTTTTATCATGCGAAATTTGCTTTAGCTAAAAACAATAAAACCAAAAATTATGGCTACTAAAAAGCAATTTTTTGTTTCGCTGGAAGGTGTTGACCTTACTGACGAACAGCTGAAAAACATCGACCGGGGAATCCAGAACGTGGTTCTTTCCGAACTTTCCAAAGTAGACAACAGCCAAGCCTTTGGGGCGCACCGGAATTTCAAGGAGCTGGCAAGGCCGTTACGGGTAAAAGACTGGTTCCCGTGGGGAATCATTATCTTCAAACCGGGGATTGATTTCAATAAACAGCTTACAGACATCCATAACCAGATTAAAAATTATGGAGGCTGATTTTAACAGTACCCAAAAGAAGTGCCCCAGCTATATTGCAAAAGCGGGGGCACAGCTTTTCGGAGTCGTCAATAAGGATGGCAAGGTGCGGTTTATTACGCCGCTTACCGTCACGGAAGAGTTTATTGAAACGAATGATCACCTTGAACAGCGGTTCCGTTTTACCGGGAAATGCATTGAAAAAGGCTGTGCCCAGTGGAATGATTACGACCTGAAATGTTCCCTGCCCGGAAAGGTGCAGCTGCTGGATTTTCCCGAAGTTCCGGAAATGTCTTTCTGCCCGATCCGAAACCAGTGCCGGTGGTTTTTTCAGGACGGAGCCAGTGCCTGCTTTTCATGCAACGAAATTACCCGCAATATGGAAGAGCTGCTTCTCAACATTCAATCATGATCAGCCATCAGACCGGACCCACACACTTACTGAGCAGGCATTGACACTAAAAACGGCTTTCCCGTTTTTATCCGTTATAACTTCGTCATCCCTCTGACCGAGAAAATCTTTAAATGTAGTTTCTGCATATTCTTGTCCAAGCTCAATTTCTTTAAAGCCTTCTTCGTTGTTTGAGAGGATCGTGACACATCCGGAATGCTCCACGTTACCTTTCCGTACCCAGGCGATACAGTCCGGGTAATCAAAATAGCGGATCTCTTCGCCATAGGCAAACCGCTGCCGGGCCTTCAGCAATGCAGGAAGAACTTGAATGGCAGGCATAACGATTTTAATTTCTTCACCGTCTCTGGTATCCGTATATTCGGCCCCGAAAAGATCCGGATAAAAGACGCACGGACAGGCATTTTCCGAAAGCAGGATGATGGCGTAGGCCAAAGGTTTGAACCAGTCTTTCACTGTCGATTCCAGGGCCTGGAGCTGCTGTGTATCATGATTTTCGACAAAGGAAACCGACAGCATGGGTTTCTCTTCGGAAAAGCTTCCTTCCAGGATCCGGCGGAGGTCATAGGATGCCCCCTCTTCCGATGCTTTAAAAAAATTATAGTGAAGCGGCACATCAAAACAGGAGATCAGGCCATTCATTTTATCGGAAAAAGATGAAATTTTTTCAGCTTCATCCTTCCAGAATTCCCCTAACACAAAGCAGTCGGGCCTTAGTTCGGTTTTGATGTATGTGATCCATTCCTGAAGAAAATTGGAAGAAAGGTGTTTCAGCGCATCGAGCCGGATCCCGTCTACTCCGGTAGTCCCGAAGTACCAGCGGATCCAGTTTTTTCATTTCCTGAATAACATGGGGATTCCGGTATTCCACATCGGCACCCATCAGATAATCGTAATTTCCGAACTGGTGGCTTACATCATCCGTCCATTCTGTACCGTATTCATTATGGATCTTAAAAACCCCGGTAATTTTTTTTCCTTCTTTCCGGGCAATGTCGATTCCGCTGAAACAGCGGTAATCCCAGATGAAACCGGAGTATTTCCCGTTTCTCCCGGGAAAGGTAAATCTGGTGTATGCCGAAACCTGCATCGGTTCCGAGATGATTTTATTCCGGTCTTCTTCATCCACTTCATGTACGGTAATCAGTTCTTCTTCTTCACCGCCCATCCTGTGGTTAAGTACAATATCGGCATAAATGGAAATGCCGGCTTCATGCGCTTTTTCGATGGCATTCAGGTATTCTTCCCGGGTACCGTATCTTGTAGGAATTCCGCCTTTCTGATCAAATTCTCCAAGGTCGTAAGGGTCATAAATATCATATCCTCTTCCTTCCTTTCCAAACTGGCATTTTGTAGCCGGCGGAAGCCAGGCAGCTGTGAAACCGAGTTCCCGGAGCCGGGCTGCACGGCCGGCAAATTCATTCCACAAATCTCCCGGGTGGTACCAATGGAAATACTGTATTATAACTCCGTTCATACGTCTGCTATCCGTTTACAATAGATCCTCCGTTAGGATGCAGCACCTGTCCGGTCATCTGTGAAGCAGCATCGGTTGCTAAAAATAAAAAGCAAGCAGCAATTTCATCCGTAGACGCATTGCGTTCCAGCGGCGGTTTGCTGTAGTCATCTTCTTCCTCGCCGAATGTTTTTTCCGTAAGCGGTGTCGCCACAGGTCCCGGTGCCACAGCATTTACACGGATGCCTTTCGGCTTGGCCTGTAAAGCCAATGATCTGGTAAACGAAACGATAGCCCCTTTGGTTGCTGAATAATCGACCAGTTCCTCATGCCCGAGGTAAGCGACAGCCGATGTCGTATTAATAATCGAACTGCCTTGCTTCAGGTAGGGGAATACCGCTTTCGTCAGCAAAATCATCCCGATAATATTGGAGTTGAACGTTTTTCTCACTTTTTCTTCTTCCAGCTCCAGGATGCTTTCCGTGGGGAACTGGGTGCCGGCATTGTTGATCAGGATATCGATGCCTCCGAATTCGGAAACGGTTTTTTCTACCGCCCTTTTACAAAATTCGGTATCATTAATATCCCCGTCAAAACACAAAGCCTTTCTGCCCAGGTTCAGGATCTCATTCTTAGTAGCCTCTGCCTCTTCCGTATCATGATAGTGAATAAAGGAAATATGGGCACCTTCTCAGGCAAAAAGCAAAGCCGTCGCTTTTCCTATTCCGGTGGCAGCCCCGGTAATAAATACGTTCTTGTCTTTGAGCTGTAAGTTTCTCATAAATAATATTTGTGGTGTTGATAATGGCTCTTGATCTTTAAGATTCTTCTTCTTTCCGGATCCGCTGATTTTCGATTTCAACTTTAAGGCATTCCAGCATAAATTCACTGTAGCAAAGCTGTGCGCTGATGGCATCTTTTCTGGAATTCAGGTCTATTTTCCTGGAAAGAACAATTTCTCCTTTATAAGCAAATGAAAAATAAGCAAACAGTTTAAAATCCGATTCCTCAACGGGGGTGGCATAGCCTGTAACGGCCATTCCCCAATCGGTCCCGAATGATCGGGCAACATTCAGTGCCATGGTATCCGAAATATTCTGTGAAACACAATCGCAGGCTTCCGCTTCCTTTTCGTCAACATCTAAAAATTTCACTTTTTCTTCCAGGGTATAGACGGTGATCCCGCCTTTAAAAACCTTTGAAGCATCCCTGACCTGTGAAAAGGAAAACTGTAAAAACCCCGCAGTAACACTTTCTGCGGTAGCCACGGTTTCCTCG
The DNA here is from genome assembly GCF_007991455.1 of Chryseobacterium hagamense. Classification (GTDB taxonomy): domain Bacteria; phylum Bacteroidota; class Bacteroidia; order Flavobacteriales; family Weeksellaceae; genus Chryseobacterium; species Chryseobacterium hagamense. The sequence goes on along the minus strand of NZ_BJYJ01000004.1, from coordinate 126,840 downwards.
GATGCCTGCAGGTAATTTCCGATATCTTCCAATAAATCTTTCTGGGGGTTCATAATTCAATATTTTTTGGTTAAAGCATAACAGGCAGGGAAGTCCTGAAAGAATCCCTCCTGATCGTATTTATTTACATCTGATTCCGGAACGATTCTTTTTTTGAAGTTCTTTCCAAATTGTCCGGATAGTTACCGGAATCTGCCGTTCATCATCTTGCCGGTTTTCTATCGGACCGGCGAGACTGCTCCGGATGACTTCAGCATTTTTAGCTTCCGCTTTCCGTATAAGAAAAAACATTAAAAAGGTAATCCTTGATATTTCAGTATTGGCGCTAAGCTGCCGGTTTTGGCATAACTTTAATACTGGAGCCACAGTTTCCCCGATGATGACCGGATTTATTTTACCGGCGAAAGCTTCGGCACTTACCGCAAAACATATTGCCCCATTCGTAAACCTGTCAGAAAAATTCTTTTTCATATTCATAACGCTTCATTTCTTCCACGGCAAACAGGATCGGCGGAAGTCATTTTGTGAATCAGTCAACCGAATTTCGTAAATAATACCCATAAAAATTATGATTACAATCAAGATGGCATATTTACACTACCCGTTGTGATTCTGCTCATAATAATTACCGGTGAGGGGTGGTAAATTTGTAAGGACCACAACGAAAGATTATGAAGCCGAAGCAGATTCCGGGAGTTCCTATTCAGAAAAAAGGAGGATTCCATGACAGTGAAAGTACAAAAGCGTGTACCGATTCAGACGTATATTCCCAATTTGATTTGCTGAAACAGCGTTTTTTTTCGATCAATCAATGGAAGTCGTATGCCGGAGGCTCCTCGGCAGATTTCAGACATTTCGATTCTTCAGGAAAGCCGGCAGAACGGATGCCCCAAAAAGGGGATTTCATAAGAATAGAAATTCCCGGCCCCGGAAACCGGGAGGGCAAAGGATATGACTGGGTGGAAATCATAAATCTGTCCCACCATGATGCAGTGACTGCCGAATATTACCTGATGGTTTGCAGGCCCTGTAAAGACCCCGATCAGCCTGAAGGAAAGGTTGCTCATTTTTACAGTACGGCTGCCACCTCCAATATCATGATCTCCAGAGAAGGAAACATGTTGAAAGTCGGTGTATACGGAAGAAACGAAATGCCGAACTTCCAGGCCGGTTTTACAGACAAAATAAGAAATTTTTTCATCGGCATCGGCGGCATGTTCGGATTCAGTAAAATCCACTGGAAAAGCCTTGCCGAAGGATTGATTAAATTTTAAGATCTATTAATTTTTTTCAGACCCATTTTACTTTTCTTTAGCTCCTCATGTTTTGAGGAGTTTTTTGTACATAATAACAGACTCAGGAACAGTAAAAAAAGGGTTTATATGAAATAATACGGAGAATCAAGGCCACAAATTTTTACCGGTATGATACCTGTCATAAAAAAAGGCTGATAAATATAATAAATTAGCTATTATTCTTTTAACTCATCAGATCCATCGTTCTTATTTTCACGGATAAATTTATGTTTAAAAATAAAAGCCGTAAAATATTTATAAACAACGATCAGACGGAGGGCCGGAAAGTTTAGAAATAAGCTTTAATAAAGTCTTCCAAAACCATCTGAAGAGATAACCGGATCTGATGATTTCCAGATTCAAAATTCATAGTTCATAGTTGATATTTTAGATTACCTCTTCTTTTGTGTTCCGAAGAGGTAATCGCTTTTAACCTATGCTTTCCGGTTACGGGCACCATAATAAAAATTAAATTCCGGTTCAGGTTATTTGGTATCCAGCCAGGCGGCCATATATTCCCTGTTCATCCGGGAAATATTATCCAGGGAGATCTTTTTCGGGCACTCCACTTCGCAGGCACCGATGACCGAACAGTTGCCGAATCCTTCTTCATCCATGGCCTGTACCATATTCAGTACCCTTCTTTTGGCTTCTGCCTTACCTTGGGGCAGGAGGGCAAAATGAGAGACTTTAGCTCCTACGAAAAGCATGGCTGCTCCATTCGGGCAACACGCCACACATGCTCCGCAGCTGATGCAGGAAGAAGCGTCCATGGCCTTGTCCGCATCTTCTTTGGGAACCGGGATGGCATTGGCATCCAGCGTATTTCCTGAAGTATTGACTGAAATAAACCCGCCGGCAGCCATAATCCGGTCAAAAGCGCTCCGGTCGGTAATCAGATCTTTAATTACGGGAAAAGCGATGCTCCTCCAGGGTTCGATAACGACTGTTTCCCCGTCGCTGAACATCCGCATGTGGAGCTGGCAGGTTGTAATACCTGTATCGGGACCATGGGCTCTGCCATTGATATATAAAGAACACATTCCGCAGATGCCTTCCCGGCAGTCATGGTCGAAAGCGACCGGCTCTTTGTCTTCGCGGATCAGCTGTTCGTTAAGGATATTTAGCATTTCCAGGAAAGAAGCATCGGTAGAAATATCCGAAACTTTATAAATTTCAAATTGCCCTTTCGTTTTCCTGTTTTTCTGCCGCCAGATTTTCAGGGTCAGGTTTAAATTTCTTTTTATAGCCATATGACATTCTTTGATTGGTTGATTTTAAAAATACGCTTAAAAAGAGGATAATTTTATGAGACAGCTCATATAATAATGATAAAGTTAATTTAACGCAATCCATAAAAACTGAACGTTTAGGGCAAGGAATTTGCTTTATGATTACAATCATAACAATGCTGTTTTTTTACTTCTAATTTTATTTAAAATCCCCGCGTATACCATTTGAATACAACTTTAAAACCTTTATATATGCTGATATCAGAAGAACTTTTACAGGCTTACGGAGCCGAGCTGGAGACCCTTGAGCGTTCCCATATTATTTTCCGGGAAGGCGACAATCCCAAATATTATTATCAGGTGGTTAAAGGAAGGATTAAGCTGAATCATTACAATGAGGAGGGAAAAGAGCTTATCCTGGCTATTCTTGATGTAGGGCTGAGTGTTTGTGAGCTCCTTTTATTTATCGACCAGACTTATCCCGTAAATGCCATAGCTTTTGAAGAATGTACCGTTTTAAAGCTTCCGAAAAGTGATTTCATCAGATTGCTGGACGAAAATCCCCAGATTTCCAGGGATATTAATAAATTTTTATCGGAAAGGCTGTACTATAAATACATTATGCTGGAAAACAACTCTTCCCTAAGGCCGGTTACCAGGATCAAGGGAATGCTCGATTATCACAAGAGCTTCCGGGAAGACCAGAGCAAGTTTTCCTACGAAGTCCCGCTTACCAGACAGCAGATTGCTTCCATTACGGCATTAAGGGTAGAAACGGTAGTAAGGGCCGTTAAGCAGCTGGAAAAAGAAAATTATCTGAAGATCATTAACAGAAAGGTTTACGTTTAAATACCACAGTTCAATGGTTCCGGTAAAAGTGGTCTTATAGTTGCAGATTTACAGGAATCAACACTAAAAATATTTATATTATGGAAACTAAAACAGCGACTAAAAAGTCACCGGCTAAGAAGACGGTTACCTCTAAAAAAACAGCAGCCTCTAAAGCGGCAGCAACAAAGACATCTTCTAAAGCGGCATCCAAAGCTTCAGCAAAGACGCCTGCGAAAAAAGGATCGGCAAAAGAGCTTAAAGATCTTTTTGAAGATTCTCTTAAAGATATCTATTGGGCAGAAAAGGCATTGTTGAAAACACTGCCGGTAATGATGAAGAATGCAACCGATAAAAAGCTGAAAAAAGCAATCGACAATCATATTACTGAGACGGAGGAGCAGATTGACCGGCTTGAAGCATGTTTCAAAGCTTTAGGTAAAAAAGCGCAGGCTAAAAAATGTGATGCCATGCAGGGACTGCTGGAAGAAGGCAAAAGCATTATGGAAGAAACGGAGCCCGGAACCGTAAGAGATGCAGGCATTATTGCTGCTGCACAGAAAGTAGAACATTACGAAATCGCAACTTACGGAACCCTGGCCGCTTTCGCAAAGGTCCTGAAGGAAAAAGATTGTCTGAAATATCTTTTGGAAACACTGGAAGAAGAAAAAAGATGTGATGAGCTTTTAACGAAAGTTGCTGATACCAACCTTAACAGCAAAGCTTTATAATTAAAAATACAATCATTATAGAAAAAGGAAACCTGATTTCAGGTTTCCTTTTTTGTTATGCTCCGGTGCCTGCACCCTGGAAAGTATCGCTGTTAAAGTCAAGCTTACAGGTATCGGTCAGGATATGGATCTTCAGGTTTTCGGCATAGATGGGAGCACCTTTCTTTACCGTATGGGTATTGGTCTGCCCGATATGCCTGGCATTGATGATCCAGGCCATTCCGGATCCCCGGCAGGTGGCTTTGCATCCTTCTTCTATCATCAGGGCCGTATCTTCCCCTAGACCGATTCCCCAGCATTCCTGGTGGAGGATAACGGCATGTGCCAGCCTTCCGAATCTGGCTCGGTGGATGAAATGGGTATCGACGATGCAGTTGTCTATAAATCCAAGCCCGGTATCCAGCTCGATATCATGCTCAAGCATCGCTTCGCCGTTTACTGCCTCCACAATAACGATTTTAGGCATGCACATCGCTCCGGCGCTGGTTCCGGCAATTGTAAAGCCGTCTTCTTCCTGATATTTCTTTTTCAGAAGATCGGTAAGAACGGACTGATTCAGGCTTCCGCAGATCCTGCTTTGGTCGCCGCCTGTAAAAAATACCGTCCTGGCGGCCTCCACCCGTTTAAGATGAAAATCGGAATGTACGTGCTCGTCACAGATATCCAGAAAATCAAAATTCGTGTATCCTATTTTGTTAAATACTTTGCTATAAGTTTCCCGCATGTCTTCCGGTTCAGAACTTGCGGTAGTAATTACCTCAATACGGTCATCTTTGGATTCCGCGAGCAGCTTCAGGATTTCTTCAGGCGAAAAATTATTGTTTTTTTTCTCCGTTTCGGAATGGTCTTCTCCTTTATCCTCTTTGCCGCCGATAATCAGCAGCCGTCCTTTTGGTATCATAGTCGTCATTTATTTTAATTATTGTCTGGTGTTCCTGTTGGTGAAATTCAAATTATAGTCAAAAGGCACCTCTCGGATAAGGTCACCGTTGATGAGGTTCAGGGTAGAACCGGCAGTGAGGATATGGCCTTTCAGGTTTTTTGCAAATACGGAAAACCCTTTTCTCGGTTTTTTTCTTCTTACGTTCCTGGCGTTTACAACGATCATGGAACTGCTTCCGATACATTGGGCCTTGTATCCTTTTTCAATAATCAGGGCCATTCCTCTATTCAGGCCGATTCCGAGGCATTCCCGGTGGGAAACAACGGCTTTTACAAGGTTTTTGAACCGGGTTCCGTGCCTGAAACGGGTATCGATGATACAATTATTGATGAACCCGAGACCCGGATGGATTTCCTTGTTGTTCAGGAACAGTTCTGAAATAAACATCCCTCCCGCATTGATGCCTGCCACCGTAAATTCCTCCTCAAGCAGGTATTTTTTTAACATCAGTTTTGAAAGAGACGAATTTTTTAAGGTTTCGCAGAGGTCAGGGCTGTCGTCAATAAAGAAAACCACCTTTGCCGCCAGGATCCGGGGATGATAATCTTCCCGGTTATTTTTGAGATGGATAAAACCGAAATTGGTATATCCTTCCTGCTGTAATGCCACCGAATATTCCGCTGCCATAGCTTCCGTAGCATCCGGCGATGCGGTAATCATTTCAATACGGTCCTCTTTCCGGGATGATAGTAAGCGGAAATTTTCATAAGCCGGAAAGTGTGTTTTCAGGTTTTCCTGATCCGCTTCATGAACTGCGCCTGCATCATTGCCGCCCATGATGATTAATCTGCCTTTCGGAGTCATAAATAGTAATGGTAATTATTCGTTATCAGTTTTCATAGTGTTGGGAAGCTGTTCTGCATTAGCCGTATCCGAAACCTCGTTCAGGGCCCGGATGGTATCTGATTCTTTGTTGTCTACCGATTCCCTTTTATTCTGCTGGTCTGTATATTGGGTTTCGGATTTTGTGCATGCCGATAAGGTGTACAGCAGGAATGCTGCGAAGATGATTTTTTTCATGAGATAAAAATGATTTGATTACCTCAAACTTAATCATGAAAAAACAAAAAATTTATGACGCGGGTCACAAGGTATATCATTAAAAAGCCCCTCGCAGAAAGGAGAGGCATTGTGAGAATAAGTGCAAAAATTAAATAAGGATGTATTCCAAAGGTAGAAAGTATAATTCCTGAATTTTATGATGAACATCATATTGAAACCTGAATTTCTGTTATTTTTTATCTGTTAATTAAATGTGGTATTTTTTATCCTGATTGCAGGTTTGTATGGTTTATTATTTGCAGCATTTAAAAAAATAACGGGTTAATACTCATTTATTTAACAGCTATACTGAATATATAATGGATGAATGCTTAGCTTGGTCTCCAATTTAGTTGTTGGCGAAATTGTATAAGTCTTAGGGAGCCATCATCGAAAGCATAAGAATGTAACAATTTATTATTAAAGTTTAATATGTATGTATCTACAGGTTTTGACACCGCAGATCCGGATCTGCGGTCATAAATGAAGCAACGGCAGGCATCCCTTGTTCCCTCCGTTGCTTCATTTTTCTTTTAGGTATTTTAATTATAAGATCCGCAGATTAACCACCTTTTTTTGATTAAATAATGATAAAAAAATAAGCTACTTTAGGAGTAGCTTATTTTATATGATGACCGGATCGCATCAGAAAGTATCCCTGTAGGTAAGGTTACCCGTAGCACCCTGAGGAAGGAAAACCACTTTCCTTTTGATGCTTTTTGCTTTCTCCAGTGCTTTAATCGCTTTCTGTCGTTCCATTTCACGGTTGAAGTGGGAATTGATGTTTTCAGTTTGTGAAGATGCTTTCATAAGTAATATTTTTAAGTGTGTGTGTTGTCATCAACCAATCTAAAAGTGTACCATTTTTATAAATGTTCTGCAAATGAGGTATGTGATAAAATATATTACTGAAAAATCATTTTATTTCCGCAAAAAAGAAGGAGTTTCCATTCATGGCATAATAGTTGAATACTGTACTGCAACTATTAAAAAATAAACACACAAAGGGATCTGAAAATATTTCCCGGAGCAATTCGGGAATATTTTTGATTTTTTATTGCAGAAAACACCAACCACAATAAATATTAATACTTTTGATTATCCTCAGTCTGACTGAGGATTTTTTCATATGCTTTAATTTGAATAACTTTACAGAAAATTACCGGATGGCTTATATAATAAAAACAACATCGGACGGCTTGATTTACATTAAAGCATCTTTCGTTATTCATGTAAAGAAGCCGAATTCACTGGAAGGGGCAAAAGTCCTGGGGCAGCCCCTGGTGGTAAATGCCGGGAATATCGCCTTTTTAAGTTTTAACGTTGAGGGCCATGTGACTTATTTTATGGCCAATGGTTTTGAAATTTCAGTGAAAGTCCTGTTTGAGGAAGCGGAAGAAGCCTTTAATTGTGCGCAGGCCAGGATGGAGCGGATTGTCAGATAAATTCATTAAATAAACTAAAAAAGACGTTTCCCGGAAACGTCTTTTTTATTATGCTCTTGGTAAGCCTTTCCTGAGGGCAATCTCAGCCCTTTTGACGGCTACTTTCTCTTTCCAGTCCATGTATTTTTTTCTGAAATTCTTCTTCATGACATCGTCGAACTTACGCTGCACCGTCAGGTTCCATAATGAGTGGGCTTTTACTGCCCACGACTTATCCCAGGCCCTCAGCGAGATGGAGAAGCTGCCGTCCAGATATTTCATCCAGTGCCACCATCCGGTTGGCATAAACAGGGTGTCACCGTGTTCCAGGAAACATTCGATGCCTTCTACACCGTCCAGTGCGGGAAATTTTGTGAAATCGGGATTTTCAATATCGTAATCTTCCAGGGCATAGGTCGCATAAGGAATCTGATAAAGCCTCTCCCTCCATTTATAATCGAACAGGAGAATGTGTTTTCTTCCGTTGAAATGGGTGTGGAAAATATGCGCCATATCGATATCGAAGTGAAGAAAGGTAACGGAACCTTTGCCACCGAAAAACATATTGGGGTATTTATCCAGAAACCCGCCCATTAATTCTTTGGGCGAAAGGTAATCTTCCAGCAGCTTCGGTGCAAATTTAATGGGATCGAACAGGAAAATCCTCAGATCCGTCGGTTCCCGCTGGATAAGATCAATATAATCCCCGAATTTCATTTTTGCCGCGGAAGCATTAATGGGAGCGGAAGGGTCTGCTTTCGAGCTGTCGTATAACGGAACTTCCACGTCACCGACTACCTCCTTCATGTATTCCATGGTCCATTTCTGGTAAGCGGGCCACTTTTTTGCCATATTTTTGATCACTACCGGCTTTCTCGGCTTCAGGTATTTCTCAATGAACTCCTCCTGCGTAATATCATCTACAATATCAATCGGCTTTAAATTGATTCCCATTTTTAAAAATTTAATGTTACAAAATTATTAAATTAAATAGATATGTTAAGAGGTTTAAGCTTTTTTTAATCTATCATGTAAATTATTTTTGCCTATTTAGACTAAATAAAAAAATAATGAATTAATCTATCAGGTGCTCCCTGTAATGTCTTTCAACTTGTTTTGTGATTTCCAAGAAAGACTTTTGCTACAAATCAATTCAAATAATAAGCCTTAACAATTTATCGTTTCAATTCCCTCTTTACAAATTTTTTTCAGTGGAAAGAATGATCGGCTAAAAAATCCAGTCAAAATATATTTTTTAAAGAAAAATTTTAACTTTCATAACTCTAATATGGTGTGATTTATACCTAAAAAAGACAGCGTAATTTGCTGGTTTTCTTAGACAATGGATATCAGAATATCTTCATAAGTTTGTGGTATGACACAAGTGGGAAATTCGCGAAACATGCTTTGGTATCCTGCTAAAGCATGTATTTCTTAAAAGTCATAATGATGCATCATCCGGGACGGTTTCTTATTCTAGACAGAGATGATCAGCCAGGGAAAAAATGAGTATTAACTTTTTAAAGCAAATTTTTATGAAAAAGAAGATTTTATTCTGCGCCATGATCGGGATCTCCGTGATGGCGTTTGCAAGAGTTCAGGCAGTCTGGACTTCTACTTGTGGTGTTAAGCATTATACTACATTTTCGGATAATGCAACCTATTCACAAATGGCTCAAACTATCCAAGCAATAAACTTTCTTGAATGTGGTACGAAGCCAGATGTAACAATTAATCCTTAATTAATTTAGGCGGAGATTTCTCCGCCTATTAAAATATAAATCATGAAGAAATATTATTATCTACTTTTTGTATTATTTTCATTTTATTTCAATGGTCAAAAAATAAATTTCATTCCTTCGGTTAGGGTAAATTATGATTCATCAATGAAATTTGGAGATAAATACCAGCAGGTTCAAAAATTTGTTTTAGTCGGAAATTCTCAGGATTATTATTTTGCTGCAGCCCAAAACTATTTAAATGATACAGGTCAATATAAACCCAATGAGGGAATAGATTTGAGACCATTAAGCGATTATTTTCAGGAAAGGATGATAAAAAAAGATGAAATTACATATGTTTTCTTTAAATATGGAGAAGATAAGATCCGTTACGAAGAAAAAGTTACTACAAAATGGGTGCTTTATAGAGATACAAAATTAATTAATGGAGTAAAATGCCAAATGGCGGCAATCAATAAATATGGCAGAAGGTGGATTGCCTACTTTTCTAAAGAATATCCACAATCTTTAGGTCCGTATAAATTTAGTGGATTACCAGGTTTGATCTTCGAATTGTATGATACAAGAGATGATTATCATTTTACACTAACAAAAGTTGAAAAGTTTACAGATGAATTTAACTTTAGCCTTTCAATATTTAAAAACTACCCGAAAGATAAGTATTTAAAAGCAAAATATAATCTGGAGAATACTCTTGCCGCATTTCCAGGATTGGAGATTGGAGCAGAAGAAAGTAAATATTTCCTTTCCCTTTTGGAGAAAAGAAAAAAAATGTTCAACAATCCATTAGAATTGAAGCCTTTCGAATGATTTATGAGTAAATGTTTTTTATTTTTTTTTTTACTGGGTTTTACAATATCTTTTGCCCAAAAGATAGCATTTATTCCTTCTATAAAAGTTGAATATACAGGTTCCTTACAATTAGGAGAAAAGTATCATCAAGAACAAAAATTTATTTTGCTTGGTAATTCCCGGGATTATTATTTTGCTGCAGTCCAAAACTATTTAAATGATACGAGACAATATGGAATTAGAGGAATAGATACCAGAGCGATTAGTGATTATTTTCAGGAAAGATTAATCAAATGGAAAGATAAAACAACAGTGCTTATCACAGTAATGGATTCTAAAATACGATATGAAGAAACCGGAGGAATAAAGTGGGTTTTATATAGTGATACAAAAGTAATTAATGGGATAAAATGCCAAATGGCAGCAACCAATAAATATGGCAGAAGATGGATTGCTTACTTTTCTAAAGAGTATCCTCAATCATTGGGACCGTATAAATTCAGTGGATTGCCCGGATTGATTTTCGAATTATATGATATAAGAAATGATTATCATTTTATATTGGAAAAAATAGAAAAATACACGGATGATTTTGATTTTAACCTTAATGAATATAAAAATTATTCAAAAGCTAAATATTTAAAAGCTAAATATAATATGGAATTTACTCTGGCTGGCTATCCGGCAGATATGGGCGAAGAATTGAGAAAAGAATTGCAAAATGCCTATGATAGAAAGAAAAAAATGTATAATAACCCTATAGAGTTAAACCCTTTTGAATGATTTTTTTATTTATAATTTCGTAAGAGCCCGAGTTAAATTAGTCATCAAATTAGCCTTTAGATTTCTACAGAATAAAAACAGATCATAAATTCTTTGTTTATTTTTTCAGGCTTTTAATCAATTCTTTCAGTTGAGAGCTGATAATTTTCGCGGCTTCAGAATCAGTAATGTTAATGATAATGCCTTGTTGGAAATCTTTCTGCCCGATAGCATTATCCTTCAAATCTGCATTTTCCAAATTATGATAAGAGGATTCATTTTTTCCGGCTTCAAAAAGATCTAAAATACTTACCTGAAAGATTTCTGCCAGTTTAGGAATGTATTGTGATTTGATGTCTGTGGTTTCATTTTCCCAGTTGGTATAGGTGTTCCTATCCAATCCCAACATATCGGCAATTTCCTGTTGGGAAAACTTGGTTTTGCTTCTGAGTCTTTTAAGATTTGTTCCTACTCCCATGATAAAATTCTCTTTACAAATGTAGAGATTTAAGCAAAAAATAAATAATCAAAACCTATAAATTTCCATAGATGCCTTAAACTGATACAGTAATTCTCAAAGGAGAGAATTTTTTTCCGGACTTCTTGAAAGACAGATGAAAAAAATAAGCTCGCAAATACAAAAAATATAACTATGTTTGTAGTGATAAAAGATAAGCTTTAACTTTCCGCTTTGAATACAATCTTTATAAAGGTGTAACAAAATGAAGGAACCATTAACTAATTAGTCAAATAATAAATTATGAAAACGAAAATTTCTTTGTTTCTGATGATTTTTTTCTCTGTGATCGCTTTTGCACAGAAAACGGTTTCAGGGAAAATCACGGATGAAGACGGGGTTGGAATTCCCAGTGCCAGCGTAACGGTGGAAGAGCCGGGGAAGGATGCCATCCTTGCTTACGGAATTACCAATTCGAAAGGGGAATATAAGGTCACTTTCACATCTGCGGAATCCAATGTGGATCTTAAAGTAAAAGCTTTCAACCAAAAGTCGGTGACGAGACAGATCAGCAACAGCGATCAGACCCTGAACTTTAAGATGGATTCGGAAGCAACGGAAATCAAAGAAGTAAAGCTTAAAACCAAAATGGTCACCGCGAGAGGCGATACCATTTCTTACGATCTGAAAGCTTTTGACAGCAAAAGCGACAGGACCCTGGCCGACGTTCTGAAGAAAATGCCGGGAATTGAAGTAAATACGGACGGAACCATCCTTTACCAGGGGAATGCTATCAACAAATTTTACGTCAACGGAAAAGACCTGATGGAAGGCGGCTACGGAACGATCAACAACTCGCTTCCGAAAGATGCCGTACAGAAAGTGGAAGTGCTGGAAAATCACCAGCCGGTAAAGATTTTACAGGATAAGGTGCCTTCGGACCAGGCGGCTATCAACATCAAGCTTAAAAACTCCGTGACCATGACCGGAAGGGGAGAAGTGGGCGTCGGAGCCAGCCCGTTATTATGGAACGTTAAACTGACCCCTATGTTTTTCGGCCAGAAAAGCCAGTGGGTGGTCAATTACAAAACCAATAATGTCGGCGAGCAGGTAGAAAATGAAGGAAATATCTTATCCTTCGGAAACAGGTTTGAAGGAAGAAGGATCAATGCAACCCAAAACGACTGGCTGAATGTAGAGAACGCAAGCGCTCCGAATCTTCCGGTAAAAAGATACCTGATGAACAGTGTACATTATGTCTCTGCCAATTACCTGACCAATATCGATAAGAAAAAAGAATGGGAACTTAAAGCCAACGCAAACTATACAAATAATGCAGTAGAAAGGGAATCTTATACTCAACAGGAATTTTTTGCAACAACGGATACCCCTGCATCAACGGTCGTTCAAAATATCCGCAACAATTTCTATACGGATAAGGCAAAAGGAGAACTGATTTTCACTAAAAATGCAAAAAAAGGATTTTTTAAAAATACCACTAGCTTTTCTCAGTACTGGAATGCAGACCGGGGAATTGTCGACAGAACGGCCAACGGTAATCCTGTAAGCCATGGTGACGAAGCATTGGAATCGCCTACAACTTCCTTCCAGAACTCATTGAGTACCATTGTTCCATGGAAAGAAAAGATGGTCAATGTTTTGTCATATATCAGTTATCAGACCGACAGACAGTCCCTGGAGGTTTCGCCGGCATCTTACCTGCAAATTCCGGGATTTCTGCCTACATCTGCAGATTTTGTAAGCCAGAATTTAAGGCTTAAAACTTTTGAAGCGAATCATTCTGCAAATATCGGGTTTTCTGCAAAAGGATGGACGTTTACCCCGGAAGTCGGATTTAATTTTAAATCCACGGATCTGGTTTCGAGTTTATCAAATATTATAACCAATCCTTTTACTGGTCCGAATTCTACACTGTCTTCACGATACAATAATGATTTAAGTTATACAACGGCAACACCTTATGGAAGTGTCGGGGTAAATTATAAGAGTGATTCCTGGATGCTATATGCAAACTTTCCGGTAAACTCCAATAATATTAAAGCCAGTGATCCTTTAAGACAGGTTTCAAAAGATGTAAATAAAGTAACCTTTGAACCGAGCGTTTTTGCCCAGTATAATTTTGCTTCTTTTTGGAAAGCTTCGGTAAATGCCAATATCAACAATAACTTTGGAGAAATCAATACAGCTTATTCCGGATTCTTAATGACTTCACCAAACGGAATTAATACGATGGATCCAAACAATCCGATCCCTCAGAATAACAATAAATCGGCAGGGACGAGATTAGAATACAGAAATCCCCTGAATAACCTATTCTTTAACATTAATTACCGGTATTCGGATGCCAGAAGAAATTTAATCTCTAATCCGAGAATTATTTCAGGGTATACGGTAATGCAGTACAGGGAACAGGAAAATCACATATTGAATAACGGCTATAATCTTGAAGTAGGAAAGTATTTCCCGAAATTCAAAACAAATGCTTCCGTTAACTACAGTAATAATACGGTAAAGTCTGATGCGTTTTATAATGATGATTCGTATACCAATAAAAACAACAGCCAGTCATTTGGCCTGAAGTTCAACAATACGTATTTCAGCTGGATGAGTATTGACTACAACGCCAGCTTCTCAAGAACAAAACAGACAAGTACCGGACAGGTGATTTCAAATGCGGCCAGAACAGGATTTACCCATAACCTGGGCCTTTTCTTCTACCCGATTGAAAATCATACCATCGGATTCAACTGGGATCAGGTGAATACCAATGCGCAAAATCAAAAATACCACAACGGATTCTATGATGTATCTTATCAGTTTACGTGGTCTAAGAAAAAAATAGACTTTGAAGTAAAATGGATGAACATTGCCAATAAAAGAGTATTTGAAACGTATGATATCAATCCTCAGAGTACTTCTTTTACCAGAATCCAGCTCCGCCCGAGCCAGGTGATGTTTACGGTAAAATTCAATTTTAAATAAACGGATTTTAATATATTTAAAAACAGGCTGTCCCAAAAGGGCAGCCTATTTTATTGATCCCTGCCAATATGAAGGTTTTAAAAATATTCAAATCTTCAGCAGATCGCTTTATAACGGCATACAACATATCAAACTCATCATTAATTATTCTGTAAATCAATTTATAACAAGTCGATAAAAATAAAAAATAAAAAAATCTGTAACAAAAGCCGGAAAGCGTTAACTAATCCTATAAACAGTTTTATTAAAATGAAAAAGCTATTTTCAATATTCCTGATTGCCATTTTTGCATTTGCAAACGCTCAGAACAGCGACTCAAAGGAAACGGCCAACCGTTTTTTCTATGAGCTTACCTTCAAGCCCAGAAAAGACTCTGCCAAGCTTGAGAAAGTGATCATGGCGCTGGACATCGTTAAAGACAGATCCATTTACCGTGACTATACAGCCATCGGCCAGGATTCGATTCTTAAAGTTCAGTTTGATGCCATGCAGAAAGCCGGTGTATTCAAAGATTTATCCAAATCCTTTAAAATGCCCAAGTTTTCGGAAAAGATCGTGAAGACATATCCGGATATGAAAATTGAATATATCGAAAGGATTGCAAACGGTTTTACCCCAATGAATATCGGTTATAGTGAAAATCTGAAATTCAACTGGAAGATTTCAAATGATAAAGCAAAGATCGGAGCCTATAATGCTCAAAAAGCAACTACCGAATTCGGCGGAAGAACGTGGACGGCCTGGTTCAGCACAGAGCTTCCTTTCCAGGATGGTCCGTATAAATTCTCAGGGCTTCCGGGGCTTATCGTAAAGATTGAAGATGACGGCAAAAACTATTCATGGGTACTTCAGGGAAATAAAAAAGTACCGAACTGGGAAGAGCTTACTTACATGGAGAAAATCTCAAACGTAGGAACCAAAGTGACGGAAATGCCGAAAGACAAGTTCGACAGGACCTTCAGGGATTTCAAGAAGGATCCTTTTGCATCAGCAAGACCTATGATGACCCAGGAAATCATGTCAAGATCAATTCCGGGAATGGACGGGACCATCGGGGATATGATGAAGAAACAGGAAAAAATGTATAAAGATTTCTTTAATGCCAACGATAATCCGATTGAGATTACCCAAGCGGCTGCTACGGAAAAGAAGAAAAAATAACATTCATATTAACTAATTATATCAGATCAACCCAAATGTTTTCATGCATTTGGGTTGATTTTTTTCATGGCCTGACGTTATTTAGATTAAATTTAAATAGCGTATATTTGCAGACACAAAAATCCTGGCTTTGAAAGATAGAGGTTTACATAAGTTGAGTGGTTTTCCCAAAAACAAGATGGGAAAGATACTGGGGTATGATAACGACAGCCTGAAAATGCCTAATAAAATCATTGAGATGGGGCTTCTTCCCGAAACCGCTTTCCGGATTTTATACCAGGCTCCTTTCAGCGGACCGATGTATGTGGAATTCGGCGACGAAAAAAGCCGCATTGCCCTTCGTGAGGAAGAAGGCAACTATATTATTGTTGAAGAATTGAATTGATGCAGGACAGTCAGAAAAAACAGGTGCTTTTAGTCGGAAACCCCAATGTAGGGAAGTCGACGGTTTTCAATGCCTTAAGCAACAAAAAACAGAAAACCGGAAACTATGCCGGGGTTACCGTAGCCAGCCACTCCGGAACCTATACCTACAAAAACGAAGAGGTGGAAATCATCGATCTGCCGGGTTCTTACAGCATTTATCCCAGTTCTGAAGATGAAGCGATCTTTTCTAAATTCCTGATCGATGAGCAGGAAAATTATGCCGGCGTTATTTATATCCTTGAAGCATTGAGCCTGAAAAGAGGGCTGCTGCTGTTTCAGCAGATCCAGGATCTGGAAATTCCGATGATTCTGGTGGTCAATCAGATCGACCAGGCGGAAAGAAGGGGGATTACGATTGACATTCAGAGATTTTCCGAAGCTTTAGGCATAAAAATTATCCAGACCAATGCGAAAGAGCAGGTTGGAATAGACGATCTCAAGGAAGCCGTCCTTCATCATCAATTTGTAAAGGCAGACCGGGTTTCCTTTGAAACTCCGGCTGAACATAAAGGTTTTATTCAGAAATTAGCTTCCCATAAAGGCTTGGATAACGAATATAAAGCCTGGATGAGCCTATCAATGGGAGCGGACCTTGGCAAAATAGAATCCATTGTCGGACTGATCGAGGAGCCGGATTCCAAAAGCCTGGTCCCAAAAAGGCTACAGGTGCAGGAAACAGTCCGGAGATACCAGCATATTGATAAAATCTTAGCGGATGTGATTTCTAAAAAGCCGCAGTTCAAAGAATTATTAACGGAGAAATTAGATAAGGTCCTGGTTCATAAATTCTGGGGATATGTGGTATTCCTGATGATTTTACTCGTCATCTTCCAGAGCGTCTTTTTCCTTGCCGAATATCCGATGGACTGGATTGACACTTTTTTTTCATGGCTGGCCGCTTTCACTTCGGAACATTTGCCCGAAGGTCCGGTCAATTCTTTGATTTCAAACGGAATTGTTCCGGGGATTGGCGGGATTGTGGTTTTTGCGCCGCAGATCGGGATCCTTTTATATTTTCTGTATCTGCTTGAAGACTCAGGATATATGGCCAGGGTGGTCTTCCTGATGGACCGGCTTCTCCGGCCGTTCGGATTAAACGGAAAAAGTATCGTTCCACTGGTTTCAGGAACGGCGTGTGCCATTCCGGCCGTAATTTCCACCCGGAATATTGAGAACCTCAAGGAAAGACTGTTGACTATTCTGGTAACGCCTTTTATGACATGTTCGGCAAGGCTGCCGGTATACAGCATCATTATCGGGCTTATTATTTCAGACGGCTCTTTTCTGGGGATTAAATATAAGGCGCTGGTATTAATGGGCATGTACCTGCTGGGCTTCCTGGTAGCCCTGTTTTCGGCGGCGGCACTTAAAAGATTTATTAAAAATAAAGGAAAAACCTATCTGGTAATGGATCTGCCGACCTATAAAAAACCGCTTTTTCTCTATGATCTGAAAATGGTTTTGGGGAAGGTCTGGGAATTTATTACCGGAGCGGGAAAAATTATTTTCATCGTCAGCATCATCATCTGGTTCCTGAGCTATTTCGGACCGAAACAGCGTCCGGATCAGTTTGTGGCGACCAATGTGGAGCTGGATCATTCGTACCTCGCTAAGATGGGGAAAGGTATTGAACCTGTGATTGCCCCACTGGGCTACGACTGGAAAATGGGGGTGGGAATCCTTACCAGTTTTGTTGCAAGAGAGGTTTTCGTAGGTACAATGTCCACTTTATACAGCCTGGAAGATGATGCTCCCGAAGTAAAAGTTATCGATAAAATGAGGCGTGACATAAAACCGGACGGCGAAAAAGTCTTCAGCTTTGCCACGGGAGTTTCCGTCCTTTTGTTTTACGCATTTGCAATGCAGTGTGTTTCCACACTGGCAGTAGTCTACAGAGAGACCAAAAGCTGGAAATGGACCGGCCTGCAGGTAGCGATGATGACCGGTTTGGCCTACTTTGTGTCGATGATAGCTTACCAGATCTTAAAATAATGGATACTTCACTCATCTTACAATACATCATTGTTCTTCTCATCGTTGCATTCGCCTGCTATTCCCTGTTCAGGGTCCTCAGGAAAAATTTTGCACCGAAAAAATTCAGCTCCAAAAGAAACGGCTGCGATAAGGATTGCGGGTGTTCTTAACCTAACTGATTCTATTAAAAATCTATAGGCCGCTTTAAAGCGGCTTTTTCTGTTCTGCGATCAACTGAATGATTTATTTCCCATACCAGTCAAGAGTTTTATTTGTACTTTTGAACAAAATTTAACATTATTTTCCCGGCATCAGTAAAATGATACAACAGGAAAATGTATAAATAAAATATAAAATGTCATTAATAAAAAGTATTTCAGGGATCCGCGGAACCATTGGCGGAAAAGTAAATGATAACCTGACCCCGCTGGATGTAGTGAAATTCGCTTCGGCATTCGGAACCTGGCTTCAGAACAACAAAAATAAAAAGGACCTGACGCTGGTCATCGGAAGAGATGCCCGGATTTCAGGACAGATGGTTTCCTCGCTGGTTTCAGCAACATTGCAGGGACTTGGGATCCATGTGGTGGATCTGGGACTTTCTACAACGCCGACGGTTGAAATCATGGTTCCCGAACTGAAGGCTGACGGCGGCATCATCCTTACCGCTTCCCACAACCCGAAACAATGGAATGCACTCAAGCTTTTAAATGACAAAGGAGAGTTCATCAGCGGCGAAGACGGAGCAGACGTACTGGCACTGGCTGAAAGTGAAGACTTCAATTATGCGGAAGTGGATGACCTGGGAAAATACGAGACCAGGGATGACGCTTTTGATATCCATATCCGGCAGATTTTAAATCTTCCGATGGTAGATGCGGAAGCGATTAAGGCAAAGAAATTTAAAGTAGTGCTGGATGCCGTGAACTCTACAGGCGGAATTGCCATTCCGATGCTGCTGGATCAGCTCGGCTGCGAAACCGTGAAACTATACTGTGAGCCGACGGGTCATTTCCCGCACAATCCGGAACCGCTGAAAGAACACCTGGGCGATATCTGCGGGCTGATAAAAAAAGAAGGGGCCGATGTCGGGATCGTTGTCGATCCGGATGTGGACCGACTGGCCTTGATTGATGAAAAAGGCGAAATGTTCGGGGAAGAATATACCCTGGTGGCCGTAGCGGATTATTTACTGAAACATAAAAACGGCGTGGCTGTTTCCAACCTTTCTTCCAGCCGTGCTTTACGGGATGTTGCCCGGGCACACCAATCGGAGTACTTTGCCAGTGCAGTAGGAGAGGTGAATGTAGTGACCCTGATGAAGGAAAAAAATGCCGTGATCGGAGGTGAAGGAAACGGCGGCATCATTTACCCGGATCTCCATTACGGAAGAGATTCATTGGTAGGGGTAGCCTTGTTCTTAACACACCTGGCGAAAGAAAATAAAACGGTTTCCGAATTAAGGGCAGGCTACCCGGCTTATTTCATGGGAAAAAAGAAGATTGAGCTTACCCCGGAAATCAACGTAGATGATATTTTATCCCAAATGGAAAAAGAATACCGGAACGAAGAAGTATCTACCGTGGATGGGGTAAAAATAGATTTTGAAAACAACTGGGTGCACCTCAGAAAATCCAACACGGAACCGATTATCAGAATTTATACGGAAGCCCGATCTCAGGAAGAAGCGGATCAGCTGGGAGATGATATCATCGCAAAGATCAGAAGCCTGATCGGATAGAACTGATGAGAACGGGACTGTTTGTTCCGTTCTTTTTTTAATGATTTAATGTCTGAATAATTGGTCAGATGCTGCGATAATCAACTATTATCAAAACGTTAAATTATTGATAATTCCATTTTTTTTATCCACAATGATTTGGGAATGATGTTCTTTTTACTATCTTTAAAATAGAAATTTACGAAGAGGAATGTCGAAAAAATTTCGCAACTTTGCATACCTTTTGAATCTTAAATTTCAGAAGTAATATTAATTTAAATGAAGTTTATCGAGGTTTGTAAGCATATTCAGACATTGATTGACTAAGGATACAAGTATTGGAAGAATATTTTGGAAATGAACTTGTAAAGAAGTTCGAAGAAATGATGGATAACAATGATGAGTTCTACTTCGATACCGAAGAACTGGAAGACATTATTGTTTATTATCTGGAGCTCGGAGACTTTAATTATGCCGATGTAGCGGTGAATTACGGACTGAAGCTTCATCCCAATTCTTTGGATATCAAGATCAAGAAACTTGAAATCCTTCTGGAATGGGAAGATTATACGACTTCAAAAGCACTGATCGATGAGCTGAAAGGCTCTTCTATGGAAAACACTGATTTTCTGGTGTGCTATGCGAAGTACTATTCGAATCTGGGAAACCCTAAAAAATCCATTGAAATTTGTAAAAAGGCACTGGAGCTGAGAGAAGAAGAAAATTTCCTCCACAACTTTATTGCAGATGAGTATGTGAATCTGGGCGACCCTTTCAACGCTCTTAAACACTACAAAAAAGCACTTAAAGAAGACCCTACGGATGAGTATTCCCTGGAAAACTGCATGGTGTGCTTTGCAGACCTGAATAAGAGTGATGAGGCGATTGCCTTTCTGAATGAATACCTGGATGAATTTGCCTATTCCGAAATAGCGTGGTTTGAATACGGGCAGTTTTATTTCAACAGGAAGAATTATGAAGAAGCCATTAGGGGGTACGATTACCTGCTGGCCATCAATTCCAATTCGGTAGGGGTATATGCCAACAAGGCAGCCTGCTATGAAGCATTGGGGCAGTATAAAAAGGCAATCGAAGTATATGAGGAAATGCTTGAACTGGAATATACCAAAGCATTTACCTTCTACAAAATCGGACTTTGCTACAAAGCATTGAAACAGCCGATTGTCGCTTTAAACGCTTTTCAGAAATCGCTGAGGGAAGATCCTCAGTTTTATCTGGCTATGATGGAGCAGTCCTACATCTACGAAGACATGGGCGGAATGACGGAAGCACTGCATTTTGCAAAAGAAGCCACTCATCTCAATGAAAATAACCTGGATTACCAGAAAAGGCTGGCTTTTCTGTTCATCGATTCCGGAAAGTTTGAAGAAAGCCTTTCGTGCCTGAAAAAGCTGGTGGATGCAGAACCTGCAAGGTTCTACAACTGGTATGCCTATTCGGAAGTGCTGATGCTTCTGGGGGAATATGAAGAAGCCGTAACGCTTTTAAACAATGCTCTGAAAGCACATCACCGGGCTGAACTGTATTACCAGCTGAGCAACTGCTATTTCAACCTGAAAGACCATGAAAAAGGTACCGAGTCGCTTCATCAGGCATTGGAACTGGATCCTTCTCTGGTAACGGATATGCAGAAGAAATATCCTTTCATCAGAGACGAGGTAAAAAAGGTGAAGGCTAAAGTGAAGAAAAGGAATTCATAAAAATGAAATTCAGCTGATGCGTTTTAAGGTTCACTGAATTTTAAAACTGAATATAGATCCTGCAGTGATGCAGGATTTTATTTTTGTAGGACATTCGGTCTTGCCCTTAAAAAGATCAGTCCGGCAATAATAATCCCTGCACCGACAAACTGCAGGACGGAAAGTTTTTCGCCGTCCAGCACGCCCCAGATAATGGCTACAATCGGCATCAGTAAGGTTACCGTAGAAGCGAACAATGGGGAAGAGACCTTTAACAGACGGTAATTCATCATCATGGCCAGTCCGGTTCCGAAAACGGACAACAGGCTGACGAACATCAGACCCACAAGGTGGTTTTCATCTAAACGGAATGTTGAGAAAAATCCGGTAAAAATCAATGATATAAGAGAGGGAAGAAACAGCACGAAGGAAAATACGAAGGCCGATAATACCGTAGACGAAACTTCCATCAGCCTGGATTTTACAGTCGTGGTGCTTATGGCATAACATAAAGTAGCCATGAGCAACAGGAGAATCGGAATCAGTTTAAATTGGGTTCCGTCACCTTCACCGCCAAAAGCCAGCAGGCATACGCCGGTAAAACTGATGAAGGTCCCGATCATCTGCCGCTGCGTCGTTTCAAATTTCCAGACCAGGGCACCGACAATAATCACAAAAATAGGCATCATGGAATTGATAATGCCCGCAATACTGCTGCTTACTTCTTTTTCAGCAATCGGAAACAGGAACATGGGAATAAAATTTCCGGTAACAGCGGCCAGGATCAGCCATTTCAAATGTTTTTTAGGAAACAGTTTATATTTTGAGACGGCTACCGGCATCAGGATGATCCCTGCAATCAGAACCCTTAAGGCACCTACCTGATAAGGAGTGAAATGGCCCAGGGATTTTTTGATCAGAATAAAGGACGAGCCCCAGATGAGGCTGAGTACGATTAGAAGCATCCACTTTTCTCTATCCGCGTTCATTGTTTTTCGTGTAAAATTTTTAGAAATTCTTTTTTAGGAATCATCGTTGCGCCCAGGCTTTCAAGATGTTCCGTATGCGACTGGCAGTCGATGAGCTGGAGATGCTCTTTATGGGTTTCCACGAAATAGATGAATCCTGCTTTGGAAGCATTGCTCACTTTTGAAAACATGCTTTCCCCGCAGAAGACCTTGCCTATCTGTATTCCATAAAATCCGCCCACCAGCTTTCCGTCCTGACATACTTCGATGCTTTTCGCCAGGCCGTACTCATGAAGCTGGATAAATGTCTGCATCAGTTCATCCGAAAGCCAGGTGCCGTCCTGCCCGCGGCGGCTGATTTCCTGACAGTTTCTGATCACTTCCCTGAACTTTTGGTTCTCCGAAAAAGTAAAGACATTCCGGTTCATGATTTTCCGCATGGATTTGGAAACCTTCAGTTCGTCAGGAAACAGAACAAACCGGGGGTCGGGGCACCACCATAGAATCTCTTCACCGGGGTTGTACCAGGGAAAGATACCAAGCTGATAGGCAAACCATACCCGCTCCGCTGAAAGGTCACCACCGAGCGCAATAACGCCCTCGTGCCCGTCGTAGATGGCGGGATCCGGAAATGAAATTTCGTTTTCGTCTAATCGGAACATACTTGTGAAAAAAAATCCTGCTAAAAAGCAGGATTTATATGAAGGGTCATCTTTTAATTAGAAAGGAAGATCGTCATCATCATCTCCTGCAAAAGGATTTTCGTTAGAAACCGGAGAAGCCGATTGAGAAGGTGCTGCCTGGGTAGGCTCTGAACCGTTATCGGAAACTTTCTCTACTCTCCATCCTGTAATCGAGTTGAAGTATTTCGTCTCGCCCTGTGGGGAAACCCATTCTCTTCCCCGGATGTTGATTCCTACTTTTACATTTTCTCCTTCTTTAAGACTGTCCAATAAACTGATCTTGTCAGACAAAAATTCTATGTTTATCGGCTGGGGATACTGCTCCTGTGTCAGAATCACCATTTCTCTCTTTTGGAAACCGCTCGCAAAAGTCTGAGCGTCAAATATTTTCTTTACCGTTCCTTGTAATTCCATATCATATTAATTAACGGTGTAAAAGTAATAAAATCAATTGTAATAAAGAGTATGCGGGAAAAAAAATGTAAAAATTTTAATTTTTTTTGCCCAAAAGTTTGGAGGTAAAAGAATTTATCCTATCTTTGCACCACTGAAAACGAAACAAGTTCTTTAAAAATATAACTTAATAAAAACTGCGGATGTGGTGTAATTGGTAGCCACGCCAGACTTAGGATCTGGTGCCGTGAGGCGTGGGGGTTCGAGTCCCTTCATCCGCACAGTTTGCGAAAATAGCTCAGCTGGTAGAGCACAACCTTGCCAAGGTTGGGGTCGCGGGTTCGAATCCCGTTTTTCGCTCCACGCCTGCCCTGGTGGTGGAACTGGTAGACACGCAGGACTTAAAATCCTGTGCCTCTTTTGGCGTGCGGGTTCAAGTCCCGCCCGGGGTACAAAAAAACCTCCGTAATGATTCATTACGGAGGTTTTTTGTTTTCGGACGGTCAACACCGTTAATTTCTTATTGCATTTGCTGATCGACCAACCAGAGCTCTTAGTTTTGAAGGCACCGATACATTTCTCCGCTGTGCTGCAAAAAAAACATTCGAACTGACGTTATTTAATTGAAAGCTAATTAAATTTTTTATCCATATTTTGTGCTTTGATCTGAAATTACATGCCAAATGCATAATAAACAATAGGATAAATGACTGTAAGAGAATAATTTTTTTAGCTTATATTCAGTAATTTACTATGCCGGATGTATAAAATTTTGGTTAGGACTTACATCTTTTCTGAAAAAATCCTATATTTGCAACCTTAACGCGGATGTGGTGTAATTGGTAGCCACGCCAGAATCAGGATCTGGTGCCGCAAGGCATGGGGGTTCGAGTCCCTTCATCCGCACAGGATTGATAAACCTTTGTAACAATGTTACAGAGGTTTTTTTGTTTTCAGAATTCTTGGTACTTGAGTTTTTCCTACTTTTGTACATTATTCATTCCCCATGAAAAAAATTATCCTTATCGAAGACGAAACCAGTGTGGTGTCCTTTATCAAGAAAGGGTTACAGGAAAGTGGCTATGAAGTTTCCGTGGCTTTTGACGGCAGAACCGGCGTGCAGCTGGTGCAGTCGAATGATTTCGATCTGGTGATTCTGGATATCATGCTGCCGGAAATGAACGGGCTGGATGTCTGCAAGGAGATCCGTAAAACCAATCCTCATGTTCCGATCCTGTTTCTGACGGCTTTGGGAACTTCGGAAAATATTGTGCTTGGCCTTGAAAGCGGAGGCGATGACTATCTGGTAAAACCTTTTAAGTTTATTGAACTCGTAGCAAGAATAAAATCTCTTTTAAGAAGAAGCGGTAATGGAAATGCTGCTGAAATTCCCGGACCGGAAGTGGATCATGAACACGTATTCCAGTTCTCGGATCTTGTGCTCAACGATTATACCAAAAAAGTAACGCGGGGAGGAGCGGAGGTCTCGCTGACTTCCACCGAATATAAATTGCTTCTTTATTTTTTAAACAATCCCGAAAAAGTGATTTCCCGGGCCGAAATTTTAGATTCGGTATGGGGCGTGAATTATGAGCTGGGAACAAATGTTGTAGATGTCTATGTAAATTACCTGAGGAAAAAACTGGACCATCAGGAAGATCATAAATTGATCCATACGGTAATAGGAATGGGGTATGTCCTTAAAAAAGCGTAATGATGTTCAGCCGGGTAATGACGAATCAAACCAAAACGATGGTGCTTCTGATGTTGGTTTTTACCGCCATCATTTTGCTGTTCAGCGGATTGGTGTATTTCTCGATCGTGAACTTTTCGCATCAGAGGTTTTATGAGTTGCTGAAGATCCGTACCACCACCATTATCCAGATCGAAAAAGGAAAAGACGACCTGGACCTACCGGAAAATTATATCCTGAACGGGCTGAATGATGAAGAGCTTCCCATGGAACGGGATTATGTTTTTGCCATTCCCGCCGATTCCAACTTTCAGAAAATTTCCGGTGAAATCCATATTCCTTCTTATTTTTTTAAAAATATTATTAAAAAGGGAGAATCCAACTACAACGACCAGGAGTTTTATTATATCGGGCAGACCTTCCGGCATGACGATAAAAATTATATCGCCATTGCTTCTGCCAAAAACCATTATGTGGTCTATTATCTCGGGTTCCTGAAGCGTACCCTGGTCACCTGCATTGTGCTATCGCTGTTCTTCAGTATGATTTTTTCATTTTATCTGTCTAAAACTTTATTCAAACCCATTTTGAAGATTACCGGAAAAGTACAGGAAATCAGCTCGGAAAATCTGCACCTGCGGCTTGAGCCCCAGCCGGATAATAAAGAACTGAATGAGCTTGTGGACACCTTCAACGGTATGCTCAACCGCATTGAAACTTCGTTTGAAACCCAGAATCACCTCATCGGAAATGTATCGCATGAACTCCGCACCCCTCTGACTTCGATTATGGGAGAGGCGGATGTGGCGCTTTCCATTTCCCGGACCAATGAAGAATATAAAGAAACATTAGGGATTATCCTGAATGAAGCGGAAAAATTAGATAAGAAAATCAAAGCGTTGCTGATGATCGCCCAGACCGGATTCAACGGGAAAATCCAGAAAGTGGATAAGATACGCATCGACCAGCTGCTTTGGGATGTCATTGAAACCCTGCGGAAAATAGATTTCAGGAACAATATTTACCTGGACATCAGCATGCTGCCGGATAATCCCAGAAAACTGAAAGTACAGGGGAATGAGCAGCTGCTGCATCTTGCCGTGACCAATATCATCCAGAACGGCTGTAAATATTCCGATTTCCAGCAGGTGAAGGTTTCATTGGGCGCAACGGATACGGATGTTTATATCATTGTAAAAGACCATGGGATCGGTATTCCCGGGAAAGAAATGAATAAAATCTACGATCCTTTTTTCCGGGCTTCCAATACCAACAATTATGAAGGGTACGGCATCGGGCTTCCCCTGGCCCGAAATATTGTAAGGATACACCAGGGTGAACTGATCGTAAGTTCGCATGAAAACCAGGGAACCACTGTGCAGCTGCGTTTCCCGAATTTTTATAATGCTCACCCTGAAGACAAAGAGAGTATTTAAAAAGTATTGTTAAAATAGAAAGAGGCGGGTGGTTTTTAGCGGGAAAAAAACTTCCAGCCTCCGGCTTCCCTCTTCCTGCTTCAGATTTTCTAATCACATTTTAATCTCTTTAACCACATTCTAATTCCTTTCCAAAGAAACTCTAATTCGGTCGTCCTAGATTTGTAGTATCGAAAAAGATATACGAACCCAAATCTTAAAAATATGATCAGGACGATTTTAATAGCTACCGATTATTCTCTTGAATCTTTAAATATTTTAAAGAAAGTGATGAGGGAAAAAGATACTGCGGAAGATCAGAACCGATATAATATTCTTTTGGTTTCCGGATATGACATGGGAGACTCCATCCGTGATCTTCTGTTCAATACGAAAAGTACGGTCTTTAATAGGCTGAGACCGGAGGAATTTTGTGATGCCTACGGAATCATCAGGAATAAATATTCCCATCTGATCAATAAAATAACCTGCGATATTTTCACCGGCAGTTTCCAGAGGACTTTCAATAATTATATAAAGGCGGGAAATATTCAGGAAGCTTATTATTCTCCGGCCATCAGGAGCAAAGGAAAAGGTAAATTCGATCTGATTCCTTATATCAGAAAATGCAAAGACCTGGAATCCCGTGAAATTTCTCTTGAAGTGCGGGATCGTCTTCCTGAAAAAGGAAGGCTGGCGGAGATTTTCGTGGAAGCTTAAATTAAACATTAAAAATTTTAAAAATGTTAAGGAATTATAGTAACAGCAGGACGTTGGGAGACAACATCAGATTGGGGACGCTGACTGCCTTTACGGCAGGTACTATAAATATTGCCTCGCTTCTGATATTCCTTTCTTTCACATCGAACGTTACGGGACATTACGCTATTTTTGCGGCGGAAATCAGCAAAGGAAACTGGTCGCAGGTAGCCGTTGTGGGATTATGGATTTTCCTGTTCTTTTTCGGAGGTTTTGTTTCAAATTTTATCGTAATTACCTTTAATAAAAAGAGCAAATATTTCGCCCATTCCATGCCGCTGGTGCTGGAAATTGCATGCCTGCTGTTTGTAGGGATTTACGGGCAGTTTTATTACCGCAAAACACTGGAAGAAACAGAATTGCTGGTGGCACTGATGCTGTTTGCCACAGGTCTGCAGAACGGGTTAACGGCGAGTATCTCCAATTTTTCGGTAAAAACCACCCACCTTACCGGTACCACCACCGACCTTGGGATTCTGTTTTCGATGTTTACCAGGAAAGAATTCAGAAAAAACGGTGAGCTGGTGGCGAGAGCAAAACTGTTGATGAGTATTATGATTTCCTATGTGGCAGGGGCTGTTTTCTCAGGGCTGACGTATTATCACCTGGAATTCAGGGTATTTTATATCATCTGTCTATGCCTGCTGGTGGTGATCGGGTATGATGCCTATAAAATCCATGTCAGACACTTTAACACCGGATACCGCTACAGTAAAATTTATAAAAAGCCGAATCTTATCGCTTCCTTTTATCATAAAGTTCATGGAGTTCCTAAAATTCATTTACCCGAAGGACGGAAGAAAAGAAAGCTTGTCTTCGACGAATAAAAGAGGTGTAATGGAATAGAAAAGCCGAAAGTTGTTGATAACATTTTTCCTGTTGATTGGCGGAACAGGATGCCTGAAAATTAAATATTAATAAAAAAATAGAGATATCAGTATTAATTTTGTGTAAACTAGCTGTGAATCAATCCTCTAATTGTGTAAGGCAATTGGGGGATTGTGTTTTGAAAAAGTACTCTGAAACAGGCCTGTTGTGTGGAGGGATGCCGATCTTACATCTTGTTAAAATGTTGATAATTAAATTTTAATTCAGACCTTTATAGTTTTAATTCTTAATTTGAATGACTATTTTTGTAAGTTGATTTACGTTTTTTATGTCAGATATTATTCAGCTTTTACCGGATCATGTAGCCAACCAGATTGCAGCAGGAGAAGTCGTTCAGCGACCTGCGTCCATTGTAAAAGAACTTTTGGAGAATGCGATTGATGCACAGGCCACGAAAATTGAGTTGATTATACGGGATGCAGGAAAAAATCTGATCCAGGTGGTCGATAACGGTAGGGGAATGTCTGAAACCGATGCGAGAATGGCTTTTGAACGGCATGCCACCTCAAAGATCAGGGGTACGGAAGATATTTTCAGAATTGCAACCAAAGGATTCCGCGGCGAAGCACTGGCTTCCATTGCGGCCGTTTCTCAGGTTGAACTGCGCACGAAACAGCCGGAAGCAACCATCGGGACGAATATCTATATCGAAGGCGGTATCTTCCAGTTTCAGGATCCGGTGCAGACGGCAGACGGATCCAATTTCCTGGTAAAGAATTTATTTTACAATGTTCCGGCCAGAAGAAAGTTTCTCAAAAACAATAATGTTGAATTCAGACATGTCATCGATGAATTCCAAAGGGTTGCCCTGGCACATGAAAATCTGGAATTTTCTTTGTTTCATGATGACGATGCGGTCTTCAGGCTCAGAAAAGGAAGCCAGATGCAGCGTATTGTCGATATTTTCGGAAGAAAGTTGCAGCCGCAGCTGGTCCCGATAAAAGAAGATATCATCTGGTGCAGGCTTCACGGGTTCGTGGCAAAACCGGAAGGAGCCAAGAAAACAAGGGGCGAACAGTTTCTTTTTGTGAACGGAAGGTATTTCAGAAGTGCCTATTTCAATAAAGCGGTTCAGGAAGCTTTTGAGGGGCTGCTTATGCCGGGCTATGCTCCTACCTTTTTCCTTTTTCTGGAACTTGATCCCGAGAAAATCGACGTGAACATCCATCCGCAGAAAACAGAAGTTAAATTTGAAGACGAACACCTGATTTTTGCCCTGCTGCGTTCTACCATCAAAAGATCG
Organism: Chryseobacterium hagamense; assembly: GCF_007991455.1. GTDB lineage: Bacteria > Bacteroidota > Bacteroidia > Flavobacteriales > Weeksellaceae > Chryseobacterium > Chryseobacterium hagamense. The sequence goes on along the minus strand of NZ_BJYJ01000004.1, from coordinate 97,567 downwards.
CTGGGAATCTATAATGTCTCCCCGAGCCTTGATTTTGAAAGGGATCCCGAACTGGACGATATGATGCAGAAAACGTTCCCAAGCAAAAGCAACGGCGGTGGAAATACCGTCATTAAAATGCCGGAGATTATCGTAGACCGGGATTATAATCCTTTCTTGGAAGAACGGGAGGTAGCCCATGCTGAAATCCAGAATCTTACGGAGATGTACCATCAGAATATTTCGACGGCAGAACCTTCCAAGATCAATTTATTTGAAGATGAGGATTTCGATGAAGATCTGATGCGGCTGCCAAACGGATACTGGCTTTTCAATAAAGGAGATAAAACCCTGATGCTGGATCTGGGAAGAATGCACCGGCTCTGGGTTTCCGCCAATACAAAACCTTCAAAGAAAGGAACACCGAACAGCCATTCCCTGCTTTTTTCTCTGGAATACCATATGAATGAAATGGAGAAGTCGAAATACAATTCCATTAAAAAATACCTTCCGGAACTGGGCTTTGAAATGAGTATCGCCCATGAAAGCGTACTGAGGATCGATGCCGTACCCGAAGGCCTGAAGGAAACCCAGGTGATGAAATTCCTGGAAAACATTTTTGAGATCCTGGAGTATAAATCGGAAGAGGAATTTATGCAGCACTACCAAAGCCAACTGAATAAAATGCAGTCTAAATCCAGGTTCGATTTTATATATAAAAAAGATGCGGAACAGCTGATCCGGGATTTTACGGCCCTGGGCTTCCCGGAATTTTTGCCGGATGGGAAAAGATGTTTTTTCGAGGTTCCGTTTAATGATTTTAAGAATAAATTTTAGAAGATATGTTTAATAATATTCCGCCACTTACAAGAAATATCATCATCATCAATATTGTGGTGTTTATTATTTCCTTTTTTATTCCTCAACTAAATGATCTGCTTTCCGCATATTATCCCTTTTCCCCCAATTTTAAATCATGGCAGATTATTACCCATATGTTTATGCATGGAGGGATTATGCATATTGCCTTTAATATGTTTACCCTTTACAGCTTCGGGCCGATTCTTGAGCAAAGGCTTGGAGATAAAAAATATTTGATCCTTTACTTTTTAAGCGGTTTAGGAGCTTTTTTCCTGTTCAACTTATGGAATTATTTTGAAATACAGCAGTTGACCGCTGCTCTGATGACCAATTCCAATGTTGATGTACACAAAATATATGAAAGTGCTGATCTGAGCCGGTATGGTTTCAATCCTCAGCCGTATATGAACAATGAAGATGAATTCAACCTTTATATGGGGCTGATCAGCAGGATGGTAGGAGCTTCCGGAGCAATATTCGGGGTGATCGCAGCTTTTGCAACTTTGTATCCCGAAGCAAGAATAGCCATTATGTTTATTCCGATTCCTATAAAGGTAAAATATGTTTTACCGGTGGTCATTATCGGTTCTGTTTATTTGGGAGTGTCCGGAAACGGAGGCGGCATTGCGCATCTTGCCCATGTCGGTGGAGCTATCGTTGGCTTTATTCTGGCAAAAATATGGAAGAAACATTTATACAGATTTAATTAACGTCCTGTGAAAATCGTCCGTTTTGTCCTTTTCGTACTTCATCTGATTACATTCCTGCTTTTGACGGGAATGCTGCTCAACGCTTATATTTCTCCGAAGGTCTTTCCGGGGTTCAATCTGCTGTCCCTGGCTTTTCCGGTACTGATTTGCGGCTATGCAGCCCTTACCGTTTTCTGGATCATCAGCTGGAAAAAGAGGGCTTTTGTCTTTTTCTTTCTGGGATTGCTGTTCTTTAATCCGGCATTAAGATGGGTGAATTATTCATCTGTAAAAAAGGAAGTGCCGGACCTTAAAGTGATGTCTTTCAATACAAGATCGGGCGGTACCTCAAAGAGTGTGACAAAAGAATATCTTAAAAATTCGGGTGCAGATATTATCCTGCTTCAGGAAGATGACGGTCAGGAATACGGATCTTTAAAATATGAAACCGCAAGTTTTGGAAACATTATCATTCTGTCAAAATATAAAATTATTGACAGGCAGTTTATAAAGCTTAATGACGGACATATTGATGATCCTGCTCTGCAGGTTGATGTAGAAATCAAAAGAAAAAGGTACCGGTTAATCAGTGCCCATTTGCAATCTTTCAAATTTGAAAAAAATATGGTTAAGCTTAACGGCAACAATGAAGAAGACGAGGCAAAAATAAAAAATATCATCAAAAGGCTGATGCCTACTTTTAAAATGCATCAGGAACAGGTCGCTATTATTAAAAAAGCGGTAGAAGCCTCACCATATCCGGTAATCCTTGCAGGCGATTTAAATTCCGTTCCCAATTCATACGAATATTATCATCTTTCGGAAGGGGTGAAGGATGCTTTTGTCGAGGCAGGACGGGGAAGCGGTACCAGCTTTCACGACTATAAATTCCCGATCCGGATTGACTATATTTTTACTTCAGAATCAATTAAAGCGTTAAGTTATCAGGTAGACCGCTCCGTTAAAGTATCCGATCATTTCCCTGTTATTGCAACCTTCAGGCTGGAAAACTGATCATAAAAACCGTTAAAGTTTTGGCCATGGTAAGATTTTTGCTGAAATTGCTACGGTACCTTATACTGTTTTCATGAAGCTGATCCAGATATTGTTATTTGCCCATATTGCCATTGCCGTTTTGCTGTTGTGTACCTTAGGGAATGCATGGGTACCGCCTAATCTTTTAGGTGTTCTCAACCTTCTGTCGTTGGGGTTTCCTTATTTAATCTCCCTTTATATTATTTTTACCCTCTTTTGGATTGTCAAAAGAAAGAAATTCGCCATTGCCTTTGTACTGGGAATATTCCTGTTTTATAATCCGATCAGAAGATGGATCAACTTTACTCCCAAAACGGAAAATCTAAAATCAGTAAGGGATATTAAGGTTATTACCTTTAATGTAAAATACGGGGAATCGGGATGGGATAAGGTAAAAAAATATATTATGGACCAGGATGCCGATATTATTCTGGTACAGGAAAAAGATACCAACCGCGCCCTGAAACAGGACATGGTAAAATACCCTTCTGTTATTCTCAAGACCAAGCATAAAATCGTAAGGCAGGAAGAGCTTATTACGGATAAATCAAGGGGAAATTCTTTTTATGCCGATGTAGACATCAACGGAAAAATGATCCGGATCATTAATGTTTACCTTGAGCCTTTCCGTTTACATAAATCCATGCTTAAATTCGAAGGTATCGGAAAGGAGGGGAATAAAATCAACACCCTTCTCTCGCACATGACGCCTACTTTCAAGGCGCATGAAAATCAGATTAAAAAAATAAGGAAAGCGGTTGATCTTTCCCCTTATCCGGTGATCCTGGCGGGGGACTTTAATTCCGTCCCGAATTCCTATGAATATTATAATCTTGGGAAAGACCTTCAGGATGCTTTTTTAGCTGCCGGAAACGGCAATTCCTCCAGTTTTCACGATTACAAGGTGCCGCTGAGGATCGATTATATTTTCAGCTCAAAATCCATTATCCCTTTAAGCTATAAAGTGGATAATTCCGTACAATTGTCGGATCACTATCCCGTAATTGCGGAATTTCTACTAAATTAGTTCCCATGAAAAATTTATTTTTTGCCGCATTTGTTTTTTATGCTGTTACCTTATCCTGTTCCAAAAAAGAACCGGCAGACCTGTATCCTGCAGACAGCCCGAAGGCAAATTATGATACGGCAGCCATTGATTCTTTTTCCAATGGAGCCACTTCCATTGATGTAGTCCGGGAAATCAGGATGTCTTCCCGTAAATACCAGGACTCCGTAAAGGAAGCTGTGAAAGCCCGGGAACAGGAAAAGAAACTGAAAGAAGAAATAGAAAAAGAGAATAAAAAAAGTGCAGAAGAAAAGAAAGCGGAAGAGAAAAAGCTTAAAACCGACGAAACCCTTCCTGCCGGTGATACGAAAATACCATAATACAGATACACGGAATACATTTTAAAAATTTCAATACCTATGAAAAAAAACATTTTATCAGGACTGATGATCGCCGCAGTGGCGGTATCCTGTACAAAATCAACATCTAAGACAGAACAGGTGGAAAATGCGGACGGAACGGTAACCACCACCACAACTACTGAAACGGGCGTAGGTGTGGATACGGCAAAGATTAATCAGACCAGGGCAAATGCCAAGGCAAGGCTTGATGAAGCCGGAAACAAAATCGATAATGCTGCAGAAGATGCAAAAAGTAAAATTGATGCTACGGCAGATAAGGCAAAAGCAGACCTTCATCAGGCAGGCCAGGAGGTAAAGGATGCTGCAGCCAAAGGCGCTTCGAAAGTAGAGGAGGGTGCCAGGAAGCTAAAAGAAGATTTGAAAAAATAAGAAAAAAACCGCAGTAAAAGCTGCGGTTTTTTATTTATCGGTTCAGTTCCAGCAAAGGATCGATGTATTCCCGGTCATTGCTCAGCCGTGGGACTTTATTCTGTCCGCCGAGCTTCCCTTTAGACTCCAGCCAGCAATAGAAAAGATTGGGCTTGGCAATATGGACGATCGGTCTCTTCAGCGTAATATTGTTGTAACGTTTGGCTTCATAATCCGAATTGATGGATTTCAGATGGCTGTCAAAAATATCTGTAAAACGGTCCAGATCATCCGGCTTCTTACAGAATTCAAAAATCCACTCATGGGCACCGCTTTCGTTCTCTCTCATAAAGACAGGAGCTCCGGTAAAGTCCGAAACGGCAGCATTGGTTTCCTCACAGGCTTTGGTAAGCGCAGATTCCACATTGGTGATCATCAGTTCTTCCCCGAACGCATTAATGTAATGCTTCGTTCTTCCCGTAATTTTGATTCTGAACGGATTGGTTGAGGTAAATACCACGGTATCCCCGATCAGGTATCGCCATAAACCGCCGTTGGTGGTAATGACCATGGCATAATTCCTTCCTGTTTCCACCTCTTCAAGGCTTACCACTTTGGGATCTGAGGAATGGAACTGGTCCATCGGGATAAATTCATAAAAGATGCCGTAATCGAGCATCAGGAGCATCTCGTCGCTGTTGGAGCGGTCCTGAATCCCGAAGAAACCTTCGGAGGCATTATAGATTTCGTAATAATTGATATTTTTACCAATGATCTGCTGATACTGCTCGCGGTAAGGTTTAAAACTGATTCCGCCATGAAAGAACACTTCCAGGTTGGGCCAAAGCTCCGCAATATTATTGAACTCGGTTTCTTTAAGTACCCGCTGCAGCAGCACCATCATCCAGCTCGGAACGCCCAAAATGCTTCCTACATCCTGGTTCTTTACCTCGGATGTGATGGCTTTAAGCTTGCTTTCCCATTCGCCCATCAGGGAAACCTTTTTGCTGGGCGTAGTGGTTACTTCCACCCAGAACGGGAGATTATCAATCAGGATAGCCGATAAATCACCGAATTTGGTGTTGAAGTCGGCATAGAGTTCGGAACTTCCTCCCAGGCGCAGGTTTTTATAATTGAAAAGCTGGTTTTCGGGATGGTTGTTGGCATAGATGGAAACCATGTCTTTTCCGGCTTTCATGTGGCAATATTCCAGGCTTTCAGCTGAAATCGGGATAAACTTACTCCTGGCGTTGGTCGTTCCCGAAGATTTCGCAAAATGCTTGATGTAGCCCGGCCAGCTGACATCCTTCTGTCCCTGTCTTGCTTTCTCAATATAAGGCTCCATTTCTTCGTAAGTCACGATCGGAACTTTGTTTTTAAAGTCCTGATAACTCGAGATGGAATTAAAACCATATTTCCTGCCGTACTCCGTATCTTCGGCATGAAACAGCTGGGAAAATAGGATACCTTTCTGGGTTTCAATGGGGTGATCCATGAAATTCTGAATCTGATCGATCCGCTGACGGATAAACCAATTGACCACCGTATTGAAAAGTGCTTTCGTTGCCATTCCAACAAATATAACAATAATTGGATTTTCCAGGAATTTTTTCCGGGTGAAAAATGTAAATTTTCATGTGTTTTTCTATATATTTTTATCGGAATAACATACCAACAGGAAAACAGGAGAAGGATAAATATTTATTAATGTAAAAAATGATTATCCGGCTATCGGAAATAAAAAAAACCGCTGCAAAATTTGCAGCGGTTCCTGTATTTAAAGTTTTATTCTTAGCAGTATTCATCGTAAGCCGCCTGAAGGTTGGCTGCGATAGCGCCGGCAGGGTTTCCTTCAATGTGATGCCTTTCCAGCATATGAACCAGTTCCCCGTCTTTGAAAAGGGCTACACATGGTGAGCTCGGAGGAAATGGGGCCAGGTGCTTTCTCGCTTCCGTTACCGCTTCGGTATCGAAACCTGCAAAAACGGTAGTCAGATGATCCGGCTTCTTATCTCCCGTCAAAGAATAAACAACGCCCGGTCTTGCTGCTCCTGCTGCGCACCCGCATACGGAATTGATCACCAGAAGGGTGGTTCCTGATTGTTTCAACGCTTCTTCTACCTGAGCCGGGGTGGCCAGATCCTCAAAGCCTTTATCTGTAAGTTCAGCCTTCATCGGCATTACTAAATCTTGTGGATACATATTTTTGTTTTTTGTAAAGTACAAATTTAAGCAATTCCCCGCTTTTCATCAATATATAAAAACTATCAATGTTTTTGTTAAATAAAATGCATTAAATGGAAATTATATAAACATAACTAACATTAGATAAATTAAGTTTGTTAATAATGCTAAAATATTACTAAATTTGAAATGATTCTGAAAACAATGGCCATGAAAAAATGTTTATTGTTTCCCTCGGTTTTATTTAAATGATGAGTTCCGGACAATGACAGGATGATTAAATAAAATCTGAACACAAAATGAAGCCCGGAACTTAAAAATCCCGGGCTTCTTTAATCAAATCGATATGCAAAGGTTGAATATCCAACAATAAATAAACAAAAATAAAAATGATGAATTACCAATTGATCATCATTCATCAATCATATTCAGGAAAGCAGCTTCTTTGCCATCTCGGAAATGCTTTTTCCATCCGATTTTCCGGCTAAGGATTTCGATGCGATCCCCATAACTTTTCCTAAGTCCTTCATGGATTCGGCACCGGCTTCAGCGATGATCTTTTTCATTTCCGTTTCCAGCTCTTCCGCAGAAAGCTGTTTTGGCAGGAACTGCTCAATGATTTTCATCTGGGCTTCTTCCACTTCGGCAAGATCATTCCTTCCCTGTGCGGAAAACTGCTCGTAAGAATCCTTGCGTTGCTTAACCATTCTCTGAAGGATGGCGATTTCCTGTTCTTCCGAGACTTCAGCACCCAGGGTTTCCGTCTTCAGCAGTTGTATCTGTGATTTTACAGCACGGAGAGAGTCCAGAGCCACTTTATCTTTGGCTCTCATGGCTGTTTTTATAGCTTCGTTTATGGTATTTTCTAAACTCATGTTTTTAATTTAACAAGGTATCAATGAAACAGTTTACCAAAGGATAATAGGCACTGTTACATTGGTACATTTCTACATTGTTATATTTTTTAGTCTACGTCTTTATTCAAAAAACGGTTTTCCCTGATCTGCATATTCCCGTTGTTGTCGGAAAGATACGTATTGATATTCTGGTCTGAAGCATTGTTTCCTTCAATCGAAATATTTTTTCTCTTGAAAGCAGGAACGGATTCAAATTCGCTGGAACTGTCAAAGCTCTGATAGCGGGAATTGAATTCTTTCAGCTTGTTTCTTCTTTCCATGATTCTCTCCTGATCAACGGTTTTATTTACGAAGGTAAATTCTTCTTCAGCCGGAGCCGGCGCTGAGGTTTCCGTTTTATTTTCAGCCACAGGTTCTTCCTTCAGGTGCTGGAAGAAATGTTCCACTTTCTGAAGCGGTTCTTCGGTAAGCTGGTTTACTTCTCCCGAATTGGTAAATTCCGCTTTAGGCTGGCCATAATCGGATTTGGAGTCGTTCTTCGGCTCATTGACAAAGAAGCTGAATTCCACCAGCTTTTCTTCAGCATAAGAATTGCTGAAAGAATTGCTTTGCTGCGGCTCATCCTTCTTGCTGTCGAAATCAAAAGTAAAAGATTCGATTTCCAGATCATTCGGATCTTCGGCTTCGTCGTCTACGGAAAACAGGCTGAAAGATTCCTGTTCGTCTTCCTCTCTCCATTGATGGGACCCGTTATCCGTATCTTCCTCTTTATCAAAGAATTTTATTTCATTTCTGGTCTCTTCGTTGCCAATAGTCATTTTTTTTTCAGTAGCTGTGTTTCCGAACTGCGGCATGTCGCCGTCTTCATCGTCCAGCCTGAAAAGGTTTTTGCCGCCGAAATCATAGCTGTGATCAGATGCTCTTTCGTCTCTTGTTTTGAAAGGCGATTCTTTCGGAGACTCCAGGCTGTCGTTCAGGCTGATCTTGATCTTTTCAGTCGGACCTGCAAATTTCTTGTTGTCATTTGAAAAACCAGTGGCAATCACAAGAACGCTTACGGAATCTCCAAGTTCTTCGTCAGCACCCACCCCGAAAATAATATCAGCGGTATGTCCTGCCTCTTTCTGGATATGATCCATAATTACCCCGATTTCGTCCATGGTAACTTCTTCCGCACCGCTTCTGATAAGCAAAAGTACGTTTTTGGCTCCGGTAATCTTGTTATCGTTCAGCAATGGGGAATCCAGCGCTTTTCTTACCGCTTCTTCGGCTTTATTTTCCCCTGAAGCAATACCGGTAGACATCAGCGCCGTTCCGGAGTTCTGCAGCACGGATTTGGCATCTCTGAAGTCGATATTTACATCAAAGTAACCGGTAATTACTTCCGCCATGCCTTTCGCAGCGTTGGTTAAAACCTCATCGGCTTTCGAGAACCCCTGTTTAAAACCCAGGTTTCCGAATTGCTGTCTTAATTTATCGTTGTTGATGACAATCAGTGAGTCAACATTATTTCTTAATTTATCAAGGCCGTTTTCAGCCTGTTCCAGCCTTCTTTTGCCTTCAAAGCTGAAAGGGACGGTAACAATCCCTACCGTCAGAATGCCCATGTCTTTGGCTACTTTGGCAATCACGGGAGCAGCACCGGTTCCGGTACCGCCGCCCATCCCGGCGGTGATAAATACCATCTTGGTATTCTGGCCCATGGCCGCTTTGATGTCTTCGATGCTTTCGATAGCCGATTTTTCCCCTACTTCAGGGTCTGCGCCGGCACCGAGGCCTTCTGTAATGGTGGTTCCCAACTGAACTTTGTTGGCCACCGGATTATTATCTAAAGTCTGAGCGTCCGTATTGCATATCACGAAATCTACTCCGTGAATCCCTTTTTCGTACATGTGCTTGAGTGCGTTGTTTCCGCCGCCGCCTACACCGATTACCTTGATGATCGACGAATTTCCCTTTGGCAAATCAAATGAAAACCCCTGTGTACCTATATTTTCCATAACTTTTCTTTTTAATAATTAATAACCGATTCATGATAATTGAGGCATCATTCACATCTTATCACTTCTCTTTTATAATTTACTCTACTTCCTCAAAAAATTTTTTCACTTTTTCCATCAGTGACTGCCCGAAAGTAAGCTTTGCTGCCCTTTTCTGCTGCTGTTCACTTACCGTTTCCAGCGGCAGAACAGGCTCCGGCTGCTGTACCTGAGGCACGGCTTCTGCCTCAGCAGCTACTGTATCTGCCTTCGGTTGCGGCTGAACTTCCTCTTCTACAGGAAGTTGTGCTTCAGCAATCTGTTTTTTGTCGCGGATCTTCAGGCTTTCCATTAATAACCCGATCGAAGTAGCAAATTCCGGGCCTTTAAGATACTGATTTTTATCATTCGCCACATACTCATTTGCAAAACCTATACGGCTGTCGAAACCGGTGGTATAATTGGCGAGCTGACGGAGGTGTTTCAGGTTGGATCCGCCTCCTGTAAGCACAATTCCTGCAATCAGTTTCTTCTTCTGTTCAAAGGCACCGTAGGCCTTTAATTCGGTATTCACCATTTCAAGGATTTCTTCCACCCGCGCGTTGATGATCTGGGCCAGGGTTTTCAGGGAAATTTCTTTGTCCGGTCTTCCGTGGAGCCCCGGAATGGTAACGTAGGTACTGTCTTTTTCAAGCTCCGGAACTGCAGAACCGAATTTTACCTTCAGTTGCTCGGCATGTTTTTCAATGATGGAGCATCCTTCTTTGATATCGTCTGTAATGATACCGCCGCCATAAGGAATTACACAGGTATGGCGGATGATATTGTCTTTAAAAATTGCAATATCCGTGGTTCCGCCCCCGATATCTACAATGGCCACACCGGCCTCTTTTTCTTCTTTGGTAAGAACCGCTTCTGAAGATGCCAGCGGTTCCAGGGTAAGGGCTTCCATTTCCAGCCCGGCTTCACGGACGCATCTCGCAATATTACGGATGCTTCCCATCTGCCCGACCACTACATGGAAGTTGGCTTCCAGACGTTTGCCATGCATTCCTACAGGCTCCTGGATCTCTCCTTCGGAATCCACTTTATATTCCTGGGGAAGAACATGGATAATTTCTTCACCGGGAAGCATGACCAGCTTCTTGACCTGGTCTTTCAATGCTTCAATGTCGTCATCTGTAATAAACTTATCGGGGTGCTCACGCATAATATAATCCGAGTGCTGCAGGGAACGGATGTGTTTTCCTGCAATCCCTACCGTCACTTTACGGATCGGAACGCCTGCACTGGACTGTGCCTCTGACACTGCAGCCTTAATTGAATTAATGGTCTGCGAAATATTATTCACAATCCCTTTGTGAACCCCAAGACTTTTCGCCTTTCCTACACCGAGAACTTCTATTTTCCCGTGCGCATTCCTCCTCCCGACAATCGCGACGATTTTCGTCGTCCCGATGTCCAGACCTACTGAATACTCTTGATTTTCCATTTTATATCGATTTGATTTTTTATTCTATTTTAACCGTTGCCTTTTTCTTCGGCTTTGCCGCCGCGGGCTTTTTCTCTATTCTTTTAGTTTCTCTGAGCGTGGTTATTGTTTTCTTTTTTTCACTCTCCTTCGCTTTTACTGAGGGAGAAGATATTTTCCGGCTTTCCGTCAGTTTAGGCTGGCCCTCTGTCTTTCTTACCGTTACCAAAGGTGCTTTGGCCAGTTCTTTATTGCCGGCCTGCAGAATACTGTCGTTTTCTTTAAAATAAGGATTCAACGTTGTGACGATCTGGTTCTGGTATTTTACCGAAACCCGGCTGTATTTTTCAGGATCCTGATACACCAGGTATTTTTCCACGAAGGTTTTAAATCCTCTTACCTTAAAATCAATATGGTCCAGGTCACCGATTTCCACTTTGTAATGGCCTTCACTGGTCAGGAGGTTATAATTGCCGTTCCGGTCTTTGGAGATTCCGATGAAATATTTCTTGCTGAAATCATCCTTATCGATCTTTTCCACCAGTTCGGCCAGCTTTTCATATTCGTCCCGTTTCACATTTCCGGTCACCAGCATACAGGGATGTGAATAGGTTTTGGAAATCGGGAATTCCACCCCTTTTTCATCAACATAAAAGTCTCTTCCTTCTTTATTCAGTCTGAATACCGGAACCCTCTGCCTGATGTCAAGGTTCAGCTTGCCGTTCAGGTTCAGATAAACATTGGCGCTGTCTACTGCCGGAAGATTGCTGATCTTCTTCTCCAACGCCGGAATGTCCAGGTCGCCCACTTTTCCGGAAGGATTTTCTTTTTTCACGATCTCACGGATGTCTTTTTCATCAATAAAATACACCGGCGTCCTTTCATTCATCTTTACAGAAATCTGATTGTCCGTAATCTCCTGCCCCCCGAATTTCTTCAACGAGAAACTCAGCAGGAACCCAAGGATGATCACTGTTACGGCAATTTTTAATATTCTGTATTTCTTTTTCATTTTCTTTTTTTGAACACAAAGTTCACGAAGCTTGTTCTTTTTTAGTTTCACCAAGCCGCTTCGCTTATAAAAGCTGACAGCTATTTCAAATATCCATTTATTATTCTGTTAATCCCATTTTTAAAAAGTCTAGAATTAAAATTTAATAATAAACCTAATTTATAATTTCCTAATTTTAAATAATTTAAAAGCTGTGCATTATGATAATTGTCAAGACTTTCCTGTGCTTTAATTTCTATTACCACTTTATTTTCAACCAATAAATCGATTTTAAATGCATTCGATACTTTCAGGTTTTCATATTGTATTGAAAGGAATTTCTGTCTTTCAACAAATAATCCTCTGTTCAATAGTTCATATTCAAGACATTGCTCGTAAACAGTTTCATATAACCCTTGTCCCAAACTTCTATGCACTTTTAAACCTGCATCAATAATAATTTTTGCAATTTCATTTTCATTCATTTGTGTGTTTTTATAATTTCGTTGCCGGTATTCTTCTATTATAAGCGAAGCGGCTTTGTGAAACGATTTTTATTTATCTCTGTGTGCTTTGTGTTCCATTCATCCATTCACAGACAGGATCATACAGGGTATCAATGTTTCCTGCGCCTACGGTGAGAAGGATGTCGAAATCTTTTTCTTTTATAGTCCTGAAAGCTTCGTTTAAGGTTGAAACTTCCTTTTTAATTAAAGTTACTTTTTTTAACAACCAATCGGAAGTAATTTCTTCAAAATTTTCCTGAATTTCTCTGGCGGGATAGATATCCAGCAAAATCAGTTCATCTGCGCGGCTGAGGCTTTCGGCAAATCCGTCGGCAAAATCCCGGGTCCGGCTAAAGAGGTGCGGCTGAAAAACCACCAGCAGTTTCTTATCAGGGTAGAAGGTCCGGATCGATCCTATTACCGCATTGATTTCCGTCGGATGGTGGGCATAGTCGTCGATATATATTTTACCATCCGGATACCGGTGCTTGGTGTATCTTCTTTTAATCCCCATGAAATTGGCAATTGCTTTTTTCAGAGTTTCGAAATCTACCCCTAGATTATGAAGAATGGCCAATGCCACGGTTGCGTTTTCAACATTATGGATACCCGGAATTCCCCAGATGAAATCCTTTACGGTTTCAGTGGGCGTATGGAAGTCGAAATAAATATGGTCTCCCTCCATTCTCAGGTTATCGGAGTAATAATCGGCTTCTTCATTGACGGCATACGTCAGGGACGGTCTTCCGATTTCGATACCTTTACGTACAAACAGCTGCTTATCGTCCGGAACCAGGGCAGCAAACTGCCTGAACCCTTCTTCGATGGTATTTTTATCGCCGTAAATATCCAGATGGTCGGCATCGGTAGAAGTGATCACGGCCCAATCCGGTGAAAGGTTCAGGAAACTCCGGTCATACTCATCGGCTTCCACTACAGAATATCGGGAACCGTTGTACAGGAAATTCGATTTAAAATTTTCGGAAATTCCTCCCAGGAAACAGGAAAAAGACAGGCCCGCTTCTTTACACAGGTGGGATACCAGGGTAGAAGTCGTGGTCTTTCCATGGGTTCCGGCGACAGCGATACAATTGGTATTTTCAGTAATCAGGCCCAATACTTTTGCCCGCTTCAATACTTCAAACCGATTATCGCTGAAGTAATCCAGAATTCCAAGCACTTTGATGGCCGGGGTATAAACCACCAACGTATCTTCTTTCTGAAGTACGGTGATTCTTTCGTCAATAACATCTTCAAAAACGATATCAATTCCTTCGCTTATCAGGGCCTGTGTGAGTTTGGTATTGGTTTTATCGTAGCCCAGAACTTTTTTGCCTGAGGCATGGAAATAACGTGCCAGCGCACTCATCCCGATTCCCCCGATGCCGACGAAATAAAAATTCTGATATGTCTTTAAACTGTTCATTTTATCTTGATAACCTTTTCAGAAGCTTGTAATGGCTTCTGCATTACTAATTTTTTTTAATCTATTGCTTTAAAAATCTCGTCCACAATCTCTTTTGCTGCGTGCGGTTTGGCAAAGTAGCTGAGGTTCCGGGACATTTCTTTCCTTAAGCTTTCATGGTCGCAAATTTCTGAAAGCGTGTTCCAGAACTGATCTTTCATCTCCGTGTCTTTTACCATTCTGGCGGCATTTTTCTCCACGAGGTTCAGGGCATTTTTGGTCTGATGGTCTTCCGCTGCAAACGGGAAGGGAACCAGCAGGACCGGTTTCTGAGCTACGGCCAGTTCTGAAATGGCAATGGCACCTGCCCGGGAAACAATCACATCCGCTGCGGAATAGGCGGTTTCCATGTCTTTGATGAATTCTTTCAGCTGGACGGAAGCCGGAAGCCGGAGACTTGAAGATAGTTCGCTGTAATCCAGTTTTCCCGTCTGCCAGATCAGCTGGTAGCCTTTTTCTTTTACGTCTTCCAGATGATCTTTCCATCCGTTATTCAGGGTTCTTGAACCTAGTGAACCGCCGACTGATAAGATGGTCAGCTTATCTTTATCGAGCCCCATCCTTTCTTTGGCCCGGGTACTGTCCTGCATTCCCGATACAATGTTTTCACGGATCGGGTTGCCCAGGAACTTTATTTTTTCAGCCGGGAAGCCTTCCACTTTCGGGTAGGCGGTAAATACGGCTTTTGCTTTCTTACTTAAAATTTTATTCGTTACTCCGGCATGGGCATTCTGCTCCTGAATGAAAATCGGGATACCCAGTTTGCTTGCTTCATATAAGGCGGGTCCGCTGGCAAATCCTCCGGTTCCGACTGCAAAGTCCGGATTGAAATCTTTGATGATCCTTTTCGACCGGGACAGGCTCTTCAGAATCTTGAATGGCAGACCTAAATTCGACAGCATGTTTCCCCGGTTTATGCCGGCAATGTCAATTCCTTCGATGCGGTAGCCGGCCTGCGGAACCTTTTCCATTTCCATTTTGCCGTTGGCCCCGATGAATAAAAACTCGGCATCCGGATATCTTTTTCGGATCTCATCGGCAATAGCAATAGCCGGAAAGATGTGTCCTCCCGTTCCGCCCCCCGATAATAAGACACGGATGGCTGCTGGCTGCTGGCTATTGGCTGAATGATTATTCATTTTAAAGTCTGTTTCCAAGTTTATTTTTTATGCAATATCGTTTATTTCGGCAATGCTCTGTTTTTTGCCCATTCCTTCTTCATCGTAAATCTGGATCCTTGAGCTGATGTTCAGGATAATTCCCAGCTGCAGATACGTTACGAGCATCGAGGTTCCTCCGTAGCTGATCAGCGGCAGCGGCTGTCCGGTAACCGGAATCAGATTGACGGCAACGGCAATATTTACCGCAAGCTGTACAAAAATCATCACTCCAAGGCTGAGCACGAGCAGGGAGCCGAAAAATGCAGGCATCTTACTGGCAATCATCACAATCCGGATAATCATAATCAGATAGAGACTGACTAAAAATACAGCCCCTATAACACCGTATTCTTCTACAATCACTGCAAAGATAAAATCGGAGGCCGACTGGGGAAGCATTTGTTTTAAAGCACTTTTCCCGGGTCCCATTCCGGTAATTCCTCCGTGAACAATGGCGGCTTTGGCCTGCATGACCTGGTAATTCTTGGCTTTTACGCTTTCATCGTCCACATCGGCACTTTTGGCTTTGCTCGAAGTAAAGGTCTCAATCCGGCTCATCCAGGTATGTACCCGGTTTCCGCCGATAAGGTTGGTATTTAAAGCAATCAGTAAAAACAGTACGATCGCGATGAATGAAGCGGAAATAAATCCGGCAATGTATTTCCAGTGCAGCTGCCCGATGACGAGGACCACTACGGAAACCATCAGGATCATCAGGGCAGTGGAACCGTTGTCTTTTGCTACCAGAACAAAAACAAGCAGGATCGGCCCGAAAATATACATGATGTTTTCGATGGGTAAACGCTCACGGGTAATTTTCTTGGTGAGATACCGGCACAGGTAAATAATCAGCATCAGGAAAGCGAATGAGGAGGGCTGGAAAGAGATGGGCGTTCCCGGAATTTTAAGCCATCGGGAGGCACTTGCCCCATCAATGGTCTGTCCCGTAAACATCGTGACGATCAGTAAAACCACCATTAAGCCAAGCAGGATGCTGCTGAGCTTGCCGATGTATTCGTACTTCACCATTCCGACCACTCTCATAATTCCCAGTCCCAAAACCACAAAAAACATATGTTTGATAACGTGACCGGTAGTGGTGCCGTTGTTGACAATATATTCCAGGTTCGAACTGGCAGAGTATACAGGGAAAATAGAGAAAATGGAGATCACGAGAATAACCATCCAAAGTACTTTATCGCCCTTTAGAAATTCAAATCTGCTATCTGTGTCCTGTCCGTTCATAATTCGTGTTCGCTAAGATGGGTTAGCGGATTTCTTTTGTTACCTGCTCTTTAAACTGATGCCCCCGGTCTTCATAGCTTCTGAATAAATCAAAGCTAGCACAGCAGGGAGACAGCAGAACCGTATCGCCTTTTTTTGCCAGCGATTTTGATATTTCCACTGCTTTTTCCATGCTGGAGGTATCGTAAATAAATTTTTTTTTATCTTTAAAGAAATTGATAATCTTATCGTTATCAATTCCGAGGCAGACAATAGCCTTTACTTTTCTTTTGACTAATTCTTCAATTTCGCTGTAGTCATTTCCTTTGTCTACTCCGCCCACAATCCATACGGTCGGGGTTTTCATGCTTTCCAGCGCATAATAGGTGGCATTCACATTGGTGGCCTTGCTGTCGTTGATGTATTTTACCCCATCGATTTCAGTTACCAGCTCCAGCCTGTGTTCCACCGCCTGAAAGGTCATCAATGAGTTTCTGATGCTCTCATTGTTGATCTCCAGGATTTTACCGGCAATGGATGCTGCTAAGCTGTTTGCCACATTATGGTTTCCTAAAAGTGACAATTCATCAATTTTCATGGAAAAATCATCTTTTAGCTTTATTTCTATCCGGTCGCCGTTGATGAATCCTCCTTCCGTCAGTTGTTCTCTGGTGGAGAAAGGAATCATTCTGGCCTTTATTTCTAATTTTTCCAGGATGTTTTTGCTCATTTCGTCATCTTTATTGTAGATGAAGAAATTGTCATTTTCCTGGTTTTCAGCGATCCTGAACTTGGCCAGCGCATATTCTTCATAGTTGTAGTTATACTGGTCCAGATGGTCCTGGGACAGATTCAGCAGCAAAGAGATATACGGCCTGAAATTCTGGATGTCATCCAGTTGGAAGGAACTTACTTCCAAAACATAATATTCATGGTTTTCGTCGGCCACCTGCCTGGCAAAGCTGTAACCGATATTCCCGCCCAGTCCTACGTTCAACCCGTCGTTTTTCAGGATGTAGTAAATCAGGGAAGTGGTGGTTGTTTTTCCGTTGCTTCCGGTAATGGCGATGATTTTGGCATCGGTAAATTCAGAGGCAAATTCAATCTCAGAGGAAAGTCTGATGCCTTTCTCCTGGATCTTCCGGATCATTTCAGCCTTTTTCGGGATCCCCGGGCTTTTCACGATCCAGTCTGCATTCAGGATCCTTTCTTCATCATGGCTTCCTTCCTCAAATTCAATGTCCTGCCCGGTAAGAAACTGCCTGTAATTGTCTTTGATGGCACCTTTATCCGAAAGAAAGACTTCCATGCCCTTCTTTTTCGCCAGATAAGCAGCGCCGCAGCCACTTTCTCCTCCTCCTAAAACAACTATTTTCATATAATTTCTGATTTAATGGCCGAATGACGTTTGGTAATCATTCGGTTTTTAAATTAATTTTTATCTCATTTTCAGGGTAATCAGGCAGACAATAGCCAACATGACCCCGATGATGATCATCCGGTTTACAATTTTGCTCTCATGAAAGCCGCCCTTCTGATAATGGTGATGCAGAGGGGACATTCTGAAAAGTCTGTTATTCTGGGCATATTCCAGCCCGAATTTTCTTTTTCTGTATTTGAATACGATAACCTGAAGCATCACGGAAATATTTTCAATTAAGAAAATTCCGCACAGCACGGGAATCATCAGTTCTTTTCTTAAAATAATCGCCAGAACGGCAATCACACCGCCCAGCATTAAGCTTCCGGTATCGCCCATGAAAACCTGGGCCGGATAGGTGTTGTACCAGAAAAACCCGATAACGGCACCTACCATGGCCACTACAAAAATGGTGGTTTCCCCCATATTGGGAAGGAACATGATATTCAGGTAATCCGCAAAAATAATGTTTCCGGAAAGGTAGGCAAACAGGCCGAGGGTCAGGAGGATCACGGTGCTGGTTCCGGCGGCAAGCCCGTCGATCCCATCCGTAATATTGGCTCCGTTTGAAACGGCCGTTACGATAAAAATGACGATCGGGATGAAAACTACCCAGGCCCACTCATGGGCATCTTTATCATTCATCCAGAACAGTATTCCGCTGTAATCGAATTCGTTGTTTTTAGCAAAAGGCACGGTTGAAATGGCAATTTTTTCAGTAGCCATAAAGTTCTGTTCCACATTATTCCGGTTCACCACCTTCGCATCCGAATATTTTCTTTTAACGGTGACATCAGGATGGAAATACATGGTTACCCCGACAATCAGTCCCAGGCCGACCTGACCTACGATTTTAAATTTTCCGCTGAGGCCGTCCTTATTCTTTTTGATTTTCTTTAAGTAGTCATCCAGAAAACCGATTGCCCCCATCCAGATAACTGAAACGATAAGAAGCACAATGTAGACATTGGTAATTCTTGTAAAGAGGAGCACAGGGATCAGGGTGGCCAGAATAACAATCAGCCCTCCCATGGTTGGTGTTCCTTCCTTCTGTTTCTGCCCGTCCAGTCCAAGGTCACGAACCAGCTCACCCATCTGCTTTGCCCGCAGGTAATTGATGATCCTTTTGCCGAAGACCAGAGCAATGGTCAGGGAAAACAGAACCGCCATTCCTGCCCGGAACGAGATGTACCTCAGCAGTCCCATTCCGGGAAGGTGGATGCCGTGGTGGGCGAGATATTCATATAGATAGTATAACATTTCTTTCTCTGTTTACGTTTAATGACAGCTTATTTACTGCGGGGTGCAATTTTTTCCGTCACATATTTTTCGATGACCTGTAATTTTTTTACATCGGATTCCCACATCAGTACGGAAGCTTCCGATTCGAAAAGATCCATTTTTAGGATCAGGTTTTCAAATGAAATAAATTCTTCCAGAATTTGGTTTTTATCAATTTCCTGCAAAAGAATTTTTAGCAGTACAAAAGCTTCATAGCTGGAGATATTACGGCTGTTTCCAAAAACTGATTCCAGGTCTATCTGTTCCGGGGAATTTCCGTTTTCAAAATGGTTTTCCAGTTTAAAAATCGAGTACTCCGGAAAATTCTGCATCAACGGCTTCCAGTCTGTATTCCCGTTTAATTTGGCCCTTACATACTGAGTAATTGGCAAATCAGGATAGTTTTCCTCAATATGTTGTAATGCATCACCAAAATCTTCAATTACAGGGGGCTCGCTATCGGAAATTCCTGTAATAGCATCAATGCATTCGGAAAAGTATTCGTCATCTTCTTCCGAAATCGCTGCGGTATCATTGCCCAGTAAAGAAGGGGTAATGTATTCATTATCTACTGTATAGCCGAGAATATTATTCCAGCTTTCAGGATAGTTCTCCCCGCTGCTGTAAAATTTTTCCAAGGCGTCCCTGACCATAAAAGCGTCATTGAAAGGGGCCTGTTCCGGATTGAGCCTTTCCTCGGAAGAAAAGGTAAGATATTCCTGCTGCAGTTCCTCCAGGGTGTAGGCTTCATATTTTTTCTGAATATCCATCATCGACTCCAATCCGTTAAGAAGGTCTTCGGTCTCAAAATGATTCTGATTCAAAAGTTGGTAATCGAAACCGTCTTTTCCTACGCTTTTCTCCAGTGTTCTGATGATTTTATTTGCTTCAGAAGCTGATTCGATGCCCTGCTCGTAAAATGGCCTGCCGTTTCTTCCGCATTCGATCTCAATTAGCGGAATATCGTCGTTATCCTCTTCAAGTAAATATTTTGTTGTGTTTTCAAAAACCGGGCTTTGCTTTATTCCCAGATCCAGCGCATATTCATAAGCCGCATAAATGATGTTGTGAGCCTTTACGTAATCGACCTCGGTAAGATCTGCCGCATCATACATTGTTTCCAAAAGTAAGTTGAAATCGGATTCCGTTAAATTGAAGTCGAAGAATGAATCTTTTATTCCCAGGCACCAGAGGTCGACAAGATAGAATCCTACCGTGATATTTCCCGTTTTATGCTTTCTGGAAATAATAACCTGCAGTTTTCCTGTTTCAGTATTTCCGATCAGGAAGCACCGGCTTATTTCAAGTGTTCTCGATTTTGTAACAATATATTTTTCAGGACTTATTTTATTTTGTGCTTTCATTTATTTTCCCATTAATTGTGATAGTTTCTTAATTGTTTCCTTATCATCAAAATGATGCTTTATACCATTGATTTCCTGATAATTTTCATGGCCTTTACCGGCTACAAGAACAATATCTTTCGGTTCTGCAAATTTAATGGCCATTTTGATGGCTTTATGCCTGTCTGGAATGGAAGTGTATTTACTGAAGTGCTGAGGTTCAACACCCGCTTCAATCTCTTTGATGATGGCTGCCGGATCTTCCGTTCTCGGATTGTCTGATGTGATAATCGCCAAGGTCGATTTCTTAGTGGCAATATTCCCCATTTCAGGTCTTTTGGCATGATCCCTGTCGCCGCCGCAACCGAAAACGGTAATTAATCTTTCGTTTTTGGTCCGGATATCGTTGATGCTGTCCAGGATATTTTCCAGGGCATCCGGGGTATGGGCATAATCCACGATAAAGAAAATCCCTCCGTCCGACTTAAAGGTCTCAAATCTTCCGGAAACCCTTTTCAGCTGACTGATCGCCTGAAGGATTTCTTCCTGTTCAAAGCCAAGCTCCGAGGCAATCCCGAATACCAGCAATAAATTATAGACATTGAATTTTCCGGTAAGGGTCGTCCAGAATTCTTTTCCGTTGAAGTTCAGCAGCATGCCGTTGAAATCCACTTCCAGAAGTTTCCCGTGGTAATCGGCCATGGTCTTCATGGCGTAAGATTTCTTTTCAGCCTTGGTGTTCTGAAGCATGACCATCCCGTTTTTATCATCGATATTGGTAATGGCAACGGCAGTCGGGCCCAGTTCATCAAAAAACCTTTTCTTCGTTTTTAAATATTCGTCAAATGTTTTATGATAATCCAGATGGTCGTGGGTGAGATTCGTAAACCCGGCTATCGAAAAGTGAAGCCCTTCGATTCTGTTCTGGGCAATCCCGTGGGAGCTTACTTCCATAAAGGCGAATTCACAGCCTTCCTCAATGGCCTGGGCAAGGATTTTATTGATGGTAATAACATCAGGTGTCGTGTGGGTGGCAGGAATAACCTCACCGGCAATCCTGATTTCAACCGTAGATAATAACGCGGAATCATAGCCTAAATTTTTGAAAACATCAAACAGCAAAGTGGCTACTGATGTTTTTCCGTTGGTCCCTGTTACTCCGATCAGTTTTAATTTTTCGGAAGGGTTCCCGTAAAAATTGGAAGCCAGCTGCCCTAAAGCTATGGATGAATTTTTTACTTTCACATACGTGATGGTTTCATCCGGGTTTTCAGGGAATTCTTCACAGACAATGGCTTTTGCCCCTTTTTCCACCGATGCTGCAATAAATGAATGTCCGTCCACTACGGTTCCTCTCATAGCTATGTACAAAGAGTTTTCCGTCACCTTTCTGCTGTCGAAGACCAGTCCGGAAACTTCCCGGCTGTCATTGCCTAGGATTTCCATTACCGGGATTCTTTTTAATAATTCATTTAGCTGCATGTATCTGATGCTTTATCTTTTTAATACTCTGTTTTTATCCTTTTTTTTCGGGTTGTCCTTTCCGGACTGGTTTTAATTCTGCAGGGATAAATAAATCCTCTGGTTCTTACTGATGGTTGTGCCTTCGGTCGGGAACTGTTCCGTAATCCTGCCGACACCTTTGTAATCGACACGGTAACCGAGGTTTTCCAGCTGCGGGATTATATTTTTACCGATTAATCCGACGACATTGGGCATCTGCTTGTGGTTGACGGCAACTTTTACATTGGGTTCGACCATTTTATTGAGGTTTACTTTTTTGTCCACCAGCATTTCTTTCTCAACATTCTGAGGCGTTTTCAGAAACGTCTTTCCTGCAATTTCCTTGAATACCGGGGCGGCAACGGTAGCTCCGTAAAAACCTTTTGCGGTATTCGGTTCGCTGATCATCACGTAGCAGGTATATTTCGGGTTGTCGGCAGGGTAGAAGCCGGCAAATGACGCACGGTACTTCATAGGGCCGGGCAGCCAGTATTCAAATCTTGCGGTTCCCGTTTTTCCGGCCATTTTCAGGTTGGGGGTAAAAATACTTTTCCCGGTACCTTTTTCAACCGCTTTGGTCAGGGCGTGGGTCATCATTCTGATGGCTTTTTCAGACGCCATTTTGCTGACCATCACTTCCGGTTTGGCCGTATAGGATGTTTTGCCGTCTTTCATAATTTTATCGATGAAAAGCGGCTTCAGCATTTTTCCGTTGTTGGCAACCCCATTGTAGAAAGTGGCCAGCTGCAATAAATTGATGTTGGAAGCATAGCCGTACGCAAGCGATGCCAGAGCGGCAGGATTCCATCTTTTGCTTTCCGGTGTTACGAACCTCGGTTTGGTAATTCCCGGAAGCTCGATGTCCATTTTGTCGAAAAGTTTCCAGCGCCTTAAATGGTCTAGGAAAATCTGCGGTTTTTCTGCGTAATATTTCGTAATTAATTTGGCTGAACCAACGTTGCTGGATTTGGCCAGTACATCACTGATGTCGTATATTCCGTGGCCGTGGCCGTCGGAAATTCTCTGCTTGGCATATACCCAGACACCGTTTCCTACGTCTACCGTTGTATTTTCATCAATAAAGCCGTCATCCATGGCGGCCAGAAGCGAAATGGTTTTGAAAGTGGAGCCCGGCTCAATATTGTCTTTCAGGGCATAGTTGTAGGAATCTACATAATCGCCTTCGTCGGTTCTTCTCAGATTGACCATAGCACGAACCTTCCCGGTGGCCACTTCCATAACGATTACGGTTCCGTGTTTCGCTTCGAAATTAATCAGCTGTTTCTGCAAGGCGGAATGGGCAATGTCCTGAATCCTGAGGTCTAAAGTCGTGTAGACATCTTCACCGTCAATCGGTTCCTGAACTTTCCAGAAGTCGATCGGTTTCCACTGGGAAGAGTTGATCCGCTGTTCCAGTCTTTTTCCGTCGGTTCCCCTTAAATATTTTGAAAAGGCACCTTCCAGTCCGGCGGTGTGTACGCCGTCATCCATCCCGATGGTTCCGGCTCCGATCTCCGTCGTTGCAAGTTCTCTTTTGTAGTTTCTGTCTACAATGAACCCTCCTTTGTTTTTTCCCTTTTTGAATATCGGAAACTTGCGGATCCGGTCGTACTGGTCGAAGTCCAGGCCTTTTATCAGAGTGTAATACTGGTTCTTCTTCCTTCGCTGCTCGTCGAATTTCTTTCTGAATTCGCCTCTCGGCTTCCCGAACATTTTGCTTAAAGAGTCACTCAAAGCCCCGATGTTGTTGGTGTACACCGTATCTTTCATGGTCTTGAAATCCAGATAGATGTCGTAACGCATCACGGTGGTGGCAAGAATGGAGCCGTCGGAGGCAAACAGGTTACCCCGGGCGGCCTTTAATGTTGCTTCGCGGTAGTTTTTGTTGATGTAATCGTCTTTGATTTCCTGGACATTGGTATTCTGGAGGATGACAATCCGGGCAAGGAAAAGGGTAAATACGCACAAAGCCACCACTGCAAAGAGGTAGCCCCAACGTAAAGTTTTCTTACGCTTGTTGTCATATTCATTTTGCTTTTGCATCTGTACTGTCCAGTTTGATTAGCAGTTTATGAGGATGGTTTTCCAAAGTCATCAGTGAGTCCCGTGCAACTTCCTTCCCCAGTTCCGATTCCATTTTTACTTTAATCAGCTTACTCTGTGCGTAAGCGTTCCGCGATTTATATTCTTCCGTTTCTTCTTTTAGCGCGTTTACGATTTTAATTTTTTTATTGACGAGATGATTGGTATAAATCATCGCCATCATCAGCACAAACAACAGCAGGAAATACTTATAATGTATTTTGATCTCGTCACGGTTCAGAAAATTGCCTTTTATAATGTCTATAAAAGTCAGTTTCTTCTGAGGACGGTTTGTTGTTGCTCTTTTTGCCAATTTATTGTCAATTTGCTTCGCAGTGAATCCGCTTTGCTTGTGAATGGTCAATTTAAATTCACGATTGACCATTCACCATTCACTTTTTTACACTTTAATGCCTGTTCTCATTTTAGCACTTCTTGCTCTCGAGTTTTCTTCGATCTCGCTTTCATCGGGAACGATGGCTTTGCTCTTTACCAGCTCAAATGCTTTTTTATAATTTCCGTAAATGTCTCTCTCGGGCTCGCCCTCAAACATTCCGTTTTTCAGGAATCTCTTTACTAAACGGTCCTCCAGGGAATGGTAGGAAATTACGACCAGCCTTCCTTCGGGTTTTAAAACATTGTAGGCCTGGACCAGCATTTCCTTTAAAACTTCCAGCTCCTGGTTGACTTCAATCCGGATTGCCTGGAACAGCTGGGCATAAAATTTATTCACTTTATGCGGCGGAAGGTAGCTGAACAGTTTTTTCAGGTCTTCCGTCGTGTTGATGCTTTTTATTTTCCGGTGATGAACGATGTCCCTTGCCAGTTTCCTGGCTTCCCTCAGTTCGCCGTAATAATAAAAGATGTCGGCAAGCTGTTCTTCATCATAATCGTTGATCACTCTTTTGGCATCAAGCCCCTGCATCACGTTCATTCTCATATCCAGCGGTGCGTTGCTCCTTGTTGAGAAGCCCCGGTCGGCTTCATCAAACTGGTGGGAAGAAACGCCCAGATCGGCCAGAACCCCGTCAACCCGGGAAATTCCGTAAATCAGCAGCGAATTTTCCAGGAACCTGAAATTCTGATTGATCAGCGTAAACCGGGGATCGTCGATGGTATTTTTCAACGCATCAAGATCCTGATCGAAACTGAACAGTTTTCCTTTGTCCGAAAGCCGGCTCAATATTTCTCTTGAATGGCCTCCGCCACCAAAAGTACAGTCTACATAGATTCCGTCCGGATTCGTTACCAAATCATCAACACTCTGCTTCAACAAAACGGGGTTATGATACATGCTTAAGGTGTGTTTTTTTATCGCCTTACCGGCGGTTATTCTTCATCTAAAGAGCCCATGACATCTTCGGCAAGGCTGGCAAAATCGGCTTCATCTATGGAAATAACTTTTTCATAGGCTTCTTTATCCCAGATCTCGAAAAGTTCGCCTGCCCCGGTAATCACAATGTCTTTCTGAAGACCGGCGAAAACCGTGAGGTCTTTTGAAATCTGCAGCCTTCCTGCATTATCCAATTCTACTGTTTTTACTCCTGCCGTAAACATTCTGATGAAATCAGCATTCTTTTTTACAAAACGATTTAGCTTATTGATCTTGCCCATCATCTTATCCCACGCATTCATGGGATACACTTCCAGGCAGGATTGGAACACGGATCTTTTGACTACAAACGCCTTATCGTCGAAGTTTTCCATCTGTTTAATTAAAGATGAAGGAACTTTTAAGCGGCCTTTGTCGTCAATTTTACACTCATATGTTCCAATGAAACTTTTCATTTGGGACAAATTTATATAATAATTTCTAAATCCTCCCACTTTTTACCACTTTTTGCCTTAATGTTAATAAGTTTTATTAAAGATTTAATTTCAGGGGGTTAATATTCTGATATGATGACGATTGAAGGAAGTATTATTTGCCCCATACAAAAGAGTTTCACAAAAAAGTGAAGAAAAACGAGTTTGGTATATTATTTTTATTTTAAATTAGAGTATTCAAAATATTTTTGAGGTTTAATTTGTATTTTTGCAAGGCTTGATTAAGGCATTTTATGATATTTAGTACAAAAAAAGAAAAGAAATATACCTTTATAGAGGCGGGAGAGGGACATCCATTGGTGCTGCTGCACGGTTTAATGGGTGGGTTGAGCAATTTCGATAAGATGGTGGATTTTTTTTCAGACAGGGGATTCAAAGTGTATGTTCCCCAGCTACCGATCTACGAATTGCCGGTACTTAATACCAATCTGACGACTTTGGCAAAGTATATTGCCAAATTCCTGGAAACCCATGTGAAGGGTCCTGCTACCATTGTCGGAAATTCGATGGGTGGCCATGTGGGGCTTATCCTGACGCTGGCAAGGCCGGATCTGGTGAAAAATCTTGTACTTACGGGAAGTTCAGGGCTATACGAAAGGACCTTCGGGGACAGTTTCCCGAGAAAGAACGACCGTTCCTATATCAGAAAGAAAACTGAAGAGGTCTTTTATGATCCTTCGGTAGCCACGGAAGACCTTGTAGACGAGGTTTTTGCAGTGGTAAACGACCGGATGAAAGGAATAAAGACCGTGATGCTGGCCAGAAGTGCCATCAAACACAATATGCTGAATGATCTGCCGAAGATCAAAACGCCGACCTGCCTGATCTGGGGAAGGAATGATAATGTAACACCGCCTGAAGTGGCTCAAGACATGCATAAGTTTATTCCGGATTCGGAACTTTTCTGGATCGATAAATGCGGTCACGCAGCCATGATGGAAAAGCCGGATGAATTCAACGAGATTCTGTACCGCTGGCTGAAAGATAAAGTTTAAAAAGTAAGGCAGGAAGTAAATTTTTACTTCCTGCTCTGTTTTAAAGGCTTAAATACGACCCCATAGGTTTTAAAAAGCTATGGGGGTCTGCCTTACCTGCTAATGAAATGCCTCTTAAAATTGCACGGATCAGGACTTAAGTTTTTATGTCGTTTATTTTATTACGATATTTGACGAATTAAATATGCAAAGAAATGGTTATTAAAACAGCAACGTTTGTAAAAAGCAGCGGAAAATGGCAGGAATGTCCGGAACCCAACATGCCGGAATATGCTTTTATCGGGAGGTCAAATGTAGGGAAATCTTCGTTGATCAATGCAATGATGAACCATAAGGATCTTGCGAAGACTTCAGGAACGCCCGGAAAAACGCAGCTTATCAATCATTTTTTAGTTAATGAAAACTGGTACCTGACCGATTTACCGGGATACGGCTATGCGAAAGTTTCCAAATCGATCCGGAAGGATTTCGAAAAGCTGATTACCAACTATATCCTGAACCGGAAAAACCTGGTTAATCTTTTCGTGCTGGTGGATTCCCGTCACAAGCCTCAGGCCATCGATCTGGAATTCATCCAATGGTGCGGGGAAAGCGGAGTTCCTTTTTCTATCGTTTTCACGAAAGTGGATAAGCTGAAGCCGAATACTGCGATACAGAATGTGGAACATTACAAAGCGGAACTGCATAAAACCTGGGAAGACCTGCCGGAAATTTATGTTACGTCGGCCGAAAAGAAGGAAGGCTGTGACGAAATCCTGCATTTCATCCAAAAGACCAACGAATTCCTCATCAATAACAGTGTAAGCTTCGATGAGTAAGATAATCTGGAAAATAAAAACGTTTGACGAATTGACGGTTCCCGAGCTGTATGCCGTTGTCAAAGCCAGAATTGACGTTTTTGTCGTAGAACAGAACTGCCCGTATCCGGATCTGGACGGATACGACCAGAAAGCCATTCACCTGTGGGCAGAAGAAAACGGTGAAATACTGGCTTACTGCAGGATTTTTGATAAGGGGATCAAATATGATGAAGCGTCTATCGGAAGGGTCCTTACCACCGAAAAGGCGAGAGGAAAAAACCTGGGCAGACAGCTGATTGCCTATGCTGTACAGACCATCGAGAACCGTTTCCGTACTTCGGAGATCCGTATTTCCGCACAGGACTACCTGCTGCGGTTCTACAGCGGATTCGGTTTTGAAGATACCGGCAGGAAGTACCTGGAAGACGACATCCCGCATACGGAGATGCTGAGAAAATAAAAAAAGCGAAGGGCTGATCTTCGCTTTTTTAATGAGTATATAGAAGTGTGTTTTTTATTTTCCCGCAACAGCTTTAAGAATAATCGGTTCCAGATTGGAAGGCAGATCGGCGGATTTGATCTGGTAGTTTTTAATTTTCATATCTTTAAACCAGTTCTCCCAATATTCTTTGATAACCGCTTCTTCAAAAGGATTTCCTTTTTCGGGATTAATCCCCAAGACAATCACTTCAAGGTTGCTCAGGTTATCATTGGCTTTTACAAAACCGTATTTGTTCTTTTCTATGGTGTTTTTAAAATCTGAAGTATTAAGATTATTCGATTTTATTAATTTTCCGGTCAGATAAGAAGTTTTATTTTCTTCCGTAAACTTCGTGTTTTCATGATACATATATCCATCTGTTAAAATAAAGAGAATGTTCCTTTTATCACCTTTTATACAATAGTCTTTTACTTTATTTTTAAAAAATTCCCAGATGTCGGAGCCTACATACTTTCCGTCCTTAATGGCCGATTGATAAATGTATGACGGAATTTCGAAATATCTTTTTTCAACAGATGCAAAATAATCTTTCGATGTATTTTTATCAAAAGAAACCTTTAGTTCTTTTGTGAAATCATTGATCTTGGGATCGGAAGGCTCAGGATTAAAAAACACCTGCATCTGATCGTCATAGGTGATAATTCTTTTGGATTTCATGTGATTGAGAAATCCTTTTTCAATGGCTTTGATGTATTCGGTATCTCTTTGAAAATATGGCATCGCAGGATTAGGATTGGTGCTGGGATCTATTCTGTCTGACAGGTCGATCAAAATGCTGACATTGATGTTATTTGTATCAGCAATAATTGAGTCTTTTATCTTTTCTTCTGTTGTTATTTCCTCTTTTTTACACGAAGAAATCAAAAAAAAGATTAGTAATAAGTAAAATATTTTTTTCATATAACAAGATTATAAAGATGATAAATAAACCAGGTTTTGGTTATCCGAATTGGCTCCAACGGTCTCCAGATTCGTATTGTAGGTGTCGATACAGCTGTCGATCATGGTTTGCTTTTCCGTTTTGGAAACAGCAATTTTTTCTCCGATAAATGTAATCCAGCCCTGTACATATTCCGAAGCATAGAGTTTATAATCTTTGGTAGGAATAATAACGCCGTCTATGATGTTCTGCAGTTCTTCAATCCTGCCACGGGTTTTGATAATGACTTCTTTAGTATTCCCGATATTGGCTATAATCTCTTCAATTTCTTTTTTTAATGTGTTGATCTTTTCCTGAAAGAATTCTACTTTTTTCTGTCGGATTTCCTGCTCGTTTTTAATCCTGTCTTTTTCCCGGTGCTCTTTCATGATAAAATCAAATACCAGCCCCCAGATAACATATACAACGAATCCCGCGAAGATAATTCCCCAGAACTGAATCTTTGTAAAAGCGATTTTTAGATCGAATGGAGGAGACTCAAAAATCTTGTTTAGTTCGTATAATTTTGACTCGATTTCATAAGCTAAAATAGCATCGAAAATGAAGGTTACAATAAACAGCAAAGTCAGTTTTATATAATTGATTTTGGTTTTATTTTCTCCGAACATATGAATCAGAAATCCTAATCCTAAAAAAACAAATGGAATCAGGGTGACGAATGCCACTTCAATAAAACCGTCATTCCACGCTTTCATCCAGGCATTGGCATCCAATACACTTTGGATAACCGTACTTTTTGCATCAAAACTTTTAAAAAAAGCTGAATATGAGGTTGATATATAAAAAGTAGCAAGATATAAAGTGATAGGAATCAGTAGAATTGTGCCGATCCAGAATTTGGCAGAAGCTCCTCTTCCCGCTTTCACATTGTACTTTTCAGGATTTCTTGGCAGATCAAGGATTTCAGCTTTTAAGTTTTCAATGGTATGCTGATGGTTTTCAATTTCTGTGTTCTTTGTTTTCAGCTGTTCCTCCCGGGTTTCTTGTGAGACCGTTAATGCCTTGATTTCCGTTTCCCTGTTTTTTTGTTCATTAACGTAAGATTCTTTCAGCTTCTGCTGTTTTTCGACCATTTCTTTTTCTTCATTCTGGAATTTGGAATATACCGCATCCAGGCAGATGGAAAGGGTAGAGTGGTTTCCGCTGGTACGCGAACTGTCACGGTATCCCGATTCATGATAGGTTCTTCTCCTGCTTTCTTCAAAAGATTCATCATCAGGGTTCGCTTCGGCTTTGGGAAGCGCTTCCTGTGCTGGTTCTGCAGGAGCCGGCTTCAGCCGGAATAAATTTTTTATGTTGGATGTATCCATAATGCTTAGTTTTTGAGTTCATATAAAATTTCACTTTTGTTTTTTCCGGTTTTTACAGCTTCAATAAGATAGTCTACGATAGCTGTTGTATTTTCTTCCAGGAATCCGAACATAACCACATATTTCTGCAGAGCAGAATATTCATTCGGGGAAACCGTGCCGTCTGCCCAGATCATAGCGGTAAGATCATAGAGATAATCTACTTTTTCTTCAATGGTCTGTGGCACCCAGGATTTTAAATTAATCGGGTTCATCAAAATTTCATCCAGGTTTCTAGAGGAAATCCCCCTTTCTTCAGCACATTTGTAGAGCATTTTCAATTCCAGTGCGCTGAAATCATCGTCACAGACAGCCATTTGATAAAGCCTTAAGAAGTGAGCTTTGAGGTTTTCCGTTATGTGATTGTTTTCCATACGGTTATTGTTCTTTTAGTTTTTTAGGGTTAATGATTCTGTCTCTGGCAACAGCTCTCTGGTGTATCGGTAAGGCGTGTTCCTGTGTCTTTTCGGTAATTTCCTCTTCTTTTTCAGGTGTTTGTTTTTCAATAAAATTGATCAGCAGAAACAGAATTCCCGTTATGGTATCAATCGGAATCCAGATGCCTTTCCGGTAGAGATAAATAGGGAAAACAGGATTGAAAAGAATGAGGATGGCAAGAAATACGATACTGAAATAAGGCAGCCTCGAAGTTATCGTATGGTATAAAACCAGTAAAGCTCCGGCGGAAACGAGAATTCTAAGAAAAGTATAATATTCAATAGGAAGCTTGAAAATACCGATGAAACAACACAACGCACAAAAGGTGGGAAATATTTTTAAAGGGGTCATTCTATTCTCTTTTTGGCTTCAACTTGTTCTTCATACCAGAACTTCTGCGTACTGAAATCCAATGGCCAATCTTTTTGAGCTTGCTGTTTTATAGGGTTATCTTCAATCGTTTCCATATAATCATAGGCTTCAATTTGTTCATTAATCCAAAATTCCTGAGTAGAATAGTCATTTGGCCAATCTTTTTTTGCTTTTTCCTTTAGCCGGATAATTATTGCTTCTTTTTTAGGATCTGTGCTTTCTACCTCTAATTCCTGTGGATGTATATCAGAATCTTTAAAAGATCTCAGACTTTCATATGATGAGGTTTTACTTTTATTATCATCCATACTGCCAAATGCAATAAAGAGAAATAGCAAGAACAAGCCTGCTGAAATAAAGTGCTTATAGTTTTTCATAATTTTTCAGTATTAAATTGTTTTTGTTGAGATATAAAAGGGATCATTATTCCAATCAAGTAAAATATTACATCTGTAAAATCAAAAGTTCCCGGAATGATTTTAAAAAATTGAAAAAATTCAGACAATATCGCAGTTATAGGTATGCTGAAAATCCAGAATAAATTTTGTTTTGTTATTGAGTATTTCCAGATTTCTAATAAAATACTTGTATATGAATAGATCCAAAGACCGTCAGGAAGACTGAAGATAAACCAATCCGGAAGAACATAATTATTAGAATATTTTTTTAAAGCAAAAATTTCCTGGGAAATATTTAAACATTCAAACCAGCGAAACATAATCAATTTTTCTGTTCTGAATATGACATAAATAATACCTCCTAACAGTACCGGAAGAAATAATACGGTTATCTTTAAAATGCGAATTTTCATTTTACATCTTTACGCCTAACGTATCCCGTTTTCCCACTCGACTCTACCTTTACTCTATACCAGTCTTTTATCTCTTGAAGCTTAATCAGCCGTGCATTTTTTGTAACAGTAACTATGATATCGGACTTGTCAGAAGGTTTTTCATAAATTCTGACTGCCGCAACCCCTGCAAAATATCTGTTGTTTGAATTGATATTGATGTTTACTCGGTCAATAAGAACTTTTGGCGGCTTACTGGATTTCGTTTTTGAGGTTGTATGCTTTTCGGAACGGTCTCTTTTGGTAGAGTTTCCGGAAGACGAATTTCTTCCGGAAGATTTTCCACTACATGCTCCGCAGGTTCCGCCGCTGCCGCAATGTCCACACCTTGAACAATTGGTACAGGCAGAACAGTAAGCAGAGCCGGTACATCTAGCGTCATGGCCTACGTTGTCGTTGGCCTTGAAACATGAATTTAAGATAGATGCACTGAAGGTAATTATGATGAAGGATATTAGTTTTTTCATGGTTATCAGTTTAGTTATAGTTCTCCAGGGTCATCAGGAGTTTATCACGGTAATTATAAATTTCATCCAGGTTGCCCAGCAATATTTTTTCGCCGGCTTCCTTTCCGTTATGGAAAGTTTCCAGGTATTTGTTATTTGTATTAAAATGAAGCCTGCAGAGCGGTTTCCGGTTGTTGTCGTCCAATAGGATCCCAAAATACGATAGCGTATCGCGATAAGCAATTCTGGTAGAAGGAATTTTCTCCCGTAAGATGGCTTTTACAATCTGAAAGCCTTCCAGTTCCTCTTCGGTGGTTACAATTTTCGATTCATTGTTTTCATCAACAGGCTGCTGGGTTTTCACCGCATCATCCTGTTTCTCGATCTGTTCATTGATGCTTAGAGCGGATTTCAGCCTGAAACTGATCGACTCATTGATCGAAGTGGTAAGGGCTTTTTTCGTATATTCCTTAAAAGGAACCATTCGGTTCGCCGTTATCGGTTTGTCAAAAAAACGGCTCACTAATAGCTTGACCATTTCATCCGAAGGGTTTTCTATTTCCTTTTCAAATTCTTTACGGATCGCTTTGATGTATTTCAGGGCTTCCGCAGAATCAAGGATTTCTTCAAGATTGTAATCCTTCTTGGTGAATTTTTCCAGGATCTTAATGGAACTATCTTTAATGTCTTCGATATTAATGGTGAAAAATGGCTTTTCATCCATGATATTCGGCTTTTCCAGATCGGTATAGAAATTATAGACAATTCCGTTGGTCAAAACGCCAAACCGGGTTTTTGAAACATGATAATAGCGGTGAAGCTGAGAATTGTGGGCGTCAGCACTTTCTTTCCAGTGCTTGCACTCTATGATAAAGATCGGTGCGTTGTTGTGCCGGATTACATAGTCTACTTTCTCTCCTTTCTTAGTCCCGATATCACAGACATGCTCCGGAACAACTTCGGTAGGATTGAAAATATCATAGCCTAAAATCTGGATGAAGGGCAGTACAAAAGCATTTTTGGTCGCTTCTTCCGTTCCGATCTGGTCTTTCAGCCCAACCACTCTCTGATGCAGCTGCTCAAGTTTAATTTTAAGATCCATACTCACTGGTTTTTAAGGTTTCATCAATGATTTCTGCCGTATGTGCATTAAATTTTACGGTAGCAATTCCGCTTTCCATGCCGGATTTTGAACTGTACAACTGGCTTTTGCCGATAATTTCGCCGTTTCTTGCTTTTAAAACAAAGTATACTTTCCCGTTAACGGCCGTTCTCTTATCATATCGGGAATCATCCTGCGAATTGACTCTTACTGATTCAATTCCTTTGTGGCAGGATCCTTTCTGAACATAGCCTTCGCTGGTTAAAATAATTTCGCTGTTTCCGGCTTTCAGATTAAACTGATACTCCTGGTTTACCCTTCGGGTAATGACAAATTTTCCCATGGTTATTGATTTTTATTTTTAATAAATCGTTCTGAAATTTCTGGTTCATTCAGAATCCTCCGGTTAGGCAGGATAATATATATTTCTCCTGTTGGGTGCTCTATAATCCCGGCTCCGGATCTGCAGTTTTTGAAGCGGTATTTCAAAGCTTTTAGTCCTGAAATAAATCCTTCTTCTGCAGTTTTTTCATACACATGTTTCGAACAGCTTGTTCTGAAAATGCATTTTCTTCTTTTCGACGGATGAATCATCCGCCAATACATTTTAATAAGAAGGAGCAGGAGATTTTTCATCTTCTTTTTTACTGAATACGACCATTTGAAAAGAAGTCATATAGCCTGGCTTTTCTGTGTTTCCAAAGCAGCCTTCCACCGGCTGGATATAGGTGGAAACACTTTCGAGCCTTACATATTCCCAGCCATCTACTGTATTGTTTTTTATTAACTGATCTAATTGTTCGGCAATATTTTTAGAACTCATGTTGTTTTGGTTCGCTGTTGCCACAAAAGGGATTACTTTGTATTCCATGATTGTTTTGTTTTACCTTCCAAAAGTATCACGCTTTAAGGAGTAATTTTTACGGAAAACCGTAAAACGGGCAAAAAATAAAAAAACCTTCCAAAAGAATTGAAAGGTTATGAGTGAATGAAGGGGTTTCAGATGATCCCGAGATCTTTGCAGAAGGCGACCAGCTGCTCGTTGCTATTCACGCTGAGGTCTTCCTTCAGGCTGTTGAGTCTTTTTTCCACGCTGCTGAGGCTGGAAGGGCGGATGCTCTTTTCTTCCAGATGGACCGGAATGTTTTTTTGGAGCACGCCTTTCGAGAGCAGGGAAACAATCACAATATCGTAGGTGGAAAATTCGTAATTGTTGAATTTCTTCATTTCCTGCTTAAGATCAAACGACAGGTAATTTTCGCCGATGTAGACGGAGGCGATGGATTTCTTCAGATCTTTGGAATCGTTTCGGGCTTTTCCCACATAGCCGTTGATGTGATAATCGGAGAAGAGATTTTCAATGACACCGGATTTGCGTTCGGCGGAAAAGACGATTACTTTCAGACCGGGTTGCAGCGCTTTTGCTTTTTCAATAAGTTCCTTCCCGTCTTTAAGGGTCTGCGTATGGTGGTCTTCTTCATAATAAAGATCGGTGATCAGCAGGTCGTAGGGCTGTTCTTCCCTCAGGGCTTTTTGGATCTTTCCGATGGCATCATCACAGTAGTACACGTAGTCTACCGTCGGGATATTCAGGTCTTCCAGGGTTTTCCGGACGGAGATATTGATGCTTTCATGATCTTCGGCAATTAAAATTTTTTTGAACATGGTTATTTGGTTTAATTAGAAACATAGGTTTAAGACCTCAAAAGTAAAAGCATTTATCATTCCGCCATTACGGGTTCACGTAAAACAGCGAAAAAAATGGGCAGGCCGGTCTTTTTAAATCAGATCAGTCCGATGTCTTTACAGATTACAATCATCTCAATATTATTTTTCGCCCCGAAGCTGTCGCGGAGCTCATTCAGCCGCTTTTCGATGGAGCGGATGCTGTGCGGCTGCATCTGCTGTTCTTTCAGGCAGGTCTGAATCTCGCTCTGTTTGGATCCTTTGGCCAGCAGTTCCAGCAATTTGAGATCATACGTATTCAGGGCAAAAGGAATATTGCGGATGGCATTTAAAATATCCTGCGACATGACGATTTCTCCTTTAAAAATCCTTTCAATTGCATTTCTGAGTTCTTTTCCGTCATTTCTGGCTTTGCTCACAAACCCGTTGATGCCATAGATTTTATAAAGATCGTCAATAACCTGTGCGCGCTTTTCTACGGAAAACACCACTACTTTCAATTCAGGCCGGAATTTTTTCGCTTCCAGGATCAGTTCCTGACCGCTTTTCAGATCCTGGCGGATGTGGTCTTTTTCAAAAGAAAGATCGGCAATCAGCAGGTCGTAGGATTTGTTTTCTGCCGCTGCAGTTTTCATTCTCTGCAGGGCTTCATCGCAATACGTTACAAATTCAAACCTGGGAACAGATAGTTCTTCCATGGCCCGGATGATGCCCAGGTTGGCGACTTCCTGGTCTTCCACGATTAATACTTTTTTAAACATAACAAAACGGTTACGAAGCAGGGAAGGAAAGGTTTACTTTCAGCCCTTTTTCAATTTTCGTGTCAAAAGTAATCGTCCCGCCGATGGCTTCAATACGGGAAGCCGTATTCCGTAAGCCGTTTTTATAAATAAGGTCCCCGGAAATCCCGACGCCGTTGTCTTTGTACTGGATGTCAACCGTCCCGGCGGTCTTTTCAAATTTAACGGCGACATGGGTGGCCTGGCTGTGTTTCTTCATATTCACCATCAGTTCGCGGATCATCTGATAAACTTCTTCTCTTACCGCCGGAGGCACTTTTTCCCAGATTGAAGGGTCATTGCCTGCCGTAAAGGTTTTTACCGTGGCATTGTTAAATCCGGCAATCAGCTCCGAAATCTCCTGGCTGAATTCCTTTTCTTCACCGGCTTTCTCATAAGAAAGGTCCCGCGATTTTTCATACACGTATTCCAGTTCGTCCAGTGCTCTGTTCCGGTCAAAATCTTCCTGGTTTTCAATCTTGGCCATCACCTGGTAAATCCCGTTGGCCACTACGTCATGTACCCGTTTGGACATTTTAAGCTGCGTGTTTTTGACTTCGAGTTCTTTTTCCTGCTGAAGTCTTTTCTTTCTTTTTTTATACCAGAAAATACCGGTAACTAATGTTAGTGCTAATAATGAAACAATTAATCCTTGTTGAAAATTTTCATTTTTTAATTCCTCATTTTCACGTTTTTGCTTCTCGACATCAAATTTTATCAGACCAAATCTTTGAAAATCATTATTACGTGAAGTTTGTAGACTATCTCTTAAATTTATATATCGATTAAAATTTTGTTTATAAGTCTTATTATTTAAAAGAATTATTTTATTTAATGCTTCCAATTGATCATCTGGACTTTTATTCTTTAAAGCAACGGAATACATTGAATCTGCATAAAGTAAAGATTTATTTTGATCCTTATTTGAATAGAAATCGGATAAAGTTGCGAAACTGGAATTTATTTCGGCATTGTCTTTTGACTTTTTACGAATTGTTAAAGACTTTTCTAATAAAGGGTAGGCATTATAAGATGAATCCTCTAAAAAACCAGCTCTTGCTAAATTATTTAAGGCTCGAGCATAATCTAACGTATCACCAGTCTGTAAAGCTTTCTTGAAATAATATTTAGCTTCTTTAGTCTTTCCTTGTTCTAAATAGGTATCTCCAATATTATTATAAAATGCCAATGAATTCTCTTTTTCAACGGATGTTTTTATTGCACGCCTGTAATAAGAAATTGCTTGGTTATAATTTTTTAAATTTTTAGACGCTATAGCAATGGAATTGTAGTTGCTTGATGCAATGTTAAGTGCTGCATGATCACTATTGTTTAATAAAAGTTTTTCAACTTCAATCGAATTGGCTATGCTTGAATAATAGTCACCTTTGTCACATTCTATAATAGCAATATTTGTAATCGCTCGAGCTGCCTGAACATAATTTTTGTTTTTTAGAAAATCTTCTTTCGCTTTAGTATAATATACATAAGCTGAATCATCGTTATTTGAATTTCGGAATTTTATTGCTTTGTCTAAGTTAATATTCTCTTCTTCAGAAGTATTAGTTTGATTTTTTTCTTTACAATTAATTAAAAATAGTAATGTAAATATTATTAGTTTTTTCACGGTAGTTTTTTTTCGAAATTACGAAAAAGGGAGTAATAATTAATTACTCCCACTTTTTTATTAAAAATTATTATGGATTGATTGGTAAAAATGGAGGCTTTTGTCCTGTATTTCCACCTGTATCTCCACCTGAACCTCCCGTTCCCGGATCCGTTCCTGTTCCCGGGTCAGTGCCCGTTCCCGGATTGGTGGTCTGAATGGTTACCGTTCCGTTATTATCGTTGTTGCAAGATTGCGTATTGGCATTATTGTGTCCGAATGCTAAACCTAATAGCATCAAAATGAATTCGATCATTGTCAAAAAATTTAATTGTTGAGGCATTCGTGTTCTTCCCTGCGAAACAGATCGCAGATAGTTTTACACGTGAAAAATTTCGAAGCGCTTCTTAAATTTTTTGGGAAGTAAACCTTCAAAAACGGAAGAGAAACATCTGCTTCCCAACCCGGATCTTTTCTTCCGTTTTATCTGGCGGTTTTTGAAATCAGTTTCGTAACTTTGGTTTTGTCTATTGTTTTAATTGTTTGTTTCTCACTGATTTCTATGGCAAAGTAACGGCGAAAGGAAAAGTGAGTGTTAGACAAAACAAGGACATCGATTGACAAGAAAATGGACAGGAAAGGCATTACGGAAATCCGTAATGCAGAATGGAAAAAAATCAATTATTTTGTGATACCCTTAAAAAAAACTGATTATGTCCAAGAAAAAACTATTAATTACTGAGGTATTCAAAAAGGCAGAAGAAGAATCCCAACGGGATACAAAAAATGGATTAGCTTCATATCTATGGCTATACTTCAAGGAAGACATGGGATTTGATATAAATGATAGAAGCTTTTCCAGATACTATGATGCTTATGTGATTGGAAATAAAGAGATTAGAATTAATCCTGACCGATTAGATATGCTAAGTGAGTATTTGGGTTATAAGAACTTTGATGATTTTTCAGGAACTTTTGTCAAAGAAAATAACGAGGTAAATAAAACAACCGTAAAAGTGAGTGTTGATAATGATGAAGAATCTTTAACCGAAAAACTTTCAAAAATTGTTATCAATATTACTAATGAACAATACTTTAAAATTCCTGATTTTTTGAAGAAAAATGGGATGGGTATTGTAGAAATGGCCTTTCTGGTGCTGCTTGTAACCGGTGGAGTTGTATTTTCTAAAGATAAGAAATCAACTTTCGGATTCGCATCACTTTGGGGAACGCCTGCGACTGAAAAGCCTTACATGTATTGGGATAAAGACCGGTATATAGCATCAGACAGCAGTTACATAGGCCCACAGATTAATATGTTGCCTATGAAGCCAGAGGTATTTGTATATCAGAAAAAGATTACAAGACCGGACACGCTTACTATTGAAAATGGCGATCATAAGGTTTGGTATGATAAAACCAATAATCATGTAGAATTTTTTACCAACTATGGAATGCATCCTGAAAATGGAAAAGCGTTAAAAATAGCCACCAGATACATTATTGAGACCTATGCCGGTACTCATCCTAAAGAAGAATTTGCCGACAATTAATTATTGTTTTGAAAATATTTTGCACAAAAAAAGGCGAAGAGATTCTTTCTCTTCGCCTTTTACCTTAGGTGTTCTGTTTAAATTATTCTGCATTCAGCATGCCCAGTTCACCATAATGCTTCTTGAATTTCTGGATTTTCGGCCCTACTACCGCACTGCAGTATGGTTGGGTAGGATTTTCGTTGTAATATCCCTGATGGTATTGTTCCGCCGGCCAGAATTTATCGAATGGGGTCAGTTCGGTGACGTAAGTTCCGGCCCATCTTCCGGACTGCTGGGATTTTTCAATGGCTTCTTCAGCTTTTGCCTTTTCCGCCTCATCTTTGTAATAAATAACGGAACGGTATTGGGTGCCGACATCATTCCCCTGTCTGTTCAGTTGTGTGGGATCATGCAGGAAGAAGAAAACATCCATCAGCTGTTCGTATGAAATAATGGCAGGATCATAGGTGATCTGTACCACCTCTGCATGACCTGTTGCTCCCGTACACACCTCTTCGTAAGTCGGGTGGTCTTTATGCCCTCCGGAATATCCGGAAACGGCTGAATGTACGCCTTTCAGCATATTGAAGCAGCTTTCTACGCACCAGAAACATCCGCCTCCGAAAGTGATCTGTTCTAAATTATTGTTGTCCATTGTCGTTTGATTATTGTCGTTAAAAATATTTTTCTCTTCAGGGAATAGGTTGGAGAAAAAACCTATCAAAAATAAGGAAAACTTTCTCAATTTCTGCGCCATCATTCGCCTCATAACCAAATGATGATGATAGATCAGACAAATTAATGAAGCTTTAAGCAGTAAATCTGCATCATCTGTTCAATCTGCGTGCTGTTTTTGACGCAAAGATTTCTCTCTTAAATCTGCATACTGAAGGGAGCAAAGCATGAATCAGCAAGCTGATTGATGAAGCTGGCGTCCGCTTCGTGCAGCAGACTTGTCTGCCCCTGCCTCCTGAAATGAGCGGTCTGTAATAGATCTTTGCGTTGAAAAAATTTCGCAACAAAATCCGGGCATCGGTTCAGCCTGTGTGCTAATTTTCAATGCAAAGAATCTTGCAGGCATCAATAGGAATTCAGCCCATTTATATGATAAGGTTCCATGACCGGCTTTAGCCCCATTCAGATATAGGTAAGCTCTGATCAATATTAATCCAATAATCCGCACAAAAAAAGCACCCTGAAAAAGGATGCTTGTATTATTTAAATAAGATTTCAATTATTTTTCCCAAACCAGTGCACTTGCCCCTAAAATGGCAGCATCCGCTTCGTCCAGTTCACTGAAGACCAGTTTCACTTTATTTCTGAAAATCGGCAGCAGGTTTCTTTCCATGTGGAGTTTGGTCGGTTTCAGGATAAAATCGCCGGCCTTGATTACCCCGCCAAACAGAAGGATGGCTTCAGGAGAGGAGAACATCACGAAATTGGCGAGGGCTTCTCCCAGTTTCTGTCCGGTATACCGGAATACTTCCATGGAGATCGGGTCACCTTTGAGGGCGCATTCATGGACGGTTTTGGAGTTGATGGATTCTTCAGGATATTGGTTGAGGATGGATTCCGGGAATTCAGCTCTCATTTTCTTGGCCGTAATGGCAATCCCCGTTGCGGAGGCATAAGCTTCCAGACAACCTTCGGAGCCCGTGCTCCAGTGTTTCCTTCCGCCTGGTTTTACGATGGTATGTCCCAGCTCTCCGGCAAAGCCGTCATGTCCGTAGATCAGCTTTCCGCCGGCTACGATTCCGCTTCCTACGCCGGTACCTAAAGTAATCATAATAAAATCTTTCATTCCGCGTGCCGCGCCGAAAAGCATTTCCCCGATGGCCGCCGCATTGGCATCATTGGTAATGGTGCACGGAAGCCCGAATTTCTCTTTTATCAGCTTGGCAAAAGGGATGGTTCCTTTCCAAGGAAGATTAGGGGCCTGTTCGATGGTTCCCGTGTAGTAGTTGGCATTAGGAGCGCCTACACCGATTCCGTCGAAATTCCTTTCATTTCCGTGTTTTTCGATCAGGGGAGCTACCGCTTCGTACAGGGCATTGATATATTCTTCTACGGTAGGATAGGCATCGGTACGGATGTTTCCTTTTTCCAGGACTTCCCCCCGGTGGTTTACCACTCCAAATTTGGTGTTTGTCCCGCCGATATCAATTCCGAGCGCAACGTGTTTTGACAAATCTACTAATGACATTCTATTCTAAAATTCTAAAAGGTTAAAATTATAAAAAAGATTGTATTAATGGATGATTAACAACATAATTATTGAAAAAAAAATTCAGGCTGTTTTTACGGATTTCTTTTTTCTTCTTCCCCACCAGATCATAAAGCCGGTGACTGGTAATGAAGCACATACAAGGCTGACGAAGAAGGCAATGATCTTTGTGGGAAGCCCTAAAATGGATCCGACATGGATATCGTAATTGGCACCGACGGCTTTTTCGCCGAAATTTTTGTCTTTCATATCATGGGTATGAAGCAGTTCGCCGGAGTTTTCGTCAAAGATCAGGCTGCTGCTTTTATGATAGGAATAAGACAGGTGCTTGACGTACACTTCAAAGTTCGGATGTTCATGATCATCCATGTGTTCATGGCCAAGATCGAGGGAGAATCCGTAAGAATCGGGGTATTTTGCTTTGACGGTATTGCTGATTTTATCCAGCGTGCCTTCCGTTCTTAATTCGATGGGTGCCTTCGTTTGGATGGAGGAAAAATCAGGATAAGCTGTTTTCCCGCCTGAGAATATGAAATAGATGGAAGCCTGTACAAAGAAAAAGGCATAGAATAATCCGGTGATGGAAAAGATTAAAGCAAAGATAGATGCATAAAAGCCGAGGACGTTGTGTAAATCATAGTTTTTTCTTTTCCAGTTTTTTACATTCTGCCATTTGAAAGAAAACCGCTGTTTCCGGGCCGCTTTGTTCTTAGGCCACCAGAGAATGATTCCTGAAATCAGCATGATGACGAAAATGATCACCGGGATCCCGACCAGGTATGTTCCCCACGACTGCTTCAGCAGATAGCTCCAGTGGATCATCTTAACGATCTGGAAGAACCCGTTTTTCTCATCATAGGTCCTCAGGACTTCTCCGGTATATGGGTTGACGTAAGCGACTTTATACACCGGGAATTCATCAAAATAATTCCATCCATTTGGATCATGCTCGTACCAGTAGAACAGATACGACATTTTTTTGTCAATGGGGATATTTACCCAGTGAACCGGATATTTTTCCTTCACCTGTGCCACCACGGCTTTTTCCAGAGTCCTGATGGGAAGCGCCTGTTTCTGCCCGATATTTTGTTCGTGATGGTAAATAACGTCTTTCCGGGTGGCATTCTCAATTTCATCCTTGAAAACATACAGGGCACCGGTGATGGAGATAATAAAAATCAGAAATCCTACGCCGAGGCCCAGCCACAGATGCATTTTCCCGGTCCATTTCTTGAACGCGCTTGGCTTTTTCTTATGATGATGCTTTTTCCTCAT
Source organism: Chryseobacterium hagamense (assembly GCF_007991455.1). GTDB lineage: Bacteria > Bacteroidota > Bacteroidia > Flavobacteriales > Weeksellaceae > Chryseobacterium > Chryseobacterium hagamense. The sequence continues at coordinate 55,035 of NZ_BJYJ01000004.1, read as the reverse complement.
GTTTTCCTTAAGTCCCGCAAAGATAATATTTTAATTTTTATTTAGAATATTTATAATTAAGGAAATTTTGCTTAAAAATATGTGTAAAATATCGGGTAAGCGCAAAGCACAAAAATTTTATTCCTGTTAGAATTTTACCAGGTATTAATGAAAACAGGGCAATATCAAATTCGCTTAATGGTCAGTCTATTAGTATCTGTTCTTAAAAAGACTTCCAGCTTCCTTCTTCCAGCCTGTCAAGCTTAAAATCTATATTCCACCATCAGCGTTCCCCTTGTTCCCAGGGCATTCACGAAATCGCTGTCCCGGGCTGCCCACCAGGCAATAGCCGGCTGGTAAGACCTGTTGAACAGGTTCTCGATTCCTGCAGCAACCCTCCAGTTTTTATTGATTTCATAGCTTGATTTAAAGTTGAAGACCGTATATTCCGGAACCTTTCCTTCACCGTATGTGTACAATCCCGTTTTTGCATTCGGCTGGAACCGGTCCTGTTCAAAGGCATGAAGCATATCGAGTCCTACCGATAAGCCCCGGACCGGCCTTACCTGGACATAGGCCAGGACTTTTGGAGCCGAAATCCTGCTGTTGTTGATCTTGGTTGAATAATCGCCGTCGTCTTTCGGGGAGGTAATGCCTTCCATCCAGCTGTAGCTTCCCCCGAAATTAATCCAGTTTAACGGGCTGAACTGAAGGAATCCTTCCACGCCGTACACCACTTCCGGAGCACGCTGGATCATCAGAGAACGGTCGGGGCTCTGAACAAAGGTCGCTCCCAGTTTGGACGTACTTACATAAGAGGTGATTTCGTAATTCAGCCATCTGGTGATTTGTCCGGTGGCCCCCAATTCATAATTGTTGACAATAATCGGTTTGGTCTCCAGCTGATTGATGGTCTCTGCGGTTGACGTCCTCAGGATTCTTCCCAGCTCATTGATGGAGTAGGACTGTGAAAAGCTTCCGAAGAGATTGATTTGCGGATTGAAATTGTAACGGAACCCGATATTTCCCACCAGGGCATTGTACTCCAGGTCGCCGCCTTTCACAAAAATACTTTTGGTGAAGGTCCCGTCGTTTTTAATGGTGGAAAGGGTATTGAAATCACCTACTTTTACTTTGATGTTCTCATACCGGAGCCCGCCTTTCAGGATCAGCTTTTTAAACAGATCGATTTTTACGAGCATAAACGGGGCGATGTTGGTCATGTCCATATCCGGCGTCCAGTACCGGCCGTCTTCCAGTTTCTGTACGGTCTTGTCATTCAAGATGTCGGCTCCGTAAATTACTTCTCCCTGGGAATTCCGGGTATTCCAAAGTTCGGTATCGAAATTGAATCTCGCGCCTTTCTTCTTTGAAATGACGTTGGACTGGCCGCCGTTCAGGAAGGTATCGCTGTATCCGTAGACCGTCCGGAAATCCTGCAGGTACAGGCTGATGTTCAAAGCCGTACCTTTCCAGAGATTCCGGTTGTCGTAGCTGATTTTAAAATTGTGGTTTCTCGGTGTTCCCTGCGGCGTGGTTTCCTGGTTTTTTGAAGAACCTTCGCCAATGGTCGGGGTTACGCCGTATTTCCCGGTTTTAAGGCCGAGATCCAGATCGGATTTTGACGCATACCCGATGTAGGACGCTTCAATTCGCTGGTTGTCGTTCAGGTTGTACCCGAATTTCAGCATTCCGTTGTAATTGTCCATTTTGGCCGGACTGGACGTAGGGCTGAGGTTGACACCGTCGGCATCTTTCATATAGCCGGTTCTTTCATAAGCCAGGGATGCGGCATAATCAAATTTTGGAGTAATCTTTCCCGTTAAAAACTGACTGGCCCGGATGCCCAGGGTTCCGCCGTACAACTGACCGGTAACCCCGATCTGCGATTGTCCGGAAATCCTGCGGTCGCTGCCCGCTCTTCTGGTAATGTAGTTGATAATCCCTCCGTCGGACCCGTTGCCGTAAATGGAGGTGGCTCCTTTGATCACTTCAATTCTTTCGATAACGGACGGATCAATGGACCGGATATCCCTGGAACCGTTCCGTAAAGGGGTGGATTGAGGGATGCCGTCGATCAGGACAAGCACCTGTCTTCCCCTGAGCGTCTGGCCGCTGTTGGTGGTCATTCCCGAACTGGTAGCCAGACTGGGAACGGTGTACTGTAGAATATTGGTGATGTCGGAATTGACGGTAAGCTGCGACTGGATCTGTTTCCGGCTCACAACCGTTACGGAGCTCGGGACTTCCTTGATGCTTTCTTTTTTCCTTGAAGCGGTCAGTACGACTTCATCCACATCTTTCACCTGTAAAGAGTCTTTCTGCTGTGCCGTAACAGTAATGGCAGCCAGAACAGCTACCGGTAAAATAATTTTTTTCATGATGTTTTTTTAATTCCTTTTTTCTTCCTCTTTCCCAGCCACACCAGAAATCCGGTAACGGGCAGTGAAGTGCAGATCAGCCCTGCCATAAACCAGATGATCTTCCCGGTGATCCCAAAGTAAGATCCCGTATGAATGTCATAATTGGCGTGGGCATATTTTTCTGCCGTATTTAATTCCTGATGCGGCCTGTTCAGCAACAATTTCCCGGAGTATTTGTCAAAAGCCAGCTGGTTTCTCACGGCAAACCTTCCTTCTTCACCGTAAACCGTTACCGGAATATTGTTTAATGCTTTTCCTTTTTTATTTTTTCCGTTCAGCGGGATTCTGAAACTTGATGATTCGGCATAAAGCTTTTTTGTTTCCCGGGCCGTAAGATCAAAGACTGCTTTGTTTTCTATCAGCAGTGAATCAGGTGATTTCACTTCCTTTTCTTTCGGCAGTTCAATTGAGCCGGACAGTGCCAGGCTGAAAGTATTTTTCACCCACGGATAGGCAAAGTAAATTCCCGTGATGCTCATCAGCAGCGCAATGAAGGATGCATAAAACCCGAGGATGTTGTGAAGGTCGTAGTTTCTGCGTTTCCAGGTTTTCACATTTTTCCAGTCGAAACGGAATCTTCCTTTCCGCGCTTTTTTGTTTTTGGGCCACCACAGTACAATACCCGTGATCAGCATGATGATAAAAAGTACGACCGGGATCCCCACCACATATTTTCCCCAGTCGGCTTTTAAAAGCAGACTCCAGTGGATGGACTTCAGGATCGGGAAGACATCGTACTTTTCGTTGTATATCCCTAGTATTTCACCGGTGTACGGATTTACATAAACCAGTTTGTTGATCTTTACTTCATCAAAATAATTCCACCCGTTTTTATCCTTCTCATAGTACAGGAATTCATAAGCCCGGTTTTCAGCCAAAGGAATCTCAACGGAGCTTACGGGATATTTCTCATTGACTTCCCGCGACACCTTTTCCTTCAGGATTTCAACGGAAAGCGGCTTCTTCGTCATCGTTTCAGCCTTCACGAACATGGCTTCTTTCCGGAGCTGATGCTGGATTTCATCTTTGAAAACATACATCGTTCCCGATAAGGAAACAATGAAAACGATCAGCCCAACGGACAAGCCAAACCACAGGTGCAGTTTGGCAGACCATTTCCGGACAAAAGAAGGTTTCTTTTGATGATGATGCTTCTTTTTCATAAAATAAGCTGTTCCTGGAATTCCGGGAACAGCCTTTTATTTTTGATGATTAAAATTTATAAGTAACCGTTCCTAAAGCGTTGACCAACTTCTGGGGGTTTCCCGTTGTGTATCCGATCCAGTAGTGCTGGTTGGTGAAATTGTCTACTTTTACGCCGATCCTGAATTTTTTGGTATCATAAAAAGCATTGGCATTCAGTACAAGATATTTCGGAAGGGTAAAATTGGCGGTGGCGGTATTGAATATTTTATTGTCGCTTGCATAATTTCCTCCGACACCGATACCGAAGCCTTTAAGTTTTCCGTCAAGGAACTGGTAGCTCGCGTTAAAGTTGGCCAGCCATGGAGATCCTCCGGTGCTTGTCCGTAAACCCGTTTCTACATTGGAAATGTCATTGTAGGCAACTCCTCCTATTAATGAGAAGCCTTTAACCAAATAAGCATTTACTTCAAGCTCCAGACCTTTGCTGTGTATTTCTCCCGCCTGTTCTTGTACGGCCTGCCCGGCTGCGGTATATTCCCCTGTCCCTACCAACAGGTTTTTCACTTTAATATCGTAGTAGCTTACCGAAGCGTTGATTTTTCCGTTTAAAAGGTTGGCTTTGAAACCTCCCTCATACTGGTTGGCTCTTTCCGGATCTGAAAGAGCGATATTTCCTGAAAGATCCGTATTATAATAGCCATTGCTGGTAAAACTGTTCTGGTAATTACCGAACACCGAGAATTTATCCTTTATAATCTGATAGACCAGTCCTGCCTTCGGAGACCAGGCTGATTGGTTAAATGCAGGGGTATCGTTTACCCAGACCTTACCGCCCAGGAAATCATTGCTTTCGTAGCGTAATCCGAAAACAACATTTAATCCTTCAACCGGAGTAAAAACGTTGGAAATATATCCGCTGTAGGTGTTGGTAATTCCGTCCACGTCATAATTGCTGATATTTCCCGGATTGCTGTAAAGGTTGCCTAATACGGTTCCGTTAAATCCTGAATAATCTCCTCCGTTGGCAGGCACTGTGAAATTCGCGCCATTGGAGAGATAAATAAATCTTGACCGGTCGGTGGTTTTAAGATAATCGAAACCTGCAACGGTGCGGTTCCTCATACCGTTTCCGAAATTATAATCAAAATTAAAATTCTGCTGTACCTGAAAATATCTTTTTCTGCTGTCCCGGGTTGCCTGATCGAATCTGCTGACAGAAACATTGTTGCCAGCATCTACGCTTGCAGAAAAATAAGGCCCGAAACCGTTAGAATAGCTGCTGGAACTGTTAACGTTGGTAGAAGATTTAATGTGGTCATTAATTTTATAATTAATCTGGCCAAAAATGTTGTTTACCCTTGCAGTCGTATACAGATCATCACCGATATAAGATTCTTTATAATTAAGTCCTGCCTTTTCAAGATCCTTCATATTGTCAATCCCGTTAAGCGTGGCCGGATTCAGGTAAAAAAAGAACTGCTCGCCAACGGCTCTTGTATTAAACATTTCATATTCCACATTGAGCTGAAGCCGGTCGTTTGCATTGTAGGTTAATGAAGGCGTAAAGGCAAAGTAAGAGTTTTTGGCATCTGTCTTTTGGAAGGTACCTTCATTTGTATAAGCGGTATTTACCCTGAAAAGAAGTTTCTTGTCTTTTGTAAGAGGGGTATTTACATCAGCCTGAGCCCTGTAGGTACTGTAGCTTCCTCCCATCAGGCTTATCTGACCTTCAAAGCTGTCAAAAGGTTTTTTTGTAATCCTGTTAATCAGTCCGCCATACGAAGCTACATTACTTCCGTACAATGTTCCCGAAGGACCTTTCAGTACTTCCAGCCTTTCAACATTGATCGCGTCAATGGTGGTAGTAACAGGGGATACCAACCCGTTTCTCATAGAATTGTTGGATGGAAAACCTCTCAGAACAACGAAAGACCCTCCGTCGCCCGCTCTGCTCGTAGGCGTCCACATCTTCTGAAGACCCGTCACATTTCTGTAAGAATCATCAATCGTGAAAATAGCCTGATTTTCCAATACCGATCTGCTGATGGAAGAGAATACCTGTGGGTCTTCAATGGCTTTTAAAGACATTTTATTGGAATAATCGGAATCTTTTTTAATATAGGTATTAAGAATTACTTCATCAATATCTCCAACTTTTGTTGAATCTTTTTTTTCCTGGGCGAAAGTCAGCATGGAACCTAACAGAGAGGCGCAGATCAGTACATTTTTCATGAAACTCTAAATTTTCTGCAAATATATTGTTTTTAATTATTCTAAATAAATTAATGGATTGATATTTATCATAGATTTAATATGCTGGAAATAAAAAACCGCTTCAGGATAGCCTGAAGCGGTTTTTATATGGTTAAAAAATTAGTATCCTTACGCCGGAATTTCCCCTTTGTACAAGAATGAGATAATTTCTTTGTTTAATTTATCGATCATTTCGCTGAATAAGTGGAAAGATTCCTGCTTGTAAATCACCAGCGGATCTTTCTGTTCGTACACGGCACCCTGTGAAGATCTTCTCAGATCATCCATTTCACGAAGGTGAAGTTTCCAGTTTTCGTCGATGATGGACAACGTGATATTCTTTTCAAAATCGTTGATTAAGCTGTCGCACTGTGTTTCGTAAGCTTCCTTAAGATCGGTAACGATGGTCATCGTCTTATGTCCGTCTGTAAAAGGAACCTGGATCATTCTGAACATCGATCCCTGGTTCTGGTATACATTCTCGATAATCGGGAACGATTTTTCTTTCAGCAGGTTCAGTTTCATCTGATAATCTTCCTGAGCAGCCTTGAAAAGAATATTGGTAAGGTCCTGAACCGTTTTGTTTCCGAAATCGCTTTCTGAAACAGGGGAGCCCATCGTGAAATGCTTAATCACTTCAAATTCGAAATCCTTATAATTTCCATTGGCTTTTCCTTTTGCGGCAATGGAATTGGCGACATCGAAAATCATATTCGTGATATCGTATTTCAGGTGATCGCCGAACAAAGCGTTCTTTCTTCTCTTATAGATCACGTCACGCTGTTTGTTCATTACGTCATCATATTCAAGAAGTCTTTTTCTCGTTCCGAAATTGTTTTCCTCTACTTTTTTCTGAGCTCTTTCAATCGACTTGCTGATCATGGAATGCTGAATGACTTCACCTTCCTTATGGCCCATCCGGTCCATCATTTTGGCAATTCTTTCCGACCCGAACAAACGCATCAGGTTATCTTCCAGGGATACATAGAACTGGGAACTTCCCGGATCTCCCTGACGTCCCGCTCTACCTCTCAGCTGTCGGTCGACCCTTCTGGAGTCGTGTCTTTCCGTACCGATGATGGCCAGGCCTCCGGCTTCTTTCACTTCTTTGGAAAGCTTGATATCCGTACCACGACCGGCCATGTTGGTGGCAATGGTTACTACACCCGGCTGTCCTGCACCGGCTACGATTTCCGCTTCCTTTTTGTGAAGTTTCGCGTTAAGAACCTGGTGCGGAATTTTTCTCAGCTGTAAAGCTTTTGAAAGCAACTGTGAGATTTCAACCGAAGTGGTTCCTACCAGTACCGGTCTTCTTGCAGCCGTCAGCTTTTCGATTTCTTCGATAACGGCGTTGTATTTTTCACGGTTGGTTTTGAAAACCAGATCCTGTTTGTCATTTCTTAAAATCGGACGGTTGGTAGGAATGACCACCACATCCAATTTGTAGATTTCCCAAAGCTCTCCCGCTTCTGTTTCAGCCGTACCGGTCATCCCAGCAAGCTTGTTGTACATCCGGAAATAATTCTGAAGGGTAACGGTAGCAAACGTCTGGGTAGCCGCTTCGATCTTTACGTTTTCCTTGGCTTCGATTGCCTGGTGAAGACCGTCGGAATAACGTCTTCCTTCCATGATACGTCCGGTCTGCTCGTCAACGATTTTTACTTCACCGTCGATAACCACATATTCATCGTCTTTTTCAAACAAAGTATACGCTTTCAGCAGCTGGCTCATGGTGTGAACACGCTCTGATTTTTCTCCGAAATCGGAAAACAATCTTTCTTTCGCTTCAAATTCTTCCTCTTTGGATAAATTCTTGGCTTCCAGTTCGGCAATTTCAGTTCCGATGTCCGGAAGGACGAAGAAATTCGGATCGGAGTTCCCCTGGGACATATATTCAACCCCTTTGTCGGTAAGGTCTACCTGGTTGTTCTTCTCTTCGATTACGAAGTAAAGGTCTTTATCTACGATCGGCATATCGCGGTTATTGTCCTGCATGTACTGGGCTTCCACTTTCTGAAGCAATGCACGGTTTCCGCTTTCCGATAAAAATTTAATGAGTTGTCTGTTTTTAGGAAGCCCTCTGTAGGCCTGAAGCAATTTGAATCCTCCTTCTTTTGTGTTTCCTGCCGCGATTAGTTTTTTCGCTTCATTGAATATGGCAGAAACGGTTTTCTTCTGAACCTCGACGATCCTGTCAATTGAAGGTTTCAGAACGTCAAATTCCTGACGGTCTCCCTGAGGCACCGGCCCGGAAATGATCAACGGCGTTCTTGCGTCGTCCACCAATACGGAGTCTACCTCATCGACGATGGCAAAGTTCAGCTCTCTCTGCACCAGTTCGGACGGAGAAGTTACCATGTTGTCTCTCAGGTAATCGAAACCGAATTCGTTGTTCGTTCCGTAAGTGATATCTGAATTATAAGCTTTTCTTCTGCCGTCTGAATTCGGCTGGTGGTTGTCGATACAGTCGATCGACATGCCGTGGAACTGGTATAAAGGTCCCATCCATGCGGAGTCCCTTTTCGCCAGATAGTCGTTCACGGTTACTACGTGAACCCCTCTTCCCGGAAGGGCATTTAAGAAAATAGGAAGCGTACCTACCAGGGTCTTTCCTTCACCGGTTGCCATTTCGGCAATTTTTCCGCTGTGCAGGATCACCCCTCCGATAAACTGGACGTCGTAATGTACCATGTCCCAGTTCACCGGTGTTCCGGCAGCATCCCATGAGTTTTTCCAGACTGCCTGATCACCCTGGATTTCTACGAAATCTTTTCCGGCGGCCGCCAATTGTCTGTCCCAGTCGGAAGCGGTTACACGGATTTCTCCGTTCTGTGCCCATCTTCTTGCGGTTTCCTTTACCAAGGCGAAAACTTCAGGAAGGATCTGGCCCAAAACTTTTTCTTCAATTTCGTATGATTCTTTTTTCAGGGCTTCGATCTTCGAAAAAAGGGCTTCTTTTTCATCCACATTTTTCGAATTCCTGATCTGTTCCTGGATCTGTTCTATCTGAGCTGTGATTTTACCGGTTGCAGATTTAATATTTTCTTTAAACTCAGCCGTCTTTTCTCTTAAACCGTCGTCAGACAATTGCTGGATCGCCGGTTCAACAGCTTTGATTTTTGTTACAACTTTTTTTACTTCTTTTAGGTCCTGCGCTTTTTTGTCTCCCAAAAACCCTTTTAGAACTTTGTTTAAAAAACTCATATATATTTGCTTATGGCAATTTGCCTTTGGCGAATTGCTTTATTATTAGGTTAAAAATATTGGCCAACAGCTATAAGCCATCAGCCAAATGCTGTATTAATATTCGTCTTCGTTCCAAAGATAATCTTCGTCCGTAGGGTAGTCGCTCCAGATTTCATCAATTGCATCATAAATTTCTCCTTCATCTTCGATAGCCTGAAGATTTTCCACTACTTCCATAGGGGCACCGGTTCTGATGGCATAGTCGATAAGTTCTGCTTTAGTCATTGGCCAAGGTGCGTCACTTAAATAGGAAGCTAATTCTAATGTCCAGTACATAATTTTTTAATTTTTTGCAAAAGTATAAAAAACGCTTATATTATATGCTTTTTTACACCTGATTTTCAATTCTTTTTATTAATTTTTGTTCACCGTAAGCTACAGGAGTCTTTGCAAGGCTTCCCAAGCGTATTCGAGGTCATTTTCTCAAAAACCATTCCACAAATTTTTTTATGCCATTTTGGAAGTTTGTGTCAGGTTTATAGCCAATTAATGTCCGTGCTTTTGTAATATCGGCATTGGTTTTCAGGACATCTCCGGGCTGCATTGGCAGATTTTTCCGGATGGCAGATTTTCCGAGTGCGTCTTCTATGGTGGCCAGCATTTCATTCAGGCTGATGACTTCACTTTCCCCCAGGTTAATGATTTCGTATACTCCGGAATTGTTTTGCAGGTACTGGATGGATTTCAGGATCCCGTCGGTGATATCATCTATATAAGTATAGTCCCTGGCCGTCGTCCCATCCCCGTAGAAAGGGATTTCCTGATTTTCCGAGATCAGCCGGGTAAATTTATGGATGGCCAGATCAGGCCTTTGGCGGGGTCCGTATACCGTAAAGAATCTGAGCTGGATCATATCGATTTTATAGAGGTCGTGATAAACATGGCCTAAGATTTCGCCGCACCTCTTGGTTGCCGCATACGGGGAAATCGGGTGGTCCACATTATCGGTTTCAGCAAACGGCACTTTTTCATTGTTTCCGTAAACACTTGAAGAAGAAGCGCAGATGAATTTTTTAACATTGAAATCCCGGCATAATTCCCACAGATTCATAGTTCCTCTTACATTCACTTCTTCATATTCCAGGGGTTTTTCGATGGAGGGGCGTACTCCGGCAAGTGCTGCCAGATGGATTACAGCATCAATCTGATACGTTTTGAAAATTTGCTCCAATCCTCTCTTATCACGGATATCCTGATAATAGAGACTGTACTTTTCCGATTTTGAAAGAGAAATTAATTTTCTGATATCTTTTTCTTTATCCGAATAATCAAAATCCGAAAAATTAAAGATAGCTTCTAAAGTATTTTGAATTTTTATATGATAATTATAGAAATCGTCAAAATTGTCAATGTTTATGACAGAATGTCCTTTTTTCAATAATTGTTCCGTGAGGTGGGAACCAATAAAACCGCTTCCGCCGGTAACGAGATAATTCATCCGTATGTTTTTCTTGGTACAAAAATATAAATTTACTTCGGGAAAAATATAATCATTAAATTTACTTAAAAAAGTAATATAAATTTAATATGCAGTTTAAAGGGCAAATTTTAAAGATGACGAGCTTTCACGACAAGCCGATTCAATACTATCTCAATCTTTCAGGGGATCTGATCCACATGAACGAACTTTTTGGCAAAGAGCTTACCATCAGGCATACCGGCTATCAATGCGTGCACTGCCAGCAGGATAAGACCATCTACCGCATGGGGTTCTGCAAAAGCTGTTTCTTTGAGAGCCCGTATGCCAGCGATACCATCATCCGGCCGGAACTTTCCACGGCCCATCTCGGAATTGCGGAACGGGATTTGGATATAGAAAAACAAATTCAGTTACAGCCGCATACCGTTTATCTGGCCTACACAGGAGAGGTGAAAGTAGGGGTAACGAGAAATACGCAGATCCCGACCCGGTGGATCGATCAGGGGGCTACTTTTGCCCTTCCGATTGCCAGAACCGAAAACCGTTATGAAGCAGGAATTATAGAAGTCGCTTTAAAGCAGCATGTGGCCGATAAAACAAGCTGGAAGAAAATGCTCCAGGATGATTTTGAAGATGAAATAGACCTGATTGATTTTCAGCAGAAAATAAAAGCATATTTTCCTGAAGATTTCCAGAAGTTTTACAGCGAAGGTGAAAACCTGTGGACCTTCGACTATCCTTACGACAAACCGGAAAAAGTAACTTCCTTTACCCTGGATAAGAAGCCGGAGTTTACCGGAAAGTTAACCGGGATTAAAGGGCAGTATCTGGCGTTCGACGGGGGGCAGTTTATTAATGTACGAGGGCATGAAGGGTATGTGATTGAATTGGATGTAGCGAATTAACCGGATCTCAAATTAAACCAGATCACAAACTATGAAAAAATGGGTCAGAAAATTAGTAATCAGCCTCGGAATTCTGTTAATCATTATTTTACTGGCAAACTTCGGGCTTAATATCTGGCTTAAGACCCAGCTTCCCAAATACATCAGAAATAATACGGATTATAAGGTCTCTTATAAAAGCCTGGAAGTTGATTTGCTGTCAGGAAATATTCTGTCAACAGGAATTACGATTAATAATAAAAACCCGCAGAACATCAATGTGATGGGTTTTCAGGGGACGATGGATACCCTGAAGGTAAGCCGCTTCGGGATTTACAATGCACTTTTCAATAATCAGATCAGTTCGTCCGATCTGTTGCTGTCCAAGCCCAATCTGAATATTATTCTCGCCCGTCCCGTTGATGCTAAAACGGGCAAGAAAAAGAATCCTTTTCTGTTTGAAAACATCAGGGTCAATGGAGGCACTATCAGCGTTTTCAGGTATACAAAACAGAAGTTCTTTTCCGTAAAAGATCTTAGCCTGTATGTGGAAAACCTTCAGATGACGGAAGAAGATGTCGAGGACAAGCTGCCCGTTGTCTTCGATCGGTATAGTATTAAAGGCACGGATTTTTTCTATCGTCCGGATGATGTGTATGCATTGCAGATCGACAGGATTGAGACCAAAGACGGGCAAATGTCTGTTAATAAATTTCAGCTGACCCCACTCGTTACTTTTGAGCAGTTTAAAAAATATTATCCTAAAAAAACTCAGCTTTTCCAATTCAATGTAGAGAAAATACAGCTCAAAGATATTTTGCTGGCGAAAAATAAAATTTCTTTAGCCAATGCCGGGTTTTACAATCCTGATCTTTTGATATATACCACTAATGCGGTTCCTGTTAAAGCCAGGAAACCTTTAAATCTGGAACTGGATCTGAAGGACATCCGGCTGAATAATGCAACGGTACAGGTGATGAAGCCCGACGGCAGCAAGCTTTTATATACCCGTAAAGCCAACCTGAATATCAATCAGCTTCATTTTGATAAGGAAACCCGTGAAGAACTGATTCCGGTAGGATATAAGGATTTTCAGTTTTCGGCACAGGATATCCTATACTCCAACCACCAGGATTTTAAGGTAAAAAGTTTTACACTCACTCCAAAAAAAGGAGTGCTCAAAACAATCTCCGTTGTGCCGAACGGTTCGGGCGGAAGTAAGACATCCATGGATCTTACAGCAAATTATATAGGATTTGCCATGAACCGATGGGATGTTGCCGATAAGAAAATGAACCTCGACATCAGAGAAGTGCTGGTGGACCAGGTGAAAGGGAGCATTAAGGCGGGAGAAGCAAATAACAGAACGGATAAAAAAGAAAATATCAGAGGAATTCAGTTTCCCGTCAATATCAGGAAAGTAATCTTAAGGAACTCAGATATTACTTATGACAAAAACAGCCAGCCGTTAACTTTAAACCACCTGAATGCCACGGCTAATGAGATCCGGCTGAGTGCTGATGAAGGTAAGCCGGGAATGGATGTGGGAATCAAAAGCTATACGGTTACTTCCGATAATTTTTTATATAAAACCCGGTTTTACCACATGACTGCCCGGACTTTGAAAGCAGACCAGAATCAGATCAATATTTCCAGGTTTGCCATGAAGCCTACCGTTTCGAGAGCCCAGTTTATCAGAATGATACCGGTGGAGCGGGATTTATATGATATTGAAGCAGCACAGATTACCGCCAACGGAACCTGGGATCTGTTTTCGGATCATCAATCCATCAATGCTTCCAATGTTGCGATTCAGTCGGCGGATGCCAATATTTTCAGGAGTAAAATCCCGGCCGACGACCCGAAAGAAAAGCCACTGTATTCCAGGCTGCTGCGATCCATTAAAATCCCGATGGTTGTAAAAAACCTTGATCTGAAGAATTCACTGCTGGTCTATGAAGAAGATACGCCGGAAAGCGCCGGACCGGGCAAGCTGACGTTCAGCAATTTCAATATGAATGTAAAAAACCTGAACTCTGCCAAAATGAAAGGCAAACCGACACGGGTTGATATTAAAATCAATTGTTCATTCATGAACCTGGCGCCGCTTTCTGTCAACTGGAATTTCGATGTGGCCGACCAACGGGATGTATTTAACATTTCCGGACGCACAACCAATCTTCCTGCCAGGGGAATCAACCCCTTTATCCGTCCTTACCTGCATGTAACGGCAACGGGAACCATTCAGGAGATGCTTTTCAATTTCAGAGGCGACCCGAAAGGGCTGAACGGGCGTTTTAACCTGAAGCATAAAGATCTTAAAGTCGCTATTTTAAATAAGGAAAACCGTGAAAAAAAAGGGTTTTTAACGGCGATTGCCAATCTGCTGGTAAAATCCGATTCGGGTAAACTTCCTGAAGATGTGGATATCGAAGATGTGGAAAGGGATCCCACCAAATCTTTCTTCAATCTGTTCTGGAAAGGAATTGAGCAGGGCCTTAAAAAAACACTGATCGGGATCAATATTGATACGTCTAAAAAAGGAAAGGATGACGGAAAAACTGAAGCGGCAAACACAAACAGTGAGGTACAGAAAAAAGAAAATGCTGCCCAGCCGGTAAAGCAGAATGGAAAGAAAGGGTTTTTGAAAGGAATATTCAAGAAAAAAGAAACATCCGGGACTGAATAATCCCGGATGTTTTTCTATATAAAAGTATGCGTTTTAAGACTATTCGAAATCAAATTCATGGCTTTCAAGGATTGGTACTGCCCTTAAAAACTTATCGAAGTCCTCTCCCGGGTAATTGCTCTCGGCGCCATAAGAATCAATCATCATCCCGATATTTCCGGCATTGTCTTTTACCACATACAATACTGCATTGTCATCCGGAGCACTCGGACCTTCAAAACGGTAGGTCTTAACGATGGTCAGCTCATCCGGCTGGTAAACCTTCTCAGAATTTTCAAACTTCATTTCTCCGTCTTCATTCATACGGAATTCCCTGTGTACGCCTTTTTGCGTCAGTTTGGTCATCACCTGACTCAATGTGGTCATTTTATCAATATTTCCTGTACTGTCCATAATAATTTTTTCCGTTAAATCTGCAATAATTAAACCATTGATAAATAAAACTTCATCTTCTTGTACTATTCATCTGCTCAAAGACCCTTCATAACGTTAACAAAATTTATAATTGCCGAAAAAGATTGGGTATACTTTTTGCAGTAATTGCTCATACATAAATCAGGCAGAATATGAAAAAAGAAGTCGGAGTTTTGCTGGCAGGAGGAGTAGGTCTTCTGGCAGTATTAAGTATCATAGGAATAAAAAAAATATTACATCGGAAAGATAAAAAATACAGCGATGCCTACTCGGATTATCACCGTCATTTCGAAGGAAAAAGTCTTGATGACGAATATCACGGCATTGAATTCTATGCATTGAAGTAGTTATAAAATATACCAGATTAAGTTGATCCGGCACTATTATAGTGTTGGATTTTTTTTGTTATAAATTGTAACATGGAACATGATGATTTTCCGGAAATTACCGCTTAATTTTACATTAGTCATGGAGAATAGGGATATCATAAAAGGTCAGGGTGCCCAGCGGAACATCATCAACCGTTTCGACCGGTACACCTATGAGCCTGAGGAGGAAGATTTTGAAACGATAAAGAGGTCCTTTACTGAAGTTTTTCCGAAGACAATTGTTAATCAGATAAAAAGTGAGGACTTACCGATGGAATATTCCATGAATCCTTATCAGGGCTGCGAACATGGCTGTTCCTACTGTTTTGCAAGACCTACCCATGAATACTGGGGCTACAGTGCAGGGATTGATTTTGAAAGGAAAATCATGGTGAAGAAAAATGCTCCGCAGTTACTTGAGAAATTTTTCCAGAAAAGAGGCTACCGGCCGGCGCCGATTTTACTCTCCGGAAACACCGACTGTTACCAGCCGGCAGAGCGCAGGTTTGAGATTACCCGGAAAATCCTGCAGGTCTGCCTGGATTACCGGCATCCCGTTCATGTCCTTACCAAGAATGCGCTGGTGCTGAGAGATCTTGATATTCTGAAACCTATGGCTGAACAGAGTCTCGTTTCCGTTTCGTTAAGCATCCCGACCATCAATGAAGAGCTGCGGAGAAAAATGGAGCCCCGCACAAGTTCGGCAAAAAATAAATTAAAAGCCATCGAAATTTTATCTGCGAATAAAATTCCGGTAAATGTAATGGTCGCACCGGTTATTCCCGGACTAAACAGTGATGAGCCGCTGTCTGTCTTAAAAGCCGTTTCCGAAGCAGGGGCGCAGAGCTTCGGATATACGCTGGTCAGGCTTAATGATTCGGTGGAACCGGTTTTCGTTAATTGGATCGAGCATGCTTTTCCGGACCGTGCCCAGAAGGTTTTAAATCTGATCCGCTCGATGCGTGGCGGAAAACTGGGTGAGAAAAGATATTTCGACCGGCAGAAAGGGGAAGGCAATATTGCCGAAATGATCCACGATACCTTCAGAATCGGAAGGAAAAAGTTTTTTGACGGAAGAGATTTTCCAAAACTTTCAACCCAAAATTTTACAGGAACTAAAGATCAGCAGCTGAGGTTGTTTGACTAGCTATTGATAAAAAGCTCTTTTCATATTTAATATTTATCCTCAAAGAACATAATTTCATCCTTTATATCGTACACAGTGGTAATTCCATTATCTCCATTCCTCAATATTAACATTTAGGAAGAGCAATTTGTTTCTATTTGAAATGAGATATTTTTAATTTTTACGTCTCTTTATAATATTGTTTGGCATATTTTAAGATAAATTGCCATATTGACTTAAAAGTTTTTTAAATTGATGTACATTCAATGATTTATTTTTTTCCAATATAATTTAAAATTTATCTAAAATTAGTAATAAATCTTTATGGGTTGAAATATTTTTCAGATATTTAACTTTATATATGTTATTTGGTTTTCAGTAATTTAGAACTAATTTTAATAAATGATTTTACATATTAAGGCCTATATAAACCTTTAATTTTTAGTTTTTTTTTAAAGAATTTTTTTAATTTTAGCTTGTTAAATTAAAAATTTTAAACAATAAAAAAACTTAAAAAACTTTCGAGAGTAGAACTAAAAAAAAATTGATGGAGGAAAGCTTCCTGTTGGTATGGGTAATTGCGGAGACGCTTGCGGTCCAAATGACGGATATTGTGAACAGTTTGGCTTAACTTGCAGTACTTATGTTATTTCCAATAGTGATAATGGACAAATAACAAGTTAGTGTCGAAAATGTTTGTAGATAAAAATTTTAACAAATCATATTGAAGAAAATTTTCACTATACTTTTATTTTTTGCGAAAACTCTATTGTTTTCGCAAAATTTATCATTTGCTTATGAAGTAACAACAAATTCAGGTCAGGATAAAAAATCAATTAAAAAAGAAAATTACTTTCTTGATATTGCTGAGGGAAAATCTGTTTTTAGATCAGAAAATGATAAATATTATGATTCTCTTAGAGCAAAAACAGGGCGTGGCTTAGGCACTCCTCTTAACTTTAATCAATTATATAGCCGTAAAGATAAACTTAAAGGAGAAATATACAAAACGGTTACTGTCCCTCTTATTTTAAATACTTATGATATTTTAATTGATGAAAAATTAGATTGGAAATTATTAAATGACTCTGCTACTATTTCTAATTTAAAATGTCAAAAGGCAATAGTTACTTATGGAGGAAGAATGTGGGAAGCTTGGTTTGCAAAAAACATTGTTATTCAGGACGGACCTTATATATTCCATGGATTACCAGGATTGATTGTACAGATTATTGATTCTTCCAATGATTTTAAATTTAGCCTTATATATTATGAACGCGAAAAAAACATTGCTTTTTTTCCTCCTAAAAAAGGTAAGTTTCTAAGTTTTTCCCAATTTAAATTATTAGAAGAAAATTTTTATCATCACCCGTTTGCAGAACTTGAAAGCAGCGGAATGAAAATGGTACTGGCAGATGAAAAGGGAAATAAATTATCATGGGATTCACGTGCAATGTCACAGAGTATGCAGAAAACATTAAGAGAAAATAATAATCCGATAGAGCTTAATTATAGACCTGATTTTAAGTAACAGATAAAATAAATATGATAAAAAGAAACCGCTCCAAAAGGAACGGTTTTATTGTTTGCAGATAAAATCTATGTTTAGATTGAATCATCCGGGCATTTGAAATCATTGCTGCAGGCAGCGCAGATCACCATGTTTCCACAAGCATATAAACAGAATTCAGGTTCATTGATGGGCTTGATGCCTCCTGCTCCCTTAATGTTTTTTAATTGGCTTTTGTCTAATTTTTTTAAGTTTTTCATATTGTTTAAGTTAAAAATTTGATACTAATGTAAAGATAATCAAAAAATCAATAAGTCAATAGGCTGTGGTATATTTTATTTTCAGAATGAATAAAAAATTCATATTCCTGTGAATAAAATAAGTTTAAAGTTTTGATGATTAGCATGAAAACTGCTATTTTTAGAAAAAATAGCGGAATCCGAAAAGCTGATAGAGTAGGAAACATTCAAATCAAAAATCATGAAAAATTTCAGAAAACTGTCAAGAGAAGACAAAAAGGGGATTTCTGCAGGAGCACCGCCTTCATTCTGTTTTGAAGGAGATGGTCCGGGAACGGGCGGCTGCGGATCAGGGGAAATCTGTTCAGGCGGGAAGTGTGTCCCTTATTCACCGGATCCGGGAGATCCTGGAAATCCTGGAGGCGGAGGAGACACTTATATCTGCATCTGCCCGTGGGGAACAGTTATACAGAATACACCATGCCCACCGTTTTACTGCATCACAGGATAATTTCAGAAGTATCCTTAAAAGTTTCACGTGAAACGGTCTTAAAACAAAACCGGGCCCAAAAGCCCGGTTTCCTGTTTATTTTTTGATTAATCCCAATTCAATTAATCTCTCATGCAGAAATTCACCAGCCGTCGTATCTTCGTACAGTTTCGGATGATTTTCATCCACACAGTTCTCAAGCGCATTTAACGACATGGAACTTACCGGGTGCATAAAGAAAGGAATGGAATATCGGGAAGTTCCCCACAGTTCTCTTGGCGGGTTTACCACCCGGTGGATGGTAGACTTCAGCTTGTTGTTGGTATGCCTTGAAAGCATATCCCCGACATTAATCATCAGTTCGTCCGGTTTTGCGATTGCATCGATCCATTCGCCTTTGTGGTTCTGAACCTGAAGGCCTTTTCCCTGGGAACCCATTAATAAGGTAATGAGGTTGATGTCTCCGTGGGCTGCCGCTCTTACTGCGTCATCCGGCTCTTCCGTGATCGGCGGATAGTGGATCGGTCTTAAAATGGAGTTCCCTTCCGCGATCTTGTCGTCGAAATAAAACTCGTTGAGACCCAGGTACAGCGCTAATGCTCTCAGCACATACTGTCCGGTCTTTTCCAGCATCTGATAGGCTTCCTTGCCTACTTCGTTGAATTTTGGAAGTTCTTCAACGATCACATTGTCAGGATACTCGTCTTTGTACTTAGAATCTTCAGACACGTACTGTCCGAAATGCCAGAACTCTTTCAGGTCTCCCTTTTTAAAGCCTTTTGCCGTTTCTTTACCGAAGCCGACGTAGCCACGCTGGCCGCCGATTCCCGGAATCTCATACTTCCGTTTTGTTTCCGTCGGCAGTTCAAAAAAGTTTTTTACCTCTCCATACAATTCCTCTACCAACTGATCATCAAGAAAATGACCCTTTAAGGCTACAAAACCAATTTCTTCATAAGCTTTTCCGATTTCATTTACAAATTTCTGTTTGCGTTCCGGGTCACCCGAAAGGAAATCACGCAGGTCTACACTAGGTATTTTGTCCATTTTTAGAAATTTACGAATGGCTAAATTACAGATTTTTAAATTAAATTCTTTTTCGTGTTAAGCATTTATCAATTAAATTTGCTTTATGAAAAAATATTCTTCCAAAAGAAGTATTCAGATACTCGCGCACCTTCTTCAGCAATACGGAATCTCAGATATTATCGTTTCACCCGGATCCAGAAATGCCCCTCTGGCGATTCATTTTTCAGAGATCGACAGTTTCAACTGTTACAGCATTGTGGATGAAAGAAGCGCGGCTTTTGTAGGAGTGGGGATGGCAATGAGTGAGAAGAAACCGGTGGCGATTACCTGTACCAGCGGTTCTGCAGCAGCCAATTATTACCCGGCTGTGACGGAAGCTTTCTATTCCAATATCCCGCTTCTGGTGCTTACGGCAGACCGGCCGATGGACTATGTGGATATTTTCGACGGGCAGACCATCCGGCAGAATAATCTTTTTCATCAGCATTCCTACGGCGATTTCCAGCTGATGGAAGATGGCAAGGAAAATGCGGAAGACTATAATTTCGGGATTATCAAAACAGCGATTGAACTCTGTATTGAAAAGCAGGGGCCGGTACACATCAACATCCCATTGGAAGAGCCTTTGTACGAATTAATTTCCGAGCTGCCCACCTTTCCGACGGTGGAAAGAACCATCCGGCAGAAAGAATACGAGGTTCCGTCTAATCTGATTGCCGACTGGAATACTTCCCAAAGGATCATGATCCTGGTGGGAACCAAAGACCACAGTCCCGAACTGGAAAACCAGCTGACCCAACTGGTGAAAAACCATACGGTGGTGGTCCTGAGCGAAGCCAATTCCAATCTGTACCATGAAAAATTCTTCCGGCATATTGACCGGTATGTCTTCAATTTTACCGAAGAGGACTTTAAAATGTATGCGCCTGATCTGCTGATTACGGTAGGACAGAACGTAGTTTCCAAAAAAGTAAAACAGTTTTTAAGAAAAGCAAAGCCGAAGCAGCACTGGCATCTTGACCCGGTGTGGCAGCCTGATACCTATTTCGCTTTAACGGAAAAAATAGAAGTGAAGCCGGAGGTTTTCTTTTCAAAACTCTTGAATTTCATTAATCTCGAGCCGCGGCCTTATTACAATCTCTGGGATGTCCTGAGGGATAAAAAAGATGCAAGACATGAGAAATTTTTAAGCACGGTTGATTTCTCCGATTTCTATTTCTTTTATAAAACCACGCAGACGGTTCCTGAGAATTACAACATCCACTTCAGCAACAGTTCGGCGATCCGGTATGCCCAGCTGTTTGATTACGGGAAAAGAAAAATCTACTGCAACAGGGGAACCAGCGGGATCGACGGTTCTACCTCAACGGCCATGGGTTTTGCAATTAAAAAAGCCCAGCCGACTTTACTGATTACCGGTGACCTGAGTTTCTTTTATGACATCAATGGATTATGGAACCAGTATATTCCGCCGTTTGTAAGGATCATCATCTTTAACAACGGAGAAGGGAATATCTTTAAAATTATTCCGGGACCGGGAAATGCCAATCCGAATACACTGGATGAATTCATTGCTACAAAACACCACAGGCATGCAGAGCATCTGGCGAAACATTTCGGGTTTTCATACACCAAAGTGGATGAAGAAGTGACTTTAGACCGTGTGCTGGAAAATTTCTTCAAGCCGGATACACAGCCTAAAATCCTGGAAGTTAATACCCAGGCGATGCACAATGCCGATATCCAGAAAGCGTATTTCAACTTTCTGAAGGAAAATTAAAGCTCCGGATAGTCTTCGTTTCCCGGCAGGTTGATAATTCTGCCGATGGGATAAGTGAAATTTTCGTCAAAATCGTTTAGCGCATTAATGAGCTGGAAATGAGAAAATTCCTTCAGGTTCTGTAAGGTGATTTCCGTTTCTTTTATTTTTTTCTGCTTTAAAAGATTCTGTCGCTGTACACCGTTCAGCAGATAGGTAGAAGGAGTGAACCAGTCTTTACCTTTTTTAAACAGAAGATTGCTGTAGGAAGTATCGGTGATGTGGTTATTCTTCACAATAATGATTTCTTCCGCCCTGGATTTCATCTTCATCTTTTCCAGTTCTTTCCGGTCTTCGGATTTGAAGGAGTAGTCGAAGCTGTTGTTTTCCACCAGCTGGAAATCGTTAAGTTCCGGAATGGCATACGGAATCATCTGGGTTCTGACTTTCTTATCCAGATCATAGAGGATCCTCAATTTAAAAAGGCCGTCTTCATTATGTTCCAGATGCTTATAGATTTTGGCCAGGTCGATGGAGTCTTCTTTCCCGAAATGGGAAAAAGTATGGTCTACACGCTTCTGGTGAAGTTCCGGTAAGAAAATTTTCCGGTTTTCTACTTTTATGCTTTCAATGAATTGGGACATAGATTTTATTTTTCATTTCCTGATATTCGTCTTCTAATCTGCTCATGTGGGTAATTCCGCCCCCGCTTTTGAAATACAGTGCCTCACCTTCTTTTTCAATAAACCGGATCATCACGCAGCTGTCGGTGTTTTCTCCGTCAAACCAGCCGCAAACGCCCGTATAATAGCCTCTTTCGTAACCTTCCGCCTCCAGGATGATGTCCAGGGTTTTCGGCTTCGGGGCTCCCAAAATAGAACCGGCAGGAAGCAGCTGTTTCATCAGGCTTCCCAGTTTGCCGCTAAATTCAGGCTTTACGGTTCCCGATATTTCGGAGCTCATGGCATACAGGTCTTTCTGCCTGGTTTTAATGAAATCGATGTACTGAAACTTATCCACCCTTACATCATCAGCCACCATGCTCAGATCGTTCCGGAGTAAATCGACCACGGTATAATGTTCAGCCTTTTCCTTTTTATCATTTTTCAGGATTTCGGCGGCATGATCCAGAGTGGCATCGATAGTGCCCTTCATGGGATACGTTGATATTTTCCCGTCGGTGATCTTTACGAAAGTTTCAGGAGAAAAAAATACGAAAAAATCTTTATACAAAACTTTATATTTTGCTGATGAATGAAAAAAAATCTCTTCCAGGGTTAAATTGGTTTCCACCCTTGTCTTCCGGGTATAATTGGCGAGATACGAATTTCCGAAGCGGATATTTTTCTGCACTTTATCAAAGCCGGTTTTAAAATGTTCCAGGGTTTCGGGATATGATTTCCACTCTACTTTTTTTTGTAACGGAAGCGGTGTTTCCGTGGTTGAAAAATTCTGAAAGTCAATCTGCAGACCTTCTTTTCCAATCTCATGCTCTTTGAAGATTTCGACTTTTTCCCCAAGAAAATCGATAATGAAAAAATAAGGAACCTTCCGGAGCGAAAGTTCGTCCATTTCCATAAATTTTTGATGATTCACTGAAAACATTCCGCAAAAGTAATTATTGATGTTTACTTTTGCACAAAATATTTTTAATGGACAGCAAATATCCGCAGAAACCGGGATTGGATTTTATATTGAAGCAGGCCTTTTTTTACTGGAACAAAACATTGGTATTCCAGCTGATGTTCTCCATCATGTACTTTGGAATTTTTCTCACCGTATTTTTTATGTGTGATATGAAATACGGAATCATAGGAGAATTTAATGAAGTGGGAAAATATATGCAGGACGGAATGAAGGCCTATATGGAGCAGCTCAATAAGCTGGTGGCTACGGAAAATTACCAGAGTTTCTCTTTGTGGATCATGGGTACTACAATTTTTTTGTATCCGCTGAACCTGGGCTTTTTTCAGATTTACAGAAAAATGGATGCCGGGGAAAAGCCTGAGCTCAGCGACCTGTTTGCAGGATATAGCGGACTGAATTTTTTCAGGTATGTTTCTTATTATATTTTCTGGTATTTTATTTACCGGTTTACATTTCCGACCATTATTCTTGCCATAGCCTGGGTTTCCATCACCATCTTTGTGGCACCGATGATGTTTTTTATGAACAAAACCATTTTCGAATCGCTTTCCCTCAGCTTTAAAGCCATGAAAGTATATTTCCTGGAAATCATTGTCTGTGTCATGGTTGCGGTGATTTTCAAATATATCGGCTTTGCTTTGCTGTTTGTCGGCGGATTGTTTACTTTCCCCTTTTGGAATGCCGTGATATATTCGCTATACAAAACCATATTTTCAGAAAAGACATAAATTTCATGGGTTTTTAATGTTTTTAAAGCCAAAAAAAAGTTAAATTTGGTGAAATCAACATTAAAAATTTAAACACCATGTCAGAATTTAACGAATTTGACCAGCAAGGCTCTGTTCCGGAAAGAACTACAGGCGCCATTATCTCCCATGCTTTCGAAATGTACAAAGGCGTATTCCTGTATGCCGTTGTCGCCATGATCATTTACAGTATTTTAGGAGCCGTTATTCAGGCACTGACCGGGATGAATTCCGCGGCAATGCTTGAAGACATGCGCGATGCGGGGGATTACTCGAGATTTTCCGTATTCAGTGCGCCGGGTTTTCCTTTATACCTCACCCTATCCGGGATTTTAGGGCTGCTCCTTGCTCCTTTGTATGTAGGGCTGATTTATATGATTAACAAATACAATACAAAAAATCCTGTTGAGTTTTCCGACCTGTTCATCGGATACCGTCAGAATTTTGTAAATATTTTAATCTATGCCTTACTTTCAGGAATTATTTCATCGGTTGCCCTTTCCCTTTGTGTGCTGCCGATTATCTTCGTCTATCCGCTTCTGATGCTGGGCTATCCGATTCTGCTGTTTGAAAATGCTTCTGCCACAGAGGCTTTAGGAAAGTCCTTTAATATTGCCAAAGAAAATTACGGGGTTTTTCTTGGCGCAACATTTGTAGGTTTTCTGCTGTCAATGGCAGGAATCGTACTCTGCTTCATCGGAATTATCATAACGGCACCTTTTATCTTTGCCGTGATGTATTCCCTCTATTGCGCCCATTTGGGAAAACCAAGACCGATAATTTTTAATAAATGATGAATAAAGACCAGCAAATCAGCAGTATCAAGATCAAACAGGTTTTTTTGCTTGCTATAATTTTAATTTTAGCCGCCTTAATCTGTTTCAATCTTTCCCTCTTTATCCCTTCTGTACTGGGAGCTATAACCATTTACGTTTTGTGCAGGAAGTATAATTTTTATCTTCAGGAACAGAAAAAATGGAAACCCTGGGTAGCTGCAATGGTGCTGATGGGAGCCAGTCTGATCGTTCTTATTCTTCCCATCTATTTCATTGGGGACCTTCTTATCGAAAAGCTTGGAAATGCCCAGGCCTATATGGAAAAGTTTAATGTCTTCCTTGAAAAAATCCACACGTATATCTATTCGAAATTTAAATTCGATATTCTAAGCAAAGGAAATATGGACAAGCTGAAGAGCAGTGTAGGGCAGTATTCAACCAAGGCCCTCAGCGGAACGGTAAATACCCTTACGATTGTGGCGTCCATGTACTTTATTCTTTATTTTATGCTGGAAAAACCCCGTTTTTTCGAAAGAATCCTTTCATCAGCGGCACCTCTCAAAAGATCCAATGTATCGATGATCGGCGAAAAAATGAGAAAGCTGATTCTGGCCAATGCCATCGGGATTCCTGTAGTGGCTCTCGGCCAGGGTATCGTTGCCTTGGTGGGTTACTATATCTTTGGAGCTCCGAGCCCGGTATTGCTTTTTGCGCTTACCGCCGCTACTTCCATGATTCCTGTAGTGGGTGCAGCTATTATATACGGGCCGGTCTGCATTTTTATGATTGCGGAAGGCGACATGGGAAGCGGTCTCGGATTGGCTGCTTACTGTATGATTGTTGTGGGATTAACGGATAACGTTCTGCGTTTTACCCTTCTGAAAAAGCTGGAGGATATCCACCCTTTAAATACGGTTTTCGGAATTATCATGGGCATGAATCTATTCGGTTTTATGGGACTGGTTTTCGGGCCGATTATGGTTTCCCTAACCTTGCTCCTGATCCAGGTTTACCGGAATGAATTTTCGGATGATGATACCCCTGAGCTGCAGCTGCCGGATAAAGATGAAGAGCTGGAAACCAAGATTAACTTAATCGTATAAAAATAAAATATGCAGGACGGAATAAACCCGGAAATATTAAAAGAAATCTGTATCGTCAAAATGCCTTTCGGGAAATACCAGGGAACGGTCCTTGCCGATCTTCCGATAAGTTACCTAGAATGGTTCCAGCGGACCGGAATGCCCAAAGGCAAACTGGGAATGCAGCTGGCAACCATTTATGAAATAAAATTAAACGGCCTTATGGATTTGCTGACACCACTTCGCGGCGGAACAGCAAATTTTGAAAAGCCTAAAACAAAGAATTATAAATTCTGAAAAAATTACGGCGGTCTTACTAAAAGACCGCTATAATTTTTTAATTAATAAAATACTTCCGGTTTCCTTCTCCGGCTATTATACTATTTAGGTTCCCAAAGTTCGACCTTATTTCCTTCAAGGTCGAGGAGGTGAACAAATTTTCCGAAATCATAAACGGCAATTTCATCTAGAATTTCCACGCCTTCTTTTTTTAATTCCACAACTAAGGCTTCCAGATCCGAAACGGTATAATTGATCATAAATTCTCTTGTCGAAGGCTCAAAGTAAGAAGTTGTTTCAGGCGAAGGGCTCCAGGTCAGCGATCCTTTCGGATCAGCATCAGACATTTCCTTCCAGCCGAAAGTCGCTCCATATTCGTTGACATCAATTCCGAGATGGCTTTTGTACCATTCTTTCAGTGCTTTCGGATCTTTACATTTAAAAAATATTCCGCCGATTCCGGTTACTCTTTTCATGGGTTTGGATTAAAGGGTTAATAATTTTATTTAATGCCTGGCATAAAGATTTGTGTTATTCTCTTAAAGCGGCAATTTCATCCCTCAGTTTGGCCGCTTTGATAAAATCAAGGTTCTTGGCAGCCATTTCCATCTCCTTCTGCTTTTGGGTAATGACTTTCTCCATATCTTCCGAAGTATAACTGGCTTTGGCTTCAGCCACTTTCTGAAGGATTTCTTTCTGGGTATATTTTTCATCCGGGAAGTCCTTGCTTCTTCCGACAAGGCTTTCGGAGATTTTCTTGTTCAAGGCTACAGGTACCTGCCCGTGTTCTTTGTTGTATTGTTCCTGTTTGGCGCGCCGGTATTCCGTTTCATCCAGCGTTGCCTGCATCGATTTTGTCATTTTATCGGCGTACATGATGGCCTTTCCGTTAAGGTTACGGGCCGCACGGCCTACCGTCTGGATCATCGACCGGCGGCTTCTCAGCATTCCTTCTTTATCGGCATCCAGGATGGCCACCAGGGAAACTTCCGGTAAATCCAGGCCTTCCCTTAAAAGGTTTACCCCGATCAGGACATCGAAAAGCCCTACCCGGAGATCCTGCATGATCTGGATCCGTTCCAGGGTTTCCACGTCCGAGTGGATATACCGGGTTCTGATCCCGAATTTGGTAAAGTATTTCGTCAGTTCTTCCGCCATTTTCTTGGTTAAAGTGGTCACCAGAACCCTTTCGTCGAGATCGGCTCTTTTCTGGATTTCCTCCATCAGGTCATCGATCTGGTTGATGGTCGGACGGATTTCAATAACAGGATCCAGAAGACCAGTCGGACGGATAATCTGTTCGATATATGCTCCTCCCGTTTTTTCCAGTTCATAGTCTGCCGGAGTTGCCGAAACATAAATTACCTGGTTCTGGATGGCTTCGAATTCCTCAAATTTCAATGGGCGGTTATCCATGGCGGCGGGAAGCCTGAATCCGTATTCTACGAGTGCCTCTTTCCGGCTACGGTCGCCTCCGTACATAGCGTGAACCTGCGGTACGGTAACGTGGCTTTCATCGATTACCATCAGGTAGTCCTTCGGGAAATAATCCAACAGGCAGAACGGCCTGGTGCCCGGCAGACGTCCGTCCAGGTATCTTGAATAATTCTCAATCCCCGAACAATAACCCAGTTCTTTGATCATCTCCAGGTCAAGCTCCGTTCTTTCCTGTAATCTTTTGGCCTCCAGCGGTTTTTCAATCGAGCCAAAGAAATCCACCTGTTTCACCAGGTCGTCCTGGATATTCCGGATGGCTCCGTTTAACGTTTCTTTCGAAGTAACGAAGAGATTGGCGGGATAAATCTGGATCTGTTCGAAATTGGCCGTTACATTTCCGGAAACCGGATCAAAGCTCTGGATTTTTTCTATTTCGTCTCCGAAAAACTGGATGCGGATTGCATTATCGGCATAGGCAGGAAATACATCGATGACGTCTCCTTTTACCCGGAATGTCCCCCTTTGAAATTCGTTGAGTGTCCTGGAATAAAGCGCATTCACCAAAGCATGCAGGAGGGCGGTACGCGTTACCTTTTCACCGATCGCAATAGAAATGAGGGATTTGTGGAATTCCGTCGGGTTCCCGATCCCGTATATACAGGAAACCGAAGCAACGATCAGCACATCCCTTCGCCCTGAAAGCAGACTGGCTGTGGCGGAAAGCCTCAGCTTTTCCACTTCTTCGTTAATGCTCAGGTCTTTTTCAATATAAGTTCCCGAAGTCGCAATATAGGCTTCCGGCTGGTAGTAATCGTAGTAGCTGACAAAGTATTCCACGGCATTTTCCGGAAAGAATTCTTTAAACTCCATGAAGAGCTGTGCTGCCAGTGTTTTGTTGTGGGCCAGAACCAGGGTCGGTTTCTGTACGTTCTGGATTACATTGGCCACGGTAAACGTTTTACCGGATCCGGTTACACCCAGCAGTGTCTGATATTTTTCGCCGATCTTAATGCCCTCAGTGAGCTTGTCAATAGCTTGTGGCTGATCGCCGGTAGGTTTATATTCTGATTGAAGTTTGAAATTCATAAAATTGGTGATGTTGTCCTAACAAAAATACGAAAGAATTATTTGGCATCCACCTAAATGATGGGTCTTAATTTATATTGCGCCGATTCATTTTATGTATCATTCGTTAAATAAAAAAGCATCCCGCTGTGGAATGCTTTCTGTTTTATTGAAATGACATGGTTAAAGGCAGTCTCATAGTGTAATTCACCGGTTTTCCGTCTTTTTCTGCAGGCTTCCAGACGATATTCTCATTGGCCTTTTTGAACGACGTTAACACCTCATTATTAAAGAGCTCATTATTACCGGCGACTTTTACATTCACCACATTTCCCGTTTCGTCAACGGTATAGGAAATATCCGCTTTCAAGAAACCTTTCGGCTTTTCAGTTTCTATCTTAGAGGCGTCAAACATTTTGGAAACCCTGTTTCTCATTTCATTTATCCCGCCCGGAAATTGGGGAAGTAATGTCGGCTCGCCCTGCAGTGAGGCAGTGAGGGGCTCGTGTCTTGTGCTCTTTGGATCCGGATCTGTGTTTTTACCTTCCTTCGGCCTGATGGTATCATGAATCCTCTTTTCTTCTCTGGATTTTTTAAGTGGTTCTTGAGGTGTTTCAAAGAGTGCAGGCAGACTAGTTTCTGCGGAATCTGTTTTGGTTTTCTCTGTAGTTTGGGCTTCCTGATCGTAATCCGCCATTTTCTTCCGGGTTTCCTCAATAATTGTTTCCATCGGATGGGCGTAGGTTTTCTGTACGAATAATCCGAAGGCGATCATCAGAGCAGGAATGCTGATGGCTTTTTTGATTCGGACCATTTTAGATTTCTTGGTGTTCATCATAATCAATCGTTTTTTGGTGTTGTTAAAATTGAAGGTATGGGTAAGGTTATAGTTTTGGGATACAATAATTTCATCCAGAATTAAATTCTGATATTCTTTTATATTAAAATAATTCTTCAGGACTGATTCATCTGCCAGGAATTCATGATTCATTTGGATGGCTTTTTTGTAAAAATAAACTGCCGGATTAAACCAGGTAAATGCTTTGATAATTTCAACGATCATAAGGTCGATGCTGTGCCTTTGTCTGACATGGCTTTTCTCATGCAGGAAAATTCTCTCATCGATCTGTTGTTCGATAAAGTAATTTTTCCCCAGGTAAATGGTTTTCCAAAAGCTAAAAGGCGGAGTTTCTTTTTCCGTTATTAAAACTTCCTGATTCTGATAAATAATTTTCTGACCTTTTAAATTTTTGATTTTTAAAAATGAAAAGATCATTCTGCTTAAAAAAATGCAGGTGATCATTCCATAGACTATCCAGATCAAGTCCACGAAGTTAAAATGGGCCTGTCCGGGCTTGAGTTCCAGAATCTGCTGGGTGGTTTCAAAGGTTGTCTGTAGACGGTTCGCCGGTTTCGGAGTTTGTGTACTGATCGAGATAAAAGGAACCGTGTAAGAAAACAGCAGCGAAAATAACAGGTAGATCCTGTTGAACCGGTACATCTTTTCTTTCTGCAGAAAACGGTAATAAAACACAATCAGCAGGGTAGAACATAGTATAATTTTAACAAGGATTATCATTATTCATCAATTTGACGGTCGATAATTTCACGAAGTTCTTTCAGCTGTTTTTGGGAGAGCTTTGCATTCGAGGTAAAAAACGAAGCAAACTGGGTCACGGAACTGTTGAAAAAACGCTCAATCATGGAAGACATCTCTTCTTTGAAATATTCCCCTTTCGCGATTTTCGGAAAGTATTCGCGGGAATTTCCATACAATTTGTAGCCGACAAAATCCTTGTTCTGCATTCTTTTCAGCAGGGTAGCAATCGTAGTCGTTGCCGGCTTCGGCTCCGGATAAGATTCCAGAATCTCTTTCATGAAGGCTTTTTCTTTTTCCCAAAGGATTTCCATAAGGTCTTTTTCGGAATCGGTAAGTTTTATTTCTTTCATTTTCTACGGACTGATAATTTACTCTACAAATGTAGAATAAAAATCCGGATCAGCAAATTTTTATGGCATTATTTTTCCATCTATTGGATCAATCATCAAATCTAATTGTATGAATTTCAATAAATTTTACATTTCAGCCTTCAGTTTATTCCTGATTTTATCTTCTTGTAAAGACCATATGCTTCATGCTCAGAAGCTGGGAAAAGATGGCAGTGTAGAAACCAAAGAGCCGAATTCTCCGGAATATAAACCGGCATTTACAGGACAAACCCGGATAAAAGCCGTAAAGACCTCAACACCTTATAACGTGGAGGTTTTAAGCAAAGATCTGGGAAAAACCTGGGGAATTATCAACCTGCCGGACGGGAGGTTTTTAATTACCGATAAAAGGGGATATATGAACGTTGTTTCGGTGGATGGAAAGCAGATCTCTAAAATCGAAGGTTTCCCGAAAGTGGATACCAAAGGGCAGGGCGGTATGCTTGATGTCGCTTTGGATCCTGATTTTAAAACCAATAGTATGATCTACTTCAGCTTTTCGGAGCCTTACGAAAAAGGAAATCATACTGCCGTGGGTAAAGGAAAACTTTCTGCTGATCTGAAGACTATTTCTGGAGTTCAGGTTATTTTCCGGGCTACTCCAACGTATGACGGCGACAAACATTACGGCAGCCGGCTGGCGTTTGATAAAGACGGGAACCTTTTCGTAAGTACAGGAGAAAGATCAGACAAGCAGACCAGGGTATACGCCCAGAGAACGGATAATTATTTAGGAAAAATTCTAAAAATAACCAAAGACGGAAAACCGGCGCCGGGGAATCCTTTTATCGGCCAGGCAGGATTTAAACCCGAAATTTATGCATACGGCATCAGGAATCCGCAGGGAATGGCCATTGATCCGAACGGAACGCTGTGGGATGTGGAAATGGGACCAAGGGGCGGTGATGAGATCAACCTGATTAGGCCGGGAAAAAACTACGGTTGGGGCGATGTAACTTACGGAATTGAATATTCCGGGGAAAAGATCAATAACGGAACTACGCAGAAGGCAGGGACCGAGCAGCCGGTCTATTACTGGGATCCGGTAATTTCACCAAGCGGCGTTACTTTTTACACCGGAAACATCAGTGAATGGAAGGGTAACCTGATGATCGGCTGTCTTAGCGGAGAACATATCAATCGGATTGTGATGAAAGATAATAAAGTGATCGGCGAAGAACGTCTTCTGGAAAGTGAAAATGAAAGATTCCGGGATGTCCTGAACGGGAGCGACGGAAATTTATATGCCGTTACCGACAGTGGAAAGCTTTATAAAATTTCGAAAAAATAGAAAGACCGGAAGGAGGATGCCGGATGCTGGAAGTCTCCCAGTTAGTACCAAAAGCCCTTGGTCTTAAATATCAATAAAATTTTAACTGTTAAACAACAACTCCGGGCAGAAAATAATTTCTGCCCGGAGTTGTTTATCATGTCTTTTATTTAAAAGCTGTTGATCAGTCGGTTCAGTCCTTCCGTCAGGATCTCCCGAGAGGTGGAGAAACAGATCCGGATATGCCCTTCAGCTCCTTTTCCGAACCATCTTTCCGAACCCGGGACAACGGCTACTTTTCCTGCTTTTAAAACGTGTTGGGCGAATTCGTCGCTCGACATTCCGTTTTCGATTTTCGGGAAAATAACGAAGGTGGCTTCCGGAAGATTAGGGGTCAGAATTCCTGAGTTGCCCAGCATGCTGTGCGCCAGATCCCTGTTGTGCTGCAGATGCGTAAGGAAATCGTTGAACCACGGTTTCGCCCGGTCAATTGCCACACTCGCCGCAATTTGAGACAGGGTGGAAACTCCTTCAATGGTTGAATTGAACTGGGATTTCTCCGTAAAATCATCCATTAATTCCTGGTCATTGCACAGGACGGCACCGATTCTCAGCCCTGCAATACCGAAAGACTTTGAAAACCCGAATACGGTAAAGCTCTTTTTCCGGGCTTCTTCGGAAACGGAGGAATAGGTATTGAATTCCCTGTGGTCATAGACAATATCGCTCCAGATCTCGTCACTCATTACCCAAAGATCATGAGCAACGGCAATTTCGGATATCTTCTTCAGGATTTCTCTGGAGTAAACCCTTCCCACCGGGTTATGCGGATTGCAGATGCTGATCATTTTTGTTTTCGGGGAAATCAGGGAAACCAGCATTTCGAAATCGATGTCGCCGGTTACGGAGTCTACCGCACACAAACGGATGTTCCCACCGACGGCTTCCACGGTCTTTTTAAACAGGAAATCCACCGGATCGAAGATGATTGCTTCATCTCCGGGGCTAAGGACGTATTTTGCGATCAGGAACATGCCCTGGGCGGCACTGTTAACAGCTAAGACATTGTCCGGTGTAAAATTTCCTTTCTTCTCAATGTTAAAATGCTCAGCAACACTTTTTTTGAATTCCGGGATTCCGGAGAAGGGTCCGTAACTCAGATAACCGTCTTTAATATATTCAATGATTCCGTTTTCTATTTCTTCCGACATCCTGAAATCGGGATCGGCGGCCGTTAAAGGAATAATGCCGTCTTCAAGGGTAGCCCATCTTCCGTTGTAGGCTTTTCTTTTCAGGGCTTCAAAATTGATCTCTTTATTTGTAAACATTTTTTATTTGTATGAAATGGGTAATGTATTTTTCGGTTGTTCATCAAGCGGTAGAAGAAACTGGTCCAGCAAAGCCCTTCCGTTGGCAATGTGGATGTCGATTTCAGGCCTTCTTTCTTCTTCGTACTTCTGGAAAGTTTCCTGAAGAGGTTTTCCTTCGGTTAAAAGATTCGTCAGCGTAAAAGAATCCTTCAGGGCAGAAGTCACGCCCTGGCTGGTGAAGGGGATCAGCGGATGGGCAGCGTCACCGATAAATACGACATTCCGGTGATAAAAAGGATTCAGCTTTTCCAGTTCATAGACTCTCCAGATATGGGCGTTTTCGTAGCTTGAGCCTTCGATAATAGAGGAAATCAGGGGGTTCCAGGTTCCGAAATTATCGAGCATAAACTGCCTGATGCAATCCGGAGTGTAATCCTCGTTGATGAAATATTTGGTAATGTCGAACTGGCAGTACCAGAGGATTTTTGAAGAGGAAAGCTTTAAAACTCCGAAAGTAAGACCGCCGTTCTCATGGTGGAACTTCAGGAAGTTGCTTTCGATCTCACCGGCCAGTGCTTCATTTTCTATAATGTTCACCACTTCATTTTCCAGCACCGCTTTCATTGTTTCGTCCTGGAAAATCGTTCTTCTTAAACGGCTTCTTGATCCGTCTGACGCAATGACGATATCCGCATCCAGTTTCTGGCTGCCGTCCAGGGTAATCTGGGCTTTACCGTCTTCAAAGCCATTCAAAGCGACAGTAGAATTGTAAGAGATTTTATCTGCCGGAACGCCTTTGGCAAGGATTTCAATCAGCGCGCTCCTGGAAACCACAAATACGTTGTCCAGGTCTTTTTCGGAAATGATTTCTCCCGACCGGTTGTAATGAATATACTTTTTGAGGAAACTTCCCTTTGCATAAAGTTCGTCGATATCAATGATCTCGGAAAGAAATTCGATCCCTTCTTTCGGAAGGATGAACCCATGTCCCTTTAGGTCATTCGGAGTTCTTCTTTCGTACAGGTGATAGTCAATCTTATTTTTTTCCAGATAATTCGCCATGCTCAGCCCGGATACGCCGGCACCTATGATTGCAGCTTTGCCCATCTTTATTGGTTGTTTGTTTTGTTTTATTGTAGGATGTAATTTTTCCATTAAAATTATCGCATGGGGGAAAATGATGCCCCGCAAATAATTTTAATGAAAAGGAAAGTGGCTTTTAGCCAAAATGGTTGAAAGTAGATAAGATAATATCAGGACGGTATTATCTTACAGAACACCTATTCCGGTGCTTTAAAAATATTGTCGTCGGAATGGAAGCCTGCCACGCCGCCACTCACCGCAAATTTCATGGCGGAAGCAGCCGTCATGCCGACTACCGGTTTGATGTTTTTCTCCTCAGTAACGATCACCCAGCCTGAAATTGCATAGGAATGCGGGAGGTATACGGCCACATAATTGTGCTTTTCCACATCGGCCATTTCTTTCTGGGTCAAAAAACCGATTCTCCAGATTTCAGGGTTTTCATTGGTCTTTACCCAGACCGGATCATTGAATTTTTTCTTGTCGCCCACAAAGGAAGACATTACATCTTTCGTCGGGGTATAAATATGCTTGACACCGGGCGTCTTTTCCAGCAGGCGGTCCATGGAATCGAAAAAGAATTTTCCTACCACAAACTTATTGCCTAAAAAGCCTAATAATGCTGTGATTAAAATCGTGGAAATGAACACCAGTCCCGGGATTTCCCTTGCCACGGAAGGGATGATGTTATCAATTGACGTTACCACATACCAGATCACAAAGATCGTCAGCCCGATCGGACCGATGATCACTAATCCCTGAAAGAAGTTTTTCAGGAAAAAATTGGCGATATTTTCAAACGTCAGCTTTTTCACTCTGTGTTATCCGTGGATGGTTTCTCCTTTTCCGTAAGACTGGATCACCTTGGCTTCATATTCCAGCCATTCTTCCCATCTTGCGTTTACCTTCTGTTCATCACCCAGCTCCCTGGCAAAACCGATGAAAGTCGTATAATGATTGGCCTCCGAAATCATCAGTTCCCTGTAGAACACTCTCAGCTCTTCATCTTTAATATTTTCCGTAAGCACCTTGAACCTTTCGCAGCTTCTTGCTTCGATCATGGCTGCAAAAAGCATCTTGTCGATAATCAGATCGTCCCTGTTGCCGCCTTTCTGGATAAACTGTACCAGTTCGTTTACGTAATCGTCTTTCCGGGTGCGTCCGAAAGTATAGCCTCTTTTCTTAATAATCTCATGCACCTGCCCGAAATGCTCCAGTTCCTCCCGGGCAATGGCCAGAAGCTCGGTTACCATCTCCGGATACTCCGGCAGCATGGTAATAAGCCCGATGGCGTTGGTTGCAGCTTTCTGCTCACACCAGGCATGATCCGTTAAAATTTCTTCTATGTTTCCTTCCGCAATATTTGCCCACCTCGGGTCGGTAGGAAGTTTCAACTTAAACATGTTTTAAATTAGATTTATTTATATAGAACTATATTTTTCTAACATACTTTTCAATAAAGCAATCTGACAATCTTTATCTTTAAGCCTTTCTTCATACTGCTCGATAATTTTTTCAGAGAGATATTTAGTAATGTTAGAGTTTTCGGCACTAGAATTTTCATTTACATCAACCATATATTCAGGTAATAAATTATTTAATTTTTTATCAAAAATTTTAGCAATTCTACATAGAAGAAATATATCGGGAAAACTTTTATCTGCTTCGTATCTTCTATATGTTGATTCTGATATGTTTGACCAATTCTCATATAATATTAGTTTTAACAAAAATAAATAAGTTTTTTGATTTGGAAAATATAAAAAATTAAAAATTAATAAAATCGGTCATTATTTATTAATCATTTGTCATTTTTGATTGGGAAAAATTACAAATGATTACTATTTTTGATAAAAATTTTTAACAAAAAATAATTAATTAAAACTTTTAAAATGAAAAAAAATCTTATTAACTTTGTTAGTATAAGTGTATTTTTAGTAGTAAGTTCTTGTAGCAATGATATTGATAGTAATAGCTCTACTAATATCGTAGCAAAGAGTAAAACTTCAAAAAATGTGCAAAATAATAACTTTAGTAGGTCATCAAACGATGAATTGGATAAATTTGTAAGTAATAAAAACTTGCAGAAAATTATTGAAAATATTGATGCATATAAAAAAGCAGCTGCAATTGATGATGTTGATGCTCAACATCAAGCAATAGATGTTATAGTTCAAAGTAGTAATTTGCTTCTTGAAGATTATGGTGGTAAAGAAGAGGTTGTAATGAGTTTTTTCGAAGAATTAGAGGCTAATGACTCTAGTCCATCTCAAAGATATTATATGGGAGGAGGAGATAAATGTCACAAAAATTCAAATGGCACAATAAATACTGACGCTTGTAATTTTTGGGAAGAAATTGCTGTTGCATGGCAAGGTGCATTTGGATGTACTAAACCTGGATTTGGGGCTAGTCATCAATCATGGAATAATTATTACGATTGTTATCAGAGTATTGTTTGTAGAACATGTTAATTTAAAAATATAAAACAATGAAAAAGAAATCCGTAATATTTATAGGTATAACAATTTTAGCTATTATCTTTGCTATTAAAGTATTTGATAGATATAATGACGTTAAGAAGTTAACGCCATTAGAACTTCAAGCTAAAAACAAGTAAATAATATTTTTTAACAATTTAAAATTGGGATTAGTTTTACTGATCCCAATTTTAAGTTTATAATATTTCATTAAGTGGTATTTTTTTTGTTATGTTTAAAAAATCACTAAAAAAATATCAGTTATGAAAACAATCAACAACTTCAAGTCCAGAGTAAACGCTTTATTATTAATGATCTTCACCATGGGTACTTCTGCTTTGGCTTTTGCCCAGGAAACGACCACAGGAAGCGGAACCGTAACAACAGAACAAAAAACCACCACCACGACAGAATGGTATACCGATCCGATGTATATTATCGGCGGAGCGATTCTTCTGATCATCATTATTGCGCTGATCGCCAGAAACGGAAGAAGCAGAGCTTAACCGGCAGCCGTTTTTCTTCTCAGGAACTGAAGGGTTTTCCAACCTGCTTCATCCACTTTTTTCAGGCCTGCCGAAATGACGGATGCCAGAATGATATTGATACTGTAAATTAAAATCATTAAAACCCACCACGGCATGCTGTCCTTCAGCGGAACCACCAGAAAATAAATCAGGGAAGAACTGATGCCTTGCCCGAAATAGAAAAAGATAGCATTTCTACCAATATAGGTCACAAAATTTTCTTTTGTGACCTTTAATCTGTTGTAAAAAACGAAAAGTGTTACCAGAGAAAATAAAGTCCAGACAATATACGGTGTCTGGGGAGGAAATTTGTTTTTGCTGATCTTAAAGAAAACTTCATTTCCATAAAACGAGAACAGCCCTATCAATGCCAACGCAACCGCTGCATAGAGGACGGGGATGGCCTTTGTCGGAATCTTTTTGCCTTTCAGTCTATTTCCTGCCAGGAAAATCGTCATATAGAAAGCCACATAACCTACCTGTCCGGACGGATAAATTTCTGGAAAAATGTTGAATAATAAAGTCAGTGCTCCGCAAAGCCCGATGAACCAGTTGATATGTTTCGGAAAGAATCTTAAAATCAGGACCCCGAAAACGGTCAGGATATAGTACACCTTTAAATACCAGAAGCTTCCCATCACCACAGGGAATGTATCCGCATTGGTGTACTGATGCAGGTACCAGTTGCCCAGGTTTTCCCATTGCGGAACGGTGGAAATACTTGTAGCGGCGTATTTGGATCCAAAGGTCGAATAGAAATTCTGCAGCCATTCCGGTGAGAAGAAAGTCAGTCCGAACACCTTAAAGAAATAGTCGAGAAAAAACAGCAGGGTTACAAAAATCATGTAAGTGATCTGCAGTTTCAGAAGCCGGTAAAACGTTTTCTCGATATTCGATCCGGATGTGATCCCGCTCAGTGCATAGAATAGGGCGACATCAAAAACCAGGGAAAAGATCCTGATCTCCGGCAGGATGTAAAACTGCCCCGACCAGAAGGCCGTATGGATGAATATAATGGAAAGGGTGGCCATCCCTTTGGCGAAGTCGATATAAAGGTCTCTGTTCATGAATGCAAATATGAAGTTTCAAAAATAAATAAACTTTATGGATTCAGGGGTAAATAAAAAGAGACAGGAACTAAGTTCCTGCCTCTCAAGAAAAGATATTTCAAAAATGATGATTACTTTAAATTTTTAAATTCTTCAGCAGATATTTCGCCGGTCTGAAGTTTCTTAATCTCATCCAAATAAGGCTTCATATAAGCATCCAGCTCAGGATACTGTGAATTTTTTGCCATTTTATAGGTTCCGTTCAGCACGCCCTGGTAGTAATAGAAGAAATTATAATCGAAAGCTGAAGCGGTAAGGTCATACTGGCCCAGCAGGAATCCTAAACGGACGGCCGATCTTCGTTGCGGCGGTGTCCCGTGATGTCCGGCACTGTTGGTCTGGTAGTCACCGATGCTCTGGGCAAATTCATAGGCTGCGGCAATCTGTGCAAAGCTGGTCTGGTTATAGCCGTTCGGCCTTCTCAGGTAGTACCCGGCGAAACCGTCAGCTTCCAGTTCATTCGGTCTTGCGGTAGACTCGGTTACGGAAGGCAACCCGAAGATATATTGCAGCTGGTGGCCGTATTCATGGGCCAGGATCATCGCATTGACGATATCTCCGCCTTTGGATTTCGCATCATAATAAATAGCGTAGCCATAATAGATTTTCCCGGTAGAATACGAAATCGCATTGTAAGTGGAATTGTAGTTCGAAGGATCGTTCACGAATCTCAGCGTCGGATTGCTTCTTCCCCACATCCCTGAGATTTTGGTCATCTGGGAATTCATGAAGCTGGTATCCGTGGAATTCTGAAGCGAAGTGAGCAGCAC
Organism: Chryseobacterium hagamense; assembly: GCF_007991455.1. Taxonomy (GTDB): domain Bacteria; phylum Bacteroidota; class Bacteroidia; order Flavobacteriales; family Weeksellaceae; genus Chryseobacterium; species Chryseobacterium hagamense. The sequence goes on along the minus strand of NZ_BJYJ01000004.1, from coordinate 16,490 downwards.
CGATGAGGAACTCCAGTACTGGTCTACATAATAGCATACTTTTTCCAGGGCATTCGGCTGGTCGATGGTCAGGCTCTCCGTCTGTGGTGCAGGCTGCACCGGAGTTTCCATGGCATCGTCGTTACAGGCTGACAATGAGAGTGCAGCAATGGCTCCCAATAGGATGGGAAAATGGATGTTTCTTTTCATATATAAATATTTTGTAGGACGAAGTTATTCATTTTAACGGTACATCATATCACTTTATTGTGATAAATTATTCAAAACATAGTTAAAATTTTATTTTTAAAAAAGATGGGATTGAATTTGAATGGATTAGAAAATATTTCTTATATTTGCACCTCGAAATAACTAAAAATCTTATAAACAATGTTTGCAATTGTAGAAATAGCAGGGCTTCAATACAAAGTTGAGCAAGACCAAAAGCTGTTTGTAAACCGTTTAGCAGGAGACAAAGGAGGAAAAGTATCTTTTGATAAAGTACTTCTTACTGTAAACGGAGCAATCACGGTAGGCGCCCCAGCTGTAAGCGGAATCACTGTAGAAGCAGAGATCCTGGATCACGTAAAAGCTGATAAAGTAATCGTTTTCAAAAAGAAAAGAAGAAAAGGTTACAAAGTGAAAAACGGTCACAGACAATCTTTAACTCAGATTCAGATCACGGGGATTACCGGATTTGAAGGAGCTCAGAAAGCAGAAAAGCCTGCTAAAAAGACAACCAAAAAAGCTGACGCCGAAGCAACTGAAAGCGCAGAATAATTGTAAAACCAAAAAACCTTAAAATAAAATGGCACATAAGAAAGGAGTTGGTAGTTCCAAGAACGGTAGAGAATCTCACTCCAAAAGATTAGGAGTAAAGATTTTCGGTGGTCAGGAGGCTATTGCCGGAAACATCATCGTTAGACAAAGAGGTACGCAACACCACCCGGGTGCAAACGTGGGTATCGGTAAAGACCATACTTTGTTCGCTTTGATCGATGGTAAAGTAGTTTTCAGAAAGAAAGCAAACAACAGATCTTTCGTATCTGTAGAAGCAAACGCTTAATCAGGCGTTTTATAAAAATCAAAACCTCAGCATCTGCTGAGGTTTTTTTATGTCTTTATTTCAGTAAAGTTAAATTTTTCATAATTAATCATTTTAAAGGGAAATATTTTTATATCTGGCTCTGTTAAATAACTAATACACTGCGGAAGCCGAAAAGCAAAATAGAGTAGGCGTCAAATTAAACAAAATTTATTATGAAAAACCTGAAAAAGCTAACAAAACAGGAGTTAAAGTCTATCAGAGGTGCTGCAGGCTGTGTCAAGGTGAGGCCTGCTTCCAATTGTGAAGAACTCTGCCGATATCTGATCATGGGAGAAGCTGCCTGTCTCAGTGCTCCGGCAAAACCTCTGGCCTGTATTGAACCCTGTTTATAAAATCTTCATCACAAAAAAACTCCTTCGCCTTGAAGGAGTTTGTATTTTAAAAGTTTACCTGGAACCCTGCTTTTACGCCAAAAGTTGAAATATCCGGACGGTCCAGATAGTTTCCCCGCCAGTTGAAATCCACCCTGAAGATTCTCAGGTTTCCAAACCCGATGTTTTCAATCCCAAAACCGTATTCGTAGTAAATGTGTTCGCTGGGCGCAGAGTATTTGAATCCTTCTACATTAATAGCTTTCGAAGCATCACTCAAAGTTCCGTAAGCGCCTCTGATGAACGCAATTTCCCTCAGTTTTAATTTCTTGATCAAAGGGATGAAAGAAAGGATTTTTCCGTTGAAATGGTGCTCCAGATGAAGTGTGGTATACGTATCCGCTACAAACTCATAATAATTGAGCTGGGCAAAGGTATTCTGGGCTAAGCTGTATGACTGGTTCCCGGGTATTACATTCTGTAAGGCCAACGGTACGGTATCAAAGTTTTTCCCGGCTTCAAAGTTCAGCATCAGTTTACCCCAGCTTCCGATAAGGATCGGCTTGTAAAATAAAAACTGCAACTTATTGTAATTAAAGTCCGATCCGAATAATCCTTCCACTCCTCTGGTATATTTTAAAACAATTGTCGGTGCAAGCGTTCCATGCTCGGTTCTGTCCAAGCCGGTTTGTGAAAACTTGGCACCCGGTCTGGCAATCAGACTTAAAGTGAAATGGGAATCGTTGGTCGTCTTCCTCAGGTCTCCGTTTTTATAATACATCAGATTAAAGCCGGAAGGATTGGCGGATTTGATGCTCTGCATCGTTCCGTCCAGCCTGATCTGAAAGTTCTTCCAGGGTTCGATGGATGTAAATACATTGGTTTGGTTTAATGAGCTTAAGGAAGCATTTTCACCTCTGGCAAATATCGTGGAGGAAGCAAAGGTCCTGGCCATAATTCCGTCATCATTGGTCAGCTGGACTCCGAGCTGGAGAATGTCCCGCCTTGTTCCGGCGCCGATGGTAAAGCGGTTGACCCTGTTGAACATGTACCGTGCTTCAGCTCCGTATTTTACCTGGTGGTCCTTAAAGCCGTAGGCTGTGTAAAACTGAAGTCTCCACGGGTCATTGCGGGTAAAATAGGTTCTGGCTCCGATCCTGATCCGGTCACCTTCCACTTCATTTTTTCCGTAAACCGAGAAAATAGGTCCTAAATCGATTGCATTGCCAATGTGGTAATAACCTGACGCCAATGTTTCATAAAGCTTTACGATCCGGTTGAATTTCGGGGTCTGCTGAAGTTTGTCAAGCATTTCATAAACGCCCTGCTCACTTTTCGATAATGAATCCGGCCTTGCTTTTACCCAGTAGGCATCATCTTTGTCAACAAAATTATCCTCATATTCTTCTTCCTTCCGTTTGAAAATCTTCTCTTCCAGCGGCTTGTTAAACTGGTATTCGGAATAATCGACGGTCCGTTTCGCAACAATACTTTTGGCTGTTTTCTTTTTTGAAAAAGGCGTCATCTCGATTTCCGTTATTACTTTTCTGGGTAAAAATGTATTTTCGTCCGGATTGTCATATTCCAGCTCCGTTGAAATCCCGTTAATGAAATTGACGTTAATCTTCTGTGTGGATTTAAGGGTTGCTCCCAAAACGGCGTAGCTGTCGGTATCGATATACAGATAGCCCTGGAATGCCAGTACCTCCGTTCTTTTCGGTTGATAGCGGATTTTAAAGGCTTCTTCACCACGGATCGAAATCGTATCGGTCAGGTTGTAATCATAGGTGCTGAACCCTGTTTCTCCTACCGGACTTGGAAAGCCGATATCAAAATAATTCAGCGTATTGTCGTAAATATTGATATCGCGGTAAAGATTTTTTGCCGTTAGGGTAATAATCTGGTTATCCTGGAAACCGGAAGTCTTCTGAGCAACGAGGAGCTTTTTGTTTCTTTTAGACGGCCTGTTCTCCCCATAATTTTCATAAACCGCTTCGTTCAGAAATACCGGAAGCCCTAATTTCCCGTTTGCCGTGGAATCTTTATAATCGAAAATAAATTCAAGCTTGTTAAAGATTTTCCTTTTCATGAAAGCGCTGTCGAGGTTGTTCGCGTCAAACTGGATTTTCTCGTACTCTTTATAGGTATAAGTGTCGAATTTATCAAGCCCGTTGTTCCTCTTTCTTTCCCAGACCTTCTGCATAATGGCATACGCGGGATTCTCCTTTTTGTTTTTGTATTTCGGCTTTTCGTTGTGGATAACGACTTCCTGGATGCTGCTTACCTTTTCCTGTGCCAGTTTTACAAAAATATTTGAAGCGTTTTCAGAAGTTACGTCTATGGTTTCTAAAGAATAGTTTTTTCTTAAAAACCGCAGTTTATAAATAACAGTGTCGGACTGTACCGTAAAATTCCCCGAAGTGGTTGTTAATGCAGGCTTGTCTTTTTCATTGATAAAGATATCCACACCACTGATCGGCTTGCTGGTTTTCGCATCAATGATCTTTCCGACGGCTGTGTTTTGTGAATACACCCATCCGGTAAAAAACAGTAAAAAAAAGAGGGGATAATATCTGGAGTTACTAATTAACATTTATTGTTTCTTCAAGCTATGGCATAAACAAAAAGCATGCAGATTTTATTGTGCCGCATTAATAATATTTACATTTGAACCGATGCAAATACAAAGCTGCAAAGGTAAGGAAATAAGGCTACGGTTGAGCAACCTGTTTGTGCCTGTTTCCATAAAATAAAAAATAATTGCGGGTCTCGCCGGGCTAGGCGTATATTTTGCATCATTCAGCTCAGCGATACGGCTTCTCGTATCAGTATGGTTATTACATTACAAATTTTAAACAGTATGAAAATAGAAATCAAGACCCCGATTGAAAAAGTAACCCTGGAATTTGATAACGCAGAGTACTTCAAAAAAATTCATGAAGAGATTACCGAATCGATAACGGATGAACTGAATATAAAAGGCGTTTATTATGAAAAAGAAGGTTCAGGAACCATGTTTCCGGCCCTGCTTCTGAAGAACAGCATCATTACGGTGTATACGTCACCGGATTCATCTTCAGCTTCGCCCTTCTTTTTATAACTGATACAAAGCCCCTTGACCGGGGCTTATTTTTTTAGATTCAGAATAGAGTATTGGGTGTTTTCTCCGGTTCCAGGTCAATGTACTCCAGATTCGGCGAATAATTCGGAAACTGGAATTTCTCAATAGGTTCCAGTTCCAGGAATTCTCTTCCCATTTTTGCGTCGAGGGTAATGATCATCCGGTCATGTATTTCTGCCTGTACGGGATTCGGAAGGGTAGTGACCAGCCCGAAACCCAAATTACCGTCTGTATATACATTAAAGAACCCGGCTATATAAAATTGCGCTTTGTCTTTCCAGAACATTTCATGCTTTGCTTTCACCGGGGTTTTTCTTCCCGGAACCGGAATGCTCTTATGTTCGAAATAGGAGGATGCCGGGATCAGGCATCGGTTCTTTTCAATTTTCCGGTAATACGTATGGGTATTTTCGGACTGCAGGTTTTTCCCTTTGGTGGGCGCATCCGGATTTTCTCTAACGCCCCAGAAGGTATTCATCAAAACAATCCCGTTATGATTGGCTATTGCCGGAATGGTTGGGGCAGTTTGTTTCGTGAATGCGTTGATGCTTCCGTTTAAGACAAAGTTTTCCTCTTCATATCCTTCCGCCCCCAGATCCTCGACGGCTTTCTTTAAACTGACTTTTTTATTGTTGAAGTTATAGCACATACTGAATTTTAAAGGATGGGTACAAAATACATGCAAACTGAGACTGCTGGGTTAGAATTGAGGGATGTAAATAAAAGAGTCTGTCTCACAATTAGTAAAAACGGACTTTTTGTAGGATTTTTCTCCACCTCCTGTCTGATAATGGTTCTCATACAGGCAGTCCTTAGACCGTATCATTTGATTGTAAGACTAACGCTATGTGCTTCCTTACTGTGTGAATATCTAGTTGTTGTAGTTGGTTACTAGGCTTTATAGTCATCATTTTTAAAACATATTATAATTGTGTAACACTTTTGTTAAAATCATTTTAACCAAATGTATTTATATTTTCGGATCTATTACGATGTTTGATGGAGATTGTAAAGATCTCTGATTTATAATATCTCACCAAATAATCATAAATTATCATTTCAAATACTCTTTGATTGGAAACAAAAAGCCTGTTGATATTCATGTGGAATATGCTTTGAAAAAAATTCTGCAAAGACATTCTCAAAGATTGATTTTCATTGCGACGAAGAACATTTTCTAAAGCAGCATTGTTTTTTTCAATATTGAATAAAATGGCACTCCTCTCTTCCGAAAATTCGTCTGAAATCAAGAAATCCAAATATTTAGGTTTAAACTCCTTGTATTTTTTATCCAATTGAGAATTAAGTTTTTTATCGGCATTGAATTCTCTTTTAAAAGCATTATTAAAATCTTTCATCCATTCTAACTTTTCCTGCACTGAAAGATTTAATTTATTGAGCATCTGATCAATCAAAAAAAGGCTGACAATAATCTCTTCCTCATCGTCATAATGGAGACATTGCAGAGTAAACTCACTGTTTCTATAAAATACAGTTTCTGCATCTTTTATGGTATTTTTTCCATAACGTTCAATTTCCCTGTTATACGTATCTACTACAATATTTGAAATTTCCCCGCTTTCTGTAAATTTTTGAAGAGAAGCACTGATACTTTTTAAAACTTCAGGGTAGTTTTGGGGATCAGTCAGCATAAACCTTAACCTCAGGTGAGGTTTTGGATCATTGTAACGGATAAAAAACCATTTGGAAATATAATTTTCTTTCTGAAAACACTTTACCAAGGGCACAACCGACTCTTCTAAAATAAGGTCTGCCGTTTTTATTCCTGTGTAAATTTTAAGATATAACCATTCGCTTCCCGGAGCAAATTTTCTTTTCATCATTTTTGTAGTGCTTTTTATTTTACTTTTAGCATGGGAAAGATGAATTCCCTCTTAAAGTCATCATTTCCGTTATATAAAAATTCTTCAATAACAACCGTCTTTTCTTTTTTTACCGTTTGTAAAAAAACCGTTGACATATCATCGTTTTCCAAATTGACGGATAAAGTATTATCGGATTTTACCAATTGAATCCATTGAGGAATTTTTCTTTTCAGTCTCCAGTCTTTCAATTTCGAAATAATCTTATCATTGCTTAGGTGTTTTTCAGATAAAAAAAGCAAGATCTTTTTCTGTGATTTTCCACTGTGCTTTTGAAAGAACGATATTGTTGTATTTAACCCGTGGGAGAAACTTATAGATATGTTCCAATCCGCCCCAATTAAAGTACAGTCCGGATCTGATGTCCTGAGACTGGAGATCACACAAAAAATGATATACCGGTAAAGTATTGTTGGAATAATTGTGCGCATTAGTGAGATAGGGTTTAACCTCTTTATTCAACTTCCGTGAACGTAGAACAATTCTATTATTTTTTACAGAGATAAAAAGATCTTCTACCGAAATCTGATGATCAGCAGATAAGACCGATTGTGCAAGAAAAGGAATTTCATATTCCCTTAAAGTTGGTCTTCTTACAATATTTCCTATTCTTGCTTCCGGAAGATGAATAATTTCTGCAAGAGTATAATTTTTATAAAACGCTTCTTCTTTCTTAGCAATATTTTTTGTTAAATCTCTCACTTGCGATTTTTCTGAACAGAATCTTCCTAAAAGATTGGCTGCACTTTTTCCAGTACTACCGTTCAGTATCATTTTTTCCTGATCTCCTTCTGAAAAAATTTCAGCCATAAAAGAAATTGTTGCCGGAAGATCATCCCAGTTCTCCTCTTTGAGGTCTTTGAAGTCGGCGTCAGTAAGTTCAATTTTATATTGTTGTTCTAATAAAGCTTTCTGTAGTCTTTCATTTAGAATTAAGTGAATAGAATTAAGTGTCAACTGTAAATTCTGTTTTTTTCCGGAACCCTGAAACTTCAGATCTTCCAAATAAGGATGAATTCCCGAATTATTTTGAATATATCCAACCCCAATTTCAGTATCAAGAGCATTCAACAAAGGGACTTCCTGAGTTTCAAACCTTTCAAAAAATGCTTTTTTAAAATTTTCGAAATGAGTTTTTTGTGAAGGAAATGATATTTTATTTGATAGTATAATAGCTTTTTTTAAATCTGACTTTAGTTTTGAAGATAAATTATAATTTTCATTATAATACAGGTCTGTCTAGAAAAGATACTTTTGATCATAATCTGTTTTAAATTCAAATTTTTGAAAAAAAAAATAAAAACATCATATTCAGATAGATGCCTGTCTAAATTTATAAATATCGAAAATTAATATATCGGAATTTATAAATTCCGATATCGCTTTTTTTGTTCAAATATAAAAACGACGCAACTTTGCTTCAATCAAAAACACAAATGTTTGTTTTCTTTTATATGTGCGCAGTATAAAAAGAAAGTATAATGCTGATCAGCAAAACCCATGTCAGGGATTATATGACAAAAACATTTTATTAAACTTAAAAATCAAAACATGAAAAATTTGAAACAACTTTCAAGAAAAGAAATGAAATCTTTAACTGGAGCTAAAAAAAATCCTAACGAATCTGTTGTAGCAGCAGGAGAAGATGTAGGTTGTGGTTGTGTAGCTGCATTTTGTGTAACTAGTAGCAACACCGACGGAAGTAAATATTGTAGCGCAAGCAATTGCTGCTAATTAAAACTTAAAACTAACAGCAACATATTTAAAAAATGTTGCTGTTTCTTTATTGAAAATATCCAAAAAATGAATGATAAAAATTATAATACACTATTGAAATATTTGAATCACAATAAAATAAATATTGATAGTGAGGAATTTAAATTACAACTTCAAGGGCATCCAGACTTCCCCACTTTACTATCATACTCTGATACAATGAAGTTCTTCAATATTGAAAATACATCATATCATGTAACGAATGATGAAATCAATTTATTACCGGAAAAATTCATTGCTTTATCAAATGGCGAATTCAGATTTATTGACAATAAAAAAAATAATAGCTTTTTTTCAGATTGGGATAATATCGTTTTGATAGTAAATAATATTGAAGAAAAAGTTAAAAATAAACTTAGTTTTCCTTTGTTAGAAATATTTTCAATAATATTTTTTGTTTTTATCTTCTTACTTTTTAAAGTGGATTCAACAAACCTTTCTTTGAAAACAATATTTTTTTCTACATCAATTATTGGATTAACTTTAGGATTTGAAGCTTACAAAAAAACACATGGAAAAGGAACAATCATTCCTATTGGTGTTTGCCAAAGTAAGGTTTTAAAAACTGATTGTGATTTTGTTTTTAACGCGAAAAGATGGAATATTTTAAAATATATTGATTTGTCAGAAGTTTCAATCGCTTTTTTTGCAACTCAAATCTTTTGTTTTTTAATAGCATCATTACTTAAGCAAACAGAAGTCTTTTTTTATATTTATAAGATAGGATTGTTGTTTTTTATTCCTATTGCATGTTTATCAATCTATTATCAGCTTTTCATAGTTAAAAAACTCTGTCCGATTTGCCTTGTGATAATTAGCTGTGTTGCTATTCAATTAGCAACATTATATACTTTGTTTTCTTTTAAAAATTTCAATAGCATTGCTATTTTATTCTATTTTTTAGCCTTTACATCTACCCTTATTGGTCTTTATTATTTAAAAAGTAAATTTACTGTATTTCAAAAATTGAAAGATGAAAATACAAATTATATAAAGTTTAGAAAAAATTTCACTTTCTTTAAAAATAATTTATCTATTCAGAAAGAATTAATAAATAAAGACTTTTCAAATGCATTTAAGTATGGAAGCAGAGACTCTTATATTAATCTAACACTAGTTACGAATCCGTACTGTAAACATTGTAAATTATTCTATCCCTACTTTATGAAAATAATTAATCATTTATCGGAAAAAATAAGTATTAATATTTTATTAGATGTAGATTTTGAAAAGCAGCCAAAAGAAATTAATCAAGCATATATTGAATTAGCTCAAATTTATAATAATGCTGAAAATAAAAGTGAATTTTTGAATGCGTTGAACGAATGGTATATTTTACATAATGCCACCAATAAAAAAGAAAACTGGTATGAAAAATATTCAAAATATTTTCAAAATGAAGACAAAGCAATTTCAATTTTAAAAGATCAAAGAACTTGGCTTAATGAAAACGAAATATATTATACACCAAGTATTTTTATTAACAACTTTGAATACCCAACAGAATATGAAAGATCGGATATAGAATATTTTGTATCTGAAATCATAGACAATAATGAAAACTATTAAATCGCAATTATGAAAGAGCTTATAACATTCCTTTTATTATTACAAACTTTTTTATTGTTCTCTCAAAATAATCGATTTATTTATGAAGTTGATTATAAAAAGGATTCTACTTCTAATGAGATTACAAAAGAAAATTATAATTTAGATATAACACAAAATGATATTAATTATTACAATAGACTTTATTACATTAATGATTCTTTATATACTAATATAAAACAATATGGTTTTGAAGGATTTAAGCTGACATCCTTTCTCCTAAAAAAAATAAAAAATCCTTTTTATGAAAATTATGAATATATAGGAGATGTTAATTTTTATAAGATAGAAGAACCTGTAAGTTTTGAATGGGAAATTACAGATAGTACAAAAAGCATAAATGAATTGAAAGTACAAAAAGCAGAAACCAATTTTGGAGGAAGAAAATGGATTGCTTGGTTTACTGCCGAAATACCATTTTCTTATGGTCCATATAAATTTAATGGCTTACCAGGACTTATTATAGAACTTTATGATAGCCAAAAAAATTACTTTTTTAAACTTATAAAAAATGAAAAAATTCCTAAAGACTATGAAAGTCTTACTTTAGATGGTTTTAAATCGAAATCGATTAAAACAAATTATCAAAAACTAAATAAGTTGAAATTAGAACTTTATCAGAATCCTTTTAAATATGTTCTTAATGGAAAATTAACTATTCCTGATGGAAAAAAATTGCAACTGGAAGATGGAACAATTTTGACTAAAGAACAGTTAAAACCAGCAGAAAAAAAGGAAAGAATAAAAATAAAATCTTTAAATAATCCTATTGAGTTGAATAAGGCTATAAAATATTCCCCATAAATTATAATTACAAATTAATTTGCATTATTTTTTTGCAATGCCTTTATAAAATAAGATGGCAAAGTACTAGTGATTTTTTTAAAAGCGTTTGTGAAAGATTCTGCATTATTATATCCCGCATACTCTGCAATACTTGCGATTGTAAATTTTTGAAGCTGTGTATTTGTTTTAATCTCCTCTATTATGTAATTTATTCTTAATTCATTTAGATATTGTGAAAAATTCTTCCCTTTTAATTCATTTACAGATCTTGATAAATAAGCTCTATTTGTATTTAGTTCTTTAGATAAAATATCTAAATTCATATTTTTATCTAAAAAACGTTTTCCTTTTTCAAATTCCTCTAATTGAAGACTTAGTTGCAAAAACTTATCGTCAGATAACTTTACTTTTGATTTTTGAATCTTATTGTCAACAACTGCTGAAGTTGAAGAATTAAAATTTTCATCTGTATTATTTACAATAGACGGTTTTGAATTAGATAACAAGAAGTCAGCCTTTTTTTTATATAGTTTGACTTTCTTTATATTACTTAAATATAAGAATAATGCAATAGCTAAGAATATACTGCCAATTCCTAATAACCAAAAAAGAATATGATTTTTTGAGTTGAGATCAGAAATTAATTTTTCCTTTTCTTTAAGTAAAATAGGAGTATCATACTTTTTATTAATTTGATTTGAGAGTATGCTTTTCTTTTTGTATAATATATTATCTACAGCAAGTAAACGCTCTATATAATACAATTGTTTATCTTTAATTTGAAGTTTTTTGTAATAATCAATTAGAATAGGGTATGTATCTCTTAATTCAGGAGTAATATCTTTAGTTTTTATTATAATAGAATCAATAGTTTCAAATTTTTTCAAAAAATTACTATTGTTTAGTTTTATAAGACATTTGCCCGAGTAATATTCACTCAAAGCCAGATTTTGAGGATCAAAAGAATTTGTTTTAATTAATCCTGAAACTTTAGCTAGTGTTTGCAAAGATTTTTTGTAGTCTTTTTGATTGTATTCATTTATTCCAGCTATTAATAATAAATTTGAATGCATTTTTGCATTTTTAGCTTTGACATTTTTTTGGAATCCCAGCTTTAAATACTGATTTGAAGTTTTAATATCTTTCCGCTTATTATAGGCATAAGCTAATGCGTAAAGGCATCTTACATAATTGGATTTTTCAGTTAATTTATTTTGTTCCAGAGAAGATTTGTAATTTAAAAATAGACTTATTGCTTCATCATAATTTTCAAGCTCAAGTTTTAATAATCCAATATTAAAATTGATTATATTATAATTTTTGCTATTTTCTTCACAAAAATTTTTAGCTAATAAATAATTATCCAGCGACTTTAAATAATCTCCTTTTAAATAATAATGATTTCCCTTGTATGTATATGCATCAGACAAGTATTCTCTATTGTCAATCTCTTTTGCAATGATAAGAACACTATCTAAATAAGGAATAATTTTGTTTTCGTTAGAAAATCGTGATAATATTAAATATCCATTGATTAGCTTAACATTATTACTGTTTTTCTTGCCATTTAAAATTAAATTCTTGGCATAGGTTGTCGCTTTTATAGAATCTTTTATATGAAATTTTTCTATGCTTAGTGAAAAGCATAGGTTTTGGTAAAGAGAAAAAATTAAAATAAACAAAATCCTATACATCTGTGTTTTTTCAACTTGCAATATTACAATTTTTCTGCATTTTTAAGTAATTTAGATAACATATTAATAATTAGTTCTTTAAGCTATTATATGTTTGAATTTATAAATTTTATACTATAACGACTCAAAATATATAAATCTTATGTTACTTTTCTTGTATGACCAAAAAAGCACTTGCATCTTTGCTACAGAAAAAACGATAGTATGGAAAGAATATTTTTTATAATCATTGTATTATTTTTTAGCAAGGCATACAGCCAAACTGAAGCAAATAGATTTTTTTATGAACTTACTTATAAAAAAAACAAGGACTCTTTAATATAATTGCTTTCTATCCTGCCACGTTTTCAGTACTAATTGGGTATTGGAATGAAAAACGATCAGTTATATTTAAACAAAATAATAAAAATAATGAAGTTACAACTTAAAGATATTTCCTATACAGTTGGAGATAAAATAATTTTAAATAAAATTAATCTGGAATTTGAAAATGGCCTTTATGCATTATTAGGATTAAATGGGACAGGAAAAACTTCTCTGATTAATATTATTTCAACATTAAAAAAGCCATCGACCGGGAATTTTTTTTATAATAATGTATCAGTATTAAATAAACCGGAATATCTACGAAAAGATCTGGGATTTATGTCTCAGAATCTTGGGCTTATTCAGGATTTTGACATTATACAAAACTTAACCTATTTTGGACTATTGAAAGGATGTGAGAAAAAAAGTCTCAACAACAATATTTCAAAAATTTTAAAAGATTTTGATTTAGAAAGTTATAATAATCAAAAAATAAAAAATCTGTCAGGTGGAATCAAACAGAAGATCTCATTTGCGTTATCTATAATTAACAGTCCTAGTGTTTTAATACTAGATGAGCCTGTCAATAATCTGGATTATTTGGAACGTGAAAAGATGTATTTGCTTCTAAAAGATATTTCAAAAACTAGTATAGTCATTTTATCAACACATTTAATAGAGGAAATTTCCAGATTCTGTGATAAGAAAGTAACAATTAGTAATGGAACAGTCTCTCTGGAAAACAATATTAATTTTCAAATAAACAGCTAAATGTCAAGATTGCTCTCTTTGTCATCTTTATACTATACGTATTTAATCAAAAAAAAATCCTTTATTTTCTGTACCCTGATTTTAGTCGTATTAGGGCTTTTTCTTATACCTAATAAAGATGCAGATTATGTAACATTCTATATGGGTAACATAAGCCCTGCTCCAAATAAATTTTGGATTGGAAACTTGTCCGCAATTTTTTCTAATGTGATTATTTCATGGCTAATGATTCATATTTTAGCAGGAGAAAGGGAAAACGAAATTTTGAGTTATACTTATATACAGGAAGATCTTTCTTTTTTAAGCTCATTTTTTAAAGCATTACATAAAATCCTAGGACTTTTCTTTATAGGAATCACATTTCTATTTATTTTGAATATTACGATTTTCATCCAGAACATCAAGCTTACGGGATCATATTTTGTTCTGCCTCTTTTATATTTTTCGGTTCCATATATCCTGATTATTGCTGGCCTAAGTTATTTTATAGAATTTTATATAAAAAATAAATTTTTCAAATATGCAACCTATTACATATTTGTATTTTTAATCATGTTTAATGATAAGTTTTTTTTAGGAATTTTAGGAATTCATGAATTAAATTTTATAATCAATAAGAATATTTCTGAAACAAATCTATTTGCCATTGGATATTTACCAAAGTCTAGACTTCATATTATTTCTCTACAAGAACCTATTTTTCCTATATTCTGGCTGAATAAATTAGCCGCATTTTTACTATTTATTCTAACGGTGTATTTATTATGTAAAATTCCTATAAATAGGAAACTTACCACAATTAAAACACTAACCGATTTTTCACAAAAAGCCTCAGAAATAAAGTCTATTAAGTTTTCCTTTAGTCAGATAAAAAAAGATCTGTCATTTTTCAATATACTTCAAAAAGACTTTTATCTGTTTTCACACTCAATAGACAAGACTGCAATTTATGCCATTCTTATTATATGGGTTTTGTTATTCCTGGTAAAAGAAGATTTTTTAAAATTCCTGTTACCTTTACTCTTTTTCTTTACTCTTTTTATTAATAAATTTCTTACAAGATTATCTTTATATAATATTGACTATGCGGAGAAGATTTCCCCTTACAAAAGTTTTGAAATAATTTTTTCCAAAAATGCTATAATCTTTGTTTTCTATGCAATATTATTAATACCACTATTAATAAAACATTCATTTACACAAAATTTGTATGTATTACTAAGCTTTTTAATACTTGCATTTTTTCAAGTTATCATGTCTCGTATTTTTAGAAATAATACATTTACTGATATCCTATTGATTATTTTATTTGCCACTTATTTAACAGGTAAACCTATTTTAAATATTTTCCAGTTATGAAAATTTATTACGATAATTATTGTCCCAACTGTACTTTATTTGTTAAAAATATTAAAAGATTGGACTGGATGAACATGCTAGAATTCAAGGAGTTGAGAAACCTTAATCATATTAAAGAAGCTATCGATATAAATAAAGCATTAGCAGAACAACAAATGGCTTCATATAACGGAAAGTGGAGATATGGTTTTGCTACTATTTATATGATATTTTTAAGACTCCCACTACTCTGGATATTCCTTCCAATTTTCTTCCTGTTTAAAATAACAGGTATTGGACAATTAATTTATAAAGAATTAGCTGTAAAAAGAAAGATTATTCCTATACATTGTGACAAGAAAAGTTGTAAAATACCATAAAAACTATCTCCTTAACTAAATGGGACTGTCTCTCTTGCTCAAAAACTTACAGTAATCGGAATTACTATTGGGCATTTTCTGAATTCCCTTGATAAATTCAAAGGCATTCAAGTTTCTATCAAGAAAAGTATAGAATTCACCCGTTGTGCATTATGGGTAAAAAATAATAAAGTTATTCATTTGATTAATAATCAGTAAATTGTTTTTACCACAAAACATCTACAATGAACAACTTGAGGGCAAATTACGAAAGAATTTTGGAAGTATTAAGAAAAATATCAAATGATGATCTTTTATATTATCAACGCCGAACTCCAAAAATGAGTGATTTAGAATTAATTAGTTTAACTGCAGAATACATGGGGATTGATAGCGAAAATCATTTATTCAGAATTTTACCGCAATTCTTTACAACCAGAATTGAGAGAACAGTTTACGATCGGAGAAAAAGAAGATTAATGAGTACTACAAATACAATAAGACTGCAGTTATCCGAGATGCTTAATGAATTTGAAAATTATTTCATTGTTGACAGCATACCTTTAAAAGTATGTAAAATATCTAGAAGCGCTCACTCTAAAGACTGCAAAGAAGCAGAGTTTAGTTTTCCTGACAGAGGATTTTATGCTTCGCAAAAATTTCTTTCTATGGTTATAAATTACATGCAGTATGTTCTGTAAACGGAGTTTTTCAAAGTGTGGATCTCAGTGCAATGACATTCATTATCTTAAAGATATACGGCATCAAATGTCTGATTGTGTTTTGATTGGAGATAAATGATACTTATCTGAAAGTGTGCAGCTTAACTTGTTTGAAACTGCTAATATCAGGCTTGATACTCCCAAACGGAAAAACCAAAAACACTATAAACCTCAATTTTATCTATTCAGAAAGAAACGAAAAAGAATTGAAACTTTATTCTCTCAATTATGTGACCAGTTTATGATGAGAAGAAATTATGCAGAAACATTTTCTGGGTTTAAACCAGAATAATATCAGAAATCACTTCTTTAACGGTTATACAATACATTAATAAAGTGATTTTTAATAGAAATATTAATAATGAAGTTGTTTAAACTTATTTAGAATAAAAAGTTCCGAGAAAATTAGCAATTTTGGATTGCAATTTAAAAGACAAATAATCTGGAACTCATCAGCAAAGATAAAATAGAGAAATGTGTAATCTTCCCAAAAAACTGGAGCATTTAGAAATATAGTTTTTAAATTTGGGAGACAATGAAAAACAGTAAATTTTCAGAAGTTCAGATCATCAAGATTTTATCTGAGCAGCATCAAGGCAAAACAGTGAATGAAATTTGCCGGGAACATGGTATCAGCCAGCCAACCTTTTATAAATGGAAGAATAAATATTGCGGTTTGGATGTTCAGCAACTCATTAAAATGATGGAACTTGAAAAGGAACTTTCGT
>NZ_BJYJ01000003.1 GCF_007991455.1 Chryseobacterium hagamense | reverse complement strand
CCCACGGATTGCATAGATTTTCACGGATAAAAGTACCGTAGCTTCGGCTCCGCTCAGCCACCGGGAAACTAAAATCTTATAGGCCTTATGTGTTAACATCTTTCGTGATTCTAACTTCATCATCCTTCTATGTAATTAAAAAATTCTGTTTATAAACTTTACAGCATATCACCGCTCCAAAAATTAAATGTTTTAGAAATGCTTATGGTCCCGGTAGCTTTTGGGTGAAATTCCTTTTACGGATTTGAAGTACTTGCCGAAATGGGAATTGTCGGTGAATCCAAGCTCATAGGATATTTCCGTAACCGATAAAGTAGTATGAAGCAGCAACCTTTCCGCTTCCAGGATAATCCGGTTTTTAATCAGGGTTCCTGCACTGATGCCGAGTTGGGTTTTTACCAAGCTGTTGAGGTAATTGGCGGTAAGATTCAGCTTTTCGGCGTACGGAGCGGTTGTTTTATGTTCTTTGTAATGCCGGTTTACCAGTTCGGAAAAGTTCTGTACCGTCTCTTTCTTGTGATCCGGAAGAAGGGGAGCGGCATGACCTGAACTGGCGGTCCTCAGGTATTTAAGCATATAGATCTTAAGGTGAAGGCAAATAATTTCTGCGGAAAACAAGACGTTTTTCCGGTATTCCTTTAAAATTTCTTCAAATGCACCGGCATGTTCTTTTTTAGATCCGGCTTTCAGATCGATGAAGACCGGAACGTCACTCAGTACGGTTTCGCTTTTAATGAGCCGGTTTCCCGTATAAAGATGGTTATAAAATGATTTTGTAAACATCATCACAAAGCCGCTGGCTGAAGTTTCAGGATCTAAATGGTACACCTGGTTATAATTCAGGAAAAAGATCCGGTCTTCCCGGAGCTGATGCGCCCGGTTATCAATGGTAATGGATCCGCTGGCTTTTTTAAAATACAGAACGGTGTAAAAACGGTTGGTGGAATGCTGTTCCGGATCAATACCGGCAAGAAATTCCGGAATGGTCATCATCAGCATTCCGGTCTTAAAAGCATTCCGGCTTTCAAAATGATGAAGGGGTAAAGTTTTAATATTCTGCTCCAATAATCAGGTATTGTTGTTCTCCAAAGATAGGGAACCGCATTTATTTTTAATGATGATTCAAATAAGATTTGGTAAAGAAAAAAGGCTAAACAGGATCGGATCTCTTAAAGCTCTGAAATAAAAGATTCTTTTTTATCATCAACCAGTACTTTATCAATATAATCCGAATTCATGGCTCTCAGAACGGCCATATAATTCATGCCGAAATCGATTTCATCGCCTACTTTGCAAAGGTTCCGGTCGTCGGTAATATTCAGGATCATCATATCCGAACTGGCACCCAGGATTTCAATTCCGTCCGACAGGGGAAAAATCTGCTTCACGTCGATATCCAGGATGCCGATATCAACAATGGCCCTGAAAGAAGTCTTATCCATATCTTCTTCACTGAACTCGGGGCTTTCACCCATAAGATTGGTTCCTGCTTTTCCGCTGGGTACCATGGGTTTTTCATAAATTTCAATTACTTCGCCCGTAAGCCGGAAAACATCCTGACACATCTCCGGAATAACCGCATCACTGAAGACATCTGTCCCGAAAAACAGGGTTTCGCCGATCCGGAAATGGTTGATCCCCGCAGGTACATTTCCATTCATCAGCAAAGGAATGGTAACGGATGATCCGGCCGAGATATAAGGAATCGGTTGTCCGAACCGCTGTTCCGTACATTTCTTATAGGAAACCAGATCGGTAAGCTTTTGACGGTCGGGCAGGATTCCGTTTAGACAGTTGAGGTTGGTGCCGATGCCGATGACTTCAATGCAGGGGAATTGGATCACTTCCCCATAAAAATCCATCAGTGAATCTGCAGGGATGCCTTCTCTGAGCTCACCCATTTCAATCATGATAACGATGCGGTGAGTTTTGCCCTGCTTCCGGGCTTCTCCGGAAAGGGCTTTTATAGTTGCCAGTTCCGAATTGAAACTTACATCCGCATATTTTACAATGCTTTCCGCCAACCTTTTTGCCGGTGGCTTGATATAGATGGTTCGGGTAGCCGGAGAAATCTTTTTGATCTTTTTTAAATTGCTCAGCCGGGAATCGCAGGCGTCTTTGCCCACGATAGACAGCAGGCTCTTGAGGAAAGCCTCATGCCCGCAGAGCAGTTTGGTAACCACGGCCCATTCGGTATGGTGACGGCTGAAAAGCTGATTGAGAAAAAGGTAATTGTGTTTGAGTTTATCAGTATTGAGGGTTATGTAAGACATTTTATTTTTTTAATCGCATTTCAAGATATTTACTTCTGAAGCCCAGTTTGTCGTAAAGATGGAAAGCGGGATTATCAGGTTCGCAGTGCAGTGCAATATCTCCTTCCGTATGACCGATGGCTTCCTGCATTATTTTTTTTCCGATGCCCTGGCCGCGCAGCCTGCTATCGGTAGCAATATACACCAGGATGTTTTCGGGGATATATCCGCTCATCCCGGTTTTATTGAGGATGCATACACCGGCCAGTTCCTGCGTTGATTTCTGCCGGGCGGTGATAAGCAGGCCTCCGGGCTTCCGGTCTTTGCCTATACAGTAGTCGAGTGCCCGGGCGATATCTTCTTCCGGATCCCCGTACTGTTCCAGGTGCCGGTGGAGAAATTTTACGATTTCGGTTGTATCAAGGGTATGGCCTGTGTTTTCAGTGTTGGTTTTAAAGGTGTGTATTTCTATCATAAAAGTCTTTTTATCCCGGGAATGGAAGGGTAATGTCGTAGCCCATACCTTCTTCAGGATCTGTTGGTGGATTGGTATTATTTGGATCTTTAAAAAATAATAGGGGAACCGACGTCCGGTTGATGATCCGCTTCAGGAAATTTTCCGAGAAAAACGATTTCCAGTTTCCTTCGTCCTGATAGTTCAGGATAATCAGATCAAACTCGGAATCGTTGGAAACCCTGGAGATCTCCATAGCCTTATCATTGGTGACAATAAAAGAAGCATCATGTTCGATGTTGCTTTTCCTGAGTTCTTTCCTTAAGCCGATATAGGCTTTCCGGATATCCGCCAGCTGCTTTTGGGGAGAAATACCCAAAAGACGGATGGTTCCTTTGTTTTTTTCAGCGATCAGCCTGGAAAGGTCAAACTTTTCATGCAGCTTGTCAAGCACCCGTACCGGAACAAGGATCTTTTTAAAATTCAGCTGGTGCGAATCTTCAGGAACAAGAAGCACTGAACAGTTGGCGGCGGTAAGGATCTGGTAGGAAGATGATCCCAGGATCAGTTCTTTGATGCCCTGCTTTCCGGATGCTCCCGTAATGACGAGGTCTACGGATTCTTCCTGTATCGTTTTGTTGAGGCTGCTGATCAGCGTATCATTCCCGGTTACCGTCTTACAGTCTGTAAAATCATATTGTTCATACAGGTATTCTTTAATAAGTTTCAGGCTGTTTTCCACCTGTTCGAAATTCTCGCTGATGGTTTCCTTACCTACCATCTGCCGGCCGGTCCTGTCGATAATAAAGAAGCTGTTGAAATTATAGAAAAGAATAATCCTTGCCTGATGGCGCCTAGCCATATGAACGGCTACCTTTACGGCCTGATCGGACCTGGTTGAGAAGTCCGTGGCTACCAAAATGGTCTTGATGCTGATAAAATCTTTCATTGTAAACTGGCTAAACTTCAAATTTAAATAAAATATCTCTTTGAAGATGTCAAGAATCATGCGCATCATGGTACATTTTACCGTTATGTGGTAGAGGAGGTTTTATTAATATTATTTTAATTAAAATATTTTATAGTTAACAATTTTTAAAAAATAGTTATATTTAGATAAAATATTATACTTTTCTGCTAAGGTAGCGGCTGGATTAAATTTTAAATTTAAAAAAATACACGCTCAGAATAACCACACCGGAATATAAGGAGAATAAGAATCATCATTTAAAAAATCATTAAACTATTGATATGGTATCATTAAATATTAACGGAAAGACCCATACATTGGATGTGAGCGAAGACATGCCGGTTTTGTGGGTACTCAGGGATATCGTAGGCCTTACCGGAACCAAATTCGGATGCGGCGTTGCCCAGTGCGGTGCCTGTATGGTGCACCTGGACGGCGAGGCGGTAAGATCCTGCGTTACCAAAGTAAAAAGGGCGGCAGGCAAGAAAATCGTTACTATCGAGGGGTTATCGCAGCACAATGACCATCCGGTACAGAAGGCGTGGCAGGAAATTGATGTCCCGCAGTGCGGCTATTGCCATTCGGGACAGATTATGGCGGCAGCAGTGCTCTTAAGGGAAAATCCTTCGCCGACCGATGAAGATATCGATCTGGCGATGGCCGGGAACCTATGCCGTTGCGGTACATACTCCCGTGTCCGTAAAGCCATTAAGATTGCTGCGGATTTACAGAAAAAGGGAACCGTTTAATTTTGAAAGACGAAAAATTATGATCACATTTTTCAAAAAGATAAAACTGAAGTCAGGATATTTATTCCGTGGCTTTTTTGTGGTGGCTATTTCTGCCAGTGCCTTCGGAATGGTAAGCCGGAACGTGAACAAAACCTACGCTCCGGTTTCTATTGTGAAAAAAGACAGCGTTGCTTCAGTGAAAGCATTCGGGGAAGTGTATAAAGTTCTGATGAGTCCGCGATGCCTCAACTGCCACCCGGCCGGGGATATTCCGTTGCAAGGTGACGACAGCCATGTTCACCAGATGTATCCGCAGCGCGGTCCCGATGGGAAAGGACTGTATGCAATGAAGTGTGCCAATTGTCACCAGGATGAAAATACACCGGGTCTTCACATGCCGCCGGGAAATCCGAAATGGCACCTCCCGCCGGCCGATATGAAAATGGTTTTCGAAGGGAAAACGGCTCATGAGCTGGCCATACAATTGCTCAATAAAAAAGAAAACGGAAACAAAAATATAGAAGCGCTCATTAAACATGCCGACGACGGCCTGGTCCTGGCGGGGTTCAATCCGGCAGACGGACTGAAAAAACCGCCTTTGACCCATGCGGAATTTAAAAAAGCCTGGATCACATGGTTAACCACCGGAGCCTATGCTCCCGCTAAATAAAACAGGAATATGTCTAAAGAAACCGATTTTTCAAGAAGAAAGTTCCTGCAGCTGGCAGGATTGGGCGGAGCCGCATTGTGCCTGGGAATATTTCCGGGAATTTCAAAAGCATCCGTTATTACGGAAGGCGCCGCTCTGGCGGAAAACATAGAAATGAATGCGTGGATCATTATCAACACGTCAGGCCGGATTACGCTGGTGGATCACCGGGCGGAAATGGGACAGGGTTCCTATCATTCCGTGCCGCAGATTATTGCGGAAGAACTCGAAGTGGATCTCAGCCAGGTGGATGTAATCTTTGCGCAGGGAAGTACGAAATACGGAAGCCAGATCACCGGAGGAAGCTCTACGATCAGAACCTCTTATAAGAACCTCTTAAAACTAAGCGCTACTGCCCGCGAAATGCTGCGCCAGGCTGCAGCGAAGCGGTGGAATGTCCCGTTGGCAGAATGTATGGCCCGGAGCGGAAACATCATTCACGAAAAAACTTCACGCAAGTTCCATTACGGCGAGCTGGTTGCGGAAGCCTCCAAACTTACCCCGCCTGAAAAAGTGGATCTGAAGCCGCGTTCGGAATATAAAATTATCGGAAAACCGGTAAAACGAATGGATACCCACCTGAAAACAAACGGTGCCGCCGTGTTCGGACTGGATAAGCGGCTTCCGGGAATGCTTTTCGCTTCTGTGGAAAGGAATCCCAGACTCAGAGGGAAGGTGGCAAGCTTTGACGATTCCCAGGCAAGGAAAATAAAAGGCGTAAAAGACGTCATCAAGATTACCATGAAAGTCTGGGATACCGACCGGGAAGGCATAGCCGTGATCGCAGACAACAGCTGGGCAGCCTTACAGGGCCGGAAAGCACTGAAGATCGTCTGGGACGATTCAGGCTTTGAGCACGTCAATACACCGGAGATCTATAAAAAACATCAGGAGCTGCTTGTGACGGAAGAAGGCCTTACCGCAAAGGAACAGGGAAGCGTCAATACAACGGCCGACGGAAGCAGAAAAAAAATTGAAGCGGTTTACATGACGCCGTACCAATCGCATCTCGCTATTGAGCCGATCAACTGTATCGCCCATTACCAGAAGGATAAGATTGAGATCTGGGGACCAATTCAGGCACCGGACTGGATTCAGAAGGACGTCGCCAAAGCATTCAATATGGACGCGAAAAATGTAACCGTCAACATGACCTTCCTGGGTGGAGGCTTTGGAAGAAAGGCCTTTACCGATTTCCCCAATGAAGCGGTGGCCATTTCCCAAAAAATCAATGCACCGGTACAGGTAGTGTGGTCAAGGGAAGATGATGCGACCCAGGGGCCGTTCAGACCCGGAGTTTCCTATCGTGGCGAAGGGATTATCGAAAACGGAAAATTAACGGACCTTAAATTCAGGATGGTCGGGCAGAACATCAACCACTGGCAGAGCGGCAAAAAAGGAACTGCCAATCCAAGCACGACGGAAGGTTTTATGGAGCCGTATTTCAAGACCATTAAAAATATAAAATTCTCGGATATTCCTTTTGAAACACCGGTGCCGGTATTGTGGTGGAGATCCGTGTATGCTTCCACCAACGGTTTTGCCTATGAAAGTTTTATGGACGAAATCGCCCGCAGCATGGGCATGGATTCTCTGGAATTCAGAAGGCAGTACATGGATGATGAGAGAACGCGGAAGCTGATTGACAGACTTAAGCAGGTGAGCCAATGGAAAAGCAGCGGACCGCAGGAAGGATACGGAATAGCCATTACCGAATGTTTCAAAAGCACCGTCGGACAGGTCGTAAAGGTCTCCAAACGGAAAGGCGGAGGGGTGAAGATCGATAAAGTCTGGGCGGTAATCGACTGCGGATGGTATGTAAACCCCGATATCATCCAGGCACAGGTGGAAGGCTCCATCGTGATGGCATTGGGCGCTACCATGCATGAACAGACCTTTACCGACGGAAAAGCAGATCTGATGAATTACAGCACCTATCCGTTGCCAAGAATCTATGACATTCCACCTGTTGAAGTGCATGTCATGGAAAATAAGGAAGATGCAGGCGGAGTAGGAGAACCCGGACTGCCGCCGTTTGCCCCTGCGCTGGCCAATGCTATTTTCGATCTCACCGGAAAAAGAATCAGAACCCTGCCTTTTGATCTGGCGCAGATCTGAAAAGATCAGCGTCTGAGGCTTAACGGCAGAATGTTAAGCGTTACAGACAGATTGCAGACCTCTTGATAAACAGCAGGCGGACGGAGTCAGAATGACGGGATAATAACAACCGGTCCTTTTTATAACGTCCGCTTTATGTTTTAATTAAAATAAAAAGTTTTACAGGATTTGAATAAAACCGGCTAAAGATCAGAATGATGATGAGGTGATGTGGTAGAAATGTTTAGGAGCTGGCTTTAAATTTTTCGCGTTTTTTCATGGAATTACCATGATTAGCTTAATTTTTGATACTTTATGGTAGTCCGGGGAAAAAGGTGTCCTCTACCTTTAACCGGAATGCTGAGATACCGGAAAGTACCGAATACCTTATGAAAGAAATCAATGACATAATACAGGCATACCAAAAAGCAAAAGCTGAAAATAAGAAAGCCGCTTTGGCAACAGTGGTAAAGGTTGAAGGCTCTTCGTACCGCCAACCCGGCGCCCGCATGCTGGTTACCGAGGACGGTGAACTTACGGGTGCGATCAGCGGAGGATGCCTGGAAGGAGACGCGCTGAAGAAAGCGCTGCTTGCTATTCATCAGCAACAGAACAAGCTGATTACCTACGATACCAGCAACGAAGAAGATTCGGATTTCGGGGTACAGCTCGGTTGTAACGGCATTGTGCATATTTTATTCGAATACATAAATTACGATCAGAGCCACCCGATCGATTTTTTGATCAAAGCTGCTGAAGAACGCCGGGATTCGGTTCTGGCCTGTCTTTTCTCATTGGAAAGAGGGCAGAGCCAGATCGGGACGGTTCTTTTTTACAGTCGCAATACCTTATGGCCTGAAAACCGGGATCCGGATTATTTGTCTGAAGAAGCAAAAAAAGTTTTGGAAAGCCGGTCGTCTATGGTTAAAACGGTTATTTATGAAAACGTTTCCTGTGAAGCATTGATCGAATACCTTCCGCCTGCCGTTTCACTCGTGATCGCAGGAGCAGGGAATGATGTAAAGCCGTTGGTTGAAATTGCATCTGTTATGGGCTGGGAAATAACAGTGGCGGAAGGCCGCGTAAGCCACGCCACGGAAAAAAGGTTTCCATTGGCCAAAACGGTAAAAGTGGTGGGTGCCGAAGAGTTTTTAAATGAACTCGTTGTGGACGAACATACTTTTGTCGTGTTGATGACGCACAATTACCGGTACGACCTCACGGTCTTAAAAGACATGCTGAACCGTGACAACCGCTACATCGGCGTTCTGGGGCCGAAATCTAAGCTGAACCGAATGCTCAATGACCTGGCAGAAGAAGATGTTGAGGTTTCCGAAGAGCAGATGCAGAGAATCTATGGGCCGGTCGGGCTCGATATCGGGGCAGAAACCTCGGAAGAAATAGCACTTTCCATTGCTGCTGAAATAAAAGCGGTGCTGGAAGGTAAGAAAGGCAATTCATTGCGATACAAAAAAGATAAAATTCACCACGCCATCAGTGGTGATCCCCAATAATATGATAACGGATACATTCGGACGCGTCCACGACTACCTCAGGATCTCACTCACGGACAATTGCAATCTCCGGTGCTTCTACTGCATGCCCGACGAGAAATATGCTTTTGCGCCGGCTTCCAGATTAATGCAGCCTGATGAAATCGAGACGGTTGCCAAAATCTTCGTGGCCGCCGGAGTAAAAAAAATAAGACTGACCGGCGGGGAACCGCTGGTAAGAAAAGATGCATCGCTGATTCTGGAGAAACTGGGAAAGCTCGGCATTGAACTGGCCATTACGACTAACGGAGTACGGGTAAAAGAACTGCTGCCGCAACTGTTGGCCGCGAAAGTGAAAACCGTCAACATCAGCCTTGATACCCTGGATGCCGCCAAGTTTCAGAAGATTACGAGAAGGGATCTTTTTGATAAAGTGAAAGAAAGCATTGCCATTTTACTGGAAAATAATTTCCGTGTCAAGATCAATGTAGTGATGATGAAGGACCTTAATGACGACGAGATTAATGATTTCGTCGAAATGACCCGGCATCATGATATAGAAGTACGCTTTATCGAATTTATGCCGTTCAGCGGCAACCGGTGGACGAGTAATCAGGTGGTAACCCTGGAGGAAATCCTTTGTGAAGTACAAACCCGGTATGATCTTATCGCATTGCCTCATGAAACGCACGATACGGCAAAAAGATTTAAGATTCCCGGATTTACCGGTAATTTTGCCGTTATCAGTACAATGAGTGCCCCTTTCTGTTCGTCCTGCAACAGGATCCGGTTAACCGCCGACGGCAAGCTTAAAAACTGCCTATTCTCAAAAGGGGAAACCGATCTTTTGTCCGCATTACGGGAAGGAGAAGATATTAAGCCGTTGATCCAGTCCACCATTCTGGCTAAAGCCAAAGCTTTGGGCGGACAGTTTGAAGGGGTTTTCCAGAATATTGATGCCGCGAAAATCGAAAATCGCAGCATGATAACCATCGGAGGGTAATGGAGGACCAGACGGCAATCATCATCCTGGCAGCAGGAAACTCATCCCGGTTGGGCGAACCCAAACAATTGTTGACTTACAAAGGAAAAAGCCTGCTGCGTCACACCGCAGACGAAGCTTCGTTGGTAACATCAAAAGTGCTCATCGTAACAGGAGAAGAAAATCCGGAGATTGCTGAACAGCTCACCGGCTTTCATTGCATCCCGAATGAAAACTGGGCGGAAGGCATGGCCTCTTCCCTCAAAACCGGGCTGCAGGAAACTTTACAGCGTTTTCCGGAAACCGTACAGTTTATTTTTACGGTTTGCGATCAGCCTTTTATCAGCGCTTCAGTTTTTAAAGCTTTAATAGAGAAAAAAAACACTTCGCCAAAAGGAATTGTGGCATCGGCCTATGCGGATACGTTGGGTGTTCCGGTGCTGTTCAGCAGTTCCTATCTAAAAGAATTATTCAATTTAAACGGTCAGGAAGGAGCACGGAAGCTTATTCAGCGATACAGAGACGATACGGCTTCCGTACCATTTGAACAGGGTTCATGGGATATCGACACTCCTGAAGACTATCAAAAATTAATCAATCCATGATTTCAGTTACAGAAGCAAAACAGATCATTCTTAACGATGTACCGGAAAGGAAAACAAAAGTATTGCCGCTTTCCGAGGCGGCCGGCCTGGTGACTTCATCTGATGTAATTGCCGGTACCGATATTCCGGGCTTTCCGCAGTCCTCAATGGATGGCTATGCCTTAAAATTTGAAGATAAAAATTTACCCCTTGAGATCATCGGTGAAATGGCAGCCGGAACTACGGCGGCTTTACAGATAAAAAACGGCCAGGCCTCCAGGATTTTTACCGGAGCGCCTTTGCCCGGGGGAGCCGATACTGTTGTGATGCAGGAAAAAATAACGGTGGAAAATCAGAGGCTGGTTATTCATGATGAGAATCTGGGTCAGGGGCTCAACGTGCGTCCTAAAGGATCGGAAGTAAAACAGGGCACTGTTGCCATGGCCGCAGGAACGGTATTGAGTCCGGCAGCCGTCGGATTTCTGGCAGGAATAGGAAAAGACCGGGTTGAGGTATATTGCCCGCCTGTAATCGCAGTGATCCTAACAGGGAACGAATTGCAGGATCCGGGAAAAGAACTGGCTTTCGGACAGGTGTATGAAGCGAATTCCTATCAGCTTAAAGCCGCACTGGAAAAAACAGGTGTGAAAAAAATCCATATTTTCAGGGCTGAAGATGATCCCGGAAAGCTGCAGCAGATTCTCGATCAGGCTTTGGCAATAAGCGATATGGTCCTGCTCAACGGAGGAGTGAGCGTCGGGGACTATGATTTCGTGACCCGGGCGGCAGAACATTGCGGCATCGAAGAAAAATTCCACAAAATCAGACAGAAGCCGGGGAAACCTTTATTCTTCGGAACAAAAGGGGAAAAGCTGGTTTTCGGGTTGCCGGGAAATCCCTCGTCGTCGCTGACATGTTTTTACGAATATGTCCTGCCGGCCGTTGAACAGCTTGCAGGATTAAAAAATTCAATACGGAAAATTCATGCAACAGCGACCCATGACTATGCAAAACCTGCGGGACTGACGCATTTCCTCAAAGCTTTTTATGAAGAAGGCAAAGTAACGCCGCTTCATGCCCAGGAATCGTACCGGCTGCATTCTTTTGCCCAGGCCAACTGTTTCCTGGTACTGCCTGAAGAGTCAACAGGATGCAGGGAAGGCGATACCGTGGAAATCCATCGGTTGCCGGTTTAATTAAAATTTAAAAAGAAGTAATGAGTATAGAATTGTTTTATGCCGTCCTTTTTGTCGTCGCCTTTTTTTATGCTGCTGTAGGTCATGGCGGAGCGAGTGGCTATCTGGCACTGATGGCGCTGTACGGCGTGGCTCCCGAAGAAATGAAGCCTACGGCTTTGGTCCTGAACCTGTTTGTTTCCCTGACGTCGTTTATCCAGTATTACCGGGGCGGATATTTTTTAAAGAAACTGTTTATCCCCATTGCCGCCGCTTCCATCCCGCTGGCTTTTATCGGTGGAATGATGACGGTGGAAGAAAATATTTACAAACGCATTCTGGGTGTACTTCTGCTGTTTCCCGTGATCCGGTTTTTCTTTTTCAGAAATACGGAAGACCATGAGCTGAAAGAGCAGAATATTGCCGTAGCCGTGGTGACCGGCGGAATCGTCGGATTGTTATCCGGAATGATCGGCATCGGTGGCGGAATTATCCTTTCCCCGATTTTGCTTCTGCTTAAATGGACCAACCAGAAACAGACGGCGGCCATCAGTGCAGCCTTTATATTTGTGAATTCCCTTTCCGGACTGGGCGGGATGCTGACCCAGGGTATCCGGTTTACCGACAACATGTTTATGTATGTCATCGTTGCCTTTACCGGAGGACTTCTGGGAGCTTATTTAGGCTCTAAAAAATTCAACCAGAATGTTTTGAAATATGTATTGGCTACGGTTCTGCTGATGGCTTCCTATAAACTTCTACTTACCAAAGCTTAAAAAAATGAAATATTTCGCCGCCTTATCCGTATTTTTATCCATCTTCCTGCAAGCGCAGAAAATTTCCGTAAAAGGAGACCTCAGTAAAGCGGTAACGTTTACTTATGAAGATCTGCAAAAATATCCGGTGCATGAAGTGAAAAGCATCGATATCCTGAACCATAAAATGGAATTTAAGAAAAACCTTAAAAATCTGAAAGGTGTTTTGCTTAAAGATGTTTTAAGTGGGGTTATCTTTGATGCTCCGACCCCGAAAGAACTCAGTATATTTTATCTGGTTTGTACGGCGGAAGACGGCTATAAAGTTGTCTATTCATGGAACGAATTGTTCAATACGGAAGCCGGCGATCACATCATGCTGATTACAAGTGAGAACGGAGCCCCGGCTTCCGGTGCAAAAGAAGGAATCACCCTGATTACGCCGGGAGACCGGGCAACAGGAAGAAGATATGTTAAAAACCTTTCAGAAATTGTTATTAAAAAAGCGGATTGATATGGAAGTGAAAGTCATAGCTTTCGGGAAGGTTGCCGAAATCACGGGGAAAGAATTCTCCGTTACGGCATCCGATACCGATACGTTAAAAGAGCAGCTGGCGGTACAGTTTCCGCAGCTCGCCGATATGAAATTTGCAGTGGCCCTTAATAAAAGGGTGACTGAAGAAAACAGAGTACTCAGCAATAATGATACGGTGGCTTTGATGCCGCCTTATTCCGGAGGATAGTATGGAAGAGCACAACGAAAGATATTCCCGGCATTTCAGCCTTGCAGGATTCGGGAAAGCAGGGCAGGAAAAACTTTTAAAGGCAAAGGTCCTCGTAATCGGGGCCGGCGGATTGGGCTGTCCCGTCCTGCAGTATCTGGCAGCGGCGGGCATCGGGACCATAGGTATTGTGGATCATGACCGGATTTCCCTGAGCAACCTGCAGAGGCAGACGCTTTACAGCACTGAAGAAGTCGGAAAACTGAAATCGGTAACGGCTGCTGAAAGGCTCAGGGCTTTAAATCCCGAGATTACTATTACGGCTTACACCGAAGAAGTGACCGTCTCAAATGTCTGGAATCTGATTTCAGGATATGACCTGGTGGTGGATGCCACGGATAATTTTGCCACGCGTTATCTGATCAGCGATACCTGCTGCCTGTTGCAGAAGCCTCTGGTATTCGGTGCGGTATCTCAGTATGAAGGCCAGGTTGCGGTATTCGGTCCTGATGATCATGGGCAGTACATCAGCTACCGGGATCTTTTTCCGGAGCCTCCGCGTCCCGGTGAAGTCCAGGACTGCAATGTAGCGGGCGTGCTGGGTGTATTGCCCGGAATGATCGGGATGATGCAGGCCAATGAAGTCATTAAGCACATCGCCGGAATTGGCAACGGATTTAACGGTAAGTTACTGACATTTAATATGCTTACCTATGAAACAATGGTCCTTGAGCTTTCTAAAACGAAAGATCCGGACAAGCTGATGCCGGGGAACAGGGAAGAGCTTGAAAAGACCGATTACCAATTCCTTTGCGGATTGTCTCATCCGGACATCCTGGCTTTGGACCCTGAAAGTTTTTTAAGCAAGATAAAGGACGGCAAAATGACTGCCATCGATGTAAGGGAAGAAGGTGAACTTCCGGCTGCCGGTTTTTCCCATCTCCATCTCCCGTTATCCCGGCTGGAAGAAAGTTTAAACGAAATTCCGGAAACAGAGATTGCATTTTTCTGCCAGGGTGGAACACGCAGCCTGAAAGCAGCGGAAATTTTTATACAAAACAGGAAGACACCAAACCGGCCAAGCCATCTTGAAGGAGGAATCCTGGCATTAATAAAGAAACAAAATGAAAAAAGAAATTAAAAATATATTCAGGGAAGGCGCTATCGATCCGCTGTTTATTTCGGAAAGCATTGCCGGGCATTCCGCTAAAAGGAACATCGGGGCACACGGGATTTTTCTCGGCCAGATCCGGGAAGATGTCGTAGACGGAAAGCCTGTAGCAGCGATCGAATATACGGCTTACGAAGAAATGGCACTGGAAAAAATGCATCAGATCCGGGAGGATATTTTTACCAGATACGATCTTACCTGCCTGCATGTTTACCATAGTTTGGGTACCATCAGGGCCGGAGAAATCTGCCTCTTCGTCTTCACTTCTTCAAAACACCGGCTGGCGGCCATGGAAAGCTGCAACGAACTCGTTGAACGCATCAAAAAAGAACTTCCCATCTGGGGCCGTGAAATTTTCGGAGACGATTCCCATCAATGGAAAGTCAATCAGTAGTTGAATGAATTCATATCAGTTTGATAAAATGTGTTATGTATATCAATAGGGGCGGGCTTTAGCCCGTCGTCAAAAAAGAATAAATCCTTTGGCTTCAGCCAAACTTATCAATGGAATCAGATTAAGGCAATAACATCAATTGGGAAACTGCCTATATGGAGAATTGATCTTCAACATTCATGAATTAAACATTGGGCATCAACTTTAAACCTTAAACTCTGAACTTTAAACTTTAAACTCTCAAAATGGTCAATATTACCCATAAATCATCAACCCTGCGGAAAGCAATTGCCACCGCGACGGTTAAAACTTCATCCCAGGCTACCATTGATGCCGTCCGGCAACGGAAGGTCCCGAAAGGGGATATTTTTGAATTTTCAAGAGCGGCGGCCCTGTTCGGCGTGAAAAAAACCAGCGATGTGATTCCCGACTGCCATCCGCTGCCGGTGGAATACACGGCGGTGACCTATGAAATTGAAGATTTATCGATCATTATATCGGTGGAAGTGCATACCATCTATAAGACCGGAGTGGAGGTGGAAGCCATGCACGGCGCATCGGTAGCGGCACTGGTGATGTACGACATGCTGAAGCCCATCGATAAACACGTAGAAATCCGGAACATCAGGCTGCTGGAAAAGCAAGGCGGAAAATCCGACGATAAAAAATTTACATCCGGCGAATTGAAAGCCGCTGTCGTTGTATGCTCAGACACGGTTCATCAGCGGCAGAATGAAGATACCTCAGGAAAAATAATTGTTCAGAAACTGGAAGAATACGGGTTCACGGATATTGATTATGTAGTGGTTCCGGATGAAGCAGAGACGATTCAGCAGGCACTTGCAGGATACAAAACAAATAAATCGGATCTCGTTATTTTTACCGGCGGAACCGGCGTGTCACCAAGAGATGTGACCCCTGAGGCCCTGCAGCAGATGATCGACCGGCCGCTTCCGGGAGTTATGGAAACCGCCCGCGCTTATGGCCAGGAACGCATCAAAACTTCCATGTTATCAAGGGGAATTGCCGGCTTCAGCGGTGAAACGCTGGTCTTAACTTTCCCGGGTTCCCAGAAAGGAGCCGCTGAATACATGCAATCTCTATTTCCGCAAATTCTTCACGTTTTTGAAGTGAAAGAAGGAAAAAGACACGGGTAAGAATGATGGTTGAGGGATTTATTGGATGTTGGAAGATTTACTAAATATAACTTGAACCTGAAGAAGAATCTGGACCAAGTGGATGGAAGAGGGGTGCCGGATGCAGGAAGTTTCTTTTGTCAGATACAGGATCAAAGGTATTGATCATCAAACTGAATAGGTTATTACTTTATCAGAGGAGTTTTTATGTAATCCCCGATAACCGGTTTTGGTTATTTTCCAATCAGAGACGGATGAATATCGTTTTAAAGTCCTGAAGGGCCGGCTTGGTACAGGATAGGATAAAATCCGATCAGAAGCGTGAACCGTTTATTCATTCTGCCAGAATGAGTGGTATCCAAAATCCCGACTGAATCATTCTGATTTTTATTTTTGAGTTAAATAATCGGCTGAAAATGATTTTAATACGGTCGAATTTACGTTAAATATAGCAAAAAAATAACAGCAATCAGGTATGCCCTGAAAGACCATAACGATCATAGGCCCGGATAAAACCCGGTGTTTAATGAAAGCAGCCCGCAGAAAGAGGCACCATCGGGTAAAACATGTTTTTAGAGACGAACAGGAAGCAATAAAATGCCGAAGGCTTATCAAAATCCGATCAGCACGAAGAGTTTTAAAGAAATTTAGATCTATTCTTAATACCGGAAATTGAGTTAGGGAACTGCTGTTGTTTTTATAATTGTTTTTGGAACTAAAATATTTTAATATCTGAATTTCAGCGGTTTATGTTGTTGTGATTTTTTTTATCAAAATTATTGATGAGCGTCAGGTTCAGGAATGATGAATCGCTTTCCACGATAAATGCAGACTTCTGTCATTTTACATACCTCAGTTTACCGTAATCATAGGATTGCGGTTCTTTTTTTGCATAAAAAGAATTTAAAACCAAATCTCAATACTATGCTTGATCAGAACAATCAGTCGGTTGCCTTAATGGTAAACGGACATCAGCACCGGCTTGAGCTCAAGCCCTGGGTTTCCCTGCTGGATGCCCTCAGACATACCCTCGACCTTACCGGTACCAAAAAAGGATGCGACCACGGACAGTGTGGCGCGTGCACCGTATTGGTAGACGGCAAAAGGGTCTTAAGCTGCCTGACTTTGGCGGTGATGAAAGACGGATCCGAAGTAACCACCATCGAAGGAATCGGAAGTCCTGACAGTTTACATCCGGTACAGAAAGCGTTCATCGAACATGATGCCTTCCAGTGCGGCTATTGCACGCCCGGACAGATTTGCAGCGCCATCGGTCTCCTTGAAGAAGGGAAAGGCGAAACGAGAGAAGAAGTGCAGGATCTGATGAGTGGAAATCTTTGCCGCTGCGGAGCCAACAGAGGAATTATCAATGCCATCATGGCGGTTAAAAACGAAACGGAATGAACAATTTCTCCTACACCAAAACAAAAGAGATCGCCGATGCGTCGGTATTGCTGAAAGACAATGCCAACCATAAAGCCATTGCAGGCGGAACGAATATCGTCGACCTGATGAAATATTTTGTCGTAGAAGCGGATACGCTGGTCGACATCAACGGAATTCCGGGAATGGATGAATTGTCTGAAACGGAAAACGGCGGGATACGGCTTGGTGCTTTAATGACCAATGCAGCGACCGCTTATCATCCGGTGATCGAACAGAAATATCCTCTACTTTCAAAAACCATTTTGGCGGGCGCCTCCGGACAAATCCGGAATATGGCTACCAACGGTGGTAACCTGCTGCAGAAAACGCGCTGCTATTATTTTTATGATCACTCGGTTCCGTGCAACAAAAGGGAGCCGGGATCAGGATGTCCGGCCGTTAAAGGGTACAACCGCATCCATGCGATCCTGGGACACTCACCGGATTGTATTGCCGTTTTTCCTTCCGATATGTGTGTGGCATTGGCAGCCCTGAATGCAAAGGTGCATGTACAAAGCGCGGAAGGTGAAAGACAGATCGGTTTTGAAGACTTTCACCGGCTGCCGGGAGATACGCCGGAGATCGACAACAACCTGAAACAGGGAGAGATCATCACCGGAATCGAATTGCCTGCTGAAGACTTTTCACAGAATTATTCGTATTTAAAATTAAGAGACCGCAGTTCTTATGCGTTTGCACTGATTTCAGTTGCCACAGCATTTAAAATTGAAAATGACCGGATCACCGAAGCCAGGATCGCTCTAGGCGGAGTTGCCCATAAGCCCTGGCGTAATAAGGAAGCCGAAGGCTACCTTAAAGGAAAAGCACCCTCCAGGGAACACTTTGCCCAGGCTGCCGATCTTATTTTAGCAGAAGCACAAGGGTTTAAGCATAACCGTTTTAAGATTGACCTTGCTAAAAAAGCAATCATCCGCAATTGTATGATGGCCCTGGAACCTGAAACCCAGAGACCGGGTGCAAAACCTTCTTTGTAAGCATCCAAACACCAACCCAAAAATTATTTATGAAAAATTTACCATCGATAGGACAGCCGCACAACCGCCTGGAAGGCGCCCTGAAAGTGACGGGCAGTGCAAAATATGCCGGTGATTACAATGTTGACGGGCTTTTGTACGGTTATGTGGTCAACAGCACCATTACCAAAGGAAAAATTAAAAGCATCGATACTTCTGAAGTGAAAGACCTGGAAGGCATTGTTGAGATTCTCACCCATGAAAACCGTCCTTCCACGGCCTGGTTCGATTTCCAGTATGCCGATATGGATGCACCTCCGGGAACGGTCTTTAAACCTTTAAAAGATAACGTTATCCGTTATAACGGTCAGCCGATTGCGCTTGTGGTTGCCGAAACCTTTGAAATGGCACGCTATGCCGCTGCCAAGATAAAAATAGAATACGAAACGGAAGGCTTTGCCACGGAAATGGCTGCCAATCTTGAAGAAGCCCGTGATCCTAAAAAAGGACTGGCTTCCTTACTGAAACCGCCGCCGCCAAAACCAAAAGGCGATTTCGATACCGCTTATAAAGAATCTTTCGTGAAAACGGACAGCCGGTTCAGCCACGGGACAGAGCATCACAATCCGATGGAACTCTATGCCTCAACAGTGATTTATGAGGGCGAAGGCAAATTGAAAATTTACGATAAAACCCAGGGAACCATCAATTCCCAGATGTATGTTGCCAATGTTTTCGGGCTTAAAATGAAAAACGTACAGGTCATTTCACCGTTTGTAGGCGGGGGATTCGGATCAGGACTCCGGCCGCAGCATCAGCTGTTTATGGCTGTTATGGCTTCGCTGCATTTAAAAAGAAATGTAAGGGTAACCCTTGACCGTGCGCAGATGTACATGATCGGCCACCGTCCGCCAACCTTACAGCATACGAAATTCGGGGCTGATGAAAACGGGAAGGTGAACGCGATATTTCATGAAGCCATCGGGGAGACTTCTCAATTTGAAGACTATGTGGAAATTGTAGTCAATTGGGCCAATATGTTGTATCCGGCTGAAAATACGTTGCTGCAACACAAAATCGTTCCTTTGGATGTTTACAGTCCTCTGGACATGAGGGCACCCGGCGGAAGTACGGGAATGCACGCCATTGAAGTAACGATGGATGAAATTGCTTACCGGCTGAACATCGATCCGGTAGAGCTGAGGCTCATCAATTACTCGATGGTCGATCAGAGCAGTGAAAAGGAATATTCAAGTAAAGAACTGAAGGAATGTTACCTCCGGGGTGCCAAGCAATTCGGATGGGATCAGCGGAACCCGGTTCCCAGGAGCATGAAGCGCGGAAATAAACTGGTCGGCTACGGAATGGCTACCGGAATGTGGGATGCCAACCGGTTACTGGGAAGGGCAGAAGCCATTCTTAAATCCGATGGAAAAGTGGAAGTACAAAGTGCCGTTACCGATATCGGAACGGGAACTTTCACCATCATGACACAGATTGCTGCCGATCAGCTCGGTTTGCCCTTAGAGGATGTTACCTTTTCTTACGCTGACAGTAAAATGGCATTTGCCCCGATCCAGGGAGGTTCCTTTACTACGGCTACCGTGGGTCCGGCAGTAAAGGCAGCCTGCGAAGCACTCAATAAAAAACTGCTGAAAATCGCCGGTTTGATGGAAGGATCTGCCTTTGCCAAAGCAAAGTTTAAAGATGTATCGTTCAAAGATGGCTATATTTTCCTGAAAGACAATCCGGGAACAAAAATCGGTTATGACGAAATTTTAAAGCATAACGATGGAAAAGAAATCCGCACCAAAAATTCGGCAATGCCTAATCCGCTGACTTACGGAAAAAAAGCAAGGGCGGTGCACAGCGCCGTTTTTGTAGAGGTGGAAATCGATGAAGAGTTGGGCGTGATCGAAGTGAAAAGAGCCTTAACGGCAGTTGCCGCCGGAAAAATCATCAATCCTAAAACGGCCGAAAGCCAATTACTGGGAGGGATGATCTGGGGAATCAGCAAAGCGCTCCACGAGGAAACTATTACCGATCATACGCTTGGTAAATATATGAATGACGACCTGGCGGAATACCATATTCCCGTTCATGCGGATATTCATGATTTGCAGGTGTTGTTCGTGGAGGAAGACGACAAGTTCGTAAATGACCTTGGCGTTAAGGGAGTTGGTGAAATCGGGGGAGTAGGCATGCCGCCGGCAATTACCAATGCGGTTTACCACGCTACCGGCAAAAGGATTTACGACCTGCCGATCCATTTTGATTATCTGCTTGAATAATCTTTCGATATAAAATAATTAACAGAAACGGGCTTCGGTCCGTTTTTTTTATGAACGATATTAAGACTATTACAAATTTTTGTACATCACAGCGATTTAACACATAAATCACATCAGATGTAATTTCCTGGTGGCTGTGCGCAGTCAAGCCCGTATATTTTAGAGCAGATCAGATTAAAAATCATTGATTTTTAATCTTTGCACTTAATTTTCGCGGTTCCATTTTAAAACAACAGATTTACGCAGGTTTTCACAGATCATCATATGGCTTCGGCTCTGCTCAGCTACCGGAACAGCCGTTGTTTAATCACAGCAAATAAAAATCTTGATTTTTTTTTAAAGCTTCTGTGAACTTATTACCATAATGCATTTAACTTTTTAAACAGCATTAATCTCTTTTGTGGTAAAATAATCTGTTAGGGATGGTGGAGATGATAATAGTGGCACAGTATCTTATTCTTTCCTGAACTGTGTCACCAGTCCGGAAATTCTTTGAACCGCCACATCAATTTCTTCTTTCGTATTGCCTTTTCCAAGGCTGAACCGGAGGGAGCATAAAGCATCTTCATCATTTAGTCCCAAACCTTTCAGGACATGCGATGGCTCAGTAGTTACAGACGAGCAGGCCGATCCGCTGGACACTGAAATATGTTGCAGGGAGAGGATCATCTGTTCTGAAAATACGTTTTTAAAAAGTATATTTGAAGTATTGAAAATGCGGTGTTCAACAGAACCGTTGACGGCAGTTCCTTCAATTTCCAGTAATTTGTTTTCCAGATGCCCGCGGAGGGATTTTACGTAAGTGGCGTCGTGATCCATCCTTTTATTTGCGATCTCGCAGGCTTTGGCCATCCCGATGATCCCTGGAACATTCAATGTGCCGCTCCTCCTGTTTTTCTGCTGGCCGCCACCGGTAATCTGTGCTTCCAGATATTTCCTGACGCTTTTTGAGATATAGAGGCCACCGACTCCTTTCGGCCCATAAAACTTATGCGCGGAAAAAGCCATCAGGTCAATGCCCAGCTCGTGGACATCCACAGGGATTTTACCTACGGCCTGGGTGGCATCACACAGCAGGAAAGCCCCTTTGGCATGGACCATTTCACTGATTTTTTTGATATTCTGAATGGTACCGGTCTCGTTATTCACCAGCATGATGCTTACCAGAAGGGTTTGATCCGTAATCGCTTCTTCGAACCTCTCCCAATCAATCAGGCCATCGTTTTGAACAGGAAGAATGGAGCAGGCTAAATTATTTTTAACTGCATGATCGGTTACTGTATCCAGGACTGCCTTATGTTCGGTACATAAGGTGATGAGATGATCCCTCTTACCGTTCGAAATTCCTCTTACTGCAAGGTTAATGGATTCGGTAGCACCTGAAGTAAATACCATTTCATCTGGTTTGCCTCCGATAAAATCAGCTACCTGCCAGCAGGCATTTTCAATTAATTCATTTACGGTCAGTCCGGCCAGATGGCTGCTGCCCGGATTTTGGTAATATTCCGTAAAAAAAGGGAGCATGGCCTGCAATACTTCTTCGTCAAGCCGGGTGGTCGCATTATAATCGAGATAAATGGTTGGGGGAGTCATATCAAAATTAGAAATTGTTCAGATGTACTATAAATATACGAAATCCTTTTGTAAGATGAGGTTCCGAAATCGTGAAGCAGGATTAACGCGTACTTTTATCCTCATTAAAATCATTATAAATACCATATAACTACCTTATTTCACTGGGTTTTGATTACGATCAATAATATTGTTGGGCATTGTCTCTATCTTCGGTCCGGGAAAATATAAATACACCACCAAACAGCAAAAAACAATGAATCCAAAAAGAAAATTACTCATTATCGGCGGTAATGAAGACAAAAAAGAAAACCGGGTTTCCATTGAAGATGATAATAAGAATTTTTCTCCTTATCAGATCCTGAAACTTCTCGTTAGTCATCATGACGACCGTATCGAAGTCATTACCTCAGCCAGCTCGGAACCGGAAAGTATGCGTGAAAGCTATGCGGAGACTTTTTCCGAAACAGGTTTTACCAATGTGGGATATATTCATTTGTCTGAAGAGAATGCGGGAAAATATTACAACCGGATCGTAGCAGCCAGAACGGTATTTTTTAACGGCGGAGATCAGAATAGGATCTGTAAGGAAATCAGGGAGACTCCCATTACACCATTGCTTATCGAAAAATATATTCATGAAGAAGGTTTTATGATAGCAGGCACAAGTGCGGGAGCGATGTGTATGCCGCAACACATTATCTGTGATGCGCTGGATGAAGAAGCCATACTGGAAAATGACCTGACTCTGGGTTCCGGTCTTGGCCTGATAAAAAACTGTATTGTGGATACGCATTTTATGAACCGGGGAAGGATCGGAAGGCTGGCCCATGCCATAACCATGCAGAGGGACTGCCTGGGGATCGGACTGGGTGAAGATACGGCACTGCTTATTGAGAGCGGAACCCATGCCGTCTGCAGAGGCTCGGGAATGGCCGTGGTTCTGAATCCGCACAACATTCAGCATACCAACTGCGGATCGGTGGAGAAAGGGGAGCCGGTCTTTATTGATAACATCATCATGAGCATGCTGACAGACGGATGCCGGATCAATCTGTCTTCCGGACAGCTGGAAAATATTCAGACATTAAAAAACAATTGCGGGTAGAATAATTCCGATTTTCCTGATCTTTATGCACGCAGCCATACATCACCCGGTCGCTGATTTTTCAGGCAGACTTGTGACCATAATCATAAAATGCTATAGATTGAATTAAAAATAAATGATGAAAGCCTTATTGTTATTATTGATCGCTTGCGGAAACCTTTTGACTGCTCAGCTGCTGACCGTCAATAATCTCCGCAATTCAACCTCCGGCCCGCTCCGGAATCTGGATGCCAGGCTGAAAGCCCATTTTAATCTGGAAAGAAACCCGGATATGGAAGATCCCGGAAACCGCGTATATGCCGCTTCAGACCGGGACGTCAGCCATTTTAAAGTGCTTACCGTATTTACGGATGCCAGAAATTGCCTGGCACTTTCACTGGTTACACATGATAAGGAAGAAATAGAGCCGTTTCATAACGATTTGCTCAAGGAAGGTTTTATGCTGGAAAAATACAGAGATCTTCAGGGAAACCCGGGTATCAACTATATCAGAGAACAGATTATAGTGACAATTAAAAACATAAATGCCGGTGTTCCTGCTCACCAGGTAATCTGGAGGTGCCGTTGAATAGTTTGAAAGCAGGGATTGTCAGTTTGATTTTAAACTACAAAATATTGAAGAAAGCGAAGTACAAGTCTTTTATTTTTCAGTTGTTTTAGTTTCAGGATGAAGAGTCTGAGTATGTTTGGTTTAACAGATACGGATTATGGTTATTCTTTTATTCTTAATATGAATAACTTAATTGAATAGATTTGAAATATCAGGTAATTTTTTTTAATTTTACCTAAAAATACAACAATAATCACTATATGGTTATATCTGAAGAAATTTTATTGGAACATGGAGGGATGGTGCAGGATTTTGCGCTGGATGAATTTATTTTTAAGGAAGGTGGTTTTGCACAGTATTATTTTCAAATAAAAGCCGGCGTAGTGAAAATCAATAACTTTTTTGAAGACGGTAAAGAATTTGTCCACGGTTTTCCCTTTGAGGGCCATTGTTTTGGTGAGACCTATCTTCTTACCGATAAGCAGTACGCCGTTAATGCCATAGCGGTTACCGACTGTACCATCATCAAACTGGATAAAAAAGCATACCTTAATCTTATCCATCAGCAGCCGAACATCTTTTTTAAAGTCAGCCGCTACAGTGCTGAACGTCTGCATTTCCGTTACGTCATTTCTTCTTTCCTGGCGATTCTCGATCCGCAGATCAGGATCCAGAAGCTCCTGGACCACCTGAAGGGCTATTTCGGCTACAATGAAAGATACAGCTTCCTGGTCCCCTTTACCCGGTCTCAGCTGGCCTCTCTCACCGGCATGCGGGTAGAAACCCTGATCCGTACGGTAAAGAAAATGGAAAAGCTGAACCTCCTTAAAATCGACAATACCAAAATTTATTACTAGAAATGCAGGGAAAAAAAACTAATACTCAATCCAATTAAAAAATCCGTCGGTTTTCAGAATGATCCGAAATTCAATCTGAAAAATCAAGATTCGGACATCGTAATTCTTATCTGGCTCATCCATTGGAAATCAATTGTTTGTAACTCTCTTTTGAATTAATGAATATTGTAAATAAAATGAATTCATTATAAGATTTCATCAGCTTAAACGAATAAATTTTATTAAAAATACGGTATCTGTCAAAATTAATTATACATTTGTATTATTAAATATCAAAATGAATTACACGATTATTATTATTGTCATTTCTATCATTACCGGACTTCCGGTGATGGGTAATGGCTCGTGATAATCTGTTGAAACTACATAGCACAAACCATTCTCATCACGGGAATGGTTTTTTTATTCCCTGAAATTTAAAAATAGAATATAAAAAAACAGGATAATATGTATTACAGTGATGACAGCATTCTCTTTTTCGATGGAGACTATATGAAAGCAAAAGATGCGAAAACCGATTTATACGGGCAATCCCTACACTATGGCTATGCGGTTTTCGAAGGAATCAAATCCTATAAAACCGCGCATGGTACCCGGATTTTCAAGGCAAAGGAACATTACGACCGGCTCAGGAGATCTGCCGAAGCCATGCTCATGCCATTCAGGTATTCTACGGAGGAGATGGTAGACGCTACCTATAGACTTCTGGAGATGAATCAGCTTGAAAATGCGTACATCCGTCCGATTGTTATCTGTTCACCCAATATGGCCCTTTCCAAAGGTCAGAAAAGTTATCTGGTGATCGAAGTCTGGAACTGGGACAACGGTTATTTAGCCAATAAAATGAGGATTATGACTTCCTCTTTCCAGCGCCCGAATCCCAAAGCGTTTAAGGTGGAAGCCAAAGTAAGCGGCCACTATGTAAACTCCATCCTGGCCTGCCAGGAAGCCAAGGACAGAGGTTTTGATGAAGCCCTGGTACTGGACGAAAACGGAAATGTAGCGGAAAGTTCCGGTGCCAATGTTTTCTTCGAAAAAGACGGTACGATTTTCACCCCGGCCAAAGGAAATATCCTTCCCGGAATTACCCGGGCCACCGTCCTTGAAATCTGCAAAGAACTGGGAATCCCCACCATGGAAAAATTCTTCAGGCCGGACGAAATGCAGGGCGCCGATGCCGGATTTTTCTGCGGTACGGCAGCCGAGATCGTAGCCCTGGATTCTTTAGACAACGTTCCTTTCGTTCTGGATTGGGAACATAGCCTGTCTGCCAAAATACAGC
Source organism: Chryseobacterium hagamense (assembly GCF_007991455.1). Classification (GTDB taxonomy): domain Bacteria; phylum Bacteroidota; class Bacteroidia; order Flavobacteriales; family Weeksellaceae; genus Chryseobacterium; species Chryseobacterium hagamense. Next base: position 251,784 of record NZ_BJYJ01000003.1, on the reverse strand, counting down.
AGGCCTACCGCCATCTGGTGCTTGAAGAAGATTATGCTTACCTGAAAACCCAACCGCAATATGTGTAATACGGAACTCAATAAATATTCAAAAACCCTGACGAAAGACCCGACGCAGCCTGCAACCCAGGCCATGTTTTACGGGATCGGTTTTCAGAAGGAAGATTTCGATAAAGCGCAGATCGGAATCGCCAGCATGGGGTACGATGGCAACACCTGCAACATGCACCTCAACGGATTGGCTGAAATGGTAAAAACAGGTGTAAAAGATCAGGATCTGGTCGGACTGATGTTCCACACCATCGGGATCAGCGACGGAATGACCAACGGGACGGACGGCATGCGGTATTCACTCGTCAGCCGCGACATCATCGCCGATTCCATCGAGACCGTTTGTGCAGGACAGTATTACGACGGGCTGATTACGGTGCCGGGCTGCGACAAAAACATGCCGGGTTCCCTGATCGCCATGGCAAGACTGGACCGCCCTTCGATCATGGTATACGGTGGCAGCATTGCCCCGGGCCATCATAAAGGCGAAGATCTGAGCATCGTTTCCGCTTTTGAAGCATTGGGAAATAAAATCGCAGGCAGGATCTCCGAAGAAGATTTTCAGGGTGTGATCCGGAATTCCTGCCCGGGTGCAGGCGCCTGTGGAGGAATGTACACCGCGAATACCATGGCTTCTGCCATCGAAGCTCTGGGAATGAGCCTGCCGTATTCTTCTTCTTATCCTGCGCTGAGCCGGGAGAAAAAAGAAGAATGCCGTTTTGCCGGACATTACATCAGGATCCTTCTGGAAAAAGACATCAAACCATCGGATATCATGACCCCGGAAGCTTTTGAAAATGCACTGCGGCTGATCATGATCTTAGGCGGCAGCACCAATGCCGTTCTTCATTTTATTGCTATTGCCAAAGCTATCGGTTATGCCCTTACCCTGGACGATTTCCAGCGCATCAGCAATCAAACGCCTTTCCTGGCAGATCTTAAGCCCAGCGGAAAATACCTTATGGAAGACCTGCACAAAGCAGGCGGCGTTCCGGCAGTCATGAAATACCTGCTGGATCTGGGTTTGCTTCACGGCGATTGCCTGACGGTAACCGGCAAAACGGTGGCGGAAAATCTGGAACACGTAACGTCCATTATCGACAGAGAGCAGCATATTATCCGTGATATTAAGAACCCGATCAAGGAAACCGGGCATATCCGCATCATGTATGGAAACCTTGCTGAAAAAGGATCGGTAGCTAAGATCACAGGAAAAGAAGGAAGCTATTTCCGGGGAACGGCAATTGTTTTTGACGGAGAAAAAGAATTCATCAAAGGTATCGAAGACGGGAAGATCCGGGAAGGAAATGTCGTGGTGATTAAAAATGAAGGACCGAAAGGCGCACCCGGAATGCCGGAAATGCTGAAGCCGACTTCTGCCCTGATGGGCAGCGGGTTGGGAAAAAACGTAGCATTGATTACAGACGGCCGGTTTTCTGGAGGAACCCACGGTTTTGTCGTCGGGCACATCACCCCTGAAGCATTCTGTGGCGGACTGATCGGACTGGTCAAAGACGGTGATATCATCGAATTGGATGCCGAAAAAAATACCATCAATGCCTTATTGTCTGATGAGGAACTGGCCGCAAGAAAGGCAGGATTTCAGCAGCCCGATTATAAAGTCAGGAAAGGAATCCTTTACAAATACGCAAAGTCGGTAGCGGATGCCTCAGAGGGCTGTGTTACAGATTTATAAGTTTCAGGAAATAGGTTAATAGGCTGGGCGCAGGAAGCTGGATGCCGGAAGTTTTTCCTGCCATTATCAACTTTATTTTTTTAAATAAACTCAGGAAACACAACGGAATATTGTTTTTCTGTTATTGAATAAATTTTCTGGGATTCCCTTAAAAATTAGCAGCCGAACCAAATCAGTCTTCGACGGTCTTTGTGAAGGCTTAACTATTTATTGTTTAAAACAACAAAAAATGAATACAATCCTATCAAAAACAGAAAATAAGCAGGCACCGCAACAGGAAACGGTAGAGTTATCCGGTTCAAGGGCACTGCTGGAAACTTTGCTGGCGGAGAATGTAGACACGGTTTTCGGGTATCCCGGCGGAGCCATCATGCCGATCTATGATGCATTGTATGATTATTCCGGGAAGCTGAAGCATATTCTGGTCCGACACGAGCAGGGGGCCATCCATGCGGCCCAGGGGTTTGCCCGGACCTCCGGAAAAACAGGAGTGGTCTTTGCCACCAGCGGGCCGGGAGCGACTAACCTGGTCACCGGTCTTGCCGATGCGATGATTGACAGCAACCCGCTGGTATGTATTACCGGGCAGGTATTTGCTTCGCTGCTGGGAACGGATGCTTTCCAGGAGACCGATGTCATCAACATTACCGCACCCGTCACCAAATGGAACTACCAGGTGACTGATGCTACTGAAATCCCGGAAGCCATTGCCAAAGCCTTTCATATTGCGGCAACCGGCCGGCCCGGCCCGGTCCTGATCGATATTACCAAAAACGCGCAGCTGCAGCTGTTTGAATATGAAGGATATAAAAAATGCAGCTATATCCGCAGTTACCGTCCGGAGCCGGAGATCCGAAACGAGTACATAGAACGGGCGGCAGAACTGATCAATCAGGCAAAAAAGCCGTTTGTGGTGTTTGGCCAGGGCGTAATTCTCGGAAAAGCGGAAGAAGAATTCAAAGCGTTTATTGAAAAAGTAAACCTTCCCGCAGCGGCAACGGTAATGGGGTTGAGCGCGCTGCCGACCGGCCATCAACTTCATGTCGGGATGCTGGGCATGCACGGCAATTACGCTCCGAACGTCATGACCAACGAATGTGATGTGCTGATTGCCGTAGGCATGCGCTTCGACGACCGGGTAACCGGCCGTCTCGACAAGTACGCCAGACAGGCGAAAGTTATTCATCTTGATATTGATCCTGCTGAAATCGATAAAAATGTAAAGACCACCGTTCCGGTCTGGGGCAACTGCAAAAAGACGCTTCCGATGCTTACGGCACTTCTTCAGGAAAATGACCATTCAGAATGGCTACAGAAATTCCGCGAGCTGGAAAAAGAGGAGGTGAAGGAAGTTATTCAGAACGAACTGAATCCTGTTACGGATACCCTGACCATGGGCGAAGTGATCCGGATATTAAACGAACTGACAAACGGCGATGCCATCATTGCCACCGATGTCGGGCAGCATCAGATGGTTTCCTGTCGGTATGCCCGGTTCAATAATTCCAGATCCAGTGTGACCTCAGGAGGTCTTGGAACGATGGGGTTTGGATTGCCTGCCGCGATCGGCGCATGGTACGGAGCTCCGGAGAAAACGGTCGTGGCCATCATCGGCGACGGCGGATTCCAGATGACCCTTCAGGAACTGGGTACGATCATGCAGTTCGGTGCGAAAGTAAAAATCCTGATCCTCAACAATGAATTCCTAGGAATGGTAAGACAGTGGCAGCAGCTCTTCCACGACAGACGTTATTCCTTCGTCAACATCACCAGTCCCGATTTCGTTGCCGTAGCCAAAGGCTACTACATCGATGGACAGAGGATTTCAGAAAGAAAAGACCTGAAAAGCGCAGTAGAAACCATGCTTGATCATGACGGGGCTTATCTTCTGGAAGTAATGGTCGGGAAAGAAAACAACGTCTTCCCGATGGTTACCCAGGGTTCATCCGTTTCGGAAATCCGTTTAAAATAAAACCATCCGAAAGAAATTCAAACTGTTAAGACAGCATAGAGAAGTCAGGGAATATTTATACCTAAACCTAAACCTAAACCTAAACCTAAACCTTAGCCTTAACCTCAACCTCAACCTAAATCATTTATTCATGGAAAAAAAAGAATTCACCATCACCTTATATACGGAAAACTCGGTTGGGCTCATTGGCCGGATTGCCGGAATCTTTTCCCGCCGGAAGATCAATATCGAAAGCCTGAACACCTCGCCTTCGGAAGTGGAAGGTATCCACCGGTTTACCCTGGTGATTACCGAAAGTGAAGAAATCGTCAGAAAGCTCTGCCGGCAGCTGGAGAAGCAGGTGGATGTCATGAAGGCTTACTTTAATACCGATGATGAAATCGTGTGGCAGGAGCAGGCACTTTACAAAGTTCCGGCAGAGGTTGTGACCGAGAAAGTCTATGTGGAAAGGTTGCTCCGTCAGTACGGCGCGTCTACGGTCGTAATCCGTCAGGACTACATCGTTTTTGAAACTGCCGGGCACCGTGAGGAAATAGACCGGCTGACCGAAGAGCTCAACAAATACGGGCTCATCGAATTTGTGCGCGGGGCAAGAATTGCCATCATCAAAAACAGTGCGGGCATCCACCAGAAAGTCCTGCAGTTCGAAAACCGCGCGCCTTCCCCGACTATTGTTGAAAATGAGTTCCTGGATCAACGGGACCACGTTTTTACCATGTAAAATAAAAAACGATGTCAAAAAGTTCCGGATGATTTCGGGACGGGTGTTATAAATAAACTTTGTCAAGGATTTCAACTTTGACAAAGTAAAGTTTGTCAAAATCAGTGATCAATCATTATTTATCATTGATCAATTATTAATTACAATCATCATTCAACATGTCAAATTATTTCAATACCCTGTCACTCAGAGAGCAGCTTCACCAATTGGGACAGGCGGAATTTATGGACGGCTCGGAATTCTCCGACGGCGTTGCTGCTCTAAAAGGAAAAAAGATCGTTATCATAGGCTGCGGTGCCCAGGGTCTGAACCAGGGTCTGAACCTGCGGGACAGCGGGCTGGATGTTTCTTATACGCTGCGTTATGACGCGATCGATCAAAAAAGGGATTCCTGGAAAAATGCAACCGAAAATAATTTCAGGGTCGGAACCTATGAAGAACTCGTTCCCACCGCAGACCTGGTGATCAACCTGACGCCGGACAAGCAGCATACTGCCGTGATCAATGCCGTTCAGCCTCTTATGAAACAAGGTGCCACGCTGTCATATTCTCACGGCTTTAATATTGTGGAAGAAGGAATGCAGATCCGAAAGGACCTGACCGTCATTATGGTCGCCCCGAAATGCCCGGGCTCCGAAGTCCGTGCCGAATACCTGCGGGGATTCGGGGTTCCGACCCTGATTGCCGTGCATCCCGAGAATGACCCTCAGGGAAAAGGCTGGGCTGAAGCCAAAGCCTATTGTGCCGCAACCGGCGGTCATAAAGCCGGGGTTTTAAAATCCTCTTTCGTGGCCGAAGTGAAATCGGATCTGATGGGCGAACAGACGATTCTGTGCGGACTGCTGCAGACCGGTTCTATCCTTTCATTCGATAAGATGTTGGAGAAAGGAATTGAACCGGGATATGCGTCCAGACTGGTGCAGTACGGTGTTGAGGTGATTACCGAGGCCCTTAAACATGGCGGGGTAAGTGGCATGCTCGATCGGTTATCCAATCCTGCCAAAGTCAAAGCATTTGAATTGTCGGAAGAACTTAAAGAAATTATGCGTCCCCTGTTTCAGAAACATCAGGACGATATCATCTCCGGCGAATTTTCCAAAACCATGATGCAAGACTGGGCCGCCGGCGATGCTAACCTTTTGAAATGGCGTGCAGAAACCGGGGAGACGGCCTTCGAAAAAACGCCTGCCGGAGAGACGAAAATCGGCGAACAGGAATATTTCGACCATTACCTGCTGATGTCGGCTTTTATCAGGGCCGGTGTAGAACTGGCTTTTGAAACCATGGTAGCAGCAGGGATCAGACCCGAATCCGCTTACTACGAATCCCTGCACGAAGTACCGCTTATTGCGAATACCATTGCGCGGAAAAAATTATTCGAGATGAACCGCGTCATTTCCGACACGGCAGAATACGGCTGTTACCTGTTCGATCAGGCCTGTAAACCGCTGTTGGCAGACTTTATGAAAAAGATGGACACCGATGTGGCCGGAAAGGATTTTAATGAAGGGAAAGACCATACGGTAGACAATGCGCAATTGGTGCAGGTGAATGAAATATTGAGAAACCATCCGGTAGAAGTGGTGGGCAGGAAACTGCGCCGGGCCATGACGGCCATGAAATCGATCAGAACCGTTTAAAGTAAAAGATTATGAACGAAACGCTGATGTTGCCCACCCTGGAAGCTGTGGAGAAAGCCCGGAAAAATATAGAAAGTGTTGTAAATTACACACCACTGCAGTACAGTCAGAGGTTATCGGAAAAGTTTGGCGCCCGTATTTTTCTGAAAAGGGAAGACCTGCAGCCGGTGCGGTCGTACAAGCTGCGGGGTGCCTATAACAAAATCAAAAGCCTTTTCCAGGAAAGGAAAACCCATGCCGGAATTGTTTGTGCAAGTGCGGGAAACCATGCCCAGGGCGTTGCTTTTTCCTGCCGGCAGCTCGGCATCAGGGGAACCGTCTTTATGCCGGTAACGACGCCCAAGCAGAAGCTGGAACAGGTAGAAATGTTCGGTGGCGGTACCATCGATATCCGGTTGGCTGGTGATACGTTTGATGCCGCTAAAAGTGCCGCCTTGGATTTTGCTGCCGCTTCCGGAGCGGCCTTTATCCATCCGTTTGACGATGTTCAGATTATCGAGGGACAGGCTACCCTGGCCCTGGAAATCCTGGAACAGCAGCAGGAAACGGTGAATTTCATGTTCATTCCGATCGGCGGTGGCGGCCTCGCTGCCGGAATTGCAACGGTATTCAAAGCCCTTTCTCCGGATACCCTCCTGATCGGCACGGAACCGAAGGGGGCTTCTTCCATGAAAATATCCATCGGCAACAATTCGAATACGGAACTGCCGGAAGTCGATAACTTTGTCGACGGAGCTGCGGTGAAAAGGGTAGGAGACCTGAATTTCGAGATCTGTAGACACGCACTGAACGACTGTATCGCGGTGGATGAGGGCCGGATCTGTGATACGATCCTCCAGCTCTATAATAAAGATGCCATCGTGCTTGAACCGGCCGGGGCCTTATCGATTTCCGCACTGGACCATTACCGGGACCGGATCCGTGGGAAAACGGTGGTCTGCATCGTCAGCGGAAGCAACAACGACATTACGCGCATGGAGGAAATCAAGGAGCGGGCATTGCTGTACAAAGGGCTGAAGCATTACTTTATGGTGAAATTCCCGCAGCGGCCGGGGGCCCTGAAGGATTTTGTGCTGAACGTCCCGGGTTCCGATGATGACATCACCCATTTCGAATACACCAAGAAAAATTCCAGGGAAACAGCGCTGGCCATCGTCGGTATTGAACTTTCGGATCCTTCCGATTTTGAAGGACTGAAATCCAGGATGCAGCAGCTCGGCTATTTCGAATCTTATCTTAATGACAACCCGGATGTACTGAATATGCTGGTGTGATTTAAACTGCAGAAGCGGCAAAAGATATTCATGTTGCATAAAAATTGAATATAAAACGCATAGCAGCATATAAAAGTTTGTAGCCTTGGAAAGGTTTTCGAATTTATTTCATATATACATAAACTATAAAACAGAGCTTTAATTTTTATCATTTATAGTTAAATAAGGCTATTAAGCATCTCGCAGATTTTGCAGATGGCGCATATAAAATGCAAGCACATCTATAGGGATAGCCAAAATAAATATGAAGCACATGTATCGTCTGAAATTTTAGTTTTGGGATAAATGATACATTGTTTATTGGTTCTGAAAAAAATTAATACTGATATGCCCCAATCGGAAATTCCGGCTACAAGATCATGACAATCGGCTACAAGGATTTGCAATGAATTTCTGAACTTTGCTGTATCAAAAATAATTAAAATGAAAGTATTTGTTACAGGAGCTTCGGGCTTTGTAGGTTCGGCCGTTGTTCAGGAATTAATTAATGCCGGCCATCAGGTGATCGGACTGGCCCGTTCGGAAGAATCGGCGAAATCCATCCGGGAGGCGGGTGCCGAAGTGTTATCGGGAGGACTGGAAGATCTTGATGTTTTAAAGCAGGGGGCTTCTCTGGCCGACGGGATTATTCACACCGCGTTTATCCATGATTTTTCCCAGTATCACAAATCCGGTGAGGTCGATGAAACGGCGATCCGGACCATGGCCGAAGCGGTAAAGGAAAGCGGAAAGCCGATGGTTGTAACGGCAGGACTGCTGGGGCAACCTTTGATCAACGGGTTTATTACCGAAGAAAGTTCGGCAGACCATTCACTGAGAAAATCTGAAACCACCGCCCTGGCTTTGGCAGAAGGAGGGGCTGACATTTCAGTGATCCGTCTTCCGCCGTCGGTTCATGACCTAGGGGACAAAGGCTTCGTACCGTTTATCATCGGTCAGGCCCGCAAAAACGGCGTGTCGGCTTATCCTGCAGACGAAAAAAACTGGTCGGCCGTTCATCGCCTGGATGCTGCCCGTGCTTATCGCCTGGCTGTTGAGAAAGGAGCAAGGGGTGCAATATACAATGTAGTCGGCGATTCTTCAATTCCGCTCCGGGAAATTGCCACGGTGATTGGTGAAAAGCTGAATCTGCCGGTGCAGCCATTGTCAGAAGTAGAAATGGAAAACCATTTCGACTGGCTCAGCCGTTTCCTGGTTTATGAAGGTGCCGCGACAGGAACCCGCACCCGGGAAGCCCTGAACTGGGAACCGCAACATCCGGGACTGCTGGAAGATATAACAGAAAACTATTTCATCTGATGACAGCCGGTAGCTGAAAAGAGCCGAGGCCCGGATGATGGCATGACTTCGGTAACCTCAGCCACCGGGATCTGAAAGATCTCCCGCAGATTTCGCTGAATAAATGCGTTTATTTGACATATAAGTCACAAAGAAAGATTCTAAAAGGTTGCGTATATTTTCAGAACAGATGAGATTAAAAATCAAAGATTTTTAAAAACTTTGGTGCGCTTTATTAGGCATCAGGTATTCATCTTTATTCTACAGTATGAATATCTTTTGTGGCTTTTGTGGTTGAGCTATTATGATGTGGCTTCGGCTCCGCTCAGCCACCGGTGATTCCGATGATTTAACGAGGGAGCATAAAAATCTTTGATTTTTTCTGATGTGATCTAAAATATGCGCGACGAATGTAAACAAAATCTGATGTGACTGATGTGTCATAACTTTTGTGCTTAAATTTTTTCAGCTCAATCTAAATCACAGAAATAATAAAGTGTTAAAACCATTAAACAATAAACCGTACCTTCGGATTATGGAACAGCGACCCATCCAAAGAATAAAAACCATCAGCGAATTCCACCGGCTGCGCGGTTTTCCGCCACCGGAACATCCGCTGATCAGCATTGTCGATTACTCGAAGATCGTGCACTCCGAGGACATCGGCGAAATCAGCTGGGTACTTGATTTTTACCAGATCAGCCTGAAGAAGGGAATGATGACGAAATTCAGGTACGGCCAGCAGGATTACGATTTTGACGAAGGCCTGATGTTCTTCATGGCACCCGGGCAGGTATTCCGGATCGAAGCTGCGAAAAATCCCAATGCCGAACGTTCCGGCTGGATGCTGATGATCCATCCCGATTTCCTGTGGAATACGCCGCTGGCCAATATAACCGGACGGTATGAGTTCTTCGACTATTCAGTGAACGAGGCCCTTTTTCTTTCGGAAAAGGAAAAAGAAACGCTGAATGCCATCGTAAGTACGATCGGGCAGGAGTACCATTCGGCGATTGACGCATTCAGCAAGCAGATCATCATTTCGCAGATCGAAACCCTGCTGCATTATTCCGAAAGATTCTACCATCGCCAGTTTATCACCCGGGAAAAATCCAGCCATGAAATCCTTGGCCGTCTCGATGCCCAGCTTTCCACGTATTTCAACAGCGACGATCTGATCTCCAAAGGTTTGCCGTCGGTGAAATCCGTTGCGGGAGCACTCGGCGTTTCCCCGAAATATCTAAGTGGTTTGCTGAAAGTCCTCACCGGCCAGAGCACCCAGCAGCACATCCACGGAAAGCTCATTGAAAAAGCCAAGGAAAAACTCTCCACCACCAGCCTTTCCGTCAGTGAAATCGCCTACCAGCTAGGCTTCGAGCATTCCCAGTCTTTCAGCAAACTTTTCAAAAGCAAAACGAAACAGTCGCCGCTGGAGTTTCGGCAGGGGTTTAATTGAGGATGCAAAATCTTTAATTAAAATTATGGAAAATCTTATTCTGTTTTGGACTAAATAAGATTGAAAATAAAACCTGAGTCCCACACCTGCTCAGCATGGATTGTGTTTAAAGTTAAAAATTTTCAAAAAAAGTACTTTTGAAATATAATTATTTATTAACTTTATCCAAAACTAAGTCCCATGAATTTCAGTCAATTACCGGCTATTCCTGATATAGGAGAGCCTCTGTCTTTTTCCTTAAAATTCACCTTTTTCTTACCCTTCGCGGGACTTAACTTATTTATGTACCATCATCATATGCCCGGGCTGAGCCATGGTCCCGAATTAACCCTGCAGTTTCTGGTCTGTACCGGAAATCTACAGGCTTATTTTGCTTTCAGGGGAAACTGTAACACTTGTGAGACCTTATGGGCGTTACCGGACCCTGCGTTCGAAAGATGAAAATGGAAACTCAATTTTTTTAAAAACGAATACTTATGGAACATCAAAAAAACATTAACACCAGTTTTGATACGATCCTGGACAAATACGGAACCTGTATTTTCAAAGGAAATGAAGAAATAGGGACGCTTCTGAAAAGAATGGAAGAGCTTTCCGATAAAACATTTTCCGACATTACTTCTGCGGAAGGCGGTAAAAAGCTGTACTGGGTAGATTTTGTTCAACAGGGTGGGGGCGTTCTCGGCTATGCGCTGGTAGGATATACCTTTGTGCTGGAATATGTTGGGATCCGTTTTTTAAAGCTGGCGGGTACCAGCGCAGGCGCCATCAATACGGTTTTTCTGGCGGCCATCGGTGAGAAAAATGATCCTAAAAGCCCGGAACTCTATGATATGATCTTCAACGAAAGCCGGTTTGACGTAAAAGGTTTCGTGGATACCAAAAACATTCTGCTCAGGCAGCTTATTCTCAGGGGAAAAGGGCTCGTCATGAACTTTCTGGGCATCTCGCTGGTTTTGCTGCTGCTGATGCTTTTTCCCTTGCCCTGGCTCAGCCATGTCGGAAACGAAGGAAAAGTGGTTTACGGGATTTTTACGGTAGTCTTTCTGTTGTGGACCGGATATCTCATTCTCCTGATCAGAAAATTTGCAACCAATCAGTTCGGAATTAATCCCGGAGATAAGTTCGAAGCCTTTCTGGAAAGGGAACTGGCCGGTTTCGGGATTACCAGCCAGGAAGAGCTGGATGATAAAGCTAAACTCAAGTTCAGCCTGAATATAGCTGATAAATCATATACCGCTGCCGGAAAAAGCACGATGCGCCTGAATCTGGAATCGGAAGACGTTTTACGGACGGGCTATGACGTACTTAAAACAGATTATTCGTTTGTAACCACGGATATCTACAATAAGTGCAAGGTTGTACTTCCGAAAGAAGTGAATCTGTACTTCGGTGAATCTGAAGCCGCCAAAAACAATCCGGCTCAATACGTCAGGTCATCCATGGCTATCCCATTCTTTTTCAAGCCTAAAATTTTTGAGACTTATACCGAAAAGGTGGAGCAGGATGGCAGCAGGAGTTTCCTGTGGGAAATCTGGAAAGGAATCGACAGGGAAGATGTAAAATCCTACGGCATTATGATCGACGGCGGTTCATTGTCCAACTTTCCAATCAACCTTTTTCATAACAGCGAGATTTCGGTACCACGCTTCCCGATCTTCGGTGTCAGGATCATAGACGAGCGCCCTGTGGAAAGAGCCGTGAGAAATGGTATTGAGACAAAAGCAAATATTTCTTTCGGAGGATTTATAGGACAGATGATCGATACCATCCGCAACAATGAAGACAATTCATTCCTGGCCATCAACCCTTTCTATAAAAAATACTGTATTTCTGAGATCAGAGTGTACCGGACGGAAATCAGCTGGCTGAATTTCAACCTGACCTCAAAGGAAAAAGATGCCCTGTTCCTGGAAGGCGTAGAAGCCGCTCTGGAATTTTTGGAAAAATTCGACTGGAAAGAATATAAAATACAAAGACAGAACATTAAATAAACTGATATGATACTGAGAATATTAAAAGATGCCTGCATCCTTTTCGCCGCTGCCCTGTATGGGGTTATCATGTTTTTGCAGCTACCGAAGGCTGTAATGGCTCTGGAAGGAAAATCATTTGAAATTAATTCATCAGCGGATTTTCAGGAGGTTTACCGGGGATTTCCTCACCTGAGGGCCGCAGAGTTTACGACCCTTAATTATGATGATATCTTTTTATGGGTATACGGGATTTTCCTCATTACTTATGTGCTGACGCTTAAAAGCATCAACGCTGATGATAAGCGAATGAGAAAAATCCGACAGGAAGACCGGAAAAAAATGACCCCGATTTTAAATGTTCTACTGGTGGTTTCCGTTGCCTATGTCATTTCCGACTGGTGGGAAAACCGGCTGTACTGTGAAATTATAAGCCGTACCGACGTTACTGTTTCCGGGCTGCCGTTCCTGGCGAAAATGAAATGGCTGCTGGCCTTATGCCCGCTGGCCGGCTGTATCATTATTGATAAAAAATATTTCAGGAACAACTTCAATATTCTTTACAGGATCGTCATTGTCATCGGAATAATGGCGACAGTCATGATAGTTCTATCCGTTCAGCCTTTGATCTCGGAATTGTTTGCTAGAATTGATGCCATCCGATGGTACGCGATGTCTACTTTATTTGGTTAATACAATGAATCTAACCTGAAAAGCAGCTTCTGACCGGAGAAGCAGCTTTTCAGGTCTTCCGTCCATACATCAAAATCCTTTTAAAAGAATACACCGCCGGGAGTTTCGGGAATTCTTTTGCAATTCTGCGTTTGAATTCGGTGGTAAAAGCGTTTTGCTGATCTTCGGTGAGCCGTTCCAGGTATGGGATCAGGGCAGAGCCGGAGATAAAATTAAATAAGGTGTCATGATCTTCTGCGATGATCGGATATACTTTCTGGAATACATTTAAATCTTTTAAGCCGTTTTCAAAAAGAATCTGTACATATTCATCAAGGGTTAATACGGGAGAATGGATATTCCAGCCATCCAATTGGGTACGGAAAGGTTCTTCCGATGCCAGATCAAATAAAATCCGGTTCAGGAGATTTCCCGGCTGATAGGGCATCTGTACTGCCAGCTGGCCGTCCGGATTCAGTCTGGAAATGAGTTTCGGGAAAAGGTCGTGGTGATGGTCCGACCATTGCAGCGCCGCATTGCTGAAGATGAGGTCCCAGCGTTCATCGCTTTCCAGGACTTCTTCTGTCGTCGTCTGCCTGAAATGCAGCCGTTCATGCCGGAGGTTTTCTGCCCGGGCCAGCATTTCCGGGGAAGAGTCGATGCCGGTAAAGACGGACTGCTGGAATTTTTCAGCAAGAAGGGCGGTCTGTTCGCCGGTCCCGCAGCCGAGATCGATGGCTTTCATGTTTCCGTGATCGGTAATCAGATCAGACAGATCGAAAAAAGGTTTGAAACGGATATTTTTAAACCGGTTGTAGACTTCGGGATTCCAGGGCATAACTGTTTTTTAAGACCATGGAATATAGTGATTTTATTTAAATTAAAGTGAATTCGAGCGTTTTCAATTGATGTTCAAATGTTTAATTTATTCAAAAATAAAATTAAGGCCAATCCCGTTAGGATTTAAATGGAATTTCTTCCGGCAGGATGACAAAAGATGCAGCTTGATCATAATTGCCTCTGATCCTATTTTGACAGAAAAAACTTCCTGCATCCGGCATCCCTCTTCCAGCCGTTTCATCCGAATTCACGTTAAATTAATAAAAACTTTACCGCCGGATTATCGCTTAACCGGATTATAAAATCTGCGGGCTTTCCTTGATGCTGTTCATCACGAAGATGCTTTTGGTCTGTCCGATGCCTTCGATTTCGGATAAGGTATTGACAAAGAATTCATGGAATTCATCCATATTCGGGGCGAGGATCTTCAGCATGAAATCGAAATCACCGCTGATGTTGTAAAATTCCACCACTTCCTTCAGCCTGCTCACTTCCTCAATGAATTTGCCGGCTGTTTTTTTATTGTGGACATTCAGGGCAATCATGCAGATCACCATCATTCCTTTATTCACCTTTTTCCGGTCGATAACGGTGGTGTACTCTTTGATGATGCCCAGTTTTTCCATCCTCCTGATCCTTTCATGCGTCGGCGTAGGGCTGAGGTTGATGCGGGCAGCGATGTCACGGACGCTCAGCTTCGCGTCTTTCTGCAGGATACGGAGGATGGAGAGGTCCTTTTCGTCCGGTACATAATTTTCGGTGGCCATTTGTTCTGTTTTTTATGATAAAATAAGGTTAAACGGAGATTTTGTTCTTTTAAAGTGTTTTTAAATTTAAATGTGTTCCAAAATTACTGTTTAATTTTGACAAGCGTCCTGTTAATTTTAATTTTGCAGCATAATTGAAAAATATGGAAAGAAAGAACCTGATCCTGATGATTGCCTCGGCGGGAACATTTGTAGAAGCACTGGATATTGCCATTATTAACCTGACAATCCCTTCGATTCAGGCACAATTCGGAATCGGCGCGGAGACGGTGCAATGGCTGCAGACGCTGTATGTCCTGTTTTTCGGTGGATTTCTGATTATCGGCGGAAAATTGTCCGATCAGATCGGGAGCCGGAAAATCTTTCTGTGGGGTTCGCTGATCTTTATGCTCACTTCCCTGGGAGCCGGTTTATCAACCAGCTTCGGAACGCTGGCTGTGTTCAGGGCTCTGCAGGGATTGGGTGCCGCTTTTATCATGCCTTCGGCCATGTCGATTGTTACCCATACCTTCCGGGAAGAACGCGAGCGGAGCCGGGCCATAGGGATTTTCAGTTCATTCGCCGCCATCGGGTCGGGGAGCGGGCTGTCACTGGGAGGGATCATCAGCACATATCTGAGCTGGCACTGGGTATTCCTGATCAATGTTCCGGTTTTACTGATGACCTTAATCTTTGCCCTCCGTTATCTTCCGCAAGATGAAAAAAGAGAAGCTCAGAAAACAGATTTGCTCTCAGGGGTACTGCTGGTACTGGGATTGCTGGGCCTGACCTACGGGACGCATGAACTGGTCCATATCAGAGCGCATATCTTCATGGTGACGGGATCTCTGGCGCTGGCCGCCGTACTGCTTCTGTCGGTTGTTTACCGCCTCAAATCGAAGCCTGAACCTTTGATCGACATTACTATATTCCGGCATACTTCGTTAACGGTTTCCAATTTTGCATTTGTTGCCTTAGGGGCGTTTTTTATCGGGTTTTTATTCCTGATTTCGCTGATGCTTCAGAAAGACATGGGGCAAAGCGCGGCATCGGCCGGACTGATGCTGGTACCGTTCAGCATCCTGTCGGCACTGGTGGCGAAGTTTGTCCTTCCTCATGTGGCAAAAAGAATGAATCCGTCGCAGATGGGAATTTTCGGTTGGGTCTTTATGCTTACGGGTGCCGTTTTGCTCTTAATCTCCGTGCATTCGGGGCATCCGTTGCTGCTGGTTTTATCGGGAGCCGCCTGTATTTCAGGAATCGGGATGACCTTCTGTTTTACGGCTTTATCCGTGCTGGGGATCCGGGATGTGAGCGCCTCGGATTATGGGGTGGCGGCCAGCCTGGGTTCTACCAGCTATTTCCTGGGGGCAGGACTCGGATTGTCGTTCATGACCCTGATGAGCCAGGTTTTTCCTTCCGCGCTGGCAGTAGGAACGCTCAGCATTACCATTCTGATCGGATACGCTGTTTTTGCTTTGGCCATGCTTTCGTATCTGATTTTCCGGAACCTTCGGATCCGGCAGAAAGAAATCGCCGTCTCATAAATATTTTCCTTTAACTAAATGATATTGATTGGGAACCGGTGCACTGCGCCGGTTCTTTTATTTGAAACACATGAGTCACAGAGATTTTAACGGTCTGAAAATATTTTTTAGATCACATAAGCCCTGAAAAATCTTTGATTTTTCAGGGCTTATGTGATCTCAACGAACAGTCTGGAAAGATTCTCACTGAAATCTTTACCTGACGACAGGATAGAATGAATATCAGGCTGTTTAAATAAAAAATCTTCGATTTTTAAATTCTTATGTGATCTGAAATATGCACAGCGAGAAATTAAAAATCTTATATCTCCTATGTGTTTAAGGTGTTTTTCTTTTTGTACCTTATTGAACGGTCGTACTTCCGCACAGACTCAAAAAGATGGAAGTTTAATGTGAATTCAATGGCACTTATTTGTTTTTAAGCGATTTAATGGAATTAAAAGAAAAGTGAAGATCTTAAGGCTTTAGCGTAGTGAAAAAATCAGTTGATATTCAAAATTAATGGCAATATTCTTGAACAATAGTGCTTCCAGCATCCAGCACCCCTCTTCCAGCCTTTTAAGTACGGTTTGTAACTCGAATCCACGTTAGTTTATTTGTCTTTTATTACTTTTGCTTTTTAGTCAATTATTTATGAAAATACAGATCATCAGCGACCTTCACCGCGAATTCGGAGTTTCCGACCTTTCGTTTGATAGGGCGGACGTCGTGGTGCTGGCAGGGGATGTGAATCTGGGAACCAAGGGAATCGAATGGATCAAAGAAAAAATCCCGGATCAGCCGGTCATTTATGTTCTCGGCAATCACGAATATTACAAAGGCTCCTATCCGAAAACCCTCAATAAAATAAAAGAGGCTGCCCGGAATTCCAACGTTTCCGTACTTGAAAATGATTCCGTAGATATTGAGGATGTCCGTTTTCACGGAACGACCTTGTGGACTGATTTTTCGGTATTCGGTGATCCGAGGTATTACGGGTTTGTCTGCCAGAACGGGATGAACGACTACAGGCAGATCAGGCGGGATCCGTCCTATTCGAAAATGCGGTCGGTTGACATCTTTAAGATTCATCAGTTTTCAAGATTATGGCTTAAAGAGAGCCTGGAAAGTTCAAAAGGCATGAAGAATATTGTAGTGACGCACCACGCCCCAAGTCTTCAGTCGGTTCCGGAACATTTTAAGGAAGATCCGTTAACGTCGGCCTATGCTTCGGACCTGGAAGATTTTATCCTTGATCACCAGCCGCTGTACTGGATCCACGGCCACATCCATACCCCGAAAAGATACAATATCGGAGAAACGGAAATCATCTGCAACCCGCACGGCTATATCAATGAAAGGTATAATGGCTATGAAAAAGAACTGATGGTAGAGGTTTAATGAAAAGACGATTTGTCATTTCTCTTACCCTTACCCTTTATTCGGAGCTATTTCCCGCTTTCCACTGTATCTTTTTTGTCACGGCCTCCGCTTCGCTCCACCCGCAACAAAAAAGGATGCCGTTGCAATCGGGGCTAAGATGTCCGGTGTTTATTAAAATAACATGAACAAGAAGAAGAACTTGAATTAATAGGCTGGAAGAGGGAAGCTGGATGCCGGAAGTTTTTCTTGTCAAAAATAGGGTCACAGGTCCTGATTATTAAACTTAATCTTTTGTCATTTTATCTTAGAGCGATTTCATTTAAAATGCTGACCGAATTAGCATTAGTTTTATTTTCTAAATTAATTGAAAAACGGAATATAATTTAGATACTGCCGAATTCACGTTAAAATATCAGTATCAAATCAATATTTCTCAATATTTAAGGTTATCGATTGTAAGGATGACTGGAATACTTCCAACCTCTGGCTTCCCTCATCCAGCCCATCAATCGGAGTTTTCCGGGTTTATCCATTAGTAATACAGATTCGGCCTGTCACCACTGCCAAACAAAATACCCGGGCCAAAGCCCGGGCAGTCACGTTTAGAAATATATATAAGTAAAATTACTTCAGGGTAAACTTCACCTTGGTTTTGATGGCATCCGAAGAGTTTCCGATCTGGGCTTCAAAATCGCCCGGCTCCGCTACCCAGTCGTGTTTTTGGGTGTCGAAGAAGCTTAAGGCCGTCTTATCGATGGTAAAGGTGACTTCTTTCTGTTCTCCCGGGTTCAGATATACCTTTTCAAAACCTTTCAGTTCTTTTGCCGGCCGCTGTACCGAAGACTTCAGGTCTGAAATATACAGCTGGGCGACCTCCGCTCCGGCTTTCGATCCTGTATTTTTTACGGAAACCGTAAAGGTAATGGTATCGTCCTGAGCCATCGTCTTTTTATCGGCTCTGGCTTTTCCGAATTCAAAAGTCGTATAACTCAATCCGTGACCGAAACTGAACAGCGGCTTGATTTTTTTGGTGTCGTGCCAACGATAGCCTACCAGGATTCCTTCGTTATAGGTAATATTGATCGGGTTTTTCTGGTCTTTGCCTTTATCGGCTGCCAGCTCTTCCTTATTTCCGGGATATTCTCCCAACTGGTGGGCCGAGTTGTCTTCCAGCTTCACCGGGAAAGTAAACGGCAGTTTTCCTGAAGGATTGGCATCACCCGCCAGAATTGCTGCTATTGAATTTCCGGCTTCGGAACCCAGGTACCAGGCCTGGACTACCGTCGGAACCTCTTTGATCCACGGCATGGCCACGGCGTTTCCTGAAACGAGTACTACCGCAAGGTTTTTATTGGCTTTGGCCAAAGCTGAGATCACGTTGTCCTGGTGGTAAGGCAATCCATAGCTTTTACGGTCGTTGCCTTCACTGTCCTGGAAGTCCGCTTTGTTCAGTCCGCCCACGAAAATTACATAGTCGGATCTTTTGGCCAGTTCCACGGCTTCATTCAGCAGTTCCTGCGGAGAACGGGTGTCTTTCAGGTCCTGTCCGGATTGTACGCCGTTGTATTCGCCGCCGATGTCGCCCACGTATCCACGGGCATACTGTACGTCCGACTGTTTTCCGAACCGGGATTTGATGCCGTCCAGCGGAAGGGTTTCATATTTTACTTTTAATGAAGAAGATCCGCCGCCGACCGTCATGATCTTGATGGCATTTTCTCCGATCACTGCAATTCTTTTGCCTTTACTGAGATCAATCGGAAGGACGTTCCCCTGGTTCTTCAGCAGTACAATTCCTTCTTCGCCAATTTCTTTGGCAACGGCTTTATGCTCTTCCGAAGCGATATTCCCGAAAGGCTTATTCCGGTTCATCGTTGTTTTGTAGGCTAAATTTAAAAGTCTGGAAACTTTATCGTCAAGCTCTTTGGTTCCCACTTTTCCGGATTTAATAAGATCGAGGTACGGTTTGGCCAGATAATAATTGTCGTAAGCATTTTTTGTTCCGGCCGAAAGACCGTTGGTCCAGCTTCCGAATTCAAGATCCAGCCCGTTGTGGATGGCCTGTTCGGTATTGTTTACCGCGCCCCAGTCGGATACGACGACGCCTTTGTATTTCCATTCCCCTTTCAGGATATCATTCAGCAGATACTGGTTCTGGCTGGCATACTGGCCTTTGTACATATCGTAGGCGCCCATGATCGTCCAGGAATCGCCTTCGGTAACGGCAGCCTTGAACGCGGGCAGGTAAATTTCATATAACGTACGTTCATCCACTTTCACGTTGCTCGTGTGGCGGAACATTTCCTGGTTGTTCAGGGCAAAATGCTTTACCGACGTAGCCACACCGTTGGACTGTACGCCTTTGATATAAGGCACCACCATTTTTGATGTTAAATAAGGATCTTCGCCCATGTATTCGAAGTTTCTTCCGTTCAGTGGCGTGCGGTAGATGTTCACGCCAGGTCCCAGAAGGATATCTTTCTTCCGGTAACGGGCTTCTTCGCCAAGCGCTTTCCCGTAATTCCACGACATTTTTTTGTTCCACGTCGCGGAAAGAGCAGTCAGGGCAGGATAGGCAATAATGGAATCGTTGGTCCAGCCCGCCTGGTTCCACTCGTCCCACATCACTTCAGGGCGCACCCCGTGCGGGCCATCAGTCGTCCAGAATTCGGGGATTCCCAGTCTCGGAACGCCCGGTGAACTGAATTTCGACTGCGCATGAAGCATCGCCACTTTTTCTTCCAGCGTCATTCTCGATAGGGCATCCTTTACACGCTGTTCCACAGGTTTCGACTCGTCCAGATAAACGGGAAGTCTTGTATTTTGAGCCATATAAGAAACAGAAATAAAGGTAAATAAACTTACAATGGCGGTTTTCTTTAGCATAAAAATCCTTTTTTTGATTGATAGCAAAAATAGCAAAAAAAATTATAGTCTCAAATTGAGAAAATAAAAATTAGGATAAATGGTTATTAATAACCAGCTTTATAGCCTGTAAATTCAGCTTTCACAAAAGCATCAATAGTACCGTGAATTCGAAGAAGAATCTGGATTAAGAGCTGGGAGAGGAATGCCGGATGCCGGAAATCATCCCTGTCAAACATAGATCCATAGGTTTTGATCATCAAACCAGACATTTTGTTATTCTGTCAGAAGAAGTCCTTATTTAGTCCTGAATAAAACAGTCTTGGTTTTATTTTAAACCAAAGTCTGATTTATATTATTTGAAAGCTCCCAAGTGATGGCTTAGAACAGAGTAGGATACAATCCTATCCGTAAAAAAAGCAGACAGGGTTTCGCCTGTCTGTACTGGATAAACATGAATGCTTTCCCAAATAATACTTTTAATAAAAATAAAAAATATTTTATAGGAACAAAAGGTTTTCAATTTTTCAGTTAAAAATTACCTTCACTATTCACTATTCACTATTCACCATTGACATTATTTCCATCCCTTCACGGCACCACCCTTGAAAATTTTCTCCGCCTTTTCCGCTACTTCATCCGATTCATAAGCCTTTACGAAATTTTTCACCTTTTCCGAGGTTTTGTTGTCTTCTCTGGAAACAATCACGTTCATGTACGGGGAATCTTTATCTTCTTTGAAAAGGCCCTGCTTATCGGCATCCAGCCCGGCCTGCGCGGCGAAGTTATTGTTGATGATGGCGATCACCACTTCTTTGTCATCCAGTACCCTTGGGAGTTGGGGCGCTTCAATCTCCAGGATTTTCAGTTGCTTCGGGTTGTCGGCAATATCCGTCACCTTGGGCAGTAAGCCGATACCGTCGCGTAATTTCAGCAAGCCGTTTTTCTGCAGTAACAGGAGAGACCGGCCGCCGTTCGTAGGGTCATTGGGGATCACCACCGTGCTTCCGTTCTGAAGCTCGCTGATATTCCTGATTTTTTTTGAATAGGCCACAATCGGGTAGACAAAAGTATTTCCTACCACCGCCAGTTTATAGCCTCTCTGTTTCGACTGCTCCGTAAGGTAAGGAACATGCTGAAAAGCATTGGCATCGATATCGCCATTGTTCAGCGCTTCATTGGGAATTACATAATCGTTGAATGCCACCAGCTCCACCTCAAGATGGTATTTTTCTTTGGCTACTTTCTTGGCAGCTTCAGCAATTTCCTGTTCCGGCCCCGAAGTGATCCCGACACGGATGAAGTTCGGGTCGTCTTTCTTCGAGGAATTACAAGCGGTCAACATCATCAGACCTGCCGTCAAAAGGCTTAAAATCTTTATTTTTTTCATTGTTAATTATTTTCATTTCAAAAAACGGCGAAAAGGAAAAAAAATGGAATCTTTAATAAACAACTCATAAATAGGTTTTTACCTGCAGGGATTTCCTTTCCGCCGAATGGTAGCCGGATGTCCGCACCACCACACTATTTCACATTCACACTATAATTTAAAAAAGCTTACACAATCTTATCACAGCACATTCTCTCATCTCCCAAATCCTCAAACCCTGCAACTCTCACACTCAAACCTTCCCGCCCAAAAGTCAACGGTGGTCAAAACGCTTCGCCAGCCGGTCTCCCGAGAACTGAATGATAAAAACAAGTGCCACCAGCAAACCCAGGACAAGATTCATGATCACGGCATCATACCCGATGTATCCGTACTGGTATCCGATCTGCCCCAGACCGCCTGCTCCCACGGCACCACCCATCGCCGAATAACCGACCAGGGTAATTAAAGTAATCGTGGCATTGTTGATCAGAGAAGGCAAAGCTTCCGGCAACAGGATTTTCCGGATAATCTGCAACGGTGTGGCACCCAGGGCCCTTGCCGTTTCAATCAGTCCGTTAGGGACTTCCAGGAGGCTGTTTTCCACCAGTCTTGCAATAAAAGGGGCGGCACCGATGCTCAGCGGAACCAGTGCAGCGTTCACTCCGATCGAAGTTCCGACCATGCTTCTTGTAAAAGGAATCATCCACACGATTAAAATGATAAAAGGAATGGACCGGAAAATATTGACCAGAACCGACAAGATTCTGTTATACATCGTATTTTCCAGCAGTTGACCTTTTCGCGTTAAAAACAACAGGATTCCTACCGGAAGGCCCAGTACAAAACCGAAAAATCCTGATACGAAGGTCATAAAAACCGTTTCCCAAATTCCCTTTGACAAGAGAGAAATTACCGTTTCGCTAAGCATATCCTCTTACTGTATTTTGAATTTTATTCCGGTTGAAATAATAGAGGGCCTGCTGGTTGTGCTCTTCTTCGCCCTGGAGCTGAAGCAGCAGTTTCCCGAAATTCGAGTCTCCGAGATATTCCACATCGGCTTTCAGCAGTTTGTATGGGATTTTATATTTTTCATAGACGATAGCGAGCAGTTCCTCAACGGAAATCTGTTCGTTCAGTTCTATTTCAACAAGTGGGAACAGGCCTGCCTGTGGCTCTTTCTGTATTTTTTTATTCAGTTCCTGGGGGATGGTCATAACACCGGAGTTTAAAAATTGTTTGATAATCGGATGTTCCTTATTGGAGACAATCTCCGAAAGGGTTCCTTTAATTAAAAGTTTTCCTTTGTCGATCACCGCAACATGGTTGCAGACGGATTTGATGACTTCCATTTCGTGGGTGATCAGGAGGATGGTAATACCCAGCCTTTGGTTGATGTCCCTCAGCAGCTGCAGAATCGACTGTGTGGTTGCCGGATCCAGGGCGCTTGTTGCCTCATCACACAACAGGAGATAGGGATCATTGGCCAGAGCCCTTGCAATGGCCACCCTTTGTTTTTGTCCGCCCGAAAGGCTTTTGGGATAATCGCGGGCTTTTTCTTCGAGTCCTACGATCTTCAGAAGTTCATCCGCCTTTTTACGGATGGTTGCCTTATCCGTACCGTCAAGTTCCAATGGAAGGGCTATATTTTCAAAAACCGTCCGTGACGACAGGAGATTGAAGTGCTGGAAGATCATCCCGATCTTTTTCCGTTCCCTGGCCAGCTGCCGGGAACTCAGCTTTGTAAAATCTTTACCGTTGATGATGATTTCACCGCGGTCCGGCTTTTCCAGCAGGTTAACCGTTCGGATCAGGGTGCTTTTCCCGGCTCCCGAAAACCCGATGATGCCTACAATATCGCCTTGTGCGACATTCAGGCTCACCTCATCCAAAGCTTTGAAAGACTGGTTTTTCTGATAAAAGGTCTTTGAAATATTTTTAATTTCTATCATTTTCTGATCTGTTCTGTTTAAATAAAAAAGGCTTTACAACGTGGTAAAGCCTTTAAAAAAAATATGTCATATAAAAGTAAGGTCAACCAACGTAGTTTCGTATGTGAGGCATACAGCAATACATCATCATATTAATGGTGATATGCTTTCTTATAGATTGGGTTTTAAAAACTGACTTCATTTTATTTTCATGTCCTGATTACGGTGGCAAAGATAAGACATAAATTTCTTTTAGTCCACTAAAAAAGTAGACTTTTTGTGATTAATTTTAATTAATAAATTTAAATGATTGATAATCATAATTTTAAATAACGAAAATTTATACGTATCAAGATTAATTCATAAATTTAACCCATCACTTATCATTTATCACTCATCCATCATCCGGCATCCGGCATCCAGCCGGTTAATCTGATTTCTAATTAAATTAACCGGATTCTAAACCTCCAGCAGTAAATTCCCTGAAAAGACAAAAAGTTACCATAGATCATGACCGGAGAATTTCAAACCGCTTAATTTTACGGTAACATTAAAATCAGAATTATGGAAAGAACGGAAGTTGTTTTAGGAAAGGTTAGGGGAGAAGTTCAGCTTTTCTCAGACGATAAGAAAGCCGGGAAAATGGATATTTCGGTTATCGGAAGTAAGCTTACCGTGTATCATACGGAAGTCAGTGACGGGTTTGAAGGCCGGGGTTTTGCCGGGATCCTTCTTGAAAAACTGGTAGGCTATGCGAGGGAGCATGATCTGAAAATCGTTCCGCTGTGTCCGTACGTCCATGCACAATTCAAGAGGCATCCTGACGAGTATAATGATGTCTGGCTGAAAGAACAGATGTAGAAAATCTGTGTGAATGGTCAAAAATATAAGCAATTATGATTATTAAACAGCAATGTCAATTATAAAGGCCTGTTAATTATTGAATGAAATCAGGAGAAATCGATCTGATTATCCTAAACAGGAAACAGGTTTGATAATAAGAAAACTAAGAATTATTGATCTGAACCGTCTCAAAGAAATTTAGTGGGCTTATTATAAGTTTACGGCTTTGTGAACTTAGAAAATACTCAGTATTTAAAAAAACACTTGGTGGACTTTGTATTAAATTAGCTCAAGCCATTAAAAACGGTACTGTTCTTGAGCTGGAACAGACTTGAAGAAACCCAGTGAACTTTTATGAGTTTCGGCTTTATGAACCTGGAAAACATTAAGCATAAAAAACTTTGTGGGCTTTGTGTTACATTAGCTCAGGACTTTAAAAAACCAACACTTTTTCATACCATATAACATTTAATTAAAAAACAAAATGAAAAAATTGAACTTCGTAGTCATCGGAAAAAATCAGGAAATCCTGGATACCCTGAAAAGGATCATTGAAAAAAATGAAGGCTGGAGCGCTGAAATTTTTAGTGATGAAAGTCAGAGCAGGGATTTTATCACCCGGCATGAGGCGGATATCGTTCTGCTGAGCTCCGGATTGGAAGACCGGTTTGAGAAAGAAATCAAAACTTTCTGTGAAAATCTTGATCCGAAGGTTAATGTGATCGAACATTACGGTGGCGGCAGCGGTCTCTTGCGCAGTGAAGTGGAAGAACTTTTTGCTGAAAGCAGAGATCCTGAAAAAAGGGTGGTTCACCGTGCCGGTTCCGGAGGAATAACGGATATGGGCTGGGTATCCGGCGAAAAAATATTCAGCTTCAGCGAATTTTATGATCCTGAACGCATCCGTTTCGGGGCACTAAGGGTCCTGAATGATGATTCCATTGAAGCCGGAAAAGGTTTCGGGACCCATCCGCACGACAATATGGAGATCATCAGCATTGCTTTGGAAGGCACGCTGGTTCATGAAGACAACCTTGGCAACCGGACGGAAATAAAAGGCGGCGACGTGCAGGTGATGAGTGCCGGAACCGGCGTGATGCACAGCGAATTCGGGAAGGAGGGAAGCGGCTTCGGGAAATTCCTGCAGATCTGGATTTATCCGAATCAAAGGAACGTCACCCCAAGATACGACCAGATGACGCTGGACCTGGCCAAAAGTAAAAACCGCTTCCAGCAGATCCTTTCCCCTGATCCTGAAGACGAAGGAATCTGGATCTACCAGGATGCCTGGTTCCATCTGGGCCATTTTGAAAACAATGCGGAAACCCGTTACGAGATTAAAAAAGACGGAAATGGTGTCTATGCCTTCATCATTAAAGGAAGCGCAGAAATCGAAGGTGAACATTTAGGGGCCAAAGACGGTTTCGGTATCAGCGAAGTTTCGGAAATCAATATCAAAGTGACTTCGGAGAATACGGAGATTCTTTTGATGGAAGTACCGATAACCATATAAGGAATTTTAATTTGCAGATATGTTGAGCCGGCATAAGCGTCACGCTTGTGCCGGCATTGTATTTTGATCGATCACCATCACCTTTGATGTAATATTGACCAGGAAACTTCCAGCATCGAACTCCCCTTTTCCAGTCTGTTTAACCTGATTTTTTTCTTTGGAGTCATGTTATATCAGCTAAATATTGTCTTTAACGGACGTCCCGGAAATTAGACTTAAAAAAGAGAATAAGTTGTCTTTACAGCAATTAACACACATTGGAACAATAAATAAACATCTGAAAACTTTTCTAATTTTGTCGGACCGACGATGATCCGGTTTAACAAATTAGCAAATTCCAAAAAAATTCCCGATTTTTGCCCTCTTCAAAATCCCGAGAACTTCATGAAACTTTGTATTGCCGAAAAACCCAGTGTTGCCAGAGATATTGCCAAAGTATTGGGCGCCACGATGCCCAAGCAGGGCTATATGGAAGGAAACGGCTATTGCGTGACATGGACGTTCGGACACCTCTGTACCCTCAAGGAACCCCACGATTACGGTCCGCAGTACAAATCCTGGAACCTTTTTCTCTTGCCTATCATTCCGCAGAATTTCGGGATTAAACTGATTCCGAACAAAGGCGTTGAAAATCAGTTTAAGGTGATTGAAAGACTGGTGGAAGAATGCGATGAGGTGATCAACTGCGGGGATGCCGGGCAGGAAGGGGAACTGATCCAGCGGTGGGTATTGCAGAAAGCGAAATGCAACAAACCGATTCAGCGGCTGTGGATTTCATCCCTGACCGAAGAGGCGATTAAAGAAGGTTTCTCGAATTTAAAGCCGGCGGAAGAATATAAAAACCTGTACCTCGCAGGAAATGCGCGGGCCATCGGCGACTGGCTGCTGGGCATCAACGCCACCCGTCTGTTTACCAAGAAGTTCGGCGGAAACAAGGCGGTCCTTTCCATCGGAAGGGTACAGACGCCTACTTTGGCCATGCTGGTGCAGCGCCAGAAAGAAATCGATGCCTTCACTACCGAAGAATACTGGGAGCTGAAAACCAAATACCGTGACGTGATTTTCAATGCCGCAATCGACAGGCTGAAAACGTTGGAACGTGCAGAAAAAGGCCTGGAGTACCTGAAACAGAATCCTTTTGAGATCGTTTCCTTTGAAATCAAGGAAGGAAAAGAGAAGAACCCGCGACTCTTCGATTTAACGGCTCTTCAGGTGGAGGCCAATAAAAAATATGGCTATTCGGCGGAAAATACGCTCAATTATATCCAGAGCCTTTACGAAAAAAAACACGTAACCTATCCGAGAGTAGACACCACGTATCTATCCGAAAGCCTGCATCCGAAAATAGAAGGTATTCTCCGGAAGATGTATTTCTATCAGGATCTGATTGCCCCATTGCTGGAAGCACCGATCCCAAAATCGAAGGCGGTTTTCGATGATACGAAAGTTACCGATCACCATGCGATCATCCCGACGGAAGTTCCGCCTTCCCAGAATTTAAGCCGTGAAGAAAAACTGGTCTACGATCTGGTGGCCAAGCGTTTCATCGCCGTGTTCTATCCGGAATGTAAGATTTCAAACACTTTGGTAGAAGGGAAAGTAGGGACGATTCCGTTTAAGACCAGCGGCAGGCAGGTTCTTGAGCCGGGCTGGCGGGCAGTATACGCCAAAGAGCCGAAAGAAGAAACCGCCGACAAGGAAAAAGAAAAGGAGGAGGAACAGACAATTCCCGAATTTATCGTGGGCGAAACCGGACCTCATGATCCGAAGATCCACCAGGGGAAAACGTCGCCGCCGAAACCTTATACCGAAGCCACCCTGCTGAGGGCGATGGAAACCGCCGGGAGACAGGTGGAAGACGAAGAACTCCGCGAGATGCTGAAGAATAACGGCATCGGAAGGCCTTCGACCCGTGCCAACATCATCGAGACGCTTTTCAAACGGAAATATATCGAAAAGAAAAGGAAAAACCTGATCGCCACCCAAACTGGGATCCAGCTGATCGATACCATCGAAGACGAATTGCTGAAAAGTCCCGAGCTCACCGGAGAGTGGGAATCCAAGCTCCGTAAGATCGAAAGCGGGCAGTACGAAGCCAACCTGTTTAAAGAAGAACTGATTCAGATGGTGACGGAACTCACCAAAAAAGTGGTAGACGGAAAAGGAAAGGTAATTTCCCTGGAAGAAGAAAAGGTTGAAGCGGTTAAAGAAAAGAAAAGGCGGGAACCGGCGGTAAAAAAAGAACTGGCGTCCTGGGAGGAAACCCAATGCCCGAAATGCAAAGCGCATCATTTACTGAAAGGAAAAACAGCGGTCGGATGTTCCGATTTCAAAAACTGCGGCTTCAAAGTTTCTTTTGAGATCTTCGGGAAAAAACTGTCGGACAAACAATTGATGGACCTGGTCATGAAAGGAAAAACTTCAAAACTGAAAGGCTTTACCTCGCATCCGGAAGCACTGGCTGAAGGCGTTTTATCTATGGATGAAAACTTTGCCGTAGTTCTTGCCTGAATTGCATTCGGGCTCATTTCATTATTTTAAAAAAAAATCTGCGCAATCCGCACGATCTGCGTAAGGGTAATAAAACGGATAAGTCCCGGAATACAGGCAAAATTTGCTACCTTTAATCTCAGCTAAAATTTTCAAAGCATGAAAAAAATAATCGGGCTGATTATCCTTTGCATCTGTACACCCGGCTTTGCACAAACCCATAGTTTCGGTAAAAATCCCGCAGCCGGAAAAGTCCTTCACCTGAAAGACGCCGATATTTATTACGAAGTCTACGGAAAAGGACAACCGCTGTTCCTGCTTCACGGAAACGGAGGCAGCATTGACGCTTTTTCCAAAGAAATTCCCGGACTTTCAAAACATTTCATGATTGTGGCCATGGACACGAGAGGGCAGGGGAAAAGTACGGATACATCCACAGAACCATTGACTTACAGAAAATTTGCTGATGATGTGAAGCTCCTGTCTGATAAACTGAAATTAAAGAAAATCAACATCCTCGGATGGAGCGACGGCGGCAATACCGCGCTCGAATTTGCCATCAGATATCCGGACAGAACAAACAGGATTATCACCAGCGGGGCCAACGTTTTTCCCGCCGGCGTAGGCGAGAATGAGGTAGAGTCGATGAAAAAAGAAGCAGCTGAAAAAAGAGCACAGCAAAAACCGGAAAGTGAAATACGCCTTCTACAGCTGATGATTGATGAACCGAAAATCACAAAACAGCAGCTGAACCATATCAAAGCAGAAGTTCTGGTGGTAGCAGGAGAAAATGATCTGATCCTCCGTTCCCACACCGAATACATCGCCAAAGAAATTCCTGGCGCAAAGCTCAAAATCTATAAAGGTGCCTCCCACGGCGTCCCGATCGAAAGGGCGGAAGAACTCAGCAAAGATGTTATTGAATTTATAAAGAAGCCGCAACTGTAACAGACCGTTTTATATTATGTAATTCAACCGGAAATATAGCTGGAATCCGCGAAGGCCGCAAGAATTATGTAACTGCCAACTGCTTTTAAGATGCAAAGAATTTGACGCGGTCAAATTTTCACATCGCTAATACTAATCCTCAAAATTTTTATTCTTCCGAAATCAGCGGTACAATTTATCAAAGATAAAATCCTTGCGTCTTTTTATGCAAAGCATTCAGGAAAAACTTTGCGCCGTTGCGTTATTCCAACTCCCCTTTTTTAATCAAAAAACTTTCAGGATTTTTCCTATTGCACTACATTTGTCATAAACCGGAAATATGACCCCAGAAAAAAAGCAACTGATTGCGGATAGCTTCAACCGTTCCGAAACCTTAAAATTCTATAAAGCCGAACTCCTTCAAGCGGAAACCGGCTTCATCTCGATGAAGATCCCGAAAATGGACCTGATGACCCGTAAAGCCGGTATGTTCAACGGGGCGATGATTGCTTCCCTGGTGGATGTTTCTTCAGGCTATGCTGCCGTCAGTCATTACGAAGAAGACTGCTATGTCGTGACGGTCGAACTGAAAGTCAATTACCTGCGGCCGGCCATTGGTGAAGCGTTGGTTTCAAAATCCTATGTGGTGAAAGGCGGCGCGAAAATCAGTGTCATCCGCACGGAAATTTACACCGTTGATGAAAACGGCGGTTCCGAAAGTCATGTCTCGACTTCCCTGGTGACAATGATGAAAATAAAATAATTGAATATAGGCTGGAAGAGGGATGCCGGGTGCCGAAGTTTTTGTCAACATGACGCCAATAGTTATTGAGTATTAAAATCTCTATTCAGGAATTCTCAAACTCCAAAAGGACGACTTAAAACAGCATCGGGTGCGGCCCGATCGCCAAGATTCAATATCTCATCGAACTTTTTATCGGCCAACCCAGCGTCTGTTAAATTTCCTCTTTAAAATGGAATGCCTTTTGCATGCAAACCTCCGATAAAATGAACGTATGAATCTTATCA
This sequence comes from Chryseobacterium hagamense, assembly GCF_007991455.1. Classification (GTDB taxonomy): domain Bacteria; phylum Bacteroidota; class Bacteroidia; order Flavobacteriales; family Weeksellaceae; genus Chryseobacterium; species Chryseobacterium hagamense. The sequence goes on along the minus strand of NZ_BJYJ01000003.1, from coordinate 221,590 downwards.
TCCGCCTTTTGGTAACCGCCATTGTAGCTTATTTACTCACCTGGATTTTACCGGGGGTGCATTTTACAGGATTTACCGGAGCAGTTATTTTTGCAGTGGTTCTGAGCTTGCTGAACTTATTTGTAAGACCGGTCCTCAAACTTTTGGGACTGCCGCTTACGATTATTACGTTAGGCCTGTTTACGCTGGTCATCAATGCCGTCATTATCCTGATTGCCGACTATTTTGTAGACAGCATGGAAGTGAACGGATTTTTGTCGGCCCTGATTTTCAGCATCCTGCTCTCTGTGGTCACTTCTCTTGCCAGTTCGATGTTTTCGGATGGCGATTAATAAAAGAAATCAATCAATCAAAGGTATATATCAACTTGGGCGGGCTTCGGTTCGTTCTTTTTTTTGGCCGGATCTTTAGATGAAATCATCATTATAAAAATTCATAAACTGGAGTAAATAAAACAAACGGGTTTTCAAAACCCGTTTGGTTTTTTCTTTTAATCTTATTTTTAGAAAATTAGTAAAGTAAATAACGTTGGATGTGTAAATCAGATTTAAATAAGATTCTTTCTTCCAGCCTTCCGTTAAATTAATCCCGATTCCCGGTCCCTGTTTTATTTTAAATAATTAACTTTGGCCATCTTTGAAATGAATAAGGCAGGTGCCTCTACAACAGGTCACCGGTCATAACAAATGAATAGTATTATATGAAACTTAAGTACAGTCTGCTGGCTCTGGCAGCTCCGCTTTTAATGAATGCACAACAACTCATGACGCCTGAAATCCTGTGGACTTTGAAAAAAGTAGTCGTACAGGCCGTTTCTCCGGACCAGTCTTCCCTGATTTATAAAGTGGGACAGGTGGACCTAAAAACCGAAAAGACAAAAAATGAGAATTATTTCCTCAATGTTCTGAATCAGCAGTCAACCAAAATAGATTTAGGCAAAAAAGCCCTGATCCAATGGGACAAAAACGGGATCTATGCACAGGAAGGCGATAAGATTTTCCTTTCCAGGGACAGTGGCAAAACATGGACGGAATTTTATACCATCGGGGAAGCCGACAACATCGTTATTGCCCCGGACGGAAAAAAAATAGCGTTCAGCAGACAGGTGCTGATGGAAAAGGTGATGGGCAAGGACAAATATTCAGACACTCCGAAAACCACAGCGCAGGTCTATACCGACCTGAATCACCGCCACTGGGACTATTTCAGTGAAGGAAAATACAACCATGTCTTCGTAGTGAATGTGTCTGAAAAGGCAGAGGCTGCCAAAGATCTGCTGGAAGGAAAAATGTGGGATTCGCCGCAACGGCCGTTCGGGGGAGCTGAAGACTTTATCTGGAGCCCGGATTCTTCCCGGCTTTTATACGTCACCAAGCCGAAAAGCGGAAAAGAATATTCAACAAGCACGAATACCGATATTTTCGCTTACGACCTGGTTTCGGGAACGACAAAAAATTTAACGGAAACCAACAAAGGCTATGATGTCAATCCGAAATTCAGTCCTGACGGGAAGTCAATGGTTTGGCAAAGCATGGCCAGAGATGGTTATGAAGCGGATAAGAACGACATTAAAATGATGGACTGGAAGTCCGGGAAAATAACGAACCTTACGTCCGGCTGGGACGACAGTGTTTCCGGAGACGTTTTCTGGAGCGGCGATTCGAAAACCATCTACTTTACGGCGGCTTTCAGGGGAACCAAGCAGCTTTTTTCATTGGATCCTAAAAATGCGAAGGTTCAGCAGATTACGAAAGGGAATTTTGATGTGAATGAAATTTTTGCCGATCAGAAAAACTCGCTTCTGGTGGGAAGAACGGACATCAATCATGCAACGGATCTTTTCTCTGTAAATATTAAAAACGGGGAGATGAAGCAGATCACGGAGCCCAATAAAGATGCTTATGCCAATCTTGCCGAAGGGAAATCCGAGCTGAAAATGGTAAAAACTACCGACGGCAAAGAAATGGGCGTGTGGTTCCATTACCCGCCGAACTTCGATCCGAATAAAAAATACCCGACGCTGGTGTACTGCCAGGGCGGTCCGCAATCGGCCCTTACCCAGTTTTTCAGTACCCGATGGAACTTTGCTTTAATGGCAGCCAACGGTTACATCGTCGTGGCACCGAACAGAAGAGGAATGCCGGGCTGGGGAACCAAATGGAACGAAGAGATCTCCAGAGACTGGGGCGGACAGCCGATGCGGGATTATCTGGCAGCTACCGATTATGCCAAGGCCCTGCCTTATGTAGACGGCGACCGGGTAGCAGCGGTAGGAGCGAGCTACGGAGGATACAGCGTATTCATGCTGGCTGGAATCCATCAGAACCGTTTCAAGACGTTCATCGCACACGACGGATTGTTTGATATGAAATCCTGGTACCTGACCACCGAAGAATTATGGTTCGCCAACTGGGACCTGGGCTCACCATGGGAAAAGCCTTTACCGAAAGCCTACACGGAATTCAACCCGAGCAATTTTGTGGACAAGTGGAACAAGCCGATCATGATCGTACAGGGCGGAATCGATTACCGGGTGCCTTACGAGCAGGGGCAGGAAGCTTTCCAGGCGGCAAAACTCCGCGGACTGAAATCCAAACTGGTGTATTTCCCGAATGAGAACCACTGGGTGCTTCATCCGCAGAACGGGCTGGTATGGCAAAGGGAGTTTTTTAGCTGGCTGAAGGAGACATTATAGTCTGGTTTTTCTAATCTGAAGAGGCTTAAAATCTGTAAGAAAATTAATAAGATCAATAGAAGCGGGCTTTAGCCCGCTTTTTGTTGATACCCTGAAAACGGCTTTAGCCAAATTATTTGCCATGATGTCCGACCGTATTTCATCTTTTCCACCCATTATTGATACCCATTCCGAAATTTTAATCCTGGGATCAATTCCCGGAGTAAAATCACTGGAAAAGCAGCAGTATTATGCCCATCCGCAGAACAAATTCTGGAAAATTATTTTTGAATTGCTTGAGGAGGATTTTACCGATAGCTATTCCGGAAGAATTGAGATCATCAGGAAACACCATATCGCGCTCTGGGACGTGATCGATTCATGTGAAAGAAAAGGAAGTCTTGATTCCGAGATCAGAAATGAAGAAGCCAATAGGATCGATGAGCTGCTGGAAAGCCATCCGAACATCAAAGCCATTTTCTGCAACGGCGGAAAGTCATACAAAAATCTACAGAAGATGTTAGGTAAGAATTACAAAATTCCTGTATTTTTACTGCCTTCAACAAGTCCGCTCCATACCATTTCTTTTGAGAAGAAATTTGAGGAATGGAAGAAGATTAAAAGCTATTTATGAAAAAACTGATACCGCTGTTCTTTATTTTTACCTTTATCCGGCTTTTCTCCCAGGAATATCATTTTGATTATTATTTAAAATACAGACACGAACTGACTGTTGATAAGGGAAAACCTGAAATTAGAGATTTTCAGCATATAGTAAATTCTAAAAATTATTTTTATCAAATAACTTTCCAATCAGAAAGTAAAAATAAATTATCCGCTATTCTCACTGATTTTAAAAATAGCCTGCAACACCATTTCGATCTGAAAAACACTGATTTTCCTTTGAAAGGCGAAAATTTTGTTTATAAATTTTCAGTAAGGATACCCTCGGTAAAAAAGCAGTTTGAAAATGAAGCGAAGCACAGGTTCTTTAAGGCTGAATTGCTTGATAAGCGAGACGGAAATCTGTATAATTATTCAATCAAGGAATTTTCAGATGAAAAGATGAATAAAGAAAGGCTTTCAGCAAATGTAGTTTTTGCCGGCTTCAATGATAATCTTTCATTTGTAGGGTTACGGTTGTTATTTGATTATCATGAAATATATAATAAAATCAAGTTTGAAAATAACGGCATTTTAAAATCTGCAACAGGAAAATCAAATAACAGAACATATGCTTTAACATTACTTGCTATTGAACCCCATGATTTTGATATAAAAGTCAATGAAGCGCAATTAAGATTTAAAGATTAATAATCAAGGGAATCTATTTCCCTCGATTCTGTTTATCAATATTTTATTTTTCAATCCTGTAAATCTCTTCATAAGGCTGAATCAGCACCCATCGTTCCGGGAAAACTTCATCCGGAACTCTTCCCCGCTTCTTCTTCCGGTCAGGCTGTTGAAAGAAATGTGAATTTTCAGCTCCGGGCTTAGGTTACCGGCCCAGGCCACTGTGGTAATTCGGATCAGTAAATGCCTATGTATTGGGCTTCAGCAAAATTGATGGGATACTATGGATAGTGATCGCGATACAAACCGATTCGTTGTTCAGAAAAAGCATATATACCTTTTTTCCTTGATTAATAGCATATCATTTTCCCGTTCATCAAACTTTTGTCAGTTCCGTAAATCCACGGTTTCTTTCCGGATTTAAAATTAATTTAACATCCGCGTAAATAATACTTGACAAAGGGGTGCCTGATGTCGTATATTTGCAGTCCGAAAATTACACCTTGTAATTTCAGTAATTTTTAAACCGTAATTTAAAAAATGAAAACATCAGATTTTAATTTTGATCTTCCTGCAGAATTATTGGCAGAACATCCATCCGAACACAGAGACGAAGCAAGACTGATGGTTCTGGATAGAAAAACAGAAACCATCGAGCATAAGCTTTTCAAAGATGTGGTGGATTATTTTGATGAAGGAGATCTTTTTATCTTCAATAATACCAAAGTATTCCCGGCCCGTTTATATGGAAACAAAGAAAAAACAGGAGCGAAAATCGAGGTTTTCCTTTTAAGGGAGCTTGATAAGGAAACCCGCGTATGGGACGTGCTGGTAGACCCTGCAAGAAAAATCAGAATCGGAAATAAATTGTTCTTTACGGAAGACGAATCTCTGGTTGCGGAAGTAATCGACAATACCACTTCAAGAGGAAGAACCCTGAGATTCCTATTCGACGGGTCTTATGAAGAATTCCGTTCCAAATTGAAAGAACTGGGTGAAACCCCGCTTCCGAAATACATCAAAAGAGACGTTGAGCCGGAAGATGCTGAAAGATACCAGACGATTTATGCTAAAGTAGAAGGTGCCGTAGCTGCCCCTACTGCAGGTCTTCACTTTTCAAGACATTTAATGAAAAGACTGGAGATCAAAGGGATCGATTTTGCTGAGGTGACCCTTCACGTAGGTCTGGGAACCTTCAACCCGATCGAAGTGGAAGATCTTTCCAAGCACAAAATGGAGTCTGAAGAGATCTTTATCGACGAGAAAAATGCACAGATCATCAACAATGCTGTAGAATCTCACAGAAGGGTATGTGCCGTTGGAACAACCACTATGAGAACGCTGGAAACTTCCGTTTCTTCCAACAAGAAAATCTCCGCATTCCACGGATGGACAAATAAATTCATTTATCCGCCGCACGATTTCGGGGTAGCAAACTGTATGATCACCAACTTCCACACACCGAAATCTACTTTAATCATGATGATCGCGGCGTTTGCAGGAAAAGAATTCATCATGCGTGCTTATGAAGAAGCCGTAAAGGAGAAATACAAGTTCTACTCGTACGGAGACGCAATGTTAATTTTGTAAAAAATAAGTAAAAGGAGCCAGGTTAAAAGTAAAAAGTAATCGAGGTGAAACAGAACGACGTTCTTATAAGAACCTTTACTTTTGGGTTGAGTTGCCTTCAGTTTTTAAGAAGGCTTCCCAATGATCCTGAAAGTAAACTCATCCGGTTTCAGCTTGGAAAATCAGCAACCTCAGCAGGTGCCAATTATAAAGAATCTCAGGCGGGATCTTCCAGAGCAGATTTTAAAAATAAAGTAAAAATTGCTTTAAGAGAAGCCCGCGAAAGTAATTATTGCTCCGGGTTTTAAAAGAATTGGACGGTTATGATTCGGAGGAGTTTAATGCTTTATTAAACGAAAGTATCGAACTGAAAAATATCTCAGCTGCAATTGTTAACAATACAAAACGGTAAACTTTTAATTTAACCTGGTTCCTTACATTTTCTACCTGAATCCTTTTGTTTGCCTTCAATCTGATTCTTTTTACTTTTACCTTGGCTCTTTAATATTATGAAAGATATCCGGACTTTATCACTCGACCAGCTCAAAGAATACTTTGCTACTTTGGGAGAAAAGCCGTTTCGTGCGAAACAGGTGTATGACTGGCTATGGAGTAAAAATCTTCATTCGATTGATGAAATGACGAATCTTTCGAAAACCCTTCGGGAAAGAATTTCCGAGGAATACACCATCAATCCTGTTTCAGTGGACCTCCTGCAGAAAAGTACGGACGGAACCATCAAAAACGGAGTGAAGCTGCACGACGGTTTACTGGTGGAATCGGTACTGATTCCAACGGAAACCAGGACGACGGCTTGTGTTTCCTCACAAGTGGGATGCTCACTGAACTGCGAATTCTGCGCGACGGCAAGGCTCAAAAGAATGAGAAACCTTGAAGTGGCCGAGATCGTAGACCAGGTGGCACTGATCGACAGCCAGAGTAAAATGTATTTCGACCGGCCGCTTTCCAATATCGTTTTTATGGGAATGGGCGAGCCGATGATGAACTACAAAAATGTGGTGGAAGCCATCCGCAAGATCACCCAGCCGGAAGGTCTGGGAATGTCGGCGAGGAGAATTACCGTATCTACTTCCGGGATCCCTAAAATGATAAAGATGCTGGCCGATGAAGAGCTGCGGGTGAAATTGGCTTTATCGCTGCACTCCGCCATCGAGTCCAAACGGAACGGGATTATGCCGTTTTCCGATAAATTCCCGTTGACGGAAATCATGGAAGCCCTTCAGTACTGGTACAAAAAAACAGGTTCTGTTATTACTTTTGAATATTGTGTCTGGAAAGGTATCAATGACGGTGACGAAGACATCAAAGCCCTGATCAGATACTGCAGGCAGGTTCCTTCTAAAGTAAATTTAATCCAGTATAACCCGATCGGTGACGGGAAATATGACCAGTGCAACAAGCAGGCAGAAGAAAACTACATCCGTCAGCTGGAAAATGCAGGGATCGTCTGTATGGTAAGAAAAAGCCGCGGCGGCGATATTGATGCAGCCTGCGGACAGCTTGCCAATAAAACGGCAGATTAAATTTTACTTAAAAAAATCAGAAATTTTTCTTAACGAATCCTTAAAACCTTAAATTTGTAGCTCAAATTTGAAGTGATGGTGGATTACCTTTTGGGTGAAAACGGATTGGAAAATGTGTACGCATGGTCCATTCCTGTTCACGCTGCAATTATTTTAGCCGAAATGATTTACAGTCATGTTTCGGAGGCTAAGCTGTACAACGGAAAAGACGTGGCTACAAGTGTTTATCTTGCCCTTCTCAATTTCGGGCTGGACCTGGTCATGAAAGCGTTTGCCATGGGAGTGATGTTTTTCTTTTACAACATGAGGCTTTTTACCTGGGATTTTACCATCTGGTATTGGCTGCTCTGTTTCGTCATTACCGATTTTGCCTATTATGTCCTGCATTACGTAGACCATCATTCACGGGCTTTCTGGGCGGTGCACATTACCCATCACAATTCGGAATATTTCAACCTGACCACCGGTTTCAGGAGTCCGGTTCTCCAGCCTTTATACCGGTATCTTTATTTTTCACCGCTGGCATTTTTAGGTTTTGATCCGTGGCATATCATGGTGGTTTATGCGATCGGTCAGGTCTACGGCACCTGGGTGCATACCCAAACGGTAAAAAGCATGGGCTTTCTGGAATATATTCTGGTAACCCCTTCCCATCACCGGGTTCATCACGCCTGCAACATCAAGTATCTGGACCGGAATATGGGCATGTGCCTTATCATCTGGGATAAGCTGTTCGGAACCTTTGAAAAAGAAGACCCGACGGTACCTGTAAAATACGGAATTTATCCTAAAATGCCCGACAACAGGCCGGATACCGTCCTCTTTTACGAGTGGCGTAAAATCTGGAAAGACATCAAACAGCCGGGACTGAAATTTTCAGACCGGATCAATTACATTTTTAACTCGCCGGGATGGCGCCATGACGGAACCGGAAAAACCGTAAGGCAGTACCAGAAAGATTATTTCCAAAGAAAAAGCAGACAGCGGCAAGACAGGCAAAAGAAATCGGCCTAGATAGGCTCGATTCGGGCTTAGGCTCAGCTTTATTCAGAAATAAAGAATTATCAATCCGGTTTATCTGTAATTTACATATCAAAGGAATTGGTTTTTGCCTGTTCCTTTTTTTAGCTTAAAATGGATTCAACTGTATTGAATTTATATTCAGCTATTGATGCTATTCAAAAATAAAATTAACGCTGATGCAGTTAGGGTTTTAAACAGAATTCCTTCTGGCAAAACGAATATGCGGTTCGCCCTTCTGACAGGATTTCATCCCGTTCTGCAGTAAAACGTGCCTTCAGGACTTTAAAGCAATATCAATTCAATCCTGGTTGAAAGATCAAACTAAGGTTATGAGTCAGGATTAAATCAGAATTCCATCTGATAGAATGACAAAGTATTCAGTCTGATGATCAAGACCTTAAAAAAGAAACTTCCGGCATCCCGTGTCCTTCTTTCAGCCTGTTAATCCAGATTCTTCTTCGAATTGACATAAAAATTTTTTCTGCTGAAAAGTTGTGATTAGCGATCTCCCACATAGAGCTCAGATTTTTACAGATTCCGGCATGCCTTAAGTTCTTCGTCACCGTGAAGGACTTTCCTTAAGACTACAGGGAATAAAATCTGGTCTGCAAAAATTTCAACTGCTGTTTATTGTACTTTTGGAATCTCAGCACCGTAATAAAGATTCATTGGTTTAATTTCGACAGAAAGTATGGAGGAATAAATTTTGATTATTACCTTTCCGTTTATATTTAAATAAATATTTTTACCTGATGAAAAAGATATTGCTGACCTTTACCATAACGCTCTCTGCTCTGTCATTGGCACAACAGTCCAGTCTGCTGAAAATAAAAAAGTACAGGATCACAGAACTGGAGGAAAAAGTCAGGGAAAGCTCTGGTTTAAGCCTGATGAACGGAAAATTGTATACTTTTAATGACAGCGGCAATACACCGGAACTTTTTGAACTGGATAAAAAAACAGGGAAAATCATCAATACCCTGAAAGTTAACGGGAAAAACAAAGACTGGGAAGCCCTGGCAAACGACGGAACTTATTTTTACATCGGTGATTTCGGAAACAATGGCGGGACCAGGAAAGATCTGGAAATTTATCAGGTTCCTTCGGATATTTCTTTAAACGATTCCCTCCGATTAATTTCGTTTGAATATCCCGAGCAGCAGGAATTTGTGCCGGAATATTCCGCAACCAATTTCGATGCGGAAGCCATGGTGTACCTGAATGGGAAAATCCATCTTTTCACCAAAGAATGGGGTGCTAAATCGACAACCCATTACCTCATCAATCCGGAAATACCCGGAAAGCAGAAAGCACAGAAAACAGAAACTTACAAAACCGGTTTTATGGTGACCGATGCTTCTTATTTTGATAAGAAATTATATCTGATCGGCTATACCAAAAAAACAGAAGTCTTTCTGGACATTTTTGAAGAAACCGGAGCCGGACTTTTTTTTAAAGGCATCCCGCGCCGTTATTATCTGGGAAGTGCATTGTCCATCGGGCAGATTGAAGGCATTGCAGCGGATCAGGACGGGGTTTATATCTCCGGGGAAAAGTTCCATTCGCCGCTGGGAGGAGGAAAACAAAGCCTTTATTTTATTCCGAAAGATAAACTGGGAGAGTAAATCCCTTGAAATTGCCTGAAAAAAATTATCTTTGTGGGAATTAATAATTTATCTATCATCCGAAGATTGTGGCTAACACCGTAGAAGAAATCAAACGACCGATCAATGAGGAGATGAAACTTTTCGAGCAGAAGTTTTATGAATCCATGCAGAGTAAAGTACCTTTACTGGATAAAGTCACCCGTTTTATCGTGACAACAAAAGGGAAACAGATGCGTCCGATGTTTGTCTTTCTCTGCGCCAAACTGGTAGGGGAGGTGAATGAAAAAACCTACCGCGGGGCTTCCATGATCGAATTGATCCATACGGCAACACTGGTGCACGACGATGTGGTAGATGAAAGTTTTAAGCGCCGTAACTTTTTTTCTATTAATGCTTTATGGAAAAATAAGATTGCCGTTTTGGTAGGGGACTACCTGCTTTCCAAATCAGTTCTGCTTTCTACCGACCATAAAGACTATGATCTGCTGGGTGTCATTTCAAGAACGATCCGCGAAATGTCCGAAGGCGAACTGCTGCAGCTGGAAAAGGCCAGAAAACTGGATATCACGGAAGATGTGTATTACGAAATCATCCGCCAGAAAACGGCTACCCTTATTGCAGCCTGCTGTGAAATCGGCGTCCTGTCCAATGATGCCGGTGAAAATCTGGCTAAAAAAATGATGGACTTCGGAACCTATACCGGAATGGCGTTCCAGATCAAAGACGACCTTTTCGATTACCTGACGTCCAATGTCATCGGGAAACCGGTAGGAATCGATATCAAGGAACAGAAAATGACGCTGCCTCTCATCCATACTTTGAAAACGGCCGGGGAGAAAGACCGGAAATATTACTTCAACACCATTAAGCGGTACAATACCGACCAGAAACGCGTCAAGGAGCTGATTAATTTTGTTAAAAATTCCGGCGGCCTGGATTATGCCATGACTGTTATGAAAGATTTTCAGCAGAAAGCTAAAGACATCCTGAATGAATTTCCGGATTCCGAAGCGAAAAGATCGCTGCACATCATGCTCGATTATGTGATTGAAAGGAAATTCTGATTTAAATTATTTTCAGGGTGACAATGATAACCGCTGAAACTATGCAAAATAAAGCGATTAAAAATAAATAATCCGCAATGGTTTCAAACCGGCCTGCCCGTTTTTCATGCTGTGTCCGGATCGCCAGAAACGAAAAGAAACAGCTGAAGGCAAAAAACATGCACGCCATCCCGGCAAATTCATCCAAATGCGTGCTGCGGCTTATTCTCGAGATCTTTAATGAGGTAATAATCACCAGCGAAAATCCCAGAAGATTGCTTGAAGCATTAAGAATATGGGTGGACTTTTTCTCCATTGCCTACAAATTTATCCCAAGATAGACACATTTTTTTTTATTATCAAATTTTTAAAAAAGATTATTAAAAATTAAAATTAATTTAAAAAGTGTATATTAGCAAAATACTTCAACATTAAAAATATTTAACATCGGGCTATGCAGACAACCTATATTGAAACCCAGCAGATTTCCTTTCAAGATTTTAAAAATCAGATACTTGAAGATTATAAGTTAGGAAGGGTTTCCCGTGAGATGTCCTATTTGGGGAGAAGAGAAGTCCTTACAGGAAAAGCTAAATTCGGTATTTTTGGGGATGGTAAAGAGCTTCCTCAGCTGGCGATGGCTAAGGTTTTCAAAGACGGGGATTTCCGTTCGGGGTACTACCGTGACCAGACTTTTGCCCTGGCAGTGGATGCCCTTACGGTAGAAAGCTTTTTTGCACAGCTGTATGCCGATACCAGCGTTGAAAGAGAACCGGCCTCCGCAGGGCGACAGATGAACGGCCACTTTGCCACACGCAGTCTTAATGCAGACGGAAGCTGGAAAGATTTAACGGCACAAAAGAATATTTCATCCGACATTTCTCCTACTGCAGGTCAGATGCCGAGATTGCTCGGGCTGGCCCAGGCTTCCAAAATATACAAATCCGTAACCTTCGAAGGTTCTGAAAAATTTTCAAAAGGAGGAAATGAAGTTGCTTTCGGTACCATTGGTGATGCCTCTACGGCGGAAGGTCATTTCTGGGAAACACTGAATGCGGCATGTGCGCTTCAGGTTCCGATGATCGTATCGATCTGGGACGATGGCTATGGAATTTCGGTTCCTACCATGAAACAGCGGGCCAAAGCCGATATTGCCGAAATGCTGAGCGGTTTCCAGAGAAAAGAGGGGGAATTCCAGGGATGTGAAATTATTCAGGTAAAGGCATGGGATTATCCTGCCTTGCTGGATGCTTATGCAAGAGCGGAGCAGTTCGCAAGGGTAGAAAGTATTCCTGTAGTGGTACACGTTATTGAGGTGACACAGCCTCAGGGACACTCGACCTCAGGTTCTCACGAAAGATATAAAAATGAAGAACGTCTGGCCTGGGAATCCCAGTTCGACGGACTCGTAAAATTCAGGGAATGGATCCTGAATTACTCCATTGAAATCGATGGTAAAGAAGAAGTGCTGGCTACAGCAGAAGAACTCGATGCTATCGATGACGAAGCAAAAAAGAAAGTAAAGGCAGGCCAGAAAACAGCTTGGGAAAGTTATCAGAAGACCATTACGGATCTGGTACAGTCGGTATTGCCGCTGGTAGAGAACCTGAAAGGACAGAACTCTGAAATTGAAGGGTTTATCGGGCAGTTCAATAAACTCGTTTCCAAGGCCAAGAAAGATGTTTTCCAGTTGGTAAGAAAAGCTTTGCTGGCCACCAGAGGTTCGGATTCTCAGGAGAGAAACCAGCTGATGCAGAAATACCAGGAAATCTTTGAAGTGGAGAAAGATAATTATTCTTCCCATTTATATTCGCAATCCCAGTGGAAGGCGGAGAACGTAAAAGAGATCAGGCCGGTTTATTCCGACGGTTCCGAAGAGGTAGACGGAAGGGTAGTGGTAAGAAATAATTTTGACAGAATTTTTGAAAAATATCCTGAAACCTTAGTCTTTGGTGAAGATGCCGGAAATATCGGTGACGTAAACCAGGGGCTGGAAGGCATGCAGGAAAAATACGGCGATGTGCGTATCGCCGATACGGGAATCCGTGAAGCAACCATCCTGGGGCAGGGAATCGGGATGGCCATGAGAGGGCTGCGTCCGATTGCTGAAATCCAGTATCTGGATTATATCCTGTACTGTCTGCAGGGGATGAGTGATGACCTGGCGACCGTACAGTACAGAACCAAGGGCGGACAGAAAGCACCGGTCATTATCAGAACCAGGGGGCACCGTCTGGAAGGCGTGTGGCATTCCGGTTCTCCGATGGCGGGAATTCTGAATCTGTCCAAAGGAATCCTGGTATTGGTTCCGAGAAACCTGACGAAAGCGGCCGGATTCTACAACACCATGCTTCAGAGCGACGATCCTGCGGTAATTGTTGAATGTCTGAACGGATACCGACTGAAAGAAAAACAGCCGGATAACTTAGGGGAATTCACCGTTCCGGTAGGAAAGATCGAAGTGACGAAAGAAGGAAGCGATGTTACCCTGGTAACCTATGGCTCAACCTGGAGAATCGTGATGGAAGCGGCGGAAGCACTGGAAAAAATCGGTATTTCGGCAGAGGTAATCGATGTTCAGTCGCTGATTCCTTTTGACCTGACACATGAAATCGCTGAAAGCGTAAAGAAGACCAACCGTTTAGTTGTGATCGACGAAGATGTGGAAGGCGGAACATCTGCTTTCATCTTACAGCAGATCTTGGAAAAGCAGAAAGCCTTCAGATACCTGGATTCCGATCCGCTGACGATTGCAGCAAATGATCACCGACCGGCCTACGCCAGCGACGGGGATTATTTCAGCAAGCCGTCCGCAGACGATATGGTCGAGAAAATCTACGCGATGTTTAATGAAACCAATCCTCAGAAATATCCTGCGATATCTTAATTGGGATTTGAAATAAAATTTAAACCGCTTTCTTTTTGGGAAGCGGTTTATCTTTTTTTAATTAAATAATCGTATTTTACATGATAATTAATAACCCCTAAAATGCAGAATGATCTATCTGAGCTTAAAGAAATATTTAATACTATTCCTGAAAATCCAAATCTAAAATCTAATAATCTTTTCTCGATCGGTACCAGAGGCTTTTATGAAAATCCTTTTACAGAGGTATTATCATATCTATTAAAAAAGAAAACAGAATATCAGCGGCGGGATGAGTTTATGAAAATACTGTTAGCTGATTTAAATGATGACGATTTTTTAAATAGTTTGATGGCAAACAGCGAAGTCAATACCCAGTTTATAACTTCAAATGGAAAACGCATCGATTTGATTTTATACAATGAGAGTAATATTCTGGTTTTTGAAAATAAAATTTAACATTGGATGGCAAATCCGTTCGATGATTATGAAAATGATATTAATTTAAAATATCCACTTCATAATAAAAAATATGTCATTTTTTCATATAAAAAAGAGGACTGCCCTAATAATTGGAAATATTTAAACATCCGAAGCATTTTTGACAAAATAATCAGTGCACAATTGCATATATTTAATAATAAATGGGATTATTTTGCTCACGATTTTTTACAGCAATTTTCAAGCAGTAAATTAATAGATATGGACCAATCTTATTTTGATTTTTATGAGAAGAATTTTTCTCAGATAATTTTTGCCAATAATCATCTTCAAGAATTTTTTAATGATATAGCGAAAAAAGTAGAGGAAGAGATTGCAATAGACAGATATTATAATACTACATGGGGGTTCATATGAACGTGCCATTCGTTTTTACCCGTTTAAGAATGATATCAATGTTACTTTAATTTTTAAAGAGGATGGTAAATTTAGCATTGCTATTTATTACTATGATCGATTTAATTTCAAAACTGAAATCTATGGATATATCGGTAATAGCGACTATGAATATTATGATGAAAATGGCATCTGTCGTTATACAAGTTTCCCCGGAAAAGAATTTGCTAAACTTGAAGATGCTAATAAAGAAATATTAATACAATTAGAAAAACAAAAAGAATATTATTCCTCCTCCTTTTAAGAACCTGTATAAATTTTGATTCAGAAATTTTCTGTAATTTTTCTTCACCTTAATTTTCTGAATTAAAATAAACTTTGTTTATTTTTAACTTTTAACACTATGGAATCTTTTGCTCAATCTCAGTGGATTGAATAATACAATATTAGGCAGCTAATGTTTCTAAGTTAAAATATCTTAATGCCTTAATGGTAAAAAATAGACTCCAAATTTAAATAAGTTTTAGCTCATTTTTAAACAATAGTCTTTTGTATCTTTTTCCCTTCCAGAATCATCTTACAATCCTTCACTTTCTCAGGATCATACACATGGTATTTCATTTCCCACTCTTCCAGCAGGTGGAGGATCGGGAGCAGGGCCAGCCCTTTTTCAGTCAGGGAATATTCCACCCTTGGCGGAAGTTCCTTAAACTCTTCCCGGATGACGAGTCCGTCGGTTTGCATTTCCCGCAGCTGGTCGGTAAGGACTTTCCTGGAAATCACATGGATGCGTACGGCCAATTCCCCGAAACGCAGTTTGCGGTCTTTGATGACCAGTACGATGATCGGTTTCCATTTGCTTCCCAAAGCCGACATGGCCTTGCCTAAAGGGCAGCTGTACTGCATTAATTCGTTCTTTTTCATGACAGTTTGTTTATAATTTTTGGCTGATATGCTTTTATGAACACAAAGCCCGCGAAGATTTTTTTAACTACTGAGTGCTTTTAAGTTTCACGAAGGCATTTCATTTATAAAAGCCCACAGCATATTTTCATACCTGGGCCTGACGAAGGAAAGCCCTGTTTATTGCTTAAGCTCCTTGGAACACAAAGTCCACAAAGCTTTTTTTAACTACTAAGTGCTTTTAAGTTTCACAAAGACATTTCATTTATAAAAGCCCACAGCGCATTTTTATACGTGCATTTATCTTATTGTCAGGCTGAACCCGGTTCATCCTGAGCGCGGCGGAGGAAAGCCTTTTTCTCAACTTTTACCTTTCGCGACTCCCTGAGTTACCTCCGCGTTACCAATATCAGTTACCGCGAAGTTACTACTTTTTTTTCTACAAGGATACAAATTTGAACTATTATTAGTTACTTTGTGTAACAATTATAAAATAGATATTAAAAAATGAGCACAGACGCATTGTTTAAGCCTTTTAAGTATAAGAATTTAGAACTGAAAAACAGAATCGTGATGGCCCCGATGACGAGAGCTCAATCCGATAACGGAGTTCCCACAAAACAGATTGCAGACTATTACGCACGGAGAGCCGAAGCGGAAGTCGGATTGATTATTTCTGAAGGAACGGTGATCGACAGGCCCGCCTCCAAAAACATGCAGAATATCCCCGATTTTTACGGAACCGAAGCTTTGAAGGGCTGGCAAAACGTAATCAATGCCGTCCATGATAACGGTGGAAAAATGGGACCTCAGATCTGGCACGTCGGTGATACCCGCAGTTCAGACGATTATCCGGAGGTTCCGATGGAAAAAGCATCGACAATGACCCTTGAGGATATCCAGGATACGATTGCCCAGTTTGCCGCTTCGGCAAAATCGGCTAAAGACTTAGGTTTTGACGTACTGGAAATCCATGGTGCCCACGGCTATCTGATCGATCAGTTTTTCTGGGAAGTAACCAATACCAGAACCGACGAGTATGGAGGAAAAACGCTGAAAGAAAGGAGCCGGTTTGCCATAGATATCGTTAAAGCCATCAGGGCTGCCGTAGGAGAAGATTTCACGATCATCATCCGCCTTTCCCAGTGGAAGCAGCAGGATTATTCCGCGAAGCTGGCTAAGACCCCGGAAGAAATGGAAGAATGGCTGATGCCGCTGAAAGAAGCAGGTGTCGATATTTTCCACTGTTCACAGCGAAGATTCTGGGAAGCTGAATTTGAAGGTTCCGATCTGAATTTTGCAGGCTGGGCTAAAAAAATTACCGGACAACCGACCATCACGGTAGGATCCGTAGGATTGGAAGGCGATTTCATGGCTGCTTTTGCCGGACAGGGAACCGGAAAAACCGATTTATCCGAACTGACCGAAAGGCTGGAGCGGGGAGATTTCGATCTCGTTGCCGTAGGCCGTGCCCTATTGCAGGACCCGCACTGGGTACAGAAAATCAAAGAAGGAAAAACGGAAGAGCTTCAGGATTTCAAACCGGAAAGCATGGCCGTTCTGTACTAAAAGGTAAATGGCAAAATTTGCTTTCGCAAATCAATGGTGAATTGTTCTGTGCAAAACCAATTGACTAGCACAGCGGATTGACCATGCACCATTCATATATTTTACCTATCAATTATTTAAACCAAACCGCTTCGGAAATTTTTCTGAAGCGGTTTTTTAATCCGGGCATCCGGTGGCGGAAGAGCTGTGTTTTCAGGTAGCCGGGGTTCTATTTCTGTCGGGTCATCGCATTTTTTCTATCCATAAGACATTCCTGCTGCTCCTTTGCAATTCAGGTCTTTTTAACCTCCTTACATTTTTTAAAAGTCTTTATCTTGGTAAGTCGTAAAGATATTATCCCATGGACCTACAGAAAAAATAAACCATTAAATATGGATTTTGAAGACTTGGTTCCGAACTTTCTCCTGGCTCGTATCCGGAGCCTTTGCTGCTATCCTTCGGAATTAAGAGTTTTTGGTTTTATTGATATCACTCAGCCATTTATACAGAGTGGTTTTGGGAATACCGTATTCCTCGATCACTTCCCGCTTGGTTTTTTTACCTTTTTTTATCATTTCAAGGATAAAATCAATGATTTCTGTGGTGTAAATATTTTTACGGAACTGCGGCAGTGACGATTTTTCTTCTTTTGTGTTTTCATCCGTTTTGTCTGATGCCGGAGGTGAGTAGAGGATCAGATGCTGGCTGTAGATCCTGAAAAAATCATAGTTCAGCAGCTTGCTCCAGCTCAGGATCTGTTCGGAATCGAGACTTTTAGATTCATAGATTTCGTACAGCTGTTCCTCTGTAATTTTCATAGAACGGCAGACTTTCCGCACGTTCATTTCCTTTTCTTGTACCCGGGCTTTGATAAGCTTGCCCAGATGAATATTTTTATAATTTTTCATAACACATTTGTATTTTAAAGACTTTTTTCCTCTTATTAATCTTAAGGTTATTTACCGTCGCGATGATGATTGGCATCAGAAATTGATCCGAATTCCGGATCTCCGCTATTTTTCACCTGATTATCTAATGAAGCGAATGTATAAGTATTTTTTGAAGATATGGTACATAATCCGGATAAATTTTAAATTTGTATTAATAAAACCTGTTCTCCTTCCTGTTTAACATGAATTGGAATGGATCCAACTTATGTTCGGATTTTTAATTAATCCAAAAATATAAGACTGATTCAGTCAGGATTTTAAATGGGACTTCTCCTGATAAATGAATAAATGCTTCAATCTTCTGATGGGATTTTATCCTATCCTGTAGAAAACCGTTCCTTCGGAATTTTAAAACAACATACATCCGGCTATATTTAATTTATATTCAGTTGCCTGTTTAGTTAAAGATAAAACTGCAGCTGTCTATCAGGGATTTAAATAAGAACTCCGGATAATAGAATGACAAAAGATCTGCTTTCATCATCAAGACCTCTTATCATCTTTTTTTGACAGGAGAAACTTTCGGCATCCAGTTTCTTTCTTCCAACCTGTTAATCAAAGTTCTTCTTCCAGTTCACGTTATTGATGTTAAAGGATTAAACCCAAATTACGCAGTTGAAATTTTCTTAGTCCAATCAATCGGGTAATCCCAAATTCCAGCGAACCATTTTCTTCGTTTTTTTGTGAGTGCTATTTTTAGTTTGAGTGTATCGCCTACTTTTTCGAAATAAGCTCCAATGGCAAAGGTTCTGTATCTGAGTGTAGATAGAGTTTTCTGTGTTTTTTCCTGAAGAACAAATAATCTGAAAACAGACATTAAATTGTAGGCAATCATCGAAAATATAAGAGCAGCCTCTGTAGGAAAAAACTCTTTGAGATTAAAACTTTCTGCTCCAAAATCTGCCTTTAATTCCTTGATTCTATTTTCAGCATCCCCTCTGTTTCGGTACGTTCTCCAAACATCAGTAGCCGAGTGTTCTTGATTGGTGATATAGGCTGAATAACGATAATTTCGATGGAGTTCATCTTCAGGAAAAAGACTCAATGTTCTTCCTGATGATTTGGGGCGTTGTGCTATTTTTTGCCTTACAATGACGATTCTTCTTGGTTTTTCCCAGTTTTTTGCTTGATGAAATTTATCGCAAATCTCAATGCCGTCATCTACTCTTATCCACAGACTTTGTTGGTCTATCAAGTGTTGAATGGGGTGGGTAAATCGTGCTGCAATGATGTATTGGAGTTGTTTTAATTCAAGATAATCCATAATGCTTTTTTGAAAAAAGCCACTATCCAAGCGTACTAATCCTACTTTTTTATCTCCAAAATTCAAGAGTGTTTCCTCTAAAAATCCCACAAAATTGTTTGCGGAAGAAGTGTCTCCGCTTCTGAGCCAAAAATTAGCAACCATCTTTACATCGTTCACAAATGCAATAATAGGATGATGGCTATTCCTTCCTTTTTTCTTGGGATTATAGCCTTTTTTTGCTCCTTCCTGCTCACCGTATCGGGTAATAACCGAAGAATCGATGTCCAGCGTAAAATAGTTAAGATTTAGATTGTTAAAAAACCAACTGAAAAAATGATGACCAACTTGCTGATTGATATTTGGGGTAAATTTTCCAAAATAACGTTTATAAGCATCTTGTGCAGGAGTTTTACCCCATCCAAATATTTCTCCTAATGCTTTATCTGAACGAGTAATTTCTGTATGTAAAAAACGATTGGCTCCGCACCAAATACTCGTGATAAATGACTCAAGCAAAACTTCTTTTTTATACGAATTATTGGAAAGTGAAACAGGTAAGGATTCACATCTTTCAATTTCTTGTTTAAACTCAATTTTATCCAACATTTGCTTTAAAAATACCATTCCACCCCAAGGTGTAATCTCTTTATTGGTAAAGGATAACTCGAATTTCATAACTCAAAATTTTCTACTGCTACGCAGTTGGGTTTCTAAAACCCAAAATACTACTTTTTTTCCTATTGCGTAATTTGGGTTAAACAGAGATGACGGATAACATACAAAAAGCCGTCTTCAGAATTGAAAACGGCTTTTAACAAGATTAAATATCTGCAATTGCCATTGGATGACAAAATCGATTCGATTTAGAGACCAATATTTTTGGTCGGCTTCAGTTGTTTGCTGATGCTTTTCGGAAGGGCATTTTTGTGAACCAGGATAGCGGTTGACTTGTATTCCACATACGGTCTTGTTACATAAAGGTAGCCTTCGAAATCGTTGGTTACACCCCATGAATTTTTAACCATATAATATTCTTTCCCCGACTGATCCTTGGCAAGACCTACGATGTGCATGCCGTGATCATCCGTTGTGGAAAGGTTGTTCAAAGCCTTCTGACGCATATCTTCGGTAATGGTTTTGTCTTTCTTCGGCTCGTTGAATAATGTTCCCTTATTATCTTTGTTGATCTGGTCCAGGTCCATATCCGGAACATACGCCACACCATTTTTATAAGAGAAATACGGTTCCGAAACATCAGTGGCCCAGCCTACGGAATATCCTTTAGTCACAGCATAATCGATAATCGCCGTAAGATCTTTCATCGGGACGTTCCAGTCGGAGTCATGGCTCCAGTTATCAGGAATCGGAACCACGAATTTCTGGTAATACGGATAATCTTTATAAGAGGAAAGTTCCACATAATCATCGGCATTAATGCCTACTACTTCTTTTGCGAAAGTCTGAGGCGTGTACGATTTCCCTTCATAGGTAAAATTGGCCGGAACTTTTCCCAGATACTCATCCAGAATGGCATCTACGGAAGACATCCAGTTATCAGTCAGTTTTCCTTTCGATCCTGCCTGAACCAGGCTGTCCAGTACGGGCTTCAGTTTGCCCTGCATTTCAGAGAAATTGTTCAGCGTCTGTCCCTGTCTCAGTCCGGTATAGACATCCTGAGGAACCGCACCGTATTTTTTGTACATGTTGATGACATCATGAAGTTCCCCGCCGTCACCCCAGCTGATGGCGCCGTTGTTCAGAACGTATAATTTTGCTTTGTCATGGTAAGAATTTCTTGCCGTAAAAATTTCTGCCAGGTCGACCGGCTTTTTACCCATCCTCTGCATTTCGGATTCCAGGAAAGAATTTCCGGAATAGCTCCAGCATGTTCCGGAAGAACCCTGGTTCTTTACCGAAGTCGCTCCGACGTCTTTCAGGGTGGTAAACTGAAAATTGGCGTTCTGGGACTGGTTGTTTTTTAGCTTGTTGATCAAATCATCCTGGGCAAACATCATACTTCCTGCAGACAAAACAAAAAGTAATGATACAAATTTGGCTTTTTTCATTACTATAAAAAGATTATTTATACGAATAGTCGTTATTACCTGAGATTTGTTACAGGAGGAAAGGTTAAATCGATCAACCCGTTTTTATGAAAAGATCATCAGGCAGAAACCGGATGGGCTGAGACTCAGGGCAGGCGTGCTGTTTTATTTTAAAAACTGATGAATTGTTTAATGATTTGTTTCGGTATCCCCTTTCTTAAATTTCTCAGAATGAAAAGAAACTCCGGATTTGCCGGCTTTACCGGATTGAACTATTTTTAAAAAAAAATTAACCGGTTTCCAACCTTTTTGAAACTTTCTGCATCTATGTAGATATAAAGCCTGATTATGGAACGAGAGCTCTTATTGGAATGCCAGCGGAACGACCGCAATGCCCAGCGTAAAGTCTATGAAAAGATGGCAGGGAAACTGTATGCGGTATGCCGGCGCTACCTGAAGAATGATGAAGATATCGAGGAGGCGATGGCAGACAGTTTCTACAAAATTTTTACCAGGATAAACCAGCTGCAGAATCCGGATATCTTTGAAGCCTGGGCCCGAAAGATTGCAGTGAACGAATGCCTGCAGAAGCTGCGTACGTCAAGAGAACTTCATATTTCGCTGGAGGAAGACCATGCTTTTTCAGCCGGTTCCGTTTCTGAACAAGGGTCTTTCGAAAAGGATATCCTGAGCCTGCTGAACTTTCTGCCTGAAGGATGCCGGGCTATTTTTAATCTTTTTGCCATCGAAGGATATCCCCATAAAGAAATTGCAAGTATGCTTTCCATCAGCGAAGGCACTTCCAAGTCCCAGCTCAATTTTGCCAGAAAACGACTTCAGCAGCTGATGGTCAGCCATAATATTTAAATTTAAAACACAATGGAAAATACCAATATAGATAAAACATTCAACGAGGCTTCCAAAACTATGGAGGAACCTGCAACTTTCCCGGGATTTGATAAGGTCTGGGCTAAAGTGGGGGAGAAGCTGGATAAAAAAGAGGAGAAAAAAAGAAAGACCATCAGCTTATGGATCCCGTATGGGATTGCTGCCAGCCTGCTGATCGGTTCCGGGGTATTTTATTTCACCAGTAAAAAAGACAGCACAGGGTCTCCTCAGAAGGCCATCGCATACCAGAACGTGTCTCAAAAGGAAGAAGAGCCTGCAAAAATGGCTGCGCCGGTCCGCAAAACCGACAGCATCGTAAAGGCAAATATCATGAAGGAGATCCTGAAATCTCCGGCGCCGGAAACAGCCTACGGGAAAGTTCCGGAAACACGCGGTACCCATATCATGGTTCCTGTTTCGGTCATGCCTTTGTATCAAGCCTTTCCTCGGGAAACAGCCTCTGTTCCGGACGATCAAGTAATCGTAGACAGGACGGACCTTAGAAATACCGAAGAAATTATAGCCATGGGCATCAGGAAAGAGAAGGCTTCCATGGTTCAGGAACTTTCGGCAGCCTCTGTTTCGAAAAAGAAAATGTCTGATCTGACTGCCATTGCCGATACCGCGGAAGCGATCTATCCGGACCGTTCACCATCTTTAAGAAATGAAAATCAGGAACCTGAAATTTTAGCTTATAACAAAAACAGCCTGGTCAGAAGCAATCTTACGGCTTCTGCTTCAGGCGACGGAAACAAACTGATGGCCAACAGAATCGGAGGCAGGGAAGCCTCTGTGATGATCCGGGGAAAAGTCTCGGGAGTAAATATCAATTCCATTTCAGAGACACCCGGTTCGGGTAAAGTAGATATCTCGATCACTTGTCAGAGTTCCGTAAGATCAAACAAGAGTACGTTGTTTATTGTCGACGGGAAGGAAACCGATTCGGAAGTGTTCAAAAAAATCGATCCTAAAAAAATTGTATCCATACAGGTCTTTAAGGATCAGAAGGCCACTGCACTTTTCGGAAGTAAAGCAGTCAATGGTGTTGTCCTGGTGGAAACCAGAGACATCTCAAAAAAAGAAAAGCGGAGGCTGAAGAAGCTGCTTCAGGAAAAACTTCCCCTGAAGTAGCGCTTGTATCATCCCGAACTCATATCCATTCACAATACATCAGAAAAAGAAATTTCTCCGGAAGTTTCTTTTTCCTCACCACGTCTTATACAAAAGTTAAAGAGATGAAATAAATGATTTGACCAGATAAATAACTTCCACTGCAACCTTTTCTGATTTTCACATCCTATCTAAAAGGAAATTTAAAATCATCAAAAATAATAAACATGAAAAAAACAGTAATCGCCTTCTTGGTACTGATGATACTGCAGGGCTGCAAAACCAAAACCGTTCCGGATCAGGATAAATTGCTGCAAAAATGGAGCTTTAAAAAAGATAAGGACCAGGACGGCATCAGAAACGAAAACGATCAGTGTCCTGAAATCGCCGGACCGGCAGAAAACAAGGGCTGTCCGTGGCCGGATACCGACGGCGACGGACTTTTCGATAAAGACGATGCCTGTCCGGCCATAGCAGGCCCTGCAGAAAACAACGGCTGTCCTTGGCCCGATACCGATGGCGACGGAATCCTTGATAAAGATGATGCCTGCCCGACCGTTCCCGGGCTGCCCGAATACAACGGCTGCCCGAAACCGAAAATGGCGGTGGCGATGGAATTGGAATCGGTGGTTACTTCTTATCGGAAACCATCTTACAATCGTCCGGCATCCCATCATCAGACTGTAAAGAACACTTCAGGGAAAAACGAAAAGTACAATGATGAAGAATATGATCATCTGGCTGAAAACCCTTTTGAACTGACTAAAAATCAGCCGCTGTCCACTTTTTCCATTGATGTAGACCATGCTTCCTATTCCAATGTCAGAAGGATGATTCAGGATGGGGAAGTCGAGAAGGACGCGGTGAGGATCGAGGAAATGGTCAATTATTTCAGATACAATTATCCGCAGCCTAAAAACATGCAGCCTTTTTCCATCAATACGGAACTTGGAACTGCACCGTGGAATCCCGGCCATAAACTGCTGAAAATCGGGTTGAAAGGAAAGAACATTCCGATGAATAGCCTGCCTCCTTCCAACATCGTTTTCCTGATCGATACTTCGGGTTCGATGGAAGAAGAAAACAAGCTGCCGTTGCTGCGGTCTTCCTTAAAAATATTGCTGGACCAGCTGAGGTCGGCGGATAAAGTGGCCATCGTGGTGTATGCCGGAAGCGCCGGCGTAGTACTGCCTCCGACTTCAGCAGCCGAAAAAAGAAAGATAACCGATGCATTGGATCAGCTGAGTGCCGGAGGAAGCACGGCCGGAGGAGCAGGGATCGAGCTGGCCTACAAACTGGCTCAGGAAAGCTTTATCAAAGGCGGGAACAACAGGGTTATTTTGGCAACTGACGGCGATTTCAACGTGGGCGAATCTTCCAAAGGTGATCTGGAAAGTTTGATTGAAGAAAAGCGTAAGTCCGGGGTGTTCCTGACCTGCCTGGGCTACGGAATGGGAAATTACAAAGACAATAAGATGGAGACGCTGGCCGATAAAGGAAACGGAAACTATGCCTATATCGATAACCTGCAGGAGGCCAATAAATTCCTGGGAAAAGAATTCGCCGGAAACCTTTACACCATTGCAAAAGATGTTAAAGTCCAGATCGAGTTCAATCCGAAATATGTGAAATCGTACCGTTTGATCGGTTACGAAAACCGGAAACTGAGAAATGAAGATTTTGTAAATGATAAAATCGATGCGGGAGAACTGGGCAGCGGCCATACCGTAACGGCTTTGTATGAAATTATTCCGGCCGGCAGCAAATCGGAGTTTTTACCGAAACAAAATAAGCTTAAATATGCTACAGCATCTGCGGCAAAAGGATCCGGTGATGAACTGGGAACCGTGAAATTCAGGTATAAGACGCCACACGGATCAAAGAGTGCGGAAATTGTTCAGGCGATCAGAAATTCAGATACTCCGGCGGTGACTTCCGATTTTAAGTTTGCCTCTTCCGTTGCCTGGTTCGGGCTGGTTTTAAGGGATTCTAAATTAATCAGGAAAAAAAGCCTCTCCGAGATCGAAAGCCTGGCCAGACAGAATACCGGGAAAGACCCGGAAGGCTACCGGTCAGGATTTGTAAAGATGATCAAAGATTACCGAAGTTTCATTAAGTAAATATATATATTAAGTTAGGTGAAGCGGGCATTCTCAGGAATGCCTGCTTTTTTTTATTTAACAATGGTTATTACCGGGCATTCGGGAAGTATTGATTTATTTTCTTAGTTACAGGACAAAATTTTGTATTTTTGAAACTATTAAAAACGGATCATGAAAAATTTCAGCTTTTTTTTCAGGTTTATCATCCTCGTGTCTGCATGTACCTGTCTATGGTTAAATGCAGGAACTCCGGAAAAGGAATTGAAGATCTTCAGAAAGCTTTCCCAAAAATTACAGTCGGTAAAAACGATTACCTATCGTTACACACAAGAATTTACCTACCCTGCAGAAGACTATCACAGCAAGTCGGAAGGCAGCATATATATTGATTTCAATAAAGAATATGATCTCGCGGGCTTCAGGTATCAGTATAAAGATCAGAACGGATTTTCTGTTTTCAATAATTCCGGGTTTTTTGAAACCTCTGCAGCTGACAGGACGATTCATATAAAAAACAAAATGAAAGCTGCAGATTTTGAAGGCCTGTCCGCTTTGTACAATTCAATAATCACTCTAAGGAATATTCTGCCCACGGTAATCAAGGATGAGCATATTGAAAAACACGTAAAGGATACCCTGATGGGCAAAAAACACTTTTATCTTCTCAACTTTAAAGTACAGGACCGCTTTCCCAATTATCTCGGGACGGATTTTACGGCAACCACTGAAAAAATTACATTCTACAACAAATTAATTGTTGACCGGAAAAGTTTCCTGCCTGTAAGTTTTATACAGCTTAAAAAAGGAAGCCGGGACATCAACCGGACCGAGTTTTCAGATATTGTGCTTCATCCGGTACCTCCGGCAGAAGACAGCTGGTACTATTCAACTTATTTAAAAGAATACACACCGGAAGAGAGGAATCCTGTGAAGATAATCGATGTTGGGCAAAGTGCCCCGGATTTTACCCTTGATAAAAGTAAGACGAGAGGAAAAGTAAGGCTGCATGAATTCAAAGGAGAGGTGGTCTTACTGGAATTCTGGATCAAAAACTGCAGCTACTGTATTAACGCGGTTCCGGAATTAAATAAATTAAACAATAGATACGACCCGTCAAAGTTCAAATTGCTTGCTGTCAATACAACAGACAGCCGGTCGTCGATTGATCAGTTTATAATCAGGCATAAGGTAAATTACGAGGTCTTATCCGGTGATGAGGCGGTAAACAAAAATTACGGCATATCCGCCTTTCCCCAGATCGTGCTGATTGATAAAAAGGGAGCGGTCATCTATTCGGGAGATCTGAACATAGCGGTACTGTACCCACTAATCAGCGCAAATTTGTAAGGAGCGGCGAGTGACGTAATCAAATCAAAGTAATCCAGCTAAAAAAATAATTTTCAAAAATTATTGAAAATTCAAAAAATATAATTATCTTTGTCATAAGAAACTGAAACAGTAAGACAATGACTTTATCGGAAGCTAAAGAAAAATACATCCAGACTTGGGGCACGTTCGCCACCAATTGGGGGATCAACCGAACGATGGCACAGGTACATGCGTTGCTGATCGTGAGTGATAAGCCGCTTTCGACCGATGAGGTGATGCAGCAGCTGGAAATTTCCAGGGGGAATGCCAACATGAACCTCCGGGCACTGATGGACTGGGGGATTGTAAAAAAGGAGTTCGTGAAAGGGGACCGGAAAGAATATTTCGTAGCTGAGAAAGACGTATGGTTTCTTTTTAAGCAGATTACCAAAGAACGCCGGAAGCGGGAAATAGAACCGGTGATTTCCTTTCTGGAAGAGCTGAAGGATATTGAAGATAAGGATACGGAAGGTGCCAAAGAATTCATTAAACTGATGAATGATTTCAGCACCGTGACCGGGAAAATCAACAACATCATGGATCTGGCGATCAAAAGCGACGACCACTGGCTGGTAGGGAAGATTACCAACCTGTTGAAATAGCAGTCAGCCGCGAAAACTTTTTCAAAGATTTCAACTTTGACAAAGTCGGACCCCAAAGGCAAGCGCCTTTTTTATTTAATTTAAACTTTCAAAAATTATTGAAAATTTTATAATTATGAAAAACTTATTCATCCATCTGTTCCTGATTGTTTATTTCGGGATTCACCAGAAAAATTAATTAAAAACGATAACCATGAAAACTTTTATTATCAACGATTTTTATTTTCAGTCCATGCTGGTTTCCCTGTTTCCAATGGTTGCGAGCTCAATAATTGACCGTTATGACAGCTTATTTCTTTAAATAATTATATGAATCTATAAAAAAATAACTCATGAAAACCCTGAAAAACCATACCCTGATTTACGACAGCGAATGCCCGATGTGCAACCTCTATTCCAAAGGCTTTATCGCCGCAGGAATGCTGGATCAGCACGGAAGGGAAGCTTTTACGGAACTGAGTGTTGAAACTGAAAACCGGATTGATTTTAACCGGGCAAAAAATGAAATTGCTCTGGTGAACCATGATGAAAATAAAGTCACCTACGGCCTCGACAGCCTGTTACTGATCATCGGCAATTCTTTTCCGATACTGGAAAAAACAGCGCGTATCAAGCCTCTGTATTGGTTTTTTAAAAAGCTGTACTCTTTTGTTTCGTACAACCGCAAACAGATCATTCCTTCAAGGAACGGTCATAGAGCAGACGCCTGTAATCCTGATTTCAATCTGAAATACAGACTGGCTTACCTCGTTTTTGTTGCCGTCTTTTCAGGATGTATTTTAAGCCTGTTTTCCGAAAAATTAGGATTGAACCGGAATTTCTTCAGGGAAGCCGGAATCTGCACCGGACATATCTTATGGCAGACCGTTTTTCTGAAAGTATATCTGAAGGAAAAGCTTTGGGATTACTTAGGAAATATGATGACCGTTTCCCTTATCGGAACCCTTCTCCTGATTCCAGGATTGTTTATAGACCTTAACATTACGGCAGCATTCATCTATTTCGGAACCGTTGTTACCGTCATGTTTTTCGAACATATCAGAAGGGGTAAAGTATTAGGACTTAATCTGCTGCCGACGCTTTCCTGGACGCTTTTCAGGATGGCCGTTCTGGCTGTTTTAATTTTAATTAACCTTTAAAAAATAAAAAAATGTCTGTGATCCGTTTACACACCCGCATCGAAGCTGACATCCGGAAAGTTTTCGATCTGGCCCGGGACATCGATCTTCATCAGAAATCCACTTTCCGGACCGGTGAAAAAGCCATTGCCGGAAGAACGTCAGGACTGATCGAACTTGGCGAAACCGTTACCTGGAAAGCCAGGCACCTCGGCGTCACGCAGACGTTGACCACGAAGATCGTCGCCATGCAGAAACCCTATCATTTCACGGATATTATGCTGAAAGGTACATTCAGATCCATGAAACATCAGCATCTTTTCAGGCAGGAAGGACGGTACACGATTATGAAGGATATTTTTGAGTTTGAATCTCCGTTGGGAATCATCGGGAAAGTATTCAACGCCATTTTCCTTAAAAATTATATGAAAAAATTCCTGCTGGAAAGAAACCGGCTGATTAAAAGCACGGCAGAGGCAAAGGTTTAAATAGAAGACCGGAATCTTTATCCTGTAATCTTAAATATGAAGAAACATTTACAAAGATAATCAATGGCGATTAAGAAAAAGTTATAGTACATACCTCAAACAAAAAATATATACATTTAACGAAAAAAAAATTAGATCATGATCGGAGCCCCTTTTGACTTGGGTTTTATGATACTGGTATTGATTATTTCATGGTTGATTTTTCCTATACTTTCATTGGTTGTCATCAATATGGTATTGGAGCATGCAAAAATGAAAAAAATATCTAAATTTATAATCAGCAGTTTGTTCATATCCGTATTTTTCCTGTTCCAGCAAAATATCCGTAGGGAATTATCACATGCTTTTTTACTGATTCTTTTCGCTGAGACCATTGTCGCTATTTTATTATTTGCTTATTTAATAATCAAGGTTATTAAAATCTGGCGGGAGTAAAAAATGAAAAGTAAAAAGCTGATTTTCTTTAAACCTCAAACCCTAAACCTTAAACTTTAAACTTCCTCTCATGAAAATAATCATCGCTGCCGGAACCGGCTTCCTCGGAAAAAACCTTGAACAGTGTTTTACCGCCAAAGGCCATCAGGTCTCTATCCTGACCCGCAACCCAAAACGCAAAAACGAATTCCACTGGGACGCCAGGACCTTAGGCGAATGGAAAAACCTGCTTGAAAATGCCGATGTACTCATCAACCTGGCCGGGAAATCCGTGGATTGCCGCTACACGCCAAAAAACAGGCAGGAAATCTATGAATCCCGGATCGACAGCACAAAAGTCCTGCAGCAGGCCATAGACCAATGCCGTTTTAAACCGAAAGCCTGGCTGAATGCCGGTTCGGCTACCATTTACATCCATTCCGAAACCCGGCTCAACACCGAAGAAAACGGAATCATCGGCGATGATTTTTCTATGAACATCTGCAAAAGCTGGGAACAGGAATTTTTTAAAATAAATACGGACAACGTAAGAAAAGTGGCTTTGCGGACTTCCATTGTGCTGGGAAATAACGGCGGTGCCTTTCCGAAAATGAAAGTGCTGACGAAATCCGGCCTCGGGGGAAAGCAGGGCCGGGGAGACCAGAACGTCAGCTGGATTCATATCGACGATTTCTGCAGGGCGGTTGAGCATATTATTGATAATGAACAAATTTCCGGAGCGATCAACATCACGGCACCCAATCCCTTATCCAATGAGACTTTCATGAAAAAATTAAGGCAGGCCATGAAAATCCCTTTTGGGCTGAACGCTGCGGTATGGCAATTGGAGATCGCCTCCGTATTTTTAGGAACCGAAACCGAACTGTTGCTCAAAAGCAGAAATGTATATCCTGAAAAATTGGTCAAAAGCGGTTTTCATTTTACTTATCCTACTATTGAAAAGGCGTTTGAAGATTTAATCCGTAAAAATTAAGGATGCATGTGGCTTCGGCTCCGATCAGCCGCCGGATTGCTGTTTCTTTGCGGTAAAAAATCTCCCACAAATGACATGGGCTTTCACAATGATGGCGTATGACTTTAACGCATCAGCTCTGATTTTCTGGTGGCTAAGGGTAGTCGAAGCCCGTATATTTTAGAACACATAAGATTAAAAATCAAAGATTTTTAAAAGATTGGAGTGGGATTCGAACCAAAGATTTGCACAGATTTTCACAGATCTTTGCGTGTATTTTAAAAATTTTTACATCCTGTTTGTCATTCCGGTTAGGGATCTAAACGTAGTATGAATGAATGTATGAAAAGATTCACATCTGAATTTTTGCGGAAATCGTTTTGTTTTGCGTTTTTATCTCACGCAGATTCTGGAGATCGGGGATGGAGCATAAAAATCTCTGATTTTTTTAACGCTTTTGTGAACTCATCCGGCGTCCGGTTTTTCAGCTTTATTAAACAGCAAGTAAGTCTTTTGAATCTTTTGTGGTTAAAATTTTTGCAGTCGACTGTAAGCTGCAGATCATGATTATCAAAACTATTTTAAAACCTCAGTCTAAATCTCATCTACCTCATACTGCTAAAACCTTATCTATTAAAAAATCGTTTGTGCATTCTTGAAAGGATGATTAAATTAGCAAAAACTTAACTGAATGTTCATCTTACCAAAAACGAAGACTTTACTGCGCTCTTCCTTATTCCTTTCTTCCGCTCTTTTTTCCCAGGCCCACAATGTCTCAGAAGGCTATCAAAAACCGACGGATCCCCTGGTTATACAGAATCTTGAAAACTGGCAGGACCTGAAATTCGGACTTTTTATGCATTGGGGAACGTACAGCCAATGGGGGATTGTGGAAAGCTGGAGCCTTTGCCCGGAAGATGAATCCTGGACCCGGCGGAAGCCGGAACACGGAAAATCGTATTTTGAATATGTGAAGAATTACGAAAACCTTCAGACGACTTTCAATCCGGTGCAGTTCAACCCGCAGAAATGGGCGGATGCTGCAAAAAAAGCGGGGATGAAATATGTGGTTTTTACCACCAAACACCATGACGGTTTTGCCATGTTCGATACCCAAGAGTCGGACTATAAAATAACGTCCGCCAAAACGCCTTTTTCGAAGAATCCGAAGGCGAATGTAACGAAGGAAATTTTCAGCACGTTCAGAAACGAAGGGTTTAAGATCGGGGCTTATTTTTCCAAACCCGACTGGCATTCCGACGATTACTGGTGGTCCTATTTTCCGCCGAAGGACCGTAACGTGAATTATGACCCGAAAAAATATCCCGGACGCTGGGAAAATTTTAAGAAATTTACTTTTAACCAGTTGAATGAGATCACTTCCGGCTATGGCAGGATCGATATCCTCTGGCTCGATGGAGGCTGGGTACGCCCGTTTAATACCATCGATCCGAAGGTGGAATGGCAGAGGACGATCAAAGTGGAACAGGATATCAATATGGATAAGATCGGGACCATGGCCCGTAAAAACCAGCCCGGAATCATTGTGGTGGACCGTACCGTTCCCGGAAAATGGGAAAATTACGTAACGCCGGAACAGGCGGTTCCCGAAAAGGCCCTCGATATTCCGTGGGAGAGCTGCATCACGATGGGCGACTCCTTCTCCTATGTGCCGAACGACAATTATAAATCTTCGCAGAAAATCATTGAAACCCTGGTAAAAATCATTTCCAGGGGTGGAAATTACCTGATGAATATCGCACCCGGTCCGAACGGTGATTATGATCCCGTGGTTTACGAAAGATTAAAGGAAATTTCAGGCTGGATGGATCAGAATCAGTCGGCCGTTTTTGCAACGCGCAGCATTGCGCCTTATCACGACGGTAATTTTTATTATACCCGGAGCAAAGACGGCAAAACGGTGAATGTTTTCCACCTGGATGAAAAAGCAGACTACAGGTCCCCTTCAACCTTACATTTCACCATTCCTGAAAATTGCAACCCGAAATCACTGAAAGTACTGGGGCTGCCGGGAAAAATCCAGTGGAAAAAGACCGGGAGCTCCGTCGATGTTCAGTTGCCCGAGCAGAGAGCCGGATTAAAATATGCCACCGTTATCCAAATCGTTCAGTAATGAAATTGAATTTTACGCTTATCGGAATTTCATTATTGGGTTCCGTATTCATTTCTGCCCAGAAACCTTTGTACAAAGATCCGAAACAGCCGGTGGAAGCCCGGGTTCAGGATCTGCTGAAAAGAATGACACCCGAAGAAAAATTCTGGCAGTGCTTCATGATCCCCGGTGATCTCGATCATGTTCCGGAAGGGCAGTATGCTCACGGAATTTTCGGGCTGCAGGTGAGTGCCGCCAATCAGGGCGGCGGTGCGGCAGGACAGATGCTGACCTATAATGCCAACGAAGATGCAGATAAACTGGCCAGAAAAATCAATGCCATTCAGAAATACTTCATTGAGGAATCCAGACTGGGCATCCCGGTTATTCCTTTTGACGAAGCACTGCACGGACTGGTCCGGGAAGGAGCCACGGCTTTTCCTCAGGCCATCGGTCTTGCCGCAACGTTTAATCCTGAACTGATGAAACAGGTGTCGACGGCCATTGCCAGAGAATCTAAGCTGAGAGGCATCCGGCAGATTCTGACGCCGGTGGTGAATTTAGCGAGCGATGTCCGGTGGGGGAGAACCGAAGAAACCTACGGTGAAGATCCGTTCCTGACTTCGGTGATGGGCGTAAGTTTTGTCAGTTCCTTTGAAAACATGGGCATCATCACCACGCCGAAACACTTCCTGGCCAACGTCGGGGAAGGCGGCCGAGATTCCTATCCGATCCACTGGAGCAGACGATATCTGGAGGAAACACACCTGGTACCGTTTGAAAAAGCTTTCCGTAAGGGAAAAAGCCGGTCGGTCATGACTTCCTACAACCTGCTGGACGGCAGGCCCTCGACGGCCAACTACTGGCTGCTGACGGAAAAACTGAAAAAAGAATGGAATTTCAAAGGCTTTGTCATCAGCGATGCCAGTGCCGTCGGAGGAGCCAATGTGCTGCATTTTACGGCAAAAGATTACGATGATGCTTCGGCGCAGGCCATCAACGCCGGACTGGATGTCATTTTCCAGACCGAATACAAGCACTATCAGCTTTTTATCCCGCCGTTCCTGGACGGGCGGATTTCAAAAGAACGGATTGATGATGCCGTGGCAAGGGTCCTGAGAGCGAAATTTGAACTGGGATTGTTTGAAAACCCTTATGTTTCCGATAAAGACATTCAGGATTTGAAAAAAATCAATCATAAACCGCTGGCTGAAAAGGCGGCTGTTGAATCTTTTGTCCTGCTTCAGAATAATGACAAAACGCTTCCGGTTCCTGAACATGTGAAAAAGATCCTGGTGGTGGGTACCGATGCGGCCGATGCGAGGCTGGGCGGCTATTCCGGTCCGGGAAACAAAAAAGTAAGCATTCTGGAGGGAATCCGTAATTTCGTTAAAAATAAAAATGTTGAAATCAACTATTCAAAAGGAATAGACTGGAACCTGAAAAAGTTTGTGACCGTTCCTACTGATTTCTTATCCTCCGGAAATAAAAAAGGATTGCTTGGAAAATATTTTGCCAATCCGGATTTAACGGGAAATCCTGCTTTTGAAAAACAGGACGGACAGCTGAATTTCAAATGGACCTTATATTCGCCGGATCCTGACAAGTTGCAGCCTGATAATTACAGCGTGCGCTGGACCGGAAAGCTTCAGGCACCGGAATCAGGAAAATACCAGCTGGGCCTTCGGGGAAACGATGGTTTCCGATTGTACCTCAACGGAAAATTACTGATTGATCACTGGGAAAAACTGAGCTATTCCACCAGGACTGCCGATCTTGATTTTGTTAAAGGACAATCTTATGACCTTGCCGTAGAATTCCATGAAAACAGGGGCGGGGCGAATATCGAGCTCATCTGGAATTACGGGTTGAATGAGTATCAGAAAGATTATGATGAAGCTTTGAAACAGGCCCGAAATGCCGATTATATTATGGTAACCGCCGGGATCCATGAAGGGGAATTCCAGGACCGCTCGTCGTTAAGTCTGCCGGGAAACCAAGAAGCTTTTATTCACGACGTTTCAAAACTGAATAAGCCGGTTGCTGTAGTATTGGTCGGCGGTTCTGCGATTAAAACAACGCATTGGAAAGATGAGGTCGGGGCCATTCTCGATATCTGGTACCCGGGGGAAGAAGGAGGAAATGCCGTGGCCAAAGTGTTGTTCGGTGCCGAAAACCCGTCCGGGAAACTGCCGGTGACTTTTCCGGTGGAAGAAGGGCAGCTGCCTTTATCCTACAACCACCATCCGACCGGAAGAGGAAATGATTATTACGATCTGAGCGGCGAACCGTTGTACCCGTTCGGCTTTGGGCTAAGCTATACGACTTTTGAGATTTCGGGACTGGAATTAAATCAGTCAGCTTATTCCGCCAACGATACAATCATAGCTAAAGTAAATATAAAAAATACAGGTTCAAAAGCAGGAAGCGAAGTGGTGCAATTGTATGTGAAAGACCTGCTGGCTTCGGTTTCAAGACCTGTTATCGAACTGAAAGGCTTTCAGAAAGTCTATTTAAAACCGGGAGAATCAAAACAGGTTTCCATTGAAGTCCCGGTGAAAGAACTGGAATTTCCGGACGAAAAGATGAACCGGACCGTCGAAAAAGGGACATACCGGATTTTGGTCGGAAACTCCTCGAAGAACCTTCCGCTGAAACAGAATATCGAAATCAGATAGTCCTGAAAATATGGTATGATATCTGCTGATCATTGACTGAGAACGGAGTGAAATTAATGGAGCATCATTTACATTAAAATCATTCGGAAAAAAGTACATCATGAAAAAGTTTTTAATATCAACCGTCATTTTGCTGGGATTATCGATGAATGCTTACGGACAGCGACGTCCCCCGGTACCGCCACACCCTTCAAAAGGCCAGCTTACCAGCAGCAAATCCCAGGAGCTGGCACAGAGATACAACCGGGAGAAAAAGCTGATCCTGAACCATCCGCTGGCCACAAAAAAAATGAAGCGGGACCAGCTGAGAGCATTGAATGAAAGGTATGCCAATGAAAAGCGCCTGCTGAGAAGCGCAAGGTAGCATCAACCCTTTATCCTGATACATAAAAAAGCCTGTTACAATCCTTTGGAACAGGCTTTTTACATTTCTTTTTTTCTAAAAAGCGTTAGCCTTTGACCATCTTTTTCTGCCTGAATTAGAATAAGGTAAATTCGATTACATTTAGTTTATATTCTGCCGGTTATCAGCGTAGAAAGTAAAAGTCAGATTACTAAAGAAGACATCCGGTAAATCCCTCTTTGTTAAAGTGAAAAATAATTTCTTGTGATGATTATTACCTTTGATTATCATACTGACACAGGGAACTTCCGGCATCCGGCTTCCTACTTCCGGCCTGCTAACCTGATTCCATTTAAAATACCTTCCTTCTTTTTAAAACCATCCCGGAAATTCACGGCCTGCCAATTTTTAAGGAATGTGCCTTTTCCGATATTTTTCCTTAAATTCGCATAAAAATTTTTATTATAATGAACTACGATATTATTGTCATCGGAAGTGGTCCTGGTGGATATGTTACAGCGATCAGAGCAGCACAGTTGGGTTTCAAAACTGCCATTATCGAGAAAGAAAACCTGGGAGGGATCTGCCTGAACTGGGGATGTATTCCGACAAAAGCTTTGTTAAAATCTGCACAGGTTTTTCATTATATCAACCACGCTGAGGATTACGGACTGAATAAAGTGGAAGGAACTTTCGAATTCCCGAACGTGATCCAGAGAAGCCGTGGCGTAGCCAACAAAATGAGCAAAGGGATCGAATTCCTGATGAAGAAAAATAAGATCGATGTGATCATGGGAACCGCAAAGGTTCAGAAAGGGAAAAAAGTTTCCGTTACCGATAAGGAAGGAAAAACCACCGAATATACCGGAACGCACATCATCATCGCTACCGGAGCCCGTTCAAGAGAATTACCGAACCTGCCGCAGGACGGTAAAAAAGTAATCGGATACCGACAGGCCCTTTCTCTTCCGGAACAGCCGAAATCAATGATTGTTGTAGGTTCAGGAGCCATCGGGGTAGAATTTGCCGATTTCTATAATACGATGGGAACCAAAGTTACCGTTGTGGAATTCATGCCGAACATCGTGCCGGTAGAAGATGAGGAAATCTCCAAGCACCTTGAAAAATCCCTGAAAAAGACCGGCATCGAGATTATGACCAATGCTTCCGTAGAAAGCGTGGATACCAGCGGAGAGGGCGTAAAAGCAACGGTAAAGACAGCCAAAGGGAACATTACCCTGGAAGCGGATATTTTACTTTCTGCCGTAGGGATCGCTGCCAACATCGAGAACATCGGTCTTGAAGAAGTGGGCATCCAGACGGATAAAGGAAGAGTACTGGTAAACGAATGGTACGAAACTTCAGTTCCGGGTTACTATGCCATCGGAGACCTGATCCCAACTCAGGCTCTGGCACACGTTGCTTCTGCGGAAGGAATCACGTGCGTTGAGAAAATCAAGGGAATGCATGTGGAGAAGATCGATTACGGCAACATTCCGGGATGTACCTACTGTCACCCTGAGGTAGCATCGGTAGGCCTTACGGAAAAGCAGGCTAAAGAAAAAGGATACGAAATCAAAGTAGGGAAGTTCCCTCTTTCTGCCAGCGGAAAAGCGACAGCTAACGGAAATACCGACGGTTTCATCAAAGTGATTTTCGATGCGAAATACGGTGAGTGGTTAGGCTGCCACATGATCGGCGAAGGCGTTACCGATATGGTGGCTGAAGCGGTGGTAGCCAGAAAGCTTGAAACCACAGGTCACGAAATCATCAAATCCATCCACCCTCACCCGACGGTTTCCGAAGCCATTATGGAAGCGGCAGCGGCGGCTTACGGTGAAGTGATCCACATTTAAAAAATACCTGAACTAATAATTAAATACCAAAATCGATGTTTAAAAAACTGGCGGCAGAAGCACTGGGACTGGGAGATATCGGAAAAATCATTTCTTCTCAGGATTACGATAAAGTAGATTCTGACGATTACATCCTGTCTGAAGACAATGAGAAAATTTTCTTCCTGATTAAATCCAGAAGGGACGAATACTGTTTTACCAACAGGGCCCTGATCCATATCGACGGAGCAAGTGCTCTGGATAAAAAAAGAGTCCTGAAAAGATACGAATACTATCAGTTTCCGTTTTCCAATATCGCTTTGCAAACGGCGGGAACCATTGACCTGGATGTGGAGATTTCATTCAATATCGGTAATGTTCCGATGATGATCAGCGTGGCAAAAGGTCAGATCGATCAGCTGAAAGACCTGTATAAGGCATTGCTGGCGATTCAGCAGGAAGTTCACCACAACCATTCGCTGTTGAATTTCTCGAACGACAGCATCCAGAAAGCCATTACTTCAGTGGCTTCAGGAAAGCAGGAAAATGTTTCGAAAAGCCAGGAATTAAGAGCCATCAACGAGTATATTTTCGCCTGGAATACCACCAGCTTTGATAAATACAATCAGAAAGATTTCTCAAGGATTTTCGAGAAGTATCTTAATAATTAGAATCATATTTTCAAATACCTGAGCCCGGAACTTCCGGGCTTTTTTAATGCTTAAACAGGAATTAAGTTGAGCTCATATTATTTCAGTTATAAAAACTTCCGGCATCCAACATCCTTCTTCCCGCCTTTCGACCCGTATTAATCTAATTTTTATTTGTGTTAAAAAATGGCAAAATCACGGGATCTGGAAAAATGTGACTTATTCTTTTGTTCTGTTTTCTTATATTTATTCCATGAATTCTGAGAAAGTAGGACTGGTCTTATCCGGAGGCGGAACCAAAGGCATTGCGCATGCCGGGGTTTTAAAATTCTTAGCCGAAAAAAATATTGCTGCTGATGTACTGTCGTGCTGCAGCGCAGGTTCCATCGTCGGATGCATGTATGCCATCGGTAAAAAACCGGAAGAAATCATGGAATTTTTCAGTTCGATCTATTTTTTCAACTGGAAACATTTTGCTTTCAATCAGCCCGGATTGGTTTCATCCGTAATTTTCAGGAACTACCTGAATCCTGTTTTTGGAGAGATGAAGCTCGGCGACCTGGATAAAGAAGTGAAAATCGTAGCAACGGAACTGGTGGGCGGCACCGAGAAGATTTTCGATAATAACTTTAAAGTGGTGGATGCAATTATCGCTTCGTGCTCTATCCCCGGTGTCACAACGCCTTACATCATCGATGATGAAATGTACTGCGACGGCGGCGTGCTGAATAATTTTCCGGCAGACATCATCCGGAAAGACTGCGATAAACTGATCGGCGTTTTCGTCTCACCGCCCCATGACATCAAGATCAGTGACCTGAAATCCATCAAAGCCATTGTTTCCCGATCCTATGACCTGTTGTCCTACCGCATTGAGAAAATAAAGTTCGACCACTGCGACTGGTTTATTTCCTCCCAGGAACTATCCACCTACGGCACTTTTGAAAGACGAAAAGACCGCCTCGAACAGATTTTCAACATCGGCTACCACGCGGCAAAAGACAGTTTTGATGAAAGCCGGTTTTATAATGTGCTGAAAGAAGAAGAACGAATCGTTTGAGGATCAATGGTGAATGGTGAATCCGCTTCGCTTGCCAATTCTTCCTTTTAACGATTGATCATTGATCTGCTTTAGCAAAATTCACAATAAAAATTCCCGGCTTTAAAGCCAGGAATCTATATTCACTGTCGGTTTTAATTTTTAACAACATATCCGTCCTGGTTGACGACCGTTTTACCATTTTGATCCGTTACCATTAACGTATACGGTGCTTTCTTGGCTGAATCGGTTAAATAATTTCTCCAGATCTGGTAAGTATAACCGTTGTTGCTGAATTCGTAATAATAGTTTCCGCCGGTACCGTCCGGGATCAGTTCGCCGTTTGATATAATCATGCTCGGCTTGGAGGTTACCTTTCCGTTAACTCCCCAGGCCTGATACAGGTAATTTCCGTCCGGCTGCTGGTCAATCTTTATTTTAAACTTTTTGGTTTTGATAATAACGGACTTCGGAACTCTTTCCTTCTGGTAATTTACTTTTGAAACCGGTGCTTCGTTAACAATGGTATTAGCATTCATCAGTGAAAACTGGGCTACACAAAAAATACCCAATGCAATTTTTTTGATCATCTTTTTAATGGTAATGGTTAGGGTAAAATTTTATCAAATTTAAAGCCAGAATCGCGGTGCTCCTGTTCATTTTTCTGCTTGTTTTTTATTAAAATATCCTAATTTTAAATAGATAAACTGAGTAAACCGTAAAATAATTAAATTGATTATCAATAATTTGTGTTATCCATTGGAAAATATTTAAAATTTTTTCAGCAACTGATTATTTTTCTTGCGTACATTTGTACAGCAAAAGGATCTCTTTCCTTTATGATCTAAATGAAACTCATTAACTTTAAGTTTTTTCTATTAAAAGTATCAGAAATCATCTTCACGATTTTTAATACTTCTCCACCTGCACTTTCTTAATTTTTTAAAAGAATTATCATATAATTCGTACCCTGTTTTCAAGTTCTGAAAAAACAGGGCAACTTTCCCGTTTTCACTTTTAATCAAAAACAAAAACTATGGAATTAAGTTTTCATGGCTGGATGATTCCGGCCGTCATCGCATTGGTGTGCGTTATTTTTTACAAATTTATCTTAAGAATTTTCTTCGGTCTTGTGATTGTTCCCCAGGACAGGATCGGCCTGGTTACCAAAAAATTTGTGCTCGTCGGTAAGCAGGAATTACCGGAAGGCCGGATTATTGCTACCAACGGAGAGGCCGGTTTCCAGGCACAGACCCTGGCGCCGGGCGTCTATTTTGGCAAATGGATCTGGCAGTATTCCATCGATTTCCAGCCCTTTACCGTGATCCCGACCGGCAAAATAGGATTGCTTCTGGCCAAAGACGGGGTAGAGCTGGAAACCGGAAGGATCTTAGCAAGAAAAGTAGACTGTGATTCCTTTCAGGATGCCGAAGCTTTTCTGAAAAACGGCGGCCGGAAAGGAAGACAGACCGCCATCATCGCACCGGGATCATACCGGATCAATACCCTGCTTTTTGAAATCGAACTGACGGATATGACGCAGATTCCCGATAACGCTGTGGGAATCATCACCACGATGGAAGGAAGTCCGCTGGAAGAAGGGCAGATCGCAGGAAAGATCATCCATGGACACAACAAATTCCAGGATGTCGACACTTTTCTGAACAGCGGCGGTTACAAAGGCCTTCAGGAACAGGTAATCCTGGCAGGTTCTTACTTCCTGAATCCATGGTTCACCAAGGTGGAAATGGTGAAAATGACGGAAATCCCGATCGGGCATGTAGGCGTCATCATCAGCTATGTAGGAGAAGACGGAAAAGATCTGAGCGGTGTGGATTTTAAACATGGAAATATCGTGGAAAAAGGGCATAAAGGGGTCTGGGCAGAACCGATAGGACCGGGAAAATACCCGATCAACCCATACATCATGAAAGTGGAGCTGGTTCCGACCACCAACCTGGTGCTGAACTGGGCTTATGAAAGAAGCGAGTCCCATCAGCTCGATAAAAACCTTTCTACCATCACCGTACGGAGTAAAGACGGTTTCCCGTTCAACCTGGATGTTTCCCAGATCATCCATATTCCGACCTACGAAGCCCCGAAAGTGATTGCGCGTTTCGGAAACATGATTAACCTGGTAAGTCAGGTGCTGGAACCGACGATCGGAAACTACTTCAGGAATTCGGCGCAGGACAGCGACGTGATTGCTTTTCTCGGAAGCCGTAAGGAAAGGCAGCAGTCGGCCAAAGACCATATCAGCAGCGTGCTGGAACAGTACAATGTAAATGCCGTCGATACGCTGATCGGAGCCATTGTTCCTCCTGAAAGCCTGATGAAGACACTGACCGACCGTAAGCTGGCCGAGGAGCAGAAAATCACCTACGAAACCGAGATGCTTGCCCAGGAAACCCGGCAGGCTCTGGAGAAAGAAACGGCAGTGGCCGATATGCAGAAAGAAATCGTAAAAGCTGACCAGGGCGTACTGATCGCGGAAAGAATTGCCGATGCTTCCGTAAAAAAAGCCACGGGTGATGCCAATTCGGTAAGGCTGCAGGCAACAGCGGAAGGGGACCGGCTGAAACTTCTGGCTACCGGGGAAGCAGAAAAAACCAGGCTCCTTGCCAAAGCGGAATCTGAAAAGATAGAATGGCTGGCCAAAGCAAGTGCCGAACAGATCTCCCTCACGGGGAATGCGGAAGCGGAAAAGATTCTGGCCATCGGGAAATCCAATGCCGAATCCTATAAACTGTCGGTGGAAGCCATGGGCGGAAACAATTTTACCCAGCTGAAAATCATGGAAAATATTGCCAGCCAGAAGGTAAGGATTATGCCGGAAGTTCTGATCGGCGGTAACGGTGATGCGGCAAACGGCGGAATCAGCGGGCTTCTGGGGCTTCAGCTTCTGGAACAGGTGCAGATGAAAAATGCAGCAGCAACTCCTTTGGTAATTGAAGAAAAGCCGGAGGGCAATGTTTAATTATATTTAAAATAAGATTAATGATTGCCATTATTCAGCTTTTAATCGCGGTGCTGACGGTCTTTCTTGTTGTTTTT
The DNA here is from genome assembly GCF_007991455.1 of Chryseobacterium hagamense. Lineage (GTDB taxonomy): Bacteria > Bacteroidota > Bacteroidia > Flavobacteriales > Weeksellaceae > Chryseobacterium > Chryseobacterium hagamense. The sequence continues at coordinate 179,667 of NZ_BJYJ01000003.1, read as the reverse complement.
TCGTCACTCCACATCCGCAACAAAATATCGGGAAAAAAATCTGCAGTTTACTATGAAATTATTATAATCAACCTTATTTTGATTTTGCAGCTGGCCTGCATCCGTAGGCAATTGATTAAAAATGAAATGTCAGAAAATATAAAAACAACGGAAATAATCCACAGAAAGCCTGCCTTTTGAGCAAAAAGTGTATCTGATGTGGGAAAATCTAAAACCTCACAGGTTTCCGAAACCTGTGAGGTTTATATATAAATTAAGCCGTATAACTTGCAAAAGCTTCCTCAAGGCTTTCAAATTTTCCTTTGAATTCGCCGATCGGGCAATCCTGGAGGATATTGCCTTTGTGGATCAGGATAACGCGGGAGCAGAGCGCTTCCACTTCCTGCATGATGTGGGTGGAAAGCAACACGGTTTTCTGCCGGCCGATTTCTTTTACCACATTCCGGATCTCAATAATCTGGTTGGGATCGAGGCCGTTGGTCGGCTCATCAAGGATCAGAAGGTCCGGCTGGTGGATAATGGCCTGGGCCAGTCCGACCCTCTGTTTGTACCCTTTGGAAAGCTGCCCGATTTTCTTGGACTTTTCCGGGGTAATGCCTACCAGTTCGATCACTTCATCCACTCTGGATTCCGGGATTTTATGGATGTTGGCCACAAACATCAAATATTCCTTGATATACATTTCAAGGTACAACGGATTATTTTCCGGAAGAAAGCCGATTTTTTTCTTACTTGCAATTTCATGATCCGTAATATTCTGTCCGTTAAAAATAATTTCACCTTCATCAATTTTCAGGGCACCGACAATTGATTTCATCAGGGTGGATTTTCCGGCACCATTCGGGCCCAGGAGACCGATGATTTCATTGTTTTCAATGGAAATGTTAATGTTGTTCAGCGCGGTCTGCTCACCGAATTGTTTGGTCAGGTTATGGATTTGAAGAGGCATAATGTCGTAACGATCTTTTTGCAAAAATAAAATAAAAAAACTCATCCAGATGAATGAGTTCAGTAATATTTCAAAATGTTTGATTTATTTTCGGGGCTTCCGGCTGCCGTTGGAAACCGGAGCTGCTGAAGAAGCCTGGGTGGCCGCCTGCTGATTATTTATATTGCTGTTATTGTTATGAATATTGTTCATCGTTGCCGGCTTGTCATAAAGCGCAGCCTTCCCGTTGGTCTTTCCGAAGATTTTGTCAACCTGTTTCTTGTTCAGGAACTGTGATTTTCCTACATACTTCCTGTTCTTGTTGATGTACTGGATAAACTGTACGGTGGGTGTACCGTAATTTTTTTCAAAATGCAGTTCGATGATGTCGCTGGGAAGTTCGAGAACGATATTGCTTTCGGGCGTATCGATAAATCCGTTGGCGATCAGTTCATACAGCCCTGCAACATCCTTGTTCAGGTTCTGAAAAGAAAAAGACCGGAAGGTGTTGAGATTAGCCGTATTAAGATCCTGGTAATTCACGGTGAAACGGTCGTCTTTTTTATATAAACCTACGGAATTGTCTTTGCCGATTTCCACTAAAGTCTCATTCTTCAGCACCTTGATCTGTGCAAAAGCTGAAATTCCGAACAGGCACGTAAAGAGTAGAACTATTTTTTTCATAAGCTGGTTTTAATGTTTTTACAATCAAATTTCCGGAATAAGTAAAACGTGGTATACGGCTACTTATTACTTTAAAGCAAATGTAACAAAATTTTTTTTACAAAAAAGGCTGCATCATAGATGTTATTTATTCTTTACATGGTGATTTATAGTAAATATTTGACTGTGAATATTTTATTAACAGGGCTTGTATGAGGCTGTATCCTATCGGTAACGCGTAAAATAAATTTTGTTCGTATACTAAGTGTTTGGAAATCAATATCTAGTGATTTATTTGAACATCAGAAAATTTTTTATTTAAAATAAATGTTAATTCTTTACAGGATCCGGTAACATGGTATTAATAAATGAAATAAAAATTAATATGAGTGTCAAAAATTAAATGAAAGCCCGGGAATGTTAAATTAAATGTGCCGGGATTTTATGGAGTTTCAGGAGGTCGTTGCGGATGGGCAAGTTTGCGTACCATCCCTTTAAAAATAATTCCGTGGAACGGCAGAACGGAATACCAGTAAAGCCTTCCGCTGAGTCCGTGCGGGCGGAACACCGCCTTCTGCCAAAGCTTGCCTTTATGTACTTTAAACATCAGCCATGCTTCTCCCGGAAGCTTCATTTCGGCAAAGAGGATCAGCTTGCCTTCTTTTTTATCGGCATGCAGTACCCGCCAGAAATCCAGCGCATCACCTTCATGGAGCTGGGTGGAACTGGTCCGGCCTCTTCTTAACCCCGGCCCGCCCACCAGCAGATCCAGAAAGCCCCGTATTTTCCAGAGGCTTTGTCCGTACCACCCGTTGGCTCCGCCCAGGGCAAAGACACGGTCAAGGCATTTTTCGCGGTCGTCATATTCGGCAGAGCGCAGATCCGTAAAACATCCGTATTTTGGAACATCAAGGTAGTCTTTGAGGCTGGAATCGCTGCGGCTGCTGATGAAACTGTCTTTCCAGCTCGATGCAATCTCGTTATCCTGAATTTTTGCCAGGGTCCTCCGGATCGCCGTGTCATAAGAAAAGGGCTGTACGCCGGTAATTTCTTTTATTTCTCTGAGGCTTTCAGGTCTGCAGACCACTTCGATCTTCATGCTTCCTACCAGTGCCTGGGCAAGGTTATACGAAGTAGACGTAATGAAATATAACCAGTAGGAAGACAGTTTCGGGGTCATCACAGGTAAGGTAATGATCGTTCTCTTCAACCCGCGGATCTTTGCCAGTTCCAGAAGCATTTCTTTGTAGGTAAGGACATTGTCGCACCCGATATCGAAATTTTTATGGTAAGCCTGTTTTTTGAATAAGGTGAAGATCAAAAAATCCAGCACATTGGCGATGCCGATCGGCTGGCACCGGGTGTGAAGCCATTTCGGGGCGACCATTACCGGCAGCTTTTCCACCAGGTCGCGGATGATCTCAAAAGAGGCACTTCCGGACCCGATAATAATCCCCGCCCGTAAAACAGTTGCCGGAACTTTGCATTCCATCAGGATTTTTTCCACTTCAAAACGGGAACTCAGATGCGCCGAAAGATGTTTCTCGTTCACCAGGCCGGAAAGGTAAATGATGTGTTCGCAATCCGTTTTTTCAATAAATTCCGAAAAATTAACGGCACATTGTTTTTCCGACTCCGCATAATCGTTGCTGTTGCTCATGGAATGCATCAGATAATAGGCCCCGGAAATATCCTTCGGAATGTTTTCCAGGGTTTCGGGCTTCAGGAAATCCACTTCCACCACTTCGATCTGGGCATCGTCGATATCCACGCTTTTCGAGAAACGTCCGGCATCCCTGCAGCAGCAGATGACCTGGTAACCCTGTGCCGCAATAACGTTAATCATCCGTTTGCCGATATAACCGGTAGCCCCGGTGAGCAGAATTTTTTTCATAAAATTTGGATTGGTTGGCCGGAAGTCAGCAATCTGTTGTTGATCAGTCAATTTAAATTAGCTGTAAACAGATCATCCGGATTTCTTTCAGCTAATGAGAAAATTATACCTTTTCCAGCAGATGCCCGAAATAATCTTTCTTTTTACTCAGATAGCCTTCGTTGGTTTCATTCGATTCAATTTCAAGAGGGATTCTTTGGTTTAATTTAATCCCGCTGTTCTCCAGGGCTCTCAGTTTTTCCGGATTATTGGTCATCAGGTTGATCTCTTTTATGTTCAGGAGATCCAGCATTTCCACAGCAACGCCAAAGTCACGGCCATCTGCCGGTAATCCCAGCTTCAGGTTGGCTTCCACCGTATCGAAACCCTTTTCCTGCAATGCATAAGCTCTCAACTTATTGATGATCCCGATGTTGCGGCCTTCCTGCCGTAGGTAAATGATCATCCCGCCGTTCTCCGACATATACTTCATAGAGGCATCCAGCTGCTGTCCGCATTCACATTTTCTGGAATGGAACACTTCGCCGGTAATGCATTCCGAATGAAAACGGACATTCACGGTTTTGCTGAAATCCGTAGGTTCTGCAACCCATACCAGATGCGGGTTCCAGTCGTCCTCATGTTCGGAAAATGCATAAACACTGAATGTTCCGAAGTCGGTAGGGATGTTTGATTGTGCCTGTATCGCTAACATAATTCAAAAATTAAATAGTTTATATAGTACAAATTTATACTTTATTTCAATTGAAAATAAAATTAATTACTAAATTTGTTTATAAATAAATTCTATCATGCAAGAACAAACCCCTCTTACCCAGGAAAAAATATTTGAACAGTACGGAGACTACCTTTTGAACCATGGCGAACGGCCGAAGAACGTTTATCTCTTTGCTAAAGATAACGGTTTTGAAGAAAAGGAATTTTACCATTTCTTCTCCGGATTCGATCAGATCGAGAAAGAAATGCTGGATCATCTGTTCAGGAAATCCCTGGAGCTCGCGGAAGAAGTAAATGCCTCACCTGAAATATTAACGAAGGAAAAACTCCTGAACGTCTATTTCATTTTCTTTGAAAACCTGACGATAAACCGTTCATTGGTACTGTCGATTTTAGGAACGGCGAAAGCTCAGGAAATCCAGGTCCTCCAGAATTTACGGAGAACCCACCGTCGGTTTGTTGCCACCCTCGATTTCAATGAATGGGAAATGATTGAAAAAGCAAAGCAGGACCTCAGGAGATTCAATGAAAAGGCCAGACAGGAAACCCTGTGGCTGCATTTTGTTTCGGCCATCGATTTCTGGAAAAAGGATACCTCGCCGGATTTTGAAAAGACCGATATTTTTGTCGAGAAGACCATTGATACAGGTTTTGAACTGATAGAGAATGAGCCGTTGAGGAAAGTCATTGACCTGGGCAAATTCCTTTGGAAAGAAAAGTTCAGATAGTTGCTTGAAGCTTTTGGCGGCTTGCTGACGGCTTTGGATGACCATGGCGGACTTTGTATTAAACACCTAAAATTTAAAAATGAAAACATTAGATAAAATCCCGACCGGGAAAATTGAACGCACCGGCAGCCTTCTGAAAGCAGGGGCAAAAGTCGGTGTCAATTACCTGAAATATTACGGGAACAAAATAACAAAAGATGAAGGGGAAGCCCGGAAAATCCTGAATGAAGACAATGCATCGGATATTTACGACTCCCTGAAAGAACTGAAAGGTTCCGCACTGAAGGTAGCCCAGATGCTGAGTATGGAAAAGAATATCCTGCCGGTGGAATACGTGGAGAAGTTTTCACTGTCGCAGTTTTCCGTTCCGCCGTTGTCCGGAGCACTGGTAAAAAAGACGTTCAGGAAATATTTCGGGAAAAACCCGGAAGCGATTTTTGATGAATTTTCCCAGGAATCCGTCAATGCTGCCAGCATCGGGCAGGTTCATAAAGCCAGGAAAGGAGATCAGAACCTGGCAGTAAAGATCCAGTATCCCGGCGTGAGGGAAAGTATTTCCAGCGATCTGAAAATGGTGAAGCCCATCGCGATGAAAATGTTCAACATTAAAAAGGAAGGGTCGGAAGCTTATTTCCAGGAAGTGGAGGACAAGCTTTTTGAGGAAACCGATTATAACCTGGAACTGAAACGCAGCCAGCTGTTTGCCGCTGCCTGCCGCCACCTTCCGAATGTCCGGTTCCCCGATTATTACCCTGAATATTCGTGCGAGAAGATCATCACCATGGACTGGATGTCCGGGATCCATTTTTCGGAATTTACCAAAAAGCAGAATACTCCGGAGGATTTGAATAAAATAGGGCAAACCTTATGGGATTTCTATATGTACCAGATGCACATCCTGAAAAAAGTACATGCCGATCCGCATCCGGGCAATTTCCTGGTTTCGGACGATGTTCAGCTTTCGGTGATTGATTTCGGCTGTATCAAGGAGATTCCGGAAGACTTCTATGTGCCGTACTTTGAGCTTGCCAGAGAAGAAAACCTTAAAAATCCTGAAATTTTCAGAGAGAAACTGTTTACCCTGGAAATTCTGCGGGAAGAAGATACGCCGAAGGAAAAAGAGTTTTTTGCCAAATTGTTTTATGAGCTGCTGGAACTGTTTACCCGGCCTTTCAATCAGGAGGAATTCGATTTTTCAGATGAAGGCTTCTTCCATGAAATCGCAGATCTGGGCCAGCGGTATTCCAAAATCAGCGATATGAAAGGCATGAATACCAACCGCGGTTCGCGGCATTTTATTTACCTGAACCGGACCTTCTTCGGACTGTACAATATGATGCACGACCTGAAAGCAAAAGGGATCAGGATCAACAACTTCAGAAATTTTATAAAACCTTAATATGCCGTCCAGATTACCCTCCAAAATCTGCGAAGTCTGCGGATTGCCGTTCAACTGGCGAAAAAAATGGAAGAAAAACTGGGACGAAGTAAAATATTGCAGCGAAAGATGCCGGAAAAACAAAAAATCAACATCCTCTGGTTCACCAAAGACCTGAGGACCCGAGATTCGGAACCGTTATACAACATTATGCAGGAAAGATTGCCTTTCCTTGCAGTGTATGTTTTTGACGGCCGTGATTTCGGAAGTAAGCAGTTTGGCAGCAGGAAAACCGGGAAATACCGCGCAAGATTCCTGCTGGAAACGATAGAAGATCTGAAAGAAAGTTTAAACAAGAGAAATATTCCTTTCCTGATAAGACAGGGGACTACCGGAACCGTTTTTAAAGAATTGTCCGGTGAATTCGACATCGTAAAAATTTTCTGCCAGCAGGAATGGACCAAAGAAGAAAGGGATAAAGAAAATGAAATCAGAAATGTTCTGCCGATGGCAGGCTGGGAAAAATCCTATTCCCAGTTTCTGGTGCATCCGCTGTTTGTTTCCAGGACGATGGATAAAATACCGATGCTGTTTACAGCCTTCAGGCAGAAGGTTGAGAAGAATCTGCTGATCCGGCCTGAATTTGCCTCAGGAAACATAAGTTATGACAAAGCCATGATCAAAGTTCAGAGTGATGAGGTTACCCTCGGATCGCTGGGATATGAAGATTTTGAAACGGATAACAGAACGGCCTTTCCTTTCGGTGGCGGAGAAACGCAGGCCCTGAACAGGCTGAAGTCCTATTTTTCAGAGACCCGGAATGTCAGCAGCTATAAGGAAACCCGGAACGGTTTAACCGGAATTGATTACAGTTCCAAATTTTCGGCCTGGCTGTCCGACGGAAGCCTTTCCGCGGTTACCGTTTATCACGAGATTAAAAAGTACGAACAGGAATCCGGCAGCAACGAATCGACGTACTGGCTGGTTTTTGAACTGCTGTGGCGGGATTTTTTCAGGTATGTTTCTATGGAGTACCAGGACCTGATTTTCCGGAAAAACGGAATCGGAAAAAAAGAATATGTGTGGGAACATGATGATGAACTGATCCGTAAGTGGAAGCAAGGAACCACGGATTCGGATTTCATCAATGCCAATATGATTGAATTAAACAAGACCGGCTGGATGAGCAACCGCGGAAGGCAGAATGTAGCTTCCTATTTCTGCAAGGTACTGAAGCAGGACTGGCGGACCGGGGCGGCTTATTTTGAAGAGCTGCTGATCGATTATGATGTCCACAGCAATTACGGCAACTGGATGTACCTGGCCGGTGTTGGCAATGATAACCGCGACCGGATCTTCAATCCTGAAAAGCAGGCCGAAATGTACGATCCCAACCAGGAATTTATACAACTATGGCTGCAAAACTGAAACATACCGCCCAGCTCATTTTCCCGCACCAGCTGTTTGAAGACACGGAGTATTTAGATAAAAACCAGCCGGTTTTCCTGCTGGAAGAATTCCTGTTTTTCAGGCAGTATGCTTTCCACAAACAGAAAATTGCCTTCCACCGTGCTACGATGAAATTTTATGAGGATTTTCTGGAAAAAGCAGGTTTTAAAGTGGAATATATTGAAAGCTCTTCTGAAATTTCAGACCTCAGGAAACTGATCCCAAAGCTTGAGGAGGAAGGCTTTAAAGCCATAAAAACAACCGATGTCTGCGACCATTGGCTGGAAAAAAGGTTGCGGAAAACAAAACTTGCACTTGAGATCCTGGACAGCCCGTTGTTTATCAACACCAGAGAAGACCTTAAAGAATATTTCGGGGATAAAAAATCCTATCATCAGACCGATTTTTATAAACAGCAGCGGATCACCCGGAACATCCTGATGAAAACCGGAAAGCCGCTGGGCGGAAAGTGGACGTTTGATACGGAAAACCGGAAGAAATATCCCAAGAACCGGAAAGCACCGTCGATTCATTTCCCTGAGAACAATGTTTATTTCAAAGAGGCTAAAGAATATACGGAAAAACATTTTGCCGATAACTATGGCAGCCTGACCGAAGAACAGCTGTATCCCACCACTTTCGGGGAAGCGGAAAAATGGCTGGTCCAGTTTTTTGAAAACCGGTTTGCCGAATTCGGGGTGTATGAAGACAGTATTGTGGAAAAAGAGCATTTCCTGCATCACAGCATCCTTTCCCCATTGCTGAATGTGGGCCTTCTGACTGCAGAAAATGTATTGGAGAAGGCAATTGCCTTTGCGAAAGAAGACGATATTCCGGTCAACTCGCTGGAAGGTTTTATCCGGCAGATTGTCGGCTGGCGGGAATTCGTGCGTGGTGTTTATGTATACCAGGGAACCTATCAGCGGAATAAAAATTACTGGAACCATCAGAATAAACTTCCGGAAACCTTCTATACGGCTGAAACAGGTATTCACCCGATAGACCGTTCATTGAAAAAAATCCTGAAGACCGGCTATGCCCATCATATTGAAAGGCTCATGGTTTTTGCCAATTTCATGAACCTTTGCCGGTTCAATCCGGATGAAGTCTATCAGTGGTTTATGGAAATGTTCATCGATTCCTATGACTGGGTGATGGTTCCGAATGTCTACGGCATGAGCAGCTTCTCCGACGGCGGGAAGATGAGCACGAAGCCGTACATCAGCGGAAGCAACTACCTGAAAAAAATGAGCGATTACCCCAGCGGCGAATGGACGGAAAAATGGGACGCACTGTTCTGGAATTTTATTCACGAACATAAGGATTTCTTCCTGAAGAATCCAAGGCTCTCAATGATGGTACGCACCCTGGAAAAAATGCCGGAAGAAAAAAGAAAACAGCACCTGAAAACCGCTGAAAAGGTGATTAAGGGTTTGAGCGATTAAGGCTGGGGTTGAGTGATAGATTAAGTCTGGTGATGCTTCTGTAAGTGAAAAAAGCTGATGCTGAGCCTGTCGAAGTAGCTTTGTGATAGTCGTAAAGAATTTATTTGTAAGCATGGTGTTCAAAAGAAGCTCATCAATAAATAAGGCATTCCTTCGTCAGGCCCAGGTATGAAAATGCGCTGTGAGCTTTATAAATGAAATGCCTTTGTGAAACCTGAAAGCAGTTAGTAGTAAAAAAAGCTTCGTGGACTCTGTGTTCAAGAGAACCTGAGCTATAAACATTGCTTTCCTTCGTCAGGCTCAGGAGAAACTTGATTCAGCCAGACAATTAAGTAATCAATATAATAATTAATAAAAACTTCATGAACTCCAGGTTCAATTAAAAATAAAAACAATGAATAAAAATTTCACCATACAGGAAACCGACCGCATCATCGAAATGGCATGGGAAGACCGGACCCCTTTTGAAGCCATCCGGTTCCAGTTCGGGATCAGTGAAGCGGAAGTCATCGAACTCATGCGTTCCGAGCTTAAGGAATCGAGTTTTAAGCTTTGGAGAAAAAGAGTGAATTCGGGAGTCAGCCAGAAGCACCTGAAAAAACGGAGTGAGGAAATCCAGCGGTTCAAAAGCAGCCGCCAGCGGATCATCAGCCATAATAAGATTTCGAAGAGATAGAGGTAAAACTTAAGACTGAGACAAAGAAATGGGTTAAAATCAGTTAAATATAAGTTTTAGGGTACTATGATCAGAAGCTGAGTTTAGTGCTGATTAGAGATCTTTTTCTGGCTTACAGTCAAAATAAATTAGGTAGGAAACAAAGCTTTCCTTCGTAAGGCCCAGGTATGAAAATGCGCTGTGGGCTTTTAGAAATGAAATGCCTTTTGAAACCTGAAAGCAGTTAGTAGTAAAAAAAGCTTCGTGGGCTCTGTATTCAAAAGAACCTAAGCAATAACATGGTTTTCCTTCGTCAGATCCAGGAGAAGTTTGGTTCAGCATGACATTAAGATAAACGGATGTATGAAAAATGCGCTGTGGGCTTTTATAAATGAAATGCCTTTGTGAAACCTGAAAGCGGCTGGTAGTTAAAAAAGCTTCGCGGACTCTGTGTTCAAAAAACATTCAAAAGATAACATAAAAAATAAATATGAAAAACATCGTCATCATCGGCTGCGGAAGAGGAATCGGCCTGGCCGCGGCAAAAATCCTTTCGGAAGAACACCACATCATCGGAATTTCAAAAACCGGCAATCCGGAACTGAACCATCCGAATATCGAATTTCATGTAATGGATATCCTTTCAGGGAATCCCGACGAAATTGCTTTTCCGGAGGTAGTGGACGGATTGGTGTATGCACCGGGCAGCATCAACCTGAAACCTTTTAACCGGCTTTCGGTGGAGAATTTTAAAAACGACTTTGAAATCAATGTATTGGGAGCGGTAAAAATAATCCAGAAACTATTGCCTAACCTTAAAAAGTCTGAAAGTGCTTCCGTGGTCTTGTTCAGTTCCGTGGCGGCAAAGCTGGGAATGCCTTTCCATGCTTCGGTTTCTGCCAGTAAGAATGCGGTGGAAGGACTGACAAAAAGCCTGGCTGCCGAATTTTCCGCACAGAAAATCAGGGTGAATGCCATTGCGCCCTCTCTAACGGATACCCAGCTGGCAGCACAGCTGCTATCGACCCCTGAAAAACGCGAGGCTTCCGCCAAAAGACATCCGCTGCAGAGAACCGGGAATCCTGAAGAAATTGCGGCCATGGCAGCCTTCCTGATTTCGGATCACGCTTCATGGATTACCGGACAGGTTTTCGGAATAGACGGGGGAATGGGCAGTGTGAAATTATAGCTTGGGTTTTCTTATTTTATTTTAGATTAAATTTGCATTATGAATACTGACTTTTTCATAGATCTGCTTCATCAGGTAAAAGATTTTGAAAATTCCGGAGCCTGTAAACCTCATTCTTCTGCCGAGGATTTCCGGTTGTGGCTGAATGACAGGAAGTACAGGGAAGAAAGCCCCACCAAGCTTTTTAAAAAAGAACAGCATGAAGTTTCTTTTACGGAAAATGAGATCTGCAAGCAGGTTCTCCTGCTGGGAAGATACTCGAAACAGGCCATCCGTAGAGGGCTCAAAGACTTTCCTGAGCTCGCCAATGAAGAATTTACCTACCTGTACCGTCTCAAAGATGAACCGAACCTCACCAAAATGCAGCTGATCGAGCGGAACGGCCATGAAAAGCAGACCGGAACCCAGATTATCAGGCGCCTGCTGGAATCCGGGATGGTAGCGGAAAAAAATGATGAAAAGGATAAAAGAAGCAAAAGGCTGAACCTTACTTCAAAAGGGGAGCAGGTATTTCACGAATCCGTAAATAAGGTGAATATCACCTCAAAATTTTTATCCGGTCAGTTGGATGAGAATGAAAAAACGACATTGCTGGATCTTCTGAAAAAACTGAATGATTTTCACGGGCATTTTTACCGCGAGGACAAAACTTCCGATCTTGAAACACTGATTCAATATTGAAATTAAAGACGGTTTCCGTTAAATTCTAAACAAACCATTTCAAAATTGTATTGTACCCTGATCTATCGGCGGCTAAATTAAAAAGCATTCTTTCAGGAAGCTGGACATTGGAAGTATTCTGTAAAATACTCCTGTACATTTTGTATTTTTGCATAAAGCAATCTGATGTTCAGGCATACGGGAAAAGGAAGAACTTACCGGCATAATTTAAAATTGGCGTCATTACTGTCAGGTGTTGCCGGTATGGTTAACAGCATCGGTGTATTTTCCGTGCATACGCTGACGACGAATGTAACCGGCCATTTCGCTTATTTTTCGGAACAGTTTTTTCTGGAAAACTACACGTCCGCTTTTACGTTCCTGCTTTATATTTTTGCTTTTTTGTCAGGTGCTTTCGTATCCGGCCTGGCAATGGAACTGGCTTCCGTAAGGTATTCCCATACTTCTTACAGGATTCCGGTGTCCGTTGAAATAGCGGTTCTTTTACTGGTCGCACTTTCATCATTCAGCAGTATCCGGTTTTATCCCGCTTATCCGAAATTGATTTCCATCCTGCTGCTTTTTGCCATGGGGCTTCAGAATGCATTGGTAACAAGGGTTTCGCGGTCTGTGGTAAGAACGACACACCTCACCGGGCTATTTACCGATCTGGGAATCGAACTTTCCCAGCTGTTTACCCAGAGCAAACCGCAGAAAGCCCTGCTTTCCAGAAGTATATTTTTAAAGCTGATGATCATCAGCGGCTTTTTTTCCGGGGGTATCACTGGCGGCTGGCTGTATCAGTATTTTTTTCTGCCAACGGTTTTTATTCCGGTGTTTATCCTGCTGTTTGCCCTATGGTATGATCACATGCTGTTCCGGTATTATCATCTTAAACGGAAATACAGAACAAATAACCCTTCATAACTGATCTTTTTTTCATCCGGATTTCCGTATTTTTATCTGCAATTTTAAATGGATCTTAATGGAAATAAATGCGCATTACCTGGCTGCGATAGAAAACTATATCGGTGCATACAACCGTTTCGATGTTAGCGGGATGTGCCGCCAGCTCAGTGACGGGATTATCTTTGAAAACATCTCCGGCGGAAATGTGGAAATGAACATTACAGGAATTGAAAATTTTAAAAAGCAGGCCGAAGCAGCAGTGGCTTATTTCTCGGAACGGCACCAAAAAATCGAAAAAATGAGTTGTCACGGCAATACCGTAACTGCAGAAATTGACTATACCGGAAAACTTGCCGCTGATTTTCCCAATGGAATGAAGAAAGGGGAAATGCTGAAATTAAGAGGTGTCTCCGAGTTTACTTTTGAAAAGGGCGAAATTATTTCAATCCGGGATATAAGTTAACGTGACTTCGGATGAAAAGGCTGGAAGAGGGATGCCGGATGCCGGAAGTTTATCTTGTCAAAAACAGGGTTGCAGATCCTATTGATCATATACATTTTGTCGTTTTGTCAGATGAAGTTCTTATTTAATCCTGAATAAGATAATCTCAATTTTATTTTTGAATTAATTAAATATCTGAATATAGTATTGATATGAACGGTTTCATGTTATTTAAAATATTGAATATGAATTGAATATGGATGATTTTATGTTGTCTTAAAGTCCCGGAGGGACGGCTTAATACAGTATAGGATAAAATCCTATCAGAAGAGTGAACCATTCCTTCCTTCCGCCAGAAGAAATTCTGTTTAAAATCCCGAATGAATCCACCTTAATTCCTGAATTAAGTAAAATCCTGAATATGATTTTATAAGATCGAATTCACGTTAAGTTAACGTGAACCCAAAGTAGGAAGAATAGTGACAAGCTGGAAGAGGGAAGCTGGATGATGGAAGTTCATTCTGTCATAAATGCGATAAAGGCGTTGATGATTATACGAATCGTCTCTTATTTGTCAAACTGAATTTATTTAATCAGATTTGAAGTGTTGAAAGAGGGAAGCGGAGCGGGAAAATTTTCCGGTTGTATCAGGACGTTCTAAAGGTCAAATGGTATTTTTTGTAAGGTTAAATCAAACTCTTTAAGAAATCCGGACTCAAATCGGATGTTTTTACGGAATTTTTTGTCTGCTGAAAAGGATTGCAGTAATTTTGAATCAATTAGAGCTATTATGGAGAAGATCGTTATCAGAAAAGTTGAAAAGTCAGACAATGAAGCACTTGCACTACTGATCAGGAATACCTTTACAGAATTTAACGCCCCGAAAGAAGGAACGGTCTATTCCGATCCTGCCGTTTTCGATTTATATACGTTATTCAGGAAAGAAAAATCCGTGCTTTGGGTAGGAGAAGCTGATGGCGTTATCTCCGGATGCTGCGGAATTTATCCCACGGAAGGATTACCGGAAGGATGTGCGGAGCTGGCCAAATTTTATCTCCGTCCGGAGGCCAGAGGCATAGGACTCGGAAAAAGCCTGATGATGAAAAGCATTGCCAGTGCAAAAGAAATGGGATATGAGAAGGTATACCTGGAAAGCCTGCCGGAGTTCTCGAAAGCTGTAAAAATGTATGAAAAATCAGGGTTCCGGTTGCTGGAACAGCCGTTGTGCAATTCCGGACATGATTCCTGTACCATCTGGATGATCCGCAGTCTGGAGGATATCAACTAAAATCCGGTTGCTGCTGATTAATGACTTGACTGCTTGAATTCAGCCTATATTTTCACTATTGAAATTAAGATTTTTAGCTTAGGAAATCAGTGGGCCGGTTGCTCAGCGGTTTCATGAATCATCGCAATAAAATGAGTAAACCGGTTTGTTTTAATTCAGAAAATTAAGAGAAATAACGGAGCGTTTCTGGATCAAAATCTAAAAGGCTTTTGAATCTGAGCAGAAAACCAATCAAATATATCAGCACAAAAAAAATCCATCATTCCGGATGAAGACACCTTTATCCGGAATGATGGAAACTGCTGAACTTTTTCAGCTTATTTTATTTCTTTAAAGCGGCCATCAGTTTCTTGGCAGCTTCTTCGGATGAGGCTGGATTCTGGCCGGTGATCAGGAGACCGTCCTGTACAACATGGATTTCCCAGTCATCGGTTTTGGAATATTCTCCTCCGGCATTTTTCAATTCATCCTCTACCAGAAAGGGCACCACTTCGGTAAGCTGTACCGCTTCTTCCTCGGTATTTGAAAAACCGGTTACTTTTTTCCCTTTAACAAACGGTTCGCCGTTTTCCAGTTGTATATTTTTGAAAACGCCCGGCGCATGGCATACGGCAGCAATAGGTTTTTTGCTGTTGTAGAAGTCTAGGATCAGTTTCCGGGAATCCTGGTCGTTGGCCAGATCCCATAGAGGTCCATGTCCTCCCGGATAAAATACGGCATCGAAATCTTCCGCTTTTTGATCGCTTAATTTCTGCGTACCGGCAATGATCTGCTGTACTTCTTTATCCTGATAATACCTTTCCGTGGCAGGCGTCTGTGCATCAGGATCTTCACTTTTAGGGTCAATCGGTGCCTGCCCGCCTTTCGGGGTAGCTACTACGATATCGAATCCTGCATCCTTCAGCGAATAATAGGGGGCTGCAAATTCTTCTACCCAAAATCCTGTTTTTTTTCCTGTGTTTCCGAGTTCGTCATGTGACGTTACGACAAATAATACTTTCATTTTATGTATTGTTTTGATGGATTTACGTAATAGGAATGCCGCTGTCTGATCCGGCATCCGGCAAAGCGGATTGAGTATGAAACTTCCTTATTTTTCCGGTTTTGCCTGAGGTAGAGATACAACTTTACTGCCAATCCGGATCAAAGGATGACCCGGAGCTGATTATTTTTCTCCCGTCCGCTGTAAACTGAAGATATGGATCAGATCAAATAATGAAACAGAGAGGAAGGGAGCCGGATATTCTTACGTTCAACATAAAGATCAAAAGCCTTAACCGCCGGTACTACTACGTTTTCCTTATCTCTAAATGCCTATCGAGCAATCACAGAATCTGATATACAATACAATTAATGCAATTCAATATTTTCAGCATGCTCAGCATAGTACATTTCTGTTTATGAGATAATCGCTGGTCTAATTGGTTATTCTAAATCTTAGATTTATCTGTTTTCCCCGGAAAAGTTCTCATAGATTTTTATCAGGTCTGCAATATTGCTGGTCCCGAGCTTTTTATAAATCCTCTTTTTATACGTGCTGATGGTGGGCATCTGGATATTAAGGATGTTGGAAATTTCCAGATTGCCTTCGCCTCTGGCCATGAGATGAAGAATCTGGTGCTCACGATCCGATAATTTTTCCAGAGGATTCACCTGGTGAAGCATGTTTGACGTTTTAAGGAGGTATTGCGTAATTTTCAGCGGATAATAATGGCCTTCCTCAAGAATTTTTTTTACCGCTTCCGCAATTTCCTCGACTTTGCTGAGTTTGTTCAGGTAACCGTCTGCTCCTTCCTGAATGTACTGCAGCGCTACAGACTCATCGTGCACAGAGAATATCAGGATTCTGGTACTGGCGCAGATCGATTTGATTTCCGAAATCATCCTTTTGTTTCTGCTTTCCGGCATATTGATGTCCAATATAATCAGATCGAAGGGTTGCAGGGCCATTTTTTCCAATACTTCAAGATAGTTTTCTGCCGTGTCTATCGTAATATTTCTGATCTTTGATTCCAGGATGAGGCTGGTACCGGTTAAAACAATGTCATGATCATCAGCAATAAGAATTCTTTTATGCATCGGTTATACTTTTTATTATGATTCTGAAAACAGTGCCGGAAGGCGTATTGCTTTCCAGTTCGATTTTTCCGTCCAGGATGTGGATCAGCTGCAGGACGAGGTGCAGGCCCATGCCGTATTTCTGGAGCAGCAGTTTCTTGTCATCCATATTCCGGTGAAGCGAAGTATAATACTCCATTTGCGAAGGACTCATGCCAATGCCGTTGTCTTTAATCACGATAACAGCAGAATCCTCCTCAGTCCCGGATTCAATGCGGATATGGCCCTGCCTGGTAAATTTTACGGCATTATCCAGCAGATTATGAATGATGACGGATAATGTATTTTTATTGATGTCCAGGTAAATACCCGGGTTGACGCCGTTCTCAATTACGGTATTGCGGTCAACGGCAATCGGGTCAAAAAGTTCTTTTTTTTCCTCGATCAGATCGTACAGCCTGTACCTTTCTTTCTGGCTGCTCCTGTGATGGTTATAGATGTCTGCATATTCTTTCAGGGCAAGAGTGAAATTGTACAGCTGTCCGGAAGACTTTGAAATGGAAGTAAGAATCCGGCGCAGCTTTTCTTCATCATGCTCACCGTTGTCTAAAATATCCTGAGCGGCAAATGCAATAAATTTAATGGGTGTCGTAATGTCATGGGTAATGGTGCCGATCAGTTTTTTCTGCTGTTCAATCTCATTATTCAGCTGGCTTTTGGTCTTTTCAAGATTTTCTATGGCAGCAGAAAGTTTTTGGGTACGTGCTTCAATGATCTCTTCCAGCATCAGGTTTTTGTTCTTTAAAATTCGGGTCCGGATTTTAATGATGAAAACAATCAGCATGGACAGGAGCAGAAGCCCGGCCAATTTAAACCATACTGTCTGATAAAAATAGGGAGTAACCCGGATCCGGATTTTTTTATAGATGCAGTTCCCGTTGTCTGAGGTAAGGATTTTAAGGGTGTACCCATAATCGCCGTAAGAAGGGTTGAAAAGGGAAATCTTCATACCCGGTTCGATGTTTTCCCACCTATTTCCCGTGCCGCGGTTCAGCTTGATTACCACATTGTTCCGGTTGGCAAAATAAGGGACGTCGATGAAAATATCGATCTTCTGTACTTCCTGATCAACGGTGAAACCTTCTGAAAACCTGATTTCTTTTCCATCGACCAGGGCTCTTTCCAGATAAAAATCCTCAGGGTATCTGCTTTTTGTTTTCAGCGGATTGAAGAAGACCAGTCCGTCCAGTGAAGGCAGGACGAAATCACCGTTTTTCAACCGGTTTCCGCAGATGTTGCTGCCGCCGTTGAATTCATTGGTATTAAATCCGGCATCCTTTGTATACCGGTAGTAGCTGACTTCGTTTTTTTTACCGTCAGCGGCTTCCAGAAGTTTCTGCTCATGCACTTTATAGAGGCCGTTGTTCGTCGGGATCCATAAAAAATGTTTTTCATCTTCCATAATGGTGTGCGCCGACAGTAAGTTTTTGT
The DNA here is from genome assembly GCF_007991455.1 of Chryseobacterium hagamense. Taxonomy (GTDB): domain Bacteria; phylum Bacteroidota; class Bacteroidia; order Flavobacteriales; family Weeksellaceae; genus Chryseobacterium; species Chryseobacterium hagamense. The sequence continues at coordinate 161,773 of NZ_BJYJ01000003.1, read as the reverse complement.
CTGCATCCAGCGGCATTTTGATGAGTTCATTGTTTTTCAGCAGATAAAATCCTTTTCCCAGTGTCGTAATCCACAGGCGGCCATTGTTGCTCCTGACAATGTTCCGGATATAAATATCTTTGTAGGGACCAATATTCTCCTTCCGGTAGGAATCTAAGGAGATTTTAACCATTCCCCTGATGGTTCCGACCCACAGGAAACCATTGGCCATAAAAAGCTTGGTCGGTTCGGCCGATAAAGGAATACGCTTTTCTATCCTGCTGAATGAGCGGTCTTTATAAATCACCAGATGCCCTCCGGTATACTGCCTTGATGTAGGACGGGTAATTGCATAATACCGCTGCTGGTCATGGATAAAATCTACGAAAATATCCGGGATTTCCGTAATGAGGCGGCGGGTTGAAAAAGAAGAAGACTTCAGATAGGCGTATATTTTTCCCGAGTCCTGTACGATGATGTTCTTATCCGGATCGTAGCTTACGAAATACTGACTGTCCGTTTCAAATACTTTGTCTGCGAGCATGCCGTTCCGGCTGTAGATCTGGCCTTTCGGAGTGATTACACTTGCATGATCATAGGGCAGGGTAGAATAGAATACGGTAGTGTTGCTGTCCTGTTCTTTTGTTGAAAAAAACTGATGGAAACTCAGCACCTTCATTCCTTCGATACTGCTTCCGAGGTACAGTTTGTCATACGTTTTATCATAAAAAGCGCATGTTAGATGCTGAACGTTGAGCGTGCCCAGTTCGGCAAGCCTGTCTATCCTGAAATGTTCTTTTTCATGAGAGAGGGTATAGATTTTTTGGTCCTTAACGATAAATACGGCATTGTTGATCTGGCTCCATAAGACCAGACTGTTTTTATCCGTTAAAAGCGGAATATCATAAGACGCCGTTATTTTTCCTTTGGTGATCCTGCATACTTTTCCTGTAGCATAATTAATATTGTAGAGCTTTTCATCTAGTGTGAAAACGGTATTTCTATTTTTGAATACCGTTTTAAGCCTGAGCGAGGTTTCCTTCAGAGAGACCGGCTGTTGGTATGTAACGGAAGAATCGGTTATAAAATAACGTCCTTCTTTAAGCATCAGATAAAAAGAACCTCCCTGATTAGGATGGTAATTATAGCTTACGGGAAACCGTTTATGATGAGGGCCATATTCATAGCGTATGCCGGAATGCCGGGAATCTTTAAAGACTTTTGCCGTCCTTTTATTAAGCAGGATGGTGTGATAGCCGGCACCGGTAAGTATGCTGTCGTTTTTGATATTGCCGTAAAAAAAGGTAAAACGCTGGTTGTTGATCGGAAAATCCTTGAAAACCAGAAATGCAGAGCCGTCATAGCGTACAACACCGTTTTCGGTAGTCAGCCATATAAAGCCATATTTGTCTTTGGTGATGTCTTTTACACTGTTTTGCGGAAGCCCGTTATCCGTATTGTAATGCGTAAGGCTGTACTGCTGGCCATAAAGAGGCAGGCAGAGGAGAATGAAGAGAAAAAACAACAGCCTGTTGGACAAAATCAAATTTTGTTGCAATAATACATTAATTTATTACTTGACCGGTTACGCGCCTGCATTTTTAGTGAAGTTAATAAAAACTTACTGTACAGCCGGGAAATTTATCCAATCAAAAAACAGGATTAAAAACGTAAAAGTTACAGAAAGGCTGAACTTTAAGGGTCATATTCTGCTTCCTGTAACTTTTTAAAACTAACCTGATGAAATGGTGGGCCAATATCCATCCGGTTATATAATCTACATTGTGTTTTCCAATACTTATTGCCTGATTTTAAGGTCATCTTAAATATCGATCCGTTTATAAGAGAACAAACATTTAAGAAGCATGCCGGATTTTAAGGGTCATGATTTACAAAATTCATCAGATCATTAATATCGGTTATGATGAAATTATAATTCCGGCTACCAGGTTTTTTAAAAGTCATGCAATAAAAAGTATTTTGTACGGCATGTTCTTTACTCTAAGTACAATGCAAAAATATAGATTTTAACAATACTTTAAAAACCAAATATGTAGAAATGAAATGTCAGATTTGTAGAAATATTTCTACAAAATATTGTTTGTTAATATAGATAGTTTTTTATTACAACTGCTGAAGGTTGAAATATTTTAGGCAGGAGGGTTAATCCATATTCAGCGGAAGTGAAAACACAAAGTCGGATCCAGAGCAGGGATTACTTTCTACGGAAATAAAGTCGTGGTGGTGGGTGATGATTTCCGAACACAGATAAAATCCGATCCCAAAACCTGAAATCGACTGCATTTCTTCATTTTCCACCCTGTAATACCGGTCAAAAATATGGGCAATATCTTCAGTTTTAATTCCTTTCCCCTGGTCTTTAACACTTACATACGCAAACCGGTCATCCGAAGTACAGCTTATCCAGATGGTACTGCCGGCAGGAGAATATTTAACGGCATTGCTGATGAGGTTATGGATTACCTGTGCAATTTTATCCCGGTCGGCATTTACCTGTACGGAACGGATCGGTTCAAAAACAGTAATATGGCTGTCTACCGTAGCTTTTGTTTCCTCTTCGGCGGCTTTCAGCAGATCTGAAAGATCAAACCACTGTCTGTTGATGTGTATTTTTCCGGATTCAAGCCTTGAAATATCCAGAAAGCCATTGATCATTGTGTTCATTTTGTTAATCTGGAGGTCGGCTTTGTCCAGTATCCTGACCATATACCCGTCTTCAATTTTTGCAGACCTGGCCTGCATGAGCTGAATGTATGTTTTTATGGAAGTAAGCGGGGTTTTCAGTTCGTGGCTTACGATACCGATAAAATCGTTCTTCCGGATCTCATCTAATTTTTTTTCGGTAATTTCATGAAGCACACCTGCAAAATATTCTTTCCCTTCTTTCTGCTGTATTTCACCGATGGCGCGTACCCAACGCGGCTTTTCATCATGATAGCCGATGATCAGGTGCTCCATATCAAAGCGGGCTTTTTCTGAAAATGCTTTTTCTGCATTCGCAGCCATCAGGTTCCGGAAATCAGGATGTACCTGCTTCATGGCATCTTCAAAAGACATTTCTTCATCCGGATGGAATCCGAAAAATTCTTTGAGTTTCGGCGAACAGGTAAAGATGCGGTCTTCCACACCGATCTGGAACGTCCCTAAACCGGCTGCATCCACTGCCATTCTCAGGCTCTCCTCTGCACGCCTGATTTCGGCACCCGCAAGATACTGATCCGTGATATCCATCACAACGCCGGTAAAAGCGGAAAACGTACCCGAAGAATCTGCTTTCAGGTTTCCGATGGCACGCAGCCAGCGAAGGCGCTGATCATAATACCCGACCACAGGATAGGTAACATCATGATCGCCGTTGTTGTAAATGGCATTTTCAAGTTTGCCGTAACATAGGGCCGGTATTCATCGGTAATCTGTGCCAGGGCCTGTTCAAGAGACAAAGGTTCATCTTCACGGTAACCGAAAAGTTCCCTGGAACGGGCATCGGGAATAAATTCCCGGGTGATGGAATGAATGAACCAGGTGCCGAAATTGGCCGCCTCCACTGCCAGCCGGAAAGCAATCTGCCCTTCCTCGATTTTTTCATTGGCCCTGATCAATTCATCGTTCACCTTGGCTACTTCCTCAAGCGTTGCGGCAAGCTCACGGTTGGTACCGGCAAGTTTTCTGTTGAGCTCCTTCAGGTTTTCTTCCCATTTTTTACGTTCGGTTACATCCCGGGTTGCGCCGGCAATGGCTTCTACCTCACCGTTTTCATTCAGGACCGGAGTGAAAATATAATCGTAAACACGGGTGCCCTGAGTAGCGTGGGGAAAAGAGACCTCTCCACGTATGGGAAGTCTGGTTCTGATGATTTCGTCGATCTTCCGCTCGTGCATTTCGGCATGCCAGGGCTCGTAGCCGATTTCCAGCAGTCCTTTCCCGATTGACTCTTCCCATGTTCTGCCCCACATATTCAGCAGGGCCTTGTTGGCATACGTAAAACGGTAACCGAGATCAAAAACATACAGCAGGTCCGGTGTTGAAGAGGCAATGGTTTCATACAGCCTTTTTTGCTGATCAGACCGTACCCTGATTTTGGAAAGGGCTTCCTCCGCTTCTTCTCGCTGGGTGATGTCCTTGGCCGTCCCCAGCCATTCAGTGATGTTTCCTTCCCCATCCAGAATAGGGATGGCTTTGGAGAGGTTCAGCCTGTTCTTCCGTCTGCCCTGACGAAGCGGTGCTCCAGCTGGAATATTTTTTTTTCGCGGATGCATTTTTCAATGGTTGCATTGACCATATCAAGATCATCAGGATACACATTATCCGTTTTCCAACTGGTCGTCGGTACCGCTGCATCTTTCAGGAAACGCCTGCCGTCGAGTTCACGCATCTCGCTCCAGTCCGGGCTCAGGGAATACACCACATCCGAAGTTGCTTCGATCAGGGCTTTCAGGCGGGCTTCCGTTTCGGCAACCCTTTGCTTTTCAGAGGCCTGTTTATTGGAGAAATTTGTCATATCTGCTGTTGCAAACCGTTGTCGTTTAATTAAAAACAGACTTGTTTACTGCGAATAAAGTTAGGGCTTTTTATCTAAAAACTACACCGGTTGTGTTTCCGATTGCCGGTAAACTTGCGATCCGGAGGTTTTCAAGATTAAAAAGGGGGATGCCTCAAATGGTAAACTTTCGGTCAACCAGTTTTTTTTCGGAATAAAAAATATAAAACTGAAATGAGGAAATGCGGTTAATCGGTGATTTTTTTATAGGATTCTGTAATCCGGCTGTCCATTAAGCAAAAGTCATTGTTTGGTCAGGTTCTGTTTATTCGTTTTAATTAACGTGAATTCGGAGTAGAAACCTGATTAAAGGGTTAGAAGAGGAAAGCCGGATGCTGGCAGTTTTTCAGCTAAGATACTTCTGGCGGATTGATTATTAAAATAATTTTCCTGGATAAATCTAAAAAAAACTCTATAAAATTCCATATTTACTTCAATCCCTTTATGTTACTGAAAAAAACCTGTTACGATCGGGTTTGCATTGATTGTTAGATCGCATTAATATTTTGCTTTCTCTTTAGCCAAAGCTGCATTCAGAATTTCGGCCGTCAGCCGGTTCTGATGAGAAGTTAACAATCTGACGGCGCACTGACGGATGACATTTACCATACTTCCGGGAGGCAATTCTGCTTCGGCGGCGGTCTGTATAAGAGCTTCCTTATTTTCATACAGCCATTCTCCGGGAATCATCTGCCGCCAGAGTTTGATCCGGGCATTGCGGTCGGGCATCGGAAAATGAAGAGCTGAATGAAAATACCGTAAAAACCGTTGGTCCGGATCGTCCTGTAGCGATGCAGCCATGATAACAAGACCAGGGAAATCTTCCGTGCACCCAAGCAAACAAGTGAGGATTTCTTCATTGATCCGGCGATTGTCCAATAAGGAATTTTCATGATCTTCTCCGCAAAGCCTTTCTGCCCCGTCAAAAAGTAAAATCCAGTCTCTCTGTCTGGCCAGATCAAAGATTTCAGCCAGGTTTTTAATCGTTTCACCGGTTTCCCCGGAAGTGAGTACCGATAAACCGATGCGGTAGACTTCCAGGCCGGACCGTTTTCCCAATAATGCTGCCGCAAAAGTTTTTCCCGTTCCCGGCAGACCGTAAAAAAGGCAGCGGTAACCAGGCCTGATGTATTTTTCCAGATTCCAGCGTGAGCGGATTTCTTCATCATGCCGCAACCATCCGGAAACGTTTTCCAACTCCTCCAACACTTCAGCAGGAACGACCAGATCTTCCCAATCTGAAGGAGTAGTTATGCGCTTGCAAGGAGTTTCAGCACCATAACCAGTCCCGGATGTTCCGTTCTCCAGCACCTTTGCCAGGAATTCTTCTGATAGGCAAAGCTTTCCGCTCAGAAAAGGTTCGTCTTTTCCCTGTCCTTTCAGCCGTAAAATGTTCCGCCGGTAAAACCAATGTGTCCTGCTGAATAACTGCATGATCTGCAGACGGTTGTCAGGATTGCCGATGGTTAATAAAAAGGCAGCTGTTTCTCCGGTCGGCAGAAATCCGGTATGGGAGATTCCCTGCCAGCCTCCGAATTCGGTGTAGGGGCGGTCAAGGTTTGCATTACGCACAAAAAAGAGATCCAAAGCCTGCGGATTGAGGTGCGGCATCAGGGCCAGAAGCAAAATGATGTGTTCGTCCCGGGTCAGGTTCTGTCCGGTAAGATCAGATAATGCTTTTCCGTCCAGAGGGATTTCGGAAAGGGATTTATAGCGGGTTTCCTGTCCGAAATACAGGGAGAAAGCGGTCTGAAGGATTTCCGGAAAAGCTGAAGTGAACGTCATGGCTTGTGGTCTGAATAAATTAATATTAATAAATGATCCTGCCTTCATGTATTCCTGCAGTCATCAATTTAAAGGTTCAATATACTTAAAATCTTAAATCATACGGTAATTAATTTGTATACGGCGGATGTCTGCTGCAGCTACAGAACCGGGGAGGCAAAAAACTTTCACAGGAATTAAAAAAAAGTGAATTTTGAACCCTGTTACCATCAGCATCATCACCTGGTTTCAGAAAGAACGGTCTGCTGCAGCTACAGGACGGAGTGGTAAAAAACTTTTATAAAAACATAACAAAGATGAAATTAAACTCTGAAAACCGTTAGCATGGATCAGTTCCGTCATCTGATGATCCGCCGGAAAAAGGCACAACGGAGAACAGAATATGGACGCACCTGTCTTTTTAATTGCCGTAAAAATCAACCGGAGTCATTCCTGAAAATAAGTTCAGGATCATCATTATAAAATGCATATCCCGAAATGGGAGAGTGGCAGTATGAAATCCGTTCCTGTAAACACGGAATTCATAAAGGGGCGGAACCTCAGGTGATGCGCACGTTTTTCAGTAATCAATTTTTTTATAAGACTAATTCCAGCAATAAATGAATACACCATTAAATACCATTATCGATTGGTTTAAAACCGGAGAGACTCCCACAGAAGCTCAGTTTAAAGCCACCTTTTTAGCTTTTTACCATAAAGATTACCCAATTCCCAAAGAAAGTATTGAAGGGCTGAAGGAAATTCTTCAGTCGTTTGCCTCAGCAAAAGCATTTGAGGAACATTTATCCGATTCGGAAGCCCATTCGGAGTATCTGGCTTTACTGGATGCGGGAAATTTAAGCCCAGCCCATATCGGCAGCTGGAAAAATAAACTGGGAATCGGCAATGTGGCTACCGTAGACAGTTCCGGTCAGCCGGGTAATGCCTATACCAAAACAGAAATCAATGCTTTTGTTGACCTGTTAAAAAATACGGATAAAGACCTCACCGCAGAAATCGGAAATATTAAAAAGATCCTGATATCCAATGATCTGTCTCTGGATGAACTCCAGGAAATTGTTGACTTTATCAAAAAAAGCCGTGATGATTTTGAAGCTTTAGAGGCAGGTTTATCCGAAGATAAAGTGAAGCTTCTGCATGACTATGACGGATTGAACCATCCTAAAAATCAGCAGGAATTCAACAGGCAGATTCATGACAAGGTCATTTTAATATCAGAGACGCGTACCAGTGCAGTGGTGCAGGTGACAGAAAGCACGAGATTTCCCAATACCCTCGAAACGGAACATGTAATCATCCAGGCCCGGGACAGCGTGACAGGAAAAAAAATAAATATCGACGATTATGCCACTAATCAGATCATCGAAGTTAATCTGTTGGGTGGTGTCGAAAACCCCATTAACATCCTTATTTTAAAAGTTAAACCATAAAAACAAAACATATGAACAACAACGCAGTAATAAGCAACAACGCACATCAGGATAATTTTTTCGGAGAACTCAGACGTACCCGCTTTCACTACTACGATACATTGCCAAGCACGAGCGACGTACCGGCCGGCTGGGTGATTGACTATAAAGGGAAGCTGCACCAATGGAACGGGAGCGAATGGATCAACCTGGCTTACGTACATCCTGAATATCCGCTTACAAACAATCCTTTTCAGACCGATCAGACCAGCGGGCTGATGCTGCTCAGCCAGATCCTTACCAACAGCTCGGGGCATGTCATCAAGGTAGCGGGCCGGAATCTTACCAATGCCGATATCGTTTCGATCTTCCTGAATGATGCTACCCAATCGGGTACCTATACCTGGTCTTCAAACAAGATCAAAACCTATATCGAAAACCTGATCGGACAAAGCCTGACGGGCGCATTGATTTATCAGCCGGGAGGTTATGTTCCTGCCACTGTAAAAGGTTCCATGACGGCACCGTCACCGGTTACTTCGGCCACCATCAAAACAGGGATGGTATGGGTGATTACCACCAACGGCTGGGTGGGTAATGAACCCGTTTCGGTAGGTGACCACCTTATTGCCAATACCGATAATGCGTCAAATGTGACGGCCAATTACCAGATTATCGAAAAAGGGATTCCGGACATCGTTGATGCTACGGATTCGGTAAAAGGACTGATCCAGATTGCAACGGATGTAGAAGCGATTACTGGTACCGACAGCAGTAAAGCAATGACCCCAAGATCTACAAAAGCCGTCCTGGATGCAAAGATTAAATCCAAAACATGGCAGATCGGCGACGGTTCTTCGGTTACTTTTCCTATCACCCATGGCTGGAATACCCGGGATGTAGATTATCTATGCTACCGGAATGCCGATAACCGGAAGATCAATGTAAGCTGTGTGCCCGTTTCGCCCAATGAAGTACAGATTGACGTACTGGTTCCCCTTACCCCAAATGAATACAGAATTACTTTAACCGCAAGACTGGATTGATGATTGCACCTGAATATTTTAATAATCATATCGCCGTAGAAGGCGAAATTGTTGTGAAGAGAGTTCCGAATGACACAGGTTCTGTGGTCGTCTGGAACTCTGTGACGAATAAATTAAGCATCAGAACACATGCTGAAATTGTGTCTGATCTTAAAATACTGACCACCCATACCGAGCAGAATGTAGAAGGAACAAAGTGGTTCAGAACAGCTGGCGGAAGCGCCTATCTTAATCACCGGTTAAGAATTATCTCTGAAGACGGCTCCAATCCCGGCATGGTATTTTATAAATCCGGGACCAATGCCGGGACTCTGCAGTACGACGGAAGCCATTATATTTTTACCAATTCCGATACCGACGGATACGGTCTGGTTTTATCAGAAGGGTATAAAAAATCGGGTTCCAATGATAGCCACGTTTTACTCGGAGGAGGAGGCCATAAGGCTGTTTCGGATTTTGCATCTTCTGCTGATCTTCCTAACCTGGTGACAAAAAATACGGAGCAAACCATCACTGCGGATAAAGTATTTAAAAAGATTACCACCACCGACTGGGTGATTCCAAGATTTTTGGCCTTTCCCGATGCGTCAGGCGCCCTGCCCAACTATATCGGCTTCTATATGTGGAATTCCCAGTGGCAGGTTAACTGGAGGGATGCATCCAATACCTATGCCCATCCTTTATTAGACATTGACGGAGTAAGCAAGAATGCAAACTTTTACGGAAATACCACGTCTCCTAAATTTACGACACCGGGCGGGAATTCGGACCAGTGGAATGAAGCCTACCATTCTATTGGTAATTATGTTACTTTAAATACCGACCAGGGAGTAACCGGCAAGAAGATATTTTACAATCAGGGCCAGAACTTCGGTGAATTGCCCCTTGTGGTATGGGGTAATAACGGCTCCAAAGGAGGGATTGGCTTTGTTAAAGGCGGTACGGATTCCGCTATTTTAAACTTCGATACTGAGTTCCACTTTACCAATACCAATAATGACGGTTATAAATTCATTAATGCAGCGGGGGTAAAAGTAGCCGGTTCCGATGATAACCACGTTATTTTAGGTGGCGGAGGCAATAAGTCCTTGGATGAATTGATGACGACGAATACAGAGCAGGATGTAAAAGGTACAAAAAGATTTTTCACCAAAGGCAATACTTCATTTTATACGGACAATGCATTGATGGCATTTTCGAATGATGGTTCGTGGCCAGCCATTACTTTTTACCGAAATGTCGATTCAGCAGGACAAATTATTTTTTATGGGAACTATTTTGGTTTTTTAAATGAATCTGGAAATCAATATTTACCTATCAAAACAGGCGGTGTTATCAAAGATGGTTTTGATGATAATTACTTCTTATTAGCAGGTGGTGGACATAAGGAATTATCTTCATTAATACCCTATACCGGTGCCATAAAAAATCCTGACTTCAATGGAAAAAGCTTAACAAATATAAATCGCTTATTTACTAATGGTGGTATTAAGCATAACAATTTAGGTTTAACTTTAGCTAATAATGCTGCTGGTGGTTACTTTTCATCAGTGCTTATAAAAACTGGTCTTACTTCTGGGAACATGGGAACATTTACAGTTAAGTTATACCGTTACGCTCATGATTACTATGAATTTAATATTAATAACTACAAGTATAATAATAGTAACTATGGTACCAACGTTACATGGAAGGCTGGAAACTCAGAGGATATAACTAGAATAGAGTTTCTTAAAGATTCAAATAATATATTATATGTTAATATAGTAATTGGGTTAGGCTATCCAAGAATTGCTATAACTGACTTTATGGCATATAGTTGGGATGATGAACCTTTCGATGCTCAGAATTGGAGCGCGGAATTTGATGGAAGTATTTTTGGACTTATTAATGAAGGTCAAGCAACACCAAGTGATTTCAAACGAGATAATTATTTACCTGGTCATAATCATACACATCAAAGCTTATTTTCACCAGACACTTTAGATGTAGATGCAAATTCTCTTTTTCATGAAAGTGAATTTAAATTTAATCAGAGAATACATACCGGTTCTTCAAATATGTTCCCAATGGTAAATAATGCAAATTCTATATTGAGCATTTCAACACACCCTGGTGGTTATGGTGGACAATTAGGATTTAACGGTGATTATAAAATATATTTCCGTGGGTTAGGTGCAGGTAATTGGAGTAATTGGAGAGAACTTGCCTATACAGATTGGGTAAGTGCAAATTTTGCAGCTTCATCAGAATTAGGAAATTACTGGAAAAAGTATGATATTGCGGGTATTTATAACGGAATAAAATCAGATAAACCATTTGCGTTTCTAACTGAAGGCGATACTCAGCAAAAAATTTTAACAGGCGGAGTATTAGTATCTGATATATATGCTGATAATCAATACATTCCAAACAATGGAATTTACTCAAAAGGAGATATTTCAACAGGGGGTATTTTTTATGGAAAAAAGTTTACTTCACTATTATTATCTGGTGGACAAGTTTTCAATGCTGAAAATGCTGATACTCTATACATGGGTAATCCATCGGTTGCTGCTTTTTATTTAGAAAGTGATAATAATAATCTATTTCATAATAGAACTGGACATGGTGTTGGAGTAATTTGGGATCAACATAATTTTAATCCGGATTCTAAATTAAATAAATCAGGCGATACCATGACAGGTGGACTTACAATTAATAGTCCTGATTCTATTGGTTCATTAAATTTGGGAACATTACCCGCAAACTACAAATTGTTTTTAGCTAATTCTGGTGATGTTGCTAAATATGGCACAGTATTTTTTACCGAATCAGACGGAACTGGATATATTCAGCAACAAAGAGCAGATGGACAGCAAAATGCTTATAGACTAAGCTTACAGCCTTACGGTGGTGAGTTATTTTATAACAATAGCGAAGTAGCTACAAGAAATTGGACTAATGCAAATTTCATCCCAAAAACACATCCTGCTTATGGAGTAACTCAAAACTATTTAGATGGTTGGTTTACTTACAAAGGCTATGGTGATGCCAGAATTTTACGGCCGGAAAATATTGAAGTAGCTAAATTACAATTCGGCTTTACAGCATGGAATAACGATAATACTGCACCTTGGGCAGATTTTTTACATTTTGGTGGTTATCCGGACGCATCCGGTGGTAATCAAAATTTGATAGCTTTTAAAAAGAACGGTTTTGGGTTAAGACAATGGCAAGGAACCTTCCAAAGTCCTGCAACTTATCAATCTTTTGTTGATTACTGGCATTCAGGTCATTTCAATCAAGCTAATGTAGATTCCTGGAATAACATGGTTTCTGATTATGTTACACTTAATACATTCCAAAATATTAACGGAAGAAAAAGTATTGGTGGTGCAACTGGTAACGCATATAATGAAACAGCCTTAGAAATAAGAGGTGGTGGGTCTGCCAGTCCAGGAATTTTCCCAGCATTATCATTCCATCAAGGTGGTTCATACGCAGCAACGATTCAATACAGGGGGAATGGTTTTTATTTCCGAAATATTAATAATACCAGTTTTGAACCAGTTTATTCAAACGCTTTTTGTAAAGAAAATTCAGATGATAGCTATGTTCTTTTAGGCGGTGGAGGACATAAATCATTATCTGATTTTTTAACTACCGATACAGTTCAGCATATAACAAACAGAAAGTTTTTTGATACCTATGGCAGTAGTTGGGGCGATAACTCATTGATAGTTTATGCCATAAATCCGGTAAATCCAGCGATGACATTTTATAAAGAAGGTATTAGCATTGGGCAATTAGGATTCGATGGTGGTGGATTTCACTTTGTTGGTACTGATTGGAATGGCTATTTCCCGATTAAGACAAACGGATTCATAAAAAACGGATTAGATGACAATTCAATTTTATTAGCCGGCGGCGGTCATAAGCCTTTATCCGATTTTGCATTATCATCACAATTAGGAGATTATTGGAAGAAGTATACCATTGCCGGTTACACAGGTATTAATGCTTCTACACCTTTTGGTTTTTTAAATGGAAGTGAAGCTCAGAAAGCATATATGGGTGGATTGCTCGTCTCCAACGCTTTTCAAGACGAAGGCAATATTCCGTATCTGGGTATTTATTCAAAAGGTAATATAAGGACAGCAGGGCTTTCACTCTCAGATAATGGTTTTCAAAATACATATTATGTGGCTGGAAGGAACAGAATATGGTCTTTTGCTAATTCAGATCAATATGGTCTTTCTTACCAGCAAGGCGGTTTTAATGCTGGTGGTATAGAATATGGTGAAGGTATCAATTTCCATTTTGGTGATTCTTCAAATTTTGCAGTGTATATTGGGAACAACGGAACAATCTATTCCAGTACCCATGGCAATTCGGCCCAATGGAAGCAAGGATATGATTTGGCTACGAATTCTGTTAAAAAATCAGGTGATACCATGACAGGAACACTCTATCAGCAAGCAGGGTTTGTTCTTAACGACCCAAATGTACCACAAGATTGGAGCATCTATCAATCACCAACAGGAGTAAACTTTTATGTTACAGGTGGAGGAACACAAGGTGATGTGATTACGTTTGATCAGACAGGGCGAATTTTTAGTGAAATTGATGGCAATTCGGCCCAATGGAAACAAGCTTATAGTTCCGCATTGATGAACAGAGGTATTACATTTACTTCAAATACCAACGCTAATCAGTTACCAATAGGCACAGAAATAGCATCAGTAGAGATACCCAATGGTACAGGAAATACTAATTTTCCAATGAATGAATATGGTACCTTTATGCGAATGTCTGCAAACTCTTTTACCACTGATTTTATGGGAAGACATGGTAATAGCTTGTATTACAAAACATTCTATAATCCAGATGGTGCTAACGGTGCTTCATGGAGGGGAATTTGGGATAACGTAAATTTAAGCCCGGTAACCTTAGATACACCTCAAACCATAATTCATCAAAAGACATTTAATGCAGGAATAGGCTTAACAAGCGGTCAAAAATTACTCCTTGCTGGGTATAGTGATTCTGCACACTATGTTCAAAGATTTAACGATGATACCGATGGGTTTGGCGTATCTACAGGGTTTGTTGTCAAACCGTATAATAATGAAAACTTAAATTGGTTTTTGGCAAATGCATCAGGAGCTTATGTTAATGGTTATTTAGTTTATCATGCAGGTAATTTTAATCCTGATGGTTACCAGACATGGGTTATAAATCAATTAACCAATTACTTAAACAAGTTTGCAATTGACTACACTGGTTCTAATCATGATTTAAATACTCTATCTCAAACAGGATTTTACAGTATTGCTTATGGAGCGGTTAATTCTGGTAATTATACCGGTGCAAAAGATGGATATAGAGCTTTACTTCACTTAGAAACAGAGAATATATATTCAGCTACACAGATACAAGCTGAAAGATACAATGGCAATATTGTTTCAAGAACCAAAGCTGATGGAGGATGGAGCAACTGGGTAAGACATTGGGGAAATAATGACTTCACTCAATCAGATATTGATAATTGGACTGACGCTTATAATAATCAAAGCGATTATATCCCATTAACCGGAACCAATAATCTAACTGGTCTTCTTTCAACGCCTGATTCTAAAGTGCAAATTGGTAGGGACCAATATTACGAAGGTAAACTTTGGGTTTCGGATTATAATAATTCATATTTTCCTGGTCAAAGCTTTCAATTATTAGCAGACATTGAAAATGGATTTAATGTAGCGGCCAATGAGAATGGTACAATTTTCAGTAACTTAAATCTATACCCAGGAGGTGTATATATTACTTCTTCGAACAATGGTTCTTCCAATGCCTATAATATTAACAATGAAGGGATATTCGCTCAGTATAAAGTTCCAATGTTTGATGGTAGTTTTGTACAGAGAAAATATCTTACGGATAATTACGTAAGTCAAAGCAGCTTTAATTCTAATGATTTTGTTACGACAACTGGAACGCAACTTATATCCGGCGCAAAAGAGTTTGTTGCTCCAATCATGGCATCGGCAGGGGTTATCAGTGCAAATGCGATCAGTGATGAAGTTTTTGTCGGTGACGGCAGTACTGCGCAGTTAAGGGACGAAATCGTCAATGACGAATCCGAGTATGCCATCCGGCTGGATCCGCATCATTACGAGATCGATTCTTCAGGCAATCTTGAAGTGAACGACAGAAACAGGCTAATCCACATTATCGGCGAGGAGATTAAAATGTCTGTTAATTTCAAAGAAATTTATCCTAAACAGCAGATTGTGATCTACAATTTCGATCAGAAAGATTATCCTATGACTGTTCTTGTACAGGGTAAACCTGTTTATAGTGTCAAGCCAGGTGCTTTCCTAAGGTTATATGTAACCAAATCACTGAGAGTAATCGCCGAAAGCCAACTCCCATGTGAGTTTATCTGGTAAAAAAATGAACGTCAACTAAAAAATAGCAGTATACTTCACTACAAATCCATCACCGGGAACCACAAGTCTTCTGGTGGTGGATTTTTTATATTCTTAAAAACACTATTCAAAAGTTTCAAAGGGTTGATTTTTAATTCGTTAAATAGGTAAATTATTTGACTTAAAATTAAAATAAAAGAATATTTATATACCATATTTTTGATTTTTTAGAGGTTTTGGCATATGTATTGTCTGATCCGGTATACACCAAAAAACAAAATTATGAGCGAACAACAATCTGAATTAGAACACGTTGAAAAAACAATCGAACTGGTAGAAACCGGAATTGAAAAAGAATCCAAGACCGGTGCGGCACCCAATATTACCGGATGGATTAAAATCCTTAAAGACAGGAGAGGATTTGCGCCTATCTTACATGATCTGGAAAAGCTGAAGGAAGCCATGTCTGCAAAAGATAACAAAAAGATCTGCAGTCTGCTGGAAAAGCTGGGGAATGCAACGGTAGAAGCGGCTGATAAAGCTGAAAATACAAAAGACAGTGCTTCTATTAAAAAGCTCGGAAAAGGTCTTCTGAAGGTTTCAAAGCTAGCCGGAAAACTGACTGCAGAAAAGAGTACGACCTAAAAATTGATAGTGTATTAATAAACTAATTTTGAGATGAAGAAAAGCCATTCAGTAAATTGAATGGCTTTTTTATATCTTTACTATGCCTTTTTGAAAGGGCTTCCTTTTGTAAAGTTAAAAATAGGATCCGGGAAACAGCAGCTGTTAATTGTTTAAATATACTGCCCGGATAGTAATGCTCTGGGATAAAGCCGATTCTTTAGTCAACATAATATAAAAGTAAGGATATTTGGCTCATCTAAGCTGTCTTAAATAAAGTTTTCGGATAGTAATCTGAAAAATATCCGGCTTGCCTTCCTAGCTTTTAGTACGGATAAGATCTTGGCCGGTAACAAAAAAACTAAATAGCATGCATAATCTCCGGCTCTATTATTAACGGTAAAAACTTCCGGCATCCAGCTTCCCGCATCCAACCCTTCAGTCAGCGTACTTCAGGTTCAGGTCATTTGATCAGGAATCTCAACTTTTCAGTTTTTTAATTACTTTTTCAACCGTTATTCCCTGAACAATGATGGAAAAAATCACCACAACAAATGTAATGGAAACAATGATATTTTTATAAGGGCTTGGCGGAAGGGATAATGACAGGGCTACCGATATACCGCCCCGGAGCCCTCCCCAGGTCATGATCAGCAGGGACCTGTTCCCCAACGCTTTTTTAAACCGGAATAGGAAAGTAGGCACATACAGGGAAAAGAAACGGACTCCGATAAGCACCAGCGCAATGATAATACCGATGAAAAGATAATGGATATCAAATGCAACCACCACAATTTCAAGCCCGATCAACATAAATAGCACCGCATTCAGAACCTCATCCGTCACTTCCCAGAATTTTCCGAGGTAATCCCGGGTCATATCACTCATTGCCAGCTCCCTGCCACGGTTTCCGGTCATTATGCCGGCCATTACCATCGCCAGCGGTCCGGATACGTGAAGGGCGTGACATAAGCTGTAACCTCCCATTACCATGGCCAGCGAAATCAGGATTTCAGTCTGAAAATGATCGATGGATTTCATCAGCCGGTAACCGGCATAGCCGATGGCAAGCCCTGCCAGAAGCCCTCCGAAAGCCTCCCGTACAAAGAGCCCGGCAATATCTGCCGCTCCGAAGTTTCCGGTTCCGGCAGAAGCTGTTTTCAGCAAGGTAGCGAAGATAACCACGCCGATCCCGTCATTGAAAAGGGATTCTCCCACGATATTGGTTTCTATTTTTTTAGAGAGATTCACTTTTTTCAGAATCCCCATGACAGCAATGGGATCCGTGGGGGAGATCAGAGCCCCGAAGAGCATACAATAGAGGATCGGGACCTCCTGATTGAATAACGGCAGGATGTAAAATAAAGCAAACCCAACGGCAGCCGTTGAAATCAGGGTTCCTAAGGTAGCAAAGCTGATGATGCTTCTGGACGATTCTCGTAAATCGGGAACGGATACATGCAGCGATCCGGCAAAAAGGAGAAAACTCAGCAGGATGCCCAGCAGGAATTCCGAAAAATCGATTAACAAAAGTTTCTCCCGGATCATTTCGGTAAATCCTTCAGAAAAATAACCGGCCGTAATGATGCCCAGGGCGGAAAGCACGCCCATCAGCATCAGGCTGATCCCGGAAGGAAGCCTGAAGAATTTTACATTCAGATAAGAAAAAAAAGCAGCCAGCGTAATAAGGCTGGAAAACAGGATAAACAGTTCCATAGGGTAAATTAATCAAATTATAAATAGTAAACTGATGAACAGGATTAAGCATCAAAAACCGCACTGAACATACAGGTCCTTTTATCGCATCAACCGGGTTAGTGGTTTTTCAATACCTCCTTTATTCCGTTCAGGCCTTCACTGAACTGGGCCAGCATAGCGATTACCTGCGCCATCCGGTCATTTTCACCGAAGCCTTTCATGCTTTTGTTTTGAAGAAAGGTCTTCTTTATTTCTTGCCAGCGCAAAGCTTCATCTTCAGTCATCAGGTTCATCAGTTCCTTCAGCTTAAGCATATTAGATTCTGCTCCGGTCGTCAGGGTCTGAGCTTCGTTCCGGTAATGATTCAGGACGAGCTGGACGACTTCTTCATGCTTCAGGATTGGCTGGATCTGTGCGATCAGCTTATTCATATTCCGGTAGGAACCCTGGAGCTTAAAGACCGGTTCATTCCGGTATTCATCCGCCATTGCAGCAGAAGCGATGTATTCTTTATTGACCTTCAGAACCACATCCCTTACGCGCAGGGTATTTTCCAGCACGCTCCTGAAATCCGAGATTTCATTTGTACTGAAATTTCCTTCCAGGTCCACTGTCGGCGAACCGGAAAGAACACTGTCATAGAGACGGTAAAGATTTTCCATTCCGGGCTGGGTCAGTCGGGTAAGGTATTCGTTGGACATCAGGGCATTCTCAATTAAGCTCAGATCAAAAAGTTCCGTCCTGCTGCCTGAAATTTCTCCCAGGTTATAGGTGTCGGAACGGTTGGCCAGCATATCCGGGATCCGGAATTTTTCACCGCTTTCCGTGTATGGATTTCCGGCCATGACCAGGCAGAAACGTTTAGACCTTAAATCATAGGTTTTGCTTTCTCCGTTATAAATTCCTTCAATCTTTCTCTGTCCGTCCGCCAGCGAGATGAACTTTTGCAGGAATTCGGGGTTGCAGTGCTGGATGTCATCAAGGTAAAGCATCACGTTATCGCCCATCTCAAACGCCAGGTTCAGCTTTTCAAGTTCCTGTCTGGCCCCGGCATTTTTCGCTTCAGCGGGATCGGTGGAAACAGGATCGTACCCGATGGAGGGCCCGTTGATTTTCATAAAAACCAGTCCCATCCGGTCTGCCATATATTCCATCAGCGTGGTCTTGCCGTAACCGGGCGGAGAAACCAGAAGCAGCATGCCCATCCGGTCGGTACGCTTGTCGGCGCCTGCGGTTCCCAGCTGTTTGGCCATATTCGCTCCGATCAGCGGAAAATACACTTCATTGATCAGCCTGTTTCTAACAAAAGAACTTAAAACCCGGGATTTGAAAGTATCGATTTTCAGGGCTTTCTTTTTGTCCCGCACCCATTTTGCCTTGAGCTCCTGAAGCTGCCTGTATTTAGGGACAACCGTCTCGGTAAAGTAAGATAACCGGGAAATGAATTCATAATAATTTAAACGGTATCCGGTATCTTTTTCCAGTGACTTCAGGCTTGGCAACGTCATTTTATAACTTGCATGACGGATATTTTCAGCATTAAAAGCCTGCGTAACCAGAAAAACAGCCGTTTCTTTTTTAATATCATGATCATCCTGCTTCCCGGAATGCTGTAAAAATGCAGTCAGGGCACTTTCGGCAATAAAAAAGCATGCCTGAGGATAGGCTTTCAATGCATTCAACCGGTCGGTAAATTCCAGATCTTTTCCTTTTTCCGCTAAATCCTTCATGAATAATCCATATAGTGAGCCTGCTTCTTCCGAAACCAGAAATGCCTGCTTATTTTCTTTTCTCAGGTAATCCGCCGCGTTCAACGTGTTAACTCCGGTAAAAAGATGGGTTCCTTGAACAAACGATCCGATTTCATCTGCCAGTTCCATATTGAGGTACCCGAAGCTGCTATCGGTAATAAACGATGATGAGATCAGGTCTGCCGCTTCAAACTGTTTCCGGTAATAGTCTTTTTTTTCCTGATCCAGAAAATACCAGAACAGCTGGGCGAGGGCTCTTTCTTCAAAGGTAAACTGCATCAGTCCCAATTCATTGGTCATCTGCTGTAGCTTTGTAACCAGGGTCAGGGCATCCTCATCATGGATACCTTTTACCAGGCCTTCCCCGAAGTGCTCCGCTATAAAATACCGTATGGATTTCCGGTTCTTTTCTTCAGTGCTTAAATTTTTATTCTGTGAAAAAACATTCCACGTCAGGTATTCAAAACGCTTTACCTGGCTGTTTTCCGAAATATATTCCTGGTTCCACACTTCCTGATATTCCGAAATGGCTCCGGAATCAAGGGGTTCATAGAAAGCGGTTCCGGTTAGGTGATAATAATACTGTGCATTCCGCAGGACGAGGGTCAGGTCGGGCTGCTGACGGTTCACGGCGAATCTGTAATCGCCCAAAGCAATCACATGGTCTCCGTCGGCATAGATTTCATTTTTATCTTTCAGCTTCCGGACCGCCTCCTGCCGGGCCGTTTTAAGCAACGTCTCAATTTCTTCCGATTTAGCAGCATCTTCCAGCTCCTTCAGCTGTCTGGAAAGATCCCTGATCTTTTCAACCATCAGATCGGTGGCGAAATATCCGTTGATCTCATTCCCGGAGCCAAAAGATTCGGCTTTGCTCTGAACCGATTTTAAAATCCGCAGGGCAGAATCATACAAACGTTCGGTACGCCTGTTTCTCGCTTCGGTAAGCTGAACGCTTTTATTCTGGAAATGGCTGTATACTTCTTCCCGTTTTTCACCGAGCTTCTGAATGAATTCATCGAAATCCACAAATTTTGTTTCCATTTCTTCAAGCTGCACGGAAAGCCTGGTCAGGTACTCATCGCATTTTTCAGGCGTCTGCGAAAGTTCCAGAAAATTAATAACCGATTGGTCAAACAATGTCATCTGCGCCTGAAAGTCCGCAGACTGCTCTTTTCCGGATACCTCCCGTTTTCTTTTGGACAGTTCCAGCCGTTCCTGGTTCAGCCTGGCAAAAATTACCGAGATGTTTTCAATAATCTGTGTTGACTGGGAAGTGTCTTCGATTTTTAAATTATTGACAACATCAACCAAAAGGTCAAGTTGTCCGGAGAGCTCATTGATTTCTTCTTCTACCCGTCTGGTTTCTACCGCCTTCTGTAAATTGACGATACTTTCTGAAATCCGTTTTGCCCTGCCCTGGTAGGGGAGCAGGGCATCATCCTGGAGCAGGAAGTCCACGCAGGCATTGGAAAGCGCTTGGGACCTGTCGGCAAGCGATTGTTCCAAAGCGTCCAGCATTGCCGCATCAGCATATTTCAGGTCTTTTGCACCGGTGATTTCCCCGCGCAGTGCCCGGATCCGGGAGAGCATGTCGATATATTCCGTCAGTTGCGAGTAATGGATTCTCTTCGTTTCTTCCAGGATGTTATCACAGGCTGTTCTGATCTTTTCAACAGCTTCACCCGTATTTTTTTTCTGCTCAACCACCTTTTCGTACTCGTTGATGGCCGCGTGGGCAATATTCCTGATTTCCTTTAGAGGCCGGTCTATATGCTCCACCTCTTCATTGCCGAGGAAATAATAAGCATCCAGGATTGCAGTGGAAAGTTTTACGATATCGTCATACAGCCCGCTGTAAGAATCTTTTTTATTCAGAAGCGTAATCAGCTCCTGGCTTTCTGCCATTACCCTCACAATATCCTTGTTGCCGATTTTATAGAGAAACGTATCCGACTGATCCTGATCCGGAAGCAGTTCTTTGGAGTAAGGGGTTTGCCAGATCTGGGCCAGGTGATGCTTGGTGGTTTCCACACTCTCCCTTAAATAGATAAGCCTGCCGTCAGACAGCAGCGAATAGCCGCTGCACCGGATCGGCGTTTCGATGGTCTGGGTAATGATGTTGTAGGAAATCAGCTGGTAATTATTAGTCCTGTCGTCATAAAATACATACAGGAAATTTTCACCGTTCGGCTCCTGAACCGTTTTCAGGTAATGAAGCCGGTTGACCTCCTGGGAAATAACTTTCAGGCCGCCGGTCTGCAGCGCGTAGCCGTTTGAAAACAGGACGCCCTGATTTTCCGGCAGCAGGACGGCAGAATGCTTCAGCGTATCGATTCTGGAGACCGTTTTTTCTTTATGATTGTAGATAAAATACCTCTCGGTTTCCTGATAGGGCTTGATCTTAAACAGAACCAGATTGTCCAGATCGCAGAAGTGGATTTCCGCATCATCAAGGTTCTGGTCTTTATGAAGGACGTCTTCGGAATAAATCCCTTTTCCGGTATCGGTATTGTCTTCGATCTTAATCGTAAGATCTCCGCCCATGGATTCCACAAAAACCTTATCTGCCAGCGAGACATGCGGAAATTTTCCGCTGCGCTGCATATCGCGCGTTGCTTTCGTCCAGCTAAATCCGTGCTGCGGTGGATAAGTAACTTCGGAGGCACTCCGTGAGTCCACATAAACGAGCTGTGAATCCCGGATCAGCCATTTGAACGCTTTGGTATCCGAAGGGCTTTCAGACAGCTGAAAAACCATGTACAGATAATTTTCGGTAAAATGAAAACGGGCAAAAAAGGTATTCCTGTAGTATTTATATAGGTTTTTGAATTCTTCATTAAAGGTATCGTCTCCTATCAGTGAAACCTCCTGCGGTTCAAAACGGCCGTTACTGATTCTGTACACTGAAAACACATCCGAGATACTGATCTCGTTCTGCAGGCCCAGATGCGCATTCGAACCGAAGATCAGAAGATCTTTCAGCGAAAAAATATCCTTGGCAATGCAGTTGTGTTCCGTGGAAATCCTTTCGTTGGCAATGAGTGAAAAATCTGCTCCGCCGAAAATCTCTTTGCGTTTTCCGTTCAGCTTCTGAAGCCTTTGGATAAGATCGTTTTTCTGTTCGTTCAGACGGCTCTGAATGATTTCGTATGTCCCTGAATGAATTTGTTCTGACATCGTGTGTGGTATTAAATGTTAGGCAGCCTTCAGGCTGTCATCTGTAGTAAAATGCTTTTAACCGATCCGCCCGGATAAAACGTCCCGGGGATCATCATGAATCCAATGAGCGTTTTATCACATGGCCGGATGAGGGTTAGCGGACCGGTTTCTGGTCGATCCCTAAAGTTTTAGCCATATCCAAAGCCCGTTCCAGCAGGCCTCTTTCCTGCGGATTGGCCACACCGTTCAGCCTGAAGATAAGGCTTGCAATGCTCATATTCTTAATATCTTCCGAAGAGATATTGTATTTGTCGACCATTCCCATTACTTTCCCGATCATATTTTCACCGTCTCCCAGAAGGTGCTCTTTTACCAGCTGCGCATTTTCGCTGTGGCTGATGAATTTATCCAGTCCTTTCCCTGCAGAAACCTGCCGCACCACATTGTCAAAGAAAGTATGGTCACCGCCTACAATATCGATTTTCGCGGATTTGAAGGCTTCTGCCAGAACGCCGGCCTGGGCCTGGGCAATATCTTTCTGGATGGCGATCTGGGCCAGTTCCACTTCTTTTTCCTTCGCCAGCGTCAGTCTGAACTCCTCGTGGTCTTTTCCTGCGTCGTTCAGCTTCTTCATGGCTTCCGCTTTCTCGGTAATTCCGGCAGCTTCTGCCAGTGCTTTTTCTTTGATGACTTCGGCCTGGGCAATACCTTCTTTTTTTATAGCATCCGCTTTTTTCTCGATCACGACGGCCTCTACGATTCCCTGTCTCTCGGCAGCATCCGCCTTGGCATGAAGAACCTGGGCTTCGGACAATCCTACGGTTGCCTCTTCTTTGGCTTTGGCATCCGCAATAATTTTTCGGGCTTCCGCTTCTTTTTCGGCAGCATCTCTTTTGGCCTGGGCTTCGATAACGTATTTCTGGGCATCCTTCTCTGCTGCGAGTTTTCTGCCTTCCGCAGCCTTTGTTTCCTGGATCAGTTTTTTCTCTGCTTCCTGGTTGGCCAGGGTAATTTCCACCTGCTTCATCCGGTCTGCAGTCTTGAAGGCTTCCAGGTCTTTGATGGTCTGCTGTTCTTCTACCACGGTCTTTTCCATGGTCAGGCGCTCGCGGATCGCATCCTGAATGTTTTTCTTCTCCAGCTCGATTGCTTTTTCCTTTTCGATCTGTGCCAGGGAAACAATTCTTTCTCTTTCGGTGGCTTCCAGCATTTTGTCTTTCTGTACCCTTTCCGTTTCCACCAGATCTGCACGCTCTTTATTTTTGGCTGCGATAACCACCTGTCTCAGCTTGTTTTCCTCTGCAATCTGGAGCTTTTCTTCGGTGGCAATCCGTACCGTTTCATATTTCAGCCTTTCTTCTTCATTTACTCTCAGGATTTCTGCATTCTCACGGGCTTTGATGTTGGCTACCTCTCTTTTCTGGGATTCTTCTTTCTCAGCCAGTTGCTTTTCCAGTTCCAGAATAGCTTCGCGGGCTTCCACGTTCTGTTTGGTGATGGTTTTTTCCTCATCCCTGCGCACCTGGTTGGCTTTGATGTTCTGGGTGGCCGTTAATTCGGTAATCTTTTTGATCCCTTCGGAGTCCAGGATGTTATCTTTGTCCAGGCTTTCAATGGAAGTCTGCTCCAGGTAATCGATCGCACAGTCGTCCAGTACATAGCCGTTCAGGTCCGTCCCGATGATGTCGAGAATTTCCTGACGGAATTCACTCCTTGCCTCATAAAGCTCGATGAATTCGAATTTTTTACCAACCGTTTTCAGCGCTTCCGAGAATTTGGCTTCAAATAGCTCCCTCAGCGTATGGATATCGGACGCCCTCTGGCAGCCGATGGTCTGTCCTACATTCACGATATCGTCCACCGACTTGTTTACCCGGATGAAGAAGGCCACCTGGATATCTGCCCTCATATTGTCTTTACAGATCAGTCCGGCTTTTCCTTCCCGTGCAATCTCGAGTTTCTTTACGGAAATATCCATTGATTCCATCCTGTGGATAACCGGAATGACGATTCCGGCATTGAAGAACACTTTGGTGCCCCCGTAACCCGTTCTCAGGATCACAATCCCCTGAACGGTTTTTTTGTACATGGAAAGGATCCAGAAAATTAATCCGATGGATGCGATCACAATAACGACAATTCCTGCAATTAAAGTAGTATTCATATTGTATAGTTTATTGATTTTAATATATGTTTTTATAGGTCGGATGCAGCTTTTGCACCCGTTTATTTCAGCATGCCGATTTAACAGAACCGGTAAACGGGCCTGTATTCAAAGTATGGAAATCCGGAAGGTCATAGCCGTAAATCCGTATCGAAAGATAAAGCTGATGATCTCCTAAAACCGGATCTCCGTTGCGACGTAATAAAATTTCCTCTGGGGGTCTTCGTCCACGATGATAACGGTGGTACCATGCTCGATTCTTTCGCCGTCTTTGCTTTTCGCCATCAGGGTCATAGGATCGCTCCCGATGAAAACCTCAAGAATTCCTGTTTTATTCCCGTAAATGGTGGATTTCAGTTTACCTTCTCTTCCCAGGAAATCATGGGCTTTTTCCCCTTTATGATTAATCTCCCTGAAAAAGGGATTCAGCGGCTTTAAAATCAGCTTGGTCAGCAGGAGGCTGGTGCTGAAAAGCGGCAAAACAAGCAATGCTGCAAGCCAGGTTCCGAAAGAAAAAAACAGCTCCGCATAAAATGATCCGAGCCAGGTAAAAAGAAGCGCAAGGGTAAGGAAATAAGTGGCCGGCACAATATCCAGATTCAGGAATGTTAAAAACTGGATCCATGCGGAAGGATCTTCGGGAACATGCACCTGGCCGTCGGGGGCATCAAGGTCGATATCAGGATCGGCATCCATGCCGACGTCTATATCCAGTCCTGTAATGATGGTGAAGACCCAGTACAGGACCGCCATAATCAGCAATACGCTCAGAACGGTATTCACCGGGGTAAAAGCGGTCTGTAAAAATTCCTGCTGGCTGGCCATAGTTTATTCCTTTTTTAAGCTTTCCTTTATTTTCTGCAGGGCTTCTTCAGCCTGCCTGTCGGACCGGTTCACGGCTGCATCAATTTCATCATCAATGGTCCTTCCTGCTTCCGGCATATTGGAATAAGCTTCTGCGAGAACTTCCTGTTGAGCGGCTCTCTCCCTGAGTTTTTCCAGCATGCTTACCGTGCTTCCGGTATCCATCAGCGTCATTTTTTTATTGATATCGCGCGTGGCTTCGCTTACCTGCACTCTTGCTTTGAGGGTTTTGAGCTCGTTTTCCCACTTGGATATATTCGATTTCAGATGGTTGATGCTTCCCTGCATTTTTTCGCATGCAGAATGGAGTTCCGTATATTCGCCTTCCAGCTGCCGGGCGTTTTTGCGGGCAGTACCCTGTCTTTTCAGTGCTTCCTTTGCCAGGCGGTCGGCCTCTGCCGCTTCAAGTTCCCCAAGCTCTGATTTCTGGAGAATGATATAGGCTTTGTTGTAATAATCGGTAGCTGTCTGCTGCTCTGCTTCGGCTTCATTTTTCTTCCGGATCGAAAGCGCTTTGAGCTGTGCAAGGGCTTCCGTGCCGTTGTTCAGCTGTTCTTTCATCTCACGGATTTCCTGTTCCGTCAGGTTGATGGGATCCTCAAAACCGTCGACCACCGAATGGATCTCAGCTTTCCCTATGTTGAGCAGTCTCGAAAAAATATTCATTTTAATTCTTTTTAGGTGTTTTTATTTACTCATTTCAATCATTTCCTTACTGAATTCACCCACCAGGATTCCCAGAGAGTTGATGGAAGCCAGCACTTCATTTTGTGCCATATTATCCGTTGGCAGCGTATCGCGGAAAATCACTCTTTTCCCGGTCTGGTCCAGGGCAAAGGCACCGTGCACAATATCCCTGTTCTTCTTTAGCAGTGAGCGGTAGATTGCTTCCGACGGATTTTTAATTTCAAAAAGAAACTGTTCCATGATAAGGATGGAGTCGGAAACAATGAGTATCATATTTTTAATTCCGCTTGATTCCTGTTCAATAATCAGGATTCTCTGGGCTTCGTCTTCCAGGGTAATAGTGAACTCCGCATCCAGCAGCCATTCTTTAACCGTTCTGAATATCTGATTTTTCATGATCATCTGTTTTTATTCAAATTTTATTACACAAATATAGATTAAAATTTTATAATTGCAAATATTTTTAGCATTAATTTATTTTAATTCCTATATTTGCTAAAAAAATAGGCTTATGAGTTTTTTCGGCATCAACATCAAAAAAATAAGACAGGTAAAAGGCTTGAGTCAGAAAGCATTTGCCGATCTGTTTGATCTGAACAGGGGAGTCATCAGTTCTTATGAAGAGGGGAGGGCCGAACCTAAAATTGAAACGATACTGAAGGTGGCCAACCACTTTAACCTCAACCTCGATAAACTCTTGACGGAAACATTGCAGGTGAATCAGCTGGTAAGTGTTTCCGATATCGACCATCTGATGTTTGAGTCTGATAAAACGGCCGTCAAGACGGATAACATCCTGTATTATTCAAATGGCGATCCCGTACAGGATGTTATTTTGCAAAAAATATTAGCAAACGTCGATCTGATTTATGAGTTCAGGGAAAATACACCCGGGTTATATCCTTATCAGGAAGGCGATCTTTTATTTTTAAGCCTCGAAAAAGCAGGCAGTTCCTCACCGCTGGTCTGGATTGACGGAACAGGATTTCTGCAGCGCTTTACCGGTAAGGATGAAAAAGACGTAAAGCACCATCCGCTTTACAGGATTAAAGGGCACGTGTCCGCTGGAGAGCATGCTTTACCTACGGATATTCTCAGCCGTCTGGAACGGTTGGAAAATGCTGTTTTCCGTTAGCCGTCAAGCCTCCGGACCAGAGCAGGAAAGTATGATGTGATACCGGAAGGCCGGAATAAAAATATTCCGGCGTATATTGTTTCACTGCATAAAATCCTTTTGTTAACAACAGAAACTTCCGGCATCCGGCTTCCTGTTTGTAAGTCATTTTCCCTCGGCAGCACATTATATTTATTGCAATGAGATCAGAAGCTGATTAACGGTCCCGTTTCCGGACCTTCTGAAAATCCGGATACAACAATTACCAATCCGGCTACTTTTTAAACGGTGGCAATCCGCAATTTTGTAAAAGAAATTAATGTCAGTTTAAAAATATTAAAAAGTAGTATGGAAAAAAGAAAATTAGGAAACGGCGGATTGGAAGTTTCCGCATTAGGATTCGGTTGTATGGGATTGAATTTTCTGGACGGAAAAGGAATGGAGAAAAAAGATGCCTTCAGGCTGCTGCACAATGCGGTAGAAAGGGGAATTACCTTTTTTGATACGGCGGAAGCTTACGGACCGTACACCAATGAAGAACTTGTTGGTGAAGGATTGCGGCCATACAGAAGAGAAGTGGTCATCGCTACAAAATTCGGCTGTAAAGAGGCGAGACCCGCATCAGGATTAGACAGCAG
Source organism: Chryseobacterium hagamense (assembly GCF_007991455.1). Classification (GTDB taxonomy): domain Bacteria; phylum Bacteroidota; class Bacteroidia; order Flavobacteriales; family Weeksellaceae; genus Chryseobacterium; species Chryseobacterium hagamense. The sequence goes on along the minus strand of NZ_BJYJ01000003.1, from coordinate 133,887 downwards.
GCCTGAAACGATAAGGGCAGTTACCGAAGCCTCTCTGAAAAGACTGAGAACCGATTACATCGATTTGTTGTATCAGCACCGGGTGGATCCTGATGTTCCGGTAGAAGAGGTGGCCGGAACGGTAAAAGACCTGATACAGGAGGGCAAGGTAAAGTATTTCGGCCTGTCTGAAGCCGGTGTCAAGACCATTCGCCGGGCGCATGCGGTTCAGCCGGTAGCAGCACTGCAAAGCGAATACTCCTTATTCTGGCGGGAACCTGAACACGAGATCATCCCGACTTTAGAGGAACTGGGAATCGGGTTTGTTCCGTTCAGTCCTTTGGGCAAAGGTTTCCTTACCGGTATGATCACGGCAAAACTGGATGAGGTCGACCGGAGGAATGTGCTTCCCCGTTTCACTGAGGAAAATATAAATGCCAATCTGGTATTGGTCAATGCACTTTCCGAAATTGCCGTACAGAAGAATGTAACCACCGGGCAGCTGGCCTTAGCCTGGCTGCTGGCTCAGAAACCCTGGATCGTACCCATTCCGGGAACCACCAAGCTGAACCGTCTGGAAGAAAATATCAGCAGTACAGATGTTGTACTGACAGCCGGTGACCTGGCAGCCATTGACGAAAAAACAGGTGGAATTATACTTTCCGGTGACCGGTATCCCCAATTTTTAGAAGAACAGATCGACAAATAAGACAGACCCTGATGGAAAATAGTAAAGGAAAAACAGTTGCCATTACAGGCGCAAGTGCCGGAATCGGCAGGGCTATTGCCCTGAAACTGGCTGAAAGTGGAGCCAGACTTGTTGTTGGAGCAAGAAATACCGTAAAATTGAATGCACTGGTCGCGGAAATTAAAACTGCCGGAGGGGAGGCCATCGGTATTGAAATTGATGTGACGAATAAGGCCGACCTGGTGCGGTTTGCGGCTACCGCCGTTGACCACTACGGAAGACTGGATGTCTTCGTCAACAATGCCGGTATCAGCCAGTTAAGCCGCATCGACGAACTGGATATTGAAGGCTGGGAAGAAATGATTGATGTTAACCTCAAAGGGGTTTTGTACGGAATGGCTGCGGCAGTTCCGATTTTCAAAAGCCAGCAGTCGGGGCACATCGTCAATATCATTTCAACGGCGGGACTGAAGATCGTACCGATGATGGGCGTCTATGCAGGAACTAAAAATGCCGTCCGGACCATTACGGAAGCATTCCGGCAGGAGTCGGACGGCAGCATCCGCATCACCGGGATTTCACCGGGATTCGTAAAAACGGATTTTGCGGAAAATATCAAAAACGAAGAAATGAAAACCATGGTTATGAATGGAATGGAGGAGATGGGCATCAACCCTGCAGCTATTGCCGATGCGGTGCTCTACGCCATAAGCCAGCCGGCCGATATTGAAATCGGCGATCTTGTTATTCGCCCTTCAAAACAAAATTGATTAAATTCGTTACCGAAATGCAACATCATACAGACATCCGACAAATCAATACCATATCCGGGCTGATGCGTATTCTGGAACTTCCTGCCCCCCTGCATCCTCTGATTGCATTGGTTGATTATCAAAAGGTTCCGGTTGAAATCTTTCCCAAAAGACAGAGAATAAGCCTGGACTTTTACAAAATTTCCTTTAAGCCTTCTTTCAGGGGACAGATAAAATACGGCCAGGATTATTACGATTTTGAAGAAGGCGGACTGGCCTTTCTGAAGCCTAAGCAGATCGTTCTTCCGCCGGAGGATGTGCAGAGCTATGAGGGGGTGGCCCTGTATTTCCATCCGGATTTTATCCGGAATTATCCGCTCGGAAGCCGGATGAATGCTTATGGCTTTTTCTCTTACGATGTTTCGGAAGCCCTGTTTCTTTCAGCAAAGGAGAAAGAAATTATCGCCGGTTTATTTGATGTAATCGCCGGGGAGCTGGATACGAATATCGATGCCTTCAGCCAGGACGTCCTGGTATCCCAGATTGAATTGTTACTGAACTACAGCAACCGCTTTTACAACCGGCAGTTTATCACGCGGAAAGCTGTAAACCATGATATCATTACAGCAATGGATCGGTTATTAAGCCGCTATTTTGAAGAAGAAAACAGCCTGAAAAACGGATTGCCTTCCGTAAAATACATCAGTGCGGAACTGAAACTTTCACAACGTTACCTGAGTGACATGCTGAGTTCGCTTACCGGGATGAATACCCAGCAGTACATTCAGAATACCGTGATCGAAAAAGCGAAGGAAAAACTGTCCTCCACAAAACTTTCCGTTTCGGAGATTGCCTATGAGCTGGGTTTTGAGCATTCACAGTCTTTCAGCAAGCTCTTTAAGACCAAAACCAATGTTTCACCGCTGGAGTTCAGGAAATTATTCAGTTAGAAGATTTTATGAATACTGAATGATGGGGCTGGATCATGCCGTAATAAATTCGGCGGACCGGCAATAAAACGCTACTGAAGATTATTTCTGCGGATTTCCGGATACGGATTTCAGTTTACCAATAAATTAAAAAATAAGAGAAAGCTTTTTGAAGCTTCCTCTTCCTGTAATTTAACGTGAATTTGGCCGTATTGAAATTATATTGAGCTATTTACTTGATTCAAAAACAAAATTTAAACTGATTCAGTCAGGATTTTAAATGGAATTCCTCCTGGCAGAACAAATAAACACTTACACCTGACAGGACTTCATCCTATCCTGTAGTAAGCCATCCCTTCGTAACTTTAAAACAATATAAATCAGGCATTGAGGTTTAAATAAGAACGCTTTTTGGCGGAATGAAAAAAATATTTGGGTTCAGGATCAGGGTTTTTGATCATATCCTGACAGGATCAACTTCCGGCTTCCGGCCTGTTAATCCAGATCCTTCTTCGAGTTCACGTTAATTTAGATATTCCTGTAAATATTTACACTTGAATGGCAAGGTCTTCAACCACTTCGTTCCGGGCCAGCCTGATGCAGCGGATGGCATGCCGCATATCGGCCCTGGTGATATAGGTGCTTACGGGATAAACTTTCAGGGCATATATGACGGCTTCAGGATCGGAAGCATTTAAATTATACATTGCAGGCCTGAATCCTTTGGTAATGCTGAGATAGGGCGTAAACTTTCCGTCGATCTGCCTTTTCTCCCTGAACCATTTCCATAACCGGTCAGATATTTTCTCAATAAAGGTGTTATGTTCAATTAACCGGTTCCGGAAAGCTTCGTCATGCAGCTCCTGTGTGTACTGCAGGGCGGCATCGGTATCTTCGGGATAAATTCTCAAAAGCAGGACGGCACCGTGATCAGCCCTGTTTACGCAGGTCATATCAGGGTAAGGTTCCAGCTGCTGGAGCATATAATGTTTATTTCGGAGTCCGTGAGCCAGAACACTCCGGATACCCCGGGCACCTAAAAATTTTAAGGTGGCCCAGGCTGCCATTGAACCGCCGGCGGAACGTGATACTTCCAGGGTGTAATGATGAGGATTGTAATCGCCGCGTTCCTGCAGATAGGCCGAACTTTCCCGCTTCAGCAGGATTTCAAATTCAGACCGGTCTCTATACATAAAAACGCTGCTTACCAATGGAGAGAAATTTTTATGGAAATCCACCCCAAAGGCATCGGCATATTGGATTTCCTGAATGGCACGGCAATTCTTTTGAGCCGGTTCCAAAACGGATTCCGGAAAGTTTTGAGGATTAGCGGCAAAGTCGTAGTCTTTAAAAGCCAGCCAGGACCATCCGATTACAGCATCACAATACAGCAAGGTTTTTCCGTATTGATCATCATTCGGATAGCGGTCTAGGAGTTTCCTCACAGCTTGCACAGGATCGAAAGCACAGGCATCCGTGCTGGCCATCGTACAGACAACCGAAGCGACAGGGATTTTACGGTCAAAACAATCTTTGAGTACCTGTTCCAGATGGGCAATATCCATGGTGTTGGTATCAGGAAGGGTCTTTATCTTAATAAGATTATCTATTCCCAGGCCTGTCCAGTCGGTGCTGTTCAGCATGGCGTAATGGGCCTGTTCCGAGCACAATACCTTTGCATCCGTCCTGATGCCCCGCTCCCTTGAACCTGGCAGAACCCGGCTCAGGGCATATTTCAACTGGTACATCCAGCAGCCTGAACCCCCGTAGGTAAATATACCCCCTGCCTTCCCGGCGTCCCAGCCTGCCAGATCAGCCAACATCGCAGAAGATTCCAGTTCGGCAATGGAGGTGTTCCAGGCATACTCCGCTTCCAGGATGTTGGGCGAAAATAGCTGCGTAAGCATCGATGCCGCGAGCGCTCCGTAATTTTCCTGCGGACAGATGTTGCTCATATTCAACGGGTGGCCCCAATTCGGCAAACCTTCGAATGTGGAAATGATATGGTTTAAAACGTCGGTAAAAGATTCACCTTCCGGTTTCAGTACCGCTTTTTGGGCCTTATCCCGGGTGACGGTAAGTTCCGGGTTTTCACCAAGAAATGCACTGCTGTTCCCGGATATGGGCTTCAGGGAATTGATGCCCTTAATGGCCTCGGTCATGAGGAGGGCAAACCTGTCATTGCTGTCGTCCCGAACCGGAGAAGCAAAAAAGTTCTTTATATTGAAATCACTGTCTTCAGCGCCGGTGGCTTCTGGTTTATTCATATTTATAAAAGGGGTTCAAAATTATAGCCTATGGGCTTTGGGAATACATATTTATTGATATCTGATATTCTCAAACGATATGCCATCCGCCGGTTGTTGCTGAGAATAACTGCAATTCTGAAAATAATTATTACTTGGACATTAAAAATTTTTGATCTACCTGAAAATGGGAGGATCAGTATTTTTGTAAAAGCGGAAACGAGTCCCGAATTATCCTATATTTACATTTCCGGGTTTAATAAAACACAAGGCGCCCGGGCCGTTATTAAAAACTTTCTATGAAATTAATTTTCAGGTTATTTCTGTTTGCTTTTCTGATGTTTATCTCTTCAGAATTTATAGATGCCCAAAAAAATACGGCCTTTGATCCTGCAGCTGCCAAAAAACAGTTGGGCTTGCCTCAGACCAAAGTCATGGTGTTGGGAATCTCTCATCTCGATGCCGCCTCCGCCAGGTTTCAGGTAGCTTGGCTGGAACCTCTTCTATGCCGGCTCCGGACTTATGATCCGCAGGTTATCCTTACCGAAGCATTATCCGGCGAACAGGTCATGGGTCTTGACGCTTATGCGGCTTATCATGGGGATGCCGGCAAATATGCAGGGCCTACGCTGGAAATGGCAAAAACAGCCCAGGCCGAACTGCATCTGAGCGCGGCCCGGGCATTGGTAAAGGCAGACAGTCTGGTTCAGAAAAAAGAGCTTAACCCGTCTCAGCGGCGATCCCTCGCTGCCTTGTTTGTAGCGGCTGCCGAGCCGTTTTCCGCAACGGTACAGTGGATGCGCCTCGCTCCCGCCGACCGGATCGCCCAGGACGGAATTTCCGTCTCACTGGCAAAGCGCCTGACCCGGTTTGCTGAGCTTCGCAGCGAGCTGTCATCCATAGCGGCCCGTCTGGCTGCCGATGTTGGCCTGGAGCGCGTATACGGAGCGGGCGACCATGCCAGTGATGTTTTGCTTCCTGATAATAAAGAGATGCAGGATGCGGTAAACGCAGAACCGGGATTAAAAGATTTATTCAACCACCATACGGCAGCTTTCCGCGCTATTCCTGAAGACACCATGAAGCTGAGCTCTGCTGCTCAGGTCATGCCGGTATTGAAATGGAAGAACTCGGCCCGTTTCGGGGAGCTTGATGCCGATGCGCAGTGGTTTTCCATGCTTCGGAGCGTAAAAATGGGAAAGGCCGGCCGTCAACGTGTTGCGGCATGGGAAGCTCAGAATTTAAGGATGGCCGTGGCCATCCGGGAAGCGACGGCCCCCATTGCGGGAGGCCGGGCCCTGCTGGTTGTCGGTGCAGCTCATAAACCGTTTATTGAAGCCTATTTAAGAACATTCACGGATATCGAAATCGTCTCAGTGCCCGACTTGCTCAGTTCTGCCCCCAAAGGCTGTCCCAACTGAACAGATAATGCCAGCCGGCCGGATTTTTAATTAAAATGAAAGATTGATTTTCCATCGTAGGCCAGCCGGTATTTCCCAATGAATCTGTTACGACTGTTTCCAATTTCCGAATAATCAGATTGAACGGACCATACATCGATGAGTTGCCTTCACTAAAAACTTTTCCGAGTTGCTGTACTTAGTCTTAACTTCTTAGCATCGCATTCAGAAGATTCCCGGTTTGTTCATGTTCCCCCCGGATTGAAAATAGTTTGCAGATCGACGGATAAAATCCTATATTACAAAAACTTAAAATCTCCGGGTGCAAAGTCTTATGTTTATTAGTTTTCAATGAAAAAAATTCTTCCGCATATTATCCTGATCCCTTTGCTGATGTCGATTCCTATTGTCTCTTCGCCGGATTTTGACGGAACATTATCCGTCTTCAGGGTTTCGCCGTTTCAAAGGGAATTTATACGGTTCGTACTGGTTATTTTATTCTTTTACCTGAACCTCAATCTCTTTCTCCCGAAATTGTACAGCAAAAACAGATTTTCCGTGTATGCCGCCTGCATTCTGATCTGTTTCGGCCTGATGGTGATGGTTCCCGACCTGCTGACGTCGGGAAATAGTTTCGGGCAAAACCTACCGCCGGTGGAGATGGGAAACCGGGTGCCTGTGGGCAACAGACCGCCGCCAATGGACGGTGGGCATCCTTTTCCCGGATTTGGCCCGCAGCATGAAACTTCCTATTATCAGATGATTTTTTCCTCACTGCTGCCGTTTTTGTTCTCACTGCTCTCTTCGGTTTTCATTTTCCGAAATATAGAGAAGAAAGAACTTGAAAGGTCGAAAGCGAAAGCTGAATTATTAAATTTAAAATACCAGCTGCAGCCGCATTTCCTTTTCAATACCCTCAACTCAATCTATTCTCTGGCATTACTGAAATCGGACGATGCCCCGAACGGAATCCTGAAGCTCTCCAATGTGATGCGGTATGTTGTACAGGAAAGCAGTAAGGACCTTGTCGATCTAACCAGAGAAATCGAATACCTCAAAGATTATATTGCCCTTCAGCTGATCCGTACGGACAGCAGCCTGGACTTTACCTATACCGAAGCCGGAGATTTCAACAATCTGAAAATCGTCCCTTTCCTGCTGATCAATTTTATTGAGAATGCTTTCAAGTACGGGTTCAATGCGGAGGAAAAATCAAAGATCTCCGTAAGAATCGCTGTTGTGGAAGGTGTTCTGAATTTTGTGGTTTACAATAAAATTGTCAATGCTTCCGTTCATGGTCAGAACAGTTTTAAAATCGGCCTGAAAAATACTTTTGAACACCTCAGGCAGGCTTATCCCGGAAAACATTCGGTAAAGATCAGTGAAAATGGAGAAATTTACGAAGTTGATTTAACCGTCAGTTTAATCTAAAAACAGGTAAAATATGATCAGAGCCATTGCTTTGGACGATGAGATTCTCGCCCTCAGGATTATAGAAAATTATGCCGGGAAAATTGAAAATTTAACCCTGGAGAAGGTGTTCAACAGGCAGAGCGATGCCCGGAAGCATCTTAACAAATTTCCGGTAGACCTGATCTTCCTGGATATTGAGATGCCTGTAAAAAACGGGCTGGATTTTTATAAAAGCATCTCACAAAACACCAAAGTTATTTTCACGACCGCCTATTCGGAGTATGCCGTGGATGCATTCAGCGTAAATGCCGTGGATTACCTTCTGAAACCTTTTTCTTTTGAACGGTTCAGAACGGCGGTGGAAAAGGTGAAAAATATTGAGGAGCCGAATGAGGCCAGGCATCTCCTGATCCGTGCCGATTACAAGCTTCACAAAATCAATTTCGACACCATTCAGCTTATCGAAGGCCTTGACGATTATATCCGGATCCATCTTAAAGATGCTGCAACGATCACCGCCCGTTCTTCAATGAAAAGTATCCTGGAAAAACTTCCGGAGAAAGATTTTATCCGGGTGCACCGGTCGTTTATTATTCCTTTAGAAAACATCAGAACCGTAGTGAATAAAAATATTCATATCGGAGGGTTTATTGTTCCCATTGGAGATACGTACAAAGAGGAGGTGATTAGAATTTTAAATAAATAATCTAAAGCCGGGTAAAATCAGTACTAAATGGCTGGAAGAGGTTGCCGATGCAGGAAGTTTATCCTGTCAAAATAGGATCAAAGGTCTTGACCATCAAATTAAATCTTTAATAATTCTGTTAATGAAAATTCTTATGCAGAATCCTGCGTCAATGGCTTCAACTTTTTTTAATTCTATAAAAGAGTGAATTCAAGTTGAATACGGCTGAATCAACATGGTCTTAAAGTCCTGAAGAACGGCTTTTACAGGATAGGATAAATCCGGCCAGAAGCGTAAACCGATTATTCGTTTTACCAGAAGGAATTCCAATTAAAGTTCTGACTGAAGTAATCCTGACTTTATTTCTTAATTAAGTAACCGTTTAAAGATAAATTGAATACGGTCGGATTCACATTCAATAAGTTCAGGGAAATTTTTAAGTTCTGAACAATCCGGAGATTAAAAAACATTTCACCGACACATTTTTTCCGTTTACCTCATAAATTTCACAAGCGGTTATTTTAAAGATACTTTTGATCCAAGAAAAAATGAGAAAGTATGAAAACCATTGACAGAAAAAGCTTTTTAAAAAGCTTAGGCTTGGCCGGCGTAACGGCTTTGGCCGCCCCGATATTTATTCATTGCAGAAATGATGATGACACAGATTCTGTTACAGGGACTATTGACAACACCATCTCAACGGCCTGTTCCGTCACCAATTCGGAAACCGAAGGTCCTTTTCCCACCAAGTCACCCTCCGGTCTGGTTCAATCCAATATCGTGAGCGACAGGACCGGGGTTCCCTTTACCATTGCCATTACCGTCCAGAATGTAAAAGCAGGCTGTGCCGCTTTACAGGGAGCGATCGTCGATATCTGGCATTGCGATAAAGACGGGAATTACTCGGAATACGGAGGAACGGGTATGCAGTCGGCAAATTATACATCCGTCCATTTTTTAAGGGGGAGACAGACCACGGACGCGGAGGGAAAAGTGAAATTCACTTCTATTTTCCCGGGCTGGTACAGCGGCAGGGCTACCCATATTCACGTTCATATTTACAATACGGCCGGCCAGTCTCTGCTGGTCACCCAGATCGCATTTCCTGAAGGAAACGACAGTGCAGTGGTGCAGGTGGCGGCAAGTACGGGGTATAAAGGCATGAGCGGTTATACCTATAATTCAAATGATAATGTTTTCAGCGACGGGACTTCCAATGAAATGTCCAGCATTTCGGGAAGCGTAAGCGGAGGTTTTGCGTTGTCTCATACCATAAAAGTATCGGTTTAGAAGATCGTTATTAGTTTTTACGAAGCGGTAGATGACCATGCAACGGATGATGGAGAGGGTGTCAGATGCCGCTTTTTTAATTTTTTAATGCTTAAAATTATGTTGGTTCAGACGCCTTCCCGGATCCGTAAAGCTGATTTTGGATCATGGACAAAAGAAAATCAATCCGTTGTCAGTCGGATCATCGGTGATGAAGGTCATGCCGGCCATTTGAAAAAGGTTACCGAGGTCATACTGGATGAAAATGGCGGTTTAGAATGGGAAATACCGGAAAATTCAACACTGATCATTCTTACGCTTTACGGAAAGATCCGGATCAACGGTTTCCGGAAAATTATTAGTCCGGAAAATGTTTTTACTTTAAAATCAACAAAAAAATCAAAAGTGAGCATCAAGAATTATCTGAGTGCCGAAAAAAGTGATTTCCTGATGATCGAGCTGCAATCGCTGAGGCCGGAAAACGCATTTTTTACGGAAGAGCTCCGTATCGGAAAGCGGAATATCCTGTTTCCGGTTTCGGAAAAACTGGAATTTCCGAATTTCATCGGGCTTTATGAAGGCCGGAAGGAACAGGTCTATGCTCTTCATCATCCTGATACCTCAATTTTCGGAATGGTGATCAACGGTGCTTTTGAATTTCAGAACCGCCTGCTTGAAACCCGGGATGCCATAGTGCTGCACGGTATTGAAACTCTGGAATTTGAAGCTTTAAGTGAAAATGCACTTGTGTTTTTTTTTGAGATATAAGACAGCCCGGAAAAAAATGGAATTTTAAACTTTACAGCCGGTTTACATATTCATCATCACCGTAACCGGAGCGATATTCTCAGGATGGATTGAACGGAATTCTTAAAGCGAAGAGTACCTACCGGATATTTTTTTTGTTAGAAGTTTATATTAATTTGTTTTTGAATCAGGGCAGGATCATCATGCTGCCCTGTTTTTTATTTATTAAACCTGAAAAGATGAAGGCAAAAATAAAGCTTGCATTCCGGATCGTGATCGACCGGACTTCCGAAATGGTCTGGGACCGTTATGTCTTTGAGGATACCTACTTTGAATATAAAATTCAGCACCAGGTATTTGATGATCCTGAAAATCCGGTGAAGAATTATTGGGAACTGCTGTCTAAAAACCCGCACGCGGGGAAAATTCCCTTTTTACTGAGTTCGGCAGCCGCCAATTATGTTTCGCAATTAAAAGGCGAAATCCGGAGTCTCCCCGATGTCCTCGGAAATACTTTTTTTCCTGTTGAAAACTTTACTCTGGATCTCATCAGCTCCAACGTGGAAGATCCCTTAAAGCATAAGATCGGGCTTACTTTCCATACGCCCGACCTGCTGCTGATTGATATAATAGACAACAGATATCTGCTCAGCAAAGACATTAACGGAAACAAAGGGTTTGAAACGTTCATGTTTGCTTTTCATCCGCAGGTTTCCATTGCTTATTATGAACCGTATCAGGGATGATGCCTGATGATTGTGATGTATCCCGTTATATTCCGTACCCTTCTGAAAAACGGAATTGAAAGTAATAAAAGCAGGCAGGCTTTGAAGGAAAGAACTTTTCTAGCTTGTCTTTCATGATGCGATAATGCAGTCTCAGGATGTATCTCATTATATTTATGGAACTTATTCTAAGCGAATTCCCTGCACAGGCTTTTGTATTCCTGAAGCGCATCGGCAAACTCCCGGGCAAATTCAAAAGTACTGATCTGATATTCTTCATAAATGCCGGTACCGGAAGAAAAGCCCAGCCTTACGTATTAGACAACCGGTATCTGACTTATTTGTATTTTCGGATCTTCTTTTTTGCCGGCAAAAGTTTACTTTATTAGTTAAACATCACATGAATTAAGAAATAATATTTTCAATGTGCAGACCTGCTCTCAATGAGCTGATAGGTATATAGTTGACAGCCATGTTTATATCTGTTTTCTGCTTCTGTACTGATCGTACAGGCAGTATTGGATTTCTGCTTTATTGATGATGAAAAGTTGATTTTTATTTTGATTTTCCTGTAAGCTGTTTTTCTTTTTTTGATCTGGTTTTAGTATCTTCCCGCCAAACTATTATTTAATGCCTAAAAACACGATAAGGAATTTCCAGATAGGAGTAGTACTTTCTTTGATCCTACTTATTGCGAGTTCTATAGCATCTTATGTCAGCATCCATAACCAGATGGAGAACCGGGAAAGTTTCTTAAAAGGTAAGGAATCGATAAGTCTGGTAAAAGATATCCTGAATACGCTGTTGGATGCTGAAACGGGCAATCGGGGATATCAGCTTACCGGCCGGAAAAATTTTCTTGAACCTTTCACGGAAAGCGGGAATGAATATCCGCTGCTTGTTTCCGGAAAAGACAGGCTTAATCTTAAGGATAAACACCAGACTGATATCCTGGCTGAACTGCTGCGTACTTCAGAAATGATGATGAAAGGATATGCCTCTTATATTGATAACCGTAAAAAAGGAATATTAATGACCACGGAGGAGCTGGTGCAGAATAAGAGGGCCATGGATAAGTGCCGTACGCTCGTTCAGAAATTTGTAAAATACGAGGAAGTCCAGCTTGCTGTAAAAAATGAAAATCTGAATAAGTCTTCCAACTGGACCGTTTTATTTATCATCTTTTCAGCGGTGGCCACTGTTGGGGTCATTATTTTCGTGTATATACAGCTGAAGTCCGACCTCATCCGCCGGGATAAGCTGGAAAAAGATCTGTTTCACACCAAGGAAATGCTTGAGGAAACCAGTGCGGTTGCCCAGGTTGGAGGCTGGGAAGCCAATTTGAAGACCCGGAAGCTGTCCTGGTCCCAATGTACAAGAGAAATTCACAAAACCCAAAATAATTTTCAGCCCACTTTTGAAAATGCCTTGGAATTTTACAAAGGAAAGAGCGGAGAAAGAATAAAATATCTCTTTAACAGGGCCATAAGACAAGGGATTTCTTTTGATGAGGAACTTCAGCTTGTGCGTAATGACGGTGTTACGATCTGGGTAAGGATAAAAGGGGTTCCCGAATTTGAAGATGACCTCTGCAACAGGGTTTTCGGAATCATTCAGGACATTGATGCGTTAAAGAAAATGTTTCTGGAAGTTACCCGGAAGGAGGCAATGATGCAGTCCTTTGCCACTGATGTTCCCATTCCTTTGGCAATGTTCGACAAAGACCTTAACTATGTTGCGGTAAGCAGCCGGTGGAGGGAAGAATTCAATATGAAAGACGTCGATCTAATCGGTCATAATCTATTTACCATATCTCCGAATGTACCCGAAGAAAGAAAAGAGATTTACAGGAATGCACTGTTGGGAAAATTGTATACCAATGCGGATTTTACGTTGATGGTGGAAGGAAGAGAGGAAATTCAGCATTACGACCTTAAAGTCGGACCCTGGTACCTTACAAAAGATGAAGTCGGAGGGGTAATCATTTCCGTACAGAACATTACCAATGCCGTAAAAATCAATGAAGAACTGAAAAATGCAAAGGAGACGGCAGATATCGCCAACAGGGCAAAATCCGAATTCCTGGCCAATATGAGCCATGAGATCCGTACGCCTCTGAACGGAGTGATCGGTTTTTCAGACCTGCTCCTCAGAACACCGCTGAATGAAACACAGATCCAGTATCTGAATTATATCAATGAATCAGGGGAAAACCTGCTCAGCATCATCAATGACATCCTGGATTTTTCTAAAATAGAATCCGGGAAAATGGAACTTCTGATTGATAAATGCGATGTCTATGGTATGTTGAGCCAGGTCATCAATGTCATTCTTTACCAATCCCGGAAAAAAAATATCGAACTTCTTCTCAATATTGAGCCGGGGCTTCCGGCAACCCTTTTCATTGATGAAGCCCGGCTGAAACAGATTCTGATCAATCTTCTGGGAAATGCTGTGAAATTTACGGAAAAAGGGGAAATCGAGCTGAAAGTAGAGAAATTGGGCATGGATGACCATACCATTGCTTTGCGCTTTTCGGTACGGGATACGGGGATCGGCATTCCTGCTGAGAAGCAGAAATATATTTTTGATGCCTTTACCCAGGAAAACAGTTCCATCAGCAAACGGTATGGCGGCACTGGACTCGGACTGACGATCTCGAACAATATTCTCGAATATATGGGAAGCCGTCTGTCGCTGACCAGCGAGAAGGAAAGGGGCTCCTTATTTTTCTTCGATATTGAGGTTCCTTACGAAATCTCCGAATTGATTGAAGAGGAAGAGATGATTGTTAAGACAGCCCTGGTGGTAGATGATAACGAAACCAACAGGATCATTCTGGAACACATGCTTACCTACAAAAACATCACGTCTACCCTGGCTTCCAACGGTTTGGAAGCCCTGGAAATCCTGCTGAAAGGCGAACGTTTTGATGTGATCCTGATGGATTACCATATGCCGGTCATGTCAGGACTGGAAACAATAGATAGGATAAAAGCGCTACTCAGCCAGCGAAAAGAGCCTGCTCCGATGATCATACTCTCTTCTTCTTCCGAAGAACTGGATGTCATTAATTCGCTTCGGAAGACAGAAAATGCTCATTTACTGCTGAAACCCATCAAATCACATGACCTGTTCAAAATCCTCAGGATGGCAGACGAAAACGGTAACGTTGAAATTATTCAGGATCAGCCCGGAAAAGGGCCGCATACATTTGCTTCAGAACTGGAAGTGCTTCTGGTTGATGATAACCCGGTGAATATGCTCCTGAACAACAGGATAATGAAGGCTCTCGCTCCGGATATACGTCTGACGGAAGCAGTCAATGGGATGCAGGCTCTGGAGGAATGCCGGAAAAAAGCATTTTCCATTATTATTATGGATGTACAGATGCCTGTGATGAGCGGTATTGAAGCAACTCAAAATATCAGAATGCTGCCGGGGTACGGCCAGGTACCGATTATTGGCGTTACCGCCGGAAATGTGCTGGGTGAAAAAGAAAAATGTCTCGAATCCGGAATGAATGATTTCCTTCCCAAACCGATACGTCAGGCAGACCTTTCTGAAGTACTTAAAAAATATATCGGTGTGTAGGATTAAAAAGATAATTAAGCTTTACATCTGAAGCCATTCTGCCGAGCGTCGGTTCTTTCACTGTAAAGTTACGGATGGAAGCAGAGATCAACCTTTCAGGCTCGCTTACAGGAGGAGAATGCTGTGTTCTGTCGGTAAGATATAAAGAACCGGTTGCTTCTCTTTTTTTTCCTGTTGTGGTAGCTTGCTTTTCTCCGCCTTGAATGCTCATTTGCCATCAAAATGAACATGGGACAAATGCATCTGAAGCCTCCCGGATTTCAGAAGCCCGGTCCTCATTTTTTCCCGGACACCGATTTTGCCTTATTGGATGAAATGATAACATCCACTGTTCCACATCTGTTTTTTAAAGAAAATATTTCTTATTTTAGCTTTTAATGGCGAATAAAATTTATATTTAATTAAATTTGTCTTAAATTCAATATCTGAAAGAGGATTAACTTCAGTTTTAATTTCAGCTGCTGCCTGGAAATTATCAGCACGTTGGAAAAATTAATTCCAGAGTTAAAACAGCAGTCTGAATTAATAATTATTGAATTGAATCTATTCGGCAAATCCCTGTCTTTTTTCCATCAGCTTAAAAATCTTAATAATAGCAAGAAATATCTTTTTAGTGTAAATGGCTGTTCAACCGCTGCAGGAGGATTGTCATTTTGCATTCCGGCTGAATGCAGACTGTAGGGTAAAGGAAAATTTAAAATAAACACGAATTTACTGATTAACTAAATTTTTAAAAAAAATATTAAATCCGGGAAAAATGAGAAACAGTATTTATACTTTGGTATTATTATTTTTATTCACAGGCATTAATGCTCAGGAATATTCGAAATTAATAAACGAAGCCGATAAGTTATATGAATCAAAAGATTATAAAATGTCTGCTGATTTATACAGCAAAGCTTTTAAAATGGAAAGTAAAAATCCCAATCACTTATACAACGGGGCGTGCGCATCATCTTTAGCAGGAAATACCGAAAAAGCATTTAAATGGCTGAACTTAGCGATCGATAACGGCTGGACAAATCTGAAGCACTTAAGTTCTGATACCGATTTAGAAAATTTACATTCAAAAAAAGAATGGGAGAAAACCACTGCAAAGTTAGAAAAAAAGTTGAAGCTAATGGAAGCAAACTATAACAAACCCTTGCAGACCGAACTATTGGCGATTTTTGAAGAAGATCAGAAATACAGAATCCAAATGAATGAAATTCAAAAAAAATTCGGTCCGGAATCTAAGGAAATGCAGGATCTATGGAAAATCACAAATCAGACGGATTCAGTCAACCTGTTGAAAGTAAAAAAAATATTAGATGAAAATGGCTGGGTGGGTAAAGAAAAAGTAGGTGCACAAGCCAACAGTACTTTATTCCTGGTCATTCAACATGCAGATCTGGAAACGCAGAAAAAATATTTGCCGATGATGAAAGAAGCTGTAACAAGAGGGAATGCAAGTCCGGGTTCTCTTGCTTTGTTAATTGACAGAATAGAAATCCGGGAAGGTAGAAAGCAAATCTATGGAAGTCAGATAGGAACCAATCCAAATAATAAAGCGTTCTATGTTTTACCTTTAGCCGATCCCGACAATGTAGACAAGAGAAGAGCTGAAGTCGGCCTGGCCCCAATTTCCGGCTATGTTAAAAACTGGAATCTGACCTGGGACGTTGAAAAGTATAAAAGTGAATTGCCCGAACTGGAAAAATTAAACAAATAGAAAAATTTCTGCTGAAAGCAGCCGGCAAAAATGGCGGATTCAGGATTTAAATTAAAAATCAGTTTTGGTTTTTCACAGGAGATAAACAGGAATCTTAGAATTTCTGAACCCGTCACTTCTGCAAGCGGAAGAATGTCATCGCAAAAAATAATTTCAAAAAGGATCGAATGAAATTAAAAGTTAAGGTAACCATCCGGCAATATCTGAGCATATTATTTAGCCTGGCCTATACAAAGCCGCTGATGATATTGCTTGTCTCTTTTGCGTCTTTACTGGTGCTCTGGATCGCGCTTTACCATTTAGAGATTTTAAATCTTCCGGAACCTGTAATTTATCAGTATATCACCCTGCTTTTAATTGCCGTCATTCAGCCTATGGTGATATTTATTACCATTATAAGAAATTACTACTCAAGTAATCATCTGAGAGAAACCCTGGATATGGATCTGGCTGAAGACGAGATCAGGATCAGGGCAGGGGGCGAATCGTTCTACATGGAAATTCTATGGCCGAAAATTTATAAAATAGTTGAAAAGAAACAGTGGTTTCTGATCTATCAAAACAATTGATCTGCAATACTGATTCCTAAAAAAGAACTGTCTCCGGAGCAGATAAAGCGAATCCGGGAAATTTTAGGATCAGTGAAAACTATTACATAATGAGATGATCGGGCTGTAGGAATATCGTTAACTGACCGATAGTGTACTCCTGAATCCTGAAATAGATGATAACTTCAGGGTATGGAATGCAGGACGCCTGTTGAAAGTCACATCTGCAATTGTAATTAACGCTATAACCACAGGATCAACGGCCAAATATTATTGGAGGCATGCAGGAAAATACTCCACAAAAGCCCGTTTTTTACCGTAACATAGGAAAGAATCAATCCATTTATAATGAACGGAAGGAGGCTTATCATCACGGTCAACAAATCTGCCCCGCTGAAATCGAAGTTATAAAAATGCCACAGGCCAAAAGCAAATGCGCTGCACCAGATGAGAATACCTCGGCAATAGGGCTGATTAAGACAGTACATCATTTTGATGATTATTCGTTCTGAAATCAAATAGGAAGAAGCAGAGACAAAAAGGATACAGCCGGTTAATGGATTCAATTCATAGAAATTAAGACCGCCAATACGGCAGATCATGAGATAGCTTAAAGAAAATACAGCTGTTTTAAACCAGGCAGAGTTATTCTGTAAAAATCCGCGGAAAGCTGTTTCCTCCAGCAAAGGAGCGAGAAGTGCAATCTCAAGGACGATTTGTAATCGCGACATCGGTTTCATATAATCGGGGATCATCCCATGTGATTTTACCTGGCCGATAATTCCCCATTTTACCAATAAAATCTGCACCAGCGAGGAGATGACGATTACAAAAAACATGGCAGGGAGCATCAGAGCGGTGAGCTTTAACTTGGGTCTTATTCCCGCTGACCTGGTGATTTGCGGATCACCTTTTAGAAAGAGAAAAAAATTCTTCATGTCACTCATTTATCTTTTAAAAGTTTTTACTGATACTGTAGAATTCTGAGGATCAATCAATTGAAATGGTTGAGCCATTGGTATTCCGTAGTCAGCCGGCTTTTAAATCTAAGAAATATTTGATTCAAAGAATATTCTCTTATGATTGAATCTGCAAATTGATTGAGTCCAGCTGACCCTGGTAAAGATAAGATTTAATTGTATCTCATCTTTCAGATCGGCAGTAATCGGTTGAGGATTATTTATAAATCCAAAATAAGTTAAGAGTAAGCCGTTCCTTCAGAACTTTAAAGCAGAGTAAATTTTGCTCTATTCAATTTGAATTGAATCGTTTATTGAGTTGAAAAAAATAAAACCAGGTCTATGACAAAAGATTCAGTTTGATCATTAGGACCTCGGATCATATTTTTGACGAGAGAAACTTCCCGCATCCTGTCTCCCTCTTCCAGCCTTGCGATCACATTTCTGCATCGGGCTTACGTTGAATAAAATGATAAAAGGTTTCGTCTGATCATCAAGGCCTCTGATCGTATTTTTTACAAGAGAAACTTCCCGCATCCGGCTTCCGGCTTCGGACCTGTTGATCCGGTTTTTCTTCAAGTTCACGTTATGTTAATACCGACACTTTATGGCTTAAAAACATTTTACAGCCCCTAACGGTAAAACTCGGATAGAACGGATGGATTTCGGTACAGTATGGGTCTTCCATTTTCAGACCCTTCCGGTTATTTAATTTTTTTTTATTCCATAAATGGCTGATTCATAAAAGGTAAACAGGACGGGGCAGGATGCGGCTGTCTGGGTTTGTGATTAGATTTAGTTCTTCACAAAAATTAATTTTATGGTAAAAAAATCTTTATGTTCTAAGCAGGCAGCAGCACTGTTTTGCGGGCTTCTGCTATCTTCTGCCGGTGTCAGCGCCCAGACGCTGGCCTTTCCGGAAGCTTCCGGATTCGGAAGGTATACGGCAGGGGCACGGGGCGCAGCAAATCCGCAGATTTATCTGGTGACCAACCTGAATGACAGCGGGCCGGGCTCATTTCGGGATGCCGTAAGCCAGCCCGGGCGGTTTGTTATTTTCAGAGTCGGCGGGATCGTCAATTTACAGTCGGTGGTAGCAGTAGCCGCCAATACTACCATTGCCGGGCAGACGGCGCCGGGAGAAGGCATCGTATTCCTGGGACCGAGGGTGTCTTTCACAGGTTCAAACAATACGATTGCCCGCTACCTCCGGATCCGGTACGGCGGAACTTCCCAGAACCAGGATGCCTCAGGCATCGCCAACGGAGCCAATATGATCTTTGACCATATGACCTTTACCTGGGGAACCGATGAGGTGTTCTCCATCAACTGGGATGGCAACGGGACCAGTCCCGATAATATTACCGTCCAGAATTCCATCATCGGGCAGGGCATGCACCGCCACAACCATTCCGCAGGCGGGCTGATCCAGCCTCCTCCTGGCGGCAAGGTGAGTCTGACCGGAAACCTGTACATCTGCAATAAAACCCGGAACAATAAAATCAAGGGGATCAATGAGTTTGTAAATAATGTGGTCTACAACTGGGGAAACTATGGCAATACCTACGGCCATACCCAGTCGGGGGAAGCCTATATCATGGGCGGAGATTCAGCGGGAAGCTCTTTTGCGAACATCATCAACAATTATTTCATCGGCGGGCCCAATACCAATGGTTCGGTGACAACACCGTTCAGTGTGGGAAATTCGAACTTCAGCCTGTACGGTGCCGGCAATTATTTTGATAACAATAAAAACGGACTGCTGGATGGCGCACCGGTACCGCAGGATCTTACGGGCTATCCGGTAGGGGATCCTGCAGCCATCATGGCAACTCCTTATGACTATCCTCTGAAAAATCCGTCGCTGACGGCCCAGGCAGCATATAATAAAATAGTGGAAAGTGCCGGAGCATCCTATCCGAGACGGGACCAGGTAGACCAGCTGATGATCTCGGATTTGATGTCGAAAGGGACAACCGCCACATATGTCTACCTACAGAATGATCTGGCCACCCAGTTCGGATTCACGAACGGAGGAGCCGGGCACGTCTATGGGGCACCGGCCCCTCAGGATACCGATAATGACGGTATGCCCGATGCTTGGGAGACCGCCAATGGTCTCGATCCCAATGTTTTTGATGCCCTGGCCGTCAGCAGCAGCCATGCTCCGTACCTGAATATTGAAGTCTACATCAACAGTCTTCCCAATACGGCAGCTCCCGGCTTCGTCATTCCGCCATCCGGTATAAACTTTACCAATGCCCTTACGGCAGGCAACCCGCCGTCCGGATCGCTGACCGTCAACTGGAACGATAATGCCGCTGATGAAACAGGGTATGTACTGGAACGTTCATCAGACGGTACCGCTTTCACCGTAATCGCTACCTTACCGGCCAACACCATCAGCTACAATGACACCGGCCTGACACCCGATGCCCAGTATTATTACCGGGTAAAAGCGGTAAAAGGTTCCGAATCGTCCGTCTATACCGCCAACGCATCCGTTATGGTACCGCCGGTTCCGTCTGCTCCTGTAAAAGCATCCAATCCAATGCCTGCCAACGGTAACAATACCGTTGGTCTGAGCAATGGAAATTTGCTTTTGAAATGGACCGGCAGTGCCAATACCGCCACCTATTCGGTCTATTTCGGGACAAATCCCCAGAATTTAAGTAATATTGCGACTGTTCCTTATGCTGCGGCACCTTCATACCAGCTGACCAATCTCAGTACCGCAACCGATTATTTCTGGCGGGTGGATGCTTCCAATGCACTGGGAACGGTAACCGGAGACGTCTGGGATTTCCGCGCTCCCACGCCGGGAATGGTGGGCCACTGGCCGTTTTCGGAAACGCCTTCCTCCGGTCCGCAGATCGCCGATGCCACGGTTTACGCCAACCACGGTATCCTGAATCCCGCATATGACAATTCCAGTGTAAGGGTTCCCGGAAAAGAAAACTATGCCCTGGACCTGGGAACTTCACCCGATACGCCATATATCGCCAGCATTCCGCATCAGGATCATATCCTTTTCAGCAACCAGTCATTTACAGTTTCTTTCTGGATGAAAGCGCCACCCGCTCTGCTGCCGTCTTCTTCGTCGGTAAGCCAATACCTGCTCTGTAAAGGTTCCATTACAGCCAATACGGCCACCGGAGCCACTGGCAGACGTTTCAATATCGAAATTAAAGGCGGCCAGTTCCGGTATGCCATTGATGACAATGTAACGAAAAAAGAAATCACTTCTCCGGTTACCAATTATTTTACCGGCAGCTGGGTGCATGTTGCGATCATGAGGGATATTACCGCCCACAAGATGAGGATCTATACCAATGGCGTATTAACTGCAGAAGGCGATGAAACGGCAGTCACCGGCATTGGTGAAGCCAGCAGCCTGATCCTCGGCAATATCGGTGAACTGGAATTCCAGGCTGCGGCCAATGCACCGGCTCCTTACCGGGGGGCGTTGGATGAACTGAAAATGTACAATTACGCCCTATCCCAGCCGGAAATAACTGCCCTGTACAACCAGGCAGTGCTGGCCAATGAAGAATTCAGCATCAGCAGGAATGCCGGTACGGTATATCCTAATCCTGTGAAGGACAGATTATTTATCAATCTTCCCGGGTACCTACTGCAGGATCTGGACGCTGTGCTGTTTGATATGACCGGGAAAGCCATACTCCGGGAAAAACTGAAACGCGACATAGGCGGTACTTTTATTCTTCCGGTAAATGCCGCCAACGTATCTGGCAGCTACATCCTTAATGTTTCAGGAGAAAAGCTGAACAGCAATTTCAGGGTGGTGGTTGAAATAGGTAAATGATATAAAATACAAACCAAACAGCTAGGTGAGAAGAGGAACGTTTCCATTTCATTACAAGGGCACTGGTGTTTATGATCGGATCATTCGTTGCCCGACTAAGAGTAAGTGAATTTTACATCAGGACTCAAATCTGTCAGGGTTTATCTGTCTGACTGTTACATGCTTGAAGACTAAATAGTTGGTATTAACGTCATATTCATTCATATCTTTAAAAGAGGCAGTCCTTAAAAGGGCTGCTTTTCTCGTATTTTACCGTTTAGGAACGTAATAAATAACGGTAAGAATGCTGATCCATCCTTCCGGATCCGTACAGATTCAATTCCATGAAAGAGCAGGATGCCGCAACTTCTTAAAATATCTACTTTTATGAAAAACGAAGGACAGGAATATTTTTTACCGATGTACGAAATATTCTGCCGGTTTTCCGTAAAAAAAGGAATGAGATATTAGGGTTTCAGGATGATATTTCTTTATTTTACCCTTTTGGAAGTGGATAGGCTGAAGGGCTGTCCGGAAAGCCAGCCCTATCTAAAAGTAGAATTATGAAGTTTCAAAAGATCTCCCGCCTTTTATTTCCCGTTCTGATAACATTGCTGTTTTCACCGGCAGTAAGAAGCCAGGATAAATTTCCCGACGGGACCGCCATTCCAAAATGGTTCAAAGAGAACAAACCTACAGACATCAACACATTAGGCAAAAAATACATCGTTACCGAGAACGGAATGAGGAACGACAGTACGGTCCTGCAGACCAGAAAACTACAGGAAATTATTGACCTGGCAGCAAAAAACGGTGGTGGAGTTGTTATCATACCAAAAGGGACTTTCCTGATCAGCTCGGTGTTCTTCAAGCAGGGAACACATCTGTATCTGGAAAACGGCGCAAAGCTTAAAGGAAGCGATGATATCAATGATTTTCCGGTGGTCACCACCAGAATGGAAGGCCAGACGGTAAAATATTTTCCGGCTCTGATTAATGCGGACGGACTGGACGGTTTTACGATTTCAGGAAAAGGAACGCTTGACGGAAACGGACTGAGATTCTGGAAATCCTTCTGGAAAAGACGCGAATGGAATCCCAAATGCACCAACATGGATGAAATGCGGCCGCGTATCATTTACGTTTCCAACTCAAAAAATATTCAGATTGAAGGAATTACCGTAAAGAATTCGCCGTTCTGGAGCACGCATTATTATAAATCCCATTTTGTGAAATTACTAAACCTGACGATTCTTGCTCCCAAAGCTCCTGTAAAGGCACCGAGTACCGATGCCGTTGATATCGATGCCTGCACCAATTTCCTGATTAAAAACTGCTACATGTCCGTAAATGACGATGCCATCGCTCTGAAGGGCGGCAAAGGTCCGAAAGCCGATTCAGATGCGAACAACGGAGAAAACAGGAATATCCTGATTGAGGACAATACCTTCGGGTTCTGCCATTCGGTGCTGACCTGCGGCAGCGAGTCGATCCACAATTACAACATACTTCTGCGAAACGCCGTAGTAGAAGGCCCGTCAAGATTATTACACCTGAAAATGCGTCCCGATACGCCGCAGCATTATGAATATGTAACGGTGGAAAATATCAGAGGAAACGTAAAAACATTCCTGTATGTTAAGGGCTGGAACCAGTTTTTTGATCTGAAGGGCGAAGAAAGGCCACGAACCGGAATGGCCAACAACATTACCCTGAAAAATATCGACATTACCTGCGAAACCGCTTTCTCTGTTGAAAAATCAGATTTGTACGAAATGAAAGATTTTACTTTTGATGATTTAAAAATCAAAGCGTTAAGGCCTGAAGAGCAGAATTTAGGCAACATCAGAAACTTAAAGCAAAAGAAGGTCAATATAATCCGCATTGTTTCTTCTTCACAAGCTAACGACAAAAAAGAAGACTCCGATACTGTTGCCAGATAATGAATTTTTCCCTTAAAATATTTGCTTTTTTATGTGTCTGCTCACAGCTTTTGTTTTCTCAGTCGAAGGAAATCCGGTTCCTGAGCGGAAAAGATGCTGAGCACACAGAATCCTGGGATTTTTGGATTAATTCCGGAAGAAAATCTGGGAAATGGAGTGAAATTCAGGTGCCTTCCCATTGGGAGCAACAGGGTTTCGGAGCTTACAATTACGGCCGGGATTATGTAACGTATGGTAAAAACTTTCAGTTTCACGATGAAACAGGTTTGTACAAACGAAAATTCACTGTACCCAATTCCTGGAAAAACAAAACCATAAGCATCGTTTTCGAAGGTTCAATGACGGATACGGAAGTGAAAATTAATGGGAAATCTGCCGGAACCGTTCATCAGGGTGCCTTTTATGAGTTTAAGTATAATATTTCAGATAAAATCCGGTTTGGGAAAGAAAATGTTATTGAAGTCAGAGTTTCCAAAATGTCGGCTGATAAATCCGTCAACAATGCGGAACGTCTCGCCGATTACTGGATTTTAGGCGGAATTTTCCGTCCGGTTTATCTGGAAGCCACCTCCAAACAACATATTTCGCGGACAGCCATTGATGCCAGAGCCGACGGAAGTTTCCATGCGGATATCCATCTGAAAGGAATCAATCATGCAGGCAATATAAAAGTTGAATTGTTTGATGCTCAGAATACTTTGGTTGGGGAATCTCAGGTTCAGGTTCAGAAAGGGGATACTTTAAAACAGATTCGGTTTTCCGTTAAAAATCCAAAACTCTGGACGGCTGAAACACCTGATTTGTACAAAGCCAGATTCAATTTAGATAAAAACGGAAAAAAAATCTTCCAAACCGAAGAAAAATTCGGTTTCCGGACTATTGAAATCCGAAAGGGTGACGGAATTTTCATCAACGGCACCAAAGTCAAAATGAAAGGGATCAACCGTCACGTCTGGTGGCCTGAAACGGGCAGGGCAATTACGGAAAACATCGATCTGATGGACGTTAAGCTCATCAAGGAAATGAATATGAATGCCGTTCGCTGTTCCCATTATCCACCTGATAAGTCGTTTTTGAGAATTTGTGATTCGCTGGGTCTGTATGTGCTGGATGAACTGGCTGGCTGGCAGAAAAAATACAGCACGGAAGCTGGCAAAAAACTCGTGAAGGAAATGGTGATCAGGGATGCGAATCATCCGTCCATTATTTTCTGGAGCAACGGCAATGAAGGTGGCCACAATTTTGATCTCGATACGGAATTTGCCAAATATGACTTGTCGGGCCGTCCTGTTATTCATGCCCATCATAAACCTGGGAATGCTTTCAACGGAATCGACTGCAATCATTATGAAGATTATAACAGCACCCGGAAAATCCTGGAAGGGGAAAATATTTATATGCCCACTGAGTTTCTCCATGCCCAGGATGATGGCGGCGGCGGGACTTCTTTAGCCGATTACTGGGAGCTGCACTGGAATTCCGGGAAAGGTGCTGGCGGCTTTCTGTGGGCATTCGCAGATGAAGGTCTGGTACGGACGGATTTTAATAATCAGATCGATGTGAATGCAATTAATGCACCCGACGGCGTTTTAGGTCCGCATCGTGAAAAAGAAGGAAGCTTTTACGCCATTCGTGAAATTTACAGTCCGGTAAAAATTGATTTAAAAACCTTGCCTGCTGATTTTAACGGCTTAATTCCTGTGGAAAACCGCTATCATTTGACGAACATCAATGATTGTCGGTTTGAATGGAAATTGGTTAAGTTCAAAACACCATTTTCTTCTGAATCCGGATTTGATGTCATTCAAAAAGGAAAAGCGGAATCACCGGATATCCGACCGGCAGAAAAAGGATATATCAGGCTGAATCTTCCCGCAGACTTCAGAGGACAGGATGGTTTGCTTTTAACCGCAACCGATGCTTTCGGAAAAGAACTGTACACCTGGACCTGGAAACTGAAGTCGAATGATAAGGTTTCGGAACAGTTTTCAAAATCTCTGATTAAAGAATTTCCGGTTTCTGCCGTTGAAAATGATTCGCTGTTTATTTTAAAATCAGACGAAAAAGAATTTGCCATCGGAAAGAAAGACGGCTTGCTAAAATCCGTCATCGTCGATAAAAAAGGCAAGAAAATGAGTTTCAGGAACGGACCGGTTTTCGTGACCGGGACGACAGAATTGTCCGGCATCAGGTCTTTTGCAGAAGGGAAACGCCAATGTATCGAAGCAAAATACAGAAATGGAAATACGGTCCTTTGGAAACTCAATCCGGACGGAATACTGGAATTGAGTTATGAATATTCCTTATCGGGGGATTATCAGTTGGCAGGCGTAAGTTTCGATGAGCCTGAAAATTATGTGATCAGTGCCAGATGGATGGGAAAGGGCCCGTATCACGTCTGGAAAAATAGAACCCAGGGGCAGGCTTATAACGTGTGGCAGAATTTAAAAAATTCAACAAGAACAGGTCAGTCGCCATGGATCTATCCGGAGTTCAAAGGATACTTTGACGATGTTTCCTGGATGCAACTGGATACGGCAGAAGGAAAGATTACGGTAGGAACCAAGCAGGAAAGAATGTTTGTGCGGCTTTTTGACTTTTATGGAATTTACGGGGCTGAAGGCTATCCAAAATTACCGGGCGGAAATATTTCATTTTTGGATGCCATTCCACCGCTGGGAACAGTGCTGGCGTTTAACATTAATGATAAGACAGAATCCTTAGGGCCGGAGAGCGAACCGAATCATCTGGAAGGAACATTCAGAAGAACTTTATATTTCTATTTCGGTCTGCCGGATCGGGGCGACGGAAATAAGCAGTTTATCATGCCGAAAGAAAATATTTTAACGGATTAGTAATGAGAAAAGGATTGTCATTTTTAATAGTATTTATCTGTTCATTTTATTTTGGACAGCAAACCGGCTTTAAGTTCGATTTTGGCGGAAACAGATTTGAAAAAGGATATATTCCTGTAACTTCAACTTCAAAATTCGATAAGAAAGTCGGTTACGGATTTATGGATATTTCGGGTTTACAATCGGTTGACAACGGCGGAAATGCTTTGACGGGAGATTTTATTACGGGGAATAAGCCATTCTATTTTTCGGTGGTGCTTCCTGAAGGAAATTATACTGTTAAACTGAATCTGGGCGATACCGAAGGCGTTTCGGAAACGACAGTCCGGGTGGAAAACCGCCGCCTGATGCTGAATGAGGTGAGGACCCCAAAGGGCAAAACCGTTGAAAGAGCAATCACGGTTCACGTAAAAGACAGCATCATCCGGAAGCAGGACGGAACCCGGATCGGAACCGTGAAACTGAAAGCGAGGGAAAGAAAATACCTGCACTGGGACAATTTGCTGACCATAGAATTCAATGGTAAGGCACCGAAGGTCTGTTCAGTCATCATTCAAGCGGATAAAATAGCAAAAACGGTCTATTTAACGGGAGATTCAACGGTTGTGGATGCGCAGTATGAACCGTGGGCTTCGTGGGGACAGATGTTGCCGTACTTTTTTGTCCCTTATGAAGTAGCGATTGCCAATTATGCCGAAAGCGGCGAAACCCTGAAAGCCTTTGAAGACCGCCACCGGATTGATAAGGTCCGGACTATGATAAAACCGGGAGATTACCTGTTCATCCAGTTTGGCCATAACGACCAGAAGTATGGAAACAGCGAAAAATCGGGCTACAGAAAACGCCTGAAAGAATGGGTTGAGAAAGCAAAACAACTTGGGGCAATTCCTGTTCTGGTTACTTCAATGAACCGCAGGGTTTTTGACGGAAACAATAAAATTGTCAATACGCTGGATGATTTCCCGGATGCCGTTAGAGAAATTGCCCGCGAAGAAAAAGCGGATCTGATCGATCTGAATGCATTAAGCAAAACCCTGTTCGAAGCATTGGGTCCGGAAGCTTCAAAGAAAGCATTCGTCTATTATCCTGCAAATTCCTATCCGGATCAGCCGGCAGCCCTGGCGGATGATACGCATTTCAACGCCTACGGCGCTTATGAACTCGCAAAATGTGTGGTAAAAGCAATTATTGACCAAAATTTACCATTGAAGAAATACATCTCAGACCAGTATCAAGGTTTTGATCCCAAAAGACCTGATGCAGTACAGGATTTTTACTGGCCGGAAAGCATTTATATGGAATCTTTAAAACCGGACGGAAACTGATTTAATTTTAAAAAGTCATCAAGGAATGAATTGCAATGTGCAAAAGTACGGTAAAAAGCAACCGTGGCAATAAGAAAATGCTGAGATGGCGCAGCGTATCCAAAGCGATTAAATAAAATAAAGATGGACATCAGAAATATCATAAAACTCAGTGTTCTCAGTCTGGCCTTCGGAAATCTCTCCGCACAGAACCCGTGGCCGCAAGCGAGCAACACCGCTCAGCCCTGGACGCGCTGGTGGTGGATGGGAAGTGCCGTTGATGAAAAAGGCTTGGACCGACAACTGGCAACCCTTTCCAAAGCAGGTTTCGGTGGCGTTGAAATCGTTCCTGTTTATGGCGCAAAAGGATTTGAAAACAGGTACCTGAATTACCTTTCTCCGGAATGGCTGAACATGCTGCGGTATACCACCGGCAAAGCGAAAAGCCTGAATATGGGGGTTGATATGGCCATAGGGACCGGCTGGCCGATCGGCGGACCCCAGGTGACAGAACAGGATGCGGCAACAAAAATGGTCGTTCAGACCTATACCATTCAGCCGGATGGGAAATTTTCCGGAAAGATTGTGCTGAAAGACGGAAAGCAGAACGATTTAAAAGCGATACAACCCGATATAGTCACTGCTTACAATGAGAAAAATGAAGCCATTGTTCTCACGGATAAAGTTACTGCTGACGGCGCTCTGAACTGGAAACCTGCATCAGGGAACTGGACGGTCTATGCCGTTTTTGCAGGCAAAACGCTGCAAAAGGTAAAACGTGCGGCTCCGGGGGGCGATGGCTATACCTTAAACCATTTTTCACCGGCTGCGACCAAGGATTACCTGAAAACATTTGATAAGGCTTTTGGAAATTCAGACTATGGAATCCGTTCGTTTTTCAATGACAGTTATGAGGTTTATAATGCGGATTGGACTGCCGGTTTTAAGGATGAGTTCAAAAAAAGGAGAGGCTATGACTTAAGCCCGTACATCAAATATTTGGTCAGTGATAACGAAAGTGAAATCGCAGGAAGGATAAAATCCGATTACCGTGAAACGATGAGCGAACTCATTCTTCATAGCTTTACGGAAAACTTCACGAATTGGGCACATTCCAGAAACTCGAAAAATACCAACCAGGCCCATGGTTCGCCGGGAAATTTGCTGGATCTGTATGCAGCAGTCGACATTCCTGAATCCGAAACCTTCGGAAGCACGGAGTTCGATATTCAGGGACTGAGGAGAAATAAAGAAGACATCAATACAAAGGAAGTTCCCGATATCAATATGCTGAAATTTGCTTCCTCAGCCGCCAATATAATGGGGAAGCCCTTGATTTCCAACGAATCTTTCACATGGCTGACAGAACATTTCAAAACCTCCTGGTCACAGGTGAAACCGGAAGCCGAACAGATTTTTCTGTCGGGCATCAACCATATTTTTTATCACGGGACAACGTATACGCCGGCTGATGTTCAGTTTCCGGGCTGGCTGTTCTATGCTTCGACCAATTTCGTTCCTGAAAACAGTTTGTGGCCGAATATCAAAGGTTTGAATGCTTATATTGAAAGAACGCAATCCGTTTTACAAAGCGGAAAACCGGATAACGAGATCCTGATGTACTGGCCTGTATATGACCAGTGGGCGAGCCCGAAAGGGAAAGATATGGCATTCAAAATTCACAATATTGAAAAGTGGCTGCATCCGACTGCATTTTATGAAAATCTTGAAAGATTGGGTAAATCCGGCTATTCCCTGGATATGATTTCGGATAAGATGATCGGCGGAGCACAGTTTGATCATCAGAAAATTCAGGTTTCGAAAGACGGAGGTTCCTATCAGGTATTGATTGTTCCGAAACTGGATCATCTGCCTGAATCTACGTTGAAAAATATTTTAAATCTGGCTCGGCAGGGCGCTTCGGTCATTTTTCAAAATGAGCCGAAAGATGTTCCGGGAAATTTTGAAGTGGAAAAAAGAAGAAATGAATTACGATCTTTATGGAGCAGGATCCCTTTCCGGGAAAACGAAAATTTCAAAACGGCAATTTTCGGAAAAGGAAAAGTTGTGTTGTGCTCGGATGTTGAAAAGGGATTGGGCTTTTTAGGAATTGAAAGAGAAAAATTAACCGATACCGGATTGAAATTTGTGCGGAGGAAATTCAATGGTGGAACATATTATTACCTCGTCAATCACACTTCTAAAGAAATCAACCAGAATATTCCTTTGAATTTCACAGGAAGACAGGTGGTATTGATGAACCCTGAAAACGGGAACTCCGGAATTGCTGAAACGCAGGATAATTCAGTCAAAGTTCAATTAAAATCAGGACAGTCTATAATTATAAAGTCTTTAGAAATTCCGGACCATTCAATTCCCGGATGGAAATATACGGGAAAAACCGGTGCTCCGATTATTTTAGATCAGCCCTGGCAGCTGACATTCAAAGAGGGCGGCCCGCAACTTCCGGGATCCAGAACTTTAAATAAACTTCAGCCCTGGACGAATTTCACAGATGATGCTGCCACTCAAAGTTTTTCCGGAACCGGAGTTTACACGGCTTCATTTAAATTAAAGAACAATAAATTCGATGATGCCGTATTAAAGTTTGATCAGTTATATGAAAGTGCCAAAGTCATCATTAACGGCCAGGATGCAGGAATAGTGTGGAGCCTTCCGTTTGAGATCAATGTCGGAAAATATCTGAAAAGAGGAAAAAATACCATTCAGATTGAAGTTTCCAACCTGATGGCCAACCGGATCCGCTATATGGACCGTAACAAAATCGCGTGGCGGAATTACCACGAAATCAACTTTGTCAATATTGATTATAAACCGTTTGATGCGTTTGACTGGAAAGTGCAGCCATCGGGTTTGGGCGGGCAGATTCAGTTAATTCCTTTGTATTATTAAACAGTAAGTAAATTCATGAAACAAGTGATATTAAAAATAGCAGTACTGGAAAGTTTCCTCACATTTGGATTTTCCAATGCCCAGGATAAACCGAAAGTCGTTTTGGATAATTTCTTCAATAACGAAAAAAAGCAAGATAAAGAAACCAAAGTTCCGGAATCGTGGCACTATACCTGGAATGACACTTCCAACGGCGGCTTTTCCCTACTGGGCGAAATCTTTCAGAAACAAGGCGCAGAGATCAGCACTTTGATGACAGCTCCTTCTCAAAAGGATTTGAAAAATGCCAGCATCTACATCATTGTTGACCCGGATACAGATAAGGAGGCGTATGGCGGAAAAGCGAACCTGATGGATGCCAAAACAATAAAAAACCTTGAAAAATGGGTGAAAAATGGTGGGGTTCTCGTTCTGCTAAGCAATGACAACGGCAATTCTGAATTTGAACACTTCAACAGATTGGCAGAAAAATTCGGGATTCATTTCAAT
Source organism: Chryseobacterium hagamense (assembly GCF_007991455.1). Classification (GTDB taxonomy): domain Bacteria; phylum Bacteroidota; class Bacteroidia; order Flavobacteriales; family Weeksellaceae; genus Chryseobacterium; species Chryseobacterium hagamense. Next base: position 102,933 of record NZ_BJYJ01000003.1, on the reverse strand, counting down.
GACGACAGTTATAACCGGGTTCAGAAAAGAGAGTTTGAACAGGGGAGAGTGACGGTTCCGGCAGGAAACGAAGTTTTCTCCGCACAGAAATTATATATGAAAGAGGTGAGCTCTATAGATGTTAAAGCGCCTGCCAAAGCCATCCTGACGGCAGAAGGCAAAAACATAGGCGCCATTGCAAAAGCCGGCAAGGGGACCGTTTTCGCATTGGGCGACCCGTGGTGCTACAACGAATACATCGACGGCAAAAAGCTTCCGGCAGATTTCACCAATAATCAGGGAACGGAAGAATGGGTAAAGTGGCTGCTGAAGCAGGCTGAAAAAAAAATAATTAAATCTATGCAGTCATTTGAAATAACAGATCTTTCACGGTGACTTAAGGAAGTTCAGTCCTGAGAAAATTAAAATTTTAAGGCATTAAAAAAGTCCGCTGTTCAGAGTGACACCAACATTAAAACGAATATTATCCTCACAAAATTTTCAGGAATTTCAGGATTGCCATTCAGTTTTTACCGGAGATTTCAAAGTCTTGAATTTCTGGTCCTTCTGTTTCAGGGAAAAAAGAATATAAATTTAAAAGCGGTCTCTCGAATTTTTAACGGGATAAAACAGATTTACAACATGAAAGTCAAGTACATATTCATCACATCAGCCATTTTTTTCTCACAGCTATTTTCTGCCCAAAGACAGATGGAATACCTGAAAAGAGGAATCGTTGCTGTTCCTGCAGAAGCGGGCATTTTTGTAAGTTGGCGGTTGCTGGGAACAGAAGCTGAGGATACGTATTTTGATCTTTATCGTATCGGGAATAATCAGACCAGAAAGCTGAATAAAAAAGCTTTGCGTAACGAAACTCATTTTTTAGATAAAACTGCTGACAAAGGAAAAAACTATACGTATTTCGTCAAATCAAATACGCAGCATCAGGAGACTGACAGGGATTTTGCAAAATACACAGCCCATCAGAAACCTTATTTTCCGATTCCGCTGAAAACTCCCGAGGGCTACACCCCGAATGATGTTTCAGCAGCGGATCTGGATGGTGACGGAACATACGAAATTATTCTCCATCAGACGGGACGTTCAAAAGATAACAGCCAGAAAGGGCAAACCGACCCGCCGGTTATTCAGGCTTACAAAATGGACGGAACATTTTTGTGGGAAATCAATTTAGGTAAAAATATCAGGGAAGGTGCACATTATACCCAGTTTTTGGTTTACGATTTAGACCGGGACGGAAAAGCGGAAATCGTAATGAAAACTGCCGACGGAACCCGGGACGGGACGGGAAAATTTATCGGCGACCCGACCAAAAATTACGTTAACGAAAACGGAATGATCCTTTCGGGACCGGAATTGATGACGGTATTTGACGGACAGACCGGAGCGGAAATTCATACAGTGGATTATCAGGTCCCCAGATTTGAAGGAAGCCTGAACCCTACTAATGAACAGATGGCCGAAACCTGGGGCGATGCCAAAGGAAACCGGATCGACCGGTTTTTAGGAGCCGTTGCTTACCTGGATGGGAAAACTCCGAGTGTAATCATGTCCAGAGGGTATTACACAAGAACGGCGATTGCAGCCTGGGATTTTAAAGATAAAAAATTGAGTCTTCGGTGGCTTTTCGATACCGAAAGTTCGGAAGAAAATAAAAAATACCGCGGACAGGGAAATCATAATCTGAGCATTGCGGATGTTGATAATGACGGAAAAGATGAGGTTGTGTTCGGTGCCATGACCCTAGATGATGATGGAAAAGTGCTGAACAGTACCGGTTACGGCCATGGTGATGCCCTGCATGTCGGAGATTTGGATCCCGCGAATCCCGGACTGGAAATTTTTGATATTCAGGAAAGATTTGATGACGCGGGCGCACATTTCCGGGATGCGAAAACCGGAAAGGTACTGTGGAAACTGCCTTCTGCCGTATACAGCAAGGCAAGCAAGTTTCAGGGACCGGGAAGAGGTTTGTCCCTAAATATCGATCCTCGCTATGAAGGTTCGGAATGCTGGGCATCGGGCGCAGGACTGAAAGGCATTTATACTGCTCAGGGCAAAAAAATATGTGATAAAAATCCGCCAGCGAATATGGGGATTTACTGGGACGGCGATTTTTTAAGCGAAATCTTAGACGGAACCGTAATTTCAAAATGGGACTGGAAAAATGAACGATCAAATGTCCTTTTCGAAGCTGAAAATTTTCAGTGTGAGTCCAATAACGGAACCAAGAAGAACCCGGCTCTGGTTGCCGATTTATTCGGAGACTGGCGTGAGGAAGTGATATACAGAACGGCTGATAATCGGGAATTAAGGATTTTCACTACCATCATTCCGACGAAACACCGATTGTATACTTTGATGCACAATCCGCAATACCGGTTAAGTATTGTCTGGCAGAATGTGGGATACAATCAGCCTCCGCACACGGATTATTATCTGGATGAATCGGTGAAAGAAATGCCGGAGCCGGATATTTTTACAGTAAGCCCAAAGACTGATAATTAAATTTAAATATAAAATGAAAAGACTATTAACAACAGGCTTCTTGGCAATGATAATGGCGGGAATGACTTCCTGTTCGGTTCAAAAGCAAAACATCGCATCGAAGGCAAAGCTCCCCAATAAAAAAGAGGTTCTGGAAGTTGCAGAGCGTGCCAACCTGTATTTTATGAACAAATGGCCGGATTCCGGCAAGGAAATCGTCGGTAAAAAAGTATGGCCGAGCAATCTCTGGACCCGGGCAGTTTATTATGAAGGTTTGATGGCTTTATATGCAATCGATCCTAAAAAAGAATATTACCAGTATGCTTTGGACTGGTCCCAAAAGCACAATTGGGATATGATGCGCGGTACCTACACGCGAAATGCCGACCATCAGGCCTGTGGACAGACCTATATTGATTTGTATGAAATCGACGGAAGAAAAAATCCCGAAAGAATCAAAAACGTGAAAGCGGCTATGGATAGTATGATTGCGACCGATAAAGTTGACGATTGGTGGTGGATTGATGCGCTTCAGATGTCGATGCCGATTTTTACGAAATTAGGAAGAATTACCGGTGAGCAGAAGTATTTTGACAGAAATTACGAGATGTACGCTTTCACCAAATACAAGCACGGCGGAAACGGTTTGTATAATCAGGCCGATAAGATCTGGTGGAGAGACAAAAGTTTTGTTCCTCCTTATAAAGAACCGAATGGCGAAGATTGCTATTGGAGCCGCGGAAACGGCTGGGTAGTGGCTGCTTTGGCCAAAACACTTCACGATACACCAAAATCGGACCCTCATTATCACGAATATTTAACGGATTATAAAGATTTGTTATCCGCATTGCTTCCGGTTCAGCGTGAAGACGGTTTCTGGAATGTCAGCCTTCATGATCCTGGCAATTTTGGTGGCAAGGAAATGACGGGGACCGCATTGTTTGTCTACGGGATGGCGTATGGGATCAATAATAATTTGATTGACAGGAAAACCTATCTGCCGGTTTTAATCAGGGCCTGGAATGCGATTGTAAGAGATTCCGTGCAGCCGAACGGATTTCTGGGATGGGTCCAGGGTACCGGAAAGGAACCCAGGGATGGTCAGCCGCTTTCTGCCGTTAAAGAGCCGGATTTTGAAGATTATGGCTTGGGATGCCTGCTGCTTGCAGCGAGTGAGGTCTATAAGCTGAATTAAGAGATCAGGTACAGGATCAGAGAATTCATAATTTTATACATAATGTGAATTCGAGTGTATTTAACTTATATTCAGCTGTTTAATTAAAAAAAGATAAATTACGGCTGATTCAGTCAGGGTTTTTAAACAGAATTTTCTTTAATAAAATGACAGAATGTTCGTCTGATCATCAGGACCTTTGATCGTATTTTTAATGTGATTTCGACCGTATTGACATCAGTCGATTATTTAACTCAAAAATAAAAGTAGAATGATTCAGTCGGGATTTCGGATACCACTCATCCTGGCAGAACGAATAAACGGTTCAAGTTTCTGACAGGATTTTATCCTATCCTGTACTAAGCCATTTCTTCAGGACTTAGAAAAAAATTAGACCCCGGTTGAAAAATTTAGACCAAGGTTTTTTATTCAGGAATAAATTAGAATTCCCTCTGAGGAAATACTGAAATATTTAGTTTATGATCAGGATTTTAGATCCTGTTTTTTACCAGAGAAACTTCCGGCATCCGGCATCCCCCTTCCAGTCGCTTAATCCAGGTTCTTCTTCGGGTTCACGTTATTTTTAACAAGAAAAACTTCCCGCCACCGGCTTCCGGCTCCGGACCTGTTTAATCCGGGTTCTTCTTCAAGTTTATGTTAAATATTTAAATCTGGCAGGTTTCAAAACCCGTCAGATTTTTTTATTTGAACGGGAAAAAACCTGGCTGATCAAACGTTTTCGTAAAAGTGCAATGCCTTATCCGGATGATCAAATATCGCTAACTGCATTGATAACAGGCTTTTAAATAATCTTTTTGAGACAATATAAAATTTCTTATTTTTCAAAGGGTCAGACATGACAGTACAAGATGCGCAATCGGTTGCATCTTATTAATTTTCAGATTCAATCCTTAAGATAAAATTATGAATGCATTATTAGGAGTTATTTTCCACTTTTTAGGAGGGTTTTCTTCCGGAAGTTTTTATTTACCGTATAAAAAAGTAAGAGGGTGGAAATGGGAAACATTCTGGCTGATCGGAGGTGTTTTTTCCTGGATAATCGTTCCGCCATTGGCCGCTTTTCTTACCATTCCTGATTTCTGGACCATCATCCGGAATGAAAGTTCATCAATTGTAGGGCTTACATTTTTATTTGGCGCGCTCTGGGGAATCGGTGGCTTTATGTACGGCCTGGGAGTCCGTTATCTGGGGGTTGCCCTGGGAAGCAGCATCATGCTGGGGCTGACAATGGTTATCGGGTCGCTCGTGCCTTCCGTTTTCTATGAATTTTCGCCCCGGGCCGGAAAGGATTCGATCGGATTGATGATTTCCAGTTCCTGGGGACAGATGGTCCTTCTCGGACTTTTCGTCTGTGTTATCGGAATTATCATCAGTGGAAGAGCAGGCGTAATGAAAGATCAGGAACTTCAGCATGAATCTGCAGATCCTCACGGAATACCGGTAAAAACGGAATATAAATTCGGCCTTGGACTTACCGTGGCCATTATTTCCGGAATCCTGAGTGCCTGTTTTAACTTTGGGCTCGAAGCAGGAAAACCGATGGCCCATGTTGCAAATGCAGCCTGGAAAACCGCTCATCCCGGACATGGAGAATTTCTTTTCCAGAATAATGTGACCTACATCGTCGTTCTCTGGGGAGGGATGGCTTCCAATCTTATGGGCTGTCTCTTTCTTTCAGTTAAAAATAAATCCTATACCGATTATACCAGGAAGGATGTTCCTGTTGCCAAAAATATCCTCTTCTGTGCTTTGGCAGGGACGATGTGGTTTCTGCAGTTTTTTTTCTACGGAATGGGAGAGAGCAAAATGGGGAACGGCCCGAGTTCATGGATCCTGCACATGGCATTCATTATTTTGATTGCCAATCTCTGGGGCGTGATTATCAAAGAATGGAAAGGGGTTTCCAAAAAAACAATTTCTACCATTGTTATGGGAATGATCATCATGTTTGTATCCATTTTAATTGTAGGCTACGGAAACTCATTACGTTAGATTTTTTTAACTGCCAACAATTGTTTTTTATCACATTCATATAGTTTCTGAGCCTGAACAGGCTTCCTAAAGGCACTGATTTTTTCGGCTGCCTTTTTTACTAAAGGAAAGCGTATCAGAATCGCTACCGGATCCTGATGTCCCGGTTTTTATATTTTGAATTAATACTGAAATATGTCACCGCATGATCACCCTTTTTTGTTTTTAAGTTCACAATACGTAATAAATTAAGAAAAATAATGAATATCAGGATACAGGATAAGACAGGATGCCGAAATTTTTGTAACGGTGTACTTTGGCTACAGTAAAGTAATATAAATTAAAATTAATATATGTCTTTAATCATTAAACACAAGGATATTACCCGAATCGTATTTCCGGCATTTTTTCTTTCGTCAGGTTTATTCTGGGGTCAGAAAACGGCAAGTGATACGGCGAAAGTAAACACCAGGGAAATCGAGGAAGTGGTAGTGATCGGGTATGGAAAGGTGAAGAAATCTGATCTCACAGGATCGGTATCCTCAGTTTCAGCAAAAGAATTGTCGGCGACACCGGCCATGAATGCTTTACAGGCATTGCAGGGCAGAGCTGCCGGATTAAATATCGTTACGGCCGGCGGTGCTCCGGGAGCAGGGGCCAATGTAACGATCCGGGGTGGGGCCTCCATCACCCAGGGAACAGAGCCATTGTATATTGTAGACGGTTTCCAGCTGGACAATGCATTGAATATCATCAATCCGAATGATATCGAAAGCATTGATGTACTGAAAGGCGCTTCGGCCATTGCCATCTACGGTGCCCGTGGTTCCAACGGGATTATCGTTATCAAAACGAAAAGCGGAAAGAAAGGCAGAACAACCGTCAACTATAACTCTTTCATGTCATTCGATGTGCTTTCCAAAAAGCTCGATATGCTTTCGGATGCAGGATCTTATGTAAAATACCAGTATGAACTGGCCCAGCTTGCAGGACGCGCACCGCAGTGGAGCAGTATCTTCGATGATAATTTATCTGCGGACTCGCCGGGTTTTTATACGGGCGTCTACAGCAGGATCAATAACAGATATGCCAACGCCCCGACGCTGGACTGGCAGGAGAAGATGCTGGGCGGTACCGGCGTTACCCAAAACCACAATTTTAATTTTTCGGTAGGAACAGATAAAACCCAGGCTTTTGTAAGCTATAATTATAACAAACAGAACGGCTTACTTAATAACTTCAGTGAAACAAGAAACTCTTTACGGGTAAATGTTAATTCACAGTTGTATAAAGGCGTAAGGGTAGATTTCAATTCGATGTTCAATTCCAATTCCCTCAATGGTGGCGGTGCTTATTCCGGAATGAAGAAAATTCTGCTGCAGCCCATTACAGGAGGAACGCGTTTTACGCTGGATGAGCTTTATAATACCCAGACCTACGGTGATTTTTCTGCGCTGGAACCGGGATATGACACCGAGAACCCTTTTATTGAAACCAATGCGTCCACTTCGAATCAACGGTCAAGAAATTTCGTAGCCAATGCCGGATTGGAAATCGATTTTTTAAAAAACTTCACTTTCAGAACGGCAGGCCAGTACAACTGGAGAAACAGCAAATCCATGGCTTTTTCCGATGAAAACTCCAGAGCTTACCTTACCGATCCTACGACTACAGGAATTAACGGGAAAATAGGAAATAATGAATCTTACGGATACCAGATCACGAATACGGTTACTTACATCAATACTTTTAGGGATAAGCATAAGCTCAATGCGCTGATCGGTCAGGAAGTCGTTTATTCCCAGTCGGAAAACAATGCATTGACGCTGATTAAGTTTCCTTTTCCGAATTTCGGGCTCAATGATATCAGTACGGCAACCGTTTCCGATAAATCCGTGGATCGAAGCAGTACCAGTTTAATGTCATACTTCGGAAGGGTAACCTATAATTATGATGACCGGTATCTTCTGACGGCCACCATCAGACAGGACGGCTCATCGAAATTCGGAAAAAACAATAAGTGGGGAACGTTCCCTTCGGTCGCTGCTGCCTGGAGAACATCCCAGGAAAGCTTCTGGCAGGCTTCCAAAATTAAAAATATCATCAACGATTTTAAGCTCAGATTTGAATACGGGATTACCGGAAATAATGACATCGGGAACAATCTGTTTATCACGACTTACTCGATTACGGATTATCCGATCAATAATACTCCGGGAACCCCGGCTTACGTAACGAGCACAAACCTTGGAAACCCCAATTTGAAGTGGGAGGAACTCAAATCCACCAATATCGGAGCTGACATCGCCCTGTTCAGCAACAGGATCAGGCTGACCGGCGAATGGTACAACAACAATGTCAGCGGCATGCTGCTCCAGGCCGTTCTTCCGGTTTCTTCCGGGTATGCCAGGCAGTACCAGAACATCGGAAACATGAGAAACAGGGGTGTTGAATTCACATTGAATACGATCAACCTGAGGTCGGATAATTTCAGATGGACCACCGACCTGAACGTCGGGCATAACAGGTCCAAAGTGCTTTCCCTTGAAAAGGGCCAGGATTTCAGAACCTTCAGCGTCGGCAGCAACAGGGCCGGTGCAGTTACCTATTATGCCAGGGTAGGAGAGCAGTTGGGAGAAATGTACGGATACGTCTACCAGGGAATTTACACCACCGATGATTTCATCCAGAATGCAAACGGAACACTGAGCCTGAAAGACGGCGTTGTAAAGCCTGCAACGGGAACCCCAAAACCGGGCGACATCAAATTTGCGGCAGACAATGCGGCAGGAGATCAGTTTACCAGGAAGATGGTAAAGATCGGGGATGCGACGCCCGATTTTATCGGAGGGATCAGCAATAATTTTGCATACAAAGGTTTCGACCTGGCTATCTTTATGAAATTCAGTGTCGGAGGGGATATTTATAATGCGACAAAACACAGTTTGAGCCCGTATTCCCTGTTTCAGAATGTCCCGTCCGAATTCGGGAATAATTTTTATCATCTTATCGATCCCAATACCGGTCAGCAGACCAACAATCTCGTCCGCTTAAAGGAACTCAATCCGGATGAGGAATCCCGTCTGTGGAGTTTAAGCAACACCAATACCCAGGCCATCACCTATCCTTCATCCTACTATGTGGAAGACGGTTCATATCTTCGGATTGCACAGCTTACTTTAGGATATTCCCTGCCTAAAAACTATCTGAAGGATATTATGGTCACCAGTGCCAGAATCTATTTCACGGTAAATAATCTGGCAACGATTACGGGATATTCAGGCTATGATCCCGAGGTTTCTGCTGCCAGCGGTGTCGCGGTAACACCGGGATACGACAGTTCGACGTTCCCGAGATCAAGAAGCTATGTGCTCGGTATCAATTTAACTTTTTAATTTTTTTAACTGAATCTGAAATGAAAAATATATTCAATCAACAAAAGTTTATCAGGAAAGCGGCTGTATTTTCCTCCCTTTTTCTTGCTGTTCTGGCTTCCAACTCATGTAGTGATGATTTTCTGGATCAGCCGTCTTATAATAATGCTGATGCCGATACGGTTTTCGACAATCTTCAGACGGCGGAAATGTTTGTCCTGGGCTGTTACAGAGGCCTGATCCCGACCGAAATGTTTTACCAGCTGGGGGCCGGTGACACGGTGGTTCATTCCAATGAAGCCCTGAACAATTCCAAATACAATATTGCCAACTACAATTATGATGCGTATACGCCTTTTACCGTAACGGGGATTTATTCCGCGATGTATGCGGTTATCGAACGTACCAATATCGCAGCCAGCAAATTATCCGGAATGCCGGCAAGTGCCAAACGCGATGCTTTAATCGGTGAGGTAAAGGCGATCCGTGCTTTCTGTTATTATAACCTGATCAGGATCTATGGTGATGTACCGGCTGTCTGGGAACCTCTGGAATCCCTGGATCCCAACGACCCGAATACATTTTATCCCAAGCGGGCTTCCCGCGATGTGATTTATGACCGGATCGTAGGTGACCTTCAGGAAGCTGTCATTGCCGTACCTTCGTTGTCACAAAGCGGTTTTGGGACTACCGAAAGATTATCAAAAGAAGGCATCAACGCACTTTTGGCCAGAATTGCATTATATGCCGCCGGATATTCTCTGCGTTGGGAACTCAATACCTCAAATCCGGGAACCGTATCGCGCCGTGCGGATATTAACCGGGTAAAGGAACTTTATCAGATCGCAGACAATGCCTGTGCAGCCGTCATCAATGGAGGAACCAAAAGCCTTGTGCAGAGCCAGGGCGGGAAAAGCGGCTTCGAAGCTTTATGGTTTAATTTCTGCCGTAGAAACTACGGAACAGTAAACTCCGAAATGCTTTGGCATATCGCTTCTTACGGTCAGAATACAAATTCCGCGTTTCAGGTGTATGCGCATCCCGGATCCCGTGGAGGGGTCTACGGTTCCCGTTCTGCACAGCAGTTTATGCTGCCTTCGTATTATCTTTCCTTTAACAGCAGCGATACCCGCAGGGATGTATCCTGCACTTCATACAGCATTTACTTCCTGGATACCGGTGCAGCCTCCGATACATGGGTTGACGTCGGCACGCCGTACTCTGCTATTATGCCCGGGAAATTCAGGCTTTCCTGGTGCGTCGAGCCTCAGGCAGCCAGTGACAGAAACCTCAATATTCCGATTTTAAGATATGCTGATGTACTGCTGATGTATGCAGAGACCCAGAACTACCTGAATAATGGTCCGACAGCCGCTGCCAATGCCGCGCTGATGGCCGTCCGTACGAGAGCCGGTATCGGATCGATGCCTATTCCTGCCGGGCAGAACGATTTCCTTCAGGCGATCGTGCAGGAAAGGAAATGGGAATTTGCAGGCGAGTTCAATCTCCGGACAGATCTTATCCGTACCAACAGTCTGACCAGTGAAATCAATGCCACCCGGCAGGATATGAAAGACCTTACCAAAAGGATCGGGAAATACGTTAATACCGCCACGTACAGACTGTATAAATTCCATAAGAATGCCCAGGTCTACGGCGATCCTTTCCTGGCCTTACCGTATATTGATATTACCAATCCTGCCGAAATCGCAGCCATCCAGAATGTACCGACCAATCAGGCCAATTATGCAGCGTACCAGGCGACCCTGGCAACAATTGTAACAGCCCATGGTGTCGCTTACCAGGCTGATGACAAATGGTATCCTACCCAGATGTTCCAGGCTTATACAAGCACGTTTAACGGTAACGCAAGAAAAGCGGTCGGGTTCAAGGCGGGCTTCAATACCCTGCAGATGGGAAGCAGCATGTATTCCAAGCCATTCGGGTATGCTGAAAACAACGGGACTTACCCGACCTGGGTCGAATCGGATAACGACGGGCTGTTTTTCGGCTTCAAGCCGAATAAAACAGAGTTGCTTCCTTTTGCCGCAGCTTCCGCAGGCCATCCGATGATTGATAATCCTAACCTGACGCAATTGCCCGGATATTAAATTTAAATCGCATCAAATCACAGAATATTCATGATATATCCACCGGTCAGGCTGTTATCATCTGATGTAAGATAAATTAAATAAAAGAGCAACATTAATTTATCTTTAAATGAAGCATCCGGCAGTATAGTACGGGATGCCGCAAAAATCAGAACAGTTTAATTTTGGATAAAAATTTAGAAACAGAAAACCAACAATGGAAAAAGTAAAGACATTCAGATATGTAAACTATTTATGGGATGAAGAAAAGGCAGCCGCTTTGGGTGATGATCAGGTTGCTTTATTCCTGTACCGTTCCAACATCCTGGGCGCAGATCTCCGGATCACCAACTACGGAGGCGGAAATACCAGCTGCAAGACCACCGAAAAAGATCCGCTTACCAACCGGGATGTTGAGGTGATGTGGGTAAAAGGCTCGGGAGGAGACATCGGAACCCTGACGAGAAAAGGGATTGCTGGCCTGTACACCGAAAGGCTGAGAAATCTTAAGAATGTATACGGAGGGCTGGAAGATGAGGACCGGATGGTAGGCCTGTTCAATCACTGCATTTACGACCTCGACAGCAAGGCGCCTTCCATTGATACGCCGCTTCACGGCCTGCTTCCCTTTAAGCATATCGATCACCTTCATCCTGATGCCCTGATTGCCGTGGCGGCTGCAAAAGACAGCGAAGCCGTTACCAGAGAAATCTGGGGTGAGACAATGGGCTGGGTGCCATGGCAGAGACCCGGTTTCGATTTAGGTTTACAGCTGGAGAAATGTCTGGCAGAAAATCCCGGAATCAGGGGAATTGTGCTGGGAAGCCACGGGCTCTTTACCTGGGGCGAAACTTCTTACGAATGCTACCTGAACAGCCTGGAAGTTATTGAGACGGCTTCTGAATACATCGCCCGGAAAATAGAGGAAAAAGGAGTGGTTTTCGGCGGACAGAAAATAGAACCCCTTCCGGCGGAAGAACGCAGAAACAAAGCTGCGCAGATCATGCCCCTGTTAAGAGGCCTGGCTTCTTCAGAAAGCAGAATGGTAGGACACTTTACCGATAGCGGGGCCGTTCTGGAATTTATCAACAGCCATGATCTGGAAAGGCTGGCACCACTTGGAACGTCATGTCCGGATCATTTTCTAAGAACTAAAATTCAGCCACTGGTGCTTACTTTAGATAAAAACGAAAATTTAAGCGATTCTAAGGTGCTTTCAGAGAAACTGAATCCTCTTTTCGAACAATACAGACAGGAATACAAAGCGTACTACGAAACCTGCAGGCACCCGAACAGCCCTGCCATGCGGGACCCAAATCCGGTGATCATTATTTATCCGGGCGTAGGGATGTTCAGCTTCTCAAAAGATAAGCAGACTACGCGTGTCGCCAGCGAATTCTATATAAACGCCATTAATGTCATGCGTGGAGCAGAAGCCATTTCTGAATACACTTCATTGCCGCGGCAGGAAGCATTCGACATCGAATATTGGTTACTGGAAGAAGCCAAACTTCAGAGAATGCCGAAAGAAAAGCCGCTCTCCCGAAAGATTGCCATCGTTACGGGCGCCGGAGGCGGAATCGGGCAGGCGATTGCCGAGAAGATGATTGCCGAAGGGGCTGTCGTAGTCTATACCGACCTTAGCACCCAGGCGGTGGAATCTGCAACCGTAAAATACAATAAAGACCAGGCAATTGCCGTTCAGTGTGATGTTACCAGTAACGAAGCTATCGAAAAAGCCTTTAAAGAAGCCGTGCTGGCTTTTGGTGGAATAGACATCGTTGTTCATTCTGCAGGATTGGCTATTTCCAAATCGTTGGAAGATACGACTTTAGAGGATTGGGATTTGCTGGAAAATGTATTGGTAAAGGGGCAGTTCCTGATGTCCAAGATTGGAACGGAAATCATGAGGAAACAGAATCTGGGTGGCGATATCGTAAATATTGCAAGCAAGAACGGACTGGTTGCAGGACCTAACAATGTGGCTTACGGAACGGCGAAAGCAGCACAGCAACATATGACCCGGCTGCTGGCTGCAGAACTGGCATCCAGTAAAATCCGTGTAAATGTAGTGAACCCGGACGGAGTGATTGTCGGAAGTAAGATATGGGAAGGCGAATGGGCGGAGGGCCGTGCCAAAGCCAACGGAATTTCCGTAGAAGAATTACCGGCATTTTACGCCAAGAGAAATTTGCTGAACGAAATCATTCTTCCCGAGGACATTGCCAACGGTGTTTTTGCCTGTGTGGCCATCCTGGACAAGAGTACGGGAAATATCATCAATGTAGACGGCGGGATGGCCAATGCATTCCCGAGATAACAGCGTAATTCTTTTAATAAATCAGTAACATCTAATCATGATCATAGATAAAGATACCATTGAACAATATAACAAAAGCGAAGCTGAACACTTTCATTCAGACTTTGGTTTTTTATCGGATAAACTTACGAAATCAGGAGCCAATGTTTCCGGAATCGTCAGTAAAATCTCCGGTTTTCAGGTAGCGGTTCCAAGTTGGGCTTTAGGTGCGGGAGGTACCCGTTTCGGAAGGTTTTCTTACGGCGGGGAACCGGTTACTCTGGAACAGAAGCTTGATGACGTAGGATTGATTCATGCCCTAACCCATTCTGCGGGAGCGGTTTCTCTGCATATTCCCTGGGATATTCCAGGTGATGTGAAAGCCATTAAAGAAAAAGCGGCTTTTCACGGATTGGTTTTCGACGCAATGAATTCCAATACGTTTCAGGATCAGCCGGGAGCAAAGCAGTCTTATAAATTCGGTTCGTTAAATGCTGCCAACGAAGATGCGAGAGCGTATGCCGTTGAGCATAACCGAGAAGTCATCAGAATAGGAAAGGAACTGGGCTCAAAAAGTTTAACCGTCTGGTTAGCCGACGGAGCAAGTTTTCCCGGACAGCTGAACTTCCAGGCGGCCTTATCCAACACGGAACAAAGCCTGAAAGAAATTTATGCCGGCATGCCGGAAGACTGGAAATTGTTCATCGAATATAAACCGTATGAACCGAATTTTTATTCGACAACCATTCAGGATTGGGGCACTGCCTTTATGCTGGCCAATGCCTGCGGAGAGAGAGCCTATACCCTGGTGGACCTGGGGCACCACCTGCCGAACTCAAACATCGAGCAGATCGTGGCAACCCTGATGTATAAAGGGAAACTCGGCGGATTTCATTTCAATGACAGCAAGTACGGGGATGATGACCTTACGGTCGGCTCCATAAAACCGTATGCCCTGTTTCTGATCTTCAATGAATTGGTGTATGGGATGGAAAACAACCCGCAGAATCCGTATCCGGCCTGGATGATTGACGCCAGCCACAACATCAAAGACCCGCTTGAAGATCTGATCCAGTCTCTGGAAGCCATCTTAATTGCTTATGCACAGGCACTGCTGGTAGATCAGAAAGCATTGAAAGATGCACAGCTGGATAACGATGTGGTCCGGTGCCAGGAGATCTTACAGAATGCGTACAGAACGGATGTCCGTCCGCTGTTAAAAGCGGCCAGATGGCAGACCGGTGCTGCGCTGGATCCTATTGCGGCCTACAGGAATCTGAAGGTGAGAGAAAACTTAATCTCCGAAAGAGGATTAAACACAAAAGCAACAGGGCTGTAAGTTTTTTTTAATTTGATAATTCGGGCTTTCAAGTGCAATCGAAAGTTTTAATTATATGTATCCTTATCTTTATCATTAAGGCTGAACGTGTTTGGATGGTCGGGATCCTTGGGCAGCTATGCCTGAAGAATATATGGATCTTCTTCAAGGTTTCGATATCCGGACACGCCTTAATGGTGTAAAATCCAGAAAAGGATTTACCGGCAAAAAAACTAAAGGACGGTTACATTTCGGTACGTATCATTACGTAATGTAACAGCTCCATACCATTCAAATATAAATTTAATTCATCTCAGGAATGTCCAAGAAAAAAAAGGTAACGATCGTCTTCGATATCGGGAAAACCAATAAAAAATTCTTTCTTTTTGATAAGAACTACAAAGAAATTGTCAGGGAGTATACCGAATTGCCGCTTACTACCGATGAAGACGGCTATCCTGCGGAAGATCTGGTTGTACTCCAGGACTGGATCAAAAGAAATTTCAATGCCATACTCGACGATGAAAATTATGAGGTAAAAGCCATTAATTTCTCCACCTACGGGGCCAGCTTTGTCCATCTGGACCATAAAGGAAAGGTGCTTACGCCATTGTACAATTACACCAAAGCAATGGATGAGGACATTCTGGATTTATTTTATGAAAAATACGGCAGCAGGCTTAAAATTGCCCGCGAGACAGCTTCCCCGCAGGCCGGGATGCTGAACTCCGGATTACAGCTGTTCTGGATGAAATACAAACATCCGGAAGTTTTTAAAAAAATCCGTTACAGCCTACATCTGCCCCAATATTTATCCTATCTGTTTACCGGAATCTGTGTTTCGGAATTCACCTCCATCGGCTGCCATACGAATTTATGGGACTATGATAAAGCAGATTATCACGATTGGGTCTACGAAGAGGAAATCGATGCCCTGTTGCCGCCTATCGTTCCGACTTCCGCAAGCATCTGTACGTCTTACAGAAACAAAAAAATTAAAATCGGTGTTGGCATTCATGACAGCTCTTCAGCTCTTTTACCTTATCTTTTAAGTAAGAAAGAACCGTTTTTACTGCTTTCAACCGGAACCTGGAGTATTTCGCTCAATCCTTTTAATGATGAAAGTTTAACCGATAGAGACATTCAGAACAATTGCCTGAACTATATGAGGATCGACGGGAAACGCGTGAAGGCATCCCGTTTCTTCATGGGCAATGAATATAAGATCCAGGTAGAAAAACTATGTGCGCATTACGGAAAGGAATATGGCTTTCACCGGGAAGTGGAGTTCAATCAGGATCTGTATCTGCGTCTGATAAAACATCAGGCAATTTATTTCCGTTTTGAAGGGATTGTCTTAAAAAGAAAAATGATCAGCGAAACCGATTTAAATGCTTTTGCCACTTTCGAAGAAGCGTATCATCAGCTAATGATCGAGCTGATGGATTTACAGATCCATACCATTACAAATGCTATCGGAAATTCAGACATTCGGAACATTTACATTGATGGCGGATTTACGGATAATGATGTATTCATGAAACTGATGTCACATCATTTCCAGCATTACCGGGTAATGTCTACCCATTCTCCGCTAGGTTCTGCTCTGGGCGCTTCCATGGTGATTTCCAACAAAAAAATTGATGAAACCTTTTTACAGCAGCATTACCGGATGAAACTGCTTCAACCTTTAATCCTAAATATATAAATTATGGCATTTCCATTCGATACCCGTTACGCTTCCCTGGAACTTCTGATTGAAAAAGCCAAAGAAAGAATGCCCCGTTTTGCTTTTGAATACCTGGATGGGGGCTGTAATGAGAATATAAACCGGGACCGGAATACCGACGAATTGAGAGCGGTACAGCTCCGTCCGCGCTATCTGAACAACAATTTTGCGGAAGCCAATATGGAAACCGAATTATTCGGGGTAACCTATTCTGCGCCGTTCGGCATTTCTCCGGTGGGATTACAGGGCCTGATGTGGCCGAATGCTCCGGAGATCCTGGCGAAGGCAGCATCCAGACACAACATCCCTTTTATTCTGAGTACCGTTACCACAAGCAGTCTTGAAAGGATTGCCGAGCTAACGGAAGGAAAGGCCTGGTATCAGCTGTATCATCCCAGAGAAGAATGGCTGCGCAACGATATTCTCGACCGCTGTGAAGCTTCCGGATACGATGTGCTGGTTGTTCTGGCCGATGTCCCGACCTTCGGGTACAGGGCGAAAGAAATAAGGAATGGTCTGGCTATGCCGCCGCAGCTGAATTTCAGAAATGTTTCCCAGGCGCTCGTAAAGCCACAATGGTGTCTGGAAATGCTGAAACACGGAGTGCCGGGCTTTAAGACCATGGAAAAATACATGGATAAAAACATGAATGTAAAACAGTTGGGACAGTTCATGAACGCTACTTTTTCAGGACGGTTAAACTCCGACAGAATCAAATCCATCCGTGACCGGTGGAAAGGAAAACTGGTCATCAAAGGCGTGGCTTCCGATGAGGATGCTGAAGAGGCGGTACGTTTGGGTTTCGACGGAATGATTATCTCCAACCATGGCGGCAGGCAGCTGGATGCCGGAGAATCTACGATTGCCGTGGTTAAAGAGATCAGCGAAAAATACAAAGGACAGATTAAAATCATGATGGACAGCGGCGTAAGAACCGGCCCGGATGTAGCCCGTGCCTTAAGCTGCGGTGCCGAATTTACTTTTATGGGGCGAACGTTTATGTACGCCGTCGGGGCATTGGGAGACCGGGGGGGCGACCACATTATTGAGATGCTCAAGATGCAATTCAGACAGGTCATGGAACAGGTGTGCTGTGAAAGACCGGAGGACTTGCAGAATTTCAGGGTGAAATAATTTAACGTAAACCCGTAGAAGGATCTGGATTAATAGGCGGGAAGAGGGAAGCCGGATGCCGGAAGTCTCTCCTGTCAGAAATCTAATAAAAGTCTTGATCATCAGACTGAACATTTTGACATTCTATCAGAGGAAATTCTTGTTTAATCCTGAATAAACAGCCTTAAACCAAGGTCTGATTTATATTGTTTTTAAAGTCCCGGAGGAATGGCTTACCACCGGATAGGATGAAGTCCTGCCAGGAGGAATTCCATTTAAAATCCTGACTGAATCAGTTTAAATTTTATTTTTGAATTAAGTAAACAGCTGAATATAATCTCAATACGGTCGGATTCACGTTCGTTTAATAAAAAAGCCGGAAGTTGAAAATGACACATTCAATACTTCCGGCTTTCTGGTTACTTTTTCTTCTCCGCTTTCACGGCCTGTCTGGCCAGTAATTTCCAGTTGTTTTTCACTTTCGCCCATACCAGCAGGATGTCCAGGGTTACCTCTCCCGGAGCCTTCCCTAGATCAGCAGTTGTTGCATGGAAATGATGGCGGACAATAGCGGTGTTCCCGACAATATTCACGGTCTGGTTCGTGATATCGATGGTTACGAAATCTGACTTTTTACTCACCAGCTTCTCAACAAATTCTTGAGCATCATCAATGTGGCCGCCCGAGTGCCCGTAGGTCAGTTCCGGAAGGATCAGGGATCGAAGTGCTGACGGTTCACCGCTAACCATAGCCAGCCTGAGTTTTTCAGAAGCTTCGGCTACCATTTCCGGATCGCCTTTTTTCTGTGCAGAAACAGCCGTTACAGTAAGAAAAAGGAGTGTAAAAATTATTTTTTTTGTCATATCAAAAAGGGTGGGTTTTATTAAATTATTTAAACATAAAAATTGCGCAATCGATTGCATTTTGTCATAAAAAATACTGCCGTCACTATAAAGAGTCGCGCTGAATAAATTTAAAGACGTTATTCACCGATTCTTTTTTATTTTTTAAGATCATGTAGGCGGCAGATTCGCCCATGGCTTT
This sequence comes from Chryseobacterium hagamense, assembly GCF_007991455.1. Classification (GTDB taxonomy): domain Bacteria; phylum Bacteroidota; class Bacteroidia; order Flavobacteriales; family Weeksellaceae; genus Chryseobacterium; species Chryseobacterium hagamense. Next base: position 84,313 of record NZ_BJYJ01000003.1, on the reverse strand, counting down.
GAAATCTGTAGTAATCACGGTGATTCCCAGCAATTCTTTCAGCGGAGTTTCATTGTAGGAAATAATTCCGATCTCTTTTCCCAGCTCAAGATCCTTCTGCCGGATCTGCTTTACCAGATTAACAAGGTCTCTTTCCCGAATGGTAATGAAAATATCTTTGTCCTGCAGTTCCATATCGGGATAAATTTCATCGAGGATTTCATAATCCAGCTTGAAATCCTTGCAGAATTTCTCAAACCCGCGGGCTATCCGGAAAGGATAGGGATGGATGTCCCTGTCGGGATAAACCAGGATTATCTTTTCATACTTTTTAATCTTGTCCAGCCCTTCCTTCAGGGCGTCGTAGATGTCATGTTCAAAATCCTGGAAAATGGAGCCGTATTCTCCTGAAATATCCGGCTTGGTATTGTCAAGAATCAGTAATTTGTTCTTCGGGATTTTTTCAATGATGTCGATCACCTTTTCTGTGGAGCTGGTATGCTTGGAATTTTCGTCACGGAAATGCGGCATAATGACATAATAATCAAATCCGCCCATGTTTTTTTCAAGCGCATTGATAAAAAGGGTTTCGTCACAATGGTAAATATACATTTCCACATTTCCTTTGGTCCCGATGGCATTTACAAAATAATCATAAATCAGCATTTTGTAGGTGCTTGGCTTATTGATCAGGAAGAAAATATTGATCGTATCATTTTTATTGATGCGCGAAATATAATATCCTTTTCCTTTTACAGATTCGATAATCTGCCTTCTTCTGAGTTCTTTATAGGCTTTTTCCACCGTATCCCGGGAAAGGAAACAGGATTCACTCAGTTCGTTGATCGACGGGATTTTTTCACCGATTTTAATCTCTCCGCCGTCAATACCATCAAGAATAGAATCGACGATCTGTTTGTATTTGGGAACTCTGGAGTTTTCGTTGATATGGATTTCAAAAGTTTCTGCCATGGTTTTTCTGAGCGACATTATTTGGTTTAACAAAAAATTTAATTGAGAAGAACTGATTTGCGACAGAAGACAAGTTACAAAAATTTACAATAACTCATTGTCATCGTGTTTAATGAAATAAATTCTTTTAAATATCTGATTTGTATATTGTTACATTAATTCATAACAGCAGGTTTAAAATTTCAGAATCACCGGTTTCGTAACGTAAAACAGTCAGGAACCTATTTCTTCCTATCATTCAAACCTCAAACTCTGAACTAAAAAGCCTGCCCCTTGCAGAGCAGACTTACTGTATATGAATAAGAATATAAATTGTTAGGGCATTTTCTTAAAGCCTTCTGCTTTGATCTTCCAGGTTCCGTCTTTCGGAAACCCGGGAAATTCTCCGGTAGAAGAATCCCAGCCTTCCAGCATCATGGCAACCGTTGTCAGAACGCCGCCGTTTCCCGGAAGATAAATCCGCAACCTTCCATCCTGGTAGTTATGGCCATTTTTAAGATAAGTGTTGGTCTGGACATTCATAAACAAAGCATCCAGGGCTTTGTCCGGAAGATTTAGCCTTGCAGCTGTCATCGCTGTCATCGGAAAATCCCAACCCCAGGTATGTCCCCAGTTCCATCGTTCCCAAACGGTATCCAGTGTATTTTTCATTATTTTTTTATCCAGCTTCGGGGATTCCGGAACCATTCCCAATGCTCCGAGAACGGCAGGGTGGTCGGTCATCCATTTTGGAAATGTGAAAGAATCTTTTGCTGATTCCGCCGACAGATATACCCCGTCCTGAACCGGAAGCGGGGCCAGTTTGCTAATCACATCATCCCATTTTTTATCTCTAGGTTCGCCCAGTCTTTCTTTCCATTGCTGCGCCACCCTCAATGCCCAATCCCAGTATGCCACTTCATACGTCGGGTTAAAGGTATCTTTTGCCGGGAAAACTTCCTGAGCCGGAATGACGCCTTTTCCAAGATTATAACGTTTTTTTTCTTTATCGTAAGTCGCGAAATCGGCCATAAATTCTGCTGTTGCGAAAACTAGATCTTTGTATTTCTGCAATACTTCTTGATCTTTATGATCGCGGTAAAGCAATTCGGTCATGTAGATCAGATGCGGCTGTTCCCAGATCAGAAAAGCAGCTACTGATGAGGGACTTTCGTTTCCTTCGTTATCTGACATTTTAATCCAGCGAACGCCTCTATACCCCTGTCTTTCGGCTAAGTTTTTAGCTTTTTCATACGATCTGAAATAATAATCCAGCTGCTTTTCCATAATTTCCGGTCTTCCCCAGAGTGCGTAATGAACACCGTGCCACCAATGCATTTCCGTATGCGGTTTCCCGTACCAGCTGTTGAAGGTTAATCCTGTTTCCTGAGGCGGATTGCTTCCTCCGCATTGAACCTTCGTTAAATATTCTGACAATACCACCCTTCTTTCCAGTTCATTGGCTCTCTTATCCGTGCTCCCCTCGAAATCCACGGCAGCACCGCTTTCCCAGAATTTTTTCCATCCCGAAATGCTTTCTTTCTCAGCATCGGCAAATAATGTTTTACCGCTTTTTTTATTTTTATCCGAGAATTCAACAGTCAATTCAGCCGTTTTGTTTTTTGGAGAAGGCTCGTATACGAAATAATGCTTTCCGGCTTCCCATAATTTCCCATCGGTAAAATACAATTGTGTAAAATAATCCGCCGTCTGCAGTTGATGCTCAATCAATCCCTGCGTTGTGTCTGATGCCATGATTTTTGTGGAGTGCTTATCTGCATTTCCGTAAAAGGCCGCTTCATCCAGAAACTGCCCGCTCGGATAAGGGTATCGGGCAAAAATTTTCAGTCTTTTCTGTCTGATCAAATCCGACTCAATTTTCACTCCAATTTTATCCGAATTCTGGAAAGAAGCGGTCCGGACTTTTACCGGAATTCCTTCTAGCGTAAACTCACTCGTGATAATTCCGGTCCACAAATCGATTTTCTGATTGATGTTCTGCAGATCTGAAACCTGTGCTTTTTTACCGTCTTTTTTCATGAGTTCAATCCCGATATTTCCTAATTGCAGGCGATGCTGATTTACCCTGAAATACTCCACGGCTTTTTTATTGCGTTCCGGCTCTTTGATTTGAATACTGTACAAAGCCTTTCTTCCGTCATTATTGAAGTCATAAGGTTTCAAAGTTTCTTCAAATTTAAAATTTTCCGTATTCGGAAAGCTGTTCCAGCCCCATTCAGACTGGGTTCCCAACGAAACCCCGTTTTTATAATATTCAGGGAATGACTGCATTCCGGTAATGTCGACCGTATAGGCAAATTTTCCGTTACCAACGGTTAAAGTGGACAAGGTATCTGCTGTGGTATTGACCATATTATGCCGCTGAACGACTTTCCGGCGGTCGATTTTCTGAGCATTCACGGAGGAAAATGCGATGCAAAAAAGACTTATGTATAGGGCTGTTTTTTTCATTTATAATTTATTTTTTTACTGCAGAAAAGACTAAATATATCCTCATCTTTCAGATTCTTGTTTCTAATGGTTCTTGTGTACTTTTGCAGGTGGCTGAATTATTGATCTGCCATGGATGTGAACTTTTTTACTGATAATCACAATCCGTACATAACCGGCAGCGATTTATTTCAAAACAGTGGCACTCATCATTCCAATCACCACATCATTGCTCACGGCTGTTAATTTTACCGATTTCAATTCTTTTTCCGGATCAATCGGTACATCCAGGATCGTTGCTGCCCCGCCATCCACCTGACGGTCCGTAAATCCTTTAATGCTCGAATACTGATTTAAGGTTCCCCCCTTATAGACTTCTGCTGTTTTCAGCTTTACCCTGTACGGAATTTTATCATCCGGAATTTCGAAAGCAAAATTATCATCCAGTAAATCCTGCTCGATCGGCCACCAGCTGACAGGATTTTTCAGTTCAAGAATAGTAGATGAACCATCAGCATACCGGACGGTAACAGTTCCGTTTACCATCTGCGACTGCATCGGATTCGTAGAGCCTGCCATCAGGAAATAGATCTTCTTTCCTTTTCCGTTCAATGGAATTTCGATAGATTCCGGATAATTGTCCCATTGGCTGACAAAGGCAATGTTCTTATCGGTCTTATCGATTAAAAAAGGGATTCCGAGGAGATCAACTTTATTGTTCTTGAGCTTTTTCATCAGGCCGCTGTCGTCAATCTGAGCATTAATCAACGGATAACACCAGTTTCCGATTCCCTGCCACGGAAGCTGCAGGGTAGGCACATTTAATCTTGGCGAAAGGTATTTCTGTCTGAAGATTTCCGTTACCTTTTCATTATAGACGGAAGCTAATGAAATGTTGCTGAACTGACCCCGGTTTTCAATTTCCCAATCTGTGATTTCAGTGTTCTGCCTGATTCCGTTATATTCAAGACCGATGGAATTGGTTCCTTTGTTCAGGTAACCGGCAGGAATTTCAATCCGTAAATTTTGATTTTTCTGAATGCTGAACGTTTTGTTTAATCCATTAACCGATAATTTGACATTAACCGGATGGGATAATCCTGACTGAACCTGCAGCTTTTTGTTTACCCATTTGATCTCTAAAGGAAAACGGATCTCTACATTCACCGGTTGCCACCAGGCCATTCCGTTTTGTTCGACATGCACGAAAAATGTTCCTTTTCTTTCTTCCTGAATCAGCTCAACCCGGTTTCCATTCCGGATTCTAATTAATTCCTGTGGGTCGAAAACAGCTTTGATTTTCTTTTTTGGATTGAAATTCAACTGAAGACTTTCAGAAATATAGGTAATGTAATCAGTCTGTTCACTTTCCAGTTTTTCTCCTGACTCACGGATTTCAATTTTAAAATCTTCTCCTTCCGGCGTTTCAAACTGGATGACCGGTTGAAGAATGGAATTCGGTTTGATCTTCCAGTCTGCTTTTTTGCCATTCACTTTTACCGATGCAACCCTTGACTTATTTAGAGGAATCTGCATTTCCAGCGATACGGGATTTTGATATTTGGATTTAAATAAATATTCGGTTTTCTTTGAATTTCTTTTAAACTGATAATCCCAGTCCGGAAGGTGCAGTTCTGCAGAGTTCCAGTCCTTAGGGAAGCCCGGCTTAATACGGATTTTATTCTCCAGTAAATTCGGATAGACCCCGAAGAGCCCTTCGGTCAAAGTTCTGGAAGCCACCCCGACAGGGTCGGCAAAATCCCGGTACAATTCGCCGCGGAAGGCATCGTAATGAGACAGCTGCTCAAAATTTCCCGGGCTGATGCCGTAATACATGGATTCAACCAGATTCCCTTTCCAGAGCCGGTAGGCTTCTTCATTTCTTCCGGCCTGCCAGTATGCCAAAGCGGTCTGTAAATTTTCCGCCAGAGCGACATTATTGATCGACCAGTCATAAGGCTGCCAATTGGTCGTCGATAAGGTATAATAATCTTTTCTTTCCTGTCCTTTTACCGTAACCGGAATTTTCGGCGTATGATGGCTGATGTATTGTACGTTCTGATAATCCTCAAATTCATTCAGAATACATGCGTCCGCGACATGGTAAATCGACCATATTCCCGGTTGGTCGTGAACCAGCTGGTTGCCCAGGGCATCTTTATACTCAGCAAAATACCCTCTCTTTTCAATCCAGAGCTCGTTTTTCATAGCCTTCAGAATTGCAGCGGCTTCCTGTTCATAGGGCTGTGGATTTTCACCGGTAATTTTTGCCAGTTTCGCCATTTCACGGTTGGCCCGGTAATTATATGCCGAGGTATGGGTCACTTTTCCACCGGAATATTGAAGCGCATCGCTCGCCCAAATCGCGGCATACGCATCATACAGATCGCCGCGCTTGAAGTTCCGCTTTTCCCAGTCTATATGGCGAACCATCGTCGGCCACATTTTTTTCAGGAATTCTTTGTCTCCGGTGTAATTGAAATGTGAAAACAGCTGGTCAAAAAACACCAGGTTCATATCGTAATGATGCGGTTTGGAATTATCATTCGGATTTCTTGAAATGTAGCCGTTGGAGAAAACAGAGGTTCCCATTTTTTCTTCATGACGGGCAAGGTGACGCATCGTATCCATTTCCACAGGTGCAGAATCGGGTTTTAAAACCTGTGAACGGGCGTAACTTTCGAAATGTTCTTTCGCCCGGTCGTGCCAGCTCAAAACATCGGCAGTATAGGCGCCACGCCAGGCATTCAGCCGCATCCGCCACGCAATGGCGCCGTGAAGGAAGGTCGGGCTCTCCCAGATTCCGTCTGCCGCAACCGCTAAGTTGGCTCCGAAATTATTCAGATCGGCATCCGGTGTTTTTAACTTGATCCGGCCCGTTAAATTTAATCTTGATCGTTCAGCCTGATTAAAGAGATTCTCCATCTCCTGATCCGAAAAGTCTCTGGTGGCTGTACCTTTTGCAATCTGAATGAAAACCGGTTGTTTCTGTGGGGAATAGGAAGCATAAACAATTGGAGATTTGTCCGTTTGGTTTTTAGAGAACTCTGAAAGGTTTGTCAAGGTTTGAGCATCGGTTTGCTGTAAGGAAGTAACGCCTGAAAAGCTTCCGCTCACCACCTGCGTTTCTTTTTTCCTATTGAGATAACGGAGTTGAAACTGATTTTTATTCATCTGAAACAGATTATTCAGGCAATATTCGGGCAGCAGGTAAAATCCGGATTCGGGATCGGCACCAGTATCGCCGTTTCTGCTGAACGTCGTTCCGCTTGCCCCACCGTAAACAGCATAGACTATTGTAAAAGGATCTACGTTCACCATTTCCATTTTAACCACCAATCCTTCTTCTTTAGCCTGGGCCAGGACGGTCAGTTTTAAACTGCCCTTACCGAGAATCTGGTCTTTGATGTCATAAAGCATGGTGCCGGGACGATAGCGCGTTTCAATCTGATCAGCGTTAATTAATTTTTTTATTGAATTGCCTTTCCGGATGACAAACTGAAGATTGCCGCCCATCCCCGGAAGGTAGAGTGCAAATTCCGGCAGATCTCCGGCTTCCACTCTTGAAGCACGGTTATCTCCGTATAACGCCCGGTTGAAACGGTATTTTCCGTTAACCAGTAAAAAGTCGCCATTGTCTTCTCTGTAATGCAGCTCACGGTCGTTGTTCCGCCAGTGTTTTGACTGGGAGACAACAGGTGAAAAAGCCGATAGGAGAACCAATCCGGCAAATAAGGTTGTCCTTCGCATCTTATGGTTTTAGCTCGGTAAGTGGCTGTCCGTTTACCGTTACATTTTTTAAGGTCACGTTTTTCAGATAATCCACTTTATAAGGAATCTCAACACCAAGCATTTTAGTATTGATCATCGTGAAATCCGTAACGGGTGAAGATTCGTAAGCATCGGAGAATACAGCATATTTTCCGCCTTTATCTACCGTTAGGTTTTCCACCCAGACATTTCTGATGGTGGGAATATGGTTTCCCGGCTTTTCATAGTGCATATTGAAACGGACGGCAGCCTCTCTGTAAGCGCCAACTTTTGTGTTGTAGAAAAATACATTTTCGATGGTTCCGCCACGGCTCGAGCTGGTTTTGATTCTTAGGGCCCGGTCAAGATTTTCACTGTCCATCACGTTTCCGGTGGCGTAAATGTTTTTGGCGCCTCCGGCAATTTCGCTTCCGATAACAACCCCGCCGTGACCGTCTTTCATTTCGCAGTTTTCGATGATGTGGTTTTCGGCCGGTCTTCCGATGTCTCTTCCGTCCTCATCTCTTCCGGATTTGATGGCAATACAGTCGTCTCCCGTATCAAAGTAGGAATCTCTGATCCAGACATTTTTACAGGCTTCCGGGTCAAACCCGTCGTTATTTGGCCCGTGGCTGATGACTTTTACTCTTTCAATAAAAACGTTTTCACACAAAACAGGATTCAGGTTCCACATCGGAGAATTTTTAACCAGGACATCTGCCATATAAAAGTTTTTCGATTTGTAAGGCTGAACGAAGTTGGGTCTTAAATACCATCCGTCCCCAAAAATTCTTTCTCTCGCAGGCTTTCTCTTTGCCATATATTCGTGAAGCTTTGCACGGGCAGGATTCTGTCTTCCTGGGCGGGAATCGTTATATCCGTATTTTGTGGCACCGCACCAGAACCACCAGTGGTCGTGGTCTGAATTCCCGTCTAAAGTTCCTTTTCCGGTAATGGCAATGTTCTCTTCTTCGTAGGCATAAATCAGGGATGAATAGTTCATACATTCCATCCCTTCCCAACGGGTGAAAACGATAGGGTAGTCGTTGCTGTCCTGGCTGAACAGGATCGTAGAACCCTCATTCAAATGTAGATTGACTTCTGATTTTAAGTAGATAGCCCCCGTCAGAAAGATGCCTTTCGGAACAATTACTCTTCCGCCGCCATCGGCATTACATTTCTCAATCGCTTTCTTAAAAGCTTCGGTATTTTTGGTTTTTCCGTCTCCTACGGCTCCGAAATCGGTAATCAGGTAATCTGCATTTCTGAATACCGGCTTTTTAATCTGTTTTTTTAATGTTTCGATTTCCCTCAAAGGCTGTTTTACCGAAGTCCATGGGGTATACTGGGCAGACGCAGCGACTGAGAGCATTAAAATAAGCAAAAGGAAAATATATTTTTTCATAAGGGTGAAAATGAATCTGAGATATTTTTATATCTGCAATCTAGAATAAATATAGCAAATGATTATCCTGCACTGTCGGTTTCAGCTTATTTGTCCGGAAAAAGTGTTTTCAACCAGTCGGAACACAGCACCTTCCAATTACCGGTGAGCTCAGATGTATTGGTAATCCCGATTTTATGGCCGCCTTCCGGGAAAATAAACAGGGCGCCCCTTACTTTGTTTTTCGTCATTGCCTGATAATACAAAATGCTGTTCATGACAGGAACGGTTTTATCATTCTGCGCATGGAGCAGCAGGGTAGGCGGTGTTTGTTGCGTAACCCGGTTCTGCATGGAATATTCGCTGATTTTTTCCCGGGATGCATCTTCACCTAATAAGCTATTGCGGCTTCCGGCGTGCGCAAACGGTCCTAAATCAATGACCGGAGAAACCAAAACTGCAAAATCCGGAATGGTGGAAATGGCAGCCTGGTCGCCGCCCAATCCTGTGTAATCGGTTTTAATATTGCTTACGGAAGCGGCAAGATGTCCTCCTGCAGATGTTCCGAGCACGCCGATCTGCTCCGGAGAAATCCCATACAGAGCGGCATTTTTCCGGAGATATTTTATGGCAGCCTGTATATCCTGCAATGGTGCCAGTTCCCGTTGTTGTACATCGGGAGAAACAGGCAGTCTGTAATTCAGGACGAAAGCCGCAACTCCTAATGTATTGAACCACTTGGCGATCTGATAACCGCCCAGATCATAAGTCAGTTTATAATATCCTCCGCCGGGAATCACAATTACTGCCATGGCTTTCCTTTCTTCTTTAGGCGGTAGAAAAGCAAAAAGTTCAGGTTCTTTGATCTGTACAATTCTTCCGTCCTTTTCTTCGGTTTTTAATGACAGGCCTTTAGAATTCGGCATCTGACCTTTCGGCCACAAGATGATTTTTTCCTGGGCAGAAATGAAGAGCATGCCGATATGTAAAACAATAAAAACCGTGATTTTCATCTTGAAATTAACGAATCCCATGAGCAATATATTATTAATACGGGCAATATAAAATAACCTGCAATGGAAATTATCCTGCACTGTCTGGGAAACTTAAAATTCTTACATGCTTTCTGAATAATTTTTGGTTTATTAACATACTGCATCATATCGGGCTGGAGCTCAGTGATGATCTGCAGCTTTTCCAATTGCCTGGCAAATGCAGAACAGTTATCCGGGTAAAGGAATTTTATCACTTGCTAACGGTCAGACCGCCCAAAAATCAACCAGTGTATTCAATACCGTCCAGATTTCCTGGGCGTGCTCGGTTAAGCCATAATAAGTGATATCCTGAGTGGGGGTGTACTCAGTATTTTTTTGTATTAATTGATGCCCTTCCAGTAACAAAAGTTCATTTAGGAGATATCCCTTTCAAAACTTCAAAAAAATCTTTAAATCTCAGTTTTTCATAATAGTATAATTCCAGTAGAATAGAAAAACGCCATTTTCCGCTGAAAAGATCCATCATATAAAATGAATAACGCCGCACATCCGGCATTAGCAGATGTGCGTTAACAAAGGGATCAGTTATGCATCTGCTTTAACGATAGTTTCCTTATTTGCCATGGCAATATAGTTTACCGTGTCAAAGAAGTTGGGCTCATCGGGATGGACCTTTGTTAAATAATTTTCTGAACTGAAAAAAGTGTTGAAATCCTCAAACGAATCAAAATAGATTTCTACAACAGCATCATACAAAGGCTTGGGAAAGATTTCTGTAACAACAGGATGGTTGACTACATACTTTCTGACATACAGTTCTGTCTCCGGAATGGAACAGAATAAAGGAGCATGTATGTTTTTGTGATAATCTATAAATTCTTCAAGACTCATACCTGGTAACTTTTGTACCAAAAACGTAAATTTGATCATTATTTCTTTATTTATAATCTGATGCAATAATATTGGATTATGAGAGGCCAGTCAATTACGCACAAATTTGTGCGGATCATATTTATAATTTATTAACCAAGTTTATGTACAAAAAGAAAATTCCCGTAAGAACCGAATGTGGGCTTCATCTGTTTAAAGAATTTTTAAGCGGAAAATGGAAATTGATGCTTTTATTCTATATTTCAGACGGCATCATCAGGCCCGGTGCCCTGCAAAAGAAAATATCTGCAGACAGGAGGGTGATGACCAGGCAACTGGATGAACTGCTTCAGGATGGATTTATTACGAAATGTACATACGATACGAAGATTCTTAAAGTCGAATATCAGTTGACACCTCTTGGGAAGAGTCTGTTGCCCTTGATCATGAGCCTGGAGAAATGGGGCGAAAGCAACAGGGCCGTTCTGGAATCAGCGCTTACCGGAAAACAAGAGTGAGTCCCAATACAGATATTTAAAACATCACGATAAATATGATGGCAATTCAGGTAATAAGAGGTTTTATGAATGGGTCTTCACGGTTAGTTAACTTAACATTCTAATTCTGTATCAGCTTTTGATGTACCGACAGTTTTATCCTTAGAATCCTCCGTTAGACAGAGCGGCAACCATAGGTTAAAATCGGAGAAAATAATAAATACCCGTTAGGTAAAAAGAGCTCAATATCGGTCAAGCTCCAGCATAAAATAAGGAGCCTTATGAAAGTCCGACTTTTTCAATGACCTTAAATTCGAGGGGGCTTGTATTATTTTATTTTAACGTGAATTCGATCGTATCTAACTTAGATCCAATTGTTTAATTAGTTAAAAAATAAAATTTAATGCAGCTCAGTCATGATTTAAACAAGGACGCTTTCAGATCTGTGACAAAAGATTCAGTTGGATCATCAGAACCTCTGATTATATTTTTAACAACAATAACTTCCGGCATCCGGCATCCCTCTTCCAGCCTTAAGATCATATCTATACATCGAGCTCGCATTATTTAACTTTTTCTCAGCATCTCTGATTTTTAACTAACCAATACCTCTTTTATGTCAATTGAGCTGTAACTTTTGATAAAAGGTCGTCAATATCAAAAGGTTTATTAATATAATCATCTGCATTGGAAGATTTATATGCTAATTTACCGTCTAAGCTGGCTGATATCAGGATCACCCTGATGTTGCTCAAAGCTGGAGTGGCCTTTATTAATTTTAATATTTGTTCACCATTAATGATCGGCATCCAAAGATCCAGAATAAGCAGGTCCGGAATGTTTTTGGTTATTCTGGACATTAACCTTGAACTTTCAGATTCTGTTTCAATTAGATAACCTTCGGCAGTGAGTATGATAGCCAGCAAATCAAGGATTTCTTTGCTGTCATCACAGATCATAATTTTTTTATCCATCGGAAATAATATTTAGAATTAAAAAAATGCAATTATTAAAATCAAATTTCCAATGTATCTAAATTTCCAAATTAAAATTAACTTATCCCGGATAAGCTATTGTCTTAATTAAGACCTGTTTATACAATAAAAATAGTTTTAGCGGCCGAACAAAAGTACTTATGTTTTGTAAATAAAGACATCATAAGGGTGTTACAAATTGTAACATTTTTTGATTCATGATATTCTTAAATGAATCTCTTTGTCGGAAAATTTACCAATCATTTCATTGGATTTATCAACAATCACAATTTCCGTAAGCATCATCAGAAGACAACCGGATCAAATAGATTTTTATCGGATTAAAAATTTGCTTGATTATCAGGATCAAAGCCTGTTCCGGTAAGGGTCGGGATGGAATAAAAAGGCCCGCTGATCATGCAGGTGGGTTTGTTCAGGTTGGAATGAACATCCATGATGCAAACGGAATGATTGGGTGCTATACCGATGATATAGGTGGTATTACAGAATGAACATTTTAAAATTAATAAATATTGAGCTGCACGCAGGAGGAAATTAGCTCTCCATCATAAAACCTTTTGGCTCATAAATATCTAACGACATGGCTGTTTAAATTTCCGCTCACTGCGGAGCTTGATACTTTGGCTCATATCATAAATCCGCTGGCATGGTAAGGAGCAGATCGTCCCAACGGATTTGCATCTATCAAATCCTAAAAAACAATATCTATCATTCAGCATCATCAATACGTCGCGGCAAAATTACGTTGCCTGGCCGCTTTTGACTAAGAAAAGCCAGGTTTTGGCTACATTCCCGTTCCGTTACCGGCTTACCTTTGCTTCACATTAATAATAAAAACAGAAGTATGTCATCTCAAAACAAAATTGCAGTCGTTACCGGTGGAAGCCGCGGTCTTGGAAAAGATATGGTCCTGAGCCTTGCTAAAAATGGATTGGATATCGTGTTTACGTATAATAGTCAAAAAGAAGCTGCAGAAGAAGTTGTAAAACAAATTGAAGAACTTGGACAGAAGGGAATTGCACTGAAGTTTGATGTTTCAGATTCTACCGGATTCGATGAATTTACAGAAACTTTAACATCGGAACTGCAGTCTCAACTAAATACAGACCGATTTGATTTCCTGATCAACAACGCAGGATTTATCCATTATGCAGAATTTGGAAATATAACAGAAGAGCAGTTTACAGAAATGGAAAATGTACACCTCAGAGGACCATTTTTCCTGACTCAGAAACTGTTGCCTCAGATAAATCCTTTTGGTGGAATCGTGAATGTTTCTTCCGGGCTTACACGTTTTGCCACACCCGGTTTTGCAGCTTATGCGGCATTGAAAGGAGCCATGGAAACATTAACAAAATATCAGGCCCAGGAGCTGGGCAAGAGAAACATCAGGGCGAATGTAATAGCGCCCGGAGCAATTGAAACCGATATTATGGGCGGCGCCGTTCGGGATAATGCAGAAATGAATCGGTATCTGGCATCACAAACCGCTTTGGGGAGGGTAGGTCTGCCCGGAGATATCGGTGGAGTCGTTGCTTTTTTATGCAGTGACGCCGCTGGCTGGATCAATGCCCAGCGTATTGAAATTTCAGGAGGTTCTAATCTTTAATGCTTGGAAGTATGGAAAATAGAGCAAGTGATTTTGTAAAAGCATTAACGGAAACAGAGACAGATACGATCAGGAAATTTTACAGTGCATTCGAAAGGAAAGATCCGGGAATACTAGATGAAATCTGTACGCCGGACTGGCAAGATATTCCGCTGGCCCCCGGTCAGGAAGACGGCCCGAAAGGCCTTCAGGAAATTATGAAGCATCTTTTTGAGATCTGTCCGGATATCGAGGTCGTCATTCACGAAATTTTCGGAACCCACGGGCGAGCCGCAGTAAGGGCTTCGATGGAGTTTACCCACGTCAATGAAATAATGGGGATCCCCCCAACTCATGAAAAGGTTTCCGTATCACTGCATGAATTTCATTATTTAAAGGATGGCAGGCTTACCCATACCTGGCATTTGGAGGATTGGTTCGGACTTTTAATGAAAAGTAAGTCACGGTAAATCACATCCTGATTCCTAAGGGTAAATATTTTCTTTCAGACTGTCAGGCCTGCCATTTAGCATATAAAACCTTAAATTTGCATGTATGGAAATCGTCAGAATAAAATCGATTACAGAATACCACCGTTTCAGAGGACTTCCGAAACCTGAACATCCTTTAATCAGCCTTGTGGACTATTCGCTCCTGCAGTTTCCGGAAGATACAAGAGCCGTGAATATGGTGATGGATTTTTATTCGGTTGCTTTAAAGCGCGATATCGGGGCAAAGCTGCATTACGGACAGCAAATTTATGATTTTGATGAGGGGCTGATGTCCTTTATTTCGCCGGGCCAGGTTTTAAGGATAGAAAGAGATCCGGATTCGTTAAACAGCGGATCCGGATATCTTTTGCAGATCCATCCCGATTTTTTATGGGGATCATCTTTAGCGAAGAATATAAAAAACTATTCTTTTTTTGATTATTCAGTACATGAAGCACTGTTTCTTTCCGGTAAGGAAGAAGCCGTCATCCTTCATATTTTTGAAAACATCAGGCAGGAGTACCACGCCAATATTGACAGCTTTTCGCAAGGCCTTATCATCGCGCAGATTGAACTGCTCCTCAAATACAGTGAACGGTTTTACAACCGGCAGTTTATCACCAGAAAGATCAGCAGCCACCAAATGCTTACAAAAGTTGAGAATTTCCTGAATTCCTATTTTTCCTCTGAAGCAACGCCTGAAGACGGCCTTCTTTCGGTGAAAGACGTTGCCGGCGCCATGAATGTTTCATCCGATTATCTGAGCACGATGCTGAAGCAGCTCACCGGTAAAAATGCTCAGGAACACATCCACCAGAAACTGATCGAAAAAGCAAAAGAGAAATTATCTGCCACCACTCTTTCAGTGAGTGAAATCGCCTATGAGCTCGGATTCGAACATCCCCAGTCTTTCAGCAAACTTTTTAAGATAAAGACCAACGTTTCACCATTGGCGTTTCGGAAATCATTTAATTAAAAACAGTTGTTCCTCTTAAAATAATGTGAATTCGACCGTATTGACATCATATTCAACCGATTATTTAACTCAAAAATAAAAATCAGAATGATTTAGTCGGGATTCTGGCTACCACTCATCCTGGTAGAACAGATAAACGGCTCACGTTTCTGACAGGATTTTATCCTATCCTGTACCAAGCCGGCTCTTCAGGACTTTAATCAGTTTGATGATCAGGACCTTTTAATCCTATATCTGACAAGAGAAACTTCCGGCATCCGGCACCCCTCTTCCAGCCGCTTCATCCAGGTTCTTCTTCGAATTCACGTTAAAATATAGTAGGGACAAAAGAACTTATACTTTGCTGCCTGTGACTATTATTGAAAATCTGTTATATTTTATACCACTTAATTTATGATCAGGGTTGAAAAGCGCCAGGAACATCATCTGTTGCTGTCACATAACCATAATTATCAAAATCTCCCTGTTTTCACTATTCCAACTGGAATATCTTTTAACCGCCTCATGACCTGAAATCCATAAGGATTCTGATATTGAATCTATTATATTCTGATCATGCGTATGATGACCTTTTACCAGCAGGAATTTCATAGCGACTAAATTATAATCCTTTTTTACCTTCAAGCCAATATCCTTTTGCATAGATTTTACCTTTATGATTATTTAATTTCAACGCTTTTCTGAAATTCCGGATTGAATTTACATTTCCTGTTAATATGATATTTGCATCTGACCATTCGGGGTCACTCAGTAAGGGCAATTGCTGTATACGTTCCACGCTGCGGAATATCTCATTTTTTGAAAAAATTTTATAATTCAATAAACCGATTGTTTCAGGAATACTCCTGTTTTCTTCTTCCAGTTCCAGATAAAATATAAATTGATGATTATTGTTTTTGAACAAGGGTAAAAAACTGAGCATCAAACTGAGAGAGGTTTCGTCTCCAAAAATAAGCTGCTTTTCTACTGTCGGGTTATACTGTTTATCACTTCCCAACACTGCCAACTTTATTTTTTGATCATCAGGCTGAAGATTTTTTACATAATCGGCACCTACCGCATGACCGTGCAGATAGGCTATAAATTCAACTGCTTTCTTTGAATCGTCAGCATAAGAAACGGTGTAGTGACGTAAATCATTAGGAGTAACCCGAAGTGAAATCGTGAATCCCGGAGTAAAATTCAGAGATGTAAAATCACCTTTTAATCGTATTTTCTTCAGATAAGGGTTGAGATCAACGGATTCTTCTACTTTTACTACCCTTATAAATGACGGGGCTATTTTTTCAAGGGCGTCGTTGAGCCATTTTGGTGCTGTTGGCATATCTTTAATTTAGTGATACAAAGAAACCGGAAAATACGAAGCGTTAAAATGGACCGGAGAAGGTAAGTATAGGATTATTCGAAGCTTTTTTTCCTGAACGTTAAGGCAGTCATTCCGGTTGATTTATTAAACAGACGCGAGAAATACGAATAATCTTCATATCCGAGCTGAGATGCAATTTCCTTCACCGACTTTGAAGAATGAAACAAAAGACGTTTTGCTTCCAGAATAATTCTTTCCTGAATATGATTAGAGACTGTATACCCCGTTGCCTTTTTGGCACATTCATTTAAATAAGCTGTGGATATATTTAACTGTTCAGCATAATATCCGGGATTTTTCTCTAAAGCGAATTTCTCTTCCAATAAACATTTAAAATTACTCATGATAACGGCAGAACGATCAGGCGGATCTATAGGAGAAGAATCATTTAAAAACTCTGAAATAATAAATCCTATCAAAGCATGGCAGCTGTTTTTCAATATGGAATAGGATAATTTTCTTTTAAAAGTCTTCATTCTCAGACAAACAGCAATTGCATCTGATATCACCTCAAAGCTTTCAGGCTGTAAAAGCAAAGGAGCTGCCGGGGCTATTTTTTTTAGAACATCAAGATAGTCAGGGTCTAGGTTTTCACCGTTTATAAGAATTATAGTAAAGCGCCCGTCTTTAAAAGAAATCCCCCGATGTACCTGATAAGGCTGAATGTAAATTACAGAAGGTGAGACAATGGGATGCTGCCTGAAGTCTACTTCAAATATTCCGCTGCCCTGTTCCAGGATAAAGAATAAATGGTAGTTATCCCTGTGGGCTGTTCCTATTCTCTCTAATTCAAGATCTTCGACAGCTGATCTTTCAATGATAATACCTTTGCTTTCAACATCAGGAAAAGTATTCAATGGGATGAATTGCGGCTTTAAAGACATGCTTTACTATTTTACAGCCAATATATGACAGTTATACGGAATTAAAAATATCCTTGGCCTTTTCAGCATTTTCTTCTGATCGGTAAAGAGATCTTAAAAAGTATCTTTATGTTAAAAGATTTTTTGGTACCCTGTAGTATATCGTTGTGAAAATGTTTTAAGAATTTAAATAGTATTTATGATTGTCTTTTTCAAAACATACACAGGATTACCTAACGGATAATAATGACCTGGCATTAAGCGCCTGTAACAGGCAGAATAACGACAATGCACCATACAACAATCCTGATAAAATCACCAGCCGAACATCCTTGAATATATAAAAAGCAAGCAGTGGCAGGATCTGCAGGGCGTGCATCCCTACGAAATGGGCGATGCGCAAATCGCCATATGTAAGGCTCCAGTTCAGAAAAGGTACTGCTCCGCCACCGCCGTCACCCACCCTGGGCGAACCGTTTGCACCGATAACGGCACCTTCCAGGGCAAACACTACGAATAAAAAGATACCTAAGCGGATGGCCCAAAGATAATAACCGGGGAGCTCATTGAAATCACCCATACAAAACAGGACACCGATATAGCCTGTATACAGGGTGGCAGCTATTGCCGAAATGGCCATGGCTACGGTAAGTGAAGTATATAAAGCGGAACGGACATTATAATGGGACAACTGGCCCCGCGAGGCCTGAATTGTGACGTAAAGCACTTCAAATCCCAGAAGAAAAACCAATGACCAATTGTACAGGTGGATATATTTATAAGAGAGATAGCCTGTATACCAACCCATCGTCAGGCTGAAGATCCCCATGGACAGCGCAAATTTAGCAGGTTTGTACCAGGCATTTACACCGTTGATCTGTATATAAATCAATTTTGAGGTCATGAGTATTAAAACGGCACTTGACAGACACAGCAGTCCAAAATAAAATAAAC
Organism: Chryseobacterium hagamense; assembly: GCF_007991455.1. GTDB lineage: Bacteria > Bacteroidota > Bacteroidia > Flavobacteriales > Weeksellaceae > Chryseobacterium > Chryseobacterium hagamense. The sequence goes on along the minus strand of NZ_BJYJ01000003.1, from coordinate 66,203 downwards.
ATTCATTTCTTGATTTCAACAGTGTTAAAAAATCGATCATAAGTAATTTCTAATTTAAAATTAATTGAAAGAAGCCCGGAACTCAACCGGCGTTAGATCGGTCTTGCTTTTAAACAATTTACTGAAAGACTGCGGGTACTCGAACCCCAGTTCAAAAGCAATCTCGCCTATGGTAAGCGTTGTGGTAGAAAGTTTTTCTTTTGCCTTTTCAATAACCTTTTCGTGAATGTGCTGCTGGGTATTCCGGCCGGTGAGGGTTTTCAGAACACCGCTCAGATAATTGGGAGAACAGTTGAGAAGTCCGGCAACATAATGTACGGTCGGCAGCCCTTTGCTGATAAGATCTTCATCATTAAAATAGTCGTCAAGGATTTTTTCCAGTCTGTCCAGGATCCGGTTTCCCGATATTTTACGGGTGAGAAACTGGCGCATATAAAACCGATCTGAGTAATTGAGGAAAGATTCGATCTGGGAGATCATAATCGACTCACTGAATGTATCGATGTGGGAATGATATTCCTGCTCAATATTGTGGATAAAACTTTTCAAGACAAGTTCTTCCTTCCCGGAAACAAAAAGCGCTTCGTTCACCGCATAATTAAAAAAATCATATTTTCTGATGGTTTTGGCTAACGGATGTCCCCATAAGAAATCCGGATGAATGAGCAACATAGAACCTGAGCTTTTAAAATTGCCATCCGCCTTAAATGAAAAAACCTGATTGGGAGCAGTGAAGAACAAAATGCCGTCGTCGAAATCATACTTCTGCTGTCCATAACCATAGTGTACTTTTCCGGCCTCTACCTTTTTGAGTGAGATTATGTAAAAGTCAAAAATCACTTTGATACTTTCCTCGCTTTTGTAAGGTGTTGTTTCTGCAAGGTCTATAACACTTATCATCGGATGTTGCGGATTACCAATACCCAGTATCTTATGATATTCTTTAATGGTTTTGATCCGGTAAGGCTGCTGTATACTCATTTTACTTGGTTTGGGAGATTTAAATATAAGATTATTCTACCTTAATTCTTTCTAAAGTTAGTCCCGGATTTAAGCCGAAGAAGGAAAGTCCCCAAAAGCCTTTGATATTCAACTGGCCGTTTTTAGTAATCGTAAGATAAGAATCATAGGTATTGCCTTTTTTTCCATCATAATCATAGAGTTTTCCCTTCCACCTGTTCTTTTTATTATCGAATGTAATATCTCTCAATAAAAGAATTCCTACCAGGGGCATTTTCCTTTTTTCCTTATCCGGATTATTCAGATCTAAAAGGGGTTTCCCCTGACTATCCAGAGAATGTTTTAGATAGGTTAGTTTGCCAAAATAATTTTTTCCGCTTTTAAATAGATGCACATTGCCTTCTTTTACCGGACTGTACCAGATCCCGATAATATCATCGGCTTTTGATTGTGAAAATATCATTGCTGAAAAATTAAAAAATAGAATGGCTGTAAATAGATGTCTCATTGTTCATTGTATTTGATGGCGAAATCTTTTGCAAAATCATTAATTTTCACCCTGCCCAAAACGGCTGGCCTGTTTTTAAAGTAATCCTGAAAAAGGCTACCGTGATGCATCGCCGAATTCATTTCCGTAAATTCTTCAGCGATATGATCTGATGCCCCTATTTTTAAAAAGGCGTCCTTCATTTGCCCATCGCTGATCAGCACCCATTTCAGGTATGGCTTTCCGATGGCATTCCCCAATACAGAGGCTATTTCCTGGCATGTAAGTTCGTCACTGGCAACATACCTCGCTTTTTTTCCTTCTTGTTGGGTATTAATTTCCTCTGCAATGGCGGATGCAATATCTATGGGTGACACCCAGGCGATTTTATCGGCTCCGCCGTAATTTGACAAGATAATTCCGGAATATCCCTTCAACAGGCCTTTAAGACCATAATATCTGAAGTAGAGTAATTTACCGATGATTCCTTCCAGAAATCCTTTGCCCTTAACCATATCCGTAAAGGCATACAGATTATAATCGAAAGATCCGGGACGGAGATGGGTGACCGCTACGTCCGGAGGAAGTTGTTTAAAAACATGTTCCGCAATATGATGGAAAACCAGGACCCCTGTCCCGGTTGGTTTATCGGCACCAACGCTGCTCAGGTGGATCACTTTTTTGATCCCTGCTTTCTGAATCGCCTGAACGTAATTGGTACTGATGTTAAATGCCTGCTGCTGATAATTAAGATTCTGATTCCCGAAAAAATTAAAGGGTGGAATCATACAGTAGGCAGCATCATGACCTTCAAAAGTTTCAGTCAGAAAAACGGCATCCTCTATTTCGCCGATTGCAGCCCTTGCTCCCAATTGCTCTATTTCTGATTTCCTTGCGGCCGAACTGCTGATTACGGTAACCTGATGTCCCTGTTTAATCAATTGTACCGCCAGCGGCTTGCTGATATTTCCTAAAGAACCTGTGACAACTATTTTCATTTGAATTTACCTTTTAATTATGAAGCAAATTTCAGCCAATTTAATTCACGGCAGGTGTTCAAATCCACGTTTCTTGTGTTCAGAAACCTCTAAAACATTCAGTAGCATTCAGTAAAAAATGATTTTATATTGGGAATACTATTTAAGCTTATTCATCAGTTCATATCCAAAGGCTATATTACACATCTATCAGATGATTTGCTCTCTGCTGGGGTTTTTAATGTAGCGGTTTATTTTTATGTAATGGAAAGCACCGTAAAAGAAAAAGCTAAAATAAGAGGGTGATATTGAAAAATCCAAGCCTTAATTAATAGCAAAAACAATAAATAAAATTTTTTCACAAAATTTGAAAATGAATGTGTATTTACCGTCTAATGATAAAAATTATTTGATAAAATTCTTAAGGAGGACCGTATCACTCATCCTGGTAGAACAGATAAACGGTTCACGCTTCTGACAGGGTTTTATCCTATCCTGTACCAAGCCGGTCCACCGATAAGAAGAATCAGGCCAGACGTAACCGAAATAATTTTAAACTGTTTATAATTTACCATAATGATTCCTGTTAGTTATTCAAATTGTTGAAATCTTGATCTAAAAAGAAATTTTTGTTACAACACCGCAAAAACAAATATCACAACTCTGTTGAAAGTAGATACAGTTAAGGCAAAAATCAATTGGTCCAAACAAATAATGCAACCTCTGATAGTAGTTATGGGGGATAAGGTTACAATTCCAGATGCCGCGGATTGCCATCAGTCAGAATTTTTTGCAGGTTTGAAAAACCGTTCATGATGTGATCCGCCGCATGTGTTTTAACAAATTATAAATCAGTGATCCAATAAAAAAATATTGCAGTTTATACATTTAAAAATAGAATGGGATATATCCTGAGTCTGATGTTTGAAATCAAAAAATAATTATTTAGACCTGAGGGCCGATTCATACATGAAATTAATCCGGGACAAAAGCGGGGATCAGATCGCAATTCTTATCTGTAGATCAATGAAATTAAAATTCTCACCACTATTCAAGATGTTGTAAAAATTTTTCATGGATTTCTTTTTTAATGTAGCTTTCATCATCTTCATTTAGAAATCCCAAAGGTGCATAATCGGTATACTTCTTTTTGAACTTTTCAACCAGCTTGTAATAGAGGCTGTTCTTTTCAATATACGGGGACTGGTATCGATTGATTTCTTCAAAATCTTTCTGAATGTCATTGAAAAATATCCTGAAGTAAGCCTTATCTTTTTTTTCTCTATTCCACGTGAGAAGCCAATTAATCTGGCTTGCTATGGTATTTGTATTTTCCGGATATCGCAATTCCTGTTTTAAAAAGAAACGGGGATTTCCGTTGGTAAACCTGCAAATAAGATCATAATCCTTATCCATTCTTTTATTGAAATCTAAAAGATTAAGCTCAGCAATTTTTAAATTTTCTGCATTTTTTTCAATGGTTTCCTGTGCGGTATTTTCTTCGAATAAAATCATATTCACAGTGGAGGCTTTTTAAAATTCGATTAATTATACAGCAAAATTGCAGCCTATTTTAGAGTGACGACGTGAAATCGTATAATTTGCCCGTCCTGAAAAATTGATCTCTGAAATTTATTGTGTAATACGGGAGAATAAGAAGCAGACGTTAACCTTATTGTTACGGAATCCAAAAGCGGTAAAACCGGGCTAGCCAGTTGAAGATCCAGATTGGAAAAGAAATACTACAGGAGCAAACGTAAGAGTTGGAGATGGTATTGTAAGCTACCCAATTTTGTGATCTATTATAGTAGAAATTCAAATATTGCGATAAAAAATCATTATAATATCTTCATAATAATATAGAATTTGAAGGTTATGTAACAGGATTTAAACAATGAGACAATCATGGATTCGGGGTTATTCATTTAAATTGACCAAAAGTAATACATTTGAATTTAATAAAATTATAAAGAATGGTTTTAGTCCTTGGGAGGTCCCGGTCGGGTTTTAGGTAATGACCGATTTCCGCTCCGGGGTCTTTTGATTTGTCCGTGATGCGGAAAGAATCTTACTGCAAGCGGTGCCAAAGGTAAATCAAAAACCTATTATTACTATCATTGCCATTATAAGTGTGGGTTTAGATTTGACTCTGATAAGTTAAAAGAACTATTTAAAATTGAGATCTCAAAACTGCAATATAATCCAATCATCAAAGACCTGATGAAAGAAATCCTTTTAGATAAGTACAGGCAATTCACTTACGATATAGACGCAAAAAGAAAATCCATTTCAAAAGACATCAGTTTACTTCATGAAAAGGTTGCCAATGCAAGAGATCAATATCTTTCTGACAAGTTGGATGAAGAAGACTATAAAGAGATAAAAATGCTCACAAAAATCCAGATCGAACAATTGGAATCTGAACTTCAGCAAATGGTTTCAGAAAGTAAAGAACTCGACATCAAAACAAAAATAGAAAATGCGTTAGATTCAATGGAAAACCTTGTAAACCTTTACCAGCAGGGCGATCTCCTTACAAAAAGGACGATAAGGTGTTTGATATTTCCTGAAAAAGTTGAATTTGACGGAAAAAGTTTTCAAACACCTAAAATGAACATTGTTGCTCAATGTATCTATCAGTATAACAGTGAATTAGGAAATAAAAAAAACCGACATAAGAGCGTGAAAACTTCAAATGCCGGTCTTGTGACCTCGACAGGATTCAAACCTGTAACCTTCTGAGCCGTAATCAGATGCGCTATTCAGTTGCGCCACGAGGCCGTTGTTTAATGGTTTGCAAATATAGCACTTTTTTCTTTTCTTTGAAAGATGAAAGCAAGAATTTTACTGTTAACCGCGTTTTTGGCGCTAACCTCTTGTAAAAGAGAACAAAAAATTTCATCTCCGGAAGCCGTTTCGATCTCCGGTTTGGTACAGTACAGAGAAGATCGGGGTACGCTGCACCTTAAATCAGGAAATTTCACCTACGATATTACAAAAAATCAGGTTCCGTTTAAAAAAATTATCCTGCTTAATGCAAGTATGGCAGGGTACATCGGCGAACTGCACGCAGAAGACCGGATCATCGGGGTTTCCAATCCGGAATATATCTATTCTGAAAAAATTCAGAGCTTAGTGAAACAGGGGAAAATTCAGAATGTCGGCAGCGAGCAGAAATATGACATCGAAAAAATCATTTCCCTGAAGCCGGATGCCATTTTTACCAATCATATCGCCAGTTTCGATAATACTTACCAGCTATTGAAAAACAACGGGATCCAGGTCATTTTCCTGGATGAATACCTGGAGCAGAAGCCTATGGAAAAAACGGCGTATATTAAACTCTTCGGAAAACTTTTAGGAAAAGACAGGGAAGCGGAAAATGTGTATGGGAACGTGGAAAAAAATTATGCTGAATTGAAAAAGCTGGCCCGGACGGCCAAAGAAAAACCGGTGGTTCTGGCCAATGAAATGTACGGCGACGTATGGTATCTGCCGGGTGGCAGAACATCGGCCGCTCATTTTATTTCGGATGCCAACGCCGAATACATCTTAAAAAACAACACCGATGAAAAGGCAGTCACCATGAGCTTCGAGGAGGTCTTTGCCAAGTCCGGCGGAGTGCAGTACTGGATCAATGCCGGAAACCACGTTTCCAAAAAAGAAATGCTGGGCATGAATCCTTTCTACGGCAAGCTGGAGGTGTTCAGTAAAGGGAAGATCTATGTGATTACCGGCAGAGAAAACGGGCAGGCCAATGACTTTTTCGAGAGCGGCGTGGTACGGTCGGATCTCATTCTTAAAGATTATATTAAAATTTTCCATCCGGAATTACTGCCCGGCTACCAGCTTACTTATATGAAAGCGCTTAAATAATCAGACTATTTGCTTATTTTTGTTTCTGATTTTACAGATATTATGTGGAAAAGAATTAAACAGATTATATTCATCGTCCTGATCCTTAATGTGGTGTTCATCGTTTGGGGCAGATTCTTCAACCCGCCGATTACCCTTACCCAGATCGGAGGGCTTTTTGAATACGGAAGATTGCAACGGGATTATATTTCCTATGACGAAATGGGAAGCAACGTAAAAAAGGCGGTGATCGCTTCAGAAGACCAGAAATTCTTCATCCATGACGGTTTCGATTATAAGGCCATTGAAAAGGCCATGAAACATAATGAAACCGGAAAAAGGATCAGAGGCGGAAGCACCATCTCCCAGCAGACGGCGAAAAATATTTTCCTCTGGCAGGGCCGGAGCTGGATCAGAAAAGGTCTGGAGGCAGTGTATACCTTTATCATCGAAAAGGTCTGGAACAAAGACATCATCCTGGAAAGATACCTGAATTCCATTGAGATGGGGCAGGGGGTCTTCGGGATCGAAGCGGCCTCACAGTACTATTTCGGAAAATCTTCCAAAGATCTCAGCACTTCTGAAGCAGCCTGGATTGCTGCCGTTTTGCCCAACCCCAAAAAATACGATCCTAAAAATCCTTCACCTTATCTCAGAAAGAAGCACAATTGGATCATGAGACAAATGAGGAATGTGAGTTTGAAATAGTATCTTTGTACCCATGAAATTCTTCAACGCCGGTACCAATTTCGAATCCGTTCTTAAAAAGTATTTTTCTTTTAAGAATGAAACCCTTTCTCTGGATCCGCTTGCGGAACTCCTGGAAGGGATAAAAAATGCTGACTTTAAGAATGTACTCCGCTTTCTGAGGGAAAATCCTGAAATTACGGATCATTTTAAAGAGTACCTGCATCATATTTTTGAGGAAAAACCATTTAACCTGTCTTTAACGGAAGCCAATATCCTTTCCGAAAATGCCTTTATTCCCGAGCTGAAAAAAAGGATTCTTAATAAAATCCTGCCGCCGGTCGTGAATGAGAATACGGTCTGGTACATGATCGATAATGTGAGCGTAACGCCCCGCAGGGATCTCAAATATTTCCACAACCTGCCGGAAGAGGAAATCAGTGAGCTGTTCAGGCTGCTCGGAATTCATGATTTTATCACCCGGCCCGGGGTCAAAAAAGAAATGCTGTTTTCCATGAACATCCTTTCCTGGCGGGTAACGGGATCGGCCATGGAAGTGGAAGTGGTGAGGATGGCCCCGCAATACAAGAATTTCGATAACCCCTTTCTTGCTTTGCAGAATGAGCTGGAAGGACTTGCCGAAGAACTGGAAGAAAATCCCTATCTTCAGCTGCATTCCAGAGACAGCCGGTACAAGCAGATTAAAATTTACATCGGGCAGTGTCTGGAATTCGTTAATATTTCTTTTAAAAACTCTGCCAGATACGGTATTTCAGGGAAAATCAATCAGTCGCTGATTAAAATACGGCAGCAGATCCAGCGGATTTATGAAATTGTCCAGCTGTTGGTTATCGATAAGGAGGAAGATATTCTTATTAATTCCAAAATGCTTGTTTTTAATGTCTTAAGATATAAATCCCATAAAAATAATATTTCGGATCTCATCAACGACAGCACCCGTTTGATTTCCCATCTTATTACCAACCATACCGCAGAAACCGGTACGCATTATATTACGTCCACCCGGAAAGAATACATGAGGATGTTCTACAAAGCCAGCGGAGGAGGAATTATTGTCGGGGCCTTATGTGTTCTCAAAATGCTTTACGGCTATATTCCGGGGAGTGATTTTTCCCATGCCTTTCTGTATTCCATGAATTATGCGATGGGCTTTGTGATGATTTACCTGATGGGCTTTACCCTGGCTACCAAACAGCCGGCCATGACGGCGGCAACCATGACCAAAGTCCTTTCTGAAGAAGGGAATATCAAAAGCAACAGCACGGAATTTGCGCATCTGGTATCGAAGCTATTCCGGAGCCAGTTTATCGCTTTTGTAGGAAATGTCCTGCTGTCTTTCCCGATTGCCCTGCTGATTATTTACGGACTGGATGTCTTTTTCTCGCAGAACCTTGCGGTAGAGCGTTCTGATAAATTGCTGAAAGACCTGGATCCTTTTAAGTCGAAAGCGATTCTTCATGCCTGTATTGCCGGGTTTTACCTTTTTATATCGGGGATTATTTCAGGGAATATCGGGAACAATTCGGTTTTTTACCAGATTCCGGAAAGGATTTCAAAGAACCTTTCGATCAGGAGGTTCTTCGGGGTTAAATTTGCCAAAAACCTGTCAAAATATTATGCGAAAAACTGGCCCGGCATCGTATCGAACTTCTGGTTTGGGGTATTCCTGGGTGCTACGGCTCCGATAGGATTATTCCTGGGACTGGACCTGGACATCCGCCACATTACTTTCGCGGCGGGGAACTTTGCCTTAGGACTTTACGGCAAGGATTTTTCCATCGATTCCTACACCTTCTGCATTTCGCTGGTCACCGTATGCCTCATCGGGTTTTTCAACTTTCTGGTGAGCTTCAGTTTATCGATGTTCCTGGCTTTCCGTTCACGGAAGATGAATCTGGGGCAGGTAAGCGAAATCTACAAAGGCATTTTCAGGTATTTCATCAAAAATCCGATGAAATTTTTCTTTCCGCTGAGATCCGGACTGGATCAAAAAACAGACGAACTGATGAGCAGCACGGTAGCTACAAAATCTGAAGATCATTAAAATCATCAGTTCCGAATTTATCCTGGAATTTTTTCAGGAAAAAGCTTTTCCGCATCTGGAAATCGTGTTTCAGTAAAGGAGAATGGATTCGGATCAGCACCCGTTTATTTTCAATGTTTACGCTCTCGATCTCACTGAACAGGCTTTCATCCAGATACTCTTCAAGGAAATCCTTGATCTCGAAAGCCAGCAGCTTATTTTCAAAACCGTAGATCTTCGCAAAAGACCGCACCAGTTCCGACGACTGGAATTCGCGTTTTTTCTTCTTTTTCATTTTTAAATCTCAAAAATAATGCTTTCCTCATTGATCCTTTTGACTACATTTTCCGTACGTTCCCGATGGGTATCGGTAATAAAGATCTGGCCGAAGCTTTCCCGGTTGACCAGTTCGATCAGCTGCGAAACACGGGTGTCATCAAGCTTGTCGAAAATATCATCCAGAAGCAGGATGGGCGTCTTGCCGGTCAGTTCTCTGATCAGGCTCATCTGTGCCAGTTTCAGTGAGATCAGAAACGATTTCTGCTGGCCCTGCGAGCCGATTTTTTTTATTAAAACCTTATCCATCTCGAAAAGCAGGTCGTCCTTGTGAATTCCTTTCGACGTGTACGTAAGCATCCGGTCCCTGTCAAGGCTTTCTTTAAGAAGGTTTTCAAAAGAATCTTCAAGGAGATGAGACTCGTAGAGAACCGATACGGTTTCTTTGCCACCGGATATGATCTGATAGAAATTTTTAACGATCGGGCTTAATTGCTCGACAAAATCTTTCCTTTTGGTGAAGATCTTCGTCCCGAACCGGACGATGGGATCGTCGTATATTTCCAGTGACTCTTGGTCCCACGTCCTGTTTTTGGCAAAATATTTCAACAGCGCATTCCGCTGCTGAACGGTTTTCTGGTATTGGATCAGATTAAAAAGGTATTCGGAATCCGTCTGCGAAATCATCGAATCCAGGAACTTCCGCCGACTTTCCCCCGAATCGGAAATCAGGTTGGAATCGTAAGGAGAGATCATGACGCTGGGCAGGTAGCCGATGTGGTCGGCCATCCGGTCATAGCTTTTATCATTCTTTTTGATGAGTTTTTTTGCTTCTTTAGGCTGTGAAATTCTGATGATGTCCTCGCTGTCCCCATTTCCGATTTCCGCTTCAATGGTGAAAAAATCCTCCTCGCCTCTGATGTTGTTGGTGTCCGTGTTTCCCAGGAAACTTTTGCCCACCGAAAGATAATGCAGCGCGTCCAGGATATTGGTTTTCCCGACCCCGTTGTTGCCTACGAAGCAATTGATCTGCGGGGAAAGCTCAAACCTCTTTTCAGTATGGTTCTTGAAATTGTACAGGGAAAGTTTCTTGATAATCATTTGTCAAAAATACTTCATTATTACGGAAAATAAAAAAGGAAGTGCCGAACAGGTTTCCACCCCGAATGAAAAATAAGCATCGCTGCGCTTATTCTCTGAAAAGTAGATCATCATATAAGTGATGATTGCCGAAAGGAAAAAAGCGATCGCATAAGGAGAATCAAGATAAAAAACCGAAAGCATGCTGCTGATCAATACCAGGATATAAGCCAGGTATTTTGTGTTTTGCACCCCGATGATCGTAGGAAAAGTCTTCACCGTATCCACGTTCATATCCCGGATGTCGAATGGCAGCACCAGTGCCGTAATATAAAAAAAACTGATAAAAAAAATCGGAAAGTCAAATTCCGCAAGGGTGAGCCAGCAGTTCATCAGGGCCCAGACCAGACCTACATAAAATACTTTCAGCAGAGGGACTTTACGGATGTAGGTCTCCAGAAAAAAACTGTTATAGAGCAGACCGAGGACGACAATAATCAGCCATTTGAACAGCCGTATTTCATTATGGTTATGAATAATTAAAAAAGCACAGATGATCCCGGCCACGACATTTAAAATCAGGATTTTGGAAAAATGCCGGGTTTTCTGGTATTTGGTATACAGGTAACCGCTGAAATAGGTGATGAAAATAAAGAATACCGTAGGATAGCGGAATGTGTTTTGCTCCAGCATAAAAAATACCGAAAAAAGGGTTCCCGTTAAGGATACGTAAAGCTGACTGTCGATAACGGATTTTTTCAGTACTTTTAAAAAATTCATTTATCAAAATTAACGCATATGAAAAGATTTTCCAAGATTTTTCTGATTTTGCTTCTGCTGCTGAGCTGCTCAACTGCATTTGCTCAGAAATACTATGACGAACAATGGAAAAAAGTCGAAGAAAACAGTACTAAAGGAACTGTTAAATCCAATCTTCCCATCATTCTGGATATTCAAAATCAAGCCATGAAAGATAATAACACCCTTCAGCTCATCCGGTCTTTAAAAGCGGAATTTGAAATCGTGAACCAGACCCGGGATGATGAGCAGAATAATGCTGCTTCAAATTTCTTTAATAAAATAACAGGTATCGAAAAGAAATTAAAAGGTGAGGAAAAAATCATTTATAAAGTTTTAACCAATGGGTTTATTATGGATTATTACACCCGTAACAGCTGGAAAATCAATGGCAGGACCAATATAAACTCTCAGGATATTACGCAGATTGAAACCTGGAGCAGGCTCGGTTTTAAGAATTACATGAGCAGAAATTTTAAAGAACTTGATCAGCAAAAAGCTGAAATGAAGAAGATCGCACTGTTACCTTACCAGTCGTTGTTTGTCAATGTAAAATCAATTTCTTTTTTTCCGACACTTGCAGACTGGTATGCGCTTAAAAAAATTGATTTCCTATCCGATACCGGTCTTTTTACTAAAGATGAACTGGCGGATAACCATAAACAGATTGACGATGTTTTCAATGAGTTAATTGCACGGAATAATGGGAACTCCAGGCTGTATTTCATGCACCGGAAATTGCAGAAGGATTGTAGTCATAATGACTGTAAAGACAAAATTCAACAGCTCTACGGTCTTTTGAATTCTGATCTCCAGGGGGACTATAAAGTACTCATCATGGATGATATCATCAGTGAACTGCTGGCTGAAAAGAAGGAGAAAGAAGCACTTGAAATTGTAGCAAAAGCAAAATTCCAGTATCCTCAGTCACCTTTTACAGAAAATATTGAAAATAAAGAAGAACAAATCAGGCAGACTGTTTTAAATATTAAATATGAACAGCAGACCCAGAGCAATAAACCTATTCATTTTGTTTCGGAGTACAAGAATCTTAAAAGCTTTTCTCTGAATATTTACAGGGTAAGTGATGATTTCGGATCCTTTCTTCAATATTCCAGGAATCCTTATTCTGAAATGTTCGGTAAGGTGAAAAAAGAACTGATCAGAAAAGAAACATATCAGATTCCTGATCTTGAAGATTATCAAATTCATACAACCTCCCTTGAAATACAACCGCTTTCGCCGGGAATTTATGTGGCTGAATATCTGATAGGTGACGGAACAAATGACAACAACCAGAATTTTTATTTCTTAGTATCCGATTATAAAATTATTTATAAAAATAAAACTGAAGGAGATTTCTCAGCAAACGAGCTCAAATTAGTCAGCAGTGAAAACGGCAATCCTTCTGCCAATGAAAATCTTGTGTTCTATGAATTTTCGGGAAATTCCGGTATCATCAAAAATAAGGGCAAAACTGATTCGCAGGGAACTTTCAGATTTCCGGCTTCTACCGATAAGATCTACTACAGAATATTCCTGATCCAGCAGCCCAAAACAAATGATTTCCAGATCATGCAGGTGTATGGAAATAATTATGCTGATGATGACCCTATTGATAATGAGAATTTTATCAAAACTCAGATTTTTACGGATCGAGCCATTTACAGACCGGGCCAGACAGTTTATTTTAAAGTAATTAATACAAAAATAAAAAAGGATGTGGAATCTGTAAATGCAGGACTGAACCAAAAAATTACATTGGGTGATGCTAACGGTAAAGAGGTGTCTTCACAAAACTTTACAACAAATGAGTTCGGTTCCTATCATGGAAGTTTTGTACTCCCCAAGGGAAATCTCAATGGCCGTTTTTACCTGAATACGGATGGTAAAATACCGGTATTTAAAGAATTCAGTGTGGAAGAATATAAAAGACCGAAGTTCGAAGTAAGCTTTGAGCCAGTAAAAGAAGAATATAAGTACGGTCAGACCATTGAGCTGAAAGGCAAGGCGACTACGTTTTCAGGAATTGCCCTGAACAACACAAAGGTGAATTATGAAATTAAAAAACAGAATATCCGCTGGCGGTATTTCGGGGGATATCCGCAGAATACGGATAATGAAAATTCGATCCTGGGAGAATCGACCACCAATGAAAAAGGTGAATTCGTCATCCGCCTTGAACCCAAAAAGAATGAGCAAATTACAGGTGTTCAGATCGATAATTATGCAATCAATGCCTCCGTTACGGATGTGAACGGTGAGACACAATCTGCAGAAACCCAGTTGAAAGTCGCTTCAGTATCCCATTACATCAAGGCAGATCAAATAAAGCATGCTTTTTCTGACGAAAATGTAAATCTGAAAGTTGAAACCAAAAATTATAACGAACAGAATTTAAAAAAAACTTATCGGGTAAAACTTTCAAAGCTGCAGGCTCCGGACAGGATTTTCAGGAGTAATTTTAAAGATGCGGTCCAGAACCTTCCTGTATTTTCAAAAGAAGAATTCATCAAAAAATTTCCTCATGATTTATTTGATAAAAACGATGAATTACAAAACAGGAAAGTCTCTTCCGTTATAATGAATGATGTACAGCACAATGAAGAATCACTGAATTTAGGAAAACTGGATGCAGGAGATTATCGGCTTGAGCTGTTTAATATCGAAGGAAAAGACACCATTAAAACTTCTCAGTATTTCAGTGTTTGGGACAAAAACGGTCTGAAAGCTGATCAGAAAATCTTCCTTACTGCTTTACAGCCGAAAAAAGAATTTTTACGGGGAGAAAAAGCCAAAATTTACATATATTCTGCAGTTGGGGATGCTCCTGTGAATATTTTTATACAGGATGGCTCAGGAAAAACCGTTTATGATATTCGGAATATGAAAAACGGGAAGTTGGAATACACGGTTGATATTCCACAAGATAAAGCAGTATCCACCATGAATATTCAATTTCAGATGGCAGCTTTTAATGATGTTCAGACCGAAACAGTGGTTTTGAGAATTAAAGATTCCGAGCAGCCGCTGAAAATTGAAACAACCACTTTCAGAGACAGGCTTGAACCTGGTGTAAAAGAGAAATGGTCGGTGAAGGTTTCAGGAAATGATAAAGAAAAAATCAATGCTGAGCTTCTGGCCAGTATGTATGATCTGTCACTGGACCAGTTCGAAGTCAATACTTATACCTGGGAAAGATTGTACAGTCCTTACCCATTGATAACACAATACGATATCAGGGAAAACCTTTCAACAAAATATTATCAGAACAGAATGAAATTCTTTGATGGAAATTTGGTCGAGGTCCCGCAGTTTAACTGGTTTGACAGAAATGGTTTGACCATGCTACAGGGTAAAGCCGCCGGAATAAAAATCCGTGGCGTTGCAAGTCCTGCACCTATGGCTGATAGTGCAGTTAGTAAGAACATTGGAGAGGTTGTAATTGCAGGTTACGGAACTAAAAAAGAATCATCTTCAACATCTTCAAACGTAATTGATTCTGAAAAGGCGTTGGATATAGACGATTCCGTAGAGAACATCCCAGTCCGCCAGAACCTCAACGAAACCGCCTTCTTCTATCCGGATTTAAGGACCGACTCCGAAGGCAATATAAGCTTTGAGTTTACTTCACCGGAAGCCCTCACCAGATGGAAGCTGATGTTCCTGGCGCATACGAAAGATGCGAGAGCGGCCACCCTGCAAAAAGAAGTGGTAACGCAGAAAGAATTTTCGGTTACGCCCAATTACCCGAGGTTTTTAAGGGAAGGGGACGAGCTGAACCTGCAGTCGAAACTATCGAACTTAACCGATAAGAAACTAAGCGGCTATGCCGGGTTACAGATCCTGGATGCCTCTACCAACGAAGATATCTCGGAAAAATTCGGGCTGAGTACGCTTACGGCGGTTTCAGGATTTAACAGAGAACAGGCTTTTTCACTCGATGCCAACGGAAATTCAGTGGTAAGCTGGAAAATAAAAGTACCGCAGAATGTTTCCTCCATCATTTTCAAAATGGTGGCCAAAGCCGGGAAATATTCGGATGGTGAACAGCAGGCAATTGCCATACTTCCGAACAGGATGCTGGTAACCGATGCTCTCCCGGTGTTCTTAAAGGAAGGGGAAACCAAAACCTTTGAACTGGAAAATCTTAAAAATACGGACTCGAAAACCATAACTAACGTTTCCAATACTTTGGAGCTGACGACCAATCCGGTCTGGGAAATCCTGTTTGCGCTTCCAAGCCTTAAAAATGATCCTAACAGCTCAGCAGATGTGGTTTTCAACAAATGGTTTGCCGATGTTCTGGCCTCAGAGATTTTTAAAGCCAATCCGAAAATAAAAACGGTATTCGAACAGTATCAGGACAAAGGATTGTTGAAATCCAACTTGGAAAAGAATCAGGAACTGAAACAACTATTGCTTGAAGAAACGCCCTGGGTACTCGAAAGTAAAAATGAACAGGAGCAGATGCAGAAGCTGGCTCTTTTATTCGATACCAATACCATGAAAAATTCGATCAGTCAGGATTGGGACGATTTAAAGAAACTCCAGAACCCGGACGGCAGCTTCTCCTGGTATCCCGGCTATCCTGCCTCTTACAGCACCTCAGTGTATATCCTGAAAAGCTTGGGTAAAATGAATGCTTGGCTGAAAGGTAATGTAAAAGACTATCAGAATTCGGAGCAGACCGAAATGGTGAAAAACCTGATCGGATATATCGACGGTGAAACCGGTAAATATACCGATCCGAAAGACAAAAACGTATGGAACAATTGGACCCTTGATTACCTGGATGCAAGGAATTACTGGGAAAAAGAATATCCGTTAAAAGAAAAAGGGGCAGCCCTGAAAGCTCTGGTAAAACAGAAAGCAAAAACGGCAAAACTGACGGACTTCACGTTCTACGGACTGCACCGGGCAGCGTTGCTCATGAATGATTATGGACTGAAAGATGTTTCCGATAAACTGATGAATTACCTGAAAGAAACTTCTGCAACATCGAAAACCCAGGGCGTATATTGGAAGCAGAACCTGGATGATTGGGGCTGGTTCAGCTCGAAAGTGGTGAATCATGCAGGAGCACTGGAAGCCTTTAACAAACTGAAATCGGAAGATCAGAACTTCATCGAAGAAATGAAGATCTGGCTGATTACCCAGAAAGAGGTGAATTCCTGGGGCACATCCAGAGGGACGGCGGAAGTTATTTATACGATTCTGAATTCAGGGAAATCCTGGACGGGAGCAGAAAGTGATAAGGCAACGATTATCTGGGACGGAAAAGAACTGAAGCCGGAAACTGAGGCTGCTGGTTATATAAAATCAACGGTAAAATCTGAGGTGGTGAATAAGAAGCTGGCAACGGTTACCGTTACCAAACCGGGGCCCGGGATTGTACAGGGCGGACTGTTCTGGCAGTATTATGAAGACCTGGATAAAATAAAGTCTTCCGAGACTTATTTGTCGGTAACCAAAGAGCTGTACAGGAAAATAAAAACCGTCAACGGGGAAGAGTTACAAAAGATTTTACCGGAGACCCCGCTCAAAGTAGGAGACCGGGTAACGGTAAGGATGATCCTGAATACCGACCGGGCGATGGAGTTTATCCACATCAGAGATATGCGGGCTGCGGGATTCGAGCCGGTGGATGTGCTCTCGGGGTATCAGTGGAAAAACAGTTTTGGCTATTACCAATCGACCAAAGATGCCTCCACGAATTTCTACATCGAGCGGATGCCGAAAGGGAAATATGTATTTGAATATGACCTGGTTGCCAACGCTTCCGGAAAGTTCTCCAACGGGATCACCAACATCCAAAACTATTACGCACCGCAGATGAGTTCGCATACAAAGGGTGAAAATGTAACCATTTCGGAATAATTAAAATAATCATTATCACTAAACGGCTTCTTTTTAAGGAGCCGTTTTTTTATCTTTGGGAAAAAAAATCAGATGTACAGCCTACCGGACCTGCAGAACCAGTTTTCTAAACAGAAAATCAACAAAGCGAAAAAATTCAGCATACGGGAATTTGAGGAAACAGAAAAGAACCGTTTTGTCTGTTTTGTAGATGAGGAAGCCGAGTCTTATGACGTAAGTTTGGTCATAAACTCGAAATCTGAAATTACGGAATATTCCTGTGAGTGCGAGAGCAGGGATTTTTGCCTCCATGTTCTGGCAATGGGGATTTTCATGTCGGAAAATAAAACCGGCAAAGCCGTTCCTCGTAGAGGGCCCAGAAAAAAGATCTCCGAAATCGAGCTGGCAATGGACGATCTTAATTCGGAAGAATTAAAAACCTGGCTGCTGGAGTTTTTTAAGAAGAACAAAGACGCGGAAATGCAGTTCATGCTCAGTTTCGGTCAGAAGAAAAAAGACTTCTCGGAAGCAGAGATCTCAGAGCTTATTAAAAACGCTATTGCCTCAGTAGCAGGAAGAAGAAAAAGCCTTACCGCACCGGAAGTTAAAAAAATAGTTGATCTTCTCACAAAAGCACTGGAGCCGGTAGAGGACTATCTCATGCAGAACCCCGACAAAAAAGAAAGTGTTAAAAGGTTTTTATGGTTGAGTGAGGAGATTTCTTTGTATACGAGGAAGATCCTTTTTTCGGGCACAAGGATGGATACTTTTCAGAAAAAATTGAGAGCGCGCTTTACTGCCAATCTTAATCAGACGAAAGATTTCGACCTGTGGAAAGAAATAGCTGCCGAGAACTGGTATCTGTTTCTGAGAAGCAAAGAAGCAATGACGTTCGATTTCTATTATTTTATCGGAGAATTATACCACTTCGGTAACTCCGATCAGAAAATGTATATTGCAGGACTGGTAAGGGATGAGATTAAAATGTGGATGAAAATCGGTTTCGACCTGAGAATTTCCATGAAGCAGGATTTGTTGGGGATCATTGCGGAAAACGGCTTTTTTGCCGAGCTTCAAAGCTATTTTCCCATCGAAAAGTATCATAATTCCTACAATCTCCAGGTCATCAGGGAAATCGTGAAAATCGATCTGAAGAAGGCGGAAAAGGCCTGCAAGATGGTCATTGAATCCAATATGGATGAAAGATTAAATCTTCCTTATTGTGAAATACTTGAAGAGATTTATGAAACGGAGGGCAGCCCCGCAGACAGCGCTTACCTCAAAAGGAAAAGATTCTGGGAAACACTGTCTTTGGAAGACTATATTTTCATTGCGGAAAACGATACCGATACAGAGGAATTCAAAAAATTCAGGAACAGGGTATTGGCTTTCCTGAAAAATTCTTTTTCCAATTACAGGGAAACGGCGGAACTGTATTTCGGCATTCTGGATTATGAAAAAAACTATAAAAAGATGCTCGACGTTATCGACATTAACACCCCGACTTATGTCATTAATCTTTATGCTGAAAAATTATACTTAACCAATAAAAATAAATTTCTGATGGCCGTAAGATCAAGGAGCGAGTGGGTCGGTACGGAAGAAGAGGAAAACGTCCTGGCTGATTTCCTTGCTTCGAAATACGATGCCGGTCAGCTGGAAGATTCTTTCGGTAAAAAATACTATGGTTTCGGATCCGATCGTTTTTCTAAAAAAGTGTTAAGCAAAGCCGGGCTTTCCAATTAGAGTTCTTTAAATGCTAAAAAAATTGATATCTGATTATTGTCCTTTCTGGCAGGTTGTGAAAAAAACGTATCGGGAAATTGCTGAACAGAAAAAGTAAGGTTGATCTTTCATGAGTTCCTGACGCTTTTAAAACTGCGGGTTATAGCGTTAATTAGGTGAAAATAATCTATATTCCAGCTTTTCAATCGTGAATATGAAATCAAAAACAAAATTAATTTCATCTAGTTTCTGTATTGAAAAACTGATATATTTGCTTTTCAATATTCAGATAAACTATGGAAAACGTTTTTGATGCAAAAGATGCTCAGCATTACATTGACCGGATCAACAGGCTTACTCCTGAAACCCTGGGATTATGGGGGAAAATGAGTGTGGACCAGATGCTGGCACACTGCAACGTATCGTACGAGATGGTCTATGAACCCGAAAAACACAAGAAACCGGGAGCCATCGCTAAATTCATCCTGAAAAATTTTGTAAAGCCCAAAGTGGTCGGCGAGAAAGCGTATACCCGGAACGGCCCGACGGCACCGCAGTTTATTATTTCCGAGCGTAAAAATTTTAATGAAGAGAAAAAACGGCTGATCGGATTTATCCAGAAAACCCAGCAGCTGGGTACATCGGCTTTTGATGGGAAAGAATCTTTTTCTTTCGGAAAACTGAAAGCTCAGGAGTGGAACAATATGTTTGCCAAGCACCTCAATCATCACCTGGCCCAATTCGGTGTCTGATATGAAAAAGATCGTGTTATTTTTTCTCATGGCTTTTGCCTTTTCGCTTTCTTGGGCACAGGTAAAAGAGTTTCCGTTGAAGCATGAGGATTTCAGTCCTTTCCTGCTTAACGGCAAAACCCCTTTTTACGGCGAGATCTCTACCGACAAAGCGGAAATAAAAGTACAGATCGAAAAAGCCGTTAAGAATCCGGACAGACCCGAACAGTATTTTATCTCGGGACATTCCGAAGTGGCAGGTACAACATCCGGTTTTTCGGGAGAAATGACTTTCACCCAGAGATTCAATGTAAACAACGCACCGGATGAAATGCTGGTATTTGCCGACTTTATGATCAAAGAATGGGGTTCCGGCGAACATTCCGGAATCTTTACCGGAAAAGCAAGGATGCAGATGGCCAAACTCATCACGAAGGACACCCGGGCAACCGTTACCTTTAAAGGAAAATGGAAAAATTATCCGGGAACACTGGATTTCGAAGTCTGGTGGGCGAATTTTGTTCCGAAAGATATTTCCAAAGTCGTATTCAAATAAACAACAACTTATGAAAAAATTTTTATTCCTTTTCATCCTTATTTCAGGGATTTCTCTTGCGCAGATGCCTGATATTTCCAATGTCTGGCTCAACAACGGCAAAGCCTATACGGGAACCATCGGCAATCAGAATCAGGAAATAAAACTGAAGATCGATATTTCCGAGCAGAACCGGAAGAACGACCAGGAATATTTCGTTTCTGGCTATACGCTTGTTGATCAGGTCTATTCTAAATTCGAAGGGAAATTTACCATTACCAAATACAAAGATGCCCGTAAAAAAGGGACGGTTTTCGGAGAATATGAACTGGCGGAAGAGAACAGAGGAAAACATTCCGGGATTCTGAAAGGAAAGTTCGTCTATACTTTCCATTGGAATAAAGACACCGAAAAAGCAGAACGTCAGGAGATCGGACTTACCGGCAACTGGAAAAGTTATGACGGAACGATGGATTTCAGAACCATAATTAAAAACCAGTAATTCAGTCTATTGATCATTAAAAACCAGCATCGTATGAAATTAGGCGCATTTTCAATCAGCTTAAGTGTAAAAGACCTCCGGAAATCCAAAGACTTCTATGAAAAATTAGGATTCAGCGAGATGGCCGGCGCGGTGGAGCAGAATTACCTCATCATGAAAAACGGCGGACATATCATCGGTCTTTTCCAGGCCATGTTCGATGGGAACATGCTCACCTTTAATCCCGGCTGGGACCAGGATGCCCGGAACCTTGAAGCCTTTGATGATGTCCGCGATATTCAGAAAAAATTAAAAGAACAGGGGATCGAGCTTTTAAAAGAAGCAGACGAAGCCACGTCCGGCCCGGAACATATTTACCTGAAAGATCCGGACGGCAATATGATCCTGATCGATCAGCACCGGTAAACCTATTGCAATTTTAAATTCAACCTTGAACTCAACCTTAAACTCAACTTAATACAATCATCTTATGGCAACAGTAAACGTCTACCTTACCTTCAACGGAAACTGTAGGGAAGCTTTTGATTTCTACAAATCGGTTTTCGGCGGCGAATATCCTTACATCGGAACTTTCGGGGAAATGCCTCCGGCAGAGGGTCAGGAAATAAAAGAAGCAGACCGGAACAGAATCATGCATGTTACCCTTCCGGTTTCACAGGAAACCATCCTGATGGGAAGCGATTCCATATCTGACCATGCCGATCAGCTCGTGATGGGAAATAACTTTTCCATTTCAATCAATGCAGAATCAAAAGAAGAAGCGGACCGCCTGTTTAATGGACTGTCGGCGGGCGGAAAAATAACCATGCCTCTGTCTGACACCTTCTGGGGTGCCTATTTCGGGATGTTTACCGATCAGTTCGGCATTAATTGGATGGTGAATTATGATGATCCTTCGAAGATGGAACAGCATCCCTGATTATATGTTAAAACCACCTTACTGGAACATAAGGAATTTAGTCAGTTTTATCGTCCTCCCGATGGCCCGAATTAAATAGGCTTTGTTTAGCCTTAATCACACAGGCTGGGATTTTTCCCATGATGATTGAATTCACTTAGTAGAATGGGGTGGATGAGGGATTGTAATTTTAAATTTTACTGATCTTAACTTTTTAGAATTCATGCATTCACCATCATTTTTATTTTATGTAAAGAGGCATTTGTGAAACGGCTTCTTTTGCTATTATTGATTTAAATTATTAAATTTGTTGTTTGCGATAGATATTAATAATAAACAATGGGAAATAAATTGAGGAAGGTATTTTTAGGACTCTTTACAATGGCGGCCACGGTTTTACAGGCACAGAAAAATGATCTCGGCGCATGGTATATGTATTTCGGGAATAATAAAATCAGTAAAAAATTAAATTTCCACAATGAAATCCAGTACCGGAACTTTGATGCCATAGGAGACCTGGAACAGCTGCTCATCCGTACCGGAATCGGGTATGACCTGACTGAAAACAACAACAATGTGTTGGTAGGATATGGCTTTATCTTAAGCAGGCCCTATGTGAACGGCGAAAAAACAGAAAATACAGAACACCGGATCTTCCAGCAGTACATTACCAAGCAGAAATTCGGAAGGTTCAATATCCAGCACCGTTACCGTCTCGAAGAACGGTTTCTTGAGGATGACTTCAGGATGAGGTTCCGGTATTATGTAAACCTGAATATTCCGATTAATAATAAAGAAATGGTACCTAAAACACTTTATGCTTCGGTATATAACGAAATATTCCTTCATCTCGACAGCCCTGTTTTTGACCGGAACCGGGTGTATGGCGCATTAGGGTATGTCATCAACAAAAATATGAGGATCGAAGCAGGCTACATGAACCAGATCCAGGAAAACAAAAACCGCGGCCAGATCCAGATCGGTTTCTACAACAACATCCCGTTTACAAAAGATTAGGTAACTAGCGGGAAGCGGGAAGCGGGAAGCCGGACGCAGGGAGTTTCCTGTTATAATTGGAGCTAATAAGTAAGTTTATTGTTGATTACTATCGTCATCTGGATGTGAAAATTAAAGAAAAAATAATTAAATAAACAACATCAAAATATATCTAAAAGCCGATAAACAGAGAATTTTCTTAGAAAGACAAACATTCCACTCCGGCGGAGGGTTGGCGAAAATTCCGCAGGAATTTTTGGCGGGGTGGTCAGTAAGGTAAGCAATAAAATCAAATGGCAGGATTTCAGTCTTCACTGATTTTAAGCAATATCATAACAATTAAACTTACCTGAGATACATTTCCTTTTAAAAATCTCCCTCACACAAACCTTGAAGAAAAATTATTAATGATTAAAAACAGTTCAGTATTTTTAAAAAAAATTAATAATGATTCACAGCTATGTTATTATATCCATTGCAGTTCTTCTGTCTGTAATGATACTCGTAATGATCGGGCAGAAGCTCAAAGTGGCTTATCCGATATTCCTGGTGATTGCCGGGTTGATCATCAGCCTCGTTCCGGGGATGCCGCACATCGAAATCGAACCGGATCTTGTTTTCCTGATTTTCCTTCCGCCGATCCTTTTTGAGGCCGCCTGGTTCACTTCCTGGCAGGATTTCCACAAATGGAGAAAACAGATCTTTTCTATGGCTTTCGGGCTGGTGTTTCTTACCTCAATCGTGGTGGCTTACCTTTCCTCATCCATTATTCCGGGACTGACGTTAGCAATGGGGTTCCTGCTGGGAGGCGTAAATTCACCGCCGGACGCCGTGGCCGCAACTTCGGTATTGAAGCATGTGAAAATTCCTAAAAAAATTACTACGATCCTTGAAGGGGAAAGCCTCATCAACGATGCATCGAGTTTAATTGTCTTTAAATTTGCCCTGGCGGCCGTTATTTCCGGACAGTTTATTTTCGGGGAAGCCGTCAAAGACTTTTTCATCATGGCCATCGGAGGAATTGGCGTAGGCGTCGGAGCGGGACTGCTTTTCGGGGCTTTGCTTCGGATTATCCCGTCCAATTCCAATATCGATACCATTATCACCCTTATCGTTCCGTATATCATGTATATCGCAGCGGAACACTTCCATTTTTCAGGAGTACTGGCCGTCGTTGCCGGAGGTCTGGTGATGTCCTACAATTCCCACTGCTACCTGAGCCATACGTCCAGGATACAGTCGGGAAATGTCTGGAGTGTGCTGATCTTTCTGATGAATACCATTATTTTCATCCTGATCGGGCTGGAGCTGCCGGTGGTGGTTGCGGCGATGAAAGATTATACCATTTCCGAAGGGATCATCTACAGCATCGTCATTGGCGGAGCGATCATTGGTACAAGGATTCTTTACAGCTATGCGCTGATGTACTTTCCAAGATTGTTTTCTAAGGAAGTATGCCGTAAAAATCCGAAACCCGACTGGCGTGAACCGTTCATCATCAGTTTTGCTGCCATGAGGGGAGTAGTTTCACTTGCCGCGGCCCTGTCGATCCCGGCCTTCTTACCGAACGGCGAAGCATTCCCGCACCGGAACATCATTCTGTTTGTCACCTTTGTTATTATCCTGATTACTTTGGTAGGGCAGGGGCTTTTATTAGCGCCTATTTTAAGACTGTTAAAGATAAAGGATGCCGGAAGCGAGCTGCCGGAAGAAAAACAGGAAGTCATTCTGATGAAACAACTGAAAGAAACGGCCCTGCACAAACTTGAAAACGATTTCTCCGGTCTGGTACAAAACAACAGCCTGGTACAGCATCAGAAACACCGCCTGGAAAACGAAATGCTAATGATGGCCGACAAGTCACAGTGCCTGGCCTCCGCAGGCGATTACGTAACCGCAATGAACGAAAACAAGGAAGTGATGCGCCAGCTGATCCAGGCCCAGCGCAATGAACTGCACCGCATGAAGCGCGAGAAAATTTTCGACGACCATGTGATGAGAACCATCGAAATGCAGCTGGACTTCGACGAAGCCAAAATCACCGGCTTTTCCCATGGGTAATTGTTGGGGATTTTACCGCAGAAGTCGCAAAAGATATTCATACTGAGTAAAAAAGTTGAATATCTAAGACAGGACAAGCGCACAAAAGTTTTTTAAAATCTTTGATTTTATAATTCAGTGTAATCTGAAATAAATTTAACATATTCAGACTAAATTGCTGAATATAAGTGATCTAATAATTCCCCTCCCTTGGAGGGGTGGCGAAAATTCCGCAGGAATTTTTGACGGGGTGGTCCTGACGATAAAACAGTTTAACTTTATTCAAGCAAAAAGAACCAATTGAATTGAAGTTCTAGAAAGATACTTTGCTAATTTATATTCAATGACTTTGAAATGCATCAAAAACACAAGGGAAAAGAGGATTTTTCAACAGTAGCATATTACAATTTGGTGAACCTGCCGATGAAATTAGCTTGGAGGGATAAATTTTGCTAATTTTGGGGAAATTATTTAGAAATCAATGAAAAAAAATATTTTAATAGGATGTCTGGCGGTTTTGATGTTGGCTTCATGCAGGGATGATAAAAAAGTGCTGGACTCACTGGCCGACTACAACAATTCGATGATGGAGAAAGGCTACCACTTCGGAGATAAACTGACTTTACCGAAAGAAGTAACGGACGATGCGGAAAGTATATCCATCAGCTTCGGCGATAAGGAAACCTCCAGCCTGGCCATTGATCCGAAATATTTCACCCTCGGTGACAATGCAGTGACCTTTAATATTAAAACCAAAGGCGGCGAAACCTTAACGCAGGATGCGACCATTAATGTTTTTGCAAAGAATCCCGAACAGAAAATCAATTATGAAATTGTAGCGGAATATCCGCATGATCCTAAAAACTTCGTGCAGGGATTCCAGATCGAAGGGAACACCATCTATGAAAGTGACGGGCAGAACGGGTCTTCCCAGATCCTGAAATATACCCTCGGCACCACAACGCCTTTAGCTTCCACCAAGCAGGCGCAGGAAGATTTCTCCGAAGGAAGCACCATTGTCGGCGACAAGATCTACCAGCTGACCTGGCAGAGCAAGAAGGGCTATATCTACGATAAGAATTCCCTGAAGCTTCTCTCCGAATTCCCATACCCGAACGTGTTAGGCGAAGGATGGGGCCTGACGTATGACGGCAAATACCTGATCGCCTCGGACGGAAGTAAACTCTTGTACTTCCTTGATCCGGCAGATCCTTCCAAAATGATCAAGTACATCGCAGTGGCCGGAAGCTCACAGGTTTACGATCAGCTGAACGAGCTTGAATACCACAACGGGTTTATTTATGCCAACGTATGGCAGAAGCCGGTTATTTTAAAAATCAACCCGGCCAACGGGGAAGTAATAGGAACCTTTGACTTTACAGATATTGCGAAGCAGAATACCAAAGGCAGCGATGATGTACTGAACGGAATTGCTTTCAAAGGGGACCATATGCTGGTTACCGGGAAGAACTGGTCAAAGATTTACGAAGTAGCCGTAAAATAATTAATTGTATTTAATGAAAAAAAGTGTTCTCACAGGCTTTGCGGCAGTACTGCTGCTGGTTTCCTGTAAAAACGACAAAAAAATACTGGACAGCCTCGCGGATTATAATCATTCGATGGAAGAAAAAGGCTATCGTTTCGGGGACAAACTGAATCTGCCGCAAGAGGTGACGGAAAATGCAGAAAGCATTTCCATCAGCTTTGGCGATAAGGAAACCTCTTCTTTAACCATCGATCCGAAGTTCTTTGAATTCGGCGACAACGAAGTGACCTTCAATATCAAAACCAAAGGCGGTGAAACCCTAACCCAGGATGCCACGATCAATGTTTTTTCCAAAACACCGGAGCAGGATATCTCCTATAAAATCGTCGCGGAATATCCCCACAACCCGGAAAATTTTGTGGAAGGTTTCCTGATGGAAGGCAATATGGTCTATGAAAGCGACGGACTGGAAAAGGCATCTCAGCTCATTAAATATCCTCTGGGAAGTACGGCCACGGTAACAACGGAAAAGCAGCCGGAAGACATATTTTCCGAAGGCATTGCGATGGCCGGAGACAAGATCTACCAGCTGACCTACCGCAACAAGATCGGCTTTGTCTATGATAAGAATACCCTGAAGAAAATCTCGGAATTTCCATTGCCCAACGAATTCGGTGAAGGATGGGGGCTCACGTATGACGGAAAAAACCTGATTGCGGATTCGGGTTCCAATGACCTTTACTTTCTGGATCCCGGTAATCCTTCAAAAGTCGTAAAAACACTGCCGGTCGGAGGAAACAAAACGATCTACAGCCAGATCAACGAACTGGAATACCATAACGGTTTTATTTACGCCAACGTATGGCATCAGCCTTATATCCTGAAAATAAATCCTGCCACAGGGGAAGTAGTGGGCAAATTCGATTTTACAAAAATAACCGAAGAGTATACGAAAAACAATACAGAGCACGTTCTGAATGGGATTGCTTTTAAAGGGGATAATATGCTCGTAACGGGAAAGAACTGGTCGAAGATTTATGAAGTCGCTTTTCAATAAGTTAAAATCAGGCGCAATGGCTGTCGGACTTAATAAAAACAGTAAATTCGCAACATTTCTTCCGGAAATATATGATCGTAAAATAATTTGAAACTACTCCAATTGATATTTGTTCTGCTTTTCTGTTCAGTAACGGCACAGAAGGCTCTTCCTTTGGATACGCTGAAACTGAAGGATGCAAAGGATATGCTTGTTGACGATTACGGAAACCTGTATATTTATAAGAATAAGGAATTCAGTTTTACCAAATACGACTCACTGGGCAGGCAGCTTGGGAAAATGATGCTTACGGTTCCGTATAAGGTACAGACCGTACAGAACCCGCTGAGTGTGCCGCTGTTTTCGGAAAACGCGCAGGAAATGAAGTTTGTGGACCAGAATTTAAATGAAATCCAGAAAGTAGATTTCAGGCAGAAGTTCGGTTTCATTAAGATGGCCTATGCCGAAGACCTGCAGCAGATCTGGCTGCTGGACGAAAGCACCAAACGGCTTATCCAGTACAATTTCAGAAACGACAATACCATCAATTCCTATCCTTTTGATGCGAGCTTCGATGATCTGACGGATCTTCTGGTGTACGAAAACAAAGTGTACATCCTTACCCGCAATCACATGAGGGTATTTACTTTAAAATTTGAAAAGCTTTTTGAAGTACCGGTAGAAAACGGGAAGCGTTTCCGCAGGGAGAATGAAGCCATTCTGGTGATAACGGATCATTCGGTTTTGCAGTACGTTCCGGAAAAAGAAATGGTTAAGATTTTCGGCGATCCCGAAGCACGGATTGTGGATAAAAATACCCTCTCTTATTTTGAAATCAAAGCCAACAACCTGTATCTTTACAACCTTGAAAAGGCGCAGGAGGAGAAGTTGAAAACTGATCCTGACCCGGTGCCTAAAGCAAAGGAACAGGACGTGGAAAAATCCGCAGAAAAGCCTGCAGAACCCAGCAGCCCGGAGCAGAAGCTGGAACAGAAAACCCAGGAAATAGAAAGCAAAAACCCTGCGGAAAGTTCCCTGCAGAAACTTATTGAGGACAGTTCGGAAGTTCAGGCAGCCGGCATTTAACAAGTGATCAGACAACCTTTAAAATATACTTAGAAAAAATATGCATATTGCAGTTACAGGAAACATTGGAGCGGGGAAAACCACATTAACGACGATGCTTTCAAAGCATTACGGCTGGGATGCCCAGTTTGAAGATGTAGACCACAACCCCTATCTGGAAGATTTTTATGCAGATATGAGCAAGTGGAGTTTTGCCCTCCAGATCTATTTCCTCGGAAGCCGTTTCCGGCAGGTAAAGGAAATCCGTGAAAGCGGTAAAAACATCATTCAGGACCGTACGATCTATGAAGATGCCCATATTTTTGCCGAGAACCTGAATGATATGAACCTGCTCTCGGACCGTGACTTCAGGAATTACGAGGCGGTATTTAACCTGATGAAATCTTTTGTCTCGGCACCAGATCTCCTGATTTACCTGAAATCTGATGTTCCGAACCTGGTAAAGAAGATCTATAAAAGAGGAAGGGAATACGAAGCGTCAATCAGTATCGAATACCTTTCCAAGCTGAACCAGAAATATGAGAAATGGATTTCCGGCTATACCGAGGGAAAGCTGCTGATTATTGAAGTGGACGACCTGGATTTCGTGGAAAAACCTGAAGATTTCGGATTTATCTTAGAGAAGATCGAAGCCGAACTGAACGGCCTGTTTTAATAAAGTTTTACCGTCCGGTAATCTTGGTAAGTTAATTGCTGGTACAGTTTTTAAACAAGTTTCACTTAAATACAATTAATAAAGATGGTCGTGAAAGTTTTACATAACGGAAACTGCTCGAAGTCGAACGCTGTTCTGGAATATCTTGACGAAAACGGTGTTCCTTTTGAGATCATCAACATCATTGAAGATCCGCTGAGCGAACTTGAAATCAAAACGGTTTTGAAGAAACTCAACCAAAGTGTTTTTCATATCATCCGAAAAAATGAAAAGCTCTATGTCGAGAAATATGCCGGAAAGAATTATTCGGAAGAAGAATGGATTAAAATCTTGGCTGAGAATCCGAGGCTGATCCAAAGACCGATCATCATCAAAGGTTCGGTAGCTATGCTGGGAAGACCGGTTGAAAACGTAAAATACTTTATTGATAAGTAATCGAGCGGGATCCAAAAAACTAAAAAGTCAGCAGAAACGCTGACTTTTTAATTTTATAAGAGAATAACCCCTTCTATTTTGGCTACTTCCTGATAAATGTTAACTACCTGATTGGCATCCAGGACAAATGCATTGATGTTGCAGGCCGTATACTTTCCGTTTTTGCTTTCCCGGTTTCCGAGGGTAAACTTAATTCCATCGAATACCTTATAAATTTCCGTTAGTTTAGCCTCATCGGTAGGAATAATAAATTTAAATAAATAATCTTCCGGAAAATCGTGGTGATCTTCCAGTTTCTCCCTCAAAGAATTATAAAAATCTTCGGGGCTTGCATGTTGATTTCCTTGTAATATATCCATCTGCTTTTAATATCTTCATAAAGATAATGAAAATTTTTTACTTTCCAAGCGGTCCCAACAGTGAGTTGGAGTTCTGGATTTCATAGTCTTCAATAATATTGAATATCCCGTTTACCAGCTGCTCCGAAGCCAGTTGGCTCAGTCCGCCGGAATTGACGGTGGTTTTGCTGCCCAGGAGGCTTCCCAGGAAATTGCTTCCGGATAAAGCCGTATTGATGCTTTTCACTATTCCATACTGATTCAATTGCTCATCAACTTTCGGCGTAATGGCTGCAATCAGCTGCTGTGAGGTTTTTTCTTTCAGGATTAAGGTGGCCGTTCCTTTCTCTCCCTGGATAATCCGGGCTACATCCTGTGCATTCAGACTGTTAACGGCACCTACCAGGATCGGTTTCGAAATATTAACCGTGTAAACCGCAGCATCGGCAATATACGCCCGCTCTTTTGCGACCAGGGAAGGCGCTACTCTTTCCAGCAGGGTATTAATTTCCCTGAGCTGTTTCGGCAAGGCCTTATCAACCATATTGTTCTGCAGAAATGCATCCCGGTTGCTGTAAATGTTTGCTCCTTTATCGATGCCGTTTAAAAGCAGCCTTTTGATGATCGACAATCCCAGATCAGATGTCGCCAGTGTCGTGCAGGACTGTACCGTGGTATTGATAACAGCTCCGGTTCCGATAAGTAAACCGGCAGCAATGAGGTATTTTTTCATTGTTAGTGATTAATCGTTATCTGATTTCAAATAATGAACCAAATTTAGGGTAGCGGGATGAGTTTAACAAATTTTATTATTTTGATAAAGTGGACTTATTTAATAATAAGTGATTAAAAATGTTAAAAAAATTGATGAAACTTGTTTTTTTAATGCGTAAAATCTGTCAAAAATAAATAAATTTTTATAAGAAATATAGAAGGATAGATTTAAAATATTATAATAAAAGTTAAGTGTTATGAATAAATTTTTAATGATAAGTCAATTTGGTTAAGATTTGATAAAAATGCTGCTTTTAACAGGGTGGTAAATAAATTAAGTAAAATTAACATTGTTAAATATATTTTTATAATTTTGGCTAATGTCTTTTTTTGAGAACACGCAGAATGGTCTCGGAAAGATATGAAAAGGGCAACTCCTTTTCATAAAATTTTGATTGTACGAATAAATTAAACTATATGAAACAACGTGATTTAAAGTATTCATGCCTCATCGCCGTACTCTATTTCGGGATGAACGTGAATGCACAAACAACACCGAGAGATACTGTTGCAAAGGAGCAGAAGATTGAGGAGGTGGTGATGATTGGGTATGGAAGCCGGAAGAAAGTAGATAATACTACATCTATCAGTTCTATTAATGCGGAAGAAGTAACCAGAACCAAAGTTCTCAATGCGTCGCAGGCTATTCAGGGAAAAGCGGCAGGGGTACAGGTGACAGCATCGGATGCACCGGGTTCTACGCCTACAGTTACGATAAGGGGTCTTGGGACTGTTTTGGGAGGTAGAACACCTCTTTATGTAGTAGATGGTATCTATGCCACTAATATAAATAATATCAATTCAAATGATATTTTGACTTATGACATCCTTAAAGATGCTTCGGCGCTGGCTATCTATGGGAATAGAGGAGCAAATGGGGTTATTATCATTACTACGAAATCCGGCAAAGGGAGATTAAACGTTTCTTATGATGGACTTATCGGGATCAGAAACCCATTGAAGACAGTTAAAATGGCCAATGCTTCCGAATTTGTCACATATAACAACGCCGGCAAAACCAGTAAATATTTAAATCCTGATCAGCCTTATGATACCGATTGGTTTAAAGAAATTACAAGAACAGGCATCTACAATCAGCATAATTTATCCATTTCCGGATCTTCAGAGGCCATCAAGTATTTTTTCAGCTTAGGGAATTATGATGAACAGTCCATTCTTAAAGGTACTGATTATAACAGAACGACGGTCAGAACAAATAATGAGTTTAAAATATCTAAAGGCATTAGATTATCTCAAACTTTAAGTGCAACATTTACTAATGATACTCCAAAATCATATGGTGCATTTACAAATGCATACAAACAGTCACCTCTTGTTCCGGTATATTATCCGAATGGAAAATACGGACAACCCATTTATGATACCAATGGAAATATAAGCTATGCCGGTGGTAGATTCAATGACGTAGCAAATCCTGTAATGCAACTGGCATATGATGATCAGAAAGGAAAGAATTTCCTGCTTCAAGGCGGGTTAAAACTTGATGTGGATATCGTTAAGGATCTGAAGTTTACTTCACAATTCAGCGGGGAATACAGTAATTACAAGTATTATAATTTTGTCAATTCCAAAGCACTTTGGCTAGACAGTGACCCTTTGAGGACAGAAAGCCAATATTCTGCAACTTCACCAGTGACCAGACTGACCAATAGAAATCAGAATTATTATAACTGGTTGATTAATAATTATCTTACCTATTCCAAGAAAGTGGGTGAGCATGATATTGAGGTTGTAGCAGGTACGGAAACTTCTGTAATGAATGGTGTGGAAACACTGGTTATGAACAGGAAAAACCTTCCTGTTTCCCAGGATTATTGGAACCTTGACGGAGTTGACTATTACGGCAATCTATTTAGTGATAATTCAACAAAAGCTATCGAATCCATAAAAGGAAACAGAAATACCACGATCTCTTATTTTGGGCGGTTACAATATAAATTCATGAATCGTTATTTATTAAGTGGTACCATAAGAAGAGATGGTTCTTCTCAGTTTGCTGAAGGTAATCGTTGGGGAACATTTCCTTCTTTTGGAGCGGGATGGATTATATCACAGGAAAATTTTATGAAAGATGGCTTCTTCGATCTGTTTAAACTAAGAGGAGGTTGGGGTAAATTAGGTAATCAAAAGGTGCCATTAAATTATTTACCACTTTCAGCGGGTGCAACTTATAATTACGGATTCGGTAGCTCACCAGTAAGTAATGGAGTAACAGTTAATCAAGGATATGATCCTGAGTTAGGCTGGGAAGTTACGGAAGAGACTTCAGTAGGATTGGATTTTGGTATTTTAAACAACAAATTAACCGGTAGTTTTGATGTCTATAACAGAAAGACGAATAACCTTATTCTGGGTGTTGTCCCTTATTTGGCAACGGGTATCGCTGATGTAAATTATTCGCATATGGGCAGCGTTGTCAACAGAGGAGCTGAAGTAAGTTTGAACTGGTCTGATAAAGTAGGTGAAGATTTTACCTATTCAGTTGGAGCAAATTATTCTTACAATAAAAATAAACTCGCCAGCATTGATTTATCAAAGCCCGTTTCTCAGATCGTTGGCGGAAATTTGGGAAATGGAATAGATACGAAGCTCTTTAATGCTTCCTCAGTAGGATATGCGTTAGGTAGCTTTTATTTGTATGAAACAGACGGATATGATGCACAGGGAAATTTAAAATTTAAAGATTTGAACGGCAATGGAGTCAGAGA
Source organism: Chryseobacterium hagamense (assembly GCF_007991455.1). Taxonomy (GTDB): domain Bacteria; phylum Bacteroidota; class Bacteroidia; order Flavobacteriales; family Weeksellaceae; genus Chryseobacterium; species Chryseobacterium hagamense. Next base: position 33,214 of record NZ_BJYJ01000003.1, on the reverse strand, counting down.
TGGTGGTGACAGACGGTTTTTTGATTCATATATTCCAAAATCCACATTGGGGGTTAATATCTCGATGGCGTATAAAAACTGGGACTTTGCTTTAAATGGTTACGGAGCTTTTGGTTTCAGTGTATATAATGGTAAAAAGGCACAGAGAAATGGAGGTGAAAATATCGAAGCATCAGTAGCAACTGATTTCTGGACGCCTACGAATACAAATGCTACCAATCCTGTGAATCCTTCAAATATTCCGCTTGCTTCGAATTATTATCTTGAAAGTGGCGATTATTTCAGAATCAATAACATTTCAATAGGTTATACATTTAAAAATGTGGTTGATTATATGAAGTCAATCAAAATATATGTAAGTGCTATCAACCCGGTTATATTTCAGAAATATTCAGGATTTTCTTCCGAACTCTCAGGATACAATCCTGCAGATTCTACTGCAGAAGGAGATCCTTATAAACGTGCAGGGATAGAACTTGATGCTTATCCTGCCCTACGATCTTTCGTATTTGGTGTTAATCTTAATTTTTAAAAAAAATGAATAAAAAATATATCATAGCAGCCGCCTTTTTAATTTTAGGAGCTGTAAACCAGAGTTGTAGTGATGAATTTATTGATGTACAGCCTACGGAAAAAATTCCTGAATCTGCATTAGGAGAAATATATAATAATAACGAAGGGGCTAATAATTTGGTAACCTCCATTTATGCTAAGTTTTTGGATTGGAACATGAGTACATTTGCCTGGATTGGTGTGACCTCAATAGTTTCAGATGATGCAGATAAAGGATCCAGCCCAAGTGATTCCGGTTCAGATAAAGATTTGCTGGATGCATTAAATTTTAATCCTGCTACTCCTTCCTTTAAAGAATTATTTGCAGCAAACTACCAGGGAATCAATAGATGTAACCAAGCTTTAAAATATCTTCCGCAGTTGGATAAATCCGATGAGAGTCTTCGTAAAAGGTTAATAGGTGAAGCTAAATTTCTTAGAGCGTTTATGTATTTTACCTTGGTACGATCTTTCGGCGGAGTGCCTCTGGTTGATCATGTTCCTGTTACAGGGGTAGAAGCGGATAAATTGATGACATTAACCAGAAAAAGCAAGGAAGAAATTTACGCTTTTATTGAACAGGATCTTAAAGATGCCATAACCGCGCTTCCTGATAAATCATCTTATGGTGCTGCTGATAAAGGTAGAGCGTCTGTAGGAGCTGCCCATGCTTTACTTGCCAAAGTCTATTTATATCAGAAAAAATGGCAATTGGCTGTAGAACAGACTAATCTTGTGACAGGATATTCTTTGACCCCTGTTTTTCAGGATATCTACAAGATTTCAGGTGAAAACAATGACGAATCCGTATTTGAAATCAATGGAACCGGCGGGACTTCCGGAAGGGCAATTCAGCAATACAGCCAGGTTCAGGGTGCAAGAGGAACTACCGGCTGGGGTTGGGGGTTTGCAACACCTACACAAAGTCTTTATGATGCCTATTCTGCAAATGACACCAGAAGAGATGCTACCATCATACACAGAGACATGACTTTATATGACAACTATTATGTTGGTCCGAATACAGAAAATAAGTTCTATAATTACAAGGCTTATTCGTCGAACTATAGAGATCAGGCTTCTACAGATGTCAATATCCGTTATTTAAGATATGCCGAAGTATTACTCATAAAGGCTGAAGCAATGAACGAACTGGGACAAACTTCAGCTGCTATTACGTCTCTTAATCAAGTGAGACAGAGAGCCGGCATCGGTAATACACCGGCGGTTTCTCAGGCAGATGTAAGAACCGACATCTGGAAACAGAGGAGGCTTGAGCTTGCTTTTGAGCATGACAGATGGTTTGATCTGATAAGGACAGGTCAGGCGCAGGCTGCTATGGCAGCAGATGGAGGAAAGGTTTTCAAAGTGGGAATTCATGAAGTATTTCCTTTACCTCAGGACTTTATAGCTGAAGCTGGAGGGCTATCTGCCCAAAACCCAGGCTACTAATATTTATGATAAACTTGAGAGGAGAATGAAAGTTCTCCTCTTCTTTTAGTATTCTGTTTAAAAAAGATGTCATGAAAAGGATTATACTATCAGCCATTACCCTGTCATTATTGAGTGTTTCCTGCAAAAACACCCAACTCCAAAATACCCAGTCCACCAAAAACCAACTTGTAAAAGCCAACCTCACCGACGCCCGGCTTATGGACCTCGTTCAGAAAGAATCCCTGAAATACTTCTGGGACTACGCAGAACCGAACTCAAAGCTTGGCCGGGAGCGGTATCATGAAGACAACATCTATCCGGATAACGATAAGCATGTGGTAACCACCGGCGGTTCAGGATTCGGGCTGGCCACTGTTTTAGTAGGGGTGGAACGGGGATTTGTGCCGCGCAAAGAAGCAGTGAAACGATTGACCACCATGATGGATTTCCTGGCAAAAGCAGACCGTCACAAAGGAGCCTGGTCCCACTGGATCAACGGCGAGACCGGAAAAACCGTACCTTTTGGTAAGAAAGACAACGGCGGTGACCTGGTGGAAACCGCATTCCTCACCTCAGGGATCCTGATGGTCCGGGAATACTTTAAAAACGGAAATGCCGAAGAAAAAGCACTGGCCAAAAAATGCGACGAACTCTGGAAAGGCATCCAGTGGAACTGGTACACCAAAGGCGGGGAGAAAGTCCTCTACTGGCACTGGTCTCCGGATTACCAGTGGGAAATGAATTTTCCGTTGCAGGGCTACAACGAATGCCTGATCACTTACATTTTGGCCGCTTCATCACCCACCTATCCGATTGACGCCGAAACCTACTACAAAGGCTGGACCAGAAACGGAACCTACCTTTCAGACAAAGAAAAATACGGACTTCCGATGTACGTTAAGCATAACGGTGCAGAAGAATACGGCGGCCCGCTGTTCTGGGCCCATTACTCCTACATCGGCCTGGATCCGACCAATCTTTCCGATAAGCTGATCAGAAATTACTTTGACCTGAACAAAAATCAGGTGCTCATCGATTACAAATACTGCGTTGAAAACCCGAAACACTGGAAAGGCTATGGGCCGGACTATTGGGGACTGACCGCCGGTTATTCAAGGAACCAGGATGGAGGTGTCGGCTACGATGCCCATTTTCCGCAGAACGACAGAGGGGTAATTACGCCAACTGCCGCCTTAAGCAGTTTTCCGTACACCCCGAAAGAATCAATGGACTTCCTGAGATTTCTGTATACCCAAAAACCTGAATTCATAGGATCGGCAGGGCCTTATGATGCCAATTCCATTCATTATGACAACTGGACGACGCCAAGATATTTAGCCATCGACCAGGGAACCATTGCCCCGATGATCGAGAATTACCGGACCGGATTTCTCTGGAAACTCTTCATGAATGCTCCGGAAATCCGGCAGGGACTGAAAAAGCTGGATTTTAAGTCTGAAAAATACAACATCAGGTAACCGTTAAAATAAATTTTAGTAATTTGAAGCTGTTTCCCGCTTTCCGCTATTACTCCTCGCTCACCTTTCAGGCGCGCTGCGGGGTAGCCGCTGCAATCGGGGCTAAAAATAACAGCAAATAATCAACGTTTTCCCGGATACAGAAGTCCGTAGACCAAGACAAAATAAAAATAACTTCAGCCCAAACAGGAAATAAAATGATAATCAAACTGAAACATCTGCCGCTCTTGCTTTTGCCCCTTTCATTAAGCACCAAAGCCCAGGAAATAAAGTCGGAACTTAATAAAGAAGTGAAAAGGCAGGAAAAGATCTCCTATATTCTGGACTATCCGCAGAATACCAAAGGAAATGTCCCGTTGATCATTTTCCTTCACGGCTCCGGCGAAAGAGGCAATAACCTGGAAATGGTAAAAGCCCACAGCCCGTTCACCTACAAAAACCTGATCAAGGAACCGGTAGCGATCCTGGCGCCGCAGTGCCCGGAAAATACCTGGTGGGATACGGTAACCATCTATAACCTTATTAAAGAAATCCAGTCCAGGTACAAAGTAGATGCTTCCAGGATCTACCTGACCGGCCTTTCGATGGGAGGCTGGGGAACCCTGAAACTGGCGATGGAACACCCTGAAATGTTTGCCGCCGTCGTTTCGGTATGTGCTCCGACCGACCGCGTCATGTACGCCAATATCCATCAGTACAAAGACCTCAACATGAAAATTTTCCATGGCGGAATGGATGACGTTGTGCTTCCGGAAAACGCTTTTAACTTCTATCAGAAGCTGCATCCGGTAAACCCGTGGGCAGAACTCACCATCTTCCCGAACGACAACCACAATTCCTGGGATTCCACCTATTCCAACCCGGAACTGTACCGGTGGATGCTGTCTAAAAGAAAAAATAAATAATTAAAATACAATACTGAAACATACAATCATTTACTGAGTAAATAGTTTATGCCGAGCTTGTCAAAGTACCATTGCGAACGAAAAATACTCAAAATAATTTAGCCGACCTCAGTGAACGTAGCGTTTAAAAAAAATTAAAAAGAAACTATAATTAAAGAAGATAGAGTAATGAAAAAGTTAATTGTAATCGCCACCCTGGCGCTGGCTCCCGTGCTTTCGGCGCAGGAAATGGTAACAAAGCCCGTACAGGCTTATCAGACGGCCCAGTACCAGGCAAAAAAGAAAGCCTTTGTCGAAAGCCTGCTGGCGAAAATGACGCTGGACGAAAAAATAGGTCAGCTGAACCTGCCAAGCTCAGGAGATTTTACCACCGGACTGGCAAAAAGCTCGGATATCGGTAAAAAAGTGGAACAGGGATTAGTCGGAGGATTGTTCAATATAAAAGGAGCGGACAAAATCAAAGCCGTACAGAAAGTAGCGGTGGAGAACAGCCGCCTGAAAATCCCATTGATCTTCGGGATGGACGTGATCCACGGGTATGAGACCACCTTTCCCATTCCTTTAGGGCTGGCAGCTTCCTGGGATATGAACCTGGTACAGCAATCCGCAAGGGTAGCGGCAAAAGAAGCGGCGGCCGACGGCATCAACTGGACATTCTCACCCATGGTGGACATCTCCCGCGAGCCGAGATGGGGCAGGGTTTCCGAAGGTTCCGGGGAGGATCCGTATCTGGGAAGCGAAATCGCTAAAAACATGGTATATGGTTACCAGGGGAAAGATCTGGCAAACGGAACCAACATCTTAGCCTGTGTAAAACACTTTGCGCTGTACGGTGCAGGTGAAGCCGGAAGGGATTACAACACGGTGGACATGAGCCACGTAAGAATGTACAACGAATATTTCCCGCCGTACAAAGCAGCAGTAGACGCCGGGGTAGCCTCGGTAATGGCTTCCTTCAACGAAGTGGACGGCGTTCCGGCAACCGGCAACCGGTGGCTGCAGACCGAAGTGCTGAGAAACCAGTGGAAATTTAAAGGTTTCGTCGTAACCGATTATACCGGGATCAACGAGATGGTAGACCACGGAATGGGTGACCTTCAGCAGGTTTCTGCCCTGGCCCTGAAAGCCGGGATCGATATGGATATGGTAGGCGAAGGTTTTTTAACCACCCTGAAAAAATCACTGGCCGAAGGAAAAGTAACCCAGGCCGAAATCGATATGGCCGCCAGAAGAGTCCTTGAATCGAAATACGACTTAGGCCTATTCGATAACCCGTACAAGCACGGCGATGCCAGGCTGGCAGCAAAAGAAGTCTACAGCATGGAAAACCGGAATATTGCCAGAAACGTCGCAGCCCAGTCGATGGTCCTGATGAAAAACGACAACCAGGTGTTGCCGCTGAAAAAATCAGGAACCGTAGCGGTAATCGGACCATTGGTCAACAACTCGATGAACATGGCCGGAACCTGGAGTGTAGCCACCAAACACGCCATTTCCGTAAACCTGATGCAGGGCCTTCAGGCAAGCTATGGCAAAGATGTGAAATTCCTTTCTGCTAAAGGCGCCAACATCGATTACGATGCAAAACTCGAAGACATCTACGCAGCACATGGTAAAAAAACCGACCGTGACAGCCGTTCCAAAGAAGCTTTATTAAAAGAAGCGGTAGACGTTGCCAACAAAGCAGACGTCATCGTGCTGGCGATCGGTGAATCCGCTGAAATGAGCGGGGAATCCTCTTCCAGAACTGAAATTACGATCCCGCAGTCGCAGGTAGACCTGCTGAACGAACTGAAAAAGACCGGAAAGCCGATTGCCATGGTATTGTTTACCGGCCGTCCGCTGGCTTTAACGAATGTTAAAGATACGCCGGATGCCATCCTGAATGCCTGGTTCCCGGGATCCGAGGCAGGAAGTGCCATCGCCGATGTCCTTTTCGGAAAAGTAAACCCTTCCGGAAAACTGCCGATGACCTTCCCGAGAAGTTTAGGGCAGGTGCCGATCTATTACAACGCCAAAAATACCGGACGTCCGCTGGATGAAAAACTGGTTGAAAAATGTGAGTACCAGCGTTTCCGTTCCAACTACATGGATGAGTGCAACACCCCGCTGTACCCGTTCGGATACGGACTGAGCTATACGAAATTCAATTACTCAGACCTGACCGTTTCCAATGCCAATCCGAAAGGAAACCAGACCATACAGGCTTCCATAACCGTGACCAACTCCGGAAATTACGATGGAGCGGAAGTGGTGCAGCTGTACATCAGGGATATGGTGGGAAGCATCACCAGACCGGTAAAAGAACTCAAAGGCTTTCAGAAAGTCATGCTGAAAAAAGGCGAATCCAGAAAAGTGACCTTCGACATCACGCCGGAAAACCTGAAGTTCTACAACGGCGATCTGAAATACGATTGGGAGCAGGGAGAATTCGACCTCATGATCGGAACCAACTCCTCAGACGTAAAACATTCCAAAATCAACTGGACCAAATAAATTCCAAAGAAGCCGCTTTCAGAAGCGGCTTCTTTATTGCCCGCCTGCAAGTCCCACATCCGGAAAATGCTTCCTGGCAAAAACACGGTGTGAAACCCGATGTCTGAAATGAATAGACAGGAAAGACTTCCGGTTTCAGCTGTTCATCATCCATTCTTTTCAGGAGCTTGATCCGGCTCTCCGCTCATACTCCTCGCGCCAAGGCTCTCCCATGCGCTCCGCCGCAAAACCCATCCCCTCCCGAACCCTCCGGGCCGCTGTGGGGTAACCGCTGCGATCCGGGCTAGGGGCTTCGTCATTCTTTCGTCAATTGATCGCGATAAAAATCCTTATCATCATCTACAGGCATCTGCATCACCGGTTGCTGACAAAACCATTTTTAATTTTCACCGAAAAACCGTATTTTTGCCTACCTAAAGTAAAAGAAAGAATGAATTCCTACAAAAATCCATTGGAAGAGCGCTACTCCAGTGAAGAAATGTTATTTAATTTCTCACACAACAATAAATTCCGTACCTGGAGAAAACTTTGGATCGCGCTGGCTGAGATCGAAAAAGACTTAGGCCTGGACATTACCGAAGAGCAGATTGCCGAACTGAAAGCCAATGCCGAAAACATCGATTATGATAAAGCGGCAGAATACGAGAAGAAATTCCGTCATGATGTAATGGCGCATGTTCATACCTATGGAGATGTGGCCCCTTCAGCCAAAGGAATCATCCACCTGGGCGCAACTTCCGCATTTGTAGGAGACAATACAGACCTTATCCAGATCCGTGACGGGCTTTTGATCCTGAAGAAAAAACTCGTTAATGTGATCAAGAATTTAGCAGATTTTGCCATTGAATATAAAGATCTTCCGACCTTAGGGTTCACTCATTTCCAGCCGGCACAGCTGACTACCGTTGGAAAAAGAGCGACCCTGTGGTTGCAGAGCCTGGTGCTGGATATCGAAGAACTGGATTTCTTCCTGGAAACCTTGAGGTTCAGAGGGGTAAAAGGAACTACCGGAACGGCAGCCAGCTTCCTGGAGCTTTTTGACGGTGATTATTCAAAAGTAAAACATCTGGATAAAGAATTATCCAAAAGATTCGGCTTCGAAAAGGTATTCGGGGTTTCCGGACAGACCTATGACCGTAAGATCGATGCAAAAGTGGTGGCTTTATTAGGAAACATCGCCCAGTCGGCACATAAATTCACCAACGATTTACGTCTGCTTCAGAACCTGAAGGAAATCGAAGAGCCGTTTGAGAAAAACCAGATCGGTTCGTCGGCGATGGCTTACAAGCGTAACCCGATGAGAAGCGAAAGAATCGGTGCCCTGGCGAAATATGTTATGTCTCTGACCACCAGTTCTGCGATGGTTGCTTCAACCCAGTGGTTCGAAAGGACCCTGGACGATTCTGCCAACAAGCGTTTAACGATTCCGCAGGCCTTTTTAGCCGTAGACGCGATCTTACTGATCTGGAACAACATCATGAACGGGATCGTCGTGTATCCGAACAGGATCAATAAACACATCATGGACGAGCTTCCTTTCATGGCAACGGAATACATCATCATGGAAGAAGTAAAAGCCGGCGGTGACCGTCAGGAAATCCACGAAGTGATCCGGGTCCACTCCATGGAAGCCTCCAGGCAGGTGAAAATGGAAGGAAAAGAAAACGACCTGATCGAAAGGATCCTCAACGATGACTCCTTAAAATTCGATAAGTCGAAACTGAAAGAAGTGCTGGATCCTAAAAACTTCATCGGTTTTGCCCCGATCCAGACCGAAGAATTCATCAAAAACGAAGTACAGCCGATCATCGATCAGAACAAAGACCTGATCGGGCTCGAAGCTGACCTTAAAGTATAACACCATATGCAGTCCTTTTGGGCTGCATATTTACTTTCACAAAGTTTAAAGTTTAATGATTATCCGCCCAGTGCATGAAGCAATTATTCGGAGTCCTTTTATTGATACCCGCGCTTTCTTTTTCACAGCAGAAAGAGCAGCTGAAGTATTTTAAAACCAAAGACTCTTTGGTCGGTATTAAAAATTCAGACGGTAGAATCATTATTCCTGCCCAGTTCAACATTTTTTCTTATCTGAAAGATGGGGAGCCCGCAGAAGGGGAAACCATTTATTTCGACGGACCGAAAAAAAATGAACGACCGGAAAAAAATGCATGGGGCTATGTGTATGACCGGAAAGGTAATTTCCTGTACAGGCCCTTTGCGTATGATAACGGAGCCGATTATTTTTCGGAAGGTCTGAGACGGTTCGTTAAAAACGGGAAAGTGGGCTTTGCCGATAGAAACGGGAAGGTAATCATTGAAGCCAAACATGATTTCGTCTCACCTTTTCATTACGGCTATGCCGCTTACTGCGACGGCTGCGACTGGGAAAAAACGGAGAAGGAACATAAAGCCATCGTAGGCGGGACTTGGGGCGTCATGGATTCTAAAGGTTACGCTACTAAGCCTGTCGCAAAATCAAAAAGTACGGTTGAAGTGGAGGGAAAATATTATCCGTATCCGTTTTCCTACACTCAAAAAGAAAAAGAAGTTCTTCAGTTTTTTGAAAAGCAGAATAAAAAGCTTTCAGACATCTATTACGTCAATCATTACGAGAGATTATCGGAGGAAAATAAAAAATTGTATTTCGAAATCGTTGAACGTCCGAAAGAAAATTTCCCCTTTTACCAGGTAAATGCTTATGATTACCGGAAAGCGGAAGCCGGATGGTCCGGTTTGAAATTTCTGGTTTCAGAAGATAAAAGGGAAATTTTTGCCCTCGAATTCGATAATGAAAAAATTCCTTATGCAGCATGGCTCAAAGAACAGCAGAAGCAGGCTGAAGAATTTCAGAAAGAACATCCGGATGCCCCGAATAAGTGGAATGAACTATAAAAATAATGATGATAAAAAATGAGAGATTGTTGTAGATTTTCGCATCACCGATGCGACAATTGAGGACACCTATTTATTTTGATAATCATTCCGTAGGAATGAAATCTGTGTAGCAAGATTGCAATAATAAATCTGCATTCCGTAGGAATGCTATCTTTGTAAAATGATGAAAATAAATTATTATGCCCAATATTTATACACAGATTTACATTCAGGTGGTTTTTGCCACAAAAGGACGTGACATTAAGATAAAATCTAATGCCCGTAATGAAATAGAAAAATACATTTATGGAATATTTACAGCGAAGAAACAGAAAGTATTGGCCATTTATGCCAATCCGGATCATATCCATATTTTTTTTCAGCTACAAAAATCTGCAGATGACGATTCCGGAGTTAATGAAGACCGTGAAAATAGAATCAACGAATTTTATTAATGAAAGAAAGTTGTGTTTCGGGAAATTTTCATGGCAGGAGGGATACGGTGCTTTTTCGTATGCGAAAAGCCAGAAGGATAAAGTGGTAAATTATATTTTAAATCAGGAAAAACACCATTCGAAGAAAAGCTTTAAAGAGGAATATCTGGTAATGCTGGAAGCTTTTGAAATTGAATTTAAAAACAAATATCTGTTTGAATTTTATGACGGAGGGAGATAGCATTCCTCCGGAATGCTGATAATTGTGGGATCTAATGAGCTACACAGATATGATTCCTCCGGAATTCATGTTATGAAAAAGATAATTGAAATATGCGTCCAAATATTCTGGACATTTAGAGTAGACTTTATTTATTCCTTAGGAATGAAATCTGTGTAGAAATATAGCATTGGATAGGCTATGCATTCCGTAGGAATGCTATCTTTGTAATCACAAAAATGGCAAATGCCAGACAACATTGAAATAAAAAATAAATCTAAATAAAAACTGACATCTAATGTCTCAAAACAAAAGAATTTTCGTAGAAAAAAGAGGAATTTTCGATGTGGAAAGTCCAAAAATTTTTGATGAAGTAAAAGCGGTGGTGCCCGCGGTACAGAAAGTAAAAGTGTACAATGTATACGACATTTTCGCCTTGAAAGACGGGGAATTTGAAAAAACTGTAAACAGCACCTTTGTAGATCCCGTGACAGACATCCTGCATGAGGAAAATCCTGCTTCATCCATCCATTTTGCCATGGAGTTTTTGCCGGGGCAGTACGACCAACGTGCAGATTCGGCGCAGCAGTGCATCGCTTTGCTTACGGAAAATGAAAAATCCAAAGTACGAAGCGGAAAGCTGATCGAATTTGAAGGCGTTTCAGAGTCGGACCTGGTAAAAATCAAAGACCTGCTGATCAACAAAGTGGAATCCCAGGAAAAAGATCTTTCCATTCTGGATATTCCTGCGGAAGAAGCACCGTCGAAAGTCATCACCCACGAAAATTTCATCAGTTTTGATGACGCCCAACTGGAAGTTTTCTATAACAACCATGGGTTTGCTCTAGGGCTTGACGATCTGAAATTCATTCAGGAATACTTCAGATCCGAACAGCGGAACCCTACGGAAACCGAACTGAAAGTGCTGGACACGTACTGGAGCGACCACTGCCGCCACACGACTTTCGAGACGGAACTTTCAAACATCGAATTCGAAGGGCAGTTCAGGCATACGCTGGAAACGATCTTCAACGATTATATCGAAAAAAGAAAATTCTTAGGCCGCGAGCTGAAGCCGGTTTCCCTGATGGATCTGGCGACGGTTTGTGCCCGGTATTTCCATAAAACAGGCAATCTGGAAAACCTGGTGGTTTCCGATGAAATCAATGCCTGCACCATTCAGATCGAAGCGGAATACGACGGTAAAAAAGAGCCATGGTATCTGTTATTCAAAAATGAAACCCACAACCACCCGACGGAAATCGAACCGTTCGGAGGGGCGTCCACCTGTTTGGGAGGAGCGATCAGGGATCCTTTGTCCGGGCGTTCTTTCGTGTTCCAGGCGATGAGGTTAACCGGTGCGGCAGATGTACTGGAGCCGGTGGATCAGACTTTACCGGGGAAACTGCCTCAGAAAACCATTACCAAACAGGCCGCTAACGGATATTCCTCGTATGGGAACCAGATCGGTCTGGCTACCACCATGGTTTCTGAAATCTATGATGAAGGCTATAAAGCCAAGCGTATGGAAGTAGGCTTTGTAACCGGGGCCGTTCCTGTAGATTGGGTAAGAAGGGAGAAGCCGGAAGCAGGTGATTCCGTTATTATCCTGGGAGGCGCAACGGGCCGCGACGGTGTTGGAGGAGCCAGCGGAAGCTCAAAAGAACAGGACGAAACCTCGATCCATACCATGAGTTCAGAAGTACAGAAAGGAAATGCGGTGGAAGAACGCAAAATCCAGAGGCTGTTCAGAAATCCTGAAGTAACGAAGCTGATTAAAAAATCCAACGACTTCGGAGCCGGAGGGGTATCGGTAGCCATCGGTGAAATTGCCGATTCCTTAGAGGTAAACCTGGACGTTCTGCCTTTAAAATATGAAGGACTGAACGGAACGGAACTCGCTATTTCAGAATCCCAGGAGAGAATGGCCGTGGTGGTGGATCCGAAAGATAAGGAACAGTTTATTAAATTCTGCGAAGCGGAAAACATCGTTGCCGTTGAGGTAGCGAAAGTAACCGATTCCGGAAGGATGCAGATGTTCTGGAAAGGAGATAAGATCGTGGATCTTTCAAGGGAATTCCTGGATACGAACGGCTGTTCCAAGAGCCAGGAGGTGAAAATTACCCACCTGAACGAAGTAAAAGAAGAAACCCAGGCATTCAGCGAAGAGAATTTCTTAAAAATATTAAGCGATAAAAATGTAGCATCCCAGAAAGGACTGCTGGAAATGTTCGACTCTTCCATTGGCGCGACAACCGTTGCGATGCCTTTGGGTGGAAAGTACCAACAGACCTTAATGGAAGGAAGCGTTCAGACCCTTCCGGTCATCGGAGCAAAAGATATTGAAACCGTTTCCCTGGCGAGCTGGGGCTTTGATGCGGAGATTTCCAGGCAGAATTCATTATTGGGAGCCTCGTATGCCGTAGTGGAAAGTGTGGCGAAGATCGTAGCGATGGGCGGCGATTACAAAAACATCAGGCTGAGCTTCCAGGAATATTTTGAAAAACTAGGGCAGAACCCTGAAAAGTGGGGCAAGCCTCTGGCTTCATTACTGGGAGCTTACGACGCTCAGATGAACCTCGGCCTGGCTGCCATCGGAGGAAAAGACTCGATGAGCGGAACCTACCAGGACCTGAATGTGCCACCTACCTTAATTTCATTTGCCTGCGCCAACGGCGAAAAGAAGAACATCATTTCTCCTGAATTTAAAAAAGCTGGAAATAAGATCTATTTCTTTAACCATACTGCCCAGGAAAATGGGCTGCCGAACTATGATGCTTTAAAAGCGGTTTTCGAACTGATTTTTGAAAACATCAAAGCCGGGAAAATCCTTTCCGTAAAAACCGTGAAAGAAGGCGGTGTTGCGGTTGCCCTGGCAAAAATGAGCTTCGGGAACCGTTTGGGAGCTGAGGTGACTGTTGAAGAAAATGCTTTAATGTCTAAAAAGATAGGAAGCCTGATCATCGAATCTGCGGAGGAACTGAGCTCCGTTGACCTTCAATTGATCGGGGAAGTCACAGAAGAGCAGGTGCTGAGCATCAACCGTTCCGGATTCCGGATTTCAGATCTTGAATCCTCCTATACCGGAACTTTTGAAAAGCTATTCCCGACGGTTGAAAAAGAAAAGCTTACGATTGAACTGGATGAAAAATTAAATTCAGTAAACCCAAGAAACATCTTCATCAAAAAACATGGCATCGCCCGGCCGAAAGTATTTGCTCCGGTATTCCCTGGAACCAACTGTGAATATGATACGCTGAATGCTTTTGCCAAAGAAGGCGCAGCCATCAGCAGTCTGCCGTTGATCAACATCCGCCACCGGTTGCTGGAAGAAAGCATCGATGCATGGGTAAAAGAAATCGCTTCTTCCCAGATTTTAGCGTTCTCAGGAGGCTTCTCTGCCGGTGATGAGCCGGACGGTTCTGCTAAATTCATCGTAAATGTGCTGAAGAACGAAAAAATGAGAAATGCCGTTCACGAACTGTTAGACAGGGACGGGATGATCATCGGGATCTGTAACGGATTCCAGGCACTGGTAAAATCAGGATTGCTGCCTTACGGAAGGATCAAGGACCTGGATGAAGATTCACCGACTTTAGCTCATAATGCGATCAGAAGGCATATTTCCCAGATGGTGAACGTAAGAGTCGTAAATGACGAATCGCCTTGGCTGAAAGGAATGAAGGATCAGGTATTTACCATCCCGATTTCCCACGGGGAAGGACGTTTCATGGCGTCCGAAGCAGAAATCCAAAAGCTGTATGAAAATGGGCAGATTGCCACGCAATACCTGGATCTGGAAGGGAACATCGCCCACGGAATGCCGTTCAACCCGAACAATTCATTATTCGGAATCGAAGGGGTAACCAGCCCGGACGGAAAAATTTTCGGAAGAATGGGCCACCCGGAACGTTTTGCCGAAGGACTGATGAAAAACATCCCGACTGCGAATTACCACAACATCTTTAAGAATGGAGTGGAGTACTTTAAATAAGTAATCGGATACATAAAATAAATAGAATGCCTTTGTTGTAAAACAGAGGCATTTTTCTTTTGTTTTATCCTGTAAATATTTCCCGTTTTACGGAAAACCGTAATGAAAATGCTGAAAACCGCAATACCTTGCCGTCGCAAATAATACATAACATACGATAACTTTTAACTATGAATACAAAAATTACGGTAACCGACCTGTTTCTCGGTATCCTGGCGGTCATGCTGATCGGCGTGAGTTTCTATCAGACCTGGATGGGGCTGCAGCAGATCTTTGGAGGGAGTTCCTTTGTTGTCGCTTTAGTGCTTTCCCTGATCCTTCTTTTTCTGCTCTGGCAGATCAGGCGGGCAAAAACTGGCGGTGGATCCGCATCATCGCTGGGCTGGATCTATTTTTTCTTCGCCATCTTCTGCTTTGTAGCGAATTTCAATGCCTTGTACACCCGGTTTATGAGAACCGATATTTATACGACCGAGCTGCGGGACGTTAATGAAAAATTCAGTGCCCTTGAAACCGGTGTGGAATCCAAGCTGAATTACTCAGTGCCGGATGCTAAAGTACGGCAGGCCATCAGAAGCGAACTGAATCTCCTGAAAATCCAGATCAGTGATCCTAAGAATGTCGGGATAGGTCCTGAAGCAAGACAGATCCTGGCAAGAATCGAGAAAATGATCGGTAAGAAAGTAACCCCGCTTACGCCGGTCAGCGAAACTCCCGATGGATATGCCGACCTGGCCGACCGGATGGAGGAGCAGATTGTCCAGATGGTCTACAATCTGACACCTGAAGAGAAAAGGCTGATGAGTGACATCAATGACGCTTCTCTACGATGGAACAAAGAAATCCAGACCCTTTTACAGTCGCCGCCTGAAGCCATAAATATGATGGCACAGGGGCAGATCGATAAATCCCTGACGGAATACAACCGGTTAGGCAGCAGGGCGGAATCTATTTTCGGAAGAGATCAGTTTAAGTTTGAGCCGGCACATTCGGAAACCCAGGAGGTCGGTAAAATCGGTTATGCGTTCAGCCATGCCATCAAAAATTTCGGAATGTTTCAACTGGTCGTTCTCGCCGGATGTATTTTGCTGGATTTCGGGATTATGCTGATTATTCTTTTGATGCCCACCGAGAACAACAGCAATACAGGCCGCAATGAAAGTATTTTTAACAGCAGACGCAGCGGAAAAACGATAATCTGATAAACAGCAGAAATATGGATTGGGATAACGAACCTTTGAAGCCACTGTCTTTCAATAAAGGCAATGAAGCGCTTAAACCACTGAATTTCGATGATGAGGACGCCTTAAAGCCTTTGTCATTAGATGATAAAAAGGAAACCATCGATGATCATTTTGTTCCGATTGCGAAAGGAAAAGTCTCGGAAATTAAGAACAAGGACAGCAATTTTGTTTTCTTTTTCGGGACGGCATCTTCCGGGAAATCGGTGATACTGGCAACCATGCTGTATTACCTGCGTTCTACGGCGGGAGTCATCAGGCCGAAAATAGGAACGCCGAACACTGCGGAAGCGGAAAGCCTTCTGTACGATTTTTTCGAGAACATCAGCAAGGGGATTTTACCGGCAGGAACAGTAAAGGATCAGGTCACCCGGCTGGATCTGGTGTTCGAACCGAATAATAAATCAAAGAAGGTAAACCCCATTAATCTTACCTTTTTAGAAACCTCAGGAGAAAACCATAATGAAATCAGGCGGGGAGGAAACTACCACAGCAGTATAGAAACGTACCTTTCAGCGAATTTACCGCTTACATTCATTATTGTCACAAGCTATGAGAATGCCCATAAAGACGATATTCTGATCAATACTTTTTTAAATAGGCTTGAAAAATACGAGAAAAAATTAAGGTCTGTCAATATCATTCTGGTCATTTCCAAATGGGACAAATCCGGAAGGGCAGAAGTTGAAGACTCAACACAGCTGGACGACTTCATCAGGGAAAGACTTCCGATGACTTCCACGGCCATGGATACCTACAGCCTGGCGAAAACATTCTACACCGTAGGCGAGCTGAATGAGGATACCAACAGGGTAACCTTACTGAATCTGGACCGGGCCAAAAAATTATCGGAATGGCTCTATGAAAGCATTTCAGGGTATCCGCTGTACTATGAAGGGACCTTCTGGGAACGTATAAAATTTAGCTTTATCAACTGATGAGCAGCGTTAATTTAATCGCCTTCGGAACGTTCGGGAACCCTAATGGCTTTACCCAGACCTTTTTTGCAGGAAATCCTCTTTCCGTTAAGACCTTTGACATCAGAGGTTCCATACGGGTCTATCCCGACAGTAAGTTATATTCCATACGTAAAGAATATAAAGATGGATCTCCCATGGTTGCTTATGCCGTTTACACCTATGCGAAAGAACCTTCTTCCGCCAGGGAAGGATCTTTCATCGGATCGGCCATTCTGTTTATCGATGAAATTGCAGAGGAAAACATCACCATCCGTTGCCTGAACGAATTTCATGAAAACCTGACCGGCAAAAACGTAGAAAATGATACGCTTTCCGTTAATCATTCAGATAACTTTTTAGTCAGTAAACTTTCCGACTTTGATAAAATCAGATTCAACCTGAAGAAAATAGACACGCTGGATTCTGCCGAAATAACCAATAAACAGTTAATGGTCTATTGTGAAACACATCCATCCGCATTGCAACCGATGTTCAAAAGATCCCTCGACTTGCTGAATGTTTACGATACCATTTATTTTACGTCGAGCAACAAAATCGCAGAATGGGTCCACCAGAAAAACATCTTCCAGTTTGTGCAGAAAGACGGATTTGAAAATGAGATCCGGAAGCTGTCGGAAGATAGGAAACGCAAAATCCTGGAAACCATCGCAGATTTTGAAAAGGAGAAAAGCCGGTTGGGAGATACGGAAAGACAGGTCTGTGAAGATATAAAGGGTAAAATTGAAAAAAATAAAGAGCAGCATGCGGCCAATGCCGAAAAAATAACGGAATCCGAAAAGAATTTGACGAAGATCAGTGAAGTTTACCGAACTTTTTCACGGAAAATCGATGAGCTGGTAAATCAGCTGAAGACAGCGGACAGTTCCGCTTTAAACAGCATCCGGCAGGCTTATAAAGAGAATAAAAATGTGTTTACGGAAAATATCAGGGATTTAAAAGTGCCTGACCTGGCAACAGTTTCTGAACCGAGGCTCTCACAGAGGCCGGAGCCGTTTAAACAGTCGGGGCCTTATCTTCAAAGCTATCCCAGCGAAAGACGGGAAAGAACGGATCGTCCTGATACTTTCAAAATGGCAACCTTTGTTCTTTCCCTACTGTTGGCGGCGGCCATCGCAGGTTTGGTCTGGCTTTATTTATATCCGGAAAAGAAAGTTGTACAGGTTTATAGTACCCAACAGGATGATAACAATACACCTCAACAGGAACCGATTGTAGAAAAGCAAACCGTTGATACTATTCCGGCCCTTCAGGCCAAATCTAATGGAGACATTGAAACTCAGATTAAAAATGAGATTGATGCGAAGTCAAAATAGAAACTCTGATACCCTCCGAATTGATTATATTTCCATTTTTAATTAAGAAAACTGTTTTTTATAAATTGATAATGCTGTATCTTTAAGCTGATTAAAACCAGCGAAAAGTTAAATTTTGGCGGCAGTAAAATGGAAAAAGAAAATAATAAACAAAATGTGACGGTCATCAACGGCCGTCATTTTTCAGATCTGGAAGGATTTTATGATGAGGTTTCCCGGCTCCTGATGAAAGATGAAGACTGGAAAGTCGGAACGCTGGACGGTTTTGATGATATCCTCTACGGTTTTCAGGGCCAGATAACCTGGAAAGATGCGCAGAAATCCAAGGAAGATTTAGGATTCGGTCTTACAAAAGAATTTTATGAAAACAAAATCAGGCAGGGAAAGCCATTTAATGTGGTGTTGATCGGACAGAAACTGGATGAGCTGCTGGCAGGGAAAGGGCCGACCCTTTTTGAAATTTTAGTGGAAATCATACAGTCTCATCAGAAGATTTCTTTAATTTTGGACTGATTTAATACAAACAGAAATGAAGTACGGATTATTTTTCGGGGACAGCATTACCTATGGAGAATACGATGGTGTATTTGGCGGCTGGGTAGATATCCTGAAGCGGTATGCTTTGCAGAAATACAATGAAGGGAGCAATGAGCTGATTCTCTTTAATCTTGGGATCGGAGGGGAAACGACCGAAGGGCTTGTCAGAAGGATTTCCCACGAAATGGAAGCGCGGAATTCTGCGGAAGGAAATTGGGTATTTATCGGTTACGGAGCGAATGATTTAGCCATAAAAGAAGGAGTACAGGCGGTAGAGCCGGAGCAGTTTAAATCTAATATTTTATTGGCTGTACACCAGGCAAAACAATATGCGGAAGACATTTATCTGATCAGCATCCTTCCTGTTGCTGAAAAAACTGACGGCGTGCAAACAGCTTCCGGAAAATGGAGGACTATGGCAGAGGTCGTAAAATACAATCAGATCCTCAGATCGATTGCCGCTGAAAATGATTTGCATTACCTGGACTTTTATTCGGGTTTTGTGGATGATAAGGAGGTTCTGCTTTCGAAAGACGGCGTGCATCCCAATGAAAAAGGCTACGGAATAATGGCTGAAATGGCGATTCCGATTATTGAAAAATACCTTTGACACGGCATTGTACAAAAAAAGATTGATATAGAATTTATTCAGGGGAATATTGATGGGTATCAGTAGAAATGCAATATTATCCTGAGCCTGTCGGAAAAACTGCGTTTTTACAAAACATCATCCTGTTCTTTGTTTAAATAAAAAAGTATTTCCAATACACCAAAACTCCTGTAATAGCGGAAATCAAAGCCATCAGCAGAACCGCTCCCGCAGCAATATCTTTGATGAATCCGATCCGGGGATCAAATTCCGGCCGAATGATATCACAGATCTTTTCAATAGCCGTATTGAAAATTTCCGCTGCCAGTACGCCCGATGAGACGAGCAGGATCAGTACGGCATCAGGTGTTGAAAGAGATAAATAAAAAATTAAAAAGAGGTTGATCAGAAAAGCTGCCGCTTCCAGCCGGAAATTCCTTTCGCTTCTGATCATCATGAAAATCCCACGGAAAGCATTCAGGAAACTTTGACGGAGAGGTGGTTTTCGCATAAGAAAGATTATACGCAAATATAAAACAAGTATTCCGGGATTATCCGGTAGATCCGCTATCTTTGGAAACATTAATTCAGATCAATGAAAAAAAGTAGATCAGCCTTACTCCTGATCCTGCTGTCTGCAAACGGATTTTCGCAGGATTATAAAGCAAAAATAGGCACCTCGGCCTGTGAATGTTTCAAGAAAGTAAAAGCGGAAAATACCGATCCTAAAATACTGGAAACAAAACTGGGATTCTGCATCATCAATGCGGCTGAACCCTATGCCAGGCAGCTTAAAAAGGAGTATAACCTCGATATCCTGCGTGATGAATCTTCAGAAACCGGGAAACTGGTGGCGACCTGGATCCTGAAAGAATGCCCGGACCTCTTTCTGGAAATGGTGGACCGTGAAGAAAAAAGCGATGCTGAAGGGCAGTCTTCCGACCTATCGGTCAGCGGGACGGTTTCCCGGATCGAAAAAGACGGATTTGTTGTATTTCACATTGTGGGAGCGGATGGTAATCTCACGAAACTGTACTGGATAACCGCTGTACAGTCGGGTCTCGACCTGCCTGAAGAATATCCGTTGCTGCTGAACAGGAAAGTAACCGTCCAATATTACAGGAATGAAATATTCGATGCCGGAATAAACAGCTACAGAAACCTGAATATAATCTCAGCGCTGAAAAAAGATTAACGGTCTTTGTGAAAAACTCCTTTGATTATTCTTCTTAATCTGTTTTCTATTTATTATATTTGTAAAAACTTATTTTTAAATCTATGAAATTTATTATTTCAAGTGGAGAACTGCAGAAGGCTTTGCAAACTGTAAGTGGCGTAATATCAAGCTCACAGTCGAGACCGATTTTAGAAAATTATCTTTTTGAATTAGACGGAACTCAGGTTACCATCACCGCATCCGATGGCGAGACGACGCTGGTAACTTCTCTTGAGGGGAAATCTGATGATACGGGTAAATTTGCCGTGCCTGCAAAGATTTTTCAGGATTTTATCAAGACTTACGGGGAACAGCCGCTTACGCTGGTCGTAAAGGATAATGCAGAAGGAACGGGAAGTCAGCTTGAGATTTTAGATGAAAAAGACAACTTCGCCGTGGCACTGGACAATGCAGACGATTATCCGGAGCTGCCGGAATTCGATGCTGCCCAGAGTGTGACGATGTCTGCCGGGGTTTTATCAGAAGCATTGACGAATACGCTGTTTGCAACGAGCAACGATTCCCTTCGTCCTGTAATGACGGGCGTATTGTTCCAATTCGGAGAGAATGAAACCAATTTCGTTTCTACGGATTCCCACAGGCTTGTGGTATACAAAAGAACGGATCTGATGAACGCCGAACCGATGGAATTCATCATGCCGAAGAAACCGCTGAACATTTTCAAAAATATACTGGCCAGCTCAAATGAAGACGTAACCATCGAATTCAATGAAAACATGGCTAAATTTACTTTCGGTAAGCATGTCTGGATCTGCCGTCTGATCGACGGGAAATACCCGAACTATACTGCGGTAATTCCGAAAGAAAATCCGAATGTACTGACGATCAACAGAAACCTTCTGTTGGGTGCCATTAAGAGAGCATCGATCATGTCAAACAAATCCACTAACCAGGTGAGGTTTAAATTGTCGGCAAACATCCTTCATCTTCATGCAGAAGATACGGAATATGCGAACAAGGCAGATATGCAGATTCCTTGCGACTACAACGGGGAGGATATCAACATCGGGTTCAGCTCCAAATTTCTGACGGAAATGCTGGGGATCCTCGGATCAGATGATATTACCATGAAAATGTCCCAGCCGAACAGACCGGGAATCATTGAACCGCTTGACGGTCTGGAAGACAATGAAAGCATCCTGATGCTGTCTATGCCGGTTATCGGACTGTAACAGCAATCTACATAAAATACAGAAAGAGGTTTTGATTTCAAAGCCTCTTTTTTGATGGATTCAATTCTGAAAAACTAAGAGTCTTCTCAATTGAATATTGATTTTATCCTTGGGAAAGGAAAGTATCTTCAGCCTGGAAAATCAATTTATTACTTGCTTAGCGGTATCATGATATGAAGGTAAAGAACAAACAAAGTTTATTTTAATTCAGAAAATGAAGAGAAAAACCGGGAAAGTTTTTCAGATTACCCCTGAAGAGGTTCTGAAAATTAAAGCCATACCATTACCTGAATCTATACAAAAATTGCAATTGGCTGAGGTAATTTTAACTCTTAAAATCTGTTATAAATTTCTGTATTTATCAAAAAAACACGACATTTGTAAGCTTAAAACCGTACAGTAAAAATTGTACAAAAATTCAAAATATATTCAATGAAAATATCAAACAACTGGCTTAAAGACTACATCAAAACGGAATTGAAAACGGAGAGAATCGGTGAGTTCCTTACGGATATAGGTCTGGAAGTTGAAGGGATAGAAAAATTTGAAAGCATAAAAGGCAGCCTGGAAGGAGTGGTCGTGGGTAAAGTTCTTACCTGCGAAAAACATCCGAATGCAGACAAACTTAAAAAGACAACGGTAGAGGTAGGAAACGGAAAAGTCCTGAACATTGTTTGCGGGGCTCCGAATGTGGAAGCGGGACAGACGGTTCCCGTAGCGGTTGTCGGAACAAAGATCTATGATAAAACCGGAAACTTTTTTGAAATCAGGGAAGCCAAGATCCGGGGAGAAGTTTCCCAGGGAATGATCTGTGCGGAAGACGAATTGGGGTTGAGCGACGATCACGGAGGAATCATGGTGCTGGATGAGGAAAAGTACGAAGTCGGAAAGAATTTTGCTGATTATTTTGAACTGACTACCGATGAGGTACTGGAAATCGGATTGACGCCGAACAGGACCGACGCCATGTCCCACTACGGCGTGGCAAGGGACCTTCACGCGTACCTCCTGACCAACAAACAGAATTCAGGTTTTGAGAAAGTGTCTTCCGTTGCCCTGAATAATGAAGGCTCCCACGAATTTACGCTGGTAGTGGAAGATCCGCAACTATGCCCGAGATACATCGGAGCAGTGATTGAAAACGTAAAAGTAGCAGATTCCCCGTCGTGGCTGAAAGACCGGCTGAAAGCCATCGGTTTAAGCCCGATCAACAATATTGTGGATATCACCAACTATATCCTTCACGGCTACGGACAGCCGCTTCATGCTTTTGATGCCGATAAGATTGCCGGTAAAAAAGTGAAAGTGGGAACCGTACAGGAAGGAACGAAATTCACGACACTGGATGGGGTGGAAAGAACACTGAACGGTTCCGAGATCATCATCAAAGACGGGAATGATAAGCCGATGTGTATCGCCGGAGTGTTTGGCGGTGCCGATTCAGGCGTTTCCTCAGAAACAAAAACCATCTTCCTGGAAAGTGCCTATTTCAATCCGGTAGCCGTGCGGAAAGGAGCCAAATTCCACGGGTTGAATACCGATGCCTCATTCAGGTTTGAAAGAGGGGTGGATCCGAACATCACCCGGACGGCGATTACCCATGCCATTAAACTGATTCAGGACCTCGCCGAAGGAAAACTCATAGGGGAACTTCTGGAAGAATACCCTAAGAAAATTGAAGATCAGTATGTGATCATCAGGTTTTCAAAGATCGAACAGATCTTAGGAACAAAAATCCACAGGGAAAAGGTAAAGGAGATCTTAAAAGCGCTTGAAATCCAGGTGCTGAATGAAATCCAGAACGGATATGAAATTTCTGTTCCGGCCTACCGGGCAGATGTTACCCGTGAAATCGACGTGATCGAAGAGATCCTGAGAATCTACGGCTATAATAAAATCGATGCACCGCAAAAAATATCGTTCACCCCGGTGAAGCTCAGCGCACAGGATCAGGATGAACTGGAAAACAGCTGGGCAAGAACGATGCAGGGGCTAGGATTTAATGAGGTGATGAACAATTCACTGACTTCCGTAAAAGATGAAACGGATGCCGTAAAATTGCTGAATCCTCTGAGCAATGACCTGGCATTCATGAGGAAGTCTTTGCTGGAAGGGCTTCTGCAGAACGCCATTTATAACATCAACAGGAAGAATCAGAACATCAGGTTTTTCGAATTCGGAAAAGTTTATCATAAACGGGAAAAATACGAGGAGAGAAAACAGCTGGCCATCCTCGTATCCGGAAGGGATGTGGCCGAAAACTGGCTGCAGCCGAAATCCGTCACAAGCTTTTACAACCTGAAAGCGTATGTGAACGTGCTGCTGGAAAAACTGGCCGTCGATTACAAAGAAGTGGCTTTATCCGATGAGAGATTCTCCGATGCGCTGGCGTATGAAGTGGATGGGAAAACATTGGTAAGAATCGGGAAAGCAGCACCTCAGATGCTGAAAGATTTTGATATCGAGCAGGAATGTTTCTACGCTGAAATCGAACTGGAATTTGCCCAGGAGCTGCGTTCAGGAAATGAACTGAAGTTCCGCGATATTCCGAAATTCAATAAGATCAGAAGAGACCTTGCCCTGTTGCTGGATAAGGAAGTAAATTACCAGGACCTTTATCAGGCAGCTAAGAAAAATAAATCGCCTTACATCAAAAGCATTAACCTGTTTGATGTCTACGAAGGTAAAAATCTTCCTGAAGGCAAAAAGTCTTACGCCATGAGCTTTGAGCTTTTAAATGATGAAAAGACACTGGAAGAAAAAGAAATTGCATCGGTGATGGATTCTCTGGTAAAATCTTTCCAGAAGGAATTCAATGCAGAACTGAGAGGATAAAAAACGGGCTTCGGCCCGTTTTTTTTAGCCTTGTCAGAGCTAAAAGCTCCAACAGGGCTTCACAATAAAATCTCCGGAAAGCCCGTTTTCATTATAATAATTCGTAAATTTGATTTAAATCAAAAAGAAAAAAATGAAAAATCTTTTTTTAAGTTTAGGTATGGCGGCGATTTTGGTTTCCTGTGGGGCAACTGCAGGTTCTTCTGCAAAATTAGGAAAGGCACAGGCTGCACTTTCAGGAACGAAATGGGCATTGGCCGATAATGTAAAAGGGAAAATTCCTACGCTGAATATCGACGGCGAAAAAATAAACGGAAATGCAGGATGCAACAATTATTTCGGGACGGCAAGGGTAGAACCGGCTACCGGAAACTTCTCTGCCGGGCAAATGGGTTCCACCAGGATGGCCTGCGAAAATATGAGTGTAGAAAAGAACTTTATGGATATGATGGGGAAAGCCAATAAATATGTGGTCACCGGAAACGTTCTGGAACTGTACCAGGATAACCTTCTTCTTCTGAAATTCAATAAAGCGGAATAAAAATAAAAAAGGAACTCTTCGGAGTTCCTTTTTTTATATTCGGGTCGTTATTATTCTTCCTCTTCGTCGTCGTACTTAGCCAGCTCTTCATCACACCATTTGAATGCAGACTCTACTACTTTTGTAGCCTCATCTGCCATCGTCTCCTCGTCATCGCCTTCCAGATCATCCAGCCACTCAACTTCTTCTTCTTCAACGTTAAGAATGAATCTTGGATATTCTGTATGAACGACGAACAAATCCTCTGGAAATTCCGAATTATCTGCTAATAAAAACTTTGGTAATTTCATTTTTTTAATGTTTTAACTTTAAATCAAAGATAATAAAATTATTGGTATTTGTTCCTGTCAATCTTCATTTTTTGCAAAACTTTATATCTCGTCAATGTGGTTCTCTGCAGGGTATCTTCCGGCTTGTAAGTCAGTGAGGTATTTGCATTTACCGTACTGATCAGTTCTGCTACCTGCACTTTATCAAGGTCTTCGGCGGTTTCCAGATAATACTTTACAGGAACATGGTCCAGCTTTTCAGACTTCAGGAATTGTTTGATTTCCTTTCTGTTTTCAAGGTAATTGCCACGGGAAAGCCATGTAAACAGCATTCCGGAGATGATGCTTAAAAACCCGACAGCATATACTTTAAGGTCTGCCATCCCGAACAGTTTTTTAAAATAAACCAGCCACAGCGGAAGGCTGAAAGGCGCAAGCAGCCTGTAATCAATAGGGTTAACCGAATAAAAATACTGGATGAAATAAGAACAGATAATGCCGCTTACCCCTGTAAAAATGAAGAAGGTTTCGGTTTCCGACAACTTATACTTTACAAAGGTGTAAATCATGCCCAGTATATTAACAAGCCCGATCCCGTAAATGGCATAATTGATCCTGCCGCTGCCGGGATCAGCAATGTGGATAAACGGATTAAAAGTGGTACAAAGCCCTTCATACAATTCCTTTAAAAGCTCTGAAGTGGGGTGCAGCCCTATTTCCAGGGCTTCATGTACATAATTTTCATTAAAATAATCTATAAATAGAAACTTATACAGAACGACAAATACTCCTGCGATAATCCCTGAAATGATAAATGTCCGTGAATATTTCCTTTTAAAAAATACCAGCCCGAAAAGGCCCGTTCCACCGATAAAGAAAAGCGAACTGTACCGGATGTTGTAAAGTACGATCAGGCTTAAAGACAGATAAAATAGCGCCTTGCCGCCTTCAAGTCTGCCATCAATAATTAAGTCAGCGACGTACAGGAAAAGGAAAACAAAAGGGAGAATCAGCGCTTCGCTCATCGTAAAAGAAAAAATGGAAAGAAAGCTGAAGAGTGAACAGACTATAATGGATTCGCTGAAATAAAATCTCTTCTTTCGGGTAAAGACAATGATGAAAAGCATCGCCAGTATTCCGACAGCTTTGCTGCCCCAGAACTCATCTAATCCGAAAAAAGTGAAAAATTTAATGGCCAGAGGATATCCCAGGGGAGTAGTGGTATTGTCGATGGTCGGGAAAACATGGGCAAAACGCATATACCGGATCGAATCCGGACTTACCCGGCCCTTTTCATTAAGTAAAAAACGAAAAATGGTCATCACTAAAGTAATGATGACCAAGGCTATCTGAATATTTTTTTCTTTGAATCGTATCAAGGTAGATGATGGTTTGAATCTGGAATCCGGTTTTGATGCCCAAATTTATAATTTATAATCCATAACTCATCACTGATCTTTATTTTGAAAACATTTTGGCCACTTTTTCAGCCTTTTTGCTTTCGGAATAATCGTAGAACCCTTCTCCTGATTTCACACCTAATTTTCCGGCCATTACCATATTTACCAGCAATGGATTCGGTGCGTATTTGGGATTTTTGAAACCGTCGTACATTACATTCAGGATGGCGAGGCATACATCAAGACCTATAAAATCTGCCAGCTGAAGCGGTCCCATCGGGTGTGCCATTCCCAGCTTCATTACCGTATCGATTTCTTCTACTCCGGCCACTCCGTTGTATAGGGTCTCTATGGATTCGTTGATCATCGGCATCAGGATCCTGTTGGCCACAAAACCCGGGTAATCGTTCACTTCTACCGGAACTTTTCCTAAGGTTTTGCTCATTTCGTAGATCGCATCAAACGTTTCTCTGGAAGTAGAGTAGCCTTTGATGATCTCTACCAGTTTCATGATTGGAACAGGGTTCATAAAGTGCATCCCGATTACTTTGTCCGCCCTTTTGGTAGCCGCCGCAATTTTTGTAATGGAAATTGAAGAAGTATTGGTGGCCAGAATACAGTGCTCCGGTGCCAATTCATCCATCTGTCCGAAGATTTTCAGCTTCAGTTCCTGGTTTTCAGTAGCTGCTTCCACAATAAGATCGGCATTGCCCGCCGCTCCCTGCAGAGCCGTAAAGGTGGTGATGTTGCCTAAAGTTTCCGATTTCTGTTCTTCCGTAAGGTTTCCCTTTGCAATTATTCTGTCAAGATTGGTGGTAATGGTTTTCAGTCCTCTGTCCAAAGCTTCCTGGGATACGTCCACAAGATTGACTTTGAATCCGCTTTGGGCAAAAGTGTGTGCAATACCATTTCCCATGGTTCCCGCTCCGATAACTACAATGTTTTTGATCATTTTTCCTTATTTAGTTTTAATTGTTTTTTGGGTGGATATCAATGTTAAATTCCGTGCATTCATCAGATCGGCTTTTTTTACGGTTTCCTTTTCATCGAAGTTCACCATACCGGTACTTTCGGATTTCCGTGCTCTGTTCTGGCTGCTGACCGCCGATTTCAGTCCTTTGACGAAGGCTGTTTTCTGCGTTTTCGTAAGTCCGTCCGTTCCGATATAAAGGTTGTATTCGCCTTCACGGCCAAGGCCGCTCTTTTTATACACTTCAAGATTTTTAACCTTATTTTTATTTTTAAACTTCGTCAGATAGTCCATGACCGGCTGATCGGAAGGAGTTCCGCAACACACGCTGGCATATCCTACCTGAAGATAATTTTCGCTCTTCTGTGCAAAGAACAGGATCGAGCTGAATAATCCCAGGGTTGCTAATACTTTTTTCATTTTTAACGGTTTTAAAATTAAGCTTAAATTTTTACTTATTAAAATAATCCCAGACCAACTTTGAAATATCCGAGATCATTTTACAGTTCACTTCCTGCGTTTCCGCTGAGTTACTGACGAATACAGCTATTGCATAATGCTTGCCATCGGGCAGGGTAATAATGGCAATTTCGTTTTCAGCACCGGTGAGGCCGGCATTATTCTTTCCGGAAGCTCCCGTTTTCCTTGCTGCAGGCGTATCTTTCGGCAGCTGGGCAATAAGCTTGTTCATTCCTGTGGATGTGGAAAGCATTACCTTCATCAGGTAAGCAGTCGACTTTTCAGAAAGCAGTTTTCCGTCATAAAACTTTTTCAGAACATCCGTGGCAGAAACTGCCGTTGAATAATTTTTGTATTGCGCATTCCAGTCCTGGTGCATGTCGGCTTCATTATATTTGATCTGAAAACCTTTAACTCCTTTGGAATCCATAAACTTCTGAACGGTTCCTGTTCCGCCCAGCAGCTTTAATAAAATGTCGCAGCCGTTGTTGTCGCTTTTCGCTACGGTATATTCGATAATTTCACTCAGAGGCACCTCCGCGCTGCCATTCGGGTATTTGTCCCTGAGCGGCGACCAGGTATCCGGCATTAAATTCGCTGCATTCAGGGAAACTTTCTGATCCAAGGACAATTTTCCCTTGTCCACCCGGTCAAGAACCGCCGCAGCAATGTGAAACTTAAAGACACTCTGCATCGGAAGTTTTTTCTCTCCGTTTTTACTGTACTTAAAGCCATTTTCAAAACCCAGGACCGATACTCCCACCGTTGCTTTTTTACCTTGAATAATTGAATTGATCTTTGAATCCAACCCGGGCTGCTGTGCAAAACTGAATACTGAGATTAAGAGGAATAAAAGGATGATCTTTTTCATTTTTTTTCTAAACTTATTTAAATTTAAAGGTAAGCTTTTTAATTTTAAACAGGCGGTCGTCCAGATTATTTCCCGGAGATGGTGCAGGTTTTTGAAGACGACAGCATATTTTCAAGGCGATGGCTTCGGCTCCGCTTGGCCACCGGGGCTTTTAATTTAAACAACAGCCAAAAATCTCAGTTTTTGAAAACTTTTGTGTGCTTTTAAATAGGTATCCTTTAATTTTTATGCGCCATCCATATCTTTGGATTCTTTTGACTCTGTGAACCTTCGGTTTATGGTTAAAATTTCACGGTTAAATCCATACCACAGATTGAAGCAGATTTTCACAGACGATTATGTTTAAATACTGCGAAGCGTATTTTTGCAAAACGGTAAACAACATACATAGACAATGCCGGAAAGATTTTATTTTCATGCTTTTTCAAAAAAAATCCCTCTTAAAATTTAAAAGGGATTATTAATTTGATATTTTTATTATTTCAGTTCGAAACTTTTAAGGTTTACCCCGTCGTTCTCGAAATAAATGCGGATTTTGTTTTCACCTTTTTTAAGATTGATTCCTTTTAAAGAGGCGGTCTTCCAGGTTTCATTTCCGCCCGTCGGCTGCAGGGTAACCGCACCCAGTTGTTTTCCGGAAGCATCTGCAATTTTAATTTTTGAAGGAACCGTACCTGCATAGTCTATAATAAGGGCATACGCTCTGCCGGAGTTTGCATTAAGGGTATACTGAAGCCATTCGCCGCTTTCTGTTTTTCCGACATAGTATTCATTGTTTTTACCTTTATAAATATCAACACCGTCATTTCGCAGCTGATTACCGGAATTCCACTCGGATCTTTTTGCAGGATCGCTTACCCAGAGATTAATGAAATCTTTATCCAGATAGGCGGCCCCCATCCTTCCGAGGTCATAATCCGCAGCAGAAACTTTTCCGGGAGCCTGAAGGTTTTTGAAAGGTTTCGTCGAACCGTCGGTGGTCTGTCTGAACATGGCATCAACCACATCATTCCTGATCTCCACATTGCTGAACTTATAATTCTCGGCCATCTGCATCAATGCCTTTCTTGCAAATTCTTCAGAGGGTTTCTCACCGCCATTTTTCCAGTAATCCAGAAGTTTTTCATATTCAGGAGTTATCTTTACGTTGGTAACACCGGCGATATTGTCGATCTTCTTCATCGGCCAGAAGGCATAGCCGATGTTATGTTTGTCCAGCAGCCGGATCAGTTCCGTAAACCATACGTTGGAATTCTCTCCCGTTTCTCCGAGCCAGATCGGGGCATTGTGCTTTTCCCGAAGATCAAGAGCAAATTTAAGGGTTGCATCATCATTGTTGTTCCAGTATTTATGGAAGCTGAACACCATATTGTTGTCCCAGAGCTGCGGCAAGCCGTTGTAATTGTTTCCCCAGCCGTTGCCTTCGATAATGATGAGGTGTTTCTGATCTACCATACGGATGGCTTCCGTAATTTCTTTCTGCAGTTTCCAGAGCGGCGCATTGGACATTTCATCCGTTCCGTTCGGGTTTTTCCCGGTAAAGTTGATGTTCGGTTCATTGATCAGGTCATAACCGCCGATCCAGGGCTCATCCTTATACCGATCCGCCAGTTTTTTCCAGAGGGCAATCGTTTTCTTCCGGTTTTCCTCGCTTTCCCAAAGCGACGGCTTCGATTTGTCGTTGTCCGAAATATTTACGTCATTTCCCTGTCCGCCGGGAGCGGCGTGAAGATCTAAGATCAGGTACATCTTATTATCGGCACACCATTTCAGGAGATTATCGGTCATGTCGAAACCTTCTTTCAGCCAGGTGTTCTGCCCTTTTACCGGTTCTTTCTCAATTGGCAGTGTGTAAAGGTTATAATGCATCGGCAGCCGGATCGAATTGAATCCTGCCTTTTTAAGGAAATCGATATCCTGTTTGGTGATTCCGTTTTTCAGGTAGGCTTTGTAGAACTCATTCATCCCGTCTTCACCAATGAGTTCTGCGATCTTTTCTTTGATCTTGTATTGCGGACCGGCAAAATCGGCCGTCTTCAGCATATAGCCTTCCTGCAGCATCCATCCTCCGGGGCCAAGACCTCTCAACTGTATATTCTCACCTTTATCATTAACAATTTTCTGACCCTGCGTTTTTAAAAGTTGTGATGTCCCAAATTGAGACAATAAAAAAGCGGATAATAGGACGGCTCGTTTCATAATGGTTTACTTATTTAAATAATAGGAGATTGTTTTTAGAAATAAAATTGTAAAGTAATCACAAATATATTAAAATTATTGTATTGTAATTATTTTAAATTAAAGAATCGAAAGTTAGGATTTAACAATTATTTGTCAGAGCAAATTAGGGTTTAAATAAAAAAACGAGCTTAAACTCGTTTGTGTTCATTATTTTCTATTTTATATTCTGCCATTTAAAATCTTTGTCTTCATTAGAAAGTTTTATTCTATCTGTTTTTCCATTCTGAATTTTCCATTGGGCTGTATAAGCTCCTGCACCATCAGAGAAAAAGCCATAAAGTAAATAAAAACCTGCATAATATGTAAGTTTAAATTGATAGTTATTCAACGCTCCAGTTAAATTAGGGTTAAACATCTGTGAAATATCTAATTCAATATATTTTCCCTTAATATAAATTACTAATAATTTTAATTCATTTTTTGGCAAATCCATTTTAAAATCTGACCCATACCAATCTTTATTATCGATAGTGCAGATGTATCTGGCATCCTGATTTTTATTTTTCACAATATTCAATATTATGATTCTCAGCTTTAAAATCTTTAATTCTCCAGCGAAGATGTATAGAATCTGTTAAATCAATTCGTCCTGATTTGGAGTTCTCAAATTCTTTAATTCTTTCTTCAAAAATTTCTATTTTTCTTTTTTTAATACTCCTTGGACTTAAGTAAAACTTTTGGTAAATAATGATTCCTGCTAGTAATAAAAAGAAAAAGCCAATTATGAGAATTAAAACCTTTTTCACAAATAAGTAATTAATACTATTGATTTATCTATGAAATCAGCTTCATAATCTCCAAAGCGACTTTCAGCGCTTCGGTTCCGTCTCCAAGGGACACTTCCACATGCTTGTCTTCGGTAATCGAATCGGCAAAGGAATTTAACTCATCTAAGATGGCATTGTTCGGCTGGATGTTCGGGTATTCAAACAGGATCTGGTTTTTTTCGCCTTCCGCATTTTCAATGATCATATCGAACGGAGTAGGGGTCTCCGGTGCATCTTTCATCCGGATGACTTCCGCCTTTTTCTCCAGGAAATCTACCGAAATATAGGCGTCTTTCTGGAAGAAACGGCTTTTCCGCATCGCTTTCATGGAAATTCTGGAAGTCGTTAAATTCGCTACGCAGCCATTTTCAAATTCAATTCTCGCATTGGCAATATCCGGGGTTTTGCTTACGACACACACACCGCTGGCATGAATATTCTTCACTTTTGATTTTACCATGCTCAGTAAAATATCAAGATCGTGGATCATCAGGTCCAGCACAACCGAAACATCGGTTCCGCGCGGATTGAACTCGGCCAGGCGATGGATTTCGATAAACATCGGATTGTTAATGTATTCTTTGGTGGCAATAAAGGCAGGATTGTATCTTTCGACGTGTCCGACCTGCGCTTTAATGCCTTTTTCCTCGCATTTTCTGAGGATTTCTTCAGCCTGTTCCAGCGTCTGGGTTACCGGTTTCTCAATAAAGAAGTGGAGCCCTTTTTCAATGGCCTTGAGCGCATAGTCGTAATGGTAAACAGTGGGAGTGACGATATCCAGCATATCGATCTGCTCAAGCAGTTCATCAAAATTTTCAAAATACCGGTATCCGAATTCCGCTTCCAGTTTTCTTCCGTTCTCGGCATCCTTATCATGAAATCCTACAAATTCATATTGATCCGACTGATTGAGAAGCCGCAAATGGATTTTTCCCAAATGTCCGGCACCTACCAAACCTGCTTTTAACATAGCTGTATTAAATTTCCGTAAAGATAATAAATTTAAGGTTTCAGCCGGGATGATAGATTTTAGGTCAGGAAAATTAAATGGAATTATTTAAAAATCTCTTTTGGATTGGAGTATCCATATACATTGTTGAAAAATCGTGAAAGTACAAAGTCTTCAGGAAAAGGCATGCCTTTAGGTCGTAAGAAATCTGACAAGTCAAATTTGTTTACCGTTCAATATTTGTTTCTAATGAAAATTGTATCATTTTATTTAATTCTTCCCTACGGTTACAACCCAATCCGAAGTCTAAGTAAATATCTTTAATTAAAATCCCCCTGAACTGGAGGGTTGCGAAAATTAAAAGAATTTTTGGCGGGGTGGTCTTGAAGTGAATATTCAATGGTAAATGGTGGATTTTGCGTTGTATCCGAATAACCACTGCAGGATTTAGAA